>CAYLXK010000001.1:0-522912 GCA_964387685.1 uncultured Bryobacter sp.
GGGTGCTCGAGGGGAGCGGGGGCTGCCTACGCATTTAGGATAAGGGGCCGGGGGGAAGCGAAATGACGGATGTTGTTGAAAAGAAGGGGGAAAGGGGGTGTGAACGCGCTTCCGCCCAGGTTCAAGCTAGCCGAGGCGCAAACTAGTCGAGGATGACGGCGCCAGAGCCCTTCATCTGATAACGGACAATTGGGCCCGTGACTTTGGCCGGATCAAATTTGCGGCCCATCTCTTCGGCCTCGTGTTTGGCTTCCGCAATGGCGCGTTCCTTGCTGAGTTCGAGCTTCACCAGCGTGCCTTCGGCGATGGCGTGCTTGCCGTTGCCGTTCTTGGGAAACTCAATCTCGCCATCGTTCACTTTGATGCGGAGCATTTTGCCCGAGGCGGGATCGACGAGATTCATCCAGCAGCCCATCATCTGGCAGACCTCCGTAATGCGGCCTTTGATCTGCACCGTTTTACCAAGGTACTTGTCGGGCGAGGCCAAAACGGCCTCCACGCTTAGGGGTTCCTTCAAGGTGAGCGGCTTACCGAGCTTCAATTCGGCGGCACCCAGAAGGCCGAGGCAGGACAGGGCGAGGGCGAAGAGTTTCATGGATTCCTCAATTCTTCTTTCTTGTGCTAGCGGGCGTTTCGCGGGCCAAGCGGACCTTGGCGCCGTCCAGTTTCTTCTGTACTTTGGCAACCTCGGCGGGGTCCCGATCGCTAGGCGCAGAGGCGCTCCATTCGCTTAAGCTGCGTTCCCACTGCAGAATGGCTTCCTTGACCTTACCTTGCTTGAGGTAGACATCGCCCAGATGGTCGTGAACGGTGGGATCCTTGCTGAGGCGTTCGAGAGACTGTTTCAGGAATTTCTCGGCTTCATCGAGCTTGTCGAGACGAAAGTAAGCCCAGCCGAGGCTATCGAGATAGGCGCTGTTGAAGGGGTCCTGATCGACGGCTTTTTGGATCATGGCGAGGGCTTCGGGGACGCGGAGGTTCTTGTCGGCGAGCATGTAGCCGAGGTAGTTCAGGGCGCCGGCGTTGTTGGGGTCCGCTGTGAGGATTTTGCGGAATTCGGCTTCCGCTTCGGGAAGCTTCTTCTGCTTCTCAAACATCGCGCCGCGCATGAAATAAACGCGTTCCCGGTCCGCGTCGCTGAGGGAGACTTTTTCGGCGCTGTCCAAGGCTTTGCCCATCTCGGCGAAATTCTTGCCTTTTTCCCATACCTGCGCGATCGAGAGGTGGGTATCGAGGTCTTGTTTGCCATCGAGGAGTTTTTCAAGCCAGGCGGCCGCGTCGGCCGGCTTACCCATATCCCCGAGCAATTGGCCTTTCAGGAGCTTTAAAGTCCGGTCGCCGGGATACTTTTTCAATCCCTCGTCGACGTAGGAGGAGGCCTTGGCGTAGTCTTTGGCTTGACGGTAGGTTTCGACGAGTTGAGCGTTCATGCGGTCCGCGGCGGCGGGATCGAGGATGATCGCCTCTTCGAATTGCTTAGCCGCGTCGGCATACTGCTCGGCGCCGCGAAGCATTACGCCCAGGCGTTCGAGCAGCAACTGGCGGTTGGCTTTTTCCTGGGGCAGATAAGTCTTGCGGGCGGTGGATTCGACAATTTCGCGGAGGGTGGCAATGGCTTCGGTCTGTTTGCCTTCGGCTTCGAGAATGTAAATGTCGTTGAAGCGGACTTCGAGATTGGCCGCGTCGAGGTCCTTGGCCTTCGCCGCAAACTCGCGGGCTTTGGTGAAGTCGCGCTTCTGGCGGTAGAGCTGGGAGAGCCGCAGGACGCTTAAGAGATCTTTGGGCTCATCTTCGACGAGTTCGCCGTAGACCAGAATGGCGTCGTCCAGCTGTTCGCTCATGAGAAGGTTGTTGGCTAAAGCGCGCTTGATTTCGGGATTACCGCCGGACAGATCGAGGGCCTTCTGCCAGGCCTTGGCGGCGTTCTTATAATCCTTGAGTTGCTCGTAGGTTTCGGCCAACTGGGCGAAGGCACGGGGGTTGGGAGACTTGGAACTGGATTTTTCCAGCAGCGAGGCGGCGCCGGCCATATCGCCTTTTTCCGCGGCGGCCATGGCCAGGCCGGAGAGGGCGTCCTCGTTATCGGGGTCGAGGGCAAGGGCTTGCTTGTAGGCGTTCTCGCTCTCGGCGTTGTTGGAGGCGACTTTTTCCAGGCGGCCGATCATCAGGAGAGACTCGACGTCTTTGGGATCGGCCTCATGGATCTTGGAATATTGATCGAGGGCCTTACGGACCATATCCTCGCGGATGCGGTTCTGTTGGGGGTCGCCGATTAGGCGGGCATAGAGGCGGCCGAGAACTCGGCGGGCGCTGAGGTCGTTCGGGTTTAGCTTAAGGGCGGCTTCGCTTTCGGTGACGGCCTTGTTCATTTGGCCCGCCTGCACGTAAAGGTCGCTGAGCTCGGTGGAAAGGAAGCCGGCGGCGGGGTCGGCCTTGATGGCGGCCTTGTAGAAGTCAATGGCCTGATTCAAGTACTCGGCGCGATTGCCGAAGGCGGCGGCGAGATCGGCATAGATGTGAGCCATCGAGTAGTTGAAATACGCGTCGCCTTTGGAGGGCTTGCGTGGGGACGCAGTCTGCGCCGAGGCTGGGCTGGTGCACAATACAACAAGTGCGGCGGCCAAGCCCATGGCCGTCCAGATTTGGATTAACTTCTTCATTCGATGGTCCTTCGCTCGTGGCGCTCCCCGATTTGACTAACAGTATATCTCCGCTGCTGGTGATAGCCGGGCCGACGGCCGGCGGCAAATCGGCGCTGGCTCTGGAGCTGGCGCGCCGTTGGGGGGGAGAGATCGTAAATGGGGATTCGGTGCAAATCTATCGGGGGATGGATATTGGGACGGCCAAGCCCAAGGCCATGGAACGCGCCCAAGTTCCCCATCACCTATTCGACGTACGAAACCCGAATGAAGTTTTTAGCGCCGGAGAATATTCCCGGCTGGCGCGAGAGGTGGTGGCGGAAATTGCGCAGAGGGGGAAGTTGCCGATTGTGGTGGGGGGAGCGGGATTTTATTTGAAGGCTTTGGTGGAGGGGCTATCGCCGGGGGCACCCGCATCGGAAGAGATTCGACAGCGACTGCTGCGGATGGAGAGCAAGGCGGCAGGGAGGCTGCACCGGGTGTTGCGATGTTGGGCGCGGGAGGCTGCCGAGCAGATTCATCGCAACGATACGCAAAAGATCGTGCGGGCGCTGGAAATCATGTTGCAGGAGAAGAAGCGGCTGCAAGAGGCCAGGATTCCGCGAGACCGGCTGGAGGGCTATCGGGTGCTTTGGATGGGGGTTTCGCCGCCGCGAGACCGACTGCGGGCGAGGATCTTGGAGCGGGCGCGGGAGATGTTTGCCGGGGGGTTGCTGGAAGAGGTGCGGCAATTGCGGGAGCAGGGATATGGCCAGGAGGCCAAGGCGATGGAAAGCGTGGGATATCGGCAGGCGCAACAGGTATGGGAGGGGAAGATGACGGTGGAGGAGGCCGTGGCGGAGACAGGGTTGCGAAGTGGACAGTACGCTAAGCGGCAGATGACGTGGTTCCGGCGAAACAAAGAAATGGTGTGGTTAGAGGGGTTTGGTCACGATATCGCCATACAAGCCCAGGCTGAATCCGTCTTAAAACAATTTCTGACCGGGGCTATAAAAATCTATTTTGATGAGCGGAACAAATAACCTGTTCGCGCGTATTGACTGGTGGAAGGCAAGAGAGGCTAAACAAAGCCCGTGCCTAGAATGGCCGGACCCGAGAATTACTGAGGGTGGGCCAACAAAAAAACTGACCTGGGGAACAAATCAAGAGGAGTTTACCGACTATGACGAAGAAAATCATGTTTTCATTTATGACGGCTGCATTACTAGTGGCCTCGGCGGCGGAAAAGCACAACCTAACGCTTTTCCAGGCCTCTGTTGTGAACGGCACGGAACTGGCGCCGGGCGACTACCGGATGGAAGTGGACGGCGACAAGGTTGTCATTTCCAAGGGCAAACAAAAGGTAGAAGCAGCCGTGAAGGTCGACACGACCGACACCAAGTTTGGTGCGACGTCGGTTCGCTATTCCAATGCGGACGGCAAATATAAGGTGCAGGAGATCCGGTTGGGCGGCACGAACCGCAAACTGGTCTTCGACGCCGCGCAAAGCGGTCTCTAAGAGGCCGGGCGGACGCGCCTGCAATTTTCTCCAATCCACAGAACCAAGGCCAGATGGAGCCGCTTTGCTACGCTGAGAGCGATGCGGCCCAGTCTGGCCTTTTTGTTTACGACGCTTTGTTTTGGGACGCTGGGGCGGGAAGGCGCGAGGGCGGACACGTGGCTGATTGTGCCACCCTTCAACCAGTCTGGGAATGGGAGTTTGGATTGGCTGGGGGAATCGATTGCGGAGTCTCTAACGGAGACGTTGGCGGCTCAGGGCGAGCTGGTGATTGACCGGGAGAGCCGCCGGGAAGGGGAGCGCAGGCTGGCGCTACGGCCGAACGTTTCCTGGACCTTGGCTTCGGTGGTGAAGCTAGCGGAAGCGTTGGACGGCACGCAGGTGGTGTACGGGTCGTTTCAGGTAGTAAGTGGGGTGAGGAGCGCGGGACAGTTGAAGCTGCGGATGGAAGTGGTGAACGTGCGGGATTTCGAGGCGGCGGCGCAGCTAGAGGAAAATGGGCCTTTGGAGGAACTGGCGGCGATTCAGGGCAGGGTGTCGTACCGGGTGTGGAACGCGGCTGGAAAGGGCGCCACGATGAGCCAGGCCACGTTTTTGGAGAGCCTGCGGCCGATTCGATTGGATGCGATGGAGAATTATGTGCGGGGCTTGCTGACCGGCAATGCCGACGTACGGCAGAAGTTTTTTGAGCAGGCGTTGAAGTTGGATGCGCGGTATAGCCAGGCTGCCTTCCGGTTGGGGAAGCACCTGTACGAACAAAACGCGTTTGCGGCGGCGGCCGGCTGGCTGGGGAAGGTTGCAAAACAGGATTCGCATTATCGAGAGGCGCAATTTTTCCTGGGTTTGGCGCAATACGAAAGTGGCGATTTTCGGGCGGCCATGAAGAGTTGGGAAGAGGTGGCCAAGGAAGTGCCGCTGTCGGAGGTGTACAACAACCTGGGGCTGGCGCAATTTCGCTTAAAACTGCCGGAGGCGATCGATTCGCTGCGGAGGGCGCTAGAGGGGGACGATAAGGATCCGACCTATCACTTCAATCTGGGGGTAGCGCTATTGGCGAGTGGGGAAAGGATTCGGGCGGCCGACGAATTTCGGGCAGTGTTGGACCGGGATTCCAGCGACCAGGAGGCGACAAAGCTGTTGGGGAGGAGTCTGCGGGCGTCGGCGAATCCTCCGGTGGTGCAGTTTGAGGAATTAGCGCCGCTGGGGCGGCCGCGCTTCGAATTCAATGAGGCGGCATACCGGCAGCTAAAGGCGCTGATTCCGGTGGCGAAGCCCAAATAGGGGTGCTTTCGCATTTTGTTTGTGGCTCTCTTGGGCTACGAACTTTTTACCCTGCCCCGCATTTTTTGCGTGGTCCGAGCTACACATCGAAAATTAACAAACTGAGTGATATCATAGAGTTGTCAACAAAATCTATTGTTGGCCCCCCGCGTGCAATAGCATCCCGCATGACGGTTACCGAATCCATGAATTTCGTGTCGATGCCGACCTTAACGCGCGACGATTACGCGCGGGCGTACCAGGACGGCTTTTCGAAGACGGTACGATTCCTGGCGGCCAATGGCGCTTCGCAGGAAGTGGCGGAAGAAGTAGCCCAGGCGGCGTGGGTGCGCGGCTGGGAACGCATTGGGCAGCTGCGGCATGTGCAAGCGCTGACGTACTGGATTAATTCGATTGCGAAGAATTTCTTGCGGAATAGCTTCCGGCGTCGGCATGCTTCGACGGAATTGCTGGAGACGACGCTAATCACGAATCCGCTGCATTCCGAGCCGCTGGATGCGCGGCGGATCTTTGCCGAATGCAGTGAAGCGGAGCGGCAGCTTCTAGAGCGCTACTACTTGGAAGGATTCACAAGCCAGGAGTTATCGGAGGAGTTTGGCTTGTCGGCGGTGGGTGTGCGAGTGCGGCTGACGCGGCTGAAGAAGAATATCGTGACGCGGATGGAAAAGCCCTCGGCGCGTCCGGTGCAAAGTGAAAGTGACGCGGCGCAGTGGCGCCAAGCGGCTTAAGGGCGCCAAGCGGCATAAGGGCAGAATCTTCCTCATCTCCAAAACTTTCCGGCCCGCGTGAGATAATCCACGCGGGCCTTTTCTTATGCCGGCGCCGGAACTGGATTTACACGGGCATCACTGGGTTAACACGATCGGGCACAGCGCGGGCGTGATTGTGTTCGCAAATCTGGGTTGGCTGTTGTATCGGGACGCCCGGCGGATGGGACAGGCGGTCCGCGTATTGCCGATTGCGTGCACGTTGATGGCGCTGGTGTGGGACCTTTTCCTATTGCTGGCCTTGGGATTCCGCGAGCGCGATGCTTTTCTAGCGAACGCGTTTGCGGCGGTGGCCTTTGCGGCGCTGAGCGTATTGCCCGCCTTGCTGCTCGATGTGGGCTTGCAGCGCGAGCTGAAGGGGCTGCGCTGGGCGGCTTACGGCGTGAGTGCGTTGTGCGCGGGGATGCACCTGAGCGAAATTGTCGCTGAAACGCCAGGGGTGCATGGATTGGCGTTGGTCACGCTTTCGGGGGGATTCGCGGGCTTGGCGGCGTTGAGCCTGGTGCTGCGCCGGAGAACGCCGCAAGTGCCGACGGCGGCATCCTTGTGTTTGTTTCTGCTGGCGTTGTCGTTTTTGCATTTCGATGCGGGGGCGTCGGAGGGGAGCCTGTGGACGGAAATCCTGCTGCACCATGCGGGCATCCCGCTGGCGCTCTTTGTCGTATTGCAGGACTACCGCTTTTTGCTGCTGGACGCCTTTATGCGCCTGGCGGCCAATGGGGCCTTGGCGGCGGTTTTTGTGACTCTCTATTGGCAGGGGCGGGGGTGGATGCGAAGGCTAGAGGATGCGGCACAGGACCCGTTTTGGTTGGGGCTGGCGTTTGTGATGCTGGCGTCGGCGTTTCTGGCTTTCGCGCTGCTGCGGGAGCGAGTGCAGGACTGGCTGACCCGTCAGATATTCCTGCGGCGAGACCCCAAGGAGACTTTGGCGGCACTGCGGCAATTGGGCGGGGGAGAAGAATCGATCTTGGAGGCGGCTTCGCGATTGCTGGCGGAATACTTCCGTTGCGATAGACGGGCGGTGGCCGAAGAGGCACAGCCGGGATACGACGCGACGGTAACGCTGCGCTTTTTGAAAGGGGATGTGCGGTACCTGCAAATGGGCGGGAGGAGGTTTCTGTCGGAAGACATTGAGATGCTGGAGAGCTTTGCGGCGCAGATAGCGCGCGAGGTGGACCGGGCGCGTACGCAGGAGTTGGAGCGATTGATGATCGAGGCGGAATTGCGGGCTTTGCAGAGCCAGATTCATCCGCACTTTCTGTTCAATGCGCTGAACGCGTTGTATGGAAGCATTCCGCGGACGGCGCCGGACGCGAGGAGGCTGGTGCTTTCCTTGAGCGAGGTGTTCCGCTACTTTTTAACCACGTCCAAAGCGATGGTGAAGCTAGAGGAGGAACTGCGCATTGTCGAGGCCTACCTGGAGATTGAGAAGGCGCGTCTGGGGACGCGGCTGGAGACGCGGGTGCGGGCGGAGGCGGAGGCCTTAGGGGTGGCGATTCCAGTGTTGTCGATTCAGCCGCTGGTGGAGAACGCGATCAAGCATGGGGTGTCGGCGGTGCCGGGGCGGGGCGAGGTGGAACTGGAAGCGATCTGCGAGGACGGCAAGTTGTTCGTGAGGGTGCAGGATACCGGCGAGGGTTTCGAGGATGGGATGAGGCGGCCGGCCGCAGCGGATTCCAATCGGGTGGGCCTGGAAAACGTGCGACGGCGGCTGGAACTGCATTATGGCAAGAGCGCCTCCTTAAGGCTCGAGCGCAACGAGCGGGGGACTTTGGCGGTGGTGGAGATCCCCATTCATCGGGTGGAAGAGCCCGCGGGCGGCAAGATGGTAGCCGCTCACGGTAATTCCTGAGGGCTGGGGGAGAAGGACGCGCGAAGCTGGAGGGGATGGAGATGCGAACCCTGATCGTGGACGACGAGCCGCTGGCGCGGCGGGTGTTGCGGGAAGAACTCGAGAACCTGGAGGGCGTAGCCATCGCGGGAGAAGCCGAGGATGGATTAAGCGCGCTGGCTAAGATCGAAGCGCTGCGGCCGGATTTAGTGTTCATCGATATACAAATGCCGGGGAAGAGCGGCCTCGAGGTGGTGCGGGAGTTTCGGGGCGGGGTGAATATGCCGGTCTTTGTTTTCGTGACGGCCTTCGACGAGCACGCCATTCGAGCGTTTGAGGCGGGGGCGATCGACTACCTGCTGAAGCCGGTAAGCCAGCAAAGGCTAGGCCAAGCGTTGGCCAAAGCAAAGCGTCTGCATGGCAATGCGGCGGAAAGCGCGGAGATGCTATCGCGCCAGCAGGAGGCGGCCGCGCCGGCGACCCGGCCGCAGCAACGGAGAATAGTGGGGCGCGCGGGCAAGGAATACTATTTGCTGAGCAGCGACGAGGTGCTGGCGTTTCAGGCGGAAGGGGAGCTTGTCTGGATCTACACGCAGAAGCAGCGCTTTCTGGCCACCGTGACGCTGCGGGCGATTCAGGAGAAGCTGGCGGGGTTGAATTTTCACCGGATTCACCGCAACGCCTTGGTGAACATCGACCACGTGCGGAAGATGAGCGCGATCTCTAGCCAGCGCTGGATGCTGACGCTGTCCAACCAGCAGGAGTTCGTGGTGTCGAAGCGGCAGGCCAGCGCGGTGCAGGCGATCCTTAACTGGTAGGCGAGACGCCGCGCAGACGGGCAAAGGACGCGAGCAAGACGACGGCGGCAAGGGCAGCCAGGCCCGCCAAGGTGACCGCGACGCGGGAAAGAACGCTCGCATCCGATTCCTCTTCCCATTGGTAGCGGGGAAACTCGGCCGTTTGGGCACTGGTGAGCTTGGTTTTGGCAAAGACCTTGGGGAGGAAGTAGGCCTGCCATTGGCCGAAGAAACGATCGACGAGGCGCGTGAAGTGCTGGTAGCGGCCGAGGCTGGTGCCGGAGAGATCGTTCAAGGCGGACTGGACCAAGATGGCCGGCGAGACAAAGCGGAAGGTGTCGACGAAGGACTGTTGCGCGGAGACTTGGCGGTCGAATTGGTCGAGGATGGGCTGGACGCGGCGGTCGACTTCCATTTGCACGGCGTAACTGAGGCTGGCGAAATCGGGGGCGCCTTTTTCCTCGGGGACGAGCTCGGGATGGTCTTCCATGTACTTGGAAAGCAGGACACTGCCCTTGGATTGGGCTTCCTTGCCGGCGCTGCGCATGGCCTGGACCATTTCGACGCGGCTGGGAACGGGGTAGAGGCTGGTGGCGACGAGGTTGGCCAAGCTGGGGAGCACGAGCACAAAGGCCAGCCAGCAGCCGGCTAGCGTGAGGGCGTTGGTGGCCGAGGAAGCGCGGAAGGTGTTTACCAGAACGGCGAGGCCAAACCAGAAGGCCGTATAGAGGCTCATGAGCGCGATCCAAAGGCCGAGGCGGAGCCAGGCAGAGCTATCGGCGAGGTTGACGCCGGTGAGGGCCGCGCCGCCGAGCGTAAAGGCAAGCAACAAACCCAAGAGGAGGAGGCCGCGGAGGGCGATCTTGCCGAGGACGAGTTGCGAGAGCGTGAGCGGTTGAGAAAGGGCGAGGACGAGGGTGCCTTGCTCGCGCTCGGCCGAGATGAGGTTATAGCCGAGGGCGAGGATGACCAGGGGGAAGAGGGAGATGAGGACGAAGGCGAGGTCAAAGCGGCCGGCGAGGAGATTGGTGGGATTTTCGATTTCGTCGCTAGCGAGGATGGCTTGCTTCGAACGGAGGTTGAGCTTGAAGTAGTAGGGATAGAGGTCGGATTGACCGATGGAGAGGGCGGCCAAGGGGGCGGGGGGCATGGCCAGATAAGGAGCGGCGGTGGTGCCGCCGATGGCGCCGGCGCTGCGCGGGTCCTGGAAGCCAGTAGGTTGAGCGCGGCCGGCCTCGATGTCGGAGAGAAGATCCCGGAGCTTGGATAGGCGCTCCTGTTCCTCCTGGGAGGCGGTCTGGAGGGTATTTTTTTGGAACTCGACCCAGCGTGCGCCGTTCCAGAGGCTGTAGCCAACGAGGGCGGCAAGGAGGAGGGCGACGGCCAGGAGAGTGCGGTCCGCCTTAAGGAGCCGCCATTCGTGTTGGAGGACGGTGGTGAACATGGAGGTTATTCCGCGGAGAGGCGGCGCGTGGCGGCCCAAGCCGCAGTGGCGCTAGCGGCGCAGGCCCAGAGCAGCAAGATGGCGAGGCTGTAGGCCTGTTGGCCGAGCACGACCGAGGTGGAGGGCGATTCGTAAACGAAGGGTCCGACTTTGGCCCAGAGAGAGTCGTCGGCCAAGTAGCCGCGTTCTTTCGAAGCGGGGTTGAGCTTGACGTCTTCGTTCATGATTTCGATGAAGTGGCGGCGGTAGCGTTCGGCGGCGACGGAGAAGTCGCGGAAGTGGGCGAAGTCGGTGGCGGCCAGGCCCATGGAAACGCTACGAATGGCGAGCAAAGGAGCGGCGAGGGCGCCGCTTTGCTGGACGCGATTCTGGGCTTCGAAGGTATCCCAGAGGGCGCCGTACTTTTGATCGTAGATGCGGTTGCCGAACTCTTCGCTCTCGTGGAGGGCGATGCCTTGGAAGTTGACGGGCAGGTCTTCGAGTTTGGCGACCTTGTATTCGGCGAGCACCTTCTTTTCGAGCGCCTTGTTGTCGGGGGCGTCGCGCAGGGCGAGATCCATGGAGCGGGTGAACTCGAGGCTGGAGGGCGTGGGGTAGAGGACGCGAGACAGATCGCTCATGAGGCGGGGAGCGGCGAGGCCGTTGAAGATCCAAAAGCCGAGCAGGCACACGAGGGCGAGACGGGAACTATTGGAAAGGGCGCTAACCGTGAGGGAGAGGCCGATGAAGGCGATGAAGTAAAGCAAGTAGCTGAACGTCATCCAGCCGAGACGGGGCAGATTAGCTGCAAAGGAACCACTGTCGCTGGCAAGCATTAACGCGGCCGAACCGAGGAGCGCGGCGGGCACCAGAAGCATGCCGAGGCCGCCGGCGACGCCGAGCGCTTTGCCCATGGCGAGTTGGGAGCGGGGTACGCCCATGCTGAGCAGGAGTCGCAGCGTGCCGTTTTCTCGTTCACCAGCAAAGGCCGAGAAGCTCATGAGGATGATAAGCAGGGGAAGCAGGAGTTGGAGGACGCTGGAAGCGGTGAGGTCGCCGAAGCGGGCAAGGGTGTTTGCGTCGCGCGCGGGCTTGTATTTGAATTCGTTTTGCTTGTGGGCTTCGAGCCAGACGGCGACGCCCGTGTAATTGTCCGCGCCGCGGTCGATCAGGGAGAGGGGGCTCTTGGGTTTGAAGGCGTAGACGCCGTAGTGGGCGGCGGAGTGGGGATTCTTTTTGCCCTGAGTGAGCCATTGCTCGCGGGTTTGGGCGCGGGCCTGTTCGTGTTGGCGGTTGACTTCCGAGTATTGCTTCCAGCCCATGGCGACGCTGAGGAGAAGGAGGGTGAGGATGATGGCGCTGGCGGCCTGGAAGCGGCCATCGGAGCGCATTTCGAGGATTTCTTTTTGGGCGATGTGAAGGATCATGGCAGATCTCCTGGCTAGTCGTGCATGTGTTCAAGGTAGATGCGTTCGAGGTCGGCGTGGCCGAACTCGTCCGTGTTGAGCACCTGGCGAAGAACGCCCTGGCGCATGATGCCGACGCGGGTGCCGTCTTCTTTGGCGCGGAAGAGATCGTGGGTGGCCATGAGGACGGCGGTGCCTTGGGAGGCGAGCTTACGGATGAGCTGGGAGAATTCGTTGGAGGCTTTGGGGTCGAGGCCGCTGGTGGGCTCGTCGAGGAGGAGGGCTTTGGCCTGCTTGGCCATCGCGATGGCGATGACGATCTTTTGGCGCATGCCTTTGGAGTAGGTGGCGACTTTGCGGGCTTCGGCGCCGGAGGGGAGGTCAACGGCGCGGAGGTATTCGAGGAGTTTCGGCTTGGGTTGGGCGCCGCCGCTGGCAAGGGTCGCGAAGTAGTCGAGGTTTTCAAGACCCGTGAGGTTGCGGTAAAGGCTGACCTGCTCAGGGATGTAGGCGATGAACTTTTTCGATTCCAGGGGCTCGCGGACGACGTCGAGGCCGTTGATTTTGGCCTGGCCGGAGGTGGGCTGGAGGAAGTTGAGGAAGAGGTTGATGGTGGTGGTTTTGCCTGCGCCGTTGGCGCCGAGGAGGCAGAAGATCTCGCCGGGTTTGACCGCAAGATTGAGAGACTGCAGCGCCGTTTGGGCCCCGAAACTTTTCGTCAGGTCGATGGCTTCGAGCATAGATTCAGATTGTAAACCTGCGGAAATGAGCGCCAGACAAGATTCTGACGAGCGGAGGGCGGCTTCGGGTGAGCGGGGTGAGGGCTTTCCAAAGAGGAGCGGCCTCGTGTATACTTTCGCTGGAAGGAACTATTCCAAAAATGAAGAAAATTTTCGCTCTCACCCTTACCTTTGGCGCGATGGCTTTTGCAGAAAGCTGGAACGGCACGATCGTGGATTCCGGCTGCAAAACGAAGGACCTGGCGAGCCACACGAAGCAGTGTGCGCTAGGTTGCGCCAAGAGCGGCTTCGGCGTGGTGCTGGCCGACGGCAAGTTTGTGAAGTTCGATGAAGCCGGCAATGCGAAGGCGGTGGAAGCCTTGAATGCCACCAAGAAGACGAACGACCTGAAGGGCAAAGTGACCGGCAAGTTGGACGGCGACGTGATCAAGGTCGAGACGATCGAGATCCTCTAGTTTTTTCTGAGTTAAGTTCATAAGCATTTAGCCGCCCGGCCATTCGCCGGGCGGTTTTGCTTTGTAGAGGGCGAGCCATGCGGGGTAGACGGGTGGGTTCTCGAGCCAGGTGCGTAGGTGTAGAAGGATGGGTGCGCGGGTAGGGTCCTTTTTGAGCGCGAAGTCCGCATGGCGGCGGGCATCGAGGACCAGAGTGCGGGCGGCGGCGGGTTCGTCGGCGTAGGTGGCGGAGAGTGCGATCAGGGTCCGCTCGAGGGCGTCGGGGCTATCCTGGCGGACGCCTTCGACGAGGGGGTGAAGCGGAATCCCGCTGAGGCGCAGCTTCTTGCGCAGGTATCCACGGGAGAGAGCGGTTTCGGCAAGCAGGCGCTCGAAGGTGGGCGGATCAATTTTTTCGAGGCCGGCGAGGAGAGACGGGAGTTGGGATCTTGACTTCCCCACGACGATAGTTTTTCACGGCGACGTTGTGTTGGTCGAGGGATTTAGAGAAGACGTGGCGGCCGGTGGAGTTGGGCTCCGCTACGAAGAAAATGGCGTCGGTGGATGCGGGATGGGCGGCGGCGCGCAGGGATTCCAGGCCCGGATTGGCGATGGGGCCGGGGGGGAGGCCGGTGTGCCGGTAGGTGTTGTAGGGATTTTGACTGTCGAGATCGGAACGGTAGATTTTGCCGCGGTAACGGCCCTCGAGTTGGGAGGCGTAGATCACGGTGGGGTCGCATTCGAGCTTCATGCCGGCGGCGAGGCGGTTCGAAAAAAGGCCCGCGATCTTGGGGCGCTCGTCGGGAACGGCGCTTTCTTTCTCGACAAGAGAGGCGAGGGTGACCAGCTCGTGAATTTTCTCGGGGGGCAGGTTTAGATTGCGGGCGGAATCGCGGAATTGATCGACCAGACGGCGGCAGAGAGCTTCAGCGGTTAGCTTGCGGGGCAGGCGATAGGTGGAGGGGAAAAGGTAGCCTTCGAGGCTCCTGGCTTGCGGCACCAGATCGCGAACGAGGCTGGGATTCCAGGCAACGCGGAGGAAGTCTTGGGGAGCGAGGATCTTGTCTTTTTCGAGGAGGCGGGCGATGTCAAAGATCGAAGAGCCTTCGGGGATGGTCCATTCGCGGTAGTAGATTTCGCCGCGGGCGATTTTGGCGAGGACGGCGTCGGCGGAGGATTCTTTGAGAAAAGAATATTCACCGGCCTGGAACTTGGCTTGGGGGTGGGAGAGGCGGAAGGCCCAGGCCTGGAGGGGCGAACGAAGGAGGCCGGCGTGTTCGAGGATCTGGCCAATGCGGAGAGTGGAAGAGCCGCGGGGGATCTCAACCACGACCTCGCGGTCGAGCGGAATGAAAGGCTGACGGAGGGTGAGCCAGACGAGCGCGGCGGCGGTGAGGAGCAAAAGGATGATGAGAGCGAGGAGCTTTTTCAGATTTCCTCCAAAGAGAGCAGATAGCTTTCCAGCAAGAGTGTGGCGGCAATGGCGTCGACTTTGCCCTTGCGGTCTTCGCGCTTGAGGCCGTCCTGGTCCAGGAGGCGGTGGGCCTGGGAACTGGTGAGGCGTTCGTCCCAGAACTGGACGGGGATGCCGCTTTGGGCGTGGAGTTTGGCGGCAAATTCGCGAGCGTCGGCGGCCAGGGGGGACTCGTCGCCGGACATGTATTTCGGGTCGCCGACGAGGAAGAGGGTGATTTCGCGTTCGCGGGCGAGGCGGGTGAGGGAAGCGAGGTCTTGGCGGACGCGGCCGCGGGTGAAGGTGGGAAGAGGCTGCGCCGTTATGCCAAGAGGGTCGGAAATGGCGAGGCCGATGCGCCTTTTTCCATAATCGAGGGCTAAAATTCGTCCTTCAAGTTGAGCCACGGCGTATGACTCTTCTAGTATGGAGGAACGGGTCTGGGTTTGACTGTGGAAACTTCCAGCGACGAAAGGTCGGCTCCCGCCGAAAGAGCGGCAGGGGCGGGGAGGAACACGCCGTCGACGGCAGCGAACGTGATCGCGTTTGCGTGCGTAATTGCGCTGCTGTATGTGGGGCGGGCGTTTTTTGTAACACTCATCAGCGCGATCATCATCACCTTCATTTTGCAGCCGTTTGTGTTGTGGTTCATGAGAATGAAACTGCCGCGCTCGGTGGCGAGTTTCCTGGTGTGCACGATTTTCGTCCTGCTGGTTTACTTTGCCGGGCTGGGGCTGGTGACGCAGGCGAGTGGGCTCATCGACGATATGCCCGCGTATAGTCAGCGGGTGGGCGAGTTGATTGAAGGGGCGGCCGACACGCTGAACGATCTAGAGAAGAGTGTGGGGCAGATTATGCCCAAGAAACTGCAGGAGGCGCCGCCTGTGATGGTCGAAGTGCCGGCCAAGAAGGGAAGGCGCACGAGGACCCCGGTGGCAGCCGCACCGGCGCCGGACCCCAATGCGCCACCGCCAATCCAAGAGGTGCGCATCGCCGAGGAGCGGAGCCCTTTGCTCTCGTTCATCTATGAGCGGTGGGAGACGCTGTATAACGTCTTGCTGATGATGAGCTTCGTGCCCTTTCTGGTGTACTTCATGCTGAGTTGGAGCGATCACATCCAGAGGGCGTTCCTGAGCTTGTTTGAAGGGTCGGACCGGAGCGTGGCGTCGAAGAGCCTAGAGGGTGTGGCGCAGATGGCACGCGCGTATATGGCTGGAAACTTTGTGCTGGGCGTGATGCTCGCGATCTTGAGCACCGTGTTTTTCCTGCTGATCAAGCTACCGTATCCGCTGCTGATTGGGCCGCTGAGCGGGTTCTTAAGTCTAGTGCCGTATATCGGGTTGCCGCTGGCGCTGGCGCCGCCGTTTCTGGCCGCGCTGCCGGTTTATTCCAAGTGGGGTGCGTACCTGATCATCAGCAGCGTGGTGGGGACGCTGCATTTGTTTGCGCTGAATTTGCTGTATCCGAAGATTGTAGGCGCGCGGGTGCATCTGAATCCGCTGTCGGTGACGGTGGCGCTGATGTTCTGGGGCCTGATCTGGGGAGGGATTGGCCTGGTGCTGGCGGTGCCGATCGTCGCCGGCGTGAAGGCAGTTTGCGATAACGTAGCATCATTGAGACCGTACGGAAAACTGCTTGGAGACTAAAATGCCCAATCGCCGCGAAACCTTAAGTGCCTTGGCCGGGAGCGTGCTTGCGCCGGCCGCCCTCGAGGCCAGACCTTTGGCCTGGGACCGCTTTGCCGTGCTGACCGATGAGGTGGGCAAGGACGAGGCGGACGCGATTGCGTTTGCCAAGAAGTACAACGTGAGTTGGGTGGAGTTGCGGGACACGCCGCGGGGGCAGGACCGGACGAAGAAAAGCGAGACGTATTTCCGGATGGCGCCCGAGAGGCTGAAGCAGGTGAAGGCGGACCTGGCGGCGAGCGGGCTACGGGTAAGCTTCCTGAATACGGGCTTACTGAAGTTTGGGCTACCGGGCAGCGATTTGAAGATGAATCGGCCGGAGACGCCGGAAGCGAAGGTGGCCCGCGAGGCGCGGCAGGAGAAGGCCTACGCCGAAAGAATGGCCGACCTCGAACTGGCGATTCGGGCGGCGCATATTCTCGACGTGCCGATCCTGCGGGTATTTGCGTTTGTGCGCGTGAACGATGTGGGCGCGGTGTGGGAGCGGGTAGCGAACGACTTGGGCGAGTACGCCAAAGCAGCCGAGAAGCAGGGCGTGACGCTGCTGCTGGAGAACGAGAGCAGTTGCAATGTGGCGACGAGCCAGGAACTGGCGGACATGACGTTGAAGGTGAACTCCAAAGGCCTGGGGATGAATTGGGACCCGGATAACGGCTGGGGTAAGGAGCAGGCTTGGCCGGACGGCTACAAGGCGCTGCCCATGAAGAAGCTGGGCAATGTGCAGATGAAAGCCAATAATGTGATTGGGGCGCGGAAGGTAGACTGGGTGGCGATCCTGAAGGCGCTGGGCAAGGATGGCTATAAGGGGCGCGTGGGCCTGGAAACGCATGTCTTTGACGGGACCTTGATTGAGAAGGCGCATCTGTGTCTGGCGGAGATTCAGGGGTACTTTAAGGCCGCAGCGTCCTAGGAAGAAGCTCCCTTTACACTGAAGGGAATGCACGACCTTCAGATTTTCCGGAGCCAACTCGACCATGTGGCCGAGCGGTTGGCGACCCGGGGCTACCAATTAGACAAAGAGGCTTTTCGCGCGATTGACGCGCGGCGGCGCGAGGCGCTGACCGAGGTGGAACGCTTGAAGGCGGAGCGCAACGAGCGGTCGAAAGACATTGGCGCGCGCAAGAAGGCTGGGGAAGACACCGAGGAGTTGCAGGCGGCGGTGCGGGCGATTGGGGAGAGGGTGGCGGCGCTGGAGACGGATTCGGTGCGGCTGGACGAGGAATTTCGGGACCTATTGAAAGGCATTCCGAACCTGCCCCACGAAAGCGTGCCGGTGGGCAAGGACGAGCACGACAATGTGGAATTGCGGCGAGAGGGGGAACTGTTTCACCTCGACGTTCCTCCGAAGCCGCACTGGGACTTGGGGCCGGATTTAGGGATTCTCGACTTTGAAAGAGCGGCGAAGGTGACGGGGGCGCGCTTTGCCGTCTATCTTGGCATGGGAGCGAAGCTGGAACGGGCGCTGATCAATTTCATGCTGGATGAACATACGCAGCACCACGGGTATACCGAGACGCTGCCGCCGTTTTTGGTGAATAGCGAAAGCCTCTATGGGACCGGACAGTTGCCGAAGTTCGCCGAGGATTTGTTCAAGTGCGAGGGCACGGACTATTGGCTGGCGCCGACGGCGGAGGTGCCGGTGACCAATCTGTTGCGGGATGAGACGGTGCCCGAAGAAAAGCTGCCGATTAAGCTGTGCGCGTATACGCCGTGCTTTCGCAGCGAAGCGGGCAGCCATGGACGCGACGTGCGCGGCATCATCCGGCAGCATCAGTTTCAGAAGGTGGAGCTGGTGAAATTTGTTTCGCCGGAGACGACGATGGCGGAGCTAGATTCGTTGACGAACGATGCGGAGAACATTCTGCGGCTACTGCGGCTGCCTTTTCGGACGGTGGCGTTGTGCACGGGGGACCTGGGATTTTCAAGCGCGCGGACGCATGACATCGAGGTGTGGCTGCCTGGGCAGCAGGCTTATAAGGAGATTTCAAGCTGTTCGAGCTTCGAATCGTTCCAGGCGAGGCGGGCGGGGATCCGGTATAAGGGGGGTAAGAAGAGCGAGTATCTGGCGACGTTAAACGGCAGCGGGCTGGCGGTGGGGCGAACCTGGGTGGCGATTGTGGAGAACTATCAACTGGCGGATGGGAGCATTGTCGTGCCGGGGGTGCTGCGGCCTTATTTGAATGCGGAGCTGATTACGCCGGAGAAAGGGTTGGTTTAGGCCGCGACTATACTTGGCTTATGGCGACGACAACGCTACTGACCGCCGAAGAATTTCTGGCTCTGCCCAATGAAGAGGAGCGGTTGCTTGATTTAGACGAAGGCGAGGTGGTGGAAATGACGCGACCGGGGATGCCCCATGGAATCGTGGTGGGAAGGCTGGGGTTTGAGCTGGAAACGGCCATGCGGGCGGGAAAACTCGGGGTCGCAATCCCCAATGAGATCGCATTTATTCTCAATGACGGCACTGTACGGTCACCGGACATTGCTATCTTGTTCGGCGATAGGGCGGTGGTGAAGCCCGGACCAGTTTATGGGCCTCCCGATATTGCGATTGAGGTAGTTAGCCCGCACGATTGGTCCGCTCAAATTAACCGGAAGCGCAAACAGTATCTGGACGCGGGTGCGCAAGAAGTGTGGATCGTGGAGCCCGAAATTCAAATGGTGGAGATTTACCGGCAGGACGGAAGCTGGAGCGGCATTGAAGCGCCCTCCGTTCTGACGTCGCGGCTGATTCCCGGCTTGGCGATCGATCTTGCGGCCATCTTTCTGTTAGCCTGAACCTTAAGCGTAGGCATGCCGGTACAGGCGAGCGAGGCCATCGTGCTTCGGACTTTCCCGCTCAAAGAGGCCGATTTGATCGTCAGCTTCTTTACCCGTGACCAAGGAAAAATGCGTGGCGTGGCCAATCGGGCGCGAAGACCCAAGGGCGGCTTTGGATCGTCATTTGAGCGCTTGAATCATGTACGAATTCACTACACGGCGAAAGAGAACCGGGAACTGGTCCGCATCGACAGTTGCGATTTGATTCACTCGCAGTTTGGGCTAGCGCGCGACTACTCGACGGGTGTGGCGCTGGACGTAATGGCCGAAATTAGCGAGTATTTACTGCCTCCGGCGGAAGCGAACGAACGCTTTTTCCGCTTGCTTATGAGTATGCTGGAGTACTTGCGCGGCAACGAAGACGGCCTGTGGAGGGCGACCACCTACTTTCAGGCTTGGGCCGTGCGGCTGAGCGGATTCCTACCGGAACTGCGCTTATCGGAAGCGGCGGCGGCGCAACAGGCCGAGATTTTCAAGTATCCGATTGTGCAATTGAACGAGCGAAGCTGGACGCGGGAAAGCACGGCCGAATTGCGGCGGCCTCTGTTGCGATTGATCGAAGCGCACATTGAAAGGCGCCTGCTGGCGGCGCCGATTTTGGAAGGCACGGAATGAAGACCTATCAGGAAATGATCTTCCGCCTGAAGAGTTATTGGGCGGAGCGGGGCGCCATTATCCAGGAGCCCTACGACGTGGAAGTAGGGGCCGGGACGATGTGCCCGGAGACCTTTCTGCGCGTGTTGGGGCCGGAGCCGTACCGGGTGGCTTATGTGCAGCCGAGCCGACGGCCGGCGGATGGGCGCTATGGCGAAAATCCCAATCGATTGTACAAGCACCAGCAGTTGCAGGTGATTCTGAAGCCGACGCCGGAGGATGTGCTGGAGCAGTATTTGGGGTCGCTGGAGGCAATCGGCATCGACCTGAAGAAGCACGACATCAAGTTTGAGGAAGACAACTGGGAATCGCCGACCTTGGGGGCGTGGGGCATTGGTTGGCAGGTGATGCTGGACGGAATGGAGATCACGCAGTTTACGTACTTCCAGCAATGCGGCGGCGTGGACTTGGAGCTGATTCCGGCGGAAATTACGTATGGCCTGGAGCGGCTGTGCGCGTTCCTGCAGGACCGCGAGAGCGTTTACGACATTGCGTGGACGGCGGAGTTTCCTTATGCGGCGGTGCGGCTGAAGGAAGAGCAGCAGCATTCGGTCTATAACTTTGAGATGGCGCATGTGCCGACGTTGTGGAAGTTGTTCGAGCTGCACGAGGGCGAGTGCCAGCGGCTGCTGGACCTGTACCGCAACGAGCATCGGCAGGATGCCCGGCTACGGGGACGCTTCCCGGTATTGGCGGCTTATGACCAAGTGCTGAAGTGTTCGAACCTGTTTAATCTGCTGGATGCACGGGGCGCGATTAGCGTGACGGAGCGGGTAGGCGTGATTGGGCGGGTACGCAAGTTGGCGGTGGGGGTGGCGCAGATGTGGGCGGACCAGCAGTTTGGCAAACATGAGACGGACGAGGTGGCGGCGTAATGGAGGGGCTGGATTTTTTGCTGGAAGTGGGAGTGGAGGAGATACCGGACTGGATGATCCCGGAGGGGCTGGCGCACTTGCGGGCGTCGGTGGAAGGCTTGTTGCCAGGGGCGACGGTGGATTGGGCGGAAGCGACGCCGCGGCGTTTGGCAGTGCGAGCCAGCGGGGTGCAGGCGAAAGAAGCGGACCGCGTGGAATTGATTTCGGGCCCGGCCAAAGGGGCGCCGGAGGCGGCGGTGGCGGGCTTTGCGAAGAAACAGGGCCTTGCCATTGCGGATTTAGAATTGCGGACGACGGAGAAGGGCGAGAAGTACGTTTACGAAAAGAAGGTGAGCGGGCGCGCGACGGCGGCGGTGCTGGCCGAGGGGTTACCAAAGGCGATTCTGGGGATTCCGTGGCCGAAGACGATGTTGTGGCCCGCGAAGGATGGCGCGCGGTTTATCCGGCCGATCCGGTGGCTGCTGGCGCTGTTGGGCGGCGAGGTGGTGCCGTTTTCGATCAATGGGATCGCGAGTGGGAACGAGACGTGGGGGCATCGGCAACTGGGGCGCTTCCACCTGCCGGTGACGATTGCGAGCTATGAGGAGACGCTGCGCAGCAACTTTGTGATTTTGAAGGCGAGCGAGCGGCGGGCGAAGATTGTGGCCGAATTGCCCGAGGGCGTAAAGGCGGACGCGGCGCTGCTTGAGACGCTGACCTACATCACGGAGTATCCGACGGCGATCACGGGCGAGTTTTCATCGGACTATTTGGCATTGCCCGCCGAGGTGCTGGTGACGGTGATGCGTTTTCACCAGAAGTATTTTTCGGTGGAGGCGGCACCCGGAGAGCTCGCGCCGCGCTTTGTGGCGGTGATGAATACGGCGAGCGACCCAGAGGGGCTGGTGCGGCATGGGAATGAGCGGGTGCTGCGGGCGCGCTTCAACGATGCGCGGTTCTTCTACGATGTGGACCAGCAGAAGAAGCTGGCGGCGCGCGTGGAAGACTTAAAGGCCGTCACGTTCCAAGCGCAATTGGGAAGCTATCACGCGAAGACGGAGCGGGTGGTTGCGCTGGTGAAAGAGCTGGGTGGGGACGCCGACGCGGTGCGGGCGGCGGAGCTGGCAAAGACCGATCTGACGACGGATATGGTGAAGGAGTTTACGGAACTGCAGGGGGTTGTGGGCGGGCTTTACGCGAAGGCGCAAGGCGAGACCGAAGGCGTCGCGACGGCGATCTACGATCACTACAAGCCGCAGAGCATGGAAGACTCGATTCCGCGTACGAAGGCGGGGCAACTGTTGAGCTTGGCCGATAAGGTGGACACGCTGCGGGGGTGTTTCGGAATTGGGCTGATACCGACGGGATCGAAGGATCCTTTTGGATTACGGCGGGCGGCGCAGGGAGTGGTGAGGATTCTGGCCGAGGGGGAATTGCGTTTTGGGTTGCGGGCACTGGCCGGTGGCGTGGAGAAGCTGGAAGAGTTTCTGCTTGACCGCGTGCGCTATTACTTCCAGGAAATCCGCGGCTATGCCTACGACGAGGTGAACGCGGTCTTTGCGTCGGGCGTCGATGAACTGCAGGACGTTGAGTCGCGGCTGGAGGCCGTAAAGGCCGTGCGGAAGACGGAAGATTTCGAAGCGCTGGCGGGGAGCTTCAAGCGCATTGGCAATATTCTTGAGCAAGCAAAGTTTAGGCCCGCGGTTGGTCTGGAAGAAGGGTTGTTTGAGCATGAGGCCGAGAAGGGGCTAGCGGCGGCCTTCTCGCGGGTGCAAGCGGAGGCCAAAAGTAAATCGTATGGCGAAGCGCTGGCGGCGGCGGCGACGCTGCGCCCGGCGGTGGACGCATTTTTCGACCAAGTTCTGGTCAACTCGCCGGATGCCCGCATCCGGGCGAATCGGCTAACATTGTTGTTTAACCTCAAAGCGGAGTTTTCGGGTATCGCCGATTTCTCTGAAATTGTTCCTAGATCACAGGAGAATCTCGCTTCATGAAGAAGTATGTCTATTCGTTCGGGGGCCCTGGCACCGAAGGCGATAAGAGCATGAAAGACTTGCTCGGCGGCAAAGGCGCTAACCTTGCCGAGATGTGCCGCAATGGCCTGCCCGTTCCCGGCGGCTTTACGGTTTCGACGGAGGTTTGCAATATCTACTTCCAGAACGGGAACCAGGTGCCCGCCGACATCCAGCAAGAGCAGCACGACGCGCTGGAGAGGCTGGAGGCGCTGATGGGCAAGAAGCTCGGCGACCCCAACGATCCGCTTTTGCTAAGCGTGCGCAGCGGCGCGAAGTTCTCGATGCCCGGGATGATGAATACGATTCTCAATCTGGGCCTGAACGACGTGACGACGGAAGGTTTGTCGAAGAAGAGCGGCAATCCGCGCTTTGCTTACGACTGCTACCGGCGTTTCATCCAGATGTTCGGCGAAGTGGCCTTGAACATCGAGATGGAGCACTTCGACCACATCTTCGACGAGAAGAAAAAGAAGCGCAAGGTAAAGCTGGATACGGACCTGACGGCCGAAGACCTGCAGGCGATCATCGCCGACTACAAGAAGCTGGTGCGGAAGGAAACCAAAAAGGAATTCCCGCAGGACGCTCACGTACAACTGGACATGGCGAGGGACGCCGTGTTCAGAAGCTGGAACAACGACAAGGCGATTTACTACCGCAAGATGGAGCGGATTCCGGACGACATCGGCACGGCGGCAAACATCCAGGCGATGGTCTTCGGGAATATGGGCGACGACTGTGGAACGGGCGTGGGCTTTACGCGCGACCCGGGCAGCGGCGAGAAGGTGTTCTACGGCGAGTTCCTGATCAACGCGCAAGGCGAAGACGTGGTGGCCGGCATTCGGACGCCGCAGCCGATTGCGGATCTTGAGAAGATCATGCCCGAGGCCTTCCATGAGCTGCAAGAGATTACGACCAATCTCGAGAAGGCTTATCAGGATATGCAGGACTTCGAGTTCACCATCGAAGGCGGCAAGCTGTATATGCTGCAAACCCGCAACGGCAAGCGGACGGGCCCGGCGGCGGTGCGCATCGCGGTGGAGATGGTGGAAGAGGGTTTGATCTCGAAGGAAGAGGCGATCAAGCGCGTGGCGCCGAGCCAGTTGGATCAATTGCTGCACCCGGTCTTCGACGTGCCGACGCTGAAGACGCTGACCAAGGTGACGAGCGGCATCGCAGCGAGCCCCGGTGCGGCGGTGGGCAAGGCGGCGTTCTCGGCCGAAGGCGCCGTGGAGATGGCCAAGAGTGCGCCCGCGATTCTGGTGCGCAAGGAAACGACGCCGGACGATATCGCGGGTATGGACGCGGCCAAGGGCATCCTGACGGCGGTGGGCGGCAAGAGCTCGCACGCGGCCGTTGTCGCCCGTGGTATGGGCCGGCCTTGTATTGTGGGCGCGGGATCGATCCAGATCGATGAGAAGGGCAAGAAGTTCACCGCGAAGGTGGGCGATAAGACGATCACGGTGAAGGAAGGCGACTTCATTTCGATCGACGGCACGACGGGCGCGGTGTATCTGGGCGCGGCGAAAACGGTGGAGCCGAACACGAAGAGCGGCTTCCTGGCGACGTTTATGACTTGGGCCGACGAATTTCGCGGCGGTTTTGGCGTGCGCGCGAATGCCGATATTCCCCGCGACGCGAAGGCGGCGCGCAACTTTGGCGCCGAGGGCATCGGGCTGTGCCGCACGGAACACATGTTCTTTGCCGAGGACCGTTTGCCGCTGATGCAGGCGATGATTCTGGCTCGCGACGAGAAGAGCCGGCGCGCGGCGTTGAACAAGCTGCTGCCGATGCAGCGCAAGGATTTCGTGGGATTGTTTGAAGCGATGGAAGGCTTTCCGGTGGTGATCCGGACGCTGGATCCGCCGCTGCACGAATTCTTGCCAAAGCGCGAAGACCTGATGGTGGCGCTGGCGAAGCTGCCGCACGCGGGCGGCAAAGAGAAGAAGGAAATGGCCGAGAAGTTCGGCTGCAAAGTAGGCGAATTGAAGAAGGCGATCCCCGCGCTGTTGCATCGCGTGGAGGAATTGCACGAGATGAACCCGATGCTGGGGCATCGCGGATGCCGTCTGGGGATTACCTATCCGGAAATCACCGAGATGCAGGCGCGGGCCATTTTCGAGGCGGCGGTCATTGTGGCCAAGAAGGGCAAGAAGATCATTCCGGAAGTGATGATCCCGCTGGTGGGCGGCTACCGCGAACTCGATCACCAGAAGTTGATCGTAGAGCGAGTGGCGCACGAGGTGCTGGAGAAGGCCGGCATGATGAGCCTGAAGTATTACGTTGGGACGATGATCGAGATTCCGCGAGCGGCGATCACGGCCGATGAGATTGCGCAGTATGCGGAGTTCTTCAGCTTCGGCACCAACGACTTAACGCAGACGACGATGGGCTTGTCGCGCGACGACTATACGAAATTCAACGCTCACTATGAGAGCTTGAAGATCTTCAAGACGGATCCGTTTGGCTCGCTCGATCAAGAGGGCGTGGGCAAGCTGATTTCGCATGCCATCGAACTAGGCCGCAAGACGCGTCCGGACATCGAGATTGGCATCTGCGGCGAACATGGCGGCGATCCCGAAAGCGTAGCGTTCTGCTATCGCGTGGGGATGAACTATGTGAGTTGCTCGCCCTACCGGGTGCCGATCGCTCGCTTGGCGGCGGCGCAGGCTGCGCTGGCCAAGGGCGGCAAGACCGAGAGCCGCACGGCTTAGGTTCTTAATCCAAACAACGCGAGGGGCCATCCGCAAGGGTGGCCTCTTTGGTTTTTTAGGCTTCCGCTTGGCCGACGAGAATGATGGCGAGCTTGATGCCGCCCATGTCGGTGTAGAGGACCCAATCGTGCTCGCCGAGCATTTTGATGCCGGGGGAGAAGCTTTCTTCTTCTTTCCAGAAGCTGTAAACGGCGGGGTGGGGCGTGCCGCTGGCTTTGCGGCTCATCTCCATAAGGGCGTCGAAGGTGGGTGTAGATTCAAGTTCCTTATCGTCGGCGAGCGGGGTGAGCAGCAGGAAATCGCGCTGCGGGGCGACGCCCTGGTGGTCGCCGTTTTGGGGGTAAAAGCTATAACGGAGGGTGTAGGCGCCGGCATTGATGGTTTGGCCACGGCGGTCTTTATACTTGGCTGGAAACTGAATGATGCCGAGGAAGGTGCCGTGGGCGACTTCAGGCAGACTGAGAAGCTGCTGATCGCTCTTGGGGCCGGTGGGGATCGGATTGCGGAGCCAGATTTCGCAAAGAGTTTTCCCGGAGGCATCGAGGACTTTGGCGCCTTCTTTGGCAAGGAGATTCGCGGCGGCGGGGGCGGGGCCGGCCTTCTCCACTTTGTAGTCGGCAGAGAGACAAAGGACCGACAAGAAGAGTCCAAAAAACAAATTCTTCATTTACCCTCATCTTCTCACGCAGTCGTGGATTAGTCTGAGTGAATGCGGGTGCTTTGGCTCTTGGTGGGCGGCGTAGCGGCTATGGCTGCGGAGGAAAGAAAAAGCGAGTTAAGGCTGCTGGAAAAATTTCGCCCGGAATTTCGAGTGGCGGGCGGGGATTGCGATGTAGCGCCGGCAGAGTTTGTGGCCACGGAAAAGAAGCCCAAGGTGCTGGCGCGTAATGGGGCGATCTACGCAAGTGCGTTTCCAAAGGCCTCTCCAGCTTTGCCGGGGACTTGGATGGAGCTGCATTATTACCATCTATGGGGACGGGATTGCGGGCGCGCGGGTCACGCGTTGGATGCCGAGCATGTGTCGGCGCTGGTAAAGGAAGAAGAAGGGGATTGGCGGGCGGTTTATTGGTACGCGGCGGCGCATGAAGATACGCCGTGCGACGCAAGTACCGCCGCGCGAGCTCGGGCCTTGGGCGCGGAGACGCGAGGGCCGCGGGTGTGGATCTCGGCAGGGAAGCACGCATCGTTTTTTAGCGAAGGTGAATGCAGCGGGGGATGCCGCGGGGACCGTTGCCAGGGGAGCAGGGCGCTGGAGGCGAGGCCGCTGCTGGCCTTGGATGCGGGGGCCGATTGGGTGCGATCCAAGCGGTGGCCCCTCCAGGCGAAGCTTGCGTCCGACTTCAGCGAGGCGTTGATCGAGGCGTTGGGGAAAGCGGACTTAAATCGGACGATCTCGGCCAGCCCCATGCAATTGCCCTCGAGAACGGCACTGGGGGCGGCGAGCTTGGGGCTGGAGCAAGGAACCAAGCACACGGGCGACGCGCTGGCGGTGGGGGCTAGCGAAATGATGCGGGCGCTTGGCGTCGCGAAGGAACGCGTGCGGCGCTGGATGCAAAAGAACTAGTTGGCCGCGGCACTGGCCATGGCAATGAAGTTTGCCTTGGCTTCGGCGTTGCCCGCGCCGCCCTGCACCAAAAAGACGCCAACGAGTTGTTTCTTGGGGTCGATCCAGCCATGAGTGCCGAAAGCGCCGCCGTGGCCAAAAGTGCCCAAGGACCAGAGCATCGCCGCGCCAGCGGGTTTGCCGATGACTTCCCAAGTAAGGCCGAAGGTGGCGCCGGGATTGTGGCCGGTTTGCAGGTCGCCGGTTTGCGTCATGGACATGGCTTCCACGCTGGCTTTCGAGAGCAGGCGTTTGCCGTTATGGGTGCCGCCATTGAGCATGGTTTGGTAGAAGCGGGAGAGGTCTTCGGCCGTTGAGTAAAGGCCGAACTCGGGGGCAGGGTAGATGGCGCCCGAGCGCAGTTGGCGGGAGTCTCCGCCTAAAGTGGTGTGGCCGCAGGGAGTGAGCTTGTCTTTCGCCGTGCAGTAGTTGACGACAATGCGGGCCTTGCGCTCGGCGGGCTGTTGGTCGGGGAAGAAGAAGGTGTCCTTCATGGCGAGAGGCTCGAGAATGCGCTTGGCGATGAAGTCTTCATACTTCATGCCACCGAGGACTTCGACGATACGGCCGAGGGTTGCAATGCCCATGTTCGAATAGACCCACTTGGTGCCCGGCTCCTGGAGCAGCGGCACGGTTGCGTAGTGCTTGACGGCATCGGCGAGGCTGATCTTCATGGAGTAGTACCACTCCATGTTGTCGCCGGGCGGGTTAGCGGACATGCCGGAGGTGTGCGTCATGAGGTGGCGTACGGTCATCCCAGCGTGGAGCTTGAACTCGGGGAGATACTTGCCGACGGGATCGTTCAGATTCAGTTTGCCTTCCTCGACGAGCATGAGGAGGGCGGTGCCGGTGAAGGGCTTGGTCATGGACATGATCTGAAAAATCGAGTCCTTGCGCATGGGCTTATTATTTTCGCGATCGGCAAAGCCCGCGGTCTCAAAGTGGACGAGCTGGCCTTTTTCCATGACGAGCGTGACGGTGCCGTTGATGACACCGCGATCGATATGGGCCTGCATGCGGGGCTTGATGCGGGCGAGAGTTTCGGGGTCGGCTGCGAAGGAAAGAGAGGCGCAAAGAAGGAGGGTGCGAAGCATGGCTTTATTGAGGAATCGCCAACACCATATCACGGAAGGCTTTCTGGACCGCGTCGTAGCCGCCGAGGCGCTGGATCATCAGGATGGCGACCGTTCGGGTCTTGGGATCATACATGCCCATCGTGCCGAAAGCGCCGCCGTGGCCAACCCAGCCGTTTTCGTAGAAACCCCAACCGAGGCCACGGGCGGGGATCTTTTTGCCGGGCGAAGGGGTGAGGCCCGCCGTTTGGTTACGGGCCATCTCCGCGACCGTTTCGGGCTTCAGGATCTGGCGGCCCTCAAAAGCACCGTTGTCGGCAAAGAGGCGGTGCCATTTGGCCATGTCCGTGAGGGTCGAATAGAGGCCGCACTCCGGGCAGGCGTAAATGGCCCCGCGGCGGTAGACGACGGGACCGCCGGGGACGAGCTTGCCTTGGTTGACGTTATAGACCATGGCGATGCGCTTCTCGTGCTCCGGCTGGGGAAAGAAGAAAGTGTCGTTAAGGCCCAAGGGCTGGAAGAGGCGTTGGGCGAGGAAGTCTTCGTACTTCTGGCCGCTGAGGGTTTCGATCAGGCGGCCGAGAGTGGCGAGGCCGGTATTGGAGTACTGGAAGCAAGCGCCGGGGGCGCAGACCAGGGGCAGGCGGGAATCAACCCAGGTGGCCTCGCGCAAGGTGTGACTGTAGCTGCGGTAGGTGTCCATGAAGGGGGGACGGTACTCAGGCATGCCGCTGGTGTGGGTCATGAGATCGCGGACCGTGATGGGGCGGGCAGGCTTGACTAGCTTGCGCTCGGTGGTGCTAGAGGAAGCATCGAGCTGCCAGGTGTCGCGGAATTCGGGCAAGTGTTTCGAGACCGGATCGTCGAGCGTGAGTTTGCCGTCTTCGACCAGCAGCATGACGCCAGCCACAGTAACTGGCTTGGTCATGGACATGATTTCGAAGATGGTGTCCGGAGCTAAGGGCACGGCTTTCTCGCGATCCTGAAAACCGGCGCGGCCTTCGGCAAGGACTTTGCCGTCGCGTTGGACGAGGTAAGAGTAGCCGACGACCGTGTTGTTTTCGAGGAAGGGCGCCAAGGGGTCTGCCGCCCGGAGCAGGGCAGCGCTGAGGATAGGTAACAGTATCTTCACGTTGATTGATAGCCTAGGGAGGAATTCCATGAATCGTAGATCCGCACTCTTGACGATGACAGGCGCACCGCTCGCGGCGCAACAATTGACGAGCGACGAAATTCTCGCCGAGGCTCTCGCCAACAGCGCCCGAGGCGTGGAAAACCTACTGAAAGGCCAGGTGACAGACCCGGCGAGCCCCTGGCAGGGGATGCTGCTGAATGGCTATGGGATTCCCGTGCCGGCGACGATGGCGGGCATGTGCGACGCCTACACTTCGGCGCTGTTGCACAAGAAGAGCAAGCACTACCGGAGCGCGGAGGTTTTCGCCCGGCTCAAGCTGGCGGGAGAAAAGCTGATGCAGCACCTAAGCCCAGGGGGGTTTATCGACAATCTCGATACGAATTTCAACTCGCCCGCGGATACGGCCTTCTCGGTGCGGGCGGCCGCGAACGGGCTGCGGCTGGCGCAGAAGGAGAATGCGCGGGAGATTTTTCAGGTGATCGAGCCCTTCGTTAAGAAGGCTTCGGATGGGTTGGCGGTGGGGGGCATCCATACGCCGAACCACCGGTGGGTGCTGGGCGCGGCGCTGGCGCAGGCGAATGAGATCCTGCCGAATGCGGCCTATGTGAAGCGCATCGACCAGTGGCTGGCCGAGGGGATCGATATTGATTCCGATGGCCAGTACACGGAGCGCTCGATGGGCACGTACAACCCAATCACGGATAGCGCCTTCATTGCCATGGCCGAAAAACTGAAGCGGCCGGCCTTATTTGAGCCGGTGCGGGCGAATTTAAATTCGCTGCTGTACCTGATCAACCCGAACGATGAGCTGGTGACGGATTTCTCGCGGCGGCAAGATCAGTACTCGCGGGTAACGCCGGCCAACTATTACGCAGTGCTGCACTACATGGCCTTGGAAGACCGGAACGCCGTGTGGGCGGGACTGGCTGCGAAGTATCAGAAGACGCATTTGGGGCTGACCATGGCGATGCTGTATCCGAAGATGCTGGAGCCGTTACGCGGCGAGGCGCCACCGGACAACTATCGTAAGGACTTCACCCACAACCGCTTCTTACGGGTGCGGCGAGGCGAGCACGCGGCGACGGTCTTCTATAACGGGGGAAGCCGCGTGATGAGCATCCAGAAGGGACAGGCCGTGATTCAGGCGGTCCGATTTATCAGCGCCTTTTTTGGGAAAGGGCAATTCCGGGCACAGGAATTTGAGAGGGTGGACGGCGGCGTATTGATGAGGCAGAAGCTGGATGGACCCTACTATCAACCTTTCACCCCTGCGCGGAAGATCGATAGCGACTCCTGGGACACGACGCAGAAGCAGCGGCCGCGCACGGAGGTTTCCGTATTTGAGCAGAGCGCTTTCTTTACAGAGGCCGAGGGCGGCTATGACTTGCGGGTTCGGAGCAGTGGGACCAGGCTGGTGCCGATGATTGTCGAGATCGCGTTCCGCGAAGGAGGGACGCTGGAGGGAGTGGAGCGGGTGCCGACGGCGGCGGATTCTTATCTGCTCAAGGGCAATGAAGCGGTCTACCGCATGGGCAAGGACGTGATCAAGGTGTCGCCGGGGATCGCGCAGCACCAGTGGACGTCGAACATCCGCTATATCGAGCCGAAGCTGCCGGGACCGACGTTGTTTTTGACGGGTTTTGCGCCGTTCGATCATACGATTCGCTTCCGCTTTGCTTAGATGGAGAGATGGAACTTGGCACGGAGCTTGCGGAACTGGTAGAGCGCGATCTTGCGCGTTTGGGGCAGGAGATTGAGGCGCTGCCCAACGATGAGATGCTTTGGCAAACCTTGCCGGGCATCTCCAATTCGATTGGAAATCTTGCGCTGCACCTGGAAGGCAATTTGCGGGAGTTTGTGGGGCGCCAGTTTGGCGGCATTGCTTACCAACGCGAGCGGGATCGAGAATTTTCGGCGAAGGGTTTGAGCCGCGCCGAGTTGAGCGAACGCATCGCAGCGCTGAAGCCGCTAGTTGGCGGGGTGCTGCGTGGCGCATCCGAGGACACGCTGGCGGCGCTCGATTCCGAGACGCGCTACGGCTTGGCGATGACGTCGCGACAATTCATGATCCATCTGGCCGGGCACTTGAATTACCATCTCGGCCAGATCGATTATCTGCGGCGGGCCCTTACGGGAGAGCCCGCCCTGGATCTGGCCGGATTAAAACGCTAGCTTAAGAGCGAACTGAATCACGCGCCAGCTTTCGCCGTTTTGGTTCGTTGTCGAAGAGCTGGCCGTGGACAGACTTACGCAGCAGGCTTGCGCGAAGACGCTTGAGTTGATGGCGGGAGAGCCGACGCTAGCGTCGCGCGGATTGCGGAAGTTGGCGTGATTGAGAGCGTTGAACATCTCGGTGCGGAAGGTCATCTTGATGCGTTCGGTGATCTGGAAGCCTTTCGAGATACCGAGGTCCAAGTTCCAGTAGATGGGGCCTTGGAAGATGTTGCGGCCGAGGCCGAGCTGTCCAGGGCCAGGGTTGGCGAACATGCTGGCGTCGCGGAAGAAGACCGGTCCGGTGACGCCGGCCTTTTCCTGCAATTGAGCCTTGGGCAGTTCGGTCACGCCGGGGGCCAGAGCGGCGCGGCTTTGGGAGGTGTTGTTGGCGGTAAGGAAGCCGGAGCGGACCGTGAAGGGTTCGCCCGATTGGTAAGTGAAGATGCCGTTGATGCTCCAGCCGCCAATGACGGTGTTAAGGGCACGGCTATCGGTGGCGAAGAGTTGCTTTCCCTTGCCGAAGGGCAGCTCGTAGATGCCGCTCAGATTCAGGACGTGGCGCTGGTCGAAGTCTGAACGGGCGCGTTCGTTGTTGTAGTTGCGGCCGTCAGCTGGGGTGCGGGAGTTGGTGGTGGTGAGGCCACCGCCGGAGGTGGCGCCCACGGGATCGATAGATAGGTTGTCGATGGACTTCGACAGCGTATAGCCGGCGTTTAACAAGACGCCAGCGGAATCGAAGCGCTTGCGGAAGGTGGCCTGGAAGCCATGGTAAATCGAGTCCGCACCGTTATCGAGATAAAGGATCTGCGCAAACTGTTGATTCGGCCGGAGGCGGCCGGCGAGCGTGTTTTGCTCCAAACGCAGAGCCATGTTGCCCGCGGCGTTCTGGGTTGGAGAGAGGTCCGTCGTCGAGGCTGCAGAGTTCGCGAAGGCGCTCGTGATGATGCCTTGCTGGATCCAGGGCACGGCGGTGGCGCCGGAGCAGGGCGAGCCATTGGCAAGAGTGCCGTCGGCGCGGCAGCCGCCGCCGAGGCCGATGTTGCGCTGCATGGCCAGGAAGCTGGGCAGCAGAGGCGCTGAGTCGATTTGATTCATATCCCAAGACCGGTACAAGCGAGTGCCGCGGCGGCCGACGTAACCGATTTGGGCCACGTAGCCCTGGCCAAACTCACGCTGGATGGTGAAATTCCACATGTGGACGGTAGGCAGCCGCAGGCCCTGGTCGAAGACGCGCGCGGGAGGCGCGACGTTCTGCAGGGCGGGCTGGGGCGTCAATTGGCTGGAGGGCTTGGCCGTGGGAGGAGGCAGGGAGTTCGGGAACTCGCTGAGGCGGACATTGGGCACGGAGGCGCAACCGGCAGTGGAGGCGCCTCCCGGAACCGAAACGCAGCGGTAAATCTGGCCTGGCACGGCGGAAGCGATGGAGGTGACCTGGAAGGTAGCAATCGGGTCGAAGGCCATCGCGTACCCGGTGCGGATGACCATCTTGCTTGAGTTGCCGGGGGACCAGGTGAGGCTCAAGCGCGGGGCGAGGGCTCCCCAGTTGAAGTTTTCGTACCAGCGGTCGGCCTTCACAAAGCTAACCTGGCCCTGGCTGCCGTCCAGGATCTTATTGGGGACGTAAACGCGGCCGCCGGCTTCGGTAGGCGGAGGATTGATCTCCCAGCGCACACCGTAGCTGATGCTGAGGTTGCGGCGGAACTTCCAATCGTCCTGCATGAAGAAGTTGTACTGCTTGGTGCGCTGGCCCTGGGCCCAGAGGCTGACGGACTTCTCACCGGTTTGGAAGGGCAGGAAGGTATCGGCGTTGAGGTCGCCGATGAAGTTGTGCGAAATCTGGGCCGGGATGCCGAGCAAGTCGTTGATCATGCCCTGAAGACGGTTCAGATCGTTGGAGGCGATGCCGGGGGCCGTGGCGCTCGCGACACCCGGCAAGGTGAAGCCCGCCGGAGGGCGAATGGTGCGCGACAGGGAGATGGCCGGCGTAATGGAGGTGCCGCCGACGTCGCCACGCCGGTCGTTGTGTTGATAAAAGCGGATGTTGCCGCCGAACTTGAGAACGTGGGAGCCGGCGACATAGGTGAGGTTGTTGATGAGCTGGTAGGTGTTGACGGCGCGCTGGGTGCGGGGGCCGGCGGTGTAGTCGACGTCGGAGTTGTTGAAGGTAAAGCGCGGCGAATTGGGGAAGAGGGGGTTCGCTTCGCCTTGGGTGAAGAGGAAGTCAAAGCGGCTGTAGCCAACGGTGAACTCGTTTACGAGGCGGGGGCTGAGAGTGCTGCGGACGCCGGCGGCGATGTTGTGGGCGGGCCGGAACACTTCGCCGCGAGCGGGAAAACCAGGCAGGACTTGCGGCCGGCCGTTGAGCGGATCGCCACCGAGGGTATTTTGTTCCGCGCCGAGATAGCGGGCAAACAAGTTGTGGTTGTCGTTCAAAACATGGTCGACGCGCGCCAGGTACTGGGGCCCCCGAATCCTAAAGGGACTGTTCCAGGCGTAGATGCCGGTGTTGAGGCCGTCGCCGGCATTGAAGGAGTTCGGAGCCGGGTAGCCGCCGAGCACCGATTTTACGGAAGGGTCGAGGCCGCGGCGGAGAGGGTCGTTGGCGAAGATGTCGTAGGTCGCGATGCAATTCACTTCGGAGCTGCTGGCGCAATCACGCACACCGGAGGTGTACTGGCCCGTGCGGGGATCGACGAGGATGCTGCTGTTTTGCGTGATGCGCTGGCCGTTGACGGTAAGGGCGGAAGCCGCGCTGGTGTTGGCCAGACGGAAATACCGGAAGATGCCATTCAGTGCGGTGCTGTTGTACAGATCGACGGACTCGCCGAAGGCTTTGTCGATCGGGTCGGCGAAGTTGACTTGTTGGCCCTGCCAGGAGCCGAAGAAGAAAGTTTTGTTTTTGCGGATGGGCCCGCCGAGCTCGAAGCCGTATTGGTTGAGCTTGATGATAGGTTTGTCCAGGCCCTGGGCGCGGGAATAAAACTCGTTGGAGTTGAGGGCCGTATTGCGGAAGAACTCGAAAACCGTGCCGTGAAACTCGTTGGTGCCGCTGCGGGTGGCGACGGAAACATTGGCGCCGGAGTTGCGGCCTTCTTCGGCGGTGGGATTGGAGGTGGTGACTTTGAACTCCTGCACGTTGTCGGGATTGAGGCGGAAGATGTTGTTTACCGGGTTGGGATTGGTGTTTTCGTTCGCCTCGATGCCGTCGATGGTGACGTTAACGGCGCCGGTGCGGGAGCCATTGACGCTGATGGTGCCACCGGAACGCTGGACGACGCCGGGTTCGTAGATCAGTAAGTTGAGGGGGTTGCGGCCATTGAGCGGCAGGGCTTCAATGGCTTTGCGCTCGACGACGTTGCCGAGGGTGGCGTTAGAGGTATTTAATGCTTCGGCGGTGGCTTCGACCTGCACGGTCTCTGTGGCAAGACCTAACTCAAGCTGTGCGTCGGCCTGCGCTGGCGTATTGATTTGCAGGACGATTTTGGCGCGTTGGTACTTCTTAAAGCCGGCTTGCTCGACGGTGAGGGTATAGGAGCCGACGGGGATGGAAGGGAAAGCATAAAGACCGGAGGCGGTGGTGGTTTGCGTGTACGGGATGCCAGTAGCTTCATTAACAGCGCTGACCTTGGCGCCGGGCACAATCGCCCCTGAAGAATCGGTGACGGTACCGGAAAGTTGTGTGGTGGAAGTCTGCCCAAAAGCGACCAGGCTGAAGGCTAACGAAAGAAGAGAGAAGCGGAGGCTTCGAAAAGGCATGAGAGAGCTCCCTAGCGACTACAGATTTGTTTCAGTATAGAGTCACCGCGACTGAGAGGCTACCCCTAAAATATAGGCTATGAGTGCTAAAGCGGCGGGAAAAGCGGCCCTGGTAACGGGCGCCAGCAAAGGGATCGGCAAGGTGATTGCGATCGAGCTGGCGCGGGCCGGCTTTGATGTGGCCGTCAATTACAACTCGGACTTGGCGGGTGCAGAAGACACCGTCCGCGAAATTAGAGAGCTGGGACGAAAAGGCGCGGCGATCCAGGCCAATGTCGGCGACGTGGCAAGCGTCCGCAACCTGTTCGCAGAGTTCGACCGGCATTTTGACGATTTGCATGTGCTGGTGGCCAACGCGGCGGTGCAGACGTGGAAGGCGCTGCTCGATCTGACAGTGGAGGAATGGGACAAGGTACTGAATACGAACGTCAGGGGGACTTTCCTTTGCACGCAGGAAGCGGCGCGGCGGATGATCGCCAAAGGCCACGGCGGCAGCATTATTACGCTAGGGAGCGGCTGCAATAAACTGGCGTTTCCGCGCCTGGTGGACTACACCACGTCCAAGGGCGGTATCGAGATGTTCACCAAGGTGGCGGCGGTGGAACTGGGCAAACATCAAATCCGCGTGAACTGCGTGGCCCCGGGTGCAACGGAGGTGGAGCGCACCAAGGCGGAAGCGGGCGACTATGCCGGGACGTGGGCGCCGCTAACGCCGCTGGGGCGGATTGGGATGCCGCTTGATATCGCCAAGGCGGTGCTGTTTTTTGCGGGCGATCAGAGCGAATTTGTGACCGGCCAGACGCTCTTCGTCGATGGCGGGGTGGGTGCAAAGCCGCAGTGGCCGTATGAATTCTGAGGAGGAAACAGGCGAGCCGGGAGCGGGCCTGCGCTTGGATGTGCACCTGCAAGATCTATACCCTAAGCTCAGTCGCAGCCGCTTACAGGAATGGATCAAGAAGGGGCGGGTGCGGGTGGATGGAGAGGTCCGCAAGCCCGCTTTTGTTCTGCGGGGTGGCGAAGATATTGAAGTAGAGCCGCTGGAATTGCGGCCCCTGCGGGCAACCGCGGAAGATCTGCCGCTGGAGATTCTCTACGAAGACGCGGACCTGATTGCCGTAAACAAGCCGGCTGGGATGACCGTGCACGCCGGGGCGGGCGTGAGCGCGGGGACGCTCGTGAATGCGTTGCTACATCGATTTGCCAGTCTTTCTCAGGTTGGCGGCGACCTGAGGCCAGGGATTGTCCATCGTCTGGATCGCTTAACCAGCGGGGTGATCCTGGTGGCCAAGACCGACGAGGCGCACCGCAAGCTGCAAGAGCAATTTAGCGGGCGCACGATTGAGAAGACCTATCTTGCCCTGGTGGAAGGCGTGGTGGCCCGCGACGAGGGGACGGTGGAGCGGCCGATTGCCCGAGATCCCTGGAAACCGGTGCGGATGACAGCGAAGCTCGACGAGGGCCGGGAGGCGATCACGCACTGGCGAGTGCGGAAGCGTTATGCGGCTTTTAGCCTGCTGGAGGTGAAGATTGGAACGGGACGCACGCACCAGATCCGTGTGCATGTAGGCAGCTTGGGCCATCGCGTGGCGGGCGACACGCTTTACGGAGCAAAGGCGCACGAATCAGGGCGCTTCTTCTTGCACGCCTGGCGCATCCGTTTCGCGCAACCAACGACGGGCGAAGAGGTGCTGATTGAGGCGCCCTTGGCCCCCGAACTGCGGGCCTGGCTAGAAAGTCTGGAATAGTGCCTACAATAGCGGTAGATGAAGCGCCGCCAGTTTTTGGGAGTTCTGCCCGCCGGTCTTGCCGCCCAACAAGCCGATCCGAACCGGATCATCCTCGACGTGTTCCGCGTCAATTTCCTTTTTACGGTTTCCGACAAGAAGGGGCGTTTCGTCACGAATCTGGTGAAGGAAGACTTCGAGGTCTTCGAGGAAAAGAAGGAACAGAACATCCTCGAATTCATCGCGGAATCCAACTTGCCCCTACGGCTGGGTATTTTGGTCGACACGAGCAATAGCATCCGGGATCGTTTTCGCTTCCAGCAGGAAGCGGCCGTCGAGTTTGTGCAGAGCACAATCCGGCCCAAAGAAGACCGGGCGGTGGTGGTGGGGTTTGACAATACGGTCCAGTTTAAGGGGGAACTGACGGGCGATACAGAGCGCCTCGCCGAGACGATCCGTGAAATGCGCGCGGGCGGCGGTACGGCGCTTTTCGACGCGGTTTACAACACTTCCAAGGAGCGGTTGATGCTGGACCAACCCTTGTTTAAGTTCCGGCGCGCCATGGTGGTTTTGAGCGACGGCGACGATACGCAAAGTGTGATGACGAGAGAGCAGGCCATCGAGATGGCGCTTAAGGCGGACGTCGTAATCTATACGATCTCGACCAACATCACGCGGATTGAGAGCGATGGGGATCGCGTGTTAAAGCACATGAGTGAGCGGACCGGCGGGATGACGTTTTTCCCCTTCAAGGCATCCGACCTCACACAGAGCTTCGAGAACATCGCGAATGAATTGCGTAGCCAATACAACCTGCTTTATCGGCCGGAACCGATCAAGACGGACGGCCAGTGGCATCCGGTTCAAATTCGGGTGAAGGGGCGCAAGGATCTGGTGGTTCGCGCCCGGCCTGGATATTATGCGCCGAAGACTTAGGCGCGATCTTTAGAACGTGTTGAGCCGCTAAAACGTATACAGGGCTGTGCCTTCGCGTGGTGCGACCGGGGGAGCGCCGGCCCCAACCAAGGCCTCTTCTTCCACGCCGGCTTCCACGCTATCGCCAATCGGACGAACAAAGAGACCAGTGTCGTTTAAGTAGACTTCAAGATCGCTCGGCCTCGGCAGAGAACCCTGGATCAAGGCTTCCGAGAGCGGATCTTCAATGTATTTCTGGAGCGCTCGACGCAGGGGACGGGCGCCGTAGCTCCGGTCGACCAGCGTCTTTTCGAGAATGTATTTGGCGGCATCGTCCAGCAAGCGGATCTTGATCTGTTTAGCCACCAGATTGACGTTGATCTGATCCACCAGGAGGTGCATGATGCGCAGGAGATCCTCGTCGGCTAGCGAAGTGAAGAGGATAATCTCGTCAAGGCGATTGAGGAATTCGGGATTGAAGGCTCGCTTCACTTCCTGCATTACCTGATCTTCCACCTTGGGCTGCATACCCTTTTCCATCGGAGCGTCGAAGCCCATGCCCTTTTTCTTCTCGAGGAAGCGGGCGCCCAGGTTCGACGTCATGATGATGATCGTGTTCTTGAAGTCGACGGTATTGCCCAGGCCGTCGGTCAACTGCCCGTCTTCAAAGACCTGGAGCAGGATGTTGTAAACGTCGGGGTGGGCCTTCTCGATCTCATCGAGGAGGATGATCGAGTAGGGATTGCGCTTCACGCGTTCCGTCAATTGGCCGCCTTCTTCATAGCCCACATAGCCGGGAGGCGAGCCAATGAGCTTAGAAACGGAATGCTTCTCCATGAATTCGCTCATGTCAAAGCGCACCAGCGATTTTTCGCTGCCAAAGAGGAATTCCGCAAGCGCTCGGGCAACTTCCGTTTTGCCGACGCCCGTGGGGCCCAGAAAAAGGAAACTGCCCGACGGGCGCTTCGGCGACTTCAGGCCAGCACGGGAACGGCGGATGGCCCGCGCCAAAGCGCTAATGGCCTTTTCCTGGCTGATTACTCGCTTATGAAGTTCTTCTTCGATGCGGATGAGCTTGGAGACTTCCTCCTCCTTGATGGAGGTCATCGGCACACCGGTCCAGCGGGCCACGACATCTTCGATATCGTCTTTGTTGACGACCCCGGTCGAAGTATCGTCCAGGTTGTACTTCTCGCGCAATTGGCGAAGGTTTTCGCGTTCTTTGCGCTCTTCATCGGAATAGAAGCGCGCCTTTTCAAATTCGTGATTGGCGATCGCGTTCTCCATGCGGTGAACGATGAACTTGATGCGCTTCTGGATGTCGGCAATGTCGGGGGGCAGGGTGGTCTGGCGGAGCTTTACCCGTGCGCCGGCCTCGTCGATCAGATCGATGGCTTTGTCGGGGAGGTAGCGGTCCGGGATGAAGCGATTGGAGGCGTAAACCGCCGTTTCAATCGATTCGTCGGTGTAGGCGACGGCATGGAACTTCTCGTAGCGTTCTTTGACGCCCATGAGGATCTTGATGGCGTCGGATTCGCTGGGCGGCGGCACCTTCACGGCCTGGAAGCGGCGCTCGAGGGAGCGATCCTTTTCAATCGATTTCCGGTACTCGCTAGGCGTGGTGGCGCCGATGCACTGGATCTCGCCCCGGCTCAGGGCCGGCTTCAATATATTGGCTGCGTCCAAAGAGCCCTCGGCCGAGCCGGCGCCAACAAGGGTGTGCAATTCGTCGATGAAGATGATGGCGTTCTGGTTGTCCATCAATTCCTTCATGATGGTCTTCAAACGTTCCTCGAATTGGCCGCGATACTTCGTGCCCGCGACGATCAAGGAAAGATCGAGCGCCAGGATGCGCTTGTCGGCCAGGAAGCTTGGAACTTCTCCGTCGGCAATCCGCTGCGCCAGGCCCTCTACAATAGCGGTCTTGCCCACGCCCGGCTCGCCAATCAAAACCGGATTGTTTTTGGTGCGGCGGCACAGAATCTGGATAACGCGGTCCAATTCATGATCGCGCCCAATGAGGGGATCGAGAGAACCATCCAGGGCCGCCTGGGTGAGGTCGCGCGAAAACTCTGTAAGGAGGCTAGATTCCTTGCCGCGGCTCTGCGTCACTTTCTCGCTGGAACTGCGTGCAATTTCCTCGCGCACCTGCGATAGGCGCAGTCCGCGCTCATGCAGCAATTCGGCGGCGTAGCATTTTTCTTCCCGCAAGATTCCCAGCAGCAGATGCTCCGTGCCAATATGCTTGTGGTTGAGCCGCTCGGCTTCCTCGGCGCCGTATGCCAGAACCCGCTTGCATTCGTGGCTTAAGGGAAGATCGACGGACGTCGACACCTTTTCCCGGATCGTAGTGTGCGCCTCGATTTGCTTGCGAATCGATTCGATGGCCGCCTGCGAACGCAAGAAGCGATTCGCCAGCGCCTTGTCTTCCCGCAGTAGACCCAGGAGCAAGTGTTCCGTCTCAATGTACGGACTACCGAACTGGCTTGCTTCGTATCGGGCGAAAAAGATCACCCGCCGCGCTTTCTCCGTATATCGCTCAAACATGGTTAACCTGCCTCCATTGTATCTACGAGTTCATATAATCCGCCCCTGGCCAATCGGAGAGTTCGATGGCAGCGCCGGGCCAGTGCCGGGCTGTGGGTCACAATTACGCTGGTGAGGCCGCGCTCGCTTTGCAGGCGTTCGAGGAGATCCAGAATCTGCCCCGCCGTGCCCTCGTCCAAGTTGCCTGTCGGTTCGTCGGCCAGTAGGAAGTTAGGGTTGCCGGCCAGCGCCCGTGCCAGGGACACCCGCTGCTGTTCTCCGCCGGACAATTCACCCGACAAGTGTCCCGCGCGCTGGGCCAGACCCACCTTGAGCAGAAGCTCCGCGGCGATCGGCTCTGCGTCCTGCGGCTCCACGCCGCGCACGAGTAGTGGCATGATGACGTTCTCTAGTGCGGTAAATTCCGGCAGCAAGGACTGAGACTGCCACACAAAACCCATTTCACGATTGCGGAATTCGGCCAAAGCTTCGGCCCCCAGGGCGGTAATCTCGGTCTCGTTGAAGAAAATCTGCCCCTCCGAGGCCGCATCCAGGCCGCCCAGCAGGTGCAGCAGCGTGGACTTCCCCGTGCCAGACTCCCCGATCAATGCCAGTCTCTCGCCCCTGCGCACATCAAAGTTCATATCGGCGAACACACGCAGTTCCGTAGAACTCTTGTAGGTCTTACCCAGACCCCGTACGCGAATCGCCGCTTGGTTCAATGCTTGCCTTTCAATTCCTTGCCCTTCGACTTACTGCGGTTCACCGTTGCTGACCACCCCATGCTAGATTGGACTCCTTCACGATACACTGAGTTGCCATTCTTCCAAGCTCTGTTCTGGAGGTTATGTCTCGCGCGGCCTTTCGATATCGCTGGCGGGGGGCTAACCTTTTCTTTTTGCTGGTCGTCTTGGATAATTAAGCAGATTCTTATGCAGCCCAACGCCAATCCCTCGCAGACGGTTCAACCGGCCGTACCCCCCCTAGGGGGGCCGCGCCTGGTGCCGGAGCCCGCAGAACGCCCGGGCGGCTACGGCAAACGGTTGATTTTATTGGGATTAGTGGTTGCCTGCGCCGCCGCTTATGTCCTTTGGCAAAAGCAGCAGAGTTCGGAAAAGAAAGCGGCGCTGGCCAATTCGAGCTTCCCGACCGCGACCGTTCGCCAAGGCCGTTTGGAGAAAACGTTTCGCATTTCCGGGGTGACGGCGGCGGGTAAATTTGTTTCTTTGATCGCTCCGCAGATTCGCGGCAGCCGTTCCGGCAGGGGTCGCGGTGGCTTCAATCTGGCGGGGATGGACCAGGCAAGCGTTGCTTCGCTGCCGGCCCTGGGCGGCAACTCGTCAGCCCGGTCGGGTTCAACCGCCTCGTCCGGTTCCGCTTCGGCGGCCGGCGCGGCGGATGCTATTTCTTCTTCGGGCGCAAGCGCCAGCCGAGGTTTCGGCGGATCCGGCGCGACGAGGGCTGCGTCCTCGCGAGTCGCCACGGGCAGTGCGAAGACTTCCACTTCAGCAAATACCAATCGTTCCAGCTCCACCGCCAGCGCTTCCCAAGGGGCGGATGGACTCGGTTCCACGTCTTCCCAACTCGGCAGCGGTCTGGGCGGCCCGGGCGGGGGTGGCGGAGGCGGGGGTGGCGGCGACTTTACGCTGGTGCTTCAGAATCTGGCCAAAGCGGGCGCGATGGTCAAAAAAGGTGACGTGGTGGCAGAATTCGACCGTCAATACATGTTGCAGCGTCTGGACGATTACCGCGCGACGCTAGAGACGGCCAAGGCCCAATTGGCCCAACAAAAGGCCAATCTGGAACTCGCCCGTTACACGCACAAGCTCAATGTGGAAAAGGCCAAGGCGGCCTTTGACAAGGCAAAGCTCGATATGCGAACTCTGCCCGTGCTGAGTGCGATTGACTCTGAACGAATCAAGCTGGCCCTGGAAGAAGCGGAAGCGCAGTATAAGCAGCAGGTGGCGGAAGGCAAATACATTGAGGATGCCGAGCGGGCGCAACTGAAGTATGCCGAGCTCGAGTTTAAGACGCTCGAAATGGAGTTCCGCCGCTCGGAGCAGAATGCCGACCGGATGGTCTCCCGGGCCGCCATCGACGGGATGACGGTCATGCAAAACACGTTTCGCGGGAGCGAATTCGCGCAGATCCAAGCGGGCGACCAGATTTATCCCGGCCAGTTCTTCATGCAAATCGTCGACCCGTCCTCGATGGTCATTAACGCGAGCGTGAACCAGGTTGACGGTGAGCGCTTGCGGGTGGGCCAGAAGGCGAAAGTTCGTTTTGACGCCTATCCCGGTCTTGAGGTGCCGGCGCACATTGTAAACATTGCAGCCGTTCCTCGATCCGGAGGATTTCGGGCTAGTTTCGTAAGAGAGATTCCGGTTCTCCTCAAGATCGACGCGATGGACCCGCGGGTGATTCCGGACCTTAGCGCTAGCGTGGACGTAATTTTAGGGGAAGAGAAAGACGCGGCTATCGCTCCCGTGGCGGCAATTTTCGAAGACCCGGAATCCGGCAAACGCTTTGTCTATGTCAGAGAAGGCGAAATTTGGCGGCGCCGTGAGGTGGAGGTGGGCCTGGAAACCTTCCTGGTCGCCAGCGTGAAGAACCTGCGCAAAGGCGATGTCGTCGCCTTGGAGATCCCGCCGAATCTGGTGGCGGCCAACAAAGGCTAGAAGCCGCCCCGCAAAATCGACCGGCAAAGAAGTAAGGGATTAGGACGAAAATGTCAGAGATCAAGCCAAAAATTCGCATCGGCCAGACGGAATCCTCGGTTCGGAATCGTAGGATCCTGCTAGGAGTTCTGGCTCTGGCCGGAGCTGGCGGTGTATATGCCGCCTACAACTACAACCAAAAGACCAGCGTCGTGGAAGTTCCGGTGGCCAAAGTGCGCCGGGGAGACTTCACGATTGTTGTCCGGGCCCGCGGAGAAATCCGGAGCGTGAATTCCGTCGTCATTACTGCCCCTCAAGTCCCAGACCCTCGTATCGTCAGGCTCGCCGAGAGCGGCAAGCCGATTCGCAAAGGGGACGTGGTCGTGGAATTCGACGCCGCCGCCCAGGAGCAGAGTTTGCTCGAGCGCAATACCAGTGTTCGCACCATCGACTCTCAAATCGTGCAGACTAAAGCCAGCCACCGGATCGTGACGGAGATGGATGGCATGAACAAAATGACGGCCGAATACAACCTGGAGCGTTCCAAGCTGGAGGCTTCCAAGGCCGAAGTGGTTAGCGAGATCGAGGGCGCCAAAAGCCGCATCGATGTCGACATCACCAAAGGCGAGCTGGGGCAGGTGCAACAGACGATTAATACGCACAAAGCCACCCAAAATGCGGACCTGGAAAGACTAGACCAAAACAAGGACAAGGCCGTTCGCGACGTAAACCGCGCTCAGGGATATCTAAAAAACATGGTGTTGCGCGCTCCCAACGACGGCATTGTTAACTTGCTGCCTAATTTTCGCAGCCAGGGCAGTTGGGGTTCCAGTCCGCCTCCGTTTAAGGAAGGCGACCGCGCCTGGACGGGTGCGGCGATTGCGGAGATCCCCGACCTCAGTCTGATGCGCATCGACCTAAAGCTGGATGAGGTGGATCGCGGTAAGCTGGCGCTGGGCCAAAAAGTAAAAGTGCGCATCGACGCCATCCCGGACCGCGAATTCGACGCCAATCTCGATTGGATTAGCCCTATCGCAGCGGTGCAATTCCGCGGCATGGGTATGACGGAGAAAACCTTTCCGGCGCGCGCCACTTTGGAAGGTACGGATAAGCGCTTGCGGCCGGGCATGAGCGCCTCGGCGGAAATCCTGATTGAACGCGAGGCAAATCAGTTGCTGATCCCCTTGCGGGCTAGCTTTACGGTGCAGGGAAAACCCTCGGTGTACCTGCAACGCGGCCAGAACTTTGTCGTTCGCCCGATTGAGGTGGGTAAACGGAATGAGAGCGAAATCGTAATTGTCAACGGCCTGAAGGAAGGCGAGATTGTGACCCTCGAAAATCCGGCCGACGCCGCCCGCCGGCAAAAGAAGCTCTAGGCGGCCTGCCGCCCACGAAACTACCGAAAGCAAATTCATGCAGAAGCTAATCATTCGTCTCGTTATACTTCTCGTCCTTGTCGGCGCCGGCTATGCGGCCTACCGCGTCTACCAGCAGTTGCCCCAACGCCAGGAGACGGTTGCGACGGCGAAGGTCAAACAGAGCGACGTAGTCGTGCGCAGCTTTACCCGCGGCGAATTGCGCGCCGTGCGCAGCGCGACTCTCACCGCGCCGAATCTATTCGGTACCGTGCAGGTGACCCGGCTCGCCGCTCTGGGCTCCTTTGCGCGCGAAAAGGACCTGGTAGTCGAGTTCGACGACGCGGAGGTGATCTCGCGCCTGGAAGAGAAGCAGTTGGAACTGGACCAGATCGACGAGCAGATGAAAAAGGCGCAGGCCGACCTGGCCATCCGCGACAACCAAGACCAAGTGGAGCTGCTTCGGGCCCGTTATGCCGTCAGGCGCGCAGACCTCGAAGTGAAGCGCAACGAGCTGATCAGCGCTATCGACGCCAAGAAGAATCAATTGACGCTTGAGGAATCCAAGCGCCGCCTCACGCAGCTCGAAAGCGATATCAAGAGCAGGCGAGAGCAGGCCCAAGCTGAGCTGGCCGTACTACGAGAAAAGAAAAACAAAGCCAATCTCGAGTTGAACCGCGAAAAGCAACGATTGGCGCAGGTAAAGCTGCTCGCGCCCATGTCCGGGCTGGTAGCGGTCAAGCAAAACCGTTCAACCGTCATGATGTTTGGTATGCAGCTGCCCGATATTCGCGAGGGCGATCAGGTGCAGCCGGGTATGCAGGTTGCCGACATTCTCGACCTCAGCGAAATGGAAGTGGTGGCCAAGGTTGGCGAGCTGGACCGCGCGAATTTAACCGAAGGCCAGGAGGTGTTGATGCACCTCGATGCGCTGCCGGAAAAGTCCTTTACGGGCAAGATCAAGAGCTTAAGCGGGACGGCCAGCGCGAACATGTTCAGCGCGGACCCGGCCAAGAAGTTTGACGTACTCTTTTCCATCGAGATGCGGCAATTGCTGAGTGCCCTGGGCGCCCAACCCGCGCAGATCGAGCGTATCCTGGCGCAAGCGGAAGCCAACCGCAGAAAGGCGCCCTCTCCGTCGATGAGCATGATGTCGATGGCGGGCGGCAGCGGCATGGGCGGTAGTGGTATGGGCGGCAGCGGCATGGGCGGCAGTGGCAATACTGGCGGCGGCATGCAAGGCCCAGGCGGCATGGGCGCGGCCGGCGGCATGGGTGGCGCCCCAATGATGGCTTCCATGCCCGGTGGTCCCGCCGCGGGAGCCCAAGAGGAAGCGGGCGGAGGACGCCGCCGAGGCGGTGCGGGTGGGCAAGGCGGTGGGCAAGGCGGTGGGCAAGGCGGTGGTGCGGGCGGCAATGCCGGTGGTATCGCCGCGACGATCGCGGCACTTCCCGCCGAGCAGCAGAAAAAGGCGCGCGACGTAATGGCCAAGGCCCTGGGCGGAAAGCAGCTTGCCGATCTGAGTGGCGAAGAACGCAGCACCGCCATGACTAAGATCAGGGAAGAATTGCAGAAGGCGGGCATTAGTTTGGGAGGGCGCAACGCCCAAGGCGGGTTGGGCCGTTCCGGCGCGGGCGGCGCACCCCAAATGCCCACGATGTTCAATATTGGCGGCGTAATGTACTCCCAGAAAGATCTCGACAACGCGCAGCTCCCGCCGGCGCCGGACGAAGACAATCAGCTGGACGTATTACTGCGTCCCGGCCTGCTGGCCGACGTAGAAATCATTGTCGAAAAGGTTCCCAACGCGATCAATGTCCCCATCCAGGCCGTCTTCGAGAAAGACGGTAAGCAGGTGGTCTACGTGAAAAACGGCTCGAAGTTCGAAGCGAGAGAAATCAAGCCGATGAAGCGTAGCGAGAATGTCATGATCATCGCCTCCGGCGTGAAGGCTGGCGATGTGATCGCCATGGCCAATCCGGAAGCCAAGCCCGGCGACAAGAAAAAGAAGGGCGACGAAAACAAAGGCGGCGGAGCGGCCTCCGCCCTGCCCGGCGGCAAGGGAGGCATGTAGTTTCGCTATGACCGGTTTTTTCCAAGGGCTCGTGCCCGAACTTTACATGGGCTTGCAGAGCCTGATGGTGCACAAACTTCGGAGCCTGCTCACGATGCTGGGCATGATCTTCGGCGTTGGCGCCGTGGTGGCGATGCTCTCCATCACCGCCGGCGCGCAGAAGGAAATGATGAGCTACATCGACCTTCTGGGCGTCAACAATATCATTGTCGAAGCCAAGGAGGCGGTGGACCGCAACGAACTGCAGGCCCGTCGTCTGGTCTCGCCCGGCTTAACCTTCCGGGACTACCGCGCGATCAAGGAGAATGTCCAAGGCATCGAAGCGATGACGCCGCGCAAGCGCTTCAAGCCGCTGAAGGTGATCCCCAAGACCAGCGCCGAGCCGCCGTTGCTAATCGGTGTCGAGCCCAGCTACCAGGTGATCAATAGCCTGCGCGTGGTGGAAGGCCGTTTCTTCAATGACAAGGACAACGATACCTCCGCGCCCGTCTGCGTGCTGGGCGAGGCGGCTAAAGTTAACCTTTTGGGCTACGAAGCCGCTGTGGGCAAGTTCGTCAAAGTGAACGATACCTGGCTACAGGTGGTTGGTGTGCTGGGCGAACAAGCGTCCGCCGACTCGGACTCCGACTCGGGCGGCGAAGTGACGAATCGTAACAATCTGATTCTGTCGCCCCTTAACACCGTCATGCGCCGCTTTGAGGACAACAACAGCTACCTGAAGGACGAAATCGACGGCATCTACATGCGCGTTGCGCCTGGGACGGATTCCATCGAAACGGCGGCCATTGTCCGCGCAATTCTCGACTCGACCCATAAAGATGCGGGCGACTACAACACGATCGTGCCCGCCGGCCTGCTCGAACAGCGCCGCCGCACCTCGTTGATCTTCAGCGTCGTCATGCTCTGTATCGCCGGTATCTCGCTGCTCGTCGGCGGCATCGGCATCATGAATATCATGTTGGCCACCGTGCTTGAGCGCACCAAAGAAATCGGCATCCGCCGCGCCATCGGTGCACGCCAGGCCGATATCATCCGTCAATTCCTCATGGAAGCCTTGCTGATCTCCACTCTGGGCGGCTTTATCGGAATCGTCTTCGGATTCACGCTCTCCAAAGTCATCGCCTCGGCCGCCGGGTGGTCCACGGTAGTAACGACTTCCTCGATTGCCGTTGCCTTCGGCGTCAGCGTCGGCATCGGGCTTGTCTTCGGCATTTATCCGGCCATGCAGGCCGCCAAACTCGATCCCATTGAGGCCATCCGCTACGAATAATATGCTCCGCTATTTTTTCTTAATTACCATTGGCGCCGGGCTCGCCTTTAGCCAGGGAACTACTCCAGCTACTCCCAATACGTTCAAGGAGGACCCGATTTCTCCGGACTACCCCAAGTTCGGCACGAAGAATTACTTCCGGACGATCTTCCGCAAGGAAACGCCCAAGTACGAGTTGCAGGGTCCTATTCTGCTATCGAACTTTATCGTCGGGGACAAGCTGGAGTTATCGCTTAAGTCCTATTTAGAGCTCGTCCTCAACAACAATACAGATTTGCAGGTCCAGCGCTTGACGCTTGAGATTCCCCGGAACGCGATTACGCGGGCCTTCAGCATTTTCGATCCGCAACTCTCGGCCCGGCTTAGTTCCACTCGGTCCACCACTCCCACCACGGACGCTCTCGCCGGCGCCGACGTACTTTCCAACTTGAATCAGCCGTTGAACATAAATTGGACGCAGTTCACTCCGTGGGGTACCAACTACAACCTTGGCTATTCCGCCTCGAAAAGCAGCACGAACAACTCCTTCGCCAGCCTGAATCCTGCCTACGGCTCCAACCTCAACCTCAACTTCACCCAAAATCTTTGGCGTGGCCGCGACCCCAACGTCATCCGCACGCCCATCTTGATTGCGCGCACTCGGCTCCGCGCGAATGAATTCCAGTTTCAAGATCAACTACTGACCCTCCTCAACACGGCCGAGAACGCCTATTGGGACGTGATCGGCGCACGCGAGAATCTGAAAGTGCAGGAGCAAGCCCTTGCGCTGGCCGATACTAGCCTCAAGCGGGCCCAGCGCGAACTGGAGCTGGGCGCCCTGCCCGCGCTCGAAATCTATCAGCCCCAAGCCGTCTATGCCCGCGCGGAGATTCTGGTCACGCAAGCTCGTTACCGCCTGGCCCAGACGGAAGACGCGCTCCGGCGCCAGATCGGCGTCGACCTCGACCCCGAAATCCGCAAGCTAGCGATTGTGCTCACCGAGAACGTTTTGCCCCCCACGGACAACAAGCCTTTCGATAAAGAAGCTCTGGTGGCAGACGCCATTCGCGTCCGTCCCGACGTCGAAACCCAGCGACAGTTTCTGAACGTCGACGACTTGAATCTACGCTTGGCCTCCGATAACCTTCGTCCTAACTTCCAACTCTTCGGCAACTACTCGGCACAAGGCCGGGGCGGCCCACTGATTCGCCGCTCCACCATCTTTAATCCCGATGGCACCACCGCCCCGGTTACCTCCGTCATTCCCGGCGGTTTTGGCGACGCTTTCAGCCAGAACTTCGGCTTCGGCTTCCCCGTCTACGGCGGCGGGCTCCAGTTGAACTTCCCAATCAAGGACCGGAACGCGTCGGCCAACTACGCCGACGCCGTGGTCAGCAAGCGGCTTGATCAGTTGCGGCTTCGCGTCGCCGAACAGAACGTCCGCCTGGATGTCTTGAATGCCGTTAACCAAGTCGAAAATAGCCGCGCCAGCGTGGACCTCGCCAAGATTGCCGCCGACCTCGCCCAAAAGCGCGTCGAAGCCGATCAAAAGCGCTACGAACTCGGCACCATCACGCTCTTCTTCCTGCTCGATAGCCAAAACGCCCTCACGCAGGCCCAAAGCGACCTGGTTAATCAGAGCGTCCAATACCGCCGCAACTTGCTCAATCTTTACCGGCGCGCGGGCACGCTGCTCACCGAGCGTGGTATTAGTACCAACTGAGTGGGCCGCATCAAAGTACTTCCCGACGCCGTAGCCAATCAGATTGCGGCGGGGGAAGTGGTGGAACGGCCTGCCTCGGTCGTTAAAGAACTACTAGAAAACTCATTAGACGCTGGCTCCACCGACATTCGTATTGAAATCGAGGCCGGCGGCAGACGCCTGATTCGCATCTCCGACAATGGCTTTGGCATGATGCGCGACGATGCATTGCTCGCCTTTGAACGGCACGCCACCTCAAAGTTGCAAAGCGTCCATGATCTCCAAGAGATCTCTACCCTTGGCTTCCGTGGCGAGGCTCTTCCCTCTATTGCTTCCGTCTCGCGCCTCACGCTGGAAACCGCCACGCCTGGGGACAGCGGCGGTACTCGCGTCGAAATTAATGGCGGCAAGCTGATCCAGTGCGAGGACGCGGGCCTCGCCCAGGGCACCGTGATCTCTGTGCGCGACCTTTTCTACAACGTCCCGGCGCGCAAGAAGTTTCTGCGCAGCGAACAGACAGAGCTCGCGCACATCGCGACGCTGGTGACGCACTATAGCCTGGCCCATCCCGACAAATCCTTCGAACTTCGGCACAATACCGCGCCACTACTCGAAGTTACTCCGGTAGCCACTTCCCGGGAGCGTGTCTTCCAGATCTTTGGCGGACAAATTCTCGAAGACCTGGTTGAGATCGGCCCCGAGACGAAGACTCTTTCCACCGCCGAGGGCGAGCAGCGCGACTTCCGGCTGGGCGGCTTTGTCTCGAAGCCGCACGTGCAAAAGCTCAATCGCAATTCGATCTACCTCTTCGTCAACGGCCGTCTCATCAAAGATCGCGTCCTGATTCACGCATTGACAGGCGCCTATCACAACCTGATTCCACCCGCCTGCTATCCCTTCGCGGTCCTATTCCTGGATTGCGACTATGCGGAAGTGGATGTGAATGTTCACCCCTCCAAGACGGAAGTGCGCTTCCGTCATTCGAGCTTCGTCCACGACTTTGTGCGCGATTCGGTTCGCCTGCGCCTCATGGAAGCGAAGCCCGTTTCGAGCTTGCCTGTGGAAGGCCTCTATGCCCAGCCCGCAGCGGCCCTGCCGTTTAGCGAATTCACGCAGCGCATTGAAAGCGGCGCGCCCGAGATCTATGACCCGATCATCCCGATCGAAACCCCGCCGCCCCGCCTCGATTTCAACGAGAGCCCCGCTCCTGCCCAGCCGCGCCTGCGCGTCCCTGATACGCACGGCCCCCTCCCGCCCGGCGTCTACGACGGCGCCACCTACGATTCGCTCTCTTCACTCGGGGACCTCCGTCCTTTGGGCCAGATTCACGCGAGCTTCATCATCGCCGCTGGCCGCGATGGCCTCTGGATCGTCGATCAGCACGTGGCCCACGAGCGCATTCTCTTTGAGCAGGTCTTGCGGCAATTTGCGGGGCAAAAGCGGGAAAGTCAGCGGCTGCTGATGCCGATCGTTCTGGAGCTCTCCATTGGCCAGCAACTGGAGTACGCCCGCATCGGCGACGAGCTGAACGGCGCGGGCTTTGAGACCGAGCCCTTTGGAAATCGCACCATCGCCATCCAAAGCACCCCTGCCAGTCTGCCCGCCGGGGACGTGGAAAAAGTGATCTTCGAAATCCTGGACATCGCCGAAAAAGAACTCCGACGCGCCTCCGTCGACGACCTCCGCCGCAACATTGCTGCGAGCGTTGCCTGCCGCGCCGCCATCAAAATCAACACACCGCTCGATGCCCAAAAGATGGATTGGCTTTTAAGCGAGCTAGCGAAATGCGAATACCCCATGGCCTGCCCGCACGGCCGGCCTATCGCCCTAAGATATTCTACGCGGGACATCCTCCGGGGCTTCCACCGGATTTAGCGAACAACCCCCGTCATCGGGCTCGAAGCGCTCGCATAGAGCCGCTTCGGCATCCGCCCCGCCAGAAACGCCAGCCGCCCCGCCATCACCGCATGTTTCATCGCGCTCGCCATGGCGGCGCTGTCCTCCGCTTCGGCGACGGCTGTGTTTAACAGCACCCCGTCGTAGCCCAACTCCATCGCAATCGCCGCGTCGCTCGCCGTACCGACGCCCGCATCCACAATGAGCGGCACCTCGGTGATCTGTTCCCGCAAAATACGCAGATTCGCCGCGTTCTGAATCCCCAGCCCCGAACCAATGGGTGCGCCCATCGGCATCACGGCCGCCGCTCCGGCGTCTACCAGCTTCCGCGCCACAATGAGGTCGTCATTGGTATAGGGCAGAACCACAAAGCCTTCCTTCACCAGAGTCGCCGTCGCCTCGATCAAACCGATCACGTCGGGATAGAGCGTTTTCGGATCGCCGATTACCTCGAGCTTCACCCACTCGCTCAGCCCAACTTCCCGGCCTAGGCGAGCTGTCCGAATCGCCTCGTCGGCCGTGTAGCACGCAGCCGTGTTGGGCAGTAGAAAGAATTGCTCGCGATCGATATAGTCCAGCAGGCTCTCGCTGCTTCTGTCGAGATTCACGCGCCGCACCGCGACCGTTACCACTTCCGCGCCCGAGGCCTCGTGGCAGCGCCGCATCTCGGCGAAGCTACGGTATTTGCCGGTGCCAATCAAGAGCCGCGAGGAAAACGTCCGCCCCGCAATCACCAATTCGTCGTTCATCCACCTCTAGTTTATCCAGCGCGAAATCCGAAGGTTTCATAGCGCCAGGTTAAATTGCCGCCTTGCACAGTCAGCACGCCGAAGCCCTCGGGATGACTTTCCCGCGGACCCTTCCACCAGTTGCCGCAGACGGCCCCCGACGTAATGAATTGGCAGCCGCGGTAGTGGAGCGTTTCCCGAATATGCGTATGGCCCTGCAACACGGCCACTGGCTCGTGAGGCCATAATATCTCCAGCACTTCCCGCGCGTTCGTCACTAAGTAGGTTTCAGAACTCTTCCAGGGGTCCTCGACCACCTGCATCACCCCGCTTACCAGCGGCACATGCGTAACCACGATGAGCTTCCCCCGCGTCCCCCGCAATTCGCCCTTGAGCCATTCCAGTTGCTCCGCATCCACATGTCCCACGAAGTCGCGCCCGCCCTTGGACCCGATGCTGTCCAGCAACACAAAATGCCAGCCGCGATATCGGAACGCAGAGTAGCGCTTGCCGATGCGTTCCTCAAAGATCTGCTTGCCGAAATGAGGCGCATTGGGCGCGATTCCACTCTTGCTTGAAACTCCAAACAAGTCATGATTTCCAATCGCCGAATAAACGGGCATGCGCAAGGGCTTCACCGTCTCGGCGTATAAATCAAAGACTTTCTCGGCCCGCGCATAAGGCACTTCACACGCATCGAAAACGAGGTCGCCACCGCTAATGGCAAAGGCAGGCTTCAGCGCGTTGATCCGCTCCACGCAGCGGCGGCAGCCCTCGGCGGCGCTCAACTCCGGCTGGATGTGCAAGTCCGTAAAGTGCACAAACGAAAATCCATCCTGTGCGGTTGCGGTCCCGGGCAGAGCCGCCAGGCCTAGTTCTCTTCGCGTCAAATCCATCTGGCCTTTCTAGCACGCACCGGTTACAGCGTCATGATTCTTGATCGCTATCCCGGCGTTGTGTAGAATGGTAGATGGTTCAGTATGGCTAATACAGTATCTTCCTTGAAGCGGGTTCGCACGACGGAGCGCCGCACCGAAATCAATCGCGCCCGCAAGAGCCGCATGAAATCCGCCGTCAAAGCATTTCGTAAAATCATCGCCGAGAAGAATCTCGAAAGCGCCGTTAAAGGCCTTCCCAGCCTTTTTTCCACCGTGGACCGGATGGCCAAGTGCGGCTTGATCAAAAAGAATACCGCCGCCCGTTATAAGAGCCGCATGTCCAAGCGCGTCAAGGCATTGGCCGCTTAGGCTTCGTTCTCGCCTCGCCTACCTCTTTAGCTCTTCGCCGTCACCTTCCAGACGAAATTCTCCATCACGGTCCTGTCGTCGGGACGAGTGTCCCGCAGCGCCTGATCGGCCGCATAAACCAGTTGGATCGCCTTCCGAAGCCGCTCCACCGGGAATGCCCGCATGGTTTGCTCCACTTGCTCGGCCCGCGCCCGCCACATCGCCACCCCGCTCTTGGAAAAGTGGGTCTGGATCTGCCCCGCCCCCTGCACGTGCGCCTCATGCCCCGCTAACGCCAAACGGAACTGACCCGCCAGAAAATTCAACGCCAGCGGCAGGTATTCTCCTTCGCGCACAAGCGTGTCCAGAATATCGAGACTCTTGGCCCGGTCTCCTTTGCCAATGGAGTTAACGAGCGCAAATATATTCGCCGCCCGCGCATTCGGTACCAGCGCCGTAACGTCTTCCAGGCTGATCTTCGATCCGGGTTTGGCATAAAGCGAGAGCTTTTCCATTTCCTGGCCCACGCGCGAGGCGTCCGCGCCCGTCGCTTCGATTAGAAGTTCCAGTTCCTTAGGTCCGATTTGGACGCCCTTCTCGGCGGCAATCTCCAGGGCCAGCCGACGGGCCGCATCCGCTGTGAAACGCGGAAAATCAACCTGCACCTTCACGGCGCCATAGAATTTCCGGACGTTTTCCACCCGTGTCTTGTCATCGCCCTCGAAATCATAGCGGGAACAATCAAAGACGATTGCCGTCCCCGGGCTTGGGTTGCCGGCATAGCTTTCTAATTCCTTCAACCCGCTCGCCGTCTCGTCCTGCTTGGACCGTCCCTTGGGCACCGCCACCTCCGCCCCGCTTACCCAGATCACCCTTTCGCTCGCGAACAAGCTCATCGAGGCCGCGTCGTCCAGCACCTGGGCGAGGCTTGTTTGGGCCAAGTCCCAACGGGACCATCCCGATTCCCGGCTCTCGGGGGTGGGCAGCACCGCCGCGAGCAATCCCTCCTTGCAGAGTCCCCGCAGGTACGCGTCCGGGCCGATGAATAACGCTAGCGCAGGAGGCTTACCTTTGGCCAGTTCCGATAGATACTGTTCAGCCGTCATCGATCAGAAATTCTCGAGTATCGCCGTGACCGTGGCCGCCGCCAATTCCCGGCCCATCCGCTCGAAGGCCGGTGTCGATTCGTCGAAAAACGCGAGCGGATCCGTCGAGATTTCGTAACGCTGCCGAAAGTCGAAGCCAGGGTTGCTATAAATCAACGTGCCCGTCTTCATGTTCCGGAGCGTAATTGCAATCACCGCTTGCACCTGCACGCCCGATGCGCGGCCGGTGGCGGCGTCAAAGAGCACGGGGAAGGCCAGTATCGTCGTGATCGAGCCTTGAAGAACCGCGTCGGCGCCGGTCGCGTCGGGCAGGATCTGATACTTGGTGCGGCTAAGAAACTCCCTTGTCAATAAGGATGGGAAACGGTCTGTTAGCTTGTATCGGGTCGTCGCGTTGCTGAAAGGAGGGATTCCGATCGATTGAATATCCGTCGGCATCAGATTGGCTTTACCCGCCACCCGGTACCCGCAGGAAGCGAGCCCACCCCCCGCGAGGGTGACCGTTATGAATGCTCTCCGCCCCATCATTCTTCCAGTTCCTCCACGATCATCATCGCGTTCTTGGCCACCAGCCGGTGATTGTCCGCCGCCAGCCAGAACCACATCGAGGGCCGCCGCCGGTCTATCCGAATCCCGCCTACACTTACGCCATCCTGCCCGGCCATGCTCACGTTGCTGGGAGCTTCGAGCTCCGAGCCCCATACGTCCAAATGCTCCATAGCTAGCCCTGCCCCAATCTTTTCAAGATCCGCGCCGCTCCCAAACTCGGCCCATACGGAAGCTGTCAAACCATGAAAAACCGGCGCATGCAGCAATCGCAGACTCGGCTGCACCTGCTCCTCAAGGAGCGCTCCCAGGTGCCTCTGGAGACGCTCTTCGGCGGTCGCGAGTTTCACCGGAGCATCGTCTCCATACTGTGCCAGCATCGCAAAGGCCGCCTGCGCGTCGAAGATCTCCTTCTTGAGTCCTTGAAAATTGAACAACGCAATGCTTTGCTGTTGCAGTTCAATGAGCGCGGCCGGTCCGAGTTCGCTGGCAGGCTGAAAGACGTTCGCGACGCTGTGCAGCGGAGTCTCCACCGCATTCAGTCTTCTATAAAAAAGCCCCAACATCAACGCCGCCGGATGGGGCACCACGCTCAGCCGTCCTGGTTTATCCGCAGTCTTGCCTTCCAGCATCGGCGCTCGCAGTTTTGCGGCCGGTGAGTTCTCCAGGTAGCCGCCAAGGTCGATCAGGCAGCGCGGATTCATCTTTAGAATCCGTTGGGCGCTCTGCTGGTCCGCCGCGAGGATCACCGCCGTCGCACCCGCGATAACCTGCGGATCGATCGGCTGCATGATCTCCACTTCATCGTTCTCGCCCGGGATCAAAGTCTTGCCTTCGCCGTCGGTCGTATCCAGCGCCTTCACTTCGAAGCGGGAATGGGCGGCCAGGTCGCGGATCTCGCGCCCTAGGAGTGTTTGGCCGCCCACTACGGCCAAATACGGCTTCTTGGCCATCGCTTTCTTAACCATTCAAAGGCGCTGCCTTACGCCGCAACAACCCGCCCAGCCGCACCAGAATGCCGCTGCCTACATAGGTCACGGCTATTGCCAGCAGCACGGGCTTGGAATAGTTCCAGATCATAAAAATCAGGCTCCCCAGCAAAATGATACTGAGGGGAGAACGTGGTTGCAGCAGGTTCAGATCTTTGAAACTGCGGTAGCGCCACGTGCTCACCATCAGGAAGCTCAACAGGGCGAGCGTGGCCAGCCAAAGGACGCAGACTAGCCAGTTGGTGATCGGCACGCTATTGGCTGCATAAACGACGCTCGCCACAAAGGCGGCCGCAGCGGGAATGGGAAGGCCTACGAAATATTTACGGTCCGGCCGGCCCGGATTTTTCGGCACCGGATTCGTCTGGACATTGAAGCGCGCCAGCCGCGCCGCTCCACACAGCAGATAAACAAAGGCGAGGAAATAGCCGCCCTGGAGAATCTGTTCGCGCAGTTGGGCATCAATATCCCTCTCGATAAAGAACGTGCCCCAGGCAAAGGCCAGCACGGCTGGGGCGATCCCAAAGGTGATTACGTCCGCCAGCGAATCCAACTCGCGCCCAAAGTCGCTTACGGTATTGGTCATCCGGGCGATCCGTCCATCTAGCCCGTCAAAGGCCACCGAAACGCCAATCAGTTTTGCCGCCAGTTCAAACTCAGGTACGTGCACATTGCCGCCCTTGCTCACCAGGATCGCGCCTTCGATGGCCTTCATGATGGCCAGGAAGCCAAAAAAAATGTTGCCGGCCGTAAACAACGTCGGCAACGCGTATGCCGCGCGGCGGGGCCGCCGCTCAGGACTCTTTGGATCGATGAGCCGGTCCGAAAGGCGAAGTCCCATCGGGGCTATCTCACCCGCCGGGCGATGACGCTGGAGGCCGCGCTCACACGCTGCCCTGGCTCGACTGTGATCTTCCAGTCGCTGTTGAAGAGTACGTCTACCCGCGATCCGAACTGAATCAGTCCCACTCGCTCTCCTTTGCCCACCGTTTGCCCCTGTTCCTTGTACCAAATGATGCGCCGGGCAATCAGTCCGGCGATCTGGCTGAATTCTATAGAGGCGCCGTCGCCCTCCACTACGAACGTGTTTTGCTCATTCTCCGATGCGGCTTCATTCCTGCTTGCCACGACAAACTTGCCGGGGCGATAAGTACGCTTCGTAATCACCCCCGCAATGGGCGAGCGATTCACGTGCACATCGAAGACGTTCAAAAAGATGCCAAGCCGATGGCGTCCGTCGGCGTCCGTCGTTAGGCTCACTACCTTGCCGTCGGCGGGCGACACGGCTACGGGACCCTCGGGGACGCTTCGCTCAGGATCGCGGAAGAACCAAAGGCAAAACAAGGCGAGACAGTAGAAAGGCGAACCGAGCCAAACATTCTTTGTGAAGTAGCCGGTCGCCGCGCCCAGGAGCGCTAAACCAAAGGCGTACCAGACGCCGGTTATTACCATGAAGCTCTCATTATCCCATCCGGCTATTCGTTTGGCGCTCTATAAAGCAAGCCGCCGGTGAATTCCACTCCCGTTTGATAATGGGTGCCTTTGGGATCGCAGTAGCGAATGGTCGCCATACCCCGCAGTTTGGCTTCCTTGATTTCAATGCGCACCAGATCGCGCAGCGGGTAGCGATACTTAGTCTCGAGCATGGCGCCGCTCTCGCTCAGATTCAGTACAACGGCGCGTTCCCGCCGCGGCATCTCGCCCGATTTCTCGTATGCGAGTGTTGTTTCTAAAATGGCGCTTCTTCGGACGCTTCGCCGCTTTTCGGTAGACATGTTCCGCCTTCAAGCAAGCGGCGCAGGATCTCCAATGCCACTTCCTTACCTTTATCTCCTACCTCACCGGCCGGTCCGGCGCAAGACGGGCAGCCCGCCTCGCAAGGGCACCGCTCCAACAAATCCCGCCCGCCCTCCAGTAATCGCCGTGTCAATTGGAACAATGGCAAAGACTGTCCAATGCCGCCGGGATAGCGGTCGTAGAGATATAGATTCGGCTCCCAGGTCGCGAGACCGCCCGCAATCTCTTCTGTGATCGAGGTCCCTAAATCCCTCGGATCGCACATTACCAGCAAGGCCGCCACTGCCCGCAGCGCGTTGGCCAGGCCCGCTAAGCCGTTCGCTCGCTCCGAAGGCGAGTAGCCCGCTAACTGCTCCAGGAATGCGGCCGGGAAATGCATCCACCAACTGGTCGTGTGCATTTCCTGTTCGGGAAGAGATAGATTTCCCGCACCCACGTTTTCGAGCGTATAGAACTTCACTTTCTTGAAGCCCACGATCTGCGTATTTACCCGCACTTCTCCATGGACTGCCGTCGCGCGCTGGATGGGGCGCTGGTCGAACTCCTCCAACACCTTCACCTGCGTATAGTCGATGGCATCGGTGAAGTAATCGCAATCCACTTTCCGCACATAAGCCTTGCGCTGCTCGTAATCGAATTTCTCCACTTGGAATTGCTTCGCCTCGTGGAGATAGATCGCCTTTTCGTGCAACGTTACCAGTGCGGTGGGAAAGGCGACTTCGGCGATCACCTTGTTTTCGTCGCTTGTGTCGATCACCACGAAATTGTCGCTGGTCACCGCGCGCAAGCTAATGGCATCGGCCGGGTAGGAATCGCTGGTCCAATGCCAGGCCTGTGCGGAATGATTCACCAGACGCAATTCGGCCAAGAACTCGCATAGCTCTTTCGTGTGGTGCGGCCCGTATTTCTCTCCGTCCTTGATCGGCAATTCGAAGGCGGCACATTTCAAGTGGTTGAGCAAAATTTCGGTGTTGTTCGCGTTGATAAAGGCCCGCTCGGGCGGCTGCCCAAAAAAGTACTCGGGGTTCTCCACGATGTACTGGTCCAGCGGAGCGGAACTGGCCACCATCACCGCAAGCGACGTATTCTGCCGGCGCCCCGCCCGTCCCGACCGCTGCCAGGTAGACGCCACCGTGCCGGGATAGCCCGCCATCACGACCGCGTCCAAGGAGCCGATGTCCACGCCCAGCTCAAGGGCGTTTGTCGCCACCACCCCGCGGATTTCGCCAGATCGCAGCCGTTTCTCAATCTCGCGCCGTTCCTTGGGCAGGTACCCGCCGCGGTAGCCCCGAATGGCGCCCGAGGCTACGGGGCCCTTCTCAACGGCGTCCTTCAGATAAGTGACCAAAATTTCAGTGGCCAGCCGGTTATTGGCAAATACCAGAGTTTGCTGTCCGCGCTGAATGCAATCGAGGGCGATGCGCCGTGTCTCGTGTAGATAGCTGCGCCGGATACCCAATTGCCGGTTCACTACCGGCGGGTTGTACAAAACGAAGTACTTCTCACCGGTGGGGGCGCCACTCTTGTCTACCAATTGGAAAGTTGTTTCGGTAACTGCTTCAGCCAGCTCTTTGGGGTTCGCAATGGTGGCGGAACAGCAAACAAACTGGGGCTTCGAGCCATAGAATTCGCAAAGCCTTTTCAAGCGCCTAAGAATGTTTGCCAAATGGCTGCCGTAGACGCCGCGATAGTAGTGCAGTTCGTCGATGACGATGTAGCGCAGGTTCTCAAAGAGCTTGGCCCATTTGGTGTGATGCGGCAGGATGCCCGCGTGCAGCATGTCCGGATTGGTCAGGACTACATTGGCCCGTTCGCGAATGGCGCGCCGCGCGTCCTGCGGCGTGTCCCCGTCGTAGGTAAAGCATTTCAGGTCCGAGCCCATTTCTTCGATGGCCCCGTGCAGCTCCGCCAACTGGTCTTCGGCCAGGGCTTTGGTTGGAAATAGATAAAGCGCGCGGGCTCCGGGGTCCGCCAATAGCTTGTTCAACACAGGCAGGTTGTAGCAGAGTGTTTTGCCCGAGGCCGTCGGCGTTACCGCCACCACGTTGCGGCCTTCCGCCAGGTGCCGAAAGCACTGTGCCTGATGGGAATACAAGCGCTCGATCCCGCGCCGACGCAACGCGGCCTCCAGTTTGCGGTCCACAGCTTCCGGGATGGCCTCATAAACACCTTCCTGGGCGGGCAGGTGCCGGATTGCGCGCACCGGGGAATCCGCGTCGGCGGAGATCTCCTCGAATCGCTTTACGGCTTGCACCACCGTCTCGCGGCGCGGGATCGGCAGTTTATTGACGAGAGCTTCGTCCTCCGGAAAATCGAAAAGCAGATTGGCCACTCTCTAGAGATAACTCTTTAGGTGAACAAAAGGCAAAACTCCGTATTGCAACAGGACCTCTCGCCCCTCATTCTGCAAGCTCAGGCGTGCCCCTTCGGTCACCAATTCGTTGAAGTAAGAATTGGCCGGAGTCGCTAGCATTCCCTGTTGGTCGATGGCGGCCAAAGTCGTCTGCCCTAGTTCCACACGAGCCGCCGCATCGACGAGCGTCTCGAGAGATCGGAATCCGTAACCCACCACCTTCATGCCCGAACCTGCCGGGTCCTCAACCTGCTGCATATAATCCGGGCTGGGCTCCGCATAGCGGTTGGCGCCTTCGATATAGCAATACGAAAGCCCTCGGTAGGAGTCGTTGTGATCCAAAAATCCGCCCGCGTCACCCTGGCTGGTCCACATCGTCAGCCCCTGGGTGTTGGATCCCGGTCCCGCGTCGGGATAGCCCAACGCGTTTTGTACGTTTAGAATCGCGCCGTTGGACCACTTCACTCGAGCATCCGTCCACATCCACGCTTCCTTGCCATTCGGGAAAGGTTCCGGAATGCCCGCCACGGAAACGCTCACCGGCAACAAGCCTGTAATGAAGTGCACCAAATCGACGTAATGGCAGCCTATGTAGGTAAAGGCGTCCGCCGCATCCATCCCGAACCAGTTCTGGAAATTCGAGTGGCGGTAGTACCACTTCTCAAACAGACGCGCGGTGCCAAGCTTGAATTCGCCAAAGAGACCGCGCCGGTAACGGTCGCGCGCCATGAGGGCGCGGTCGTCCAGACGCTTGTGATACTCCACGCCGACAAAGAGGTTGCGGTCCCGGGCAGCCCGCTCGATGATCTGTCCCTGTTGCACCTTTTGGACAAGAGGCTTCACGCAAATGAGGTGCTGCTGGGCCTCGATCGCCGCCATCGCGGCCTCGAAATGCAGTTCGTCCGGTAAGGCAATGACACAAAGATTGCGCTCCGCCGCGTTGGCGAGCACCTCGCGATAGGGTGCCGTCGTGGGCGTAAATCCCGCCGGCAGGGCGTCGAGCGTAGTTTTGCGACGGGCGCAGATCGTGATGTTCCGAATCTTCCCCTGCCGCTTCAATTGGTAGAGCGAAGGCAGAATCTGGTCGGCTACGATCATGCCGCCGCCAATCACGGTGACGTTGAAAGTCATGCCGCCACCAGCACTTCGCGGAAGCATTCCGCCAACACGGAAGTGGACTCGACAATTGCGTCCGTAGTAATCGTCAACGGCGGGCAGATCTTGATCGTAGCCCCGCCAAAGCCGACGGGCGAAAACAAAAGGACGCCTTTCTCCATCATCCTTTGCACGATTTCAAAGGCGAGGTCCGCGTCGGGTTCGAGGGTCCCGGGCCGGACACAGGCCATTCCCGCCACTAGCCCCTTGCCGTCCACGTTGCCCACCACCGTGGGATAGGTGCGCTGAATTGCTCGAAGCCGCTCGAACAAAACCGCGCCCACGCGTTCGGCGTTCCCGCTCAGATCCTCCTTGAGCACCAGATCCAGGGAGGCCAGTGCCGCCGCACAGCAAACGGGATTCCCGGTATGGGTAGAGGTCATGCTTCCCGGCGGAAATAAGTCCATGACGTCGGGCCGCCCGGCGACGAAAGCCAAAGGCAGGGAACTGGAGACGCCCTTTCCCCACGTCGTCAGATCTGGCACCAAGCCGTAATGCTCAAAGCCCCAAAGCTTTCCAGTCCGTCCAAAGCCCGCCTGCACCTCGTCGCAAGTGAGCAGAATGTCGTGCCGGCGGGTCCATTCATACATCCGTTGCATATATGCAACGGGGGCAAAACTCGCGCTGCCGCCCTGATAGGTCTCGAGGATCACACCCGCAATCTGCTCCGGCGCAACCCCTTGCTGAGTTAGAGACTCCAGAAAAAACTCAAAACTCGTATCCGTCGTGCGAAAGCCATCTGGGAACGGAACCTGCACAAAGCCCGGGTCGAGATGCACCATCCACTCCTTCAACGCCGGAATTCCGCCCGCCTGTTGGCTGCCCATCGTGCGCCCGTGAAAAGCTTTCTCGTAGCTGACGATTACGTTTTTCTGGCGCCCATATTTGCGAACGGCGTGCGCGCGGGACAGCTTGATGGCGCACTCCACCGTCTCCGAACCCGTCGTTAGAAGGAATACCTTCTTGAGCGGCTCCGGCAAGAGGTCGATCAGCGTCTGCGTCAAACGCGCCCGGATCTCCGACGGAAAGCAGTAGTTGGTCAAGAGCTTTGCCTGAGCCTGCGCGACGATTGCGTCCACGATTTCCTGCCGGCCGTGTCCCGCATTGGCGATCAGGACGCCGCTGGACCAGTCTATCCAGCAGTTTCCCCATTTATCGAAAACCTGGAAATTCTCCGCGCGGTCCCACACCACCGGCGCTTGGCCTTGCATGGCAACCGGCTCGTTGCGGCGGAGCTGTTCGATCGTCTCAAGCGAACCCGGCGCTGGGATGGGCGTTACGATCCGTCGTAATGCGGTTTGGACGCCCGGCACCGGGCGTGGGGAAAGCGAAAATTCACGGGGCACCCCATTATTATTACTGGACTTCTTTTTCGGCCTCTACCCGAATGCGGCGCGTATAGGCCAGCGCGTGCCCATGCAGCTCTAGGGTGCCGATTCGCTCCTTCACCTGCCTGGGGCTAAACTCCCGCGACCAAGGCAGCAGCCCCGTGCAAGGATCGGAAGCGGCCGCGCCTTTTTTCGCTTTTGCCAAAGCCGGTGGGCACTGCACGGTCTCCCGTGCGAGAAAGACAACTAACCTCCTCGGTTCGTTCCGCCTCAGCACGACGTGGTCGTGAAAGGAGTTTTCCTCGAGACGGTTGATGCGCCGGAGCGTCTGGTCGGGATAGGCGTTGTCCAAGCCCTTTTCGATTCCATTGGAAAAGATCCCCACGCTGGCCCCGTACTTTGCAAGCGTCACTGTGCCGCCGGAAATCAACGCGCCGCCCAGGCTCAGCAGCGGGCCAATACTGCGCACAGCGTGCATCATCAGCGCGCGGTCGCCCACCTGTTGTTCCCGCTCCAGGACGCCCCGCACGATGGAATACGGATCGTTCGTTTCCAAAGCTTGCCGGTGCACCGTCCGCGGTGGCCGGAAGTAAAAGCCGCTCAAGAGCAGATCGTGGCCCGAGTTGTTGCCGATGTGGACCTCCAGGGCAAAGAACCGCTCGGCCACCCTTTTGCCAAAGCTATCCTGCGCGGCCCGGTGAGAAACCACCTTCCAGGCCAAGTCCACCCGGGCGCCATCCCACGATTCGCCTCCGGACGGCTCGGAAGCCAAAAGCGCTAAGACCGCGCAACCGATACAAAACCAAATGCCAATTGCCAATTTCATGCCCTCATTGCATCAGGCGCACAGTCCGTCTCCGGCATCCACCTTCTCAGGCGAGCCGCCAACGTATTCAAAAATAAACAAATTCTCCTGCGAAATTCTTCGCGGAGGCTTGTGAACCACTCTGGACGGTGTTACCATCGAGACTGCCTGACGAGTGCGTCTCCTCACTCCGTTCCGTCAGATCCCCTTTTAGCGAGTCTTCCCTCCGAATGAGTTTTACGGTTTTCCTTGGCAATCTTCCCGCTTGGGTGACGGCCGACGACATTCAGTCCTGGCTGAATGCGGAAGCTCTGGTCGCGGATAACATCAAAGTCATCCGCAATCCAGAAACCCAAGAATCCAAAGGTTTCGCCTTCATCGAAGCGCCGAATGGCGAAGAGATGCAGTCGATCATCCGCCGCTTCGATCGCGCCCCGCTCGAAGATAAGATGCTACGCGCCAATCCGGCCCAACCCCCCAAGGGCAAGAGCGTCGGTATGGGTCGTCCTGATGGCCGTCCCGACGGTCGCCCAACCGGGGATCGGCCCGCCTACGGCGGGGACTCTCGTGGGGATTTCCGCGGCGATCGCCGTCCTCGTATGGATGGCCGCCCCGAAATGCGTGGCCCCTCGGCACGTCCCGCCGGCGACGCGTCCGCTCCCGTCGATGCCAATCAGGCGGCCGCCAGTGCCGCAGGTGCTAACCCCTCTGGTGTAAATCCCGCAGGTACCAACCCGGCCGGTTCCAATGCGACTCAAAACGGAGACCGCAACCGCGCCGCCGCCAATCCCAAGCGCAGAAACCGCCCCTCCAATACGGGAACCAGCGCCTTCGCTGAAGAGTTGGCCAAGGCTCTCTAGAGAGCTTAGGTCCTTTAGGCACAATCGTTTAACACTTCTTCACTTTACTTTACTTCTGGAAGCCCGGTGCTATGATGAGGCACCGGGCTTTCCGTTATGCTCGCTCTCTTCTTCCTTCGCGCACTTTTCGTCCTTACTCTGACCGCAGTAGCTTGGTTTCTCCAGCCCTTTGGCCTGGACCGGGGAATTGCTTCCGCGGCTGCTGGCCTTGGCGCGACTCTGACCGTCGTTGCGGAATTCCGGTTGCGCGAAATTAGCCTCAAACGCCTGATCGGCGCCGCTATTGGGTCCGTGCTCGGCATTTTCGGGGCTTTCCTGCTCGCATCCACAATTCGTCTGGCATTGCCGGAGGCCACCTCTACCGTCGCGTTTCTGCAGATTGCGATGCTGCTCTTGATGGCCTACGTGGGTATGGCGGTTGGCGCAAATAAGGGCGAGCTCCTAAATTTGGCCGCCTTCGGAGGAGTTTTTGGCGGCGAAAAGTCGGCCCGCGACAGCTTCAAGATTCTCGATACCAGCGTGATTATCGATGGCCGTATAGCCGACGTTCTGGAAACCGGTTTCCTCGACGGCGCGGTCGTCATCCCGCAATTCGTTCTGCGCGAACTGCAGATGGTGGCCGACTCGTCGGATTCGCTTAAACGCAACCGCGGCCGGCGCGGCCTCGATATCCTCCAGCGCATTCAAAAGAAACCCGGCCTAAACGTTCAACTGATTGAAGACGACTTTCCCCAGGTCCGCGAAGTCGATCTCAAGTTGATCGAACTCGCCAAGATGTTTGACTGCAAGATCGTCACCAACGATTTCAATCTCAATAAAGTAGCCCAACTGCATGGCGTGGCCGTTTTGAACATCAACGACCTGGCGAACTCCATGCGTCCCGTCGTTTTACCTGGGGAACTCATGCGCGTGTTCATCTTGAAAGAAGGTAAGGAGCACTCCCAAGGCGTCGCCTACCTCGACGACGGCACCATGGTTGTGGTCGATAACGCCCGCCGGATGATCTCCAAGACCATAGATATATCCGTTACCAGTGTGTTGCAGACAACTGCGGGCAAAATGATCTTCGGCCGTTTTGACGAACGCCAACATGCCGTCCACGAGCCCAAGCCCGAAAAAACCTCCGCCCCTGTCAGCTAGGGGCGCGCTCGGCGTTGCTTCGGCTATCTTGGGAGGCAGTGCGGCATCTGCCCAATCTGATCTCTCTCGCCCGCCTGCTGCTTGCACCCGTGGTGGCCTGGATGATTGTTACTACCCATGCCTGGGCCTGGTGGACCTTTTTTTGGGGGGCCTGGAGTGACGCCTTGGACGGTCTACTGGCGCGCTCGCTTCGGGTTTCCTCTCCTCTGGGTACCTACCTGGATCCGCTGGCCGACAAGGCCTTTGTTATGGCTGCGACGGTTGCCTGGGCGATTCAGGGACGTCTCCCGCTCTGGCTGCTGCTGCTGATTCTCGGACGCGACGCCATGATCCTAGCGGGCAGCGTCGCCATCTTTGCGAAAACGCATCGCAGAGACTTTGCGCCCACGCCTTGGGGCAAGCTAAGTACGATCCTGCAATTGTTCGCGCTGGCCGGCTGTTTTCTTTGGGACGAGCCGCTCCGGGCGTTTCTATTCGTCCTTTCGGCCGCCGCAACGCTGGTCAGCGCCTGGGACTATATCCGCAAAGGCTGGCAAATGTGGAATGGGCCCTTACTTCCCCGCGTATAAGCGCCGAGCTAGTAGATCCGGCAAACCCGCCGCACGAATCTCCCGCGCCGCCTGTTCCACGGGATACTCTGTGCGCCTAAATTGCAGCGTCTTGCGCTCCTGGTCGAAAATCAGGTAGGCCGCGCGCCAATCTCCATCCCTCGGTTGGCCCACACTCCCCGGATTAGCCAGATACCAGGCGTTGCCTCCCACTTCCACTACCCGCTCTTGCTGGTCGTGCGCTACCGGAGTGACGGCGTGGCAGCGATGCCCCCAATAGCTAAAGCCCCCCTGCCGGTGAGTGTGCCCGAAGAAGCCTAAGGGAGCTGGCATGTAGCTTTCCATCCCCGCCGCGTCGCACTCTTGTACCAGGTACAGATCTTCGTCAATCGGGCTGCCGTGCATCAGCCAGAGTTGCTTATATTCCAACGGACCGCGAGATAAGGCCCGCAAATACTCCTGGTTGGCGCTGCTTAGTTGGCGCCGGGTCCATTCGAGGGACGTAATAGCCACCAGGTTGTAGCCCTCCGTATCGTCCAGGCCCACGGCCACCTTGTCGTGATTGCCCCGCACACAAGCCTTCACGTTCTCCCGCGCCCAGGCGGCCACTTCGTTCGGACGGGCACCGTAACCAACCAGATCGCCGCAACACACAATCTCGTCGTAACGTCCCTGCGCGTCGGCCAAGACCGCCTCAAGGGCGTGCCAGTTAGCATGAATGTCGCTCAAAATCAGGAAGCGCAGAGAGTTATTGACGCCACCTCGGGTGGCGCTCCTATTCTTAGTGGTACTCCAATTGTGCCAATCCCCGCGTTCACGTAGCACTTAGTGGCGTCAATTTCATACAGTCCCCGGGTATAGGGGGTAAAGGCGCGCACCAGGTTCAGGTGCCGGTCCAGCAGTTCCACGTCCACCTGCCCCCCATGCGTGTGCCCGCTCAACGTTAGGTCGAAGCCCAATGCCGCCGCCCGCGGAAACACATCGGGGTTATGCGCTAGCAAGACATTAAATGCCTTAGGGTCGACCAACGTTTCCGCTCCCCGCAAATAATTGCGCTTGTTCCACTCGTAGTCCACGCCCGCAACCACCAGGCCCGGCTTTAGCTCCAAACGCTCTCGCCGGAGAATCTTCCATCCCATAGCCTCTCCTTGCCGGGCCGTTTCCGCTTCGCAGCGTGCGTAGCCTTCATGATTGCCCAGACAGCCCACAATTGGGCCCCGCGCGCGCAAAGCGCGGAGAATTCCCAAGCATTCCGCCAGTTTCTCGGGCGTGCGCGTGATGAAGTCTCCCGTCAACGCCAGAACGTCCGCGTCCAAGTCATTGGCCAACCCCACCACCCGGCGCAATTCCGCAGTGCCCAGGAAAGGACCGAAATGGATATCCGTCAATTGCACAATACGAAGTCCCTCCAGTGCCGGATCGAGCTTCGGGAAACGGAGCCGTCGCTCTACCACCTGCAAATCGGTTCGCCCATGCAGGATTCCAAACGCAGCCGCTGCAGTCGGCAAGGCCGCCAGGCTACGCAGCGCTGCACGGCGCGCGGGGCGATGCGGAGAAGCGGGTTGCTCGCTCCACTGCTCGCTCCACTGCTCGCTCCACTTCCCACTCCACTGCCACCAGCCCAAGGTCAGGGGCGCCAGCGCGGACCACAAAAGCGCCGCCGCCCGTAGGAACTGTCCTTGTCCCTCGGCGCTACTTTTCCAAACCGCTGGGGAAATGACGAGACTCAGCGCCGCCAGTATCAAGCTGACGGCTCCCGCCCAGCGCCAAGGCCAGCCCGGCGGAAGCATACGCTTCAGCAAATACGCATGCGCAATCCAGAGCAAGACTAGCGCCGTCAGTTCGAGTCCATAACTCAAGTTGAGATTCCTACTCCTTCTATCTTGTATCGGCGGCCCGTCCGCGAGTTTGACCGCTACAATGGAGCGATGTCTTTAGTCGTTGTGGGCTCCGTCGCGTACGACGGGGTCGAAACCCCTTACGGCAAGGTGGACCGCATGCTGGGCGGTGCCTGCACTTATATCGCGCTTTCTGCCAGTTACTTCGCGCATACCAAGATCGTCGCCGTTGTTGGCGAGGATTTCGATCCAGCCGACCGGGACTTCCTCGCCAGCCGCGGCATCGACCTCACGGGCCTCGAGGTCGCCGCGGGCAAGACCTTCTTTTGGCAAGGAGTCTATTCCCCCGATATGAATGACCGCACGACGTTGCGCACGGATCTCAACGTCTTTGCCGATTTCCAGCCCAAGCTGCCCGATAGCTATAGGCCCCAGCCCTACCTACTGCTGGGCAATATCCAGCCCGCCCTCCAAAAGCAGGTCCGCGACCAGATGTCGCGCCTCCGCTTTGCTGGCGGCGACACGATGAACTATTGGATTAACGATTTCCGGGCCGAACTCCTCGAAACTATCGCGAGCTGGAACTTTCTGCTCATCAACGATTCCGAAGCGCGCCTACTTTCTGGAGAAACCAACCTCCTTCGTGCCGCCAAAGCCATCCAAGCCATGGGCCCCAAAACTCTCGTCATCAAGCGTGGCGAATTTGGCGCGATGCTCTTTCGCGAGGACTCTCTTTTCATGGTCCCCGGCTACCTTCTCGAAGAGGTTTTCGACCCCACCGGCGCGGGAGATTGCTTTGCCGGAGGCTTCGTCGGCTACCTTGCCGAACGGGGCTTCGATCTCAATTCCAACCTCGATCCCCACGAATTGCATCGCGCTGTCATCTATGGCAGTGTCATGGGGAGTTTCTGCTGCGAAAGATTTGGCGTTGATCGCTTCCGCACCTTAACCCGCCAGGAGATCGATGGCCGCTTTGAAGAGTTCCGCCGCTTCACGGCCTTCTAAAATCCTCATCCCGTCGCTGCTGGCCTTTGCCGCGCTTGCGGCAATGAGCGCAGCCGCGGTTGCCTTCGTTCAGTCTGAAGGTACCGCGCTTTACTATGGCGACGCCGCCGCGCACCTCAACATCGCTCGCCGCTTAGTCGACGGGCGGCACCCAGGCTACGAGCAGATCGGGACTGTCTGGCTGCCTCTGCCCCACGTCGCGATGATGCCTTTCGTCCAAGTCGACGCTTGGTGGCGGAACGGATTGGCCGGTGCGCTTCCCGCCGCTATTGCCTGGGTACTGGGCGGAACCCTTTTGTACGTGGCGTTACGGCGCTGGTTCGGCGCCGACGGTGCTTTCACCGGCGTCGCCGTTTTCGCCACCCAACCCAACTTGCTCTATCTCCAGGCCACGCCGATGACGGAATCCTTCTTCTTCGCGGCCGCCATCGGCCTTTTGTGGTTTTCCGCGCGTGCCACGGAAAGCCAACCGCTCGCCTACGCATCTCTGGCCGGCCTCTGCGGCATAGCCGCCACCATGACGCGCTACGAGGGCTGGTTCCTCTTGCCCTTTGTCGCCATTTACCTCTTCTGGCGCGGCGGCTGGCACTCCGCCTTCGTCTTCTGCTTGGTCGCTGGTCTCGGTCCAATCTATTGGTTCGCCCACAATTACTATTTCTATTCCGACCCGCTCGAGTTCTACCGCGGCCTCGGCTCCCCCAAAGACATCCAAAAGGGCCTGCCTTACCCCGGCGCGCACGACTGGGGGATGGCCATCCGCCAATTCTCGATCGCGACCAAAGCCGTTCTTGGCTGGCCGCTCATCGGCTTGAGCGCCCTCGGCCTCTTCTTTGCTCTCCGAGCCCGCCTCTTTTGGCCGCTCTGCTTCGGCGCTCTGGCGCCCCTCTACTACATCATCAACCTGCATGGCGGCGACAGCCCCATCTACGTCCCGGAGGTTTATCCCTTCGCCCATTACAATTCCCGTTACGCCTTGGCCGCCTTGCCCCTCTGTGCCCTCTGCTGCGCCGCGCTCGGCGCCACATGGCCGAAGCTCAAGTGGGCCATCCCTGCATTGGCTCTCGCCTGGCTCCTGGTTCACCCGCCGCTCGTCAAGCGCGAGGGCCAGCTGAACTCCATTTCCCGCCGCCAGTGGACCGCCGAAGTCGCCGACTTGCTGCGCCAGGAGTACCGCCCCGGCGACGGCATCCTCATGCCCTTTGGAGACTTGACGGCAATTCTCCAGGAAGCCGGAATTCCCATTCGCGAATCCATCCACCAGGGCGACGGCGTTGAGTACGAGCGGATCCTGGCCCGGCCCGACCTCTTTCTTGATACCGGATGGGCCGTCGTCATCGCCGGAGAACCCGCCGCCCAAGCCGTGGCCCGCGCCGCCCGCGCCAACCTTCCATATACCCGTGTGAAACTTATATCCTTGAAGCATGCGCCCGTAATCGAAGTCTGGCGCCGTCGCTCGTCCTTCTCCACTCCCCCATCTCCATGAAAGTCCCCTTCACCAAGGCGCACGGCGCGCGCAACGATTTTCTCTTCACCTGGGCTCCCGACCTGCCACCCGCGATCCGCCTCGATCATCTGGCCGTCGCGATCTGCGACCGGAACACCGGGATCGGCGCCGACGGCTGGTATCTGGTTTCCCCCGGGGCCCAGAGCGCGGCGATTTCCCTTCGTCTCTTCAATGCCGACGGCGGCGAGGTAGAAATGAGCGGTAATGGCACCCGCTGTGCCGCCGCTTGGGCGTTGGAACGCGGCCTCGCTTCCGGTCCCGTGACCCAGATCGCGACCGGCTCCGGCCTTAAGGAAGTTTGTCTTCTGGAACGCCGCGGCCACGAGTTCCTCTTCCGCATGAACATGGGCCTGCCCCAGATTGCCGAAGGAGATCTCGAAACCACTCTCGAAGCGGGCGGCCAGTCTTGGAATGCCACCATCCTCGACGTCGGCAATCCCCAATGCGCGGTCTTCGTCGACGATTTCAACTTCGACTGGCCTCGCATCGGCGCTCTACTTGAGCGCCACCTTCGCTTTCCGAAACGCTCCAACGTAAGCTTCGTAAAGCGTTTGGATAACAATTCTATTGAGGTCCGCTTTTTCGAGCGCGGCGTCGGCGTCACCAACTCGTCCGGCACCGGTTCCACCGGCGCTTTTGCTGCAAGTGTTTTACGCGGCCTGGCCAAAAGTCCCATTTCTGTAATTACGATGGCGGGACCTCTACAGCTTTCCTGGGAGGATTCGATCTATTTGGTGGGGCCTGCCGCGCTGACGGCAGAGGGGCATTTCTTCTATACGGGGTCTTGAAAGTACGCAGACGATGAAAGACTTATTGATCGAAAAGATCGCAAACAAAACCGCGCGCGTCGGCGTCGTCGGATTGGGCTATGTTGGCCTGCCGTTGGCCGTCGAGTTCGCCCATGCGGGGTTCCATGTCACGGGCTTCGATATTGACGAACGCAAGATCGCCCGCCTCAACGCCGGCGAATCCTACATCCAGGACATTCCCACCAGTCACGTGCAGCCGCTAGTAGCCGCCGGCAAACTGGATGCCACGACAGACTTCTCCCGCATTCGCGAAATGGACACCATCAACATCTGTGTGCCCACGCCGCTGTCCAAGGCCAAAGACCCGGACATGACCTACGTCAACACCGCGGTGCAGTCCATTGCGGAAAACTTTGGTCCCGGTAAGCTGGTGATTCTTGAGTCCACCACCTACCCTGGCACCACCGAAGAGCTGGTCCTCCCGCAGCTGGAACGCAACGGCCTCGAGGTGGGCAAAGATTTCTTCCTCTGCTTCTCGCCAGAGCGCGTCGACCCCGGCAATAAACAATTCCAGACCCGGAACATCCCCAAGGTCGTGGGCGGGCATACGGATGCCTGCACCGAGGCCGGGGCCGCTCTTTACTCGCAGGCCCTCGACCGCGTTGTTCCCGTCAGCGGCACCAAGGTGGCCGAAATGGTCAAGCTTCTCGAGAACACCTTCCGCATGATCAACATTGGCCTCGTCAATGAGATGGCCATTATGTGCGGCCGCATGGGCATCAACGTTTGGGAGGTGATCGATGCGGCCGCCACCAAGCCCTTCGGCTTCATGCCTTTCTATCCGGGGCCGGGCCTGGGTGGCCACTGCATTCCCATCGATCCTTTCTATTTGTCCTGGAAATCCAAACAGAGCGGCATCGAGGCTCGCTTCATTGAATTGGCTGGCTACATCAATGGTCAAATGCCTCACTATGTCGTCGACAAGATCCAGGATGCGCTCAACGAACAATCCAAGCCCGTCAAAGGCAGCCTTGTCCACGTCCTGGGCATGGCCTACAAGCGCGACATCGACGACGTTCGCGAGAGTCCCGGCCTCGACATCCTCCATCTCTTGCTCCAGCGCGGCGCCCATGTCGGCTACACCGACGCATTCATCCCGTCCTTGCGTGTCGATGGCAAGACTCTGGAGAGCCAACCGATGATCGAGTCCTGCGCCGCCGCCGATTGCGTCGTCGTGGTCACGGACCATTCCAACGTCGACTACGCCCAGGTCATCGAGGTCTCGAAACTCATCGTCGATACCCGTAACGCCCTCAAGAAGTTCTCTAGCCCGAAAATCGTCAAGCTATAGCGTCTCAAGCAACCTGCAATATCTGCCGATAGGCCCTTGATGGCCAGCTATAGCCTCGGCCGGGTCCTCGCGCCGGCGCTTCTCCTCACCTTGGTGGCCACTGCCACGATCTCGGCCCATGCCTGGCGGCTAACGGGTGGTCAAAACCTTTATCCCCTCGACGACACCTATATCCACCTCGCCATGGCTAAGCAACTGCTCCACGGCAACTGGGGCGTCTCCGGCGGCGAGTTCTCCAATGCCAGCTCCGCGCCCCTTTACATTTTGCTCATGGCCGCCACCGGTGCCCAAACCTGGAGCCCTCTGGCCGTAAACTTGCTTTCCGCGCTAGGCTTCCTCTGGCTCGCCGCTTGGCTCTTGCGCGGCCAGGGCGTCGAGCGACTTCCGGCTGCCCTATGGCTTCTGGCCCTCGCCCTTCTCGCCCCCCTTCCCTACATCCTCCAGTTCGGCATGGAGCACACCCTGCATTGCCTCCTCCTCTTGGCCTTCCTCGCCGCCGCCATCGAAGCGCTCTGCACCCGGAGGGGTCTCTACCTCGCCTTGGCTTTGGCCCCCGCGCTGGTCACGATCCGCCTGGAGTCTATGCTGGCCGTGGCGCTTTTCACCCTTGCCTTAATGGCCCAAAGACGCTGGAAGTCTGCCGTTGCCCTCCTCGGCTCCGCCGCCCTCCCTCTTCTCATCCTGGGCCTCATCAGCCGAGCCCACGGGGAATCCTGGCTGCCTAATCCCATCCTGCTTAAGGCCTCTCCCCCAGCCGAAAGTCTTTGGCAAATCCCCTTTGTCTATTCGGCGAAAGCGGCCATCCAACTCCTCTCCGCCTACCCTCTCGTCCCCCTCTTAATCGTGCTCCTGTTGCTGGCCGACCGGCATCTCAAGCAATTCCGCACCTGGTGGACGCCCCCGGTCCTTTGGCCCTTCAGCGTTTTGCTTCTGCTGGCCGGCCACGTCACTTTTGCCAATGTCGGCTGGCTGGGCCGCTATGAGATCTATCTCATCTCCACCGGTTTGGTTGCCGTCGCCTTGGCCGCGCCCAAGCCTCCCCATTGGATGGCCTTCACGCTCGCCGCCGTTCTCGGCGTCCGCGCTGTAGAACACTACCGCCTCCTGCCCGTCGCCATTGAAGAGATTGCGGGCCAGCACCTCGCCATGGCCTCCTTTGTGCAACAGCATTACAACCACGAGTCCATTGCTCTCAACGATATAGGCGCCGTCGCCTACTTCACGGACGCCAAAATCCTCGACCTTACCGGTCTCGCCCATCACCGCGTTTTGCGCGAGCGCCTCGCCGATCGATTCAACACCCAAAGCGTCGACGATCTCTCTCGCCGTCGCCGGGTCAGGCTCGCCATCGTCTACGACCGCTGGTTCGCCGGCTCCCCTTCCGTCAAGGCCTTTTGGCTTGGTCCCAAGCTGCCTTCCACATGGCGAAAGGCAGGCGAATGGCGCTTCCCCCAACGTCGCGTTATCGGAGAATCCATCCTCAGCTTCTACGCCGTAGACCCCCTGGAACAGCGTCGTCTTGCCGCCGCTCTCGAAGCCTTCCCGGGCTCGCCAAATCGTAGAGAAACCTGGGCCAAACTGCTAAAATAGAGGTTTGGCAAACGATACTAACGATCCGCAAAATCCAGGGGCTCCTCCCCCTTCCGGTGCTAATGGAGGCGGCAACGACCCCGCCGCCCAGCTGCCCTTAGGCGAAAATCCGAAAAACCACATCCCGATCAATATCGAAGACGAGATGCGGCGCAGCTACCTGGACTACGCCATGAGCGTCATCGTTGGCCGCGCCCTTCCGGACGTCCGCGATGGTCTGAAACCCGTCCACCGCCGCATCCTCTTCGCTATGAACGAGATGGGTCTCAGCTTCAACCGGCCCACCCGGAAATGCGCCCGCGTGGTCGGCGACGTCCTCGGCAAGTACCATCCCCACGGTGACGGGTCCGTCTACGACGCCCTCGTCCGTATGGCCCAGCCTTTCAGTCTGCGCTATCCCCTGATCGATGGCCAGGGTAACTTCGGCAGCGTCGACGGCGATCCGCCCGCCGCCATGCGTTATACGGAAAGCCGTCTCTCCAAAATCGGCTCCGCCCTCATGGAGGATATCGACAAAGAGACGGTTGATTTCAAGGCCAACTTCGACGACACCGAACAAGAGCCCGAAGTCCTTCCCACCGTCATCCCGAACCTGTTGATCAATGGCTCTGGCGGCATTGCCGTCGGCATGGCGACCAACATTCCTCCCCACAACTTGACCGAGGTCATGAACGGCCTCATTGCCTTGGTCCAGAATCCCAAGCTTTCCCTCGCCGAGCTCATCCAACATATCCCCGGCCCGGATTTCCCCACCGGCGGCCTCATCCTCGGCCGCCAAGGCATCTACGACGCCTATACCAAGGGTCGCGGCTCCATTAAGATGCGCGCCAAGGCCTTTACCGAAAAGCTCGGTAAGGACCGTGAATCCATCGTCATCACGGAAATCCCTTACCAGGTCAACAAGGCGAAGATGATCACCGACATCGCCGCCCTGGTTAACGAAAAGAAAATCGACGGCATCTCCGACGTCCGCGACGAAAGCGATCGCGACGGCATGCGCATCGTGCTCGAACTCAAGCGCGGCGAGCACCCCGAAGTCATCCTCAACCAGCTCTATAAGCTCACCCAGGCCCAGCAGAACTTCGGCGTCATCATGCTCGCCATCGTCAATGGCCAGCCCCGCGAATTGCACCTGCTCGACATGTGCAAGCTCTTCATTGAGCACCGCATCGAAGTCGTGCGCCGCCGTACAGACTTCCTCCTGCGCAAAGCCCGCGAGCGCGAGCACATCTTGCTCGGCTTCAAGAAAGCCCTCGACAATCTCGACCGCGTCATCGAGCTCATCCGAGCCGCCAAGAACCCGCGCGAGGCCCGTGAGTCTCTCGTTTCGGAATTCGCATTCAGCGAGCGCCAGGCTCAAGCCATCATCGAACTGCAGCTCCAACGCCTTACCGGCATGGAGCAGCAGAAGATCCTCGAAGAGCTTGAAGAAATCCAGCGCCGCATCAACGAATACCTTGAGATCCTCGGCAGCGACAAGGTGCTCCGCGCCCTCATCGTCAAGGAATTCAAGGAAGTCATTAAGGATTTCGGCGACGCCCGCCGTAGCGAAATCGTCGAAGACACCGGCGAAATCAATATCGAAGACCTCGTCCAGGTCGAGGACGTCGCCCTCACCGTCACCCGCGGTGGCTACCTTAAGCGCACCAGCGTTGATACCTATCGCCGCCAGACGCGCGGCGGCAAGGGCCGCATCGGCATGGGCACCCGCGCCGAAGATGTCGTCGAGCACCTCATCATCGCCTCCACCCACGACTACGTGATGTTTTTTACCTCCAAGGGCCGCGTCTATTGGCTCAAGGTTTACAACATCCCCGACGCCGGCACCGTCTCCAAAGGCAAGAACATCAACGGGCTGCTAAACCTGCAACCCGACGAAGAAGTTAAGGCCTTCCTCCCCGTCCGCGAGTTCACCGCCGACCGCTTCATCGTCATGGTCACCAAATTCGGCGTCATCAAGCGCACCGAGCTCACCGATTTCGACAACCCCATGGCGCGCGGCATCATTGCCTGTTCCCTCGATGAGGGCGACGAATTGATGTCCGCCAAGATCTCCAACGGCAAGAACCAGGTCTTCCTCGCTTCGCACGAAGGCATGGCCGTGCGCTTCGACGAGGAAGAGGTCCGCTCGATGGGCCGCCAAGCCCGCGGCGTCACCGCTATGAAGCTCGAAAAGGGCGACTATCTCATCTCCGCCGAGGTTGTGGACGAGAACGCCCTCATGCTGGCCATTAGCGAAAATGGCATGGGCAAGCGCACCAAGCTGACCGACTACCGCCACTCGGGCCGCGCCGTCAAAGGCGTCATCAACATGAAGGTCACCGCTAAGACCGGCAAGGTGGTCGCTACCATCCCCGTCAAAGAGGATTCCGACTTGATGATCATTACCAAGGACGGCCAAATCCTTCGCATTGAATCCGCCCAGATTCGCCAAAGCGGCCGCAGCGCTCAGGGCGTCAAGCTGGTCAGTTTGAGCGAAGGCGACAAGATTGCCGCCGCCGGCGTAATCCCAGAGAGCGACGTGCCGGACGATCCCAACGCGGAGATACAAGGTAACCTGCTGAAGGAGTAGTCATGCATTTGGTTCTGGCCTTAGCTGCGCTGTCCGGGCTTCAGGGCCAGAATATCTATTCCGAAACGACCAGCGGCAAAATGAGCCCCGCCGTGGCGGGCCTGCCCTCTCTCCTCTACATTCCCCATACCCGGCAAAATACCGTCTGGGTCTATGATCCTGCCAAAAAAGAATTCATCGAGAAGTTCAGCGTTGGCAAGGGCCGCAATGTCGAACCCCAACACGTGGTCCCCAGTTGGGACTTGAAGCGCTTGTTCGCCACCAACGATCTCAACGATACCCTCGCCGAAATCGATCCCAAGTCCGGCAAGCTGCTAAAGATCCATAAAGTCACCGACCCCTACAACATGTATTACACGCCCGACGGCAAGTACATCGTCGTCATGGCGGAACGCATGCGCCGCCTCGATCTGCGCGATCCCAACACCCTAGCTTTGGTCAAGAGCATCCCCGTCCCCTGCAAGGGTGTCAATCATGCCGATTATTCGGGCGACGGAAAGTACCTGATTGCCTCCTGCGAATTCTCCGGCCAGCTCGTTAAAGTCGACATGGTCAATTTTCAAGTCGTCGCCTCCTACAATTTGCCAGGCGGCGGGATGCCCCAGGACACCCGCGTCGCCCCGGACGGCCGCACCTTCTACATCGCCGACATGGAGCAGCATGGCGTGCACGTCATCGACGGGGACCGCTTCGATCGCATCGAGTTTCTTCCCACCGGCAAAGGCTGCCACGGCCTCTACCCCAGCCGTGACACCAAACAGCTCTACATCACGAATCGCGGCGAAGGCACCGTCAGCGTCATGGATTTTGTTACGCGCAAACTCGTTGCACGGTGGACCATTCCCGGCGGCGGCTCTCCCGACATGGGGGGCGTCTCCGCCGACGGCAGGATCTTCTGGGTCTCGGGCCGCTATCACCAAGAGATCTACGGCTTCGATACCCAAAGCGGCCAGGTCGTCCACCGCGTCAAGACCGGACGCGGACCCCACGGCCTCTGCGTCTTCCCCCAGCCTGGCCGCTATTCCTTAGGCCATACGGGCAACTACCGATAAGAGCGATAATAACGGCATGGCTAGTCTTGTCGCCATTGCCGGCACGGAAGCAAAACCAGATCCTCAGGAGCTCTCTCGCAAGGAGCAGTCCCTTTTTTCTATTCTCCGGGGCATGGAGCGCATCTTGATCGCCTATTCCGGCGGCACCGATTCCGCCTATCTCGCCTGGGCCGCCAAGCAGGCCGTGGGCGACAACGCCATCGCCATCACCGCGGACTCTCCCTCCATCCCGGAATCTCACAAACGCGACGCCGTCGATTTCGCCTCCCAACACGGCATCCGCCACGAAATGATTCCCACCCTCGAGTTTGAGAACCCCGCCTACGTCGCTAATAACCCCGACCGCTGCTTCCATTGCAAGGACGAACTCTTCCGCGTCATGGATCAAATCGCCGTCGCCCGCGGCTTCTCGGAAATCGTCTACGGTGTCAACGTCGACGACCTCGGCGATTACCGCCCCGGCCAGAACGCCGCCAAGCTCCACCAGGTCAAATCCCCCTTGGTCGATGCCGGCCTCAAAAAATCGGAAATCCGGGAGCTCAGCCGCCGTGCAGCCCTCGAAACCTGGGACCGCCCCGCCGCCGCCTGCCTCTCCTCCCGCATTCCCTATGGTACGGAAGTAACTCCTGAACGCATTCGGGTCATCGAAAGCGGGGAAGAATCCCTCAAGACTTTAGGGTTCCGCCAGTTCCGCGTTCGCTTCCACGATCAGCTAGTCCGCATCGAGATTTCCCCTGAGGAGTTAAGCAAAGCGCTCGATCCCGAAATGGCCAAGACCTTTACCAAAATCTTTAAAGCCCTTGGTTTTCATTACGTTACGCTCGATCTCGAAGGTTACCGTCAGGGCTCGCTCAACCTAGGACTAGCCGCCGCGAATTCAGGTGTTTCTAAGGGCTGAACTAGGTGTTTCTCTGGATTGGTCCAGAACCCCAGTAAGGGTACTCTCGGTCATGTAGTGCTACTGCACTGCTGAATTTGGAGAGGAGACAATACAAATGAAAAAGCTCAACAACCTGATGTGGAACCTGCGTATCGTTAAGGATACGAAGGGTCAAGACCTGATCGAATACGCGTTGATGGCCGGCTTCGTGGCCGTCGCCGCTGGCGCGATCATGCCGAACGTTGCCACCAGCATCAGCACGATCTTCAACAAGATCTCTGACAGCTTGGCCTCGGCCGCTGCCCAGGGTCCTGCCGCGTCCTAGTTCTAACCCAACTAGAAACGTTAACTCAATTTCCGCTTTCGCAAGAAGGCAAACCAAAAGGTCCGCGCTACCGCTCGGACCTTTTTCCTTTTCCTCCCTTTATCCTGAAGGCAGGCCTTCCTGATGCGCTTGCTGCTTTCCTGCCTTGCTACTACCATCCTGCTCCACGCCTCCTCGCTTGACGAATCCCGCAACATTTTAGTCGCTGCCTCTCAAAATAAGGAGGGCGACACACGCCGCGAGGCCGCCGTTGCCCTCAGTCTCGTACCGGCCCGCGATCCCGCCTCCAAGCTCCTCAACACTCTCCTTTCAGACAAGGATTATCTCGTCCGCGTCGCCGCCATCGAAAGCCTGGGCGAGCTAAACGATAAGTCCCGCCTTGATGCCCTCAAGAAAGCTCTCAACGACGACGTCCCCGAGGTCGGTTTTGCCGCTGCCAAGGCCCTCTTCGCCCTCAAGGCTCCCGAAGGCCGCGAAGCGATGGAAGCGATCTTTCATGGCGAGATGAAGGCCAAAAGTAGTTTCTTCAAAAAGGAAATGATGAATACCATGCGCCGCTTAAAGACCCCCAAGTCCGCCATGCTCTTCGCCGTCCAGCGCGGCATTGGCTTTGTTCCGGTTCCGGGCCTTGGCGCGGGCTACGGCGCGCTCGCGGGCATTCTTTCCGACGCCGATCTCAGTGTCCGCGCCGTCAGTCTGCTGGCCGTCTGCCAGGAGAAAAGCCGCGAATGCGACGGCATGTATGAGCAAGCCTTCCGCGATGACGATTGGAGCGTTCGCGCGGCCGCTCTCCACTTAGCCACCCAACGAAACTCCCCCCGCGCGCTTCCGCTGGTCGCTCCCCTCCTCGCCGACAAGAAGGACCGGGTCCAGTTCCGGGCCGCCGCCGTCTACTTACGCCTGGATCGTCCCCGCCCCTTTGCCAAAAAGTCTTCCCGCTAGCCCCAACTTACTCTGAGAAGATCCCTTGCCGCGGCGCACTATCTCTCTGAGTTCCCTCGATGCTGGCCCGGAGTCTAATCGCCGCCGCTTTCGCCGTTTCTTTGTTTTCCCAGTCGCTCGACGAGGGCTACCTCGCCCTGCGCGAAGGGCGGCTCGACTCAGCCCTCCAGCATTTCGAAGCCGCCTTGGCAAAAGGCCCCCAGCCCATCCCGGCCCGTATCGATTTTGCCTACCTCCTCCTTCGCACCGGCGACACCCTCCGCGCGCGCGAGGAGTTTCGCGGCATCCTCGATCTTGAGCCTGAACGCGAGCGCCTCTGGCTCGAGTACGCCTTCCTCTGCTTCGAAACGAATCAACGGCCCCAGGCTTACGAGATCTTCCTCCGTCTGCGGCGCGCCTTCGACCCGGAGGTGAAGAAAACTGCGGAAGACACCTTTCAACGCCTGGACGCCGAACTCGAAATCGCCATCACTCGCTGGCGCGATGCCACCCAAAGCAATGCCGGAAGCTACTCGGGGCACGAAGAACTCGCCCGCCTGCTCGAAGAACGAAACGACTGGATAGCCGCCGCCGAACAATACCGCCTCGCCTTCGGTCTCAAGCCCGACAAACGCAAGTTCCTGCTCGACATTGCCCGTACGGAACGGGAAGCCCTCCGCATCGACTACTCCATGGCCGCCCTCGTCGCCGCCTCCCGCGGCCCCCAACCCTACGTCGCCGAACTCGCGCGCGAGCAAATGACCACCCGCTACCCCTACGTCTACGAGTTCGAGTACGCCATTCAAATGGACCCCTTGAACGTGCCTCTCCGTCGCGAACTCGGCTTCCTTCTCCTTGCCATGAAGCGCGAGGCCGATGCCATGCGCGTTTTTTCCGAGCTCCTACGTCTCGCTCCAGACGACCCGCTCGCCAACGCGCAACTAGCTTTCCTCAAGTCCGCTCGCAACGATTCCTCCGGCGCCAAACCGCTTCTGGAAAGGGCTGCGCGCCAAAGTGAGTCCGGTCTCACCGCGATCCGGGATCTCGCCGAGAAAAGCCTCGCCCAAGGCTACCTGAAGGACGCGCTCCGATACCTCCAGCAACTGCGTGAAAACAATCCCGAAGACTTCCCCACCATGTTGCGTCTCGGCTGGACGCATAATCTCCTCAAGAACGACCAGGAAGCCATTCGCTGGTTTGAACTCGCTCGCCGTAGCCCCGACCCGAAAATCGCTGCGGAGGCCGATCGAGCTTACCGCAACCTTCGGCCCGCGCTCGCCCCGTTCCGCACCACCACGTGGGTCCTGCCTTTTTACTCCTCCCGCTGGCGGGAGGTCTTCGCCTACGGCCAAATGAAGACCGAGATCCGCCTCCCCTTCACGCAGCTCCGCCCCTACCTGTCCACCCGCTTCATCGGCGACCTGGGCCGCAATCGTACGCTGCGCGCCGGGCCCGCAGGCGAACTCGCCCCACAAGCTCTCAGCGAGAGCGCCGTCGTGGGGGCCATCGGTCTCGCCAGTCCGCGCTGGCAGGGTGTGATGGCCTGGGGCGAAGCCGGCAGCGCCTGGCAATACTTCGCGCGCCGCAACGGCACTGCCCGCATCAAACCGGATTATCGCGCCGGTTTGAACTTCTCCCGCAGCTTCGGTCCCTCGTCCCTTTGGACCACCAACGTAGATGCCGTCTTCCTCAGCCGCTTCGACAACAATACGCTCTTCTATTGGCAGAACCGCCTCGGCCGCACCAGCTCCGAACGCCCCTTCCAGTTCTACTGGAATCTCAACCTCACCGCCGACGCTCGCCGCATGGAGTGGGCCAACTTCTTCGAAACCGGCCCCGGCCTCCGTTTCCGTCTCTCCTCTATGCCCCCTGGGCTCTACTTCAGCGTTGACGCACTGCAAGGTTGGCATCTGATGAAAACCTCGCCTGGCCGTTCGCAACGCTTTCGCGACATCCGCGCTGGACTTTGGTATGCGTTTACTCGTTAGCTTTCTCTTAATAGCCGCGCCGGGCCTTGCCCAGCACTACGACGCTCCCGTCTCCGCCCCTGGCTGGGCAAGAACCTTGCGGGCCTACGGTCTGCTGCCCCGGGAAGCTTCGCCGCCGGCGCTTGTTGTGCTCGACCCTTCCGCCGAAACCCTCCCCGCCGCCGCGGAAGAGGCCCTTCGCCAAGGCCAAACCCTAATCCTGACAGGTCACTCCCCTATCTCTCGCCACTTCGGCATCCAGCCCTCTAAGGATTCCATCGAAGTCCGCCAGGCGCGCTCCACTACCCGGCCCTCGCTACCGCTCATCTGGGCTCAGGCCGAGGCCTTGCCCCGTGCGGAGCTTTCCTCGCAATGGCATGTCGATACCTGGGAACGCTGGACTGCCGCACCCCTTGTCGCGACGCGCCGCCTTGGCGCCGGCGCCCTGCTTTGGACCGCCACCACCATTGGCGAAAAGGGATATGAGAAGTTCCCCTTCCTTCCCCAGGCCCTCCGTCGCGTGGGTGTCGCCTCGCCCGCCCGTGCCCGCAATCTTTCCGCTTTTTTCGATGCCAGCCATCGCCTGCGTGCGGATCTGCCCTATCTCGCCGCGCGCTGGCGCGAAGCGGGTATCTCTGTTCTGCATGTCACTAGTTGGCAGTTCGATGGCGCCTCCCCCGAACGCGCCACCTGGCTCGCCCGCCTGATCGACACTTGTCACGAACACGGCATCGCCGTCTATGCCTGGCTTGAGCTCCCCCACGTCAGCGACCGCTTCTGGGACGCTCACCCGCAGTGCCGCGAGAAAACTCTCTCCGGCGCCGACGCCCACCTCGACTGGCGGCGCCTGATCAATCTCGTCAATCCCGCCTGCTCCGCCGCCGCCGAAGCCAGCGTGTTAGCGCTCCTGCGCAGCTACGATTGGGACGGCGTCAACCTCGGCGAGTTGTACTTTGAGTCCCTCGAAGGCTACGACAACCCCACCCGCTTCACCCCCTTTTCAGCCGACGCTCTCGCCTACTTCGAAGCCAAGCTCAGCGCCCCTCCCCTCGTCGTCCTGAACGATCCCTCCCAGCGCCAGCGCTTCCTCGACGCCCGCGCCAGCTTAGCGGCCGACCTCCAAAATACTTGGCTCGCCAAGCTTGCCACCCTCCGCGCTGAGCGCCCCGACTTCGATCTCATGCTCACCCACATTGACGATCGCTTCGATACCGGCATGCGCAACGCCCTGGGTGCCGATAGCGCCCGCTTGCTGGCCTCTACGGAAGGAATGGACATCGCCTTCCTCATTGAAGATCCCGCCACCGTCTGGCATCTTGGGCCTGAACGCTATCAGGAGATCCGCCGCCGCTATCACGGCCTCACTCGGGAACCCCGCCGCCTCGCCATCGACCTCAACATCGTCGAGCGCTACCAGGACGTCTACCCCACCAAACAGCAAACCGGCGTGGAACTCCTCCAACTCGTCCACCAGGCGTCGCAGAACTTCGATGCCGTCGCGCTCTATTTCGAAGCCTCTTTGCAGCCGGAAGATCTTCCGCTCTTGGCCCCGGCCGCCGCCCGCCTTCGCTCCTGGCGCCGCGAAGGTAGCGCGGTTCACCTCGACCTCGCCGCGCCCGCCTGGATCGCGGTTTCCGGCCCTGTTCTCCTCGATGGAGTTCTCTGGCCCATACAGCGCGCCGGGGAAGTGTTGGTTCCCTCGGGTACTCACGAACTTCGCCCCGCATCGGCCCAGGCGCCGTTCACGTGGGACGCCGCCAACCTGGGTCTGGAAGGTCTGGAGGCTCGCGAGGGAACTTGGCTCCTTCGCTATTCCTCCCGCACCCAAGCCTGGATTTCTTCCGCTCAGCCCTTCGCGGTCACTCTGGTGAACGGCCAAAAGAAAACCGCCCGGTTGGCTCCGGGCGGTCGCTGGATTGTCTCCTTACCCCGCGGCGATCGCCGCGAAGTCACTGTGGAAAGCGCAGGCTCTTCTAGCGCGACGCCACTTGCTGGGCCGCCGGTTGGACCGGCGCGTAATTGAGCGCCACTTCTTCACCATCGCTTAGCCCCGACACGACCGAAGCCTGGATCGGATTAACGCCGCCCATCTTTACTTCCTTCTTCACAAACTGCGTACCCTGCTTGACGAAGACAAAGCTCTTGCCGTCTTCTTCGGTCAAAGCCCCGCGCGGAATCAGCACGCTCTTGGCTTCTTCTTTCTGCGTTAAAACGTCGGCCGAGGCCGAAAGGTCCGGAATCAGGCGCGGATCGAAACCATCGATCGAAAGCCGCACGGGTATCGTCCGAATGTAATTCTGCTGCCGGCCGCTGGCCACCGCGAGCGCGCCGATGGAATAAAGCCGTCCCGGTAACGTCAGCCCCTTGAACGCGTCCAGCGAGATTGTTGCCATCTGGCCAATCCGGAACTCGCTCACTTGGCTCTGGTTGATCGTGCTTTCCACCTGCATGCTCTTGGGATCCACTACCTTAAGCGCCAACTGTCCCGGAAACACGTTATCCCCCACCTTGAGCGCGTCGGTTTCGCCCCCGCGGAACAACGTCTGCACCACCGCCAGCCCGTCCATGCCCGCGCGCACCACAAATTTCGTCAGATCCGCCTTGTGACGGTCGCGATGGCGCCGGTGCCGTTCCATCGTGTACTCGAGAATCTTCATCTCGGCCGCCTGCTGTTGTTTCTTAAGGTCTACTTCCTTCACCAGCTGATCGAGTTTGGCCTTAGCTTCTTCAACGGACAGTTCGATCTGCTCCTGGTCAATCGTCGGACGCAATTCCTTAGCCTTCAATTCCAACGAAACCTTATCCAGCTCCGCTTTGGCCACCCGCACATTCTGGCTCAGGTTCTCCATGTCCAAAGCATGCTCGGCCCTGCGCTTCGTGATGTCGCCCTCGGCCTGAACGACCGTCGCGTGCACGTCGTCTACGTGATCCTGCAGGCTTTGCCCGTCGATCTCCAGGACGATCTGCCCCTTCTTCACCAGCGAACCGGTCGGCACCATCTTCAGGATCACCATCGGCCGGTTGCCCTCCGGTCCCGTCAGTTTGGGCACTGTGACGTTCATGAAATTACGGGCCGTCGTGATCCCGTTCAAACGAATGTTCTGATGCAACTGGCCGAGACGCGCTTTAGCCGTCCGGATCGATGGCAAATTCGTCTTTGCGGCCTGCTCCTGCGCGTTGTTGAACCACTGCCACGCTACCATGCCCACCATCAGCCCCGCCACCATGCTTAGCCGTCCCCACCAGTTCGGCCCGCCCTTGGGCACTTCCGGCTTCGGAACCGCCACCGGGCCCGGTTTTGGGCCTTTTTGGGGCTCGGAATTCGGTAAGGGATTTAAGATTGCGCTCATTGGTGCCTCGACACTTATAGTACTGGACGTTTGCCCAAAGGAAAAGGCGCACTTTCCCTTCATTTCGTTACCGTTATACTCGACAGGATATGGATGAGGACCTTAGCGCCCAGCGCGCCCGCTGGATGGCCCTTTGGGCGGCCATGCTCGGCTTCATGCTGGACGCCATGGACGTCCTTCTCTATTCCTTCGCTCTGCAAAGCATCCGCCAGGAATTCTCCCTCTCTAATGAACAGGCCGGCCTTGTCTTTACCTACACCCTCATCGCCTCCGCCTTTGGCGGCATCCTCAGCGGACTCGCCGCAGACCGTTTCGGCCGCCAAAAGACTCTCATCTTTACCATTCTTCTCTATTCCTTCGCCTCTGGCGGCAGCGCCTTCTCCCACAATCTGGGTGAACTCCTTTTCTGGCGGGCCCTCGTTGGCCTAGGCCTCGGTGCGGAATGGAGTGCCGGCGCCGTCCTCGTCGCCGAGTATTGGCCTTCCGATAAACGCGCCCGCGCTGTCTCCCTGATGCAGTCCGGCTGGGCCATCGGCTACATTCTCGCCGCGCTCGTCTCGGCAACCGTCCTTCCCAGCTACGGCTGGCGCGCTATGTTCCTGGTTGGCGTCCTACCCGCCCTGATCACCGTATGGATCCGCCGCAACGTCGCCGAACCCCCCGTCTGGCAGAACCGGGAAGGCAAAGCCGGTGCCTTCACCGATATTTTTGCCGGACCCCTCCTGAAAATCACCCTTGTTTCCACCGCCCTCGCCACCACGGTCCTTTTCGCCTATTGGGGTGTCTTCACTTGGCTCCCCGGCTTCCTGGCCGCACCGGTCGACAAAGGCGGCGCCGGCTTCGGCATCGTCAAAACCAGCGGCTGGATCATCGCCATGCAAATCGGCGCCTTCTTCGGCTACAACTGCTTTGGCCTGCTCGCGGACCGCCTCGGCCGCCGCAAAGCCTTTGCCCTCTACGTCACCGCCGCCGCCGTTCTCACCCTTCTCTATGGCAGCACTCCCCGTTGGGCCGGCGAATCGGCCAGCACAATCTTGCTCATCAGCGGCCCGCTGCTTGGCTTCTTCGGCACCGGTTTTTTCAGCCTCTTCGGTACCATGCTCGCCGAGCTCTACCCCACCTCGATCCGCGGCGCCGGTCAGGGCTTTGTTTACAACTTTGGCCGCGGCCTCTCCGCCCTCGCCCCCCTTACCGTGGGCGCCGTTGCCGACAAAAGCGGCCTCGGCCTCGCGCTGGTCCTCAATGCCGGCTACTTCCTGCTCGGCGCACTCTTGGTCTTCTTCCTGCCGGAAACGAAGGGCAGGGAACTCTCCAACTCCCCCACCGCTTCATAAAGCTGCTCAAAACTCTCAATCACATAAAGCCGGTTCTGGTAGTGGTCGATCTCAAACGGCGTCCGCAACACCTCAGCCAAATCAAACTCTCGCCGCTCCACCTTAGGCGACGCGAGCGCGTACTCCATCTCCCCATAGCTCGACATCAACCCGCTCCCATACGCCTTCAATCTGCCTTCTTCCCTCATCAGGCCGAACTCAATCGTGAACCAAAAGAAACGCGCCAGCTCCACGCTCTCCCCATCGGCCAGCACCTCGGCCAACGCCCCAAACCGCTCCAGCGTACCGGCAAACACCGCGTCCGTATGCATCGGCACGTGCCCCGCCACGTCGTGAAAGATATCCGGCTCCGGCAAGTAATCCAGCTCGCTCGCCGCCCTTACCTTCACTACCGTGGGAAACTCTCGCTGCGCCAGGTGCGCAAAAAAACGCTTCGCCTCGATATATCCCGGCACGGCCACGGCCTGAAAGCCAGTCAGCGGCCGCAAGCGCTCATTCACCTCGTCCAACTGGGGGACGTGGTCCGGAGCCAGCTTCAGCTTGGCCAATCCGTCCAGAAACGGCCTGGTTCCCCAACGCTCCCAACGCGGCAGCATCCTCTCATAGAGCTGCCTCCAAACCGCGTTCTCTTCCGGGCTGTAATGGCGAGTGGGCATCGGACACCGTCTCCTGCCCACTTTGTACCACAAAACACCACTTCTTCGTGGTGCTAGGTGCGCTAGGCGGCCGCCAAGCCGCGCAGGTTCCAGCCGCAAATTGTCGAACCCAGCATCTTGTCCCCGCCCGGACCCGCCCAGTGTGTCTCGAGGCTCAAGTAGCCGTCGTAGCCATCCGCCAATAGCGCCGCAATCTGCCCCTTCCAATCCACGTGCCGCGTCCCCACCGGGCCCCACACCGGCGTGTGCCCTTCCATATGGCAATCCTTTACGTGTACATGCGCAATGCGCCCCATCGGTAATTGCCGGTAGCCAAAAGGAAACGGTTCCTCGCCACCCACCAGCGCATTCGCCGGGTCCCATACGAGTTTCAGGTTCTCCTGCGGCAAGGCCGCCAGTGCCTTCGCCGATTCGACAGCCGTTCCAATATGGCAGGCATGTTCGTTCTCGAGCAAAATCGTTACGCCACGCGGCTTCGCCGTCTCGGCTACCCCTGCCAGCGCGGTCACCACCGCGTCAAAACACCGCTCCGGTTCCACCGTCCGCCAATAGCTGAATACGCGGATCATCTTTGCGCCCGTCATCTCACACAGCCGCAGCGCGCGATCGAGCAGCCGGCCTTGGTCCTCGAAGGTATGTTTTGAATTAAAAATGTCCTGCTGAAAGCGCGTATCTACCTCGGGCGCGTTCGGCAGCACGCATTTCAAGATCGGCGAGGCAATGCCGATAATGGCGATGCCTTTTGCGTCGCACAGCTCCTTTGCCCGCTTTACCTCATCGTCCGTCAGGTCCATCACGTTCTTGCCAAACACCACGCGCAACTCCGCGCCCGTCATTCCGATGGAGGCCATCGGTTCCACCGCCAGGGCCAAATCCGGCGAGAATTCGTCGGTGATCGAGGCTATCCGCAATTTCAGGTTCTTCATTTCTCTAATAGTCTATCGGCGTCCTCGCGCACTGCGTAACGCTTGCGCACCGCCACATTCGAATAGCGCTGCTTCTTTCCGCTGGGCCACTCCACTTCGATGTTTACCGCCGTATCCGCACCCAGGCCAAAGTGCAAAGCCAGCTCCGATTGCGAACAATAGCTGCCGCCGCTGCTTAGCATCCGCCATTGCTTGCCGCCTTTGGATTCCACCCGCACTACCGCGCCCAGCCCCGAGCGGTTCGACTGCACGCCCTCCAACGCCAACGAGATCCAGTTCCCCTTCGCTCCCCCCTCGTTCCGGTACAGCACGGCCGCACCGTGGTTGTTATTGATTGCAATGTCCAGGTCGCCGTCCCGGTCAAAGTCCGCATAGGCCGCCCCGCGCGCCACCAGCGCCTTGCTCAACGCCGCCCCCGCCTTCTTCGAAACGTCTTCGAAGGCGCCGCGACGGCCCATTCCGCCCAGGTTGCGAAACAGCAGCGGCGTTTGCGCAAACGTGACCTTGGGCTGCACGCGATTGATCTCTTCGTCGATATGCCCATTGGCCGCAAAGATGTCCAACCAACCGTCGTTGTCGAAATCGAAAAAGAACACCCCAAACGCCAGGCTCAGTAAGCTCGCTTTGCCCACCGCGCTGCGCGGCGCTTCGTCCACAAAGAGCCCCCGGCCCTCGTTGTGATAAAGCCCCAACATCTGATTGGAAAAGTTCCCCACCACTAAGTGCGGCCTTCCGCTGCGGTCGTAGTCCGCGGCATCCACGCCCATCGCTCCGCGCGCCACGCCATCCTCGCCATAGGCCACGCCCGCCGCCACGGCCTCTTCCGTAAATCGCCCGTCGCGGGTATTGCGGTACAGCTTGTTGGGCTGTGTGTCGTTAGCCGTGAACAGGTCCGGCCAGCCGTCCAGGTTATAGTCCAGCACCACGACGCCCAAGGTCTTCGACGCCGCATCGGCGAGCCGCGCCTTCGCGGTTGTTTCCTCAAACTTTCCCCCGCCCAGATTCCGGTAAAGACGCGAACTCATCCCCTTGTAGCTCTCCGGCGTGCAATAGCTCTTCGTCGCTCCATCCAGAGAGCAGAACAAATCCGCTGTGGCCTTCCACTGCACATAGTTGCCCACAAAGAGGTCGGCCTTCCCGTCACGGTCGTAGTCCAGCCACGCCGCGCTCGTGCCGAAGCCCCGGTTGGCGATTCCCGCCGCCGCCGTCACTTCTTTGAACTTGAAGTTTCCTTCGTTGTGAAAGAGCCGGTCCCCCTCGAGCGCCGTGATGTACAAGTCCTCGCGCCCATCGTTGTCGTAGTCTGCCGCCGCCACCCCCAGCGCGTACATCTCCACGTCCAGACCGCTCCCCGCCGTCGCGTTCACAAAGCCGCCCTTGCGGTTGTTGCGGTACAGCGCGCTCACGCTCTTGCGCCCGCGCGGCTTCCAGTCTTTCGCGTTCAGCAAGAGCAGGTCCGGCCATCCGTCGGAGTCCGCATCGAAAAACGCAACCCCGCTGCCCATCGTTTCCGGCAACCATTTCTGGCCGGCCCGGCCGCTATTGTGCTGGAAACGGATGCCCGCCTCAGCCGTCGCATCCACAAACTGCGCCAGCAGGCTCCCGCCCGCCAGCAGCACCGCGCACACGAGCCTCACCGTAGCTTCACGCTTTCGTGATCGTGAATCGGCTGCCGCTCGTTGTTATCTTCCGCACTCAACAGCCGCGGCTTGGCCGTGATCGCCGTCGAGGCTTCGTCCGCTTTGAAGCGCCGGAAGAGCTTCTCCTCGTGCATCGCCTTTTGCAAATCGCCTCGTCCCCGGTACGCCAGCATCAGGTTGTAGTGCGCCTGCACGTCTTCGCTATCGATCTCGATCACGCGCTCCAGCGCCGCTACGGCGCCCGGGTAGTCGCGCTTCAAAAACAGCAGCCGCCCCAACTGGTTCAACATAACGCGGTCCCGCGGATACTGCGCTTCCACTTTGCGAAGGGACTCGATCGCGGCGTCGTAGTCCCCATCGGCCTTTTCCACCATGGCCTGGAAAAAATGCGTCCGCGCCAGCTTCCCGTTTAAGCTCAACGATCGGGCCAGGTACTTCTTAGCCTCCTCGGTTTCCCCTTCCTGGATCAACGCCCGCGCCATGTTCAGCCATCCATCGGCGTAGCCCGGCTCGGCCTCCATCACTTTCTGGAACGCATATTGTGCGCCCTTGAGGTCCCCCTGCAATAACATCCCGATGCCCCAGTCGTTCCAGCGCTCCCGGTCTTTGTCTCGAACGACTGGCCGCCAGTCCGTCGCCCCTCCCCCCACCTGCGCCTTGGCTTGGGCCAGCACGATCGTCGGAATCTCCGGCACCCGGTCCTTCACAGGGCCCGATACGTCCGGCCTCTTCTCGTACGCGAACTGGTTGTAGGAATGGGCAAACTTCCGGTAGTTCAACTTCGCCTCAAACGTGAACGGAGCTTTCGCAGTCTTGGGAATCGCCACCCGGTAATGCACCGTATCGGCCGCCCCTGGCGGAATCAAGCGCACGTACAACACGCTGCGCGCCTGCCACGCGTTGCGCTTGTCGATGTGGTTCCCTTCCCCGTCCAGCATGTAGCTGCGGTAGAAATGCGCGCCTTTATCCACGGCGCCCTTGCCATCCTCTTCCGCCTTCCCGCTCCAGAAGAAGGGCGCGCCTGTCGCGTCCCGCCCGATTACTTCCAACCAAAGATCGTAGGCGTCCACGGTGCCGCCCGGAAAAAAATGCCCTACCTTGCGCGTCCGCACCACGGCGTCCACGCGCAGCGTCGATCCCGGCTCCACGTTTACTTTCGCCGCATCGATGGGCGCGGCCACCTTCGTCACTTCGCGCAGGAAGTACTGCCCGCCCGTCTCGGCCTCTTCGCCCACCGCCATCGTCGAGTTCAAGGTCTGCGTGTCCCCGCCGCGCCGCCGCATCGGCAACTGGCCCTTCATTTCCTCCACGGGCGTGATCGCAAAGAGGTCCACCGTCACAAAGCCGCTTTGCAGAAACTTCACCGTCTCGTGCATCTGCGTCTGGTCCCCATTGACGTGCGCCACAGCCGTATTCGCGGTCGCAAAACGATGCGAGTGCGCGACGCCGTTCTTCGCCGCGGGATCAGTCGATTTCACCAGCGGCATATGGCAGTCGTTGCAAGTGGAGGCCTTCGGCGGATAGTAAAAGCTTCGCGCTCCCTGCCCGCTTACGGCCGACGCCTGCCAGTTGTCGTAATCGTTGAAGCCCCGCAGCCAGCGGTAATTGTTCACCGGCTTATCCAAATGCACCTTGTGGCAGGTGGAACAATACTCCGCCGACTGCTCCCGCATGAACGGCTTCAGGAAGGTCCGCCGGTGCGGCTCCGGGTCCGCATAGGTCAGAAAGTGATCGAGCCAGCGCACATAGGGGTTCCGGCTCGAAGCTAATTCGTGCAGCGGCGGGTACTCGATCAAGAATCCGCCGTTCCCCACGCTCCCATTCACGTGCGTGATGGAATGACAGCTCATGCATCCCAATCCGTTCTGCGCCTCGGGCGTATTCACCTGTTCCCGGATCGGCTTTTCCCAACGGCCATTGAAGAACACCGCGTGATCGTGGCAGCCCGCGCACCACTTCGACGGTTGCGTCGTCCCCTGCACGTCCTGCATGTGCTCGATCGAGCGCCGGTAGTATTGGTTATTGAAGCTCGCAAAGTGGTGCATCGACCCGTTCCACTGGTCGTAAATCTCTTTGTGGCACTCGCCGCAAAGCTTCGAGTCCATGAAGAAGTCCGACGGGATCGTGCCGTTCACGCTGGTGTTGGCGGGGCTCGGCCAGAAAGGACTCTTCGGGTCGCCTTCTTCCTGCATCGAAGTCGGTACATAAAGCGACGGGTTCTTCAGCCGTTGGCCGGGCCCGTAGAAGTTGCGGTCGTAAAAGAAAGTCCCCAGCGGCAGCATGGCCAGACACGCCACCGCCACGCGATGCTGCTGGCTCAATAGGCCTGCGCCGATCACCGCCACGGCGATGTGCCCGGCCAGCACCCACGCTTGGTCGTGCGTGTTGCCTTTCCAGGCCAGCCAAGCGCCGCTAGCCAGCCCCATACTCAAGCCTACGGCGGCCCATCTCCGCTCCCGCCGCACCATCCAAATCAGCGCAGCTACGATCAGCGCGCCGCCGAAGATATGCAGCAATACGTTGATCATGTAGAACAGCGTCGCCTGCGCGAACGCCGCCAGGTAAGCGCTGTTCAACAGCAAAAGCGCAAAGGTGCCGTAAACGATCTTGTTTCCCCGTAACTGCAAAACTACTTCTCCACGAGAGGCCGAATCAGAAGTAACCCCGGACGCGTGTTGTAGCGCTTCCGGTATTCCTCATCGGGATGCCCTTCTTGGGATTGATTATAGGGGTAGCCGCTCATCTGATGAAACGGCAGCGGCGATACGTTTTGCGAATGCGCCGTGTTCGCGTCCCGGTCCTTGGCCCAGCCGTCCACATGCAGCAAATAGTCGCGCCGCCAGCCCGCGGGCAGCCCCGCTAAGCCATGCGCCGCGTATTCCAGTTGCGTCTCGTCGCCCGAGCCCATTACCACCAGCCGCTCATCGGCTATGTTGAGCAGATCTTTCACGTCGCCATAGCGGGTATACAGACCCGGCGTCGGATTCCAAAGCGAGGTCGGCGTGGGATTCGGGTAGGAGAACTCCTCGGCCTGCTTCCGCTCCGGGTGAATCTTGGAGGGCGAAAACCCCCGGAAGCGCAACGCTGCCGCCGCGAGTGGAAGCTCGGTCAGCCGATGCTCCGGCGCCTGGCTGCTTTCCCCCAGAAAGATCTCGTCCCAGTACACGCAAAGGTTCGTCACGATCCGCACCTCGCGCCCCGGCGTCAGGAACTTGCCCCTGAGGTCCACCACGATCGCCTTCGGCTTCCCGCTCGGCATGCCCATGTCCTCAATCACCGTCACCCATTCCCCTCGCGAGTCTTTCACCTGCAGATACGGAGGCGTCAGTCCCACTCCGCTCTGCGCTTCGGCCAGAAACGTCGACCCGTCCGCCCAATCTACCCAGCCGTGCAGCACCAGAATCGCGTCGTTGTCCCGCGCCGCGTCCCCGAAGTCGAGGGTCAAGGTATGCATTTCCGCTACGGCCGTGCTCGTGCGCCGAAACGCATCGGGATGCTTCTTGTCGCGTCGCAGCAATCTTTCCCGCACATCCCCGCTGGCATCCCGCGCCTCCAGCGGGGCTATCTTTCGCCCGACTCCATACAAGCGGAACTCAGGGAACGGCGGCCCCTTCCACTTCTCGCTTGTGTAGATCGAAGTCCCCTCCGGATGATCCACGGCCAGCAGGCGAACTCGGTCCAGATAGGCGGCCTCTGAAAGCTCCTCGGTTAGTCGCACCTCCAACCGCCCCGCCGCGTTGGGCCGCAATTGTTCGCCCGAAAGGGAGATGTACTCGTCGTGGTCGGTAGGAAAAAAAGTCCCATCACCGGCGCTTGCCCCCAGCGGCGCCACCCCCAGCACGTCCGTTATGTACTCGAAGCCCGTTCCGTTCCACGTCCACACTATCGGGCACGATCCGCTCAATCGCTGCGCCTCGCGATAGCGTAACGGCTTGGCCACGCTCTGCCGCATTTCGTTCTGGATCAAGCCGTTCGGCCAAGTGATTCGCACCACGTCAATCTCGCTTGCCTTCCCAACTCCCACTAGTAGAGCCGCGCCTTCGTAACGCAATTTCCGATACAAGGCCCCGATGCGGACTTCCACCTCGGCGCCGAGCGCGCTCTTTAGATTCTTCACGCCCGCGATGGAAATGCGCACCGCGCGATTAGCGGTCGCGGTCGCGTTGATCCTCTCGACGCCCTCGGCCACAATGTCCGTGCGCCCATCGCCGTTGCGGTCCATCGCCACCCAACCCTCCACCCACTCCGGCTGGCCGCTATTGCGCAGATCGGCAAACACTTTCGCCTCTCCATAATGCACTTCCAGTTGGCCATCGGCGTCTGTGTCGGCCACCGCTAAATTCCTGGCCCCCGCGGGCGCCCCTGGGAAATCCTCCACCGTATATTTGCCCAGCAACTGGTCTCGATACAAAACCGCGCTTCGCCCGGCGTAGCTCAGCACCAGATCAAAGCCTCGCGTATCGGCCACCTTACGGAAAGCCACTGCATCCACCACCTCGCCATCCACAAAGGGAAACGCCGCGCTTTGGTCCACGAAGCCCGCCTTCCCTTGGTTGCGGAACAGATAAGACTTCGGCCCCAACAGGAAGAGGTCCAGGTCATAGTCGTGATCGAAATCCATCCAGACGCACTTGGCGAAGCTTTCCTTGGGCCCGGCAAAGGAGACGCGCCTCCAGGCTCCGCCGCCGCTCTCGAACAATTGCGCACCGTTGTCCGTGGCCACGCATAGGTCCAGCACGCCGTCGTTGTTGAAGTCCCCGGCTGCCGCGCTCCGCATCCCGCTGAGCCATGCCATGCGAATGCCATCCAATCGCATCCCACGCGTATCCCAGGTCAGCAGCCGTTGACCTACGGCAATTGCGCCCGTCGCCGGATAGGGCAGCTTGCGCTCCCGGAACCGCACCGGTGTGGTGTCTGCCGGTGGGCGTGGGGGTTTAGGGTCGTAGATCTCCGAGTAGCGAGACCAATCCACATCCTCGGGCACGGCCGCGCCCTCGCTATCCTTCTTCAGTTGTTGAAACACGGCCAACTCCCGTTGCGCATCTTCCGGCCGGCCCGCTTGGCGGTAGGCGTTGAATAACTGAAATCGCGCCGCGGCAAGGCCGGCATCCAGATCCCGCGCCGCCTCAAAGGCCGCCAGCGCCTTCTCGGCGTCGCCGAGCTGCTTATACAGCACACCCAGGTTGTATTGAATGATCGGCTCGCGTCGCTGCTCGCGCCCATCCAGCCGCGCTGCCCCCAGCATCTGCTCCAGCCCCTTTTGCGCTTCTCCCTGTTTCTTGTATTCCACCCCGAGGGTGAACCAGGTATGTGGAATATCCGGCGCGGCCTTCTGCACGGCCAGCAGTTCGACCACCGCTTCCGCATTGCGTCCCGCGCGCAGCAGCGCGAGGCCGTAGTTCAGGCGTTCCCGGCTGGAATCGGGCGCGAGCGCCAAGGCCCGCCGCAACGTTTCGACAGCTTCCTTTTGGGTAGTCGGATTCTCATAGAAAGCCTTGCCCAGGTTGCGCAGTTCCTCAAGCGAGGGTCCCTGCGCCGCCGCCGAACCCAGGGTGAGAACGGCTAACCATACAGCCTTCATGCCAACGGCCCACTGACTCTAGCCGACTCAAAACTCGCCATCTCGGCATAAATTCGCCATGCGCTTTCGAGCAACGACATCCCCAAAATTGCGCCGGTTCCTTCTCCCAAGCGCAGTCCCAAGTCCAAGAGGGCCTCGCCCGCCATCGCGTCCATCAGGAACTGGTGGCCTTTCTCTTCCGACAAATGCGAGAAAGATAAATTGGCCCGGACTGTGCTGTCCAGACGGCAAGCCGCCAAGGCGGCCGCCGCCGTAATGAACCCGTCCAGCATGACGGGCAAATGCGCTTGGGCGGCCCCGATCAGGAAGCCAGCCATGCGCGCAATTTCGTGCCCGCCCACCGCCTCCAGCACCCCACGCGCGTCGTGTGAGGACAGTTGATGCCTTTCCAGAGCCCGTTCAATCACGCGCACTTTGTGCGCAACGCCGTCGTAGTCCAGGCCCGTGCCCGGGCCTGTCACGTCGATGGGGCGCATCCCTAAGAGCGCCGCCGAAATCGCCGAGGCCGAAGTCGTGTTGCCAATCCCCATCTCGCCCACCCCCACCAAGGTGAAACGCTCCTTGGCCTCATGCGCCAGTTGGACCCCGGCTTGCAGATGCCGGTCGAGTTGCTCTTGGCTCAATGCGCTTTCCCGGGCGAAGTTCCGTGTCGGCCGGCCCACGCCGCAATCGATCAACTCCACACTGACCTGATGGTGCCGCGCCAACGCGTTCACCGCCGCTCCGCCCGCCAGGATGTTGGCCACCATCTGCGCCGTCACCGCGCTGGGGTAGGCCGAAACCCCCTCTTCGCACACTCCGTGATCGCCCGCAAACACGTAAAGCCCCTTCACGGGCCGCGGTGGCAGTGCGTCTCCGCGCAGCAGGCAGTACTGCGTGACGATATCCTCCAGCCGGCCTAGACTGCGTACCGGCTTGGTGCGCGAATTCCAGCGCGCTTGGATTTGTTGCTCCAGACGTACGCTCAAGCTTCCAAAATCTCACAATACTTTTGTCGAAACTGCAACGGATCGCCTCCGTATAGCCGGGTCCAGAGCACGCTGTTCACCGCCTCGTGCGCCACAATGGCCACGGGACGCGGCAACGCGCAGGCCCGGGTCCATCCTACTTCTACCCTTGCGGCGAACTCTCGCCAGCTCTCCTGCCCTGGCGCGGCATAGCCTAGCCAATCCGCGGAGCGCTTCTTCGCCTCTTCGGGAAAACGGGCTTCGATCTCCTGCCAGCTTAATCCGTCCCAGGCGCCATAGCCCCACTCGCGGAACTCGTCGACGATCACAACCTCCACGCCGAAGGCCTGCGCTGTTTCCCGTGCGCGCCGCAAGGGGCTAGCAAGTACGCTGGCCACTCTTACCCGGCCCGCCAGTTCCGTTGCGGCCAGGCGGCCCGCTTCGCTCAACGCTGGATCGCATTGCCCCAGTAGCACTCCCCGCAAAGCCGGCTCGGCATGCCGGATGATCAGGAAATCGGCCATGCGTATACATAGAGGCAATAAATGACGGCCGCCTGTTGCACGGCGCCAAAGCAATCGCCCACTACGCCCCCCAGTCTCCGGATGAAGTACCAACGGGCCGCCAGCACCATGCCGATTAAGCCGGCGGCCAAGGCCAGCCCCGTTTGCCAGCCCACGATGTATAGGCAAGGCGCGGCGCAGAGGAGGGAAGCGGCCCGTGTAGCCCCGTCCCTGCTTTCGCAGAGCCACGCGCCCATGCCTTGCCGCGCCGCGGGCGTCGCAAAACCGAGCCATAAAATGGCGCAACGCGAAAGCGCCTCGCTCGCGGCGACCATGCGCCAGGGGTCGGCCACGTTGGCCAGGCCCTGCCATCGCAGCAAAATCGCCACTCCAAGGGCGGACGCGCCGTAGCTGCCAATGCGGCTGTCCTTCAAGATCTCGAACATCTTCTCCCGGGTGCGCCCGGCCCGCACGGCGTCGGCCACATCGGCCAAACCGTCCTCATGCAGCATGCCCGTTAAGGCCAGTTGCAGCGCGAGGACGAGTCCCGCCTCCATGCCCGCAGGAAGTTCCAGGAGCGTCGGCAGGCATGAGATTAGCCCGACCGAAGCCCCCACCAGTGGGAAGAATAGCGCGGCCTCGTGAGGCGGAACCGTAGAACGATGGATTGGTATTACGGTGAGAAACTGGAACGCGCCCAGAAAGCGCAGTCCCAGTTTCCCCATCGATCCCATCCTCTACACTTAGCGCATGTACAACACGGTCCGGTTGGACTTGGCGCCCTGATAGTCGATTTCCAGCGATTGCGCGCCGGACGGCACCGAGGCGACCGTAAAGATGGTCTGCGTCAGGCCCACATAACCGGGGATCAGAACCGTCACCACTTCTGTCATGTCCCTTCCCCCCAGGCTCACCTTAACGTCGGGATAACGCGCCAGCGTCTGGAAGCCCGCCAGTTGGCCGGTGGCCAGAGCCGGGTTCGATTGTCCAAAGCCTGTGCCGAAGATGCCCACAATCATGCCCGCGGCGGCGGGTGAATCCTGGGTCATCTGGTTGCCGGTGCGCATATCGAAGGCGACGGCGCGCGGGCCCGCCGTGCCGAGTTGATCGAAGAAGATGGCCGGCGCGGAACGGGCCACATTAACGCGCAACGTGTTGCTGGTGCCGATCGCGTTCTTCACGGATAGATCGACCATGCCCAAGGTAGTTTCGAAAGGAACCTGCGCGATCATCGTGTCCCGGCTTACTTGCACAACCGGCGCTTCTTTGCCGTCGATCGCCACACCGACGCCGTTCAGGCTGCCCGGTGCGCGTTCCCCGGTCCAACCGTCTAGATTGCCGGGCATGGACGCAATGTTCGACCCGTAAACGGTCATCAGTCCACCCAATCCCAGCGTATTGCGAGACGGGTCCGATACGCTCAGAATGACGTTTTCGATGCGCGGCGGAACGGCGGGGCCTTCCATCATCTGCACCCGCACCGCCCCGCCCGGATTGACGCTCGTGTGCAGGTTGATGTAGAAGTTGCGCGGGTTGTCAAGGAGGCCATCCAAGGCCCCAACTTGCGCCGTCGTTTGGACAAAGGCCGTGCGGTAGATGTTGCCGAAACCGGAGGCGCTCAAGATGGTCGAGCCAGCGCGGATTCCACTATCCAGCACTACCGGGCCGTTCGCGCCGGCCGCTCCCTGGTGCAGGTGTAGACCCGTGAAGGTCGTTTCCGCGGGGAAGGAATAGTTCACGTCGAAGGCCATATAGGCGCCGAGCGCTCTGCCGTTCGGCAGCCGCAAAGCGTAGGCCGTATAAGCAGCTTGGGCGCGGTTGTCGGAAGTGAGCGCGGGAACTTCATTCCCGGGAATCATGGATAGGCTGTTGAAGCGAACGACCTCAGTCGGACGCAACTGCGCCCGAATCTCTCCGCCCAGGTTGGCCACAGTGTGCAGATTCCAGTAGGCGCTCGAGGGGTCGTTCAGAATGCTATAGACCGTGGCAATGCTGGCGTTGTTCGCCATGTTCACATCGACTGTGTACTTTAGGTTGCCCGCGCCGTTGGCTCCGGCCAGGAGATTGGCGCCACGGATCAAGCCTGTATCGATCGTCACCGGCCCGTTGGCGGCCGCGCGGCCCTGATGGATGTGCATGCCCGTGAACTGGGTGCCTTCGGCGAATCCCGCATAGTTAACGTCGAAGATCACCTCCGCGCTTTGCAGCACGCCTCGCGCGTCCACGCCCGCCAGCAGAGAGAGAAAGCCCAGGCCGCTCGCCTGTGAGTTCGTAATGGCCGGCACTTCATTGGCCGGGCTTAATACCGCGCCATAGACCCGCTGTTCGGTCCGAAAGAGTTGCGAGCGGATGGCGCCCCCTGGATTTGTCGTCGTATGCAGATTTATGTAAAAGCCTTCCGGGTTGCCCAAGAGCTCGTTCAAGACGGCGACGTTGGTGCTGCCCGGCGGAACTTCGGCCGTGCGCAAAATCTCGCCCCGGCCGCTAGCCTCCACTACCGGATTGGCCGCGGTGATGCGGGTATCGATCAGCACCGGCCCGTTGGTGCCGGCCGCTCCCCGATGAATGTGCAGTCCGGTGAAAGTGGTTTCGCCGGGAAACTAATAGCGGACGGTGAAATCGACCGTGCCGCTGACCACTTGACCGGCCGCGTTCCTAGCGACGTGAACCCAGACGGTCGCGGTCCCGCTCGCATTAATCGTGAGAGCGGGCACCTCATTGCCCGGACTCATGTTCATCCGGAAAGGAATGGACTCCACGGTCTGCGCAAGCGCGCCGATAGCCGCGAAGGACGCGGCGAGTAACAACTTTTTCATATTCGAGACCCCGATTTAAAATTTGCAACTGTTCGTTGCAACAGCCAAATACTGACTGTCCTGTAGACGGATGTCAAGGGCTAAAGGATGGAATGTATTATCGGAGCGCGCGGCCGACGGCATCCTTCCAGCCGTTCAACAGTGAGTCTCTAACGCTCGGGCGCATCGTGGGCTCGAAGCGCTTCTCAATGCGCCAGAAGGCCTCTAGTTCGTCGGTATTGTGAAAATGCCCAATGCCGAGTCCGGCCAGATAGGCGGCGCCGAGAGCGGTGCTTTCCACGTCCATCGGCCGCACCACCGGCGCACCGAGGATGTCGGCCTGGAATTGCATGAGGAAGTCGTTCACGGCGGCGCCGCCGTCCACGCGGAGTTCGCGCGGGGCCTGCCCGGTATCGCCGCGCATGGCCTCCATGAGGTCGTAGGTTTGGTAGGCGATGCTCTCCAGGGCCGCGCGGATCAGATGGCTGCGCAGCGTCGCGCGGGTCAGGCCAGTGATGATGCCGCGGGCGTCGGGGTCCCAATGGGGCGCTCCCAGCCCGGTAAAGGCGGGCACCATGTAAACGCCGCCGGTATCGTCGACGGTCTTGGCGACGTCCTCCGTGATCCGGACGTCGGTATAGAAGCCGAAATTGTCGCGCAGAAACTGCATGGCCGCCCCGGCGACGAAGACGCTTCCCTCGAGGGCGTATTGCGGGTCCCGGACCTCACCCGCGGCGCGGGTCGAAAGAAGGCGGTGGCGCGAAACCGGGCGGACGCCGCCGGTGTGCATGAGCGCGAAGCAGCCGGTCCCGTAGGTGTTCTTAATCAAGCCGGGACGGAAACAGGCCTGGCCGAAGAGCGCCGCTTGCTGGTCTCCCGCATTGCCTGCGATCGGAATCTCGGCACCGAAGTGCTCGGCTGAGGTGACGCCAACGACCTCCTGGGAGCCCGTGATGCGCGGGAGCATTTCGCGGGGGATCTCGAAGATGCGCAGGAGATCGTCGTCCCAAGTTCCCTGCTCGAGGTCCATCAGCATGGTGCGGGAGGCGTTGGTCGAATCGGTCGCATGCACCTTCCCGTTGGTCAGCTTCCAGATCAGCCAGGTATCGATGGTGCCGAAGAGCAACTCGCGCTGGGCCGCACGAGCGCGGCCATCCGGCAGACGGTCGAGAATCCATTTGAGCTTGGAGGCGGAAAAATAGGCGTCGATCACCAGGCCGGTACGCACTTCGATGCGCCGTTTGTAGGGGCCAAGGCTAAGCTCTTCACAAAAGGAGGCCGTGCGGCGGCACTGCCAGACGATGGCGGGCGAAACGGGCCGGCCGGTAGAGGCTTCCCAAACCAGCGTTGTCTCGCGCTGGTTCGTGATGCCAAGGGCCAGGATTTGTTTTGCGTCCACCTTCAGAGCGTCGAGCAAGCGGCGGCCCGCCGATAGCTGCGCGCCCCACACAACATCGGCGTCCACTTCCACCCAGCCTGGCTGCGGGTAATGGAGTTGGTAGGCGTTCGATTCCAGGCCCAGACGCTGAGCCTGTTTGTCGTAAAGCACAGCACGCGCGCTAGTAGTGCCCTCATCAAGGGCGAGCAAGTAAGCCACGTGCTGAATTGTATGTCAGGGAAGGAGGGTAAATGGTGAGCCGGGTGGGATTCGAACCCACGACCACCGCATTAAAAGTGCGATGCTCTACCAACTGAGCTACCGGCTCGAGCAAAAATGTGAGGGGTTCGAAAACAGGAATCGCGCCGAACAATAGTAGTATAGCAAGACAGCATGAAAGTGGGCCTAATCGGCACGGGTGCGATCTCTCACAAGCACGCGCAAGCCTACCAAAACATTGGATTTGAGATTGCCGCGGTCTACAACCGCGACCCGGAGCGCGGCCGGGCGTTCTGCCAGCAATACGGCGGAGACTACTTTCCCAACTGGAAAGATGTCTGCACGCATCCTCGGGTGGATTTTATTGACGTCTGCACCTTTCCGGACCTGCGTCTAGAACCGTTGAAGCTAGCGGCCGATCATGGCAAGCATGTGCAGGTGCAGAAGCCGATCGCGATCGATGTCGAGACGGCCCGCGAAATGGTGGCCTACTGCGCGGAGAAGAAAGTGAAGCTGGGTGTGGTTAGCCAGGGCCGCTTCAACGATGCGATGTTGTTCCTGAAGCGGGCGGTGGACGGCGGGCGTTTAGGGAAGATCTTCCAGGCGGATGCGTACGTCAAATGGTGGCGCAGCGAGGAGTATTATTCCCGCCCTATCAAGGGGAGCTGGGCCGTTGAAGGCGGAGGTTCCGTAATCAATCAGGGCATCCACCAGGTGGATTGGCTGCTGCACCTGATTGGCGGGGCCAAGCGCGTGTATGCGGAGTGGCACTTGGGCGCACGGCACAAGATTGAATCCGACGACGTCTGCAGCGCGGTGCTGCGCTATCAGAGCGGCGCCACGGGCGTGATCCAGACCTCGACGGCCATGTGGCCGGGCTTTACGGAGCGGATCGAGTTGCATGGCACGAAGGGCTCGGCCATCATGAGCGGGGACCGGATTTCGAAGTGGGAAGTGGTGGACGATGCCGAGGCGGAGAGCGATCCCGCGCCGATCGCGGCGGAGGTGGCCAGCGGCGCAAGCGATCCCATGGCGATCGGGCTTGCGCCTTTTGAACGGCTTTTCCTCGACTTCGGGGCTTCCATCCGGGAGGACCGGGAGCCGCAATCGAGCGGTGCGGGCGGCCTGCGTGCTTTGGAACTGGTGCAGGCCATTTACGCGAGCGCACGAAACGAGCAGCCCGTCACGATCGGCCAGGTTGCACCGGGCCAAGCCGGTGCCTAAGGCTTGGCGCCTGCGGGTGCCCGCATCAAGTGCGAATCTGGGGCCGGGCTTCGACTCGCTGGGTCTGGCGCTGCGGGCCTATCTTACCTGTGAGTTCGCTCCGTCCGAGGCACTGACGATCTCAGTGAGAGGGCGCGACGCGGAGAGCATTTCGACCGGGACGGACAATCTCATCTGGCAGACCGCCCTACGCGTGGCCGAACACATGCAGATGGCGTTGCCCGCAATACGGCTGAGCATGGAGAATGGGATTCCGCTTGGCAAAGGCCTTGGCTCCAGCGCCGCGGCCCTGACGGCGGGCGTAGTGATCGCCGATCAGCTCTTGGGCTTGCACTGGAAGCGGCCGCGGATTCTGGACGAGGCGGCGCGCTATGAGGGGCATCCGGATAACGTGGCGGCATGTGTATATGGGGCGATGGCAGCCAGTGCATTCGACAGCCACAAAGTGGCGCGGGCGGTACGGCTCGAGTGGCCGGAGCAGTTCGGGGCCACCGTGGTCATCCCCAGTTTTGCCTTGCCCACGAAAGAGGCGCGGGCGGTGCTGCCAGAACGCTACACGCGCGCCGAAGCGACCTTCAATCTCCAGCGGACGGCGCTGCTGGTGGCGGCGCTGGCCACGGGGGCGCGGGACGCTTTCCCGACGGCGCTAGAAGATTGCGTCCATCAGCCGCATCGCGCGCCGTTGATCCCGGGCCTGGAAGAGATCTTGCGGCTGCGGGCCCCGGGCCTGTTGGGCTGTTGCCTCTCAGGCGCGGGACCCAGTGTCTTGGTGCTGCACGAAGCCGGCCACGAGGCGGTGGCACTGCATGTGCAACAGATCTTCGCCGCTCACGGGCAGAGTTCCGAACTCTTGAGCGCGGGCCCGGATCGCCTGGGCTTTCAACTGGAGGAAATCGCATGATCCCCCGCAGAAGCTTCTTAGTCGCGCCGGCGCTGCTGGCGCAGGACGAGGCGCGCTATGGCCGCGTCGTGGTGCAGTTCGAGACGGAACTGGGCAACATCCGGGTGGCCTTGAGCGGAGACCGGGCGCCGATTACGGTGAGGAACTTTCTGCGCTATGTGGACGGCGGCCTTTATGACGGCGGCGTATTTCATCGCACCGTTAAGACGACGCGCGGCGAGCGGCGCGACAATCAGCCACAGAGCAGGATCAAGATCGACGTGGTGCAGGGCGGGCCGAACCCCGAACGAAAAGAGAGTTTCGAGCCGATCGTTTTGGAGAGGACCAACCTGACGGGTCTGCGGCACGCCGACGGCGTGATTTCTATGGCGCGGGGCGGCCCGGACACGGCGACCGGCGACTTCTTTTTCTGCCTTGGCGCCCAACCCGAGCTTGACTTTGGCGGCCAAAGAAATCCCGATGGGCAGGGCTTTGCCGCGTTTGGAGCGGCGCTAGAGGGAAGAGACGTGCTGGGAAAGATTCAACTGGCGCCCTGCGTCCAACAGAAGCTGACGCCTCCTATTCGCATTGTGAGGGTGGCGCGCATAGAATAAGGGCCATGCGCCTTGTAGCCCTTTTCCTGCCGCTGCTGTGCCTTGCCCAGAATGCGCCCCTGCTTTCGCCTGAGGTGTCAGCCAGCCGAGAGGTGACCTTCCGCTTTCGAGCCCCCAATGCCAAGGAGGTCCTGCTATCGCGCGAAGGCGCGGCGCGAGTTCCGATGCAAAGGAACGAGGCGGGCGTATGGAGCCTAACGGTGGGCCCGCTGGAACCCGACTACTACGGCTACTCTTTTGTGGCCGACGGGGTCGCCTTGATCGACCCGGCCAACCCCTTGATGAAGCCGAACCTGCTTTCTACGCAGAGCATGGTGCTGGTGCGCGGGGAGAAGCCGCAGATCTGGGAAACGCGGGATGTGCCGCGGGGGCGGGTGGATCATCACTTTTACAAGTCCGCCCTGATCGGCGATCATCGCGACTATTACGTCTACCTTCCGCCGAATCACGACGCCCGGAAGAAGTATCCGGTCCTGTACCTGTTGCATGGGTTTAGCGACGACGCGAGCGGCTGGACCTCGGTGGGCCAAGCGCATGTGATCTTCGACAACCTGCTGGCCGAAGGCAAGATGACACCGACGATTGTGGTGATGACGCTGGGCTATGGGGCTCCGGAGATTGTGCGGCCGGGGCCGCGCGATCCCAGCGTGGGGATAAGGAATCGCGACCGATACCGCGATGCGCTGTTAGGCGAAGTGATTCCAGCGGTCGAGAAGGCCTACAAAGTCGAGACGAAGCGCGAGGGGAGGGCGATTGCGGGCCTGTCCATGGGCGGCGCGCAGGCATCATTTGTTGGACTGAATCACCTGGATCGGTTTTCTTATGTAGCTGCGTTCTCGGCCGGCGGGGGTGGGAACAACTACGATGAGACTTACCCGAAGCTGACGATGCCCGGAGCGGAGAAGCCGAAGCTGCTGTGGATTGCCTGCGGCAAGGAAGACCGTTTGATGGAATCGAACCGGAGCTTCCATGCTTGGCTGGACGGCAAGGGCGTGAAGCATACGTGGCTCGAGACGCCGGGGGCGCACACGTGGCTGGTGTGGCGGCGGAATCTGGCGGAGTTTGCGCCGCTATTGTGGAAATAGCAACCGGCGCCTAATTTTTTTCGTCTATATAGACGTGAGCGAGAAGCGAAAACCGGCCATCATGGAGCCGGAAATCGAGGAAGTGCCGGACGTTGGGGAAGGCACCGGGGAATACACCGGCTTAACCGGTCCGCGCATTCGCTGTCCACAATGCGATTGGATGCCGGCGCCTTCGGACACCTGGGCCTGCACATGCGGCTACGAGTGGCACACGTTTGATACGGGAGGGGTTTGCCCGCAGTGCATTCATCAATGGGAGACCACCCAATGCCACGCTTGCCACGCCTATTCGGCGCATTCCAGTTGGTACGAATACTAGCGGCAAGGGCTGACAGCACCCGTTGCTGGTGGGCGAGAAGGGGACCGCGGTCTCGGGCGTTTCGCGTTGCATTCACGCCAATGCCAAGGATAGAAGACATCAGTTCTCCGGCTACTGGCCAATACCCTCGACCCTGAACCAAGCGCGGCGTTCCTCTGGAAGCTCCTGCATGAAGCATTGCCAAGCCTTTTCCGTGTTTGCGATTAGGTTGGTGTTCCAGGCATTGTCATCGGCTTCGATGTGCATCAACCTTGAATACGAAAGATGGGCAAGCATCTTGTTGCACCGAGTCTTTTGTTCGCTTATCCAAGCTGGCGGTCTCCACGTTGGAAGGTAATCGACGGCCAGCACGTCGTCATCATCCTTGCGTGACCTGGATTTCTTGGAGAAGAAGTATAGGAGGCAACGGTAGTGAACAAGGGTCGCCATCCCTGCCCATGAGCCTTCAATCGACTGATCGTTGACATCTCGGAATCGGCGGAACGCTACCCTGAAGCGCTGCATTTCGTCCACAACAAAGGGCGCGAAGTTCTTAAGCTGTTCGGGTGTGAACGTCGGTGTCATTCGCTGGCCTCGAATTCAGGTGGGGTTCCCAAAGATTCCCCCAAAGTAAGCTGGTGACGGAATTTAGAGCCTTGCAAGCCACTGATTTGATTGGTGGGCCCTGTTGGATTCGAACCAACAACCAACGGATTATGAGTCCGCTGCACTAACCGTTGTGCTAAGGGCCCCTGGGGGTACTGCTTCGATTTTCGCAGACCCGGGCGGGGTGGTGCTGGGGGAGTTCGTTCCTTTCATTTCGAGGTTTCGCTCGAGGATTGGTAGCGTCGGCAGGTCGGCGGCGTTTTCGGCCAGGACCGATGGCCGGAGTTTGCGCAAGGTTTGCAGTTGCTTGATGAGGCGGGCGATTTTGTAGGGGAGGCGCTCGAGCTCGCGCTGGTAGAGGCGGAAGGAGGGAGAGTCCTTGAGCAGGTTGTCGTGGGTGATGTTCTCGTAGAATTCCGGTTTGACGTCGGTGGCGGACAGGCTGGCGAAGGCTTCATTCAGGGTCATCGCGTAGAGGCCCTGTACTTTTAGGTGGCGGAAGTGGGCGGCGGCCAACTGTTGCACCAGCAAGGCTTCTGTGGGGGTGATGGGGGCGTATTCTTCTTCGAAATTGTGAAGAATAATTGAATAGGATTCTTGATCGGCAGGCTCATTCAACACTAGTTTCGTGGAATAGAGGCCGTGCTTAAAGGAATTGGAGGCGCTGCGCAGTTTGCCTGCAGCAGTGCGGGGGCCCGTAGCCGAGCCCGGATTCTGTTGTAATTCCAAAGACATAACAATGTCTTATTTTGCACAATAAACTAAAACAATTCAAGATAATTTATAAAGTATAAGAAAACCCAACGGAATATTCCTGGTTGTGGAAATAGCCGCCGCCGGTGGCGAGGAAGCGCTCGAAGGGTTTGCCTTGCAGGTATTGACGGAAATCGAAACGGACCATGTAGCGGTCTGTGACTCGTACTTTTAGCCCTCCGCCATAGTTGACGCCGAATTTTGTGTCGCCCTGCCCGAATTGGACGCTGGCGCCGGGTTGGACGAAGTTGGCAAAGTGGCCGCCGCCGGTGGCAAAGGGACGGACTTTAGAGCCTTCGGGAAGCATGTAGACCAGGAAGTTATAAAAGCCGCGATGGGTGGCCATGCCGTTTTTGGATTCGACGCCCGCGTTCGGATCCTGGGGGCGGTAGCGAAGGCTGGTGCGGTTGTAGTTGTAGCCGAACTCGTGCCCGAAGAAGGCGCCCTGATTGAGGGTGGTGCGAAAGCCGAGCATCCAGCCGTTGTCGAGGAGGGCGTCGAAGGTGGCGCCGGAGGATTCTCCGATAGCGGTGCCGATCTTGTTGGGCGAAAGCCGGAAGAGGCCGCCGTGGACGTTGAACTCGCCGTATTGGGCGAAGGCGGGCGAGGATGCCCAGGCGAGAAGGGACAAAAGGATGCGCATGCCGTATCTTTAAGCATGATGCCGCCGATGGGAACTACGTTTCTGGTGTGGGGAGCGCTGTGTGGGGTCTTAGCGCTGCCAGGCTGGGGACAGACGAAGTTAACTCCGAACGACGAAACGGCGAAGGACCGGAGATTTGCGCGGTATGTGAAGCAGTTGAAGGAGGTGGTGGCCAAGCGGGATGTGGAGGGCTTGCGGAAGCTGAGTGCGAAGGACGTGAGCGTGGCCGAGAGACCGGAACGAAAGGGATGGGCGGCTTTTGTGGAGAAATGGCACCCCGAGGAGAAAGCATCCCCAGTGTGGGCGGCGCTGGAAGACATGCTGGATCTGGGCTTTGTAAGGGAGCATCCGTCCATCTTTTTGTCGCCGTATGTGGTGTGGAAGTTTCCCGCCGGCCCGGACCCGAAAGCGCATTGGGTAGTGGCCTGGGGAGATGAGGCATTGCGGGAGGGGCCGAATGCGCGGGCGGCGGAAATCAAGCGGTTGAAATTTGAGATTGTAAAGAGGCGCGGAGAAGAAGGGCGATGGAAGAAGGTGGAGACCAGCGAAGGCTTAGTGGGCTGGATGGCCGCGGCGGCGCTTAAGGACCCGACGATGCCGCGTGCGCAGTTCAGCCTGGCTGGGGGGAAGTGGCTGATGGTGATGCTGGAAGACTAAGGTAGTGGAGTCAGAAGATGGAGAACGGCAGGCCCTAGACTAAAGGGGAAGATCACTGCATGAGCGCGGAAGAGCTAGTGGGAGAGGAGTGGGCCGAATGGTACCGGTTAAGCCCGGAGGAGCGCTTTCGGGAATCGATGAAGCTATGGGATACCTATTGGGCGCTGGGGGGAACCCTTGACGCAGAGCCCGATACTCAAATCCCTTTCTTTGATCCGGAGGAGTGGCGCGAGAGTGCTGGTGATGGGCGGGCAGGCCTGCGTATTCTACGGCGCGGCGGAGTTTAGCCGGGATCTGGACCTACTAATTTTGCCGGGGGGCGAAGCTCTCAGTCAGTTGTTGGAAGCGTTCGAAGAATTGCAGGCAGAGCGTATCGCGGTACCGGAAGCACGCGCGGAATTCCTGGAGCGCGGGCATGCGATTCATTTTCGTTGCCAGGCGGCCGGCGTTGAGAAGCTGCGGATCGACATCATGGGTAAATTACGCGGTGTGGCTGGCTTTGAAGAACTTTGGGCAAGGCGGAGCAGCCTGGAGGTGGACGGCGTGGAAATCGATTTGCTGTCGTTGGAGGACCTGGTCCGCGCAAAGAAGACGCAGCAGGACAAGGACTGGCCGATGATCCGGCGACTGGCCGAGCGGGTGTACTTCGAAACGGAAGGCCGATGGAACGACGCACAATTGGAATTCCTGTTCCGGGAGCTCCCGACCGGGTCGCTACTAGTCCGGCTGGCCGCCGAGAGGCCCGAAGCGGCCAAACGGGTGGCGCGAGAGCGTGCCGCTGTTGGCTGCGCACTGCAGGCGGAGGCGGAGCAAGTTGCCGCGGAATTAGCCCGGGAAGAACAGGAAGAACGACGGCAAGACCGCGCGTATTGGCGTCCGCTACGGGAAGAGCTCGAAAGCCTGCGGCGTCAAAGGCCGCGTCCGGGCGGCCCCCAGGAGAGCAATTAGGCGGCGCCGTTGGACTTGAACCAGGCGAGCATTTTGGCCCAGGCGGCTTCAGCGTCGGCCTTGCGGTAGCTGGGGCGGTAATCGGCGTTGAAGCCGTGGGGGGCGTCTTTGTAGACGATGATTTCAGACTTGGACTTGGAGCCCTTTAGGGCTTCGCGCATTTTCTCGACGGTGTCGAGGGGAATGCCGCCGTCCTTTTCGCCGTAAAGACCAAGCACGGGGACGTTAAGGGAGGCGGCGACGTCGACGGGGTGCTTGGGCTGCAAGTCGGTGGGGGCGCCAACCAGGCGGCCGTACCAGGCGGCGCCGGCTTTGACCTTGGGATTGTGAGCGGCGTAAAGCCACACCACGCGACCGCCCCAGCAGAAGCCGGTGATGGCGAGCTTGGAGGAGTGTCCGCCGTTCTTGGCGCTGTAGGCGACGGTCGAGTCGAGGTCGGACATGACTTGCGCGTCGGGCACTTTGCCGACGATGTCGCGCATGAGGGCCTGCATGTCGGTGAGCTTGGCGGGATCGCCCTGGCGGGCGTAGAGGGCAGGGGCGATGGCGTAGTGGCCGGACTTGGCTAGGCGGCGGCAGAGATCCTTGATGTGCTCGTGAACGCCGAAGATTTCCTGGATGACGATGACGGTGGGGTGGTTGGTGCCCTTTTCGGGCATAGCGCGGTAGGCGGGGATCTCGCCGTCTTTAACAGGGATCTTCACTTCGCCGGCGGTGAGCCCGGTGGTATCGGTGGTGATGGTCTGGGCAGACACCGGTTGAACGGCGAGGGCGAAACCGGCGGGCAAGGTGGTTACCAGGAAGCCGCGGCGCGAGTTTTCTTCGAGGCCCGATTCGGAGGCTGGGAAGAGGGACGTAAGTTCGGATTTTTGGTCGCTGTGCATCACAATTCACGATAGCGCAGGAGAAAATAACTCGTTTGCGGGCAAAGACTTTGGCGAGGGAAAGCGCGGCGAGCGGCCCGACGGCGGGAGCCGGAGCGGCGATGCTGAGCTGGAGACTTCCGCTGTGAGGTTTCTCTGGCCTGGGGGCGGCGCCGTCCGTTCCCTTGGCGTTTGTTCGGAAATCCTTGCTCTTCAGGAAGTATGCGATGCTGACCCAGCCGCTTCCCCCCGTGTTTCCCCGTCCGAGCGCTCAGGCTCTACGGGGCGTATCGAAATTGCATGTCTGCACCGTGATTTCCAATCCGGTTCGTTATGCTTCCCGCTACAAGCTTTATGAAGCCTTCAAGGCACAGAACGAGGGCGAGCATATCGAGCATTGGACGGTGGAAGTGGCCTACGGAAAGCGCCCCTTCGCCATTACCGCGGCAGGCAACCCACAGCATCTGCAACTGCGGACGCAGAGCGAAATCTGGCATAAAGAGAATGCGTTGAATCTGCTGTTTTCCTATGTGCTGTCGCGGGATCCGGGTGCGGAATACTTTGCCTGGGTGGACGCCGATGTGACGTTTGCGCGGCCGGATTGGGCCTACGAAACCATTCAACAACTGCAGCATTACGAGGTGGTGCAGATGTTCTCGCATTGCCAGGATCTGGGGCCGAAGTACCAGCCGATGTCGAACCTGAAACACGGTTGGATGTGGATGTATTACAACGAGCCGGCGCCCAAGCGGCAACGAAGAAGCGGCTCTATGGCGACGGCCGAGGGTTACTACGGCTATTCCAAGGGCGGCTATTGGCATCCCGGATTTGCGTGGGCGGCGAGGCGGCAGGCGCTGGACGCGCTGGGGCAATTGCTGGACCCCTGCATTGCGGGCAGCGCCGATTGGCACATGGCGGCGGCGTTGATCGGCGAGGCCGAGAGAACGCTATCGCGAGGACTGCAGGCGGAGTACAAGCGGCGGGTGCTGGACTGGCAGGCGCGGGCCGAAGCAAAGATCCGGCGCAACGTCGGCTATGTAGACGGCTTGTTGAACCATCATTGGCACGGCAAGAAAGTGGACCGGCAGTATTCGGACCGCTGGCGCATTCTGGTGGACAACGCCTACAACCCGGACACGGATCTGCAGCGCGACGCGCAGGGGCTCTACCAACTGACGGGGAGGAGTGTGCGGCTGCGGGACGACTTGCGTTCGTACTTCCGTTCGCGCAACGAAGACTCGATCGACTGCGAGTAGAGGCTATTCCGTCGAGTAGTTGATTTCCAGACGCCGGGCCTGGCGGGCGGCGAGCACAAGGATGCCGGCGGCCAGCAAGAGAATGCCGCAGACGGCGATGGGGCCCGGCGTGGGCGCGGCGGTGGTGATGAGCATCTGGAGGGGTTCGGGAATATCCGCGTTGGGCGGAGCGACGATGGGGCTGAGGCTTTGGAGGTAAAAGATGATGCTGATCTTCTTGAGCAAAGAGGGCAGGAACCAGTTCATGCCTTCCCAGACGAGCATGACCGCCGCGGGAATGAGCGGGTTTTTAAAGAACAGGCCGGCGGCGAGAAAAACGCTGCCGTAGCCGACACAAGCCATGGCCGTGACGCCAAAGTAGGAGGCAACATGAGCCCAACCGCCATCGCCCAAATACTGGCTCACCTGCTGGCCTGGGTGGGGGAGAAGAAGCAGCCAATACTGGAGGAGAAAGCTCAAGCCGAAGATGCCGACGGTGGCGGCCAGACCGGAGAGGTACTTGCCGGCCAGCAGCACTTCGCGCCGCACGGGAGAGAGCAGGTAATAGTGTAGGCTTTGGTCGAGCATTTCGCCGCGGAAGAGATTCATGAAAATGCCGACGCAGCCAAAGAAGATGGCGAGACGCAGGTAGAAGTACTGAAAGATACCGGCGTAGGCCTGGATATCGGAGCCGAGCGAGGCGGCCTGGCGATTTTGTTTGGCGGTCAGCACGCCGTCGCGAAAGACCAGTTGGTATGCGGTCTGGCCATCGTTATATTCGATGATCTCCCGCCGCTTTCCGCGCGTATAGCGGGTAAAAGGAATCTGGTTGTCGCCGAGTAATTTAGCGGTATCGCTTGCCGGGACGCCCAAGACGATGGAACGAGTTACTTGCGGGGCGTTCGGGGCAGACTGCGCGACGCGTTCCATGGCGGCATAGCGGCGATTCTGCTGGACGGCCTTGACGCCCAGCAGCAGGGCGGGCAGGAGCGCGAGGGCGTAAACCCAGAGGCCGCGGCGGGAGAAGAGCGTCTTTTTCCACTCCAGGCCCACGATGGTGAGCACTTGCTGGCGCCAGAGCGCAAAGCCGGTCATTTGAGGGATCCTTCTTCGCCGATCAGGTATTCATAGAGGGAGTTCACGTCGTCGTCGGCCGGGGCGACGCTGTCGATTTCGAGGCCGTCGACGGCCAGGCGGTTCAGCAGCTTGTGAAAGTGCGAGGGGTTCTTGGTTTTGACCAGCAGGCCGAGGCCATCGGCGTGGATGCGGGCTTCCACGACATGATCGTAGGCAAAGATCCTAGAGGCCATTTCGCTTGGCTTATCGCAGCGGACGACGATCTGGAGGGGCTGGTCGCTAATCTCCTCGCGGACGCCGCGGATGCCGCCTTCGGCGACGACGTAGCCGTTGGCGAGAAGGATGACCTGGTCGGAAATCATGTCGACCTCGTGGAGGACGTGGCTAGAGACGATGACGTGGGCGCCGCGCGAGGCGGCTTCGCGGAAGAGAGCGATCGTCTCCGAGCGGACCAGCGGGTCGAGGCCGTTGAGGGGCTCGTCGAGGACCAGGACTTCGGGCTCATGGGCGATGGCTTGGGCGAGGCGGATGCGCTGGCGCATGCCCTTGGAATAGGCGGCGACTTTACGTTTGGCGGCGTCGACGAGATTGACTTTTTCGATGGCGGCCCAGGCCTTGCGCTCGGCCTCGGCCGGGCTTAGGCCGTGGAGAAGGAGCGTTGAGTACACATATTGATAGCCGGTGTAACCGCGGGGGAAGCTATCGAACTGGGTGGCGTAGCCGAGGAGGCGGAAGAGCTTTTCGGGTTCGTCGGGAGTGAGGCCACGGATATCGATGGAGCCTTGGGTGGGGCGAACGAGTCCCGTCATGAGGTTCATGAGGGTGGTCTTGCCGCTGCCGTTGGGGCCGACGAGGCTGGTGATGCCGGGAGGGATGGACAGGTTGATGCGGTTGACGCCGAGGACCTCGCCGTAAAAACGGGAGACATCGCTGAAGACGATGTTCATCGCACAATTTCCTTCGGGCGGATCTTGCGTTCGAGCAGGATAAGGCAAAGGACGCAAACGCCAAAGAAACCGATCCAGGCCTCGAAGGGCTCAATGCCGGATTGGACTTCGATGCCGAACTGGCTGGACCAGATGGTGTACATGATGCGGGAGAGGTCGACCATGGCGCCGAGGTCGGTGCCGAGGATGGAGTTAATGATGCCGGCCAAGCCCGCGCCAATGCCGAAGACGCCCAGAATCAAGGCGCCGGCGACGACCTTCCACTTGACCCAGGCCGACAGGGCGACGGCAATGAGGGAGAGCAGGAGGGTCCAGGCCAGGGAGCCCAGAACGACGGCGCGCAGGATAAACCAATTGGCGCTAGTCCACTCCCAGCCGGCCTGGGAGCACTGAAGGACAAAGAGGATCGAGCCGGGAATCCAGGTGATGAGCGAAAGCAGGATCATGAGAACGCTCATTTTTCCGATGACGTATTCGGCGCGGGAGAAGGGGCGCGAGAAATAGGTGGGCAGGGCGTTGTTAGCGAGATCGGGCGAGATCAAGGTGGGCCCGATGATGGTGGTGAGGATGTAAGCGAGGGCGCCCTGGAAGTTCAGGAAAAAGAGGAAGAATTGCGGGTCGATTTTGAGGAACTTGGGCACGGGCAGGCCGAGCGAGGTGAAGATATCGAGATTGTTGACGAGGTAGATGTAGACGGCGCACAAGAGGGGGAAAAAGCAGGCGGCGACCAGGAAGCCGGTGAGGAAGCGATTGGCGAAGATGCGCTCGTAGGAGTACTTCGGCAAGAGGAGGAAGCGCGTGCGCGGATCGGTAAGGGCGCCGGTGTAACTGCGGTAGCTGCGTTTGTAGACGGCCATTAGACGCTGCGCTCCATCGCCTTTAAGAAGATGTCTTCCAAGGTGTCTTTACGGTAGTTGATGCGGCGCAGTTCCAGGTCTTTGGCGGCGGCGACCTGGTAGAGCTCGCGCATGGCAAACTCCGGGGGCAGGACCATTTTCCAGCGGCCGCGGCCTACGCTGGCGCATTCCGCGCCCAGGGCTTCGAGCGCGGTGGCAAAGCCTTCCTCGTCGCCGACGGTTTCGATTTCGACGAAGCGGCGGTTGGCTTTGCGCTCCTCCTCCAAGTTGGAATAGTGAACGATGGAGCCTTGCTTGAGGATGACGACCTCCTCGCAGGTATCTTCGACGTCGCGCAGCAAGTGGGAGCAAAGAACCAGGTGCATGTCGCCGATGGCGCGCATATCTTTGATCATTTTGAGCATGCGGCGGCGGGCTGGGGGGTCGAGGCCATTGGTGGGTTCGTCGAGGATGACCAGGCGGGGCCCATGGACAATGGCCTGGGCAAGCTTGGCGAGTTGTTTCATGCCGAGGGAGTAAGTGCCCAGTTTGCGATAGCGGGCTTCGCCCAGGCCAACGTAGAAGAGGCACTCGTGGGCGCGCTCCAGCGCGGTTTCGGCGGGGAGGCCGGAGAGTTCGCCCATCATGCGGACGTAGGTGACGGCGCTCATGTCGGCGATGAAGGAATCGTTCTCCGGCATGTAGCCGATGAGGGAGCGGACCTTGCGAACTTCCGCGCGGACGTCATGGCCAAAGACACGCGCCGACCCGGAGGCCGGCGCGTAGAAGCCAAGCAGCGTGTTGATGAGGGTGGATTTGCCCGCGCCATTGGGACCCAGCAGGCCGATGGTCTTCCCCTTGAGCTCAATCGTGAGGTTATTCAGGATCGTGCGCGCGGCGAGTTGAACCGTGAGGCCTTGGAGGGCGATGACGCTCGACATTTACCCTAGCGGTTTCCTTGCTGAAGAAATGGCGCCGTTTGGCGCAGGGCACTACCGAGAATGGAAGGCAGAATGGGTTGCCCTCCGGCGGCGGCCACGAAGTTCTCAAGCCCCAGGCCGAAGAAGCCGGTGGAGCTGGCAACGGTGAGCCGGTCGTTTTCCGCCCACAAACCAATCAGGACGGGCTCCTGGTTGGCCGCGAGGGCGTCGAGGGATTGAGACTGGCCGGCGGGAAGATCGGGGATGGACTTCATCTGGTCGACGATGGACTTGAGGCCGGGGCCCAGGTTGTAGTAGAGCACGCCGGACATATTCACTTGCGAGTCCGCCGGCAGAAGCTGTCGGAAAGCGGTGGAACGCGCGAGGCCGTTGCCGTTGCGGCGATTTTGCAGCGCCTTCGTAATCGCCAGGCGGCTGGGCGCCGCGATAACGTAGCCGCTGTCATAGGTGAAGTGCAGTTCCGACGGCATGCCCTTTGCCTTGAGACGATACCACGTGCGGCCCTCGGCGGTCTCCTCGAGGAGTTCGACGGCGGCGGAGGGCACTTGCGCTCTTAGCTCCGCGACTACGCGCTTGAGACTGGTATTCAAGCGGCCGCTATCGTAGACCTCGGCGACCATCACCACCGTAGGCACGGGAAGGAGCGGGCCGTCCAGGGCTAGCGTCAACTCGCCGCCGAAGGGTCCCAGTAAGTCGTCCAGAACCTTGAGGCCCAGGTGGCTTTCCGCCTCGGCCAAGCCCTGGCTGGTCTTGGCCCCGGTGAGGGCGAAGAACTCTTCGCCCATCTGGCGCGCGTCCTTGGTAACGGCGGACAGGGCGAAGCCAGCCTGGGGCGAGATGTAATCAAGGGAGGCCATGGGGGCCGGAGCGGCGATCCAAGAGGCAATGCCTTTCCGAGCCGAGGCAAAGCTGAGGGTGGCGCGCGTATCGGGGCGGTTGCCGCCATCGCGCCGTTCCACCATCAGATGCCGCATGCCCATGTTCATGCCCATGTCGCTGAGTACGCGATCGGGAGCGATTTGTTCCAAGTCGAGGGCAAGAATCCAACCGGCGCCTTTCGAGTAGCTCTTCAGAACGGTCTTGCCGAGCTCGGTACCCGCGAAGCCACCCGAGAGGTTGACCTTGGCTCCCGCCGTCAGGTAACGTTCGTTGATTTCCAGAGGCATGTCTCCTTGGAGAGCCTTGTACATCTCTTCGAGCTTGCGCTTGGCGTCGGGGCCTTTGACCTCGGCCAGGATGAAGGGTTCGCCCAAGCCGCGTTTGGCGTCCATGGGCGCGGCGATGATGATTTCGTCGCCGATCTGGGTGCCGGCCTGGCGGAGTTGTTCGGCCAGATCGCGCAATTTGCCGACATCGTCGCTCTTCCACCAAGCGGCGAGAACGGGGCTTTGCTGGAAGCGGGATTCAAAAATCCTGGTCGCATCGGCGACGCTACCCGTCAAATTAGGGATGGCCGCGTAGAGAGCCGTGCCGGCGGGCAGGGAAGCAAGCAGCTTGGACTGCGTGCGCAGGGCGGGCAGGGGCAGCGATGCGAGTTGTTTCTCGATCAGCTTAAATTCGCCGAGCAGTGCCAGGTATTTGGCTTGGTCCTTGCTCCAGGAGATTTGTTCCTGGACGCTGCTGCGCTTCAAGGCCGCGTCCGAGGCCGTTAGCTGGCCCGGGATCAAGTCTTCCGTCTTGCCGTTCTGGTCGACCACCACGTGGCCTTCCACTACCGCGACCTGAGTGCCGCGCAGACCGGTGGCAACGGCAAAAATGGTGCCCTTGACGTTGACGACGCTATCGCGTGTGGCCACTTTCAAGGAGCCCCGCTTTTGCTTAGCGGCCTGGACCACGATGTTGCCGCGGTCCAAGCGAATCGTGGAGCCGCTAAAGGCGCCCGAAATAGAAAGTTCGGCGCGCTCGTTCATTTCAATCAGCGAGCCGTCGGGCAGGCGGACGACCGCCGAGGAAGCCTTGGCGGTGCGGACGACTTCTTTTTCCTGGAGGGGCTCCCCCGCCTTAACGGGAACCAGTCCGGCGGCGGATACCTTAAAGATCTCGCCCGAGACGCTGGCGAGTTCCGCGCGGGGACCGGAGGGGGCGAGGATCTGGTTGAGGGAATCGAGGCCAAGATAAGCGGCGACGAGCAGGACGCCGGCGGCAATGGCCCAAGGTACAAATGGACGGGCGAAAGAGGGCCGGGCAAACGAGGGCCGGGATCCCACCCCGCGGCGGCCCCCCGGGGCCATGGTGCGGACGTTGCCCCGCAGTTCTTCCAGACGACGGCGGGAAGCGGGGTCTTTCGAAAGATGGTCTTCGACGAGCATACGCCGCGCTTCCGACAGTTCGCCCTTAATGTAAGGAATCAAAAGCGCCTGAAAATCCTCGACGCTCCGCAAGCGTTCCGGCGCCGCCGCGGGCGCGCCTTCGTTGAGCCTGTCCCACACCCGCGAGCGCGCATAGGCGGCCTGTTCGGGAGAAGGCTGATCGTTCTTGAGCGCTTCCACAGAATTGTCGAGGTTGAAATTTTCTTTGTTTTCCATCTGGAGGGTTCCTTTTCTAGAGTTCTTGTTGGAGCTTCTGGCGGCAGCGAAAGAGGATGACGGCCACGAGCGCCTGCGACATGTCGAGCGTGGCGGCGATTTCCTTGTTGCCGAAGCCCTCGACGTAGCGGAGGGTGAAGATCTCCGCCCAGCGGGGATCGAGAGTAGTGAGGGCGGCCCGGAGACGAGCGCGCAATTCTTGTTGCGGCTGGCCAGCGGGGTCCGTGTGGAGGTCTTCCAGCGAGAGCTTGGGAGAGGATTTGGTGTGGCGGGAACGAAGGAGGTCCAGCCCTGCGTTTACGGCGGAGCGCCGCAGGTAAAACTCCGGCTGATCCACTAAGCTAGAAGCGGAGTCGCGGCGAAGAAAACGCAAAAATACAGTCTGCAGGATATCTTCGGCGTCTGCGGCGTTGCCAACGATACGCCAGGCGGAGCGATAGACCGCGTCGCTGTAGTCGCGGTACAACTTCTCGAATTCGGCGGGAGCCATAGGATACCGTTCTACCTCGTCGGCGAGTACGGCGGTAACCGGAAGGAGTTCCATCTGTTTGGGTAGACGAGGGCTTTGCCGTATTTCTTACAAAGTGTCTGCGGGTTATTATGAGGGGTGGAATCCCGCATGCAGATCCTGAAGTTTGTTCCCCTGTTGCTGACGATTTTGGCCCTGGCGGGCTGCGACAACGATCCGAAGGTGGCCCGGCAACGGTACGTGGATACTGGCAACCGCTACTTTAGTGCCGGTAAGTACCGCCAAGCGTCGATTTTTTATCGACGTTCGATCCAAAAGGACGCTCGATGGGGCGAATCGTACTATCGGCTGGGATTATCGGAATCCAAACTCGGAAAGCCGGGCGATGCGATGCGGGCGTTTCAGCGGGCGGCGGAGCTGGATCCGGCCAATACGGACGCCGCGACGAGGCTGGCGGAGATTTACCTGGCCGCTTACGCCAGCAGCGATAAGAAGCCGAAAAATCTGTTGAAGGAGATTGAGGATATCTCCAAGCGGCTGTTGGATAAGAACCCCAATAGCTTTGAAGGACTGCGGCTGCGCGGCTTTATCCAGTTGGCCAACGGCGAGAAAAAAGAGGCGCTGGATAGCTTTCTGGCCGCCGACCGGGCGAAGCCCTTTCAGCGCGAACTGGCGACCGTGATTTTCCAGACCATGCTGCAGAACGATATGCGGCCGCAGGCGATGGAATACGCCGACAAGATGATGGCTAAAGACAAGACCTACGCGCCGATGTACGACGTGGTCTACGCGGGCTACGCGGCCAAGGATATGGTGGCGGAAGCCGAGGCGATCTTAAAGCGGAAGCTGGGCGCGATGCCGGAAGCGCCGGAGGTGCGGGTGCAGATGGCGGCCCATTACTTCGCATCCAAGCAGTTCGAAAAGATGCAGGAAACCTTGGACGGCATCTTGAAGATGGACAAGAAGGTGGTGAAACAGCCCCGTTTGACGGTGGGAGATTTCTATTTCAAGATCCGGGATTTCGACCGGGCGCTGACGCAATTCGATCTGGGTGCGAAAGAAGACGCCGAGCGGAAGCACGACTACCAGAAGCGGGCCGTCGAGACCTACGTGTTCATGAATAAGAAGACGGACGCGGTGCGCCTGGTGGAGCAGATCATTAAGGAAGACCCGAAGGATTCCGACGCGGCGGCAATGCGCGCGAGCCTATTGCTGCAAGGCGGAAGCCGCGAGCAAGTGGACACGGCGGTGGCCGATCTGCAATCGGCGGTATCGCGGACGCCGCAGAATCACGTTTTGCGTATGAATCTGGCCAAGGCCCATCTGGCTAAGGGCGACGCCGATCAGGCGCGGGTTCAATTGCAGGAGGCGCTGAAGATCCGGCCGGACTTTCAAATCGCCAAGATCGCGCTGAGCCAGATTTATTTGCAGCGCGGTGAGTTTAGCCGGGCGCTGGAATACGCCGGTCAAGTCTTGGCGCTCGATCCTAACGACGTGCGCGGCCGCTTGCTGCGCGCCTCGGCCCTTTACGGAAGCCGGGACCTGGCGGCGGCGAAGAAGGATCTGGACGTGATTTTAGAGCGTTATCCGAATCTTGGCGACGCTCTCTACATGTTGGCGCGGGTACACCTGGATTCCGGCGAGCAAGCTAAGGCGCAGGCGATTTTTGAAAAGATGATGCAAGTGAACCCGAGCGACCCGCGCGGCATTATGGGGCGGGTGGAAACCTTGCTCCAAACCGGCAAAGGCGAAGAGGGTATGCGGGTGATCGAAGCGGAGTTGACGAAGGCCCCGGAACGAAACGACATTCGCAATGCGCTGGCGAATACGGCGGTGCGGGTGGGCCGATACGACAAAGCGATTCCTGAGTTCCTGAAGTTGCTGGCGGCCAATCCGAAAGACGCGAGCGTGGTCTTGCGCCTGGCGGAAACGTACAAGCGCAACGGCGACGACGTCAACGCGATCAAGTATTTCAAGCAGGGCGGCGAGTTGTTGCCGCGCGACCCGGTGGGTCCGCTGCAACTAGCGATGATTCTGGACCGGCAGGGCCGCATGGCGGAATCCAAGCCGATTTATGAGCAGGTGCTGAAGCTGGATCCGGGCAATGTGCTCGCGCTCAACAACGTTGCCTACATCCTGGCCGAGACGGGGCAAGACTTGGATCAGGCGTTGACTTACGCGGAGCGGGCCAAGCAAAAGATGCCGGCGAATCTGGATGTGAGCGATACGCTGGGCTGGATTTACATCAAGAAGAATCTATCGGATCAGGCCATCAATATATTCGCCGAACTGGTAAAGAAGGATCCGAACCGGGCCATCTATCATTACCATCTGGCGATGGCTTACTACCAGAAGGGCGATAAGCTGAACGCGAAGAAGAGCGCGCAGCTTGCGCTAACGAAGGCGCCGATCAAACAGGACGAGACGAAGATTCGGGATCTGCTTTCGAAGCTGGGCTAGGTGCCTTCTGACGTCGCGAACACGCATTTGCATACACTATCCACACGCTACCCTGCATAGGCTGAGGGTACGCAGTGGTAGGGCATCTCATGGACACTTTGGCGGCATTGCCGATACTTTTCATTTCGCTCGGCGGCGGTCTGCCAGGGGTTAAGGCTTCCGAATGACGCAGCAGAGTCTGGCGTATGTCGCGCCGTTCCTGACGTTTATCGTGCTGCTCGCGGCGCAGCGCTACTTAGGATTCCTGGGCGTATGGGAATACGCGGTGCGCGGCGCCATTGTGGTCGCAGTGATCTGGGCGTTCTCGCGGAAGGTGCTCGATTTCCGCGTGCGGCATGTGGGCGCGAGTCTGGGGATTGGCGTGGGCGTGTTTCTACTTTGGATTGCGCCGGATACAATCTTTCCCGGCTGGCGGCAGCATTGGTTGTTCACCAACTCAATGATGGGCGAAGTACGGATTTCGCTGAGTGAAGAGCAATTGTCGAGTCCGCTACTGCTGTTTTTTCGAACTTTGAGCGCGGCGTTGCTGGTGCCAGTGCTGGAAGAGCTGTTCTGGCGCGGCTGGTTGATGCGGTGGCTGATCAAGAACGACTTTGAGCAAGTGCCGCTGGGGACCTATGAAACCCAGAGCTTTTGGATCGTGGCGGCGTTGTTTGCCCTCGAGCATGGCCCGTACTGGGAGGTGGGGCTGGTGGCGGGGCTGATTTACAACTGGTGGATGGTGAGGACGAAGAGCCTGGGGGACCTGATCTTCGTGCACGGGGTGACGAACCTGGCACTAAGCGCTTTCGTGATCGCCACGAAAAAGTGGCAGTTCTGGATGTAGGCTCTCGATTGCTAGAACCGGAAGATGGCAGCGACGCCGGATGAGGTAGGCATTTCGCTTGGTGTCAGCGCCAGCACCTTGCCTTTGCGGCTGAGGACCAACTCGGCGAGGTCGTCCACCAGATCGTCGGTCTGCGGGTCCTCCGAAGGGGACGAAGTAATTTCACCCGTCTCCCCGTTCAATCGGCCCGGTATCTGGCAACTCACATCAATCAGCAGCGTCTGAACGCGAGAGGCGGCTGCCGCCCGGGCGATTTCGCCCATGTCGTCCGAACCCATGCCTTTCGCGAGGGCCGCACGAAACTCATTGGCGAGCGCCTCGACGTCGGCCAGGAACTGCGGTTCCAGAATTGCCCAGGAGCGCTGACGAAGCTGATCGTTGGAAAGCGAAGCGGGATCGGCCTCAATGCCGGTTGCTGCGAGATGGGGATTCTGGGAAAGACGGCGGAAGAGCGAATGGTGCTGGGTGAGCGCCGCAAGAACCAACGGAAGACCGGAGGGCCGGGAGTGGTGTTCGACGATGGCCCGATCGACTGCACGAAAGAAACGTTCGTCGTCGATCGCCGCTTCGTCGTTTTTTGAGCCATGCCCGTGGTGCATCGCGCCGCCCTGACCGGTCCCGCCGTAGGAGGCAACCGTCAGATGCGGTTCGGTGGGGTCGCCGCCCAAGTCTGAAGCGGTGCGAGGGATCGCGGGCGCCAGTTCGATTTCGTCCAGGTGATCGCGGTCGCCTTCGAAAAGCTTGATTTCGCCGCGGCTCAGGCAGAGTACGTGGTAGCGACCGGAGGAATGCAAGATGGGCAGCAGGGGCTTGACGTGGAAGCTATTGGCCACGACGGCTAGTTCTGCAACCGTCTGCTGGAGTTTGACGACGCGGAAAAAGTCCGCCGCTCCGAAGATGGCTAAGCCATCCCAGGTGTGATTCCAGAACGCCGGCTGGGAGGCGAGGTCGCGGAAGGGTTTCAGAAGAGTGGCAGTCCGCGAGGCCGAATAGCCTTGCCCGAGCGAACGCTCCAATTCAGACAGGAGGTTCTTGAAGCGAATCGGATCTTGCTGATTTTCGGGATGACGGCGGCTGGTGGGGAGATAAAGGGAAAGACAAGGTGGCTCATGCCCGGCGAGCAGGGTCACAAAATTGTCCGCCAAGTTCGCTGTGGGATTACTTGTGGAGGTCATGATTTGGCTTCCTGTCGTGCGAACTGACTGGTCAAAAGGCGATTCATCTTCTCTGCCGCCCCTTGAGCCGCGCGTTCGACAGTATCCGCTTCGTCGCTAACGGAGACTGGATTTTGACCCGCGGGGCGGGCTTCAAGTAGGCAGCGTTTATCAGGGCGACCAGACCATTCGCCACCTGCACCGCTCAGGTGAACTTCAACTCGCGTGACTTGTCGCTCAAAACGGAGAAGCACGCGCTGGACATCCGCCTGAATGGAAAGCGAGAGGTCATGGTCGATCCTCACGCTGCTATCGCTGTTGATTTGAATTTGCATAGGTCACTTTCTAGTATTAACATTGTTTCATTTAATCAGGCGGGATACCGTGGAGAGAGCTTTGCCATTCGAAGCAAAAGGTAGCCGATCAGGCCAGCTCCAAGCGAGGCAAGTAGGATTCCAAGCTTGGCGGAAGTAAGGAGAGAAGCATCGGGCAACGCTAGATTCGCAATGAACATGGACATGGTGAAGCCAATTCCCGCCAGCCAGGCGGCGCCGTGGATCTGGGACCAGCGAATGCCTTCGGGAAGGGAGCTAATCTGGAGCCGGGTAGCCAACCAGGTAAAGGTAAAAATGCCAAGCGGCTTGCCGACGGCAAGGCCCAAAATGACGCCGAGAGTGACTGGATGGGTTAAGGAGGAACGAAGGTCCCCAGATAGAGGAACTCCGGCGTTGGCCAAGGCAAAGATGGGCATGATCGCAAAGGCCACCCAAGGATGCAAGGCGTGTTCCAGACGGTACAGGGGCGACTGCGCCTTTTCGCAGCCGTCTTCCAGTGCCTCGATGGCGGTTTGACGCTCCAGGTCGTCGCCGATCAGCGAGTCGTCTTCTGGAACTTCGCGGTCGCTCGCGCTTTCGAAACGTCTTAAGACGGAACGCGCATGCTCCAGAAAGGCGCGTGGGCGCAGGACGCTGCGGGTGGGGATGGTGAGCGCGAGTGCGACACCAGCGATGGTCGCGTGGACGCCGGACAGGAAAATTGCCAGCCAGAGCAGGCAGCCAATCAGACCATAGGGCAGGGTGTGCCGTACGCCCAAACGATTTGCGGCAAAGCTGGCAGTCAAGCAAAGGGCGCCAAGCAAGAGCCACGGCCAGGAGATGGCTGCGGTGTAGAAGACGGCGATAACTAGGACGGCGGCCAGATCGTCGACGATCGCCAAGGCCGTCAGAAAGACCTTAAGGGATAAGGGGACGCGGGATCCCAAGAGCGCCAGGACACCCAAGGCAAAGGCGATGTCGGTGGCCATGGGAATGCCCCAGCCAGGGGCGGTCGGCCCTTCTGGATTCAAAAAGTGATAAATCGAGGCGGGGACCAATATCCCTCCCAAAGCGCCCATAATTGGCAGGGACGCTTGGCGAAGGGAGGCTAATTCGCCCATGAGAGTTTCCCGCTTGATCTCAAGACCAACGACAAAGAAGAAGAGGGCCATTAAGAAGTCGTTGACCCAGAAATGCAGATCCTTTTGCAGCGCGTATGGCCCGAAACCAAGGATCACCCTGGTGTGCCACAAAGCCTCGTAACTAGCAGCCCAAGGGGAATTCGCCCAAACTAGGGCCCCGATCGTGCAGCTAAGCAGGACGATTCCGCCCGCCGCCCCCTTCGAGGCGAAGCGCTGCAAGGGACGAAGGATCCTAACGATAGGCGTCTTGTCTTGACCGGGAATGGTTTTAGGCATCGATCGGCATTGGCAGCCACGTATAGTGGATGGGATGCGGATCTTTTTGTTTCGCTGGACGGCCGGTTAGGGCCAAAGAAAGCTGGCGGCTACTTCGCGGGCGCGGCTTCTTTCTTTTCGCTTGCGGTAATTTCCGGGTCGTTGGGTCCGGCGGGCTCAGGCGAAAAGCGATGGCGAATGGTTTGGGTTTGGTCGCTATAGAGGGTGCGGCTGCCGGAGGTGCCGAACTGGCGGGGCAGGGCCGAGATGGTATATCCGGTGGGAGTGGCGGCCACGGTAAAGGTGTAGCCGCCGCGGGCGCCTTGTGCCAGTTCCCGATCTACCAGATCGGCGCCGGCCTGATTGGCCGAGCCGCTGGTGGGGGGACCAAGCTCGGCGAGCGAGGTCGCGTAGCGATTGAACTGCGAGTAGTATTGGGTCTGCGCGGTGTGGATCACACTGACGGCGCGGATGGCGGCGGTTTCTTCCGCAAACATGCGGGCGCGGGCCAGGCGCGGAAGCGCGGCGGCGACGATGATGAGGATGATCGCGATGACGATCAGGAGTTCGGTCAAGGAGAAACCGCGACGAAGCAGTTGACGCCGGCTGAGTTGGGGGGTCCGCATGAGGTAAGGGGCTCTTTCTTATTATGAGACGTTTGACTGGAGCGAAGCGTGGATGGCGCGGAGCTGGGCAAGAAGCGGCGCAAGCTGGTCGAGCGGAAGCGCATTGGCGCCGTCGGAGAGGGCGCGGGGCGGGTCCTGGTGAGTTTCCAGGAAAAGGCCGTCGATGCCGGCTGCGGTGGCGGCGCGGGCGAGCGTGGGAATGAACTCGGGAGACCCACCCGAGGTGGGGCCGAGCGCACCGGGAGTTTGCACGCTGTGGGTGGCATCGAAAACGACGGGCACGCCCAGATCGCGCATGATTTTCAAGCTCCGCATGTCGACGACGAGATTGTTGTAGCCGAAGGAAGTGCCCCGCTCGGTGAGTACGATTTGCTCGTTGCCAGTGGAGCGGATCTTTTCGACGACATTCTTCATGTCGGCAGGGGCGACGAACTGGCCCTTTTTGACGTTGACGATTTTGCCGGTACGGCCGGCAGCGAGGAGCAGGTCCGTTTGACGGCAAAGAAAGGCGGGGATTTGGACGATGTCGACGGCGGCGCCGACAGCCTCGCATTGCGCGGGCTCATGGACGTCGGTAAGGACGGGAATGCCCAAGGCGCGGACCGAAGCTAGAATGCGGAGGCCCTCTTCAAGACCGGGGCCGCGGTAGGAGTGAACGCTGGAGCGGTTGGCCTTATCGAAGCTTGCTTTGAACACGAAAGGGCCGGCCGCGCGGGCGATTTCGGCCGCAAGGAAATGGCAGTGCGCTTCACTTTCGATGACACAAGGACCGGCAATGAGCGTTAAGTGGCCAGGCGAGAAGAGTTTCATGAAAACAAGGGTTGGGCCAGACGGGTGAGGCGCTGCTGGCGGTAGCTGTGGGCGGCGGCGATGAACGACTTGAAAAGCGGATGCGGTTCGAGGGGTTTCGATTTGAATTCCGGGTGGAACTGGCAGCCGAGATACCAGGGGTGCTCGGGGAGTTCGCAGATTTCGACGTAGCTGCCGTCGGGACTTTCGCCTGTGATGCGCAGCCCATTTTCTTCGAGAGTCTTTTGATACTCGCGGTTGAACTCGTAGCGATGACGGTGGCGCTCGCTAATCAAAGGTTCGCCATAGGCGACGCGGGCCTGGCTGTTGGAGGCGAGCTTGCAATCGTAAGCGCCTAGGCGCATAGTGCCGCCCAGTTCATCGACGCCCTTGAGCTCGCGCAGCTTGTAGATGACGCGGTGTTGGGGGGCCGAGTCGAACTCGGTTGAATTCGCGCCATTGAGACCGCAAACATTGCGGGCGAATTCGATGACCATGGTTTGCATGCCGAGGCAGATGCCGAAATAGGGCACGCGCTCCTCGCGCGCAAAGCGGATGGAGAGCAACATACCTTCGATGCCGCGCGAGCCGAAGCCCCCGGGGACGAGGATGCCGTCGAAGGCGGCCATTTTTTCTTTGCAATCGGGCCAGACCAAATCCTGCGCTTCGATCCAATGAAATTGAACCTTCAGGCGGTGGGCGAGGGCGCCATGCAGGAGAGCTTCCTTGAGGCTTTTGTAGGAGTCCTCGTACTCGACATATTTGCCCACGAGGGCAATGTCGACGGTATCGACGGGGTTGCGCATGCGGTCCAGCATGTCGGTCCAACGGGTCAAGTCGCGATCGGCGGCCTCGAGGTTGAGCATCGAGAGGATCTTGGTGTCGAGTTCCTGGCCGGCAAAGACCAGGGGGATCTCATAGACGCTCGCCACATCCGGCGCGGCAATCACGGCTTCCTCGTCGACGTCGCAAAAGAGGGCGATTTTGGCCTTGAGATCGTCGCCAAGCGGGCGCTCGCTGCGGCAAATCAGGACATCCGGCTGGATGCCGATGGCGCGGATTTCTTTAACGCTGTGCTGGGTAGGTTTGGTCTTGAGCTCCTGCGCCGCGGCGATCCAGGGGACCAGCGTGAGATGAACAAAGATGGCGTTATGGCGTCCCAGTTCGTGGCGAAGCTGACGAATGGCCTCGAGAAAGGGCAGCGATTCAATATCGCCCACGGTGCCCCCAATTTCGACGATTACGACATCGGCGCCATCGGCCACTTTCCGGGCATTGGCCTTGATCTCATCGGTGACGTGAGGGATCACCTGCACGGTCTTGCCGAGATAATCGCCGCGGCGTTCGCGAGCGATGATTCGTTCGTAGATGCGGCCGGAGGTGAGATTGTTGGCCTGGCTCAAGGGGCTGTGGGTGAAGCGTTCATAGTGGCCGAGGTCGAGGTCGGTTTCGGCACCATCGTCGGTAACGAAGACTTCGCCGTGCTGAAAGGGGCTCATGGTGCCAGGGTCCACGTTCAGGTAGGGGTCGAACTTTTGGAGGCAGACCTTGAGCCCGCGGCTTTCGAGCAAACAGCCGATCGAGGCGGCGGCAATGCCTTTTCCCAACGAGGAAACGACGCCGCCAGTAACGAAGATGTATTTAGCCATGGTGAGAGAGGAGTTCCTGGACGCGGATCAGGTCTTCCGGCGTGTCCACGCCGAGGGAATCGTAGGAAGTCTCCAGGACGCGGATGCGGTGACCGTTTTCCAGCGCGCGGAGTTGTTCGAGCGATTCGGCCTTTTCCAGGGGCCCGACCGGGAGCCGCGAATAGTTCAAGAGAAAATCGCGGCGATAAACGTAGAGGCCGATGTGCTTATAGTAGGGTTCGTCGATGCCTTGGTCGCCGCCACGATTGAAGGGGATAGGGCAACGGGAAAAATAGATGGCGTCCCCGGCAAAGTTGGTCACGACCTTGACGACATTGGGATTGGAGATCTCTTCCGTGCGCTCGATTTTGCGCTTAAGGGTGGACATGACCAGGGAGGGATCGTCAAGCAGAGCTTGGGCCGCGGTGTCTATCGTGGCGGGATCGATCAGGGGTTCGTCGCCCTGGATATTCACCACGATCTCGTGGGGCCCGAAGCTAGCGGCTTCGGCAACCCGGTCCGTGCCGGAAAGATGGGTGGAACGGGTCATCACCACGGGCGCGCCAAAATGACGGGCGGCTTCGGCAATACGGGGGTCGTCGGTGGCAATGAGGACGCCGTCGAGCAAGGCAGCGTCTTTGGCGCGCTCGTAGACATGCTGGATGATCGGTTTGTTTTTTAGGGTGGCGAGGGCTTTTCCCGGAAATCGGGTAGAAGCAAAGCGGGCAGGGATAACGCCAAGTACGCGATAGCGCGTGCTTTCCGCAGGCACGCTCTAATTTAGCATGCGGGACCGGGCGGCGGGCGAAAACTAATCCAGCCGGCGGGAATGAGTCAATCCGGCGGCGCAATCCGCTCACTGATTGAGGAGACATCCGTGAGCTATTTGAATTGGTACGAAGGCCGGCAACTCTGCACGATTGGACCGGACAACATTAAGGCATCGAGCATGCAGCGCAACAAGAACATGACGGCGCAGGTGATGCAGGGTGCATTCAGCGTGTACTATCAGGGATTTCAGGCGGCCCAAAAGATCACGGACGTGCTTTACCAGCGAAACTACTCGCAAACGGCCAAAGACAAAATCTACAAGATGCGTTGGGCCATGGAGAAGGACCTGAAAAGCTCCTGCGACCAGTGGGGCTACAACGATCTTTATTGGTGTTTTCAGCACATATACAAGAACAACGGCTCCTACCGGGACGATACGTGGGACGGTTGGAAAGGAATCTGCAACATCCCCATCGGAGTTTCCAACTTCATCCAGTTGGTGGAAAGCAAAGGCGGCAAATTTGCGCAATCGGCGGGGGACTTTACGCGGGCGCAGAACGAAGTGAAGCGACTGGCTGAGGCGGGGCGCTGGGAGGCGGTCGGCGAACAATTGGAGAAGGTCAAGGGTACGATCGAGGACTATGGTCCGTACATGTGGGTATGTATACCGGGCAATCCAGGGAAGGCGCCCCGGTACGTGGAACTGATCTCTCAATGCATCGACTATGCCGGGCAGATTCACGGGGTGCTGAGCAAGGGGCTGAAGGCGGAACAGGGTCTGCACGCGATGAAGTTCGACCCCAACTTTAAGCGGGATCTTTTTGTGGAGACGCTGGCGGCGGTAGTGGGAAGGCTGCCAGTTATGGGTTCGCTGTATGCGGAAGCGATTCGCGGGGTGCCGGGAGCTATCGATTACTTCAAGAAAATTGCGAGAGAGCGGGATGCGGCGATCGAGCAGATTATGAGGTAGGGGGAAATGGTCGGGGCGAGAGGATTCGAACCTCCGGCCTCCTGGTCCCGAACCAGGCGCTCTACCAGGCTGAGCCACGCCCCGACAGTTGGTTGGTAGATCAGAAACCAGTATAACAGGGGGCATGATACGGAGCCTTTTTCTCTTTTGCAGCGTACTCGCGGCACGGGACTACTCGCTTTGTTTCCTCGAGAGTGGCCCGGAGGCGGGCAAGATGGCAAAGCCGGCCGCGGAGGAACTGCAGAAGCGCCATATGGACCACATCACAAGTATGTGGAAAGAAGGGGTGCTGGAAGCGGCGGGACCGGTAGCCAAAGTGGAGGGTATCCGGGGAATTTTCCTGTTTTCCACGGACGTCAAGACGGCCAAGGAGTGGGCCGCCCAAGATCCCAAGGTCCAGGCGGGAGACCTAAAGGCGGATTGCTTTGTTTGGAGGACGCAGGAGGGAGTGGGGAAAGACTACCGCGCGCGCTACGGCAAGCCTGATTTCAAGGAACGTTTCGCGGGCTTTGGCGGGGTGCTGGCTCGAGAGGTGCCGCGGCAGGCGAACTGGGCGACGGGAGCCATTCAGCATCCGAAATGGACGACGTTTACGGTGCTGACGGAAAAGGAGCTGGCCAAGGATGCAATGCAAGGTGAGCGCATTGAATTCCTTTGGTATCACGACCCGCAGGTCTGGCCGCGCAACCCCGAGTAATCTATTAGGTTGATTACCGATTTCATCGTGGTGGGGGGCGGCGCGGCGGGATGTGTGGTTGCGGCCCGGTTAAGCGAATTGAAGCAGTGGAACGTGCTACTGCTAGAAGCCGGGGCCGGCGAGGCCTCCGGAGATGTGTCGGTACCCAGCGCGTGGAAGCGGAGCTTGGGTGGGCCGATGGACTGGAAACTGGAGACGCAGCCGGAGAAATTCCTAGGCCAGAAGCGTTTCGCCTACCCACAGGGAAAGGGGCTGGGGGGATCCAGCAATTTGTATGCGGGCGTCTATAACGAAGGGACTCCCGCGGACTATGACGGATGGCGGGAACTCGGCAATGCCGGTTGGGGATGGGATTACGTCAGCCCCTATTTCGAGAAGCCGAAGCGGGAAGGGTTAACGGTGGAGACATTAAGCTGCGCGCACGGCTTTACGAAAGACTTTCTCCAGGCGAACCCGGAGGCGCAGTTGCATCGGCTGATTCAGTGCAAGGGAAGAAAGCGGCGCGTGAACGACGTGTACATGGCACGCCCGAAAAGTGAAAAGCGATCCAACCTGACGGTGTTGCCCGATACGCACGTTGTAAGGGTGTTGGTAGAAGCGGGAAGAGCGCGGGGCGTGGAGGTGATCCGGGAGGGGCGACTAGAGAGTTTTCGGGCGCGGCGCGAGATTGTGTTGTGCGCGGGAGCGATTCAAAGCCCCGCGATCCTGATGCGAAGCGGAATTGGACCGGCGGCACACCTGGAAAGCGTGGGGGTTGAAGTGCGGCTGGACTTGCCGGGAGTGGGGGAAAACCTGCAGGATCACGTGCGATGCGGCGTGGAGTTTGCCAGTTCCGCCCACCGCCAATTGCGGCGAGAACCCGGATTGCTCGAACAGGCCAGATACTGGCTGGATGGAGGAGGACCGGCGAGTTCGCCGGGGGTGGAGGCAGTGCTGCGGTCCCCCGGCATCGAATGGAATTTTGTGCCACGCAGGGCGAGCGGCAACGGGTTCACGATTTGGACGACCTTGCTGCGGCCTTACAGCCGGGGATATTTGCGGCTCCGAAGCGGAGATCCCAACGAGGCTCCGGACATACGCCTGAATGTGCTGGAGGAGCCGGAGGATCGCAAGGCACTCGAGGCGGGCGTGGGGGAGGGGCGCAAGCTCGGGGCGAAGCTGGGCGAGGCGCAGGAAGGAGAACGCCACGATCTAATGTGGCATGCGAGCGGTAGCTGCCGGATGGGGTCCGACGGAATGAGTGTGGTGGACAGCAACTTGGTGGTGCACGGTATGCAAGGGTTGCGAGTGATCGACGCCTCGGTAATGCCGGTGATTCCGAGTGGTAATACGATGGCCCCCACGCTTATGGTCGCTGAGCGGGGGGCCGACCTGATTCGCTGCTAAAGCACACTGCCTACTCGGCAATCACCGGATTGGTGAGCTGCCCGAGACCTTCGACCTCGACCGTCATGGTATCGCCCGCTTTCAGGAAAACGGGCGGCTTGCGAGCCATACCCACGCCGGGGGGGGTGCCGGTAGAAACGATATCGCCCGGTTCGAGAGTCACCACTTGGGTGAGGTGTGCCAGAAGCTGGGGGATGTTGAAGATGAGTTCCTTTGTAGAGCTGTCTTGCATGACCTGGCCATTGAGGGTGAGCTTCACATTCAGGTTGTGGGGATCGGGCACCTCGTCGGCGGTGACGAGGTAGGGCCCCATCGGCGCGAACGTGTCAAAGGTCTTGCCCATGAGCCATTGAGTGGTCCCCTTCAACTGGATATCGCGGGCGGAGACGTCGTTGACGTTGGTGTAGCCGAAGACGTAATCGCGCCAGTCTTCCCCTTTGACATGCTTGGCGGTCTTGCCGATGACGAAGGCGAATTCGGCCTCATAGTCGGGCTGTTGAGACATTTTCGGGAGGACCACCTGGTCGCCCGGTCCGATCACCGTATTGGGGAACTTATTAAAAACAGTGGGAATTTCCGGGATGGCCATGCCGGATTCGATGGCGTGATCGCGATAGTTCAACCCGATGCAGATGAATTTGGGAGGGCGGGGGATCGGGGCGAGAATGCGCGCGCCCGCCAGGGGGATTCGTACGGAGGAGGCCGCGACAAATTCTCGCACGGCCTGTAGCGCCGGAGTGCCGCCGCGGATCACTGAGGAGACGCAACTAAAGCCGCAGGCGGAGAGAGGAACGATTTCCTGACCACTGGAGGCCAGAGCGCCGGCTTCGGGGGGGCCGCCGGGTCGCTCGAACATGAGGAGTTTCATATTCGTTGAGGCTATCACGCGGGGTTTATCGCGATGAAAGTACTCCAAGTCCTATCGCCGGGAAAAAATTTTCCGATGAAATGAGGCAAGGGGCTTCATTTCGGCCCTGCGAAAAACTAGAATACCCGTAAGTAAAGACGCCTCCCGAAGACAACGTCGAGAAACCAGGCCGCCCGGTTGAGACCTGGATCGAGTAGAGCGTCTGGCGAAGAAATTTCTCTGTAGGGGAGTGGTTCGATGCGCATTGCTTGGAAGAAGCAGCGTCGGCCGAGACCGGTGATCCTAGGCCTCTTGACAGGCTTGAGCTTGACGTGTGCCGGGGGAGCGCAAAGTTTCCTGGCCGGGGGTAAAGCGCCGAGGATGTTCGGGACCGATATGGCCGTGCTCGAGGCGGGAGAGGCTCGACAGGATTTGCCTTGCAAAGTGGAGGACGTAAAACCTCTGCTCGGATTCGACTTAAAGTTTCACGGCGGATTTGAAGTAACGGTACCGATGCGGGAACTGGCGGGCAGCGAAAACTTGCTAACCATCGTCTTCCGGGTGCGGCCCGTGGAGAATCCAGGAGGGGAACGGTACTTTATCCAACGGATGAAGGTGCCGCAACTGGATGAGGACGCCAAAGGAGAGGCCTTCCTGCAAGGGCAGTTTGATGTAGGAGAAGGCAAGTATCACGTCGATTGGCTGATGCGGGACCGCGCGGAGCGGGTCTGCTCCGGTGCCTGGGATGTGGAAGCCACGCTACCGGCTAAGGACAAACAGATTGGATTGAATCTGGAAAAGGATTCGGTGGCGCCGAGCGATCTCGAATTTTTTAAAGAAGACCCTCCTGTGCAGAGAAGTACTCTGGACGGACCTCTCAACGTCAAAGTCTTGATTAACTTCGCGCCACAAAAAGCGCGGTCTGCGGCAATGCAGCCGATCGACAAGTCCGCCCTGACCAGTATCCTGCGGAGTATCAGCCGGGACCCCCGAATCGGTAAGTTCTCGCTCGTTGTTTTCAATATGCAGGACCAGAAGGTGCTCTACCGGCACCAGGGCGGAGACTGCATCGACTTTCCGAGCATTGGATCGGCGATTGAAGAGATTCGGCTTGGAACGGTGGACTTGAAGGCGTTGCAAACCAAAAATTCGGAGACGGAGTTTCTGAGTGATCTGCTGCAAAAAGAGATCGGCTCAGGAGAGGACGGCGTCGAGCCTTACGATGCGCTGATCTTTGCGGGTCCGAAGGTTCTCTTAGATGCCAATGTACCCCAGGAAGCCCTTCGGAGCGTCGGTCCAGTAGGCTTTCCGGTGTTTTATCTAAACTACAATCTCTATCCGCAGCAAATTCCCTGGCGGGACTCAATCGGCCATGCCGTCAAGTATTTTCGGGGAATTGAATATACGATCAGCCGCCCGCGCGATCTGTGGTTCGCCGTGACGGAGATGGTCGACAAGATCGGGAAAGCGAAGCAAACCAAGCGGCAGAGTTTCGCGGCGCAATAATGGAAATATGAAGCACGGGGTTTTGATTCTGACACTGGCGGCTGCGGCTTTCGGACAACAGAATTCGGGCATATTTGGCCCTAAACGGCCGGAGATTCTGCCCAACCAATTGGCGCCGTTTGTACCCAGCCCATACCAAGTTGTGGACCGCATGCTGGAGCTAGCCAAGCTGAAGCCGGGTGAGAAACTTTACGATTTGGGTAGCGGCGACGGTCGCGTGGTGATCTCCGCAAGCCAAAAATACGAGGTAAAGGCGGTGGGCATCGAGATTTCTTCGCGGCTGGTGAAGCAGAGCCAGGAAGAAATCAAGCGCTTAGGCTTGCAGGATAAGGCGTCGGTGCTGCACGGAGATGTTTTCGATGCGGACCTAAGAGATGCCGACGTGGTCATCCTGTACCTGTTACGAGACTCCAACAACACGTTGAAGCCAAAACTAGAAAAGGCGCTGCGTCCGGGCACCCGCGTGATTTCCCACGACTACGAAATCGCGGGCTGGAAGCCGATTGCGGAAGAAAAAATCGAAGCGCATAAACGAAACCACCGCATCTTTGTCTACAGGATGCCGCCCGAGAAGCAGTAGGTCGCGCGGGGGCTGTACTCTGAAGGAATGCCTGAATTCGACGTTGTGGGCATTGGCCTCAACGCAACCGACACTCTGCTGATTGTTCCCCACTTTCCTTCCTACGCGGGAAAAGGTCCATTTAGCCAGGAAATTCTGAGCCCAGGAGGCCAAGTGGCGAGCGCGATGGTAACTTGCGCAAAGCTGGGCCTGAAAACCAAGTATGTGGGTACGCTTGGCGACGACGAACGGGGCCAAGTTCAATGGGAAAGCCTGCTCAGCAGCGGAATCAATTTAGAGCACGTGCAGCGGCGCCAGAATTGTCCCAACCAGAGTGCCTACATTATCATCGACCAGTCCACGGGCGAACGAACGGTCTTTTGGCAAAGGCCGGAGTGTTTGCGCTTGCAGCCGGAGGAGATAACCATGGAGATGGTCGCCTCGGCCCGCTTGCTGCATATCGACGGGCACGACACGCCCGCGATGGAAAAGGCGGCGAAGATCGCGCGCGAACACGGCATTCCCGTTACGGTGGATGTGGACACAATCTATAAGGGCTTTGAACGCGTTTTGCCGAACGTGGATTATCTGATTGCCTCCAGCGAGTTTCCGATTCAATGGACGCACCAGAGCGATCCTTTGAAGGCGCTGGAATTGCTCCAGGACGAGTTTGGAATCCGTTGCGCAGCGATGACTTTGGGCGCACATGGAGCGCTGGCGCTGGTGGAAGGGAAGTTTCACTATTCCCCGGCTTTTGTCGTGAATTGCGTGGATACGACGGGAGCGGGCGACGTATTTCATGGAGGATTCTGCTACGGCGTGTTGGCAGGGTGGAGCATCGGAGAGATACTGGACTTTTCCAACGCAATGGCGGCTCTAAACTGTACGGCGATCGGAGCCCGGGGCGGCATTGGGACTTTGGCCAAGGCTCAAGCGCTGATGTTGCGCGCCGAGCGCCGCGAACTGGCCGAAATCCGGAGTAGGATCTAACGCCGTGTTCCCCCTGCGAGACTCGCAAAAGAGCGAGGGAATTCCGTTCGTCACGCTCGCCTTGATCATGATGAACGCCATTGCCTTTCTGTATCAAGTCTCGCTTAGCGACTACGAATTGGATGCGCTGGTCAGCCGCTACGGCGCGGTGCCGCGTCGCTTTGAATGGCAAGACCTGGTTAGCTCCATGTTCCTGCATGGCAGTTGGATGCACCTTTTAGGCAACATGTGGTTTCTGTGGATATTTGGCGACAACATCGAGGACATCCTTGGGCATGGGAACTTTGTCGTGTTCTACCTCGCCACGGGATTAGCGGGAGGTCTGGCGCACGTAGTGTTGAATCCGGCCTCGGGCGTTCCAGCGATTGGGGCCAGCGGAGCGATCTCGGGAGTGATGGGCGCTTATCTGGTGAAGTTTCCGGCTTCGCGCGTCACGACGCTCGTTTTCTTTCTCTTCACGATGGAAGTGCCCGCGCTCCTGATGATTGGACTGTGGTTCTTTACCCAGCTTTTGAGTGGCGTGGGAAGCTTGGCCGCGGTGAACTCCAACGCAGGCGGGACGGCATGGTTCGCCCATATCGGCGGATTCCTGGCCGGCTGTGTGTTGATCTCGATCTTACCGACGCGGCCCCGCTGGCAGGTGAGGCGCGATTATGGATGGTAATAAACAATGAGCGTTGCATGGCCCACTCGACTAGCTAGCCAATATCAGGACGACTTGCCGGAGGTAGACGCCGCCTTCCTCCTTCCGCATCCGGGCGACGCCGAGCTTTGGTGTGGCGGGACGATTCGCAAGCTGGTTGAAGCTGGGAAAAAAGTGGCGATTTTGGACCTGACGGCCGGCGAGGCAGGGACGCGCTCCATCGGCGAATTGCGGTTGGAGCAGGGCGAAGCGGCAGCGGCGATGCTGGGCGTGGTGTGGCGAGGATGTGTAAAGCTGCCGGACGCTCGAGTCGAGGACACCATTCATTCCCGCATGTCCATTACCGGCGAGATCAAGCGCCTCAGGCCGAAGGCGCTGGTGGGCATTCACGCAACCCATCCCCACCCGGACGCGGGACCTTCGATGAGCCTCGTGGAGCACGGGGCATACTTGGCGGGCTTGGCGAGGTTGGACGACTATCTCGCGCCGCACCGGCCGGAGCGCGTTGCGTTTGCTTGTGGCGCGGGCGCGATCGCGCCGAGTTTCATTGTGGACATTAGCGAGCAATTCGAAGCCAAAATCGAAGCCCTGCGGAAACACAAAACGCTGTTTGAGAGGGAACACGAATTTCTAGCGCTAGCGGCGTCGCGTGCGCGCGTTTTCGGTTCCTTAGTGGGGGTTGAATATGGCGAGGCGTTTTACGAGCGGGGGCCACTGAAGACGGACCTTCTGTGAGCGACGCCATATGGATGCGGCGCGCGCTGGAGATGGCGCGCAAAGGCGAGGCGGCGGGAGAGGTCCCGGTTGGGGCGGTGCTGGTGGACCCGGATGGTCGTCTGGTGGCCGAGACCTTCAATTGCCCGATTTACACGCACGACCCAACCGCGCACGCCGAGATCTTGGCTTTGCGCGAAGGTGCGCGGCTAATTGCGAATTACCGGCTGGATGGCTTTACCCTCTATTGCACGCTGGAGCCTTGCCCGATGTGCGCAGGCGCCTTGGTAAATGCGCGGGTGACGCGGCTGGTGTTCGGCGCGAGGGATCTTCGCTTTGGGGGGATCCGGAGTAAATTCCAAATCGGGGATTCGGAGTTGTTGAATCATCGATTGGAAGTGGAAGAAGGGGTCCTGGGAGCCGAATGTACGGAACTGTTGCAGAGCTTTTTTAAGGCCAAGAGGTAATCTGAGGAGATGAGATTAGGGGAGATCGCCGAGCGTTTAGGTTGTTCCCTGGCCGGGCAGGACGCCGAAATTTCGGGGCTCAGTGGGATGGAGCAGGCCGGGCCGGGCAAGCTTAGTTTTCTGGCCAACCCGAAGTACGCCCACAAGGTGAAAGACTCCCGGGCCTCGGGAATCATCGCGTCGCATCCCTTGGCGAGCCATGCCACGATCGTGAGCGCGAACCCTTATCTGGATTTCGCCCGCGCGTTAGAGTTTTTCTATCAGCCGCCGCAACTGCCGGAAGGGATTTCCCCGCTTGCCTCAGTGGCCGGAACCGCATCCATTGGGGAAGGCGCCCGCATCGGCGCTTTCGCCGTTGTGGGCGAGAACGTCAAACTAGGCCGCAATGCGCGCTTACATCCCCATGTGGTGATTTACCCCGGCGCGGAGATCGGGGACGATTTCCTTGCGCACTCTCATGCCGTAGTGCGGGAGTTTTGCCGCATTGGAGACCGGGTGATCCTGCAGAACCACGCGGTCGTAGGCGCCGACGGGTATGGCTTTGCCAAGCGCGCCGACGGCAGCCACCATAAGATCGTGCAAAGCGGCGTGGTGGTGGTGGGAGACGACGTCGAGATCCAATCGCTTTCCAACATTGACCGGGCCACGATGGGCGAGACGCGCGTGGAGCGGGGCGCGAAGATCGATTCGCTCGTCCAGGTGGGGCACGCGAGCGTTGTGGGAGAGGACAATATCCTCTGCGCGCAGGTGGGTCTAGCGGGTTCCAGTATCTTGAAAAAAAGTGTGCTGCTGGCCGGGCAGGCGGGCGTGAGCGGTCATTTGACGATTCACGACAATGCCGTGATTTACGCCCAAAGCGGAATCGGACATGACGTAGAGGCGGGGCACATTGTGTCGGGTTCGCCCGCTTTTGACTACCGGGACTGGCGCCGCGCAATCACGGCGTTTCCGAAGCTAGGCGAGATGGTGAAGACGCTGCGCGACCTCGAGGCGCGCGTGCGCGAATTGGAAGGAAAGCAAAGCTGATATGGCCGAACCGAATCATGAGCGGCGTGGGCGCGACCAACTGGCCTACGAAAAGCCCGAGTTTTTAAACTCTCCGGAAGGGAGAAGCGTTCGCATTCTGAGCGAGTATCTCGATCCGCTGCGCGAATTCCGCTTGCACAGCATTCACGATACGGTGGTTTTCTTTGGCTCGGCGCGCATTCCGGCGCCAGAGGAACCTGGATTCGCCAGCCACCCCATGCGCCGTTACTACACGGAGTGCCAGGAACTGGCCAGGCGCATGACGGAGTGGAGCATGAGCCTGGAAAACCCGGCGCGCATGTTTGTGGTGTGCACGGGAGGCGGGCCAGGCATTATGGAGGCGGCTAACCGGGGTGCTTTCGAGGCCGGGGGCCACTCGGTCGGGCTAAACATCGGTCTTCCTATGGAGCAGTTGCCGAACCCCTACATCACTCCAGATCTCAGCTTCGAATTTCACTACTTCTTCATGCGTAAGTTCTGGTTTGCATATCTGGCCAAGGCCCTGGTTGTCTTCCCAGGCGGCTTCGGGACGCTTGACGAACTGTCCGAACTGCTAACCCTGACGCAGACGCGCAAGCTTCATAAGAAAATGGTGATCTTGCTGTACGGAACGACTTTCTGGAAGCGGGTGCTCGACTTCGACGCGCTGGTTGAGTACGGGATGATCAGCCCGGGCGACCTCGGCCTCTTCCAATTTGCCGACGACGTGGACAGCGCCTTTGCCATTCTTCGCGACGGGCTGACAAACCTATACTTGAATCCGGAGGTTCCGCTCAGCGAAGCCGAGGTGAAGACTCCGGCCATCGCTAGCTCTCGCGTGTGACACCCATTCCTGGCGCGCGCCGCAAGCTGACTTTTCAAGAAGCTCTCAGCCGCTTTGGCTGGTGGGAGCGCATTTTTGCGTTGATCCTTGTGATCTTTCTGTCTGCCCTCGTCATGGAATGGAGCGATGTCATCGTCGTTCTGAGCCTGATCGGCCTGATCGTGACCTCGCCCGTGGCGCTATGGCGCATGGGGCGCTTAATGCTCCGCTCGGTGATTTGGCGCTTGCGCAACCGCCTGATCGTCGCGTACGTGTTCATTGCGCTGGTGCCGCTGTTGCTCTTGGGGACGCTGGGAGCTCTGGTGGCCTACGCGGTGACGGGGCAGATGGCGATCCATCTGGTTACCAGCGAACTGGGGCGGCAGGTTGGTACCCTGCGCGGCGCCGCAGACTCCATACTTCGCATTCCGCCCGACAAGCGAAAGGCATCTGTAGACCGGCTGGGCGCGTACTTCAGCGAACGCTTTCCTAACTTCGAACTGCGGGTCGACCAAAACGAGACCTTCCTGTACCCTCCCGAGGCGACGCTGGAGAAACCGCCGCAAGGCTGGAAGGATCAATCGGGCATCCTCGCCAGAGACGGAGTCTTTTACGTTTGGGCGCACGTGCACGCCCCAGATGGCGAGGTAACGGCGATGGCTCCTTTGACGGGCGCATACCTTTCCTCGTTAGTGCCCAACCTGGGGCCGGTTTCGCTAATGGGTGCGCTTGAAGAGACGCCGGCCAAGGGCTTTAAGCTGCGAGGGAAAAAACAGGCACCCTATACGCCCGCCGAGGTGGCCATTCCCACGCCCATTAATCGCTTCGACATCCCCTTGCGGGGCTTTAGTGTTATCCCCCTTGCAGAATGGACTCGACCGGAGATGCCAGAAAACGCCGTGTTGGTGATTCGCACGCGCATCTTTAGCGTTTTCCGCGTGATCTTTTCCAACCGGGCGGATTGGGACCAAAACATCGGCATAAATGCGTTTTATGTCTTGAGCGCGCTGTTTCTGATCTTCGAGATGATCGCGCTGCTGATCGGCGTCACCCTGACGCGCACCATCACCAATACGGTGCACGACATCTACGAGGGCACCAACCGCGTGATGGAGGGCGATTTCGCCCACCGTATCCCCATCACGGGCAGCGACCAGTTGGCGCAGTTGGGCGACTCCTTTAATCGGATGACGGAGCACTTGGAGCAATTGCTGCAGGTAGCCAAAGAGAACGAACGGCTGAACGCGGAACTGGAAATCGCCCGCGAAGTGCAACGGCAGTTGTACCCCAAGGGCGTACCGGAATCGGCGCGTCTGGCGCTAACGGCGCATTACCAACCGGCGCGGATGGTCTCCGGCGACTATTTCGATTTTCACCGGCTGAGCGAAACAAGACTTTGCTTCACGATGGGGGATGTCGCCGGCAAAGGAATCTCCGCCGCGCTCCTGATGGCCACTGTGCAATCGAGCTTCCGCTCGCAGATTCAGAATGCTTCCTCCGGCACGGGCACCGCGAAGCTGGTTACGGAGTTGAACAAACAGCTCTTTAACAATACGGCGCCCGAAAAATTCGCCACTTTCTTCTTCGGCATTTACGACGAGGAGTGCGGACTGCTGCGCTATACCAACGCCGGGCATCTGCCGCCCATTCTGCTGCGGGACGGCGAAGCCAGTTTGCTGGAAGTGGATGGTATGGTCGTGGGCGCCTTCCCCTTTGCGCAGTACGGAGAAAGCACCATCGAACTCAAGGCGGGGGACCTGCTTCTGCTCTATACCGACGGCATCAGCGAGCCCCAGAACGAATACGGCGAGATGTTTGGTGAAGAACGCTTGATTGAGCTGTTGAAGAAAAACGTGGAGCAGAGCGAAGCGCAAATAATTCAGAGCATCATGCGGGCGGTGCTGGAATGGACGGGCTCGCCCGACCTGCAGGACGACATGACGATTCTCATTGCGCGAGGGAAATAGGCGGCTATGGAGATCCTGCGGCGGCGTGCCCTCTGGTTTCTGACCGGCATGATCACGCTGATCAGTCTGGGTACGCTAGGATTCGTTTGGATTGAGCGCTACGCGTGGTTTGACGCCCTCTACATGTCCGTAATTACGCTGACCACGGTCGGCTACTACGAAGTAAAGTCGCTCTCCACGGCTGGGCGCGTTTTCAACATGATCTATCTGCTGGTGGGCGTGAATTCGATCCTGTTCGGCGTGGGCATGATGACGTCGACGATCTTCGAATTGCAGTTGGACCATTACTTCGCACGGAGGAGGAGTCAGCGAGTGATTGACAAATTAGAACGGCATTTCATCGTTTGTGGTTTTGGACGAGTGGGCCGCGGCGCGGCCCAGGAACTCAAGCGTAGCGGCGTGCCGTTTGTGGTGGTGGACAACGACGAAGACCGCATAGAGATGGTGATGCGGGCCGGCATGTTGGGCGTGCTGGCCGATGCCTCCCGGGACGAGACGCTGCGGGCCGTCCACATCGACCGGGCGCGGGGCCTGATCGGCGCACTACCGACGGACGCCGACAATTTGTTCCTGACCCTTTCCGCAAAAACGCTAAACCCCCTGTTGAATGTGGCCGCGAGGGCCAACGAGGAAGAGGCGGAGGCCAAGATGCGGCGCGCCGGCGCCGATTCGGTATTTTCTCCCTACGGCTTTACCGGATCTCGCTTGGCCCAGTCCATCATCCGGCCTCACGTAACCCAGTTTCTGGATTACGCCACGCTCGATTCAAACGTCGATCTCGGCATCGAGCAGCTTCGCATTGACGAGGGCAGCGAGTTCGCGCGGCGCTCCTTGCGCGACATGAAGGTGCTGCGCGACCAGTACGGCGTATCTGTGCTGGCCGTGCGCCAAGCGGACGGCAAGATGGTCTTCAATCCCGGTCCCGACCTCCAAGTGTGTGCGGGAGACCACCTAATCGTGATGGGGCCGTCCACATCGCTAAAGCAGTTGGAATCTGTTGTCGTGGCCGTGCGGAGGGCTTAACGCCAATGAAAGTCCTGACCGCGGAGCAGATGCGCGAGGCCGACCGGCGGGCGGTCGCGGCGGGAATTCCCAGTCTGCTGCTGATGGAGAACGCCGCCTACGCCGTGCTGCGCGCTTTGGAGCGACGCTGGCCGTCCTTGAGCCGGGAGCGCATCGTAATCTTTTGCGGCAAAGGCAATAACGGAGGCGACGGCCTGGCGCTAGGGCGCTTACTAACGCTTCATCATCGGCCTAGGCGTCTGGCGATTTGGCTGGCCTACCGGGCCGAAGACTTGACTGCGGACGCGGCGATTCAATTACGCATGCTAGGCGCGCTAGGCATTCCCGTCGAATGGGCAGAACCTCGAGACCTGATGGCGAGCACTCTGGCAGTGGAGTCCCTTTTGGGGACAGGCTCCGCCGGCCCACTCCGTGAACCCATCGCGGGGATGATCGAAAAGTTCAATTCGCTGCCTGCGGCAAAACGCGTATCCATCGATACTCCGGCCGGGATGCAGGCCCGAGTAGACCTGACGATTAGCTTAGCCGCGCCGAAGGTTGAGGAGGTGCTGGGCGATGTGGGCGAATTGGAGGTGGTCGAAATTGGAATGCCTTCGCAGTTCCTGGAAAGCCGCCTCAACCTGAGCGACACGCAGGACTTTGCGGCCATCCTTGGGCCGCGGCCGCGCGAATCCCACAAGGGCACTTTTGGGCACGTAGCCATTTGGGGCGGCTCGGCCGGCAAGCATGGTGCGCTGAATCTGGCCGGGATGGCCGCGCTCCGCGCCGGCGCAGGCTATGTCACTCTGAGTTCACCCGATGATCGCTTTGCCCCGGTCTGGCCGGATTTGATGCGGGGCGATCCCAGCTTTAGCGACGAGGCGCTGCAGGGCAAGACGGTCTTAGCCATGGGTCCCGGCTTGGGACAGTCTGTAGACATCCGGGAGAGGCTCCTTCAGTTGCTCGCCGGGGATGCCAGGCCCATGGTGCTGGACGCCGACGCGCTGAATTGCTTGTCGCCCTGGCGTGGACCGGCCATCGGGGGGCATCTGCGGGTTATGACGCCTCATCCGGGCGAGATGCGACGGCTCCTGGGGCGGGAGGATGGAGATCGGATCCTGGACGCCGAAGAAATGGCAGCCCGCTCCGGCGCTGTGGTCGTGCTGAAGGGATATCGCAGCGTTGTGGCATTCCCGGACGGCCAAACCTGGCTTAATCCCACGGGCTCCCCGGCCCTGGCCAAGGCCGGCTCAGGAGACGTGCTGACGGGAATGATCGCCGCGTTGTTGGCGCAGTTTCCCGCTTCCCCGCGCGAAGCGATTTTGGCCGCTGTGTATCTGCATGGAAGATGTGGAGAGCTGGCTGGCCTCGCGGGCCATGAGCGCAGCTCGCTGGCCAGCGAACTGCCATCTTTCATTGCGGAGGCGCTCCGTGCCTCACGCTGAGTATGCGACGTCCAGCGCGGAGGAGACGGTAGAGTTGGGACGGCATCTTGGGCGGAAACTTCCGTCCGGCGCGATTTTGTTGATTGGCGATCTGGGGGCGGGAAAAACCACCTTTGTGAAGGGAGTGGCGGAGGCCTTGGGTGCGGCCAGCGCCGAGGAGGTGAGTTCCCCTACCTTTCCCTTAATCCACGAATATGGCGACCCTGTCCGTCTTTTCCACATTGACCTCTACCGGCTGGAAAGCGAGGCGGAAGTTTGGGCTATTGGCATCGAGGAAATCATTGACCGGCCGTTGCCCGTGCTCATCGAATGGGGCGAACGTTTTCCCCAGCTCTGGCCGCGAGAGACGCCCCGCATCGAAATACTGCATAATGGCGAATCGCAGCGCCGCATTCGAACGGAAGGAATACTGCCGTGATTGAAGTTCAAGATTTAACTCGGACCTTTGCAGACAAAAAGCGCGGCACCGTGAGGGCGGTAGATGGAGTCAGCTTCTCGGTCAAGCCTGGCGAGATCTTCGGGCTGCTGGGGCCCAATGGAGCGGGCAAAAGCACGACTTTGCGGTTGATCTCGACTCTGTTGAAGCCAAGCGGCGGGCGCGCCACGGTAGCCGGTTACGATATCGTTGCCCAGCCGGAAGAGGTGCGACGCCGGATCGGTTTTCTGACCGGCGACATGGGCTTGTACCTGCGTCTATCGCCACGGGAGATCATGCGCTTTTTTGGACAGATGGCCGGCGTTGAGGCCGGAGCTTTGCAACGCCGAAGCGCGGAGCTGATTGAGATGCTGGACATGAAAGAGTTTGCCGACACCCGTACGGACAGGCTGTCCAGCGGGATGAAGCAAAAAACCGCGATCGCCCGCACGCTTGTGCACGATCCGCCGGTCTTGATTTTGGACGAGCCCACGGCCACTCTCGACGTTCCGACGGCCCGGGTGATCGAGGCCGCGATCTTGGAGGCCAAGGCCCGCGGCAAGTGCATCATCTATTCGACCCACATCATGGAGGAGGCCGAGTACTTGTGCGACCGGATCGCCGTAATCCATCAAGGGCAAATCAAGGTCTGCGGAACCATGGAGGACCTGCGCGTGCGCACGGGACGGCAGCGTTTGCGCGAGATTTTCCTCGAACTGTTGGGTCTTCCCGCAGATCCGCGACAACGAGTGGCGTAAGGAACTGAGTCTATGAATCTGGCAGTCGTTTGGACAGTGTATGCGCGCGAAATCGTCGATCTCTTGCGGGACCGGCGCACGTTGTTCAGCATGGTGGTTCTGCCCACGGTGGTATTTCCGATCCTGTTCGCCGTAGTGGGGCGCTTCGTGGAATCGGCCGAGAAGAAAGCCGGCCAGGAGGCGACCTCGTTAGGTGTGGTGAACCAGGTTCCGGCTCCGTACGCGGCGGCCATCGCGGTCAGCGGTCTCAAAATCGTGCTGGTGGGAGACCCCGCTAGGGCGGTGGCCGACAAAAAGGTGTCGGCGGGCTTAGGCCTTTCCGCTGATGGCCGAATCCTTACCGTGTATTCGGATGGCACCCGGCAGGCCAGCGGATTGGCATCCGAGAAACTGCGAGCCGCGCTTAACGAGGTGCGGGACGCGCTGGTACTGGAGAAGTTACGCGGTGCGAATCTAGGCCCTGAGACGCTGAAGCCGTTCGTGGTTCAGCGAGAGAACGTGGCCGACGACCGCAAGATGGGTGGCTTCCTCTTGGGCACCATGTTGGGCTACGTCGTAATCTTGCTGATGTTCTCCGGCGGCATGTATCCCGCCGTCGACATGACCGCCGGCGAAAAGGAACGCAAGACCATGGAGGCCCTGCTCGCAACGCCGGCCCGGCGGACGGAAATCGTACTGGGCAAGATCCTGGCGTGTGTAACGGCAACCTACGTTACGGCGCTGCTTACGACGGGAAGTCTTTTTTATAGCCTCAAGTCTGGGAGCCTGGACATGAAGGGGATGGGCAAGATGTTGGGAAACGTGCCCACAGATCCGTGGACCATCGGACTGGTTCTCGCTACGTTACTGCCTGTGGCCGTTATGGCCGGGGCCCTGATGATAGCCATTGCCGTTGCGGCAAGGAGTTTCAAGGAAGCCCAAAGCTATCTGACGCCGCTACTTATGGTGGTGATTTTTCCTTCGTTGCTTGGCGGCTTGCCGGGCATGGAGTTGAACGCGGGGCTCAGCTTGATTCCGATTTTCAACGCAAGCCAGGTGCTGAAGGGAATTTTGCAGGGCGATATTGAGACGGCTCCGTTGGTGATTTCCAATGTCGCCAACGTGGGCTACGCCGCAATCTGTTTTCTGATCGCGCTTCGCACCTTCAACGATGAGCGGGTTTTGTTTCGGACCTGAGCGGCGCCTGATCCTAAGCGGCACTTGGTCCTATGCGGCGCCTGGGGCGCGAGGGTCTGCATCTAGGCGATCCGGCTGAGTACACTGCCGCTTTGGCTGCGGCGGGCAATCCGGCGGAAGCCCTCGATCTGGCGAAGTTGCGCGTCGGCAAGTTGTAGGCTTTCGATCAGCTTTTGCCGCGCGCCATCCAGACGCTCGCGAATCTCATGCGTGCTCTCGCTGATACAGCGCACGTTCTCGAGAGCATCGAGCATGGAGGGGCCTTCGGATTTTACTTTTGTTCGAAGTCTTTCCAATAGCTTGTCTCGTTCGATGACATAGAAGTGGATGCGGTCTAGGTCGTCCACGGGCACGCTGAGCAGGCTGGCATCGATGGCTCCGATATCGGCCAGGAGCTCCGCGGTGGTTTCGATAGGCATATGTGTAGGCTCTAACCTTCTTTCTTCCCGAAAAGCACCAGGCTTAAACTCTGGATGCTGGCATCGACGATACTCTGCTGGTTTTCGAGGCTGCCTAACAGAGCGTCGGCCGCTTGCAATTTTTGCAGGTAGCTGTTGCGCAACACATCGAGGCGATCTTCCAGGCTGGCAATCTGATCGTTCAAGCGCTGGTTGGTCTTCTCATACTGGTCGATGGCTAGTTTGGCGAGGCCATTGATTTCATCGGTGAATCCGCCGATGTCTTCGGCCAAGTCTCCCAATCCGCCTTCGGTTGCGAAAAAACGGAATACGTCCGCCACGCCCCCATCGCCGAGCGCGTCAAATACGCTTTGCTCGAAGCTAATCTCCCCCGTTTGGGAAAAGGTTAGGCCGAAATCGGAGTAATTTCGCACTTCGCCGTCTGCCAAGCCGAAACTAGCCGCGCGGCGCAAGACATCTTGTGCCTCGCGCACCAGCAGGTCCCCGGTGAGCAAGCCCGCAGCCAGCCCCACCTGTCCGCCCACTTTCGTTTGGAGGGCGTTGTAGGCGTCGACGAAACCGCCGATCGCTTCCGTGATCGCCGTCCGGTCGCTGGCCAACGAAATCGAGAGGGCTTCGGAACCCGTGGTGGTGCCCTTGACCGTAAAGCTCAATCCAGGGATGAGGTCGTTCACTTGGTTGCTGGTGCGGCTTACGGGAACACCATTGAGCTTGAAGCTGAGATCGCTTCCCTGGTTGGCACTCGAAAGGAAGTCGCTTGGGGAGCCGGCAGGGTCTTCCACTAGCGACAAAGTCTTCGCACCGGTCCCATTGGCCGTCACACTCAAATAATTCGAATTCGGACCCACCGTCAAAATGGTGGCCGTCACACCTGCACCCAGCGAATTGATCTTGTCTCGCAACCCCAAGAGGTTGTTTTCTGGCGCCGCCAACGAGAAATTGAATTGATTGGACCCGACGGTCAAGCGCAGGCTCCCACTGGCCGATACGGGCGTCGAAGAGGAATCCGCATATCCGTTCAGGGAGGTTTCGGCCGCCGCCGTGGCTAGCGCCGTTACCTCGGTCACGGAATACACCGTTGCTGTATCCGTGTTGACACTATCCACGCTCAGCTTGGCCGTATTAGAACTGGTCGCCGCGACGCCATTGGCGTCGGCGATGGCCGCCAGCGCCTGGACCCGCTCCTGCAACAGCTTTACGGAGGCATTCAGCTCCTGCGTCAGCTGCGCCTTCTGGGTAATGTCGTTTTGTTCGTTCTTGAGTTGTTCCAGCGGGAAGCTGGCAATCGTGGTGACGCGCGTCAGGATGGTCTGGAAATCGCCCGAATACTTGCTGATGCCCGTAAATGTGAGAGGACTAAGTCCCATGCGGCCTGCTTCTCCTTTCTCTTTTCGGCCCACGGCAAAAATCCTTGAGAGAAAGATTGCGAAAGGCACACCTTACTCCTGTGAGCACGCGTGCGTTGTCCCCTTTAGCCCTATTGGCGCAGCAGATTGAAAAAAAGTCTGGCGCATCCAATGTGATCCTGCTCGGCGCCCGCGCCGCCGATTCGGTGCCGGTTATCCCCACCGGTTCTCTGCAACTGGATCACGCTTTGGGCTGCGGCGGCCTCGCGCGCGGAAGAATCATCGAGGTCTACGGCCCGGAATCCTCGGGTAAGACGACCCTCGCGCTTCACGCCATCGCGGAAGCCCAAAAACTCGGCGGCAACGCCGGCTTTATCGATGTCGAGCACGCCCTGGATGCCAACTATGCCCGCAACCTGGGCGTCGATCTCGACAAGCTCTTCTTCACCCAGCCCGATCACGGCGAACAGGCCCTCGAGGTAGCCAACGCGATGATCACTACCGGGGAAATCGACATTGTCGTCGTCGATAGCGTGGCGGCGCTGGTGCCCAAAGCGGAACTCGACGGCGACATGGGCGATGCCTTCGTTGGTCTGCACGCCCGTCTGATGTCCCAAGCCATGCGAAAACTGGTCGCCGCCGCGGCCACCCACAACTGCTGCCTGGTCTTCATCAACCAGATCCGCGAAAAAATCGGTGTCATGTTCGGCAGCCCGGAAACAACCACCGGTGGCAGGGCCTTGAAGTTTTACGCCTCCCAACGCCTCGAGGTGCGTCGCATTTCGTCGGTCAAGGACGGGGAAGACATCAAGGGGAACAAGGTCAAAGTAAAGGTGGTCAAGAATAAGATGGCCGCGCCTTTCCGCGAAGTCGAATTCGAAATCCGCTTCGGTAAGGGCATTGAACGGTGGGGGGAACTTTTGGATTGTGCGGCCCAAGAGGGAGTCGTTACCCGTGCGGGCTCCTGGTTTAGCTTCGCCGAACATCGGCTGGGGCAGGGCCGCGATCAATCCATCGAAACCATCCGTGAGACGCCCTCGCTTGCTCAAGCGATTGAAGCCAGTCTGCGCGAAAAGTTGGGCCTTGTCTTCGTCGACGAAGGCACACGCCGCCAGCGCATCCGTCCCCAAACCGAGCCCACGTCCCTCCGCCCTAGTACCCTAGCCCAAGCCGCCAGCTAGCGTCGAAGCTCGGGAAGCGATAGACTTCGGATAAATCTTTCCGATTGGGAGGGCCTGCGCCCCATGTTCCGCCTGGATGCCGACCGCGCCGTCGAATTTTGCGACGGCCTTCGTAGACGAGATTTCTTTCACGCTGGAGCCTTGTCTATGCTGGGCCTGGGAGTCACCCAGATGGCGGCCCTCCAGGCCCAAGGCGCCACGGACGACAAGAAGTCCGACGTAAACTGCATTTTCTTGATGCTGGTCGGCGCGCCCAGCCAACTTGACACCTGGGACATGAAGCCCAACGCCCCCAGTGAAATCCGGGGTCCTTTCCAGGCCATCAAGACGAACGTTCCTGGTATCGAAATCAGCGAAAATTTCCCACGTATGGCCAAGCACGCCGACAAGTATTCGATTGTGCGCGGCATGTACCATACCGCAGCGGCCGTTCACGACACCGGGCACCAAATGATGCAAACGGGGCGTCTGTTCCAAGGTGGCGTCGAGCACCCCCATTTTGGCTGCGTCCTTAGTAAATTGCAGGGTCCGAAGGGCGACGTGCCCGCCCACGTGTTGCTTCCCCGCCCGATTGGCAACACGGGCGGTAATATGCCGCACGGCCAGAATGCCGGCTACCTGGGCAAGACCTTCGATCCCTTCGTGCTCAATGCCGATCCTAGCGACCCCAATTTCCGCGTGCCGGACATGCTGCCGCCGGATTACCTTTCCGCCTCCCGCGTGGACCGGCGCCGCAACTGGCGCGAGGCCATCGACCGTTCGGTGAATCGATTCGAGACCTCCCAGGACGCCCGCCTCATGGACAGCACTTTTCATCAGGCCTACACTCTCATGTCGAGCCAAAAGGCGCGCGAGGCCTTCGAATTGCACCGGGAAACCGAAAAGACCCGCCAACGCTACGGCCTCAATCGCTTTGGGCAGAGCTGCCTGCTGGCTCGCCGTATGGTTGAAGCCGGCGTCCGCTTTGTCACGATCAACATGTTCGAGACCGTCTTCGACGAAATCACTTGGGATATCCACGGTTCCCGGCCTTTCTCGCCGATTAGCTGCTACAAGGATCTGGTGGGGCCCATGTTCGATCACGCTTACGCGTCGCTGCTCGAGGACTTGAGCGAACGCGGCCTGCTTCAGAACACGATGGTCGTTGCTTGCGGCGAATTCGGCCGCACACCGAAGATCAACCCCGCAGGTGGCCGCGATCATTGGCCCCAATGCTGGTCCATCCTAATGGGCGGCGGACCCCTCAAGGGCGGAACGATCGTTGGGGCCAGCGACGAAATCGGCGCTTACCCCAAGGACCGCCCTACCACGCCCGCCGAGGTGGCCGCGACCGTTTACAGAGGTCTGGGCATCGACATCCATCACGAACTTCCCGGTGCGCAAGGCCGGCCCATCCCGATTGTGGAGCGCGGCGTCGAGCCCATCAAAGAGCTTTTCGCGTAAGGAATTTGCCCCATGAAGAAGTTGCTGACGCTCGCTTTGGCCGCTGTGGGTCTAGTCCAGGCCGCCACCACCCTCTCCCTCTATCCTCAGAGCGTTACGCTCCATCACAAGGAAAGCCGCCAACAATTGCTTGCGCAGGCCTTGCTGGACGGCCACCAGGAAGATTGGACCCGCCAGGCGGAATGGACTTCCTCGGATCCCTCTGTCGCGAGCGTCGACGCCGCCGGTATGGTCACTCCCAAGGCCGACGGCACGGTCGCCATCCAGGCAAAGGCTAATGGCTTTTCCGCGAGCCTAACCGTAAAGGTAAACGGTTTCGGCGCGCCCTTCGCCTGGACTTTCCGCAATCATGTGATACCCGTCCTGAGCAAGCGCGGATGCAACCAGGGGGCCTGCCACGGGGCGCTCGCCGGCAAGAACGGATTTAAGCTCACTCTGCGCGGCTACGACCCCGAGCTGGACTACGATGTCCTTACTCGCCAAGCGCAGGGCCGCCGCGTGCTGCTGGCCAATCCCGAGAAGAGCCTTCTGCTTGAAAAAGCTTCCTTCGGCATCCCCCATGGGGGTGGCTTACTCCTGAAAAAAGACTCGCTAGAGTATCGCGTGATCCGCGAGTGGATCGCCAACGGCGCCACCCCGCCCCAAGCGAGCGACGTCGAGGTACTTAGTCTGGAAGTCTTCCCCCGCGGCGCCACCCTGAAGGTCGGCGCGGAGCAGCAACTGGTCGTCCGCGCCAAGCTCTCCGACGGGCGCATGGAAGACGTCACCCGTTGGGCGAAATACACCTCAAACGACGAGGGCGTGGCGCAAGTGGACGATGCCACGGGCAAGGTCAAGATGCTGGGGCATGGAGAAGCGGCGATCACCGTCTGGTATTCGAGCAAGGTGCTCTACGCCCGTCTGGCCGTGCCCTTTGCCAACGTCGTGCCGGAAGAAAAGTATTTGCAGTTCACGCGGCGCAACTACATCGACGATCTGGTGCTTGCCAAGCTAAAGAGCCTCAACGTGGAGCCCAGCGCCGCGGCTAGCGACGCGATGTTTCTGCGCCGGGCCTATCTCGACGCCACCGGCTCCCTGCCCACGGCCGAGGAGGTCGAGAGCTTCCTGGGCGACCCAAGCCCCGGTAAGCGGGAGCGGATGATTGAAAAGATCCTCGCCACGGATGAGTTTGTCGACTACTGGGCCTACAAATGGAGCGATGTCATGCTCGTCAGTTCCCGCAAGCTTGGTCCGGTCGGCATGCAAAGCTTCTATAACTGGATTCGCGAAAGCGTCCGCGAGAACAAGCCCTGGAACCGTTTCGCCACCGAGATACTTACCTCCAGCGGATCCAGCCGCCAAAATGGCGCGCTGAACTATTTCGTCCTGCACAAGGACCCCATCGATCTGACCGAAAACGTCACCCAGGCCTTTCTGGGCCAACGCCTCACCTGTGCCCGCTGCCACAACCATCCGCTCGAGAAATGGACGCAAAAGCAGTACTACCAGATGGCCAACCTCTTTGCGCGCGTGGGCCTGAAGAACGGGAACGCGCCCGGCGACACAGTGATCTTTGCCCGCGGCACCGGAGACGTTTTGCACCCGCGTCTGCTGCGGCCGATGGAGCCCGCCCCTCTCGACGGCGAAGCCATGAGCCTGGATAGCACGGCAGACCGCCGCGCCCATTTTGCCAGATGGCTCACTTCACCCCAGAACTCCTTCTTTGCGCGCAACCTCGTCAACCGCGTTTGGGGCAACTTCATGGGTCGAGGGATCACCGATCCCATCGACGACGTCCGCGCCACCAATCCGGCGTCCAACGAAGAGCTCTTCAACGCTCTGGTCCAGGACTTCACGAAAGACTTCGACGTTAAACGCTTGATGCGCACCATCATGAATTCGGGCACCTACCAACTCTCCAGCGAACCCAATGCCTCGAACCAGAACGACGCTAAGTATTATTCGCACTACATCCTGAAGCGCCTTCCGGCCGAAGTGCTCTTAGACGCAATCAGCCAGGTGACCGGCGTGCCCACGGCCTTTGACGGATATCCCAGCGGCACCCGTGCGCTGCAATTGCCGGATGTCCAGGTGAAGAGTGAATTCCTCAATGTCTTTGGCCGCCCCAAACGCATCATTTGCGACGCCGGCGAGCGCTCCAGCGAGCCTAGCATTGCCCAAGCGCTTCATGTGATCAACGGCGACACGCTCAACAAGAAGCTGCTGGCGCGCGATAGCTATGTGGGGCTTTTTCAACGCCTCGGCCTCAGCGACAGCCGGATGGTGGAGCAAATCTATCTTTCCGCCTTTAGCCGCTTTCCTACCGGCGAGGAAAAGAAGCGCGCGCTGGATCTTCTGGCGGATGCACGTTTGGCGAAAGGAACGCCTGAGTCCCTGGCACAGTCCCGGCGCCAGGGCGTGGAAGACTTGGTCTGGGCCCTTTTGACTTCTAAAGAGTTCCTGTTTAACCAATGAGACGCGAACTTTTCGCACTCTTTCTGTCCACGACGCTGCCCGCCGCAACTGTTGACTACGTGCGCGATGTGGCTCCGCTGTTTGAGAAGCGATGTGTGATGTGCCATTCGGCCAACGCCACTATGGGTTCGTTGAACCTCGAATCCTATGCCGGTCTAAAGCAAGGCGGAAACAATGGGCCGGTGGTGGCGCCCGGTAGCCCTACCGATAGCCTGCTCTATCGCAGCATCGTCGGGCAGGCCCCGGAAATCGGCCGCATGCCGATCGGCCTGGAATTGATGCCCGAATCCGAGACCCTCTTGATACGGACCTGGATTGAAGAGGGCGCCGTCGGCCCTGCCACCGGGCAGAGTCCCGCTCCAGGCTCGTCTCAGATCTATACGCTCGCGTGGCGTCCCGATTCTAAGGCCGTCGCGTTGGGGGCCTATCGCGAGGTGAAGCTTGTCGATCCCACTACTCAAGCTGAGATCGCCAAACTTGGCGGGCATGCCGATGCGGTTCGGGCGCTGGCTTACTCGAAGGATGCACAGCTTTTGGCCGCGGCGGGGGGCGTTCCGGGGCGCAAAGGCGAAGTGAAGCTTTGGAAGGCCGACGGCTCTGTGCAAGCTACGATTGTCGGGCATAGCGATTGCATTTATGCGGTGGCAATCTCTCCAGACGGCGCGACCATAGCCACCGCCAGCTACGACAAGCTGATCAAGCTTTGGGATGCCGCCAGCGGCAAGGAGATCAAAACGCTCAAGGATCATACCGATGCGGTCTATGCCTTGGCTTTCACGCCCGATGGGCGGCGCTTACTCAGCGGCGCGGCAGACCGCACCGTGAAGGTTTGGGACCCTGTTTCTGGCGAAAGGTTATTCACTTTAACGGAGGCGACCGATGCGATTCTGACGCTGGCTGTTTCGCCAGACGGCAAGCAGGTTGCCGCCGCCGGACAGGACAAGTCTATTCGGATCTGGGCGCTGGAAGAAAAGGCCGGCACTCTACAAAACACGTTGATCGCCCATGAGGACGCGATTCTAAAGATCGCCTTCAGTCGTGATGGTAAGTACCTACTTTCCAGCTCCGCCGATCGCAGCGTTAAACTCCTGCGCAGCGCGGACCTCGCGGAAATCCGGGTCCTGCCCAAGCAGGGCGATTGGGCGTATGCACTCGAGGTCTCGCCGGATGGAAAGTCCCTCGCGGTAGGGCGGATCAACGGCGCTCTCACCATCACAACCCTCAATCCCACCGTCCCGAAAGAGGTCTCGCGATGAAGTTTTTAGCTTGTCTTTGCGTCTGCGGCAGCATGGCTTTGGGGCAGCGCGCGGAAGAATGGCCTTCGGGGCCGCGCATTACTCCGCCCACTATCGCTAACGTCAGCCCCCAGGGCGCCGCGCGCGGAAACACGACCGAACTGAGCATCGAAGGCTTCAATCTCGCCAAGGCGAGTGCGATTTACTTCAGCGAGAAAGGCATTGAAGGCCGGATCGTTCGGATCAAGGAACTGCCGGATCTGCCGGACATCCGCATTGGCTCTAACGGCGCGCAATCGTCGATTGACCTGGGTCCCTTGCCGCCGCGCAATCAGGTGACGGTCGAGCTGAAAATCGCCGCGGGTACTCCCGTCGGGCCCGTTACCTTTCGTCTGCTCACCCCGCTCGGCACCAGCCCCGTGGGGACAATTCTGGTCGAACCCTTCTTTGGAGAAGCCAACGACGCCGAGCCCAACGACACCCTGGAAAGCGCTGCGGAAATCTCACTTCCGGCCATCCTGGTCGGCGCCATCAGCCGCAACGGGGACGTCGACTCCTACAAGATTTTGGCCCGCGCGGGGCAACAGGTCACCTTCGAAAACGGCGCTATGCAAATCGGCAGCACGTTGCAGCCGGTGGTGCGAATTCTGAGTGAAGACCAAAGCTTGCTGGCCGAGTTTGGCCGCAATGGCGCCGAGAGCGTCAAGCATTTTTCCTACCGATTCGCCAAAGCCGGCGCTTACTTTGTGCAGGTCGCCGATTTTCAACAGAGTGGCCGAGGCAGCCATACGTACCGTCTAAAAATGGGCGATTTTCCCCTGGTCTCCAGCGTCTATCCGCTGGGCTTGGCCAAGGGCGCAACGGCCGAGATCAGCCTCGAAGGTCTGAACTTGGGTGATGGCAAAGTGACGGTGAAGGGCGTGCCGAGCGAGCGTGATGAGTTCAGCGCTATCTTGCGGCCGGAGATTGCGGGCTCGCGGGCGTTCAATGAAGTCCGGCTGGATCTAGGAACCTATCCCGAGATGGAAGCTGCCGCCTCTAAGCAGTTGCCGATACAAATCCCCACGATTGTCAACGGAAGGCTATCGTCCGAGGCTGTTTTTCGCTTTCGCGCGCGGCGCGGTGAGTCTCTTGTTTTCGAAGTGAAGGCCAAACGCGCGGGCAGCGATCTCGACAGTGAACTTGAAGTCTTGTCCGCGGACGCTAAGCCGATTGAACGGGCCGTTCTCCGCCCCGTATGGGAAACCACGACAACTTTGCGCGACCATGACAGCGCGGCGCGCGGTATCCGCATCAATTCCTGGGTCTCTCTCCAACCCGGAGACTTCGTGCAGATCGGCAGCGAAGTGATTCAGGTAAAGGAAATGCCGCGCGGTCCAGACGACGACATGATCTTTGAAAACTTCAATGGACAGCGGATTACGTATCTTGGTACTTCGCCGGAGGCCCATGCTATCGATAGCGCCGTCTACAAGGTTCAGGTGCATCCGCCGGGCATGCAGTTTACTCCGAATGGCTTGCCGCTCACGCGCCTTTATGCGCGTAACGACGATGGCGGCCCCGGCTACGGCAAAGATTCGCTCTTGAGTTTTGAGGCCCCGGCCGATGGGGAGTACCTCCTGCGCCTACGCGACGTGCGCGGCAATCTTGAAGCAGCGCAACCCTATCGCTTGACGGCGCGCCACCCGGAACAGGACTTCCGCCTCACGATGTCTCCCGCCAATCCCAACGTTCCGCGGGGTAGCGCGGTCCCGCTAACGGTTACGGCGTCCCGGATGGACGGTTTTGACGGACCCATCTCGCTGAGCGTCGAGGGGCTGCCTGCGGGCATCACCGCCTCACCAGCCGTTATTCCTCCTGGGCAGGTTTTCGCAACTGTCCTTCTCAAGAGCGCGCCGGATCTGCAAGGGGCTGCCGGCAAGGCTTTTCCCATTGAGATCCGAGGGAACGCCGTCACCCGTGCGGGCAAACAGATTTCGCGGCGTGCCAATCCCGAAGACAGGTTGAAGCTGGTTTCAACAATGCCGCAGCCGGACCTGCGCATGACCGTTCTGACCAAGGTGGTGGAACTGGCCCCGGGCTCAACAGCGGAGGTCGAGATCGCGATTGAACGCCAAAACGGCTTCAAGGGGCGCGTTCCCGTCTCGGTTCTGAACTTGCCGCCCAGCGTGCGCGTTCTCGATGTAGGGCTGAACGGCGTGCTCATCAATGAGGACGAAACCAAGCGCAGCTTTACGCTGGCCGCCTTGCCTACGAGCGCGGGCCTCGAACAAGTTATCTTTGTGGCTGGCAATGTCGAAACCCGCAGCCCGCAGCAGAATTTATTCGCGGCGCCGGAGGCAATTTTACTGCGTGTGAAGGCACAGCCCCGGCCGCCCCAGGCCATCTCGGGCGAGCTCATTCCCGGCTCGAGCGGCGCACCGAAAAAGTAGCGTCGCGACGCAATAGAATGGTCGGGTGAAACTCGGCGTCAACACCCTCATTTGGACCGCGCGGTTTGAATCCACGCATCTCTCGCTCTTTCCGGAGATCCGCTCGCACGGCTTTGACGGAGTCGAGGTGGCCCGTTTCGATTTCGCCGATTTCCCATCTACGGAAATTCGCCGCGTTGCGGATTCCGAGGGCTTAGGCCTCACGCTTTGCAGCGCCTTCACCGGTCAGTTGAGCTTTGCCAGCGAAGACCCGGGGCACCGCCAACAGGCGTCCGATCTCTTGATGCGCGCTCTGGACGCTGCCGTTGCGATGGGGTCGGAGATCGTGGTCGGTCCCTTTTGTGCGCCGGTTGGCCAACTCCCCGGCCGCCGTCGCACCGAGGCGGAGTGGGACCGAGTGGTGGAAGGCCTGGCTGGTGTGGCGGGCGCCTACGAAGGTGCCAAGGTTCGGCTGGCGGTTGAGCCTCTCAATCGTTTCGAAACATATTTTCTGAATACTGCGGCTGACGCCTCCCGGCTGGTCGAGGCGGTGGATAGCCCCGCTATTGGCGTGCTCTTCGATACCTTTCATGCCAACATCGAGGAACGAAACGTCGAAGAGTCGCTGGCCGCTCTGGGGCCGCACCTGTTCCACGTCCATACCTGCGAGAATGATCGCGGGGCCCCTGGAAGTGGGCATATCAATTGGGTGGGGGTCCTTGGAGAGTTAGAGCGGAGACGTTACGAAGGTTGGTGCGTTATTGAGAGTTTCGGCTTCAACATCAAGGAAATTGCGGCCGCTGCCTGCATCTGGCGCGACCTGGCCGCCTCCCCTGAGGAGATCGCCTGGGAAGGCGCTCGCTATTTCCGCCGGCTAGCCAAGTAGGCCGCCATGGCCCAGGCAAGCGACTTCCCAGCCGGACACGCGGTATTTGGCTAGAGCGGGAGGCAGGATCAGATCCACTACGTTGGGCTTGGCGGAGCGGTAGCATCCAGGCGCAGAGATAATCGGGACATCGTCCTTATACGCCAGCAAAAGCAAGTTCCCTGGCTCAACTGGCGCAAGGAATCGTTCCGTATGGCTACCTAAACGAGCGATAGCGCGCCCAATTACGTCTTCCGGGCCCGCCGGAGCGGTTGTCGACGCCACCAGGAGAACTGTCGGTTTGGAGCGGAGCAAATGTCCTAGAGCCTTGAGCACCGGCTCTTCTTCCTCTACCGAGCTCAATACCAGGCCGGGAGCCGTGCCCACGCGGTCCAGACGTTGGCGGACGACCCCTTCAAACAGGGAGCGCGCCCGCTCGCCGCTAATGGGATCTGTGTACAAAATGCCAACGACCGGCTTCCGGATCGGCCGTGCCTGGAGGATGGCGCCACGCTCCCGAAGAATACTGATGATGGCTTCGATTTGGCTGCTTGCCACCGCAAAGGGCGTGCTTTTGATGGTCGCAATGCGTTGGCCAGCACGGGCGTAGGAAAAATTCGGCTGTGTCGCAATTACCACACTTGCCGTGCAGTTAATTTGCTTAAGCAACTCATCGTCAATCAATACTGCGCAATCTTCGGTAGCAATTAAGTTCGCGCGGCCGCCGGGAGCAAGACGAATTTCTACGCAGCCACAACCAATTTCTTTTCCGACGATTAGTACTGCATCGTCTTCCGCCACCTCACCCTCTTCCAATTGGGTGACCCAGACCTCATTCATGCCTTCGGTCTCTAGTAGTTGTATATCTTCTGGGCTAAGGATATGTCCCTTCGACAGCAGCTTCTTGCCGCAAGGTCGAAAAATCGTGCAACAGAGAATGCGACCAGAAGACTCGCGAATATCAACTGTTTGCGCGCGCATAGCGGAATTTTCCTCCGTGAGTTCGGCAAGAGGCGGCCATCTGAACCGCGATCAAGCCGATTATACTTGTTCTAGTACTCACAGACTAGAGAAATTCTCAGAGAAGTTTCATGGTTAGTGTAATTTAATGAGTAAGGCGAATGACGTAGAAGATGTTAATGGCCGGAAGGCTTCGGTAGGGTGATCACTTGAAAGCCCGCTCCCGAGGTTGTATTCGGCGCAAATATTGGAAAAGAATCGACTTGTCGCTGCACTTCTGGCCGTAGGCGTTTCAGAACGGCGATTTCGTCACACGCTTGAAACTTAGGGCAGCGCAAACAGTCCTTCCACGCCTTCAAAGGCAGTTCGTCGCGATTGACAAGACAGTAACCCATTTTGGAGAAGAAACCCGGCACGTAAGTGAAGGCAAATAGGGAGGAAAGCTCGAATAATTCCGCCTCGCGGTCGATGGCTTCCATCAATTGACGACCGGCACCGGTGCCTTTATAGCCAGGGTCGACGGCTAGGCTTCGTACTTCCGCCACAGAGGGACCGTAAAAGTGGAGGGCTGCGCAGCCGATCAGTCTTGACCCATCAAAAATGACGGAAAAATCCCGAATGAACTCGGAAAGCTCGAATTCGGTGCGGGAAAGCATGATTCCGGCGGCTGCATAGTCGTTAATCAGCTTCAAGATGGCAGGAATGTCGGTCATGGCCGCTTTTCTTGTGACGAATGACATGGACATGTCAGCGCACCAAAGCCGTTCCGACGTCTTCTCCCGCTTGGATGCGTGCGACTACCCCGGGGTCGGAGCCAAGGGCAATGCGGACTTCCGCGACTCCCCCGTCCAGTGCGGCGGAGGCGGAACGAAGTTTGGCCAGCATCCCGCCCGAGGCGATGCCCTGCTCGATGAGCTGATTGGCTTCGTTTTGCTTTAAGACAGGAATCCGGTCCCCGCTTGCGCCTCGAACGCCTTCGACGTCAGTGAGAAAGAGGAGTTTTTCCGCACCCCATCCGGATGCCAGGGACGCCGCCATCTGGTCGGCGTTTACGTTATAGACATGGCCGTCGCGGTCTCCCCCGACACAGGCAATTACCGGGAGGAATTCGTGATTTGCCAGCACATCCAGCAGCTTTGGGTTCGTTTTGACGGGTCGGCCCACCCAGCCCAACTCAGGCTTGATCGCTTCGCATTCCGTTAGTGCCGCATCGATTCCCGTCAGGCCAACGGCGGGCAAGCCCGCAGCCACCAGAGCTGCGACGAGTTCGTGGTTTACGGTGCCTGCGAAAACCTTGAGTACGGCATCGATTACCGCCGGTGAAGAGACGCGTAAGCCGTCGACGAATTCATTCGGAACCTGGCGCTCTTCCAGGAATCGCGTCATCTGTTTGCCGCCGCCGTGGACGACAACCAACGACGGGTTCGTTTTGTGCAACCCGGCGATTTGCTCCGCGATCGCGCTCCGACTGGCAGACTGATCGAGCAAGGAACCGCCCAGCTTGACCAATATCTTCACAATAATCCCGCCGTTTCGGCAAAGCCGAGGATAAGGTTCATGTTTTGCAGAGCTTGGCCAGCAGCCCCTTTGACGAGGTTGTCGATGGCGGCGACGATCAGCGTGCGGCCGCCGGAGGCTTGCGCGAAACCCAGATCGCAGAAATTAGTGCGTTGAACGGCCTTTAGATCGGGGACCGTTCCGGGTGGATAAAGTCGAACGAAGGGCTCGTCCGCATAGGCGTCCTGGTAGAGGCTAAGCAGGTGCTCGACCGAAAACTCGGTGTTGGTGGCACGGAAGTAGATCGTTTCGAGGATGCCCCGATCAATGGGAATCAGTTGCGCGGTAAAGCTGAATTGAGACTCTTCGAGGCCCGAGTTGAAGAGGACTTCGGGCACGTGACGGTGTTTAAACAACGAATAGGCCGAGAAGTTTTCCGTGACTTCGCAAAAGGAAGTCTTGAGGCTGGGTTTGCGTCCCGCACCAGACACGCCGCTCTTGGCGTCGCAGACGATTCCCACGTCGAGGTCGATAGCGCCGGCGTGAACCAGCGGACGGAGAGCAAGGTTGGCCGCGGTTGGATAACATCCGGGATTGGCGACGAGACGGGCGTGACGGATTGTGTTGCGGTAGAACTCGGGTAATCCGTAAGCCGCCTCGTTGAGGAGGCCCGGAGCGGAGTGCTTCTCGTGATACCAGGATGCGAAGTTTTCTGCGGTTTTCAGCCGAAAAGCACCGGAAAGGTCCACAACCTTCGCGCCTGCTTCCAAGAGCATGGGCGTCAGTTCCATCGAGACTTCGGGAGGAGTAGCCAGGAACACGCCGGCAAGCGCCTCGCCCTCGATCGCGGTTCGCTCAATCGGAATGGTTCTAGGGCTTTGGGAACCGATTGGTTGGGGCGAAGCGCTTGCGTCGCTTCTATGCTCCAGCAGAACAGGTTCGAGAAAAGGATGCTTCCGAAGAAGCCCAACGAGCTCTACGCCGGAGTAGCCGCGGAAGCCGACGATGCCGACGCGGAGCGATTTCGGAGAGTCTTTCATGTTTATTTATTCACTCGCTATGAATAAATATACCATCTCGGTGCAGCTACTTCTGTTCGTCCACGCTCTTTTCAGCGAGTTCGGCCAGGAACGGAATGCGAACCATTACCTTTTGGCTGGTTTGGTAGACCATCCAGATCCAACCTAAGGTGAAGACGGTCTTGATGGCTTGAGATAGGTACCAAGGGCGAGGAAGGATCGCGTAAAGCACCTTTTCTACCACCCAGGAGTAGATGAGCCAAGCGACGAAAATGTAGAGGCCCTGGAAGGCATGAAAGCGGGTGGAGCGTTCCGCCCGAAATCTCGCCGTGGCTAGAACATAAATGGAAACGATCCAGCCTACAAACGGAATGTAACAAAGAGCGGATGCAACGTGGGGATCTAACGAGGAAGGGGGGTCGTTGACGGCGGTGGCCGCACCTGGGGCGAATCCCGGCTGGGGCGTACCACAAATTTTACAAAACTTGTCCGACGGCTGAAGCGGATTCCCACATTTGCTGCAAAAAGGCATCGTTCTCGCTAGAGTATACAGTTTAGAATCCCATGCGCACGATTTCTACGCTCCTACTGGCCTTGGTGATAGCCGCTGCCGCCTCGGCGAAAGATCTGAAGATTTATTTCATTGATGTCGAAGGGGGGCAGGCCACGTTGGTGGTCTCTCCGAAGGGCGAGTCATTGCTGGTCGACACGGGCTGGCCCGGCTTCAACGGGCGAGATGCAGACCGGATCGCCCAGCAGGCCAAGAAGGCGGGGGTGAAGCAAATCGACTGGCTCCTGATTACGCACTATCATACGGACCACGTGGGTGGCATCACGCTATTGATGGACCGAATGACGGTTAAGAACCTCATCAGCCATGGACCGAACACGGAGACCGGTCCGGCTGCCGAACGGCTGTCGAAGCAGTACGAGGAGGCCAAGCAAAAGGCTAAGGAAATGATAGTGGGGCCGGGGGACATGATTCCGGTGAAGGGCCTGGAAATCGAAGTCATTGCGGCCCGCGGCGAAGTGATCAAGACCAAGGCGAAGCTGGCGGCGGGTGCGGCCGACAACAATCTCTGTGCAACGGTCGAAGCTAAGCAACCCGACCCAACGGAGAACGCGCGCAGCATCGGGTTTCTTTTGAAGTTTGGCAACTTCCGGATGTTGGACTTGGCGGATTTGACTTGGAACAAGGAAATGGAGGCGGCTTGCCCCTTCAATAAAGTGGGGAGGGTGGATGTGTATCTTACGAACCATCACGGTTTGGCTTCCAGCAACAATCCCGCGCTGGTGCATGCACTGGGCGCCAAAGCGATTGTGATGAATAACGGAGCGAAAAAAGGAGGGGAAGCCGCGGCGATTGACAGTATGCGCAAAGCCCCGGGCCTGGGCAGCTTCTGGCAATTGCACTACTCGATCGGCGCGGGCAAAGAGCACAACGTGGAGGACCCCTACATTGCCAATCTCACCGCGCCGGGCGGATTTCATTTCGAGGTAACGGCTCAAGAAAGCGGCAAATTTACGATCCGGAACCAGAGAAACAAGTTCGCCAAGAGCTACTAGCGTGCAGCTGAGTTCGTCGGCGTACTTTGTTTTTCTCGCCGCTCTTTTCTTTGTGTATTGGGCGGTAGCGCGATGGCGCACTCCCTCTCTGGGCGTGCTTCTTTTGGCGAACTATTGGTTCTACGCGCTCTGGGATTTAACGTACCTAGTGGTGTTGCCCTTGGCCAGTCTGGTCGATTACTGTGCCGCTCGCGGTATGGGTGCAACGAAGAATCGGGTGGCCCGGAGAGCGTTCCTGGCAATGAGCCTAGGGGCAAACCTCGGCGTCTTGTATACCTTCAAATACCTCCCCGTCTGGGACGCGGGGTGGAACTGGATCTTGCCGCTTGGCTTGAGCTTCTATTGCTTCCAAGCACTCAGCTACACAATCGACGTTTACCGCAATGACGCGAAGCCGACGCCCAGCTTGCTGGCGCACTTCACAGCCGTTAGCCTATTTGCTACCGCACTGGCTGGGCCCATCACTCGGGTGGCAACGCTACTTCCGCAGCTAGAGAAGCCCAAGAAGCTGAGTGCGGAAGACGGAGGCCGGGCGTTGTTCTTAATTGGCCTCGGCACGATGAAGAAGTTATTGGTGGCCGACTACCTAGGCGAGAATCTCGTAAATCGCATTTTCGACTTTCCGAATCTCTACAGCGGCCTAGAGGTGCTGGCTGCCGTTTACGGTTACGCTCTGCAGCTCTATTTCGATTTCTCCGGTTATTCCGACGTGGCGATCGGAAGCGCTCTACTTTTGGGTTTGAAGTTGCCACAGAACTTCAATATGCCCTACGCCGCAACGAACATTGCGCAATTCTGGCAACGTTGGCACATTAGCCTATCTAGTTGGCTGCGGGACTACGTCTACTTCTCGTTCCCCGGACTGCGGGGAAAGTGGATGCCTTATCTGGCATTGTTTTTCACGATGGTGCTGGGCGGGTTCTGGCATGGAGCTACCTGGAACTTCCTGATCTGGGGAGCGTTGCATGGGCTGGGGCTGGCCGCGTGCCGTGCCTGGCAGACTTGGCGGGTGGGCAATAAGTGGGATTCGCCGTGGAGCCGGGGCCTGGCCTGTTTTTGGACCATGCAATTCGTTTGCGTCGGTTGGGTGTTCTTCCGGGCGGCCTCTGTGGAGAATGCGATTGCGGTTCTGGCCCGGATTGCAAGCCTGACGTCATCGGCGGCCAATCTAAGCGGCACGGTGCTGACGATCTCGGTTCTAGCCATCGCAGGACACTACGCGCCCAAGAGGTGGACAGAAGGCGCGGAGAATCTGTTTTCGCGCGCGCCGTTTTATGCGCAAGCAGCCTTGCTGGCGCTGCTGGCCTATGGAATCGAATACGTTGCGGCCACGGGCAGCGCTCCCTTTGTCTATACGCAGTTCTAACCCGCAGACTCCATGAACTTTCCCACGAAAACTGCGCTTGCTGTGGCCACTACCTTGGCGATCTTGGCAGTTGGGGCCCGTTTTTTTCAGCTTTTCCCGGCGCAGACTATAGACCGTTTGTTCGCCTTCCACGCCACTGCGAAACGGAATAGGCAAGAGGCGCCGCTGCCAACGGGCAAGAACTTCGGGAAGAATCTGGTCCGGGCGAAGCTGCCCAAGCGGGCGCCGTTCGCGGGCGTGGAGCCCGTGGTCGATCCCCAGCAAAACCTGGACGGCTTTTTCTCTGCGCTATACCGCGTAGAGCGAGGGTTGGAGAACAGCCGAGTCCGCATCGCTCATTATGGGGACTCGCCCACCACCGCGGATCTAATCACCGCCGATGCGCGCGAGCTGCTGCAGCGGCAGTTCGGCAACGCAGGCCACGGCTATTATTTAATCGCCAAGCCTTGGGCGTGGTACGGTCACCGGGGAGTGGATAGCGATGCAAGCGGCTGGGAGATCGAAGCCGCGACGACCGCCAAAAACCGGGACGGTTTATATGGCTACGGAGGGGTATCATTTCGGGGGGCGGCCGGGGCGCGGGCACGCTTCCGCCTGAAGGATGCGGGGACGACACGGGTGGAAATCGCCTACGCGCGCCAACCGAATGGAGGAACGATCCAGGTGACCGCCTGCGGTGAAAAGCTGGGCGAAGTGACTACTGATGGAGAGAGCGGAAGTGAATTTACGGGATTCGCGATGCCGGAACCATGCCGCGACCTGGTGTTGACGGCAACGGGCAACATGGTCCGGGCCTACGGCGTTAGCTTTTTACGTGCGGGACCCGGAGTTGTCTACGACAGCCTGGGGATCAATGGGGCGTACATCAGCGTGCTGGCCAAGTTCCTTCGGGCCGAGCACTGGGCCGAGCAACTGCGCCACCATCAGCCGGATCTTGTCGTGATCAACTACGGAACGAACGAGAGCGTGTATGCCGCCTTTGTCGATAAAGTCTTCGAAAAGGAGTTGCGGGAGACGATCCGCCGGGTCAAGACGGCGCTGCCAGGTAAGTCGGTGTTGGTGATGAGCCCCATGGATCGCGGTACGCGGGGGAGTACCGGTGAGATTGAAACGGTGCCGGCCATCGAGAAGCTGGTGAAACTGGAAGAAAAGGTAGCAGCCGAGGAAGGCGTGGCTTTCTTTAGCACCTTTGCGGCGATGGGCGGAAACGGGACTATGCGCGCCTGGTACGAAGGCTCGCCGCGGCTGGTGGGGGCCGATTTTATCCATCCGATGCCGGCGGGCGCCAAACGCATTGGGGAGTTCCTGTTTCGCGCCTTGCTGGACAGCTACAACCATTTCAAGACCCGGCAGGCGGCCCCGCTAATCGAGGCGGCTTCCGTCGAACGAACACCCTAACGGGCACCATAAAGGCAACAAAAGGGAAACGGCGCCGTTCCGGCACACGTAGACTATGGTGAATGGACCGCACGGCTGTCACCCTACTCGCACTTCTGACCGGCGGTGCCTGGGCTCTTTCCGGGCAAGAAAAGCCAGTGCCAGCCGAAGCCGGCGAGCCGATCGTTTTCCGGAGCGACGTTGCGCTGGCCCGCGTCGACGCGCAAGTGCTTGATGGTAACCGGCGCCCGATAACGACGCTGCGTCAGGAAGACTTTCAGCTATGGGAAGGCGGGGAAGCGCGGGAAATCGTCGGCTTTGGCCGCGAGGATGTACCGCTGGACGTACTGATTTTGTTGGACGTCAGCGGAAGCATGCGTCCCCATGTGGAAAAGATCGCCAGCGCGACGCGGGAAGCGCTCCTGGTGTTGAGCCGTAGGGATCGCGTCGCCATCATGGTATTTGACCGGCAGACTCGGGTGAGCATGCCGTTCCGGTCGAATCAGGACGAGATCGTGCGGGGCATGGAGGCCGTGTTAAGCCAAGAAGATTTTAATGGGGGCACAGACATTACGCGGGCGCTGTTTAGTGCCACTAGTTACATGAAGACCCAGGCCCGCAGCGAGGCGAGGCGGGCGATCGTCATTTTGACCGACGACCGGACTGAGCGTGAACGGGATGTGCAAGGGGTGGTGCGGGCATTGGGGAATGCGAATACGATTTTGAGCGCATTGATCACCCCGGACGCGATGGGCAACCGGGGCGGCATCCAGATTCCAACGAGCCGGCGGGGCGGTGGCGGGACGATCGGGCAGGGATCTGTGTGGGACGACATAATTTTTGGCCGCCGCATGCCGACGGGCGGAGGCAGGATACCCGGCGGTGGACGGGTGGGGGGGAGTCTGAACTCGGCGGGAACGGCGGAAATCGCGCGAAATTCCGGTGGGGACAGCATGGAAGTGGACGATGCCTCGGCGCTTGAGGCTGCGCTTGAGAAAATTCGGCAGTCTTATGCGCTCTATTTCAATGCGCCGGAAGGCGGGCGGGGCCGAGAGCTGGAAGTGCGGCTAACCGCGCAAGCGGCGCGACGCTATCCGGGCGCGGAGCTGAACTACCGGCGAAACTATCAATTGGAAGGTCCCGCAGGAGGCGCAAGCGGTGGGAACGGGCCGACCGTCACCCAGTCGCGACGGGTGCCCGAGCCAGACACAAGTGTGAAGCCGGACCCCGACGAAGAGAATACTCGGGACAAAGAGGCACCGCCGACGATGCGGAGGCGCCGACCCGCCGTGGACGATCCCAGTTCTGAAAAGGCGCCACCAGCCACTGGGGAGGAGGCCAAGGCCGAGGGTACTAGCAAAGGCGGATTTCGCCGCCTCAAGCCCGGTGAAAAACCCTAAAGTCGACCTAGCTTTTGGGCGAAACTAGAGTGTAGATGAAGCGCGGCCAAGCCCTAGTATCGGTGGTGATTTGCCTGGGCGCGTGGGGTTTGGCCTCCGACTTGGGTCTGGCGGCGGCCAAGAAGCCCACATCTAAGAAGCCCACAGCTAAGCAGATCGCCGCAAAGAAAGCCGCAGTGTCGAAGACTGGTAGCAAGCGAGCGGTCGCCAAGAAGAGGACCTCCGCGCGGCGCTCTTCAGCATTTCGCGCGCCGGTGGTGGCGGCGAGGGTAAAGGCGTCTTCACAAGAATTTGTCGCGGGGGCGATGGAGGCGGCGGCGGCCGCGGCGGTAGAGAACCCGGCGGCACTCGTGCCTTTCTTTGAGCAACTGCATCAGATCGAAAGCGGTGCGGCGAAGTCTTTACACGTATTGCAGTATGGCGATTCGCATACAGCGAGCGACGATTGGGCGCATCAATTGCGGACGATGTTCCAGGGGCGCTTCGGTAACGGCGGTGCGGGTTATAGCTTCGCGGGGCGACCGTTTCAGGGCTACCGCCGCCATGACGTCAAGGGGGGACAAACGCCGCGCTGGGAAACCGAAGGGCTTCTAACCAAAGGCACGGACGGTTTTTATGGCTTAGGCGGGGCTTCCATCGTGACGGATCGGGCCCGGCAAATGATTTACCTCGATGCCGAGGGCCCAAAGTTGGAATTGTCCTATTTGCGGCAGCCCGCAGGCGGCAGTTTCCGCGTGTTTGTCGACGGAGCCGAAGCGGCCACGGTGAGCACGGACGGTCCGACCGGCACTGGTTTTTGGACCGGAACGTTTCCGGACAGTCCGAAGCGTTTTACGGTGGAGACGCTAGAGGACGCGCCGGTGAAGCTCTTTGGCTGGGTAAGCGAGCGGGAGAATGGAGTGACCTGGGAGACGCTGGGTATCAATGGTGCGCAGGCCAGCATCAGCTTGCGTTGGGAAGAGCAGCAACTGCGGGAGCACGTTGAGAAGCGAAATCCGGGTTTGCTGGTTTTGGCCTATGGGACCAATGAAGCGTCGGGGCGGGAGTGGAATCCGGAAAGCTACCGGGCCGTCTTAAAACAGGTGGTAGAGCGCTTTCGAGCGATGGCGCCCGCCGCGAGCATCTTGATTGTGGGACCGCCCGACCGCGCGCAGCGTGTCCGCCGGACGTGGGTAGGAGTGCCCAAACTGGATATGATCGCCGAGGCGCAGCGGGAAGTGGCGCTGGAGACAGGGTGCGCATTTTGGGATTTGCGGGAGCGCATGGGCGGCAACGGGGCCATGAAGCGGTGGGTATACGCCGGCTATGCTCAGGGCGATTTTGTACACTTGACAGGCGCGGGTTACCGGCTGGTGGGCGAGACGCTTTACCGGGATTTGATGGCGCACTACGAAGAGTTTCGCCGGATCCGGCGGCAGGTCTTCACCGAAGCCGGCAATGGAAACGAAATGCAGAGGTAGGCACGGGTATCGAGCTCATGGACAAACAAAAAAGGATCAGCGAATTGGTGGAGGCGGCGGCAGGCAAACCGATAGCGGTGGCCAGCGACGAGAATCTGTTCGATAGCGGCGTGATCGACAGTTTTGCGTTGACCGACCTCGTCGCATCACTGGAGCAAGAATTTGCCATCAACGTGCCGGACGGGGATCTGAATCCGCGCAAGTTTGCCACGATTGAAAAGATCGTGGAGTACGTCGAGTCTCGCGCTTAGGGCGCTATGGCCTGGATCAGCGCTTTCGGGAAGTACCTGCCTGAGCGGATCGTGTCGAATGAGGAGATCGCGCCGCAGATTGGCGCGGAGGCGGGTTGGATTTTGGAGATGTCCGGAGTGGAAGAGCGGCGTTGGGCGCGCCCTGAGGAGACCGTGGCGGACATGGCGGTGGCGGCCGCTTTGGACGCACTCGAGCGCGGCAATGCTCAGGCCGGGGACCTGGATCTCGTCATCGTCGCTTCGGGTACGAACGAACGCCGCTTTCCCGCTGCGGCCGCGGAGGTGCAACATCGGCTAGGGGCGCAAAAGGCCATCGCGCTGGACGTTTGCATGGCCAGCGCCGGTGCGCTCTTCGGGATTGCGCAAGCCGAACTTTGGCTGCAAAGGAAGCGCAGGGCCCTGGTGGTGGCCAGCGAGAAGATGAGCGCGGTGGCGACGCTTCCCCCGGTCGATAAGGGCACGGCAATGCTTTTTGGAGACGGTGCGGGGGCCGTCCTGCTGGACTCCGGGCAGGGAGTGGCGGAGATACTCGATCTGGAACTTGGTTCGGACGGGGCCAATGCAGGAGACCTCCGCCTGGAATTTGGCGAACCCGTGCAGATGAATGGGCGCTCTGTGATCTTGCACGCGGCCCGGAAGGTGCCGGCGGCGATTGAGACAGTTTTGGCTAGGCGGGGCAGGGCAGCCGGCGAGGTGCCGCATTTCCTGATGCACCAAGCGAATGTGAACCTGATTGCCAAGATCGCCCGTACCCTGGGAGTGCCGCCCGAACGGTTCTTCTCGAACATCGCCCGCTATGGCAATACGAGTTCGGCGTCGCTTCTGATCGCGGCGGCGGAATGGAATGAAGCCGCTGGCTTTCGCGCCGGGGAGCCGGTAGTGATGGCGGCGTTCGGGGCCGGCTTTCATTGGGGCGCGATTTATCTGGAAGGACGGTGACACATGCCGGATTGGATTGAGAAAGCGACGACCATCCCCGTGCCGGGAGGCAAGCGAATCGACGAATACGCCGGGCTGGTGAATAATGGCGAGGGGCGGCTCAGCATCGCGCACATGCGTAGTCCTGCGGGATGGAGCGAGCCGGGGCAACGGCCGGAATTTGACGAATACACCCTGGTGCTGCGTGGCGCGATGCGGGTAGAGTTCGAGGGCGGCGAATTGCGCGTGGCGGCCGGCCAGGCGGTGCTCACGCGCGCCGGCGAATGGATTCGCTATTCGACGCCGGAGCCCGACGGTTGCGAATACGTCGCGGTATGTTTGCCCGCCTTCAGCCCGGAAGGTGCGCATCGGGACGAGTAGCGGGACGAGTAGCGGGACGAGTAGCGGAACGAGTAGAATTCGCACTGATTTCAAGCCAAGTCGATTTCAAGTAAAGTGGGGCTATGAAGCAGAAACTCCTTTACGGGTTGGGCGTTCTGCTACTCACGGTGCTGGTCGTGCTGCTGGTGTGGCAGGGAAGCTTCAGCTTTGGCACGTTTGGGCCGGATGGTCCACAGCAGGTATACATTTTTTGGGCGGTGTCCACCGTCGTCTTTCTTTTGACGGTCCTGATCGCCTTCATTCTGTTCCGCACATTTCTAAAGATCTACCTTGAGCGGCAGCGGAACCGGGAGGGCTCCCGGCTGCGGACGAAACTGGTGCTCGCGGCCTTGGGCATCAGCATCCTGCCAGTCTTTTTCTTTGCAGTGTTCAGCGTTTATGTGCTGAACCGGAATCTGGACAAATGGTTTAGCCGGCCAGCCCAGGAGACAAAGTCGACCCTGATTGGCATCACGCTGGCGATCGAAAAGAGCGCGGCCGGCAAAGCGCGGGCCCAAGCCGAACTGCTCGCGAGCCGGCCCGAAGTCGCGTCTTACGCCAGGGGCGACGAAAGGGTCTTGGAGGCCATCCAGCGCTTCTGTATGAAGCACGGGATTGCCGATGCGTTTTTGGATTCGAAAGATGCCAAGCGCCTACCGCTGTGCAGTGTAAGCCGGACCACGGCCCGGGCGCAATTGGCGCAAGTGACTCTTGCGGACGGACTGGGGAGAGTGGGTGTGCGAGCCTTGCTGGAGGCAAACGCAGAGGCCGAGTACCAGAAGCTATTCGATTCCATTGCCGAGTATGACCAACTGGCGGTTTCCAAGCGCGAGTTATGGCAGTTTTACCTGTTGATGATCGCCCTGATTTGCCTGTTCATCCTATTTCTTTCAACCTGGGTAGCGTTGCTGGTGGCCAAACAAATCAGCCTGCCGATCGCGGACCTACTGAAAGGCGCCCAGGAGGTAAGGCAGGGAAACCTGGCCTACCGCCTGACGACGAAGGCTTCCGATGAGCTGGCCACTCTGGTCCGCGGTTTTAACGAAATGACGCAGGCGCTGGAGGCCAACGACCGCGAACTGGAACGGCGGCGGCGCTTTACGGAAGCGATCCTGGAGAACATACCCACGGGCGTGGTTTCGCTGAGTCCGGACGGGCGAGTACTGCGGGTAAATCGAGCGCTGCGCCAGACCTTCCCGGGTATCGAGCCCGAAAAGCCATTGCGCCTGGAAGATCTTTTCCCCGGAGAGGAGGCTGCCGAGCTGCGCTACATGATGAAGCGAGCGCGGCGAACTGGGCTGGCGACGCGGCAGTTCGAGTTTCTCAAGGGCCGGCAGACGATGCATTTGGGCGTCACCATTTCGACGGTGGATGACAAAACCGGGTCGCCCTTCATTCTGGTAGTTGAAGATACGGGCGAACTGCTGCGGGCACAAAAGCAGGCCGCCTGGCATGAAGTGGCACGCCGAATCGCACACGAGATCAAGAATCCCCTGACGCCCATCGCCTTGAGCGCGGAGCGGATTGCGCGGCACCTGGATCGCATCGGGCTTTCGCCGGAGAACGCCCGCGTGCTCCGGGATTGCTCGGCGATGATTACGCGGGAGGTGGAGAGCGTTCGGAACCTGGTGGATGAATTCAGCCAGTTTGCGCGCTTTCCGGCGACACAATTGGGGATGGTGCAGATTAATGCCGTAGTGGAGAGCGCTTTGGGTGTCTTTGCAGGGCGCTTGGACGATATCGATGTGCGGGTGGTCTTGGCGCCGAATCTACCCGCGATTTCCGCGGATGCCGAGCAATTGCGGCGCGTGGTCGTGAACCTAGTCGACAACGCGGCTGAGGCGTTGCAGGACGCCCCGCTTCGAAGGATTTCGGTGGCCACGGCGGCGATAGGAAACGAAATTGTTGAGTTGACTGTCTCCGATAGTGGAGCCGGTGTTTCGCCGGAGGACCGCGAGAAGCTGTTCCTCCCTTATTTTTCGACCAAAGGACGCGGCACGGGATTGGGACTGGCAATCGTGAGCCACATTCTGACCGAGCATCAGGCGCAAATCCGTGTGGAAGACAACGAGCCTTCCGGAGCGAGATTCGTGGTGGAGTTTCCGGTGGCGGCGGCGCCGGAGGGCGAAGCGCCGGCAGAACAGACCGTGGAGGCTAGAGTTTGAAGCATATTCAGATCCTGATCGTCGACGACGAAGACGGAATTCGCGAGTCTTTGCGAGGCGTTTTGGAGGATGAGGGCTACTCGGTGCAAACCACCGGGCTGGCCGAAATGGCGCTTAGCGAACTGAGCCGCCGTAGTTACGACTTGGTGCTGCTGGATGTATGGATGCCGGGCATGGATGGGCTGGCGGCTTTGGAAGAAATTCAAAAGATCCCGCTGGCCGAACGGCCCAGCGTGGTGATGATCAGCGGGCATGGAAACATCGAAACGGCGGTGCGGGCCACCAAGCTTGGGGCCTTCGATTTTCTCGAGAAGCCGTTGAGCATTGAGAAGGTCACCGTGACGATTCAGAATGCGCTGAAGCAAAGGCAACTCGAGGTGGAAGTGGCCCGGCTGAAGAGAGCTAGCGGCGAAGAACGCAACATCTTGGGCGATAGCGTGCCCATCCGCGCCTTGCGCCAGCAACTCGACCTCATGGCGCGAACCAATGGGCGGGTGTTGATTTATGGAGAAAGCGGCAGCGGCAAAGAACTGGTGGCCCACGCGATTCATCGGCTGAGCCCGCGAGCCGGAGGGCCGTTCGTCGAAGTGAATTGCGCGGCCATACCGGAAGACCGCATTGAGAGCGAGCTTTTCGGGCACCGGCAGGGCAGCTTTCCCGGAGCGATCGAGGATAAGGTCGGCAAGTTCGAAAAGGCCGATGGAGGCACGCTTTTTCTGGATGAAGTGGGCGATATGAGCCTGCGGACCCAAGCCAAAGTACTCCGCGTATTGGACGAAGGACGTTTTCAGCCCCTCGGGGCCGACGAGAGTATTCGCGCGGACGTGCGAGTGATCGCGGCTACCAACAAGAACCTGGAAGATGAAATCGAGCGCGGAAATTTCCGGGAGGACTTGTTCTACCGTCTGAACGTCATTCCCTTCGCCGTGCCGCCATTGCGCGAACGCACAGAGGACATCCGCTTGCTGGCGGATCATTTTTTGAGCGAATACACCAGCAGCTATGCGCGGAAGGCAAAAGAATTGACTCCGGAAGCCTACAAGGTGCTGGAAGAATACCCTTGGCCGGGCAATGTGCGGGAGTTGCGGAATATGATGGAGCGCATTGTGATCATGAATCCACAAGTGCGCGTGGATTCCCGGCACATTCCGTTGAATGGACCTTTAAACGGGGCGCGGAGGGCCGCGCAGGAGAAGCCCGCCGAGCGTTTTGCCAGCTTACAAGAGGTACGAGAGGCCGCCGAACGCGACTACATCTTGAAGAAGTTGGACGAGACTACGGGCAACGTGACAAAGACGGCGGAGCTTTTGGGGCTGGAGCGTAGCCATCTTTACCGCAAGATGAAGGCACTGGGAATCGGGCCCAAGGAGAGCTAGGCCGTGCCCAGCCTGATGCCGTTGCTGGAGGCCGGGGCGGCCGATCTATTGCGAGACTTTGTGATCCAGCTAAGAGCGCAGCAGCCTGCAGGCCCCGCAGCGCTGCTGGAATTGGGCGCCGCGGTGGCCAGCTTTGGAGGGATGGCGAGTCCTCTGAACACCGTAAAGGGACTGGGACCTCGATTGAGACTGGAGGATCTGGAGGCGATTGAGGACTTCTATAGACCGCATGGGATGGCGCCAACGCTGGAATTGGCGCCCTGGATTGAAGAGCGAGATCTTGCGCAGCTCCGGCAACGAGGGTACTCCGCAAGCGGGGAAGAAGTTGTGATGCTTCGGCGGACGGCATCGACGCCGGGAGGCACGGCATCGGCGCCAGGAGGCGATGTCGAAAGCATGGAAGACGCCGAGGAATGGGCGGCACTGGTCTGCGGCGTGTTTGGCGGAAAAGCGGGCCAAGCGTGGATCGATTCGGCGTTGGCGCTTGCGCGCATTCCAGGAGCGCAGAATTTGGGGCTGCGTGAAGACGGGCGGTGGGTAGCGGCTGCCCAAGTGGTGTCCGGATTGCGGGTGGCGACTTTCGCTTGCGACGTCACGGCGGAAGAGGCCCGCGGCCGGGGTTTACAACGGAGGCTTATCGAGGCAAGGCTGAACCTAGCCCACAAGGAAGGAATCCAGTGGTCCTATAGCGAAGTTGCACCGGGAAGCGCGTCGCAGCGGAATTATCTGCGTTGCGGTTTCGAGAGTGTCTACACGAGGACACACTGGAGAAAAACCTGAATTTTGCGCTAGTGTCCCCGTTTTTGTCGCATGAGTGATTAGGATGAACCATATGCCAAGAAAACTTTGGACCACATTGATGTTGAGTGCCTGCGCCTCGTTGCCCTTACTTGGACAGCCGGTGGTGAACGAGGGGGGAGTACTGAACTCGGCCAGCTACGCCAATGCGCGCCTTGCCACGGGGGCGATCGCGCAAGGCTCCATCTTTGTGATCTTTGGCGCCAGAATCGGCCCGGCCGCACTGGTGCAAGCTCCGAGCCTGCCGCTACAGACGACGCTGGGTGGTACAAGCGTAACGGTGGTGAGTGGTGGCCAAACGTTGAATTGCCCGATGGTTTACGCTTCGGCGGGCCAGGTGGCCGCGATTATGCCATCCACCACGCCTGTGGGCAATGCAACGCTCACGGTTAGTTTCAACGGCGCAAGCAGCGCCGCGCGTACAGTGAGGGTGGCGGCCAGTTCTTTCGGTACATTTGCGATTAACCAGAGGGGAAGCGGCCCCGGAGTGGTGACGAATTTCGACAGCCCTGCCTCGCAGCCCGTCAATACCGTCTTGAAGCCGGCCCGCAATGGCCAAACAGTGACGCTATATGGGACCGGTTTGGGGCCCCTGCCCGCAGGCACGCCCGACAATGCCGCGGCGCCCGCTGTGCAAATCAATAACAACAGCATCGAGGTGCTGGTAGGTTCCACACGCGCCACGGTTACCTATGCAGGACGCGCCCCGGGATTTGTCGGTTTGGACCAGATTAACTTTGTCGTTCCCGAGGGAGTTTCGGGCTGTGCTGTTGGCCTTATCATCCGCGTCGGAACAGCTGTCAGCAATTTGACGACGATCGCGGTGTCGGCCACCGGCGGAGTCTGTTCGGATCCTTTGGGATTGCCGTCCAGTCTATTGGAACGCTTGCAGTCCGGGGCTTCGGTGAAGGTCGGCAACGTCAGCCTAACCCGTGCGGATCTGGAGTTCGCATTTCCGGGATTTGGCACTCAAAACATCAAGAACGATTCCGGCGACGCGAGTTTCGTGGAGTACACGCCGCAGACCGTGGTCTCCAGCAGCAGTCTGAATGCCAACGGACTGGTCTCGATCGGCGGATGTTTGGTTTACACGGCGGTCGGATTGCAATTGAGGCCGGTTGATCCCGCGCCGCCACGCGGGATGGATGCGGGCGCCCAGCTTGTGGTGAATGGGCCGCGGGGGACCAAGAATTTGACGCGAGTGCCTAATCTTGTCGGCAGCTACAGCGGAGTTCTCGCCCAAGGAGGAATTGCGATTCCCTTCCCCGGCGCCCCACAGCCGGACCCTCCCTTCCTCGAAGCCGGTAATTACACGATCACCGGCACCGGCGGAGCGGACGTGGGTGCATTCACCGCGCAGTACACGATAACGGCACCGCTTGTTTGGACCAATAAAGCGGCCATCTCGACGGTTACTCGTGCCAATGGCCAATTGGTAACGTGGACCGGAGGCGGGCCGAACGATTATGTTTCGATCTCCGGGTATTCGGCCGCGGAAGCCTCCGAGAACACTATTTACGGCTTCTTCAGTTGCGTTGAGCGGGCTTCCGTGGGGCGTTTCACAATTCCCCCAGCGGTACTGCTCAGCTTGCCGCCCACGCCCTCGGGGGACAGCTTATCGCTGCCTTTCGGCACGCTTGGTGTTGGTTTGATTGGGCAGGAGCGCACATTCAATGCGCCGGGACTGGACCTTGGCGTCACAACTGCGGTAGGCCTCATCACGAAGAGCGCCTCTTACAACTAAGCGGCCCGCTACAATAAGGAAAAGGCAGCGCGGGCATTACCGCCTACGCTGCCTTTTTCATTCGACGGCGTGCCGATGGCGGAAAATCTCACTCTAATCCTGTTTCTCCCGCTGCTTGGCGGCTTAATTCTGACGCTCCTTCCTTCGGAAAAGCCGCAACTGTTGAAATTCTGGTCCAACCTGGTACTAGGCCTCAATGCCTTGTGGACTTGCAGTCTATTGGGGAGCTTTGACCCAGCCAAGGAATTCCAGTTTGTGCAGCGAGTGGCGTGGATTCCCGCGATCGGCGCCGACTTTCATTTGGGCGTCGACGGCTACTCATTGTTGTTGGCGGCGATGTCGGCCAGCGTGGGCTTTCTTGCGTCGTTGGCAAGTTGGAACGCGATTGAGAAACGCCGCAAGGAATTTTACGCTTCGTTGCTGATCCTGCAGACCTGTGTGCTCGGGGTATTTCTCTCGCTGGACGCACTATTGTTTTTCGTCTTTTTTGAAGCGTCCCTGTTGCCCATGTACTTCCTGATTGCCATCTGGGGTGGCGCGGGACGGCATCGGGCGGCGATGAAGTTCCTAATTTACACCGCCGCCGGGAGCATGTTGTTGCTGATTGGGCTGGTGCTGCTGTATTTCGAACACGGACGGCAGACGGGGCTCTTTACGTTCAGCATCCCCGCGCTCTGGATAACGGAACCGGTAGGCGCGATTTCGCACTGGATTTTCTGGCTGCTCTTCTTGGGCTTCGCCGTAAAGGTACCAATCGCACCACTGCACACCTGGCTGCCGGAGGCGCATACGGAAGCGCCTACCGCGGGCAGCGTCTACCTGGCGAGCGTGCTGCTGAAGATGGGCACTTTCGGCTTCTTGCGCCTTGTGTTGCCAGGCACGCCGGCGGCGCTCCGGGAATCCGGCATTCTCTGGTGGATGGGGATGCTGGCGCTGGTGAGCATCGTTTATGGGGCGTTAGTGTGCCTGCGGCAGAAGGATTGGAAGAAGCTGGTGGCTTATTCCAGCGTCAGCCACATGGGCTTCTGCATGCTCGGGATTTTTTCGCTGAATCCCGCCGGAATTGCGGGGAGTATGTTGCAGCAGGTCAACCATGGGATCTCGACAGGGCTGCTCTTCCTGCTCGTGGGGCTGATGTATGAACGCAAAAGGAGCCAGGAGATATCCGCCTACGGCAACCTGCACAAGCCGATGCCGGCCTTTGCCATTGTCTTTCTGATCGCGACGGTAAGTTCGATGGGCTTGCCGCCGTTGAACGGTTTCGTGGGAGAGCTCGGGATTCTAAGCGGAGCCTATGAAATGAGTCCGACCTGGGTTCTTTGGGCTGGACTGGGCGTCGTGCTGACGGTCGCTTACCTGCTGTGGTGCTATCAGCGGATCGTGCTCCGCGCCAACGAGGACAATGCGAAACTGCCAGACTTGAGCGCGCGGGAGTGGGCGGTTGTTTTTCCCCTGCTGGTGGCGGCGGTGGCTATTGGCGCGTATCCCCAGCCTGTTTTTGAGCTCCTAGAGAAGCCCGCGCGGCAAATTGTCTTAAAGGTGCGGCCCGACTACTATGCTCGACAGAATTAGCGTCCACGGCGCGCGGCAACATAATTTGCGCGGCGTAAGCGTGGAGATCCCGCGCAACAGTCTGACGGTCATTACCGGATTGAGCGGCAGCGGGAAGTCTTCCCTGGCTTTTGACACCATTTACGCCGAAGGCCAGCGGCGCTACGTGGAGACTCTCTCGCCCTACGCCCGCCAGTTCCTCGACCAGATGGAGCGTCCCGACGTCGATTCGATCGAAGGCTTAAGCCCGGCTATTTCCATTGAGCAGAAGACCACCAGCCGCAGTCCGCGCTCAACCGTGGGCACGATTACCGAGATCTACGATTATGTCCGGCTATTGTTTTCTTCTATCGGTGTGCCGCATTGCCCAAATTGCGGAACGGAAATTCGACGCCAGAGCCTGACGCAGGTCCTAGACCGCGTGGGAGAGATCGCAGAGAACACAAAGATCATGATCCTGGCCCCGGTGGTGCGGGGGCGCAAAGGCGAATTCAAAAAGGAGTTGGAAAAATTCGCCAAGCAGGGCTTTGTGCGGGCGCGGATCGATGGGGCGATGAAGACGCTTGAAGATCCGCCGGCGCTGGATAAGCGCAAGAACCACTCGATCGATATCGTGGTGGACAAGCTGATCGTCAAACCGGATATCGCCTCGCGTCTGGCGGCTTCGATCGAGACCGCGACGAAATTGACAGATGGCTTGGTGGTGCTGGCCACGCTCTCGGCTGGGGGAGAAGCGAGCGAGGACGAGCGGCTTTTTTCCATGAAGTCTTCGTGCCCGGAATGTGGGACCAGCGTGCCCGATATCGAGCCGCGCAGCTTTAGCTTCAATAGCCCCTACGGCGCCTGCCCGGAGTGCAACGGTCTGGGCAGCATGTGGAACTTCGATCCCGACAAAGTGATCGTCGACGAAACGCGGCCGCTCTTGGATGGTGGTCTGGGGCCGGGAGCGAGTTCGAACCATTTAGGGCAGCGCGTAACGGACGCCGCCTGGCGTGCGGGGATCGACCTCTCCAAAGCCTGGGACAAACTAAGCGCGGCGCAGCGGGACCTGCTGATGAATGGCAAGGGCAAGTACCCCGGGATCTTGAAGCTGCTGGCGGACAACCTCGAGAACGCCACGGATAACTATCGCGAGTACCTGAGCGACTACATGACTTCACGGACCTGCCCGGGTTGCGCTGGCAAACGATTACAGCCGGCGAGCCTGGGCGTGCGGGTGAAAGGATCGAACATCGCGGACTTTACCGGCATGGATGTGCAAAGGGCCCTGGATCTGGCGCGAGGCTGGACGCTGGAAAAGCGCGAGGCGGAAATTGCGGGTGGCGTCGTCGGGGAAATTCGCCAACGCTTGGAGTTCCTCGAAGCTGTGGGTCTTGGCTATTTGAGTTTGGATCGCAGCGCGCAGACTTTATCGGGCGGCGAGGCGCAACGAATTCGTTTGGCCACGCAGATCGGCAGCCAGTTGCGGGGAGTGCTTTACGTTCTGGACGAGCCCTCGATCGGCTTGCATCCTCGAGACAACGACCGGCTCCTGGGGACGCTGGAAAAACTCCGCGACCTGGGCAATACGGTACTGGTGGTGGAGCACGACCAGGAGACGATCGAGCGCGCCGATTACGTTATCGACCTGGGACCTGGCGCCGGGAGGTTGGGCGGGGAAGTGATCGCCGCGGGAAGCGCGGCCGACGTTGCCCAAGCCGAGCACAGCTTAACCGGGCAGTATCTCAGCGGACGGCGACAAATCGCGGTGCCGGCCATCAGGCGTCTGGGCAACGGCAAGAAGCTGGTCATCCGCAATGCGACCGAACACAACCTAAAAGGCGTGGATGTAGAGATTCCCTTGGGACAACTCGTCGTGGTAACGGGTGTCTCCGGCAGCGGCAAGTCGACTTTGGTGAACGACATTCTTTACCGATCGCTCTCGAAGCTGATCTACGGCGCCAAGGCCGAGCCGGGGCTGCATGAAGGGATAACCGGCCTGGAGGAACTCGATAAAGTCGTGGAGATCGATCAAAGTCCCATTGGCCGGACGCCGCGCTCCAATCCCGCTACCTACACGCAAGTCTTTACTCCGATCCGCGAACTATATGCGATGTTGCCGGAAAGCCGCGAGCGAGGCTACAAAATCGGGCGCTTCAGCTTCAACGTGAAGGGCGGGCGGTGTGAGGCCTGCCAGGGCGATGGGTTGAAGCGCATTGAAATGAACTTTCTGCCGGACGTCTATGTCACCTGTGAAATCTGCCGGGGGCGCCGCTACAATCATGAAACCCTGGCCGTGAAGTACAAAGGCAAAAGCATCGCTGAGCTCCTCGATACGACTATCGAAGACGCGCTGCCCTTACTGGTGAACATTCCAAACATCGCCGTAAAGCTGCAAACGCTGGTGGACGTGGGCTTGGGCTACCTTCATCTTGGCCAAAGCTCGACAACGCTCTCCGGCGGGGAAGCTCAGCGCATTAAACTAGCCAAGGAACTATCCAAGCGGCAAACCGGGCGGACGATTTACATACTCGACGAGCCGACGACCGGACTTCATTTTGAAGATGTACGGCGGCTTTTGGACGTTCTGCAGAAGCTAGTGGACTTAGGCAATTCGGTGTTGGTCATTGAACATAATCTGGATGTCATTAAGTGCGCGGATTGGATCATTGACATGGGTCCGGAAGGGGGAGAAGGTGGAGGCCGCTTGATTGCGGCCGGCACTCCCGAGCAGGTGGCCAAGAACAAGAGGAGCTATACCGGCCAGGCCTTGCAGAAACTATTGAAAGGCGTCAAAACGTGAGCCGCTACGATGCAAAGCCCCTTGACCTATCGGGCTTGAAGACCATGAGCGTGTTCGCGCGCGGGGGGAAAGTGCGCGTAGAAGACTTCGCGGCGCCTCATGCGAAAGGCGCTTCGTTGCGGGATTGGCTCGCGGGTCTGCCAAAGATCCTCGCGGCGGATACGCTGCGGGCCGTGGCGGCGGCGATTGCGGCGGCGCGGGCGCAAGGCAAGCCGGTGATCTGGGGCATGGGCGGGCACGTTATCAAATGCGGTCTTGCCCCCGTCCTGATTGATCTGATGGAGCGCGGGTTTATTAGCGCCTTTACGATGAATGGGTCGACTTCGATCCACGATTTTGAGATCGGCATTTGCGGGTCGACCAGCGAGGATGTCGAGGCTGTATTGCCGGACGGCAGCTTCGGTAGCGCCGAAGAAACCGGCCGCTGGATGAACGAGGCTGCCGCCGAGGCGCTAGCCCAGGAAATTGGACTGGGCGAGGCGTATGGCCAAAAGCTGCGAGCGGTGGGCCAGCCTGCTTATCTATCGCAAAGCGTGCTGGCCGCCGCCTACACGGCGAAAGTTCCTGTGACAGTCCATCTGGCGCTTGGCACCGACACGCCCCATACGCATCCGCTGGCCGATGGTGCGGCGTTGGGCACGGGCACGCAGCGCGATTTCCGGCTCTTCTGCCGCTTGGTGAGTGACCTCCATGAAGGCGGGGTTTATGTCAATTGCGGCAGCGCCGTGATCCTGCCGGAAGTTTTTCTGAAGGCTGTCTCAAGCGTTCGCAATGTGGGGTATCGGCTGGAGCGCTTCACCACCGTGAACCTCGACTTCCTCCAGCACTACCGGCCGATGGCGAACGTCGTGAAGCGGCCGCACGCCCAGGCTGGCGGCCAAGGCTTCTCATTAACGGGCCATCACGAGATTATGGTTCCCCTACTGGCGGCGTTGCTCGTTGAGACGTCAGAATAGGAGATTGGATTTTCTGGAGCGAGACAAGCAAGCGGCGGAATGGAATTTCATGGACCTGGCGATTCTGCTGGGCACCGTTCTGCCCTCGCTGCTGCTGGCCGGAGCAGCGGGGAAAATTCTGGCCAGCCTGACCTCCAGCAAGGGTCTCGTCACCATGGGCGTGCAGCTCGTGTTGTATGCCGGGATTCTGCTCAGCCTTTTTCTCCTGCTCAGAGTGCGGCATGGACTGGGCTTTTGGACGTCGTTGGGCTGGCGGGTTCCCTGGCCCGAAATGGCGCAAACCGCGCTTTCGGGGCCTGTTTTGGCGATCGCCTTGACCTTGCTCGCCTTCGCGCTGCGGGCCCCGCGAGGCGCCATGGCACTGGAGCAGCTCATAGGAGACCGTCCCAGCCTGATCGCCATCGGCATTGGCGCCGTACTGCTAGGCCCGATTTTCGAAGAACTGGTTTTCCGGGGCTTCGCCCAGCCTCTCCTGGTTCGGGCGCTGGGTCTGGGCGGCGGGTTGCTGGCTTGCGCCCTTCCTTTCGCGCTTCTGCATGGACCGCAATATCATTGGAGCTGGCAGCACATTCTGGTCCTGACGATTGCGAGCATGGTCTTCGGATTGATCCGCTATCGTACCGGTTCCACCGCCGCCTCTACTCTCACACACGCCGCCTACAATCTGACGTTTTTTTCCACTCTCATTCTGCAAGGAGACAAAGTTAAAGCACCATGATGGACACCTTACGCTGGACTGACGCCGGCGTGGAACTTTTGGACCAGACGAAACTGCCCCGCGAAGAAACGTACAAGATTTGCCGCACCTACCAGGAGGTCGCCGCCGGAATCAAGGACATGATTGTACGCGGCGCACCGGCAATTGGTGTAACTGCGGCGATGGGGGTCGCCTTGGGCGCCCTGGCGGCCAAGGACGAAACGTTCGAGCAGGAGTTTGAGGTGATTTGCGGTACTCTCGCAGCCACGCGCCCTACAGCCGTTAACCTCTTTTGGGCCATTGATCGGATGCGCAGATTGAGGGCAAGCCTAGCCGGGGCGCCGCTCGGCGAGGTTCGCCGCAGCTTGGTGCGCGAAGCCCAATCCATCTACGACGAAGACATCGCCATCAACCGTTCTATTGGCGCGCACGGCGCACCGCTCGTACCCGACGGGAAAACCGTGCTGACGCATTGCAATGCGGGGGCCCTAGCCACAGCAGGCTATGGCACGGCGCTGGGCGTGATTCGCGCGGCCGTCGAGGCCGGGAAAAACATCGACGTTTTTGCCGACGAGACAAGACCCTTTTTGCAGGGCAGCCGTCTTACTGTCTGGGAGCTACAACAAGACGGCATCGAAACCACCTTGATTACCGACAACATGGCAGGGCACTTCCTGCGTTCGGGCCGAATAGGATGCGTCATCGTCGGCGCCGACCGGATCGCCGCAAATGGCGATGTGGCCAACAAGATCGGCACCTATTCCGTGGCTGTGCTCGCTAGGGAGAACAATGTGCCCTTTTATGTTGCGGCCCCCATTTCCACGCTTGACCTCAACATGCCCTCCGGGGATGAAATTGAAATTGAGCAGCGGTCCGCGAATGAGGTGACGGAAGTTTTCGGGGTGCCGGTGGCGCCCAAAGGGACACGGGTGCAAAATCCCGCCTTTGACGTGACGCCCCATCGTTATGTCACCGCCATTATCACCGAGCACGGTGTGGCCAGCGCCCCGTTCGAAGCCAGCCTGAAGAGTCTTGCCCAAAGGAGCTAACGTGCGAATTTTTCTACTCGTATTTATAGGTGCCATCTTGTTGCCCGGCGCGGGCGAACTCAGCAACCGCCGCGCTCCCAGCTTTAGCTTGCCGGACGTCAATATGCGCCAACACGATATTCTCGATTACCGCGGCCGCGTCCTATTAATCGAGTTCATGCAGACCAAGTGCCCGACTTGTCAGGAATTGACGAAAACGATCGAGAACAAGATCAAGCCCAGGTTTGGAGACAAGCTGGCCGTGCTCAGCATTGTCGTGCCGCCGGATACGCTCGACCAGGTCAAAAAGTACATGGACGTTTTCAAGGTGACTTCTCCCATTCTTTTCGATTCTGGCCAGGTCGCCGGCAGCTATGCCAAGGCTACCCCGCAGCGCCCGCAAATGTACTTCCCGCATGTTTTCCTGATCGATGCCAACGGACAGATCCGGAATGACTGGTCCTTTGTGACGGGTAACGTCTATCCGGACGTCGTGTCCGGAGAGAAACTAGCGAGTGAAATCGAAAAGCTCTTGCCCGCCGCACCCTCAAAACCAGAGGCCAAACCAGCAGCCAAAAAATCCGCGAAATAGCGCTAGTCTAGCGAGTGTGAGCGCGCGAAGCTGGACTGCCTTTCTGCCGGTACTATGCCTGGCCGTCGCGTTCGGCGCCGAGCCCCAGGACAGCCTGCATGCGGCGATTCGCGCGGGCAATTTGGAGCAGGTAAAGTCCCTGCTTGATGGCGGGGCTCCGGTTAACGAAAGGGATACGCTCGGCGGCACCCCTCTCCATGACGCGTGCTGGCAGGGGGACAGGGCCATTGTTGAGCTGCTGCTCGCTCGGGGCGCCGAAATCGACGCGCCGCACCAGGACATCAACGCGGCACACGCGGAGTCCGGCTCCACGCCACTGCATTACGCAATCCTGACGAACCGGCTGGAAATCGTGAAGCTCTTGGCTAGAAAAGGCGCAGACCTCCAACGTCGGCATCGCCTAGGCTCTACTGCTTTGCACCTTGGCGCGAGCCGCGGACACGAGGAGATTGTGCGCTTTTTGCTCGACCAGAAGATGCCCCCGGACGCCGAAGATGCTGCGGGATCCACCGCACTCGATGAGGCGGCCTGGAAGGGTCACGCCGGAATCGTACGGCAGCTTTTGGATGCGGGTGCTAATCCCCGGCACCGCATCCGGGAATCGCAGCTAACCCCGCTGCACGAAGCCGCGGCCAAGGGCCACTTGGACGTGGCGCGTTTGTTGGTGGAGGCGGGCGCCGATGTGGAGGCCCAGGACGCGAATGCCGTTACCCCCCTTGAGGAGGCAATTCGCCAGAAGCACACGCCCGTTGTCGACTACCTTCTTTCTCGCGGCGCAAAAATGGACCGCCGCGCTGGCGAGGGAGGCAACAAGCAATTGGCCGAGGCTGTGCTGCGTGGACAGACCGATTTGGTGCGCCTCCTCTTGGGCAAAGGATTCTCAGCCGCGGCGGTGACTCCGAATGGCAGTACGCTCTTGCACGATGCATGCCTCAAGGGCCAGCGGGAGATTGTCCAGCTACTGCTGGATTCCGGCGCCAAAGCCGAGGCGCGGAATGCGGCCGGCGCCACCCCGCTGCACGACGCCGCGCTTTCGGGTCAATTGGAGGTGGCGCGACTCCTTTTGGACAAGGGGGCCGACCCCAATTTAATCGACACCAGCAATGGCGCAACGCCTCTCCATTACGCCGCCAGTTGGGGAAGGGATGCCCTGGTGGAGCTACTATTGGACCGGAAAGCCAATCCACAACTCCGCAACAAAGGCGGGAAGCGAGCGGCGGACCTGGCCTTGGACGCGGGCTTTCCAGAAATAGCCGCCCGCCTCCGTTCTCCGCGCTAATCTCTATTTGCCCTACAGCTTTCGCCCTCAACTCTCGAAAAGAAATAGAGGGAAAGCATGGCGACCGCAATTTCGCAACTCCATCTGGCCGGACAGTCCTCGGCCGTGCTGGCTAACGCCGCGCATATCGTCAAGGATCCGGTGCGGCGGCCGCTCCAGCGCTTGGCCGCTTGGGTAGCGCCGCTTTTGCCTCGGCTGGAGAAGCGCTTCCTGGCACGCTTGGCGCAATTGGGATATGAGACGCGCCAAGTACTCGCCCTATCGGCTATTACTACGGGCAATGCGGCTCGCCTGATTTCTGGAAGTCATTCGGCGCGTGGGGCGATCCTCGAATTCCTGGAGCAGGTCGAATATAGTGGCCGCCGCTTGGCGAAGCTCAACTTACCGCCCAGCGGCATCCAGCAGGCTCTCCAGGAATACGACAAACTCTTGCTACCGCTGGTGGAAAAGCTGGGCAAAGAGCGAGCGGCCGAGTTTCGCTGGGTGAACGAGCAGTTGCATTTTTGCGTCCTCTTGACGCTCAATAACGCCTATTACCAGGTTCGCGAACACGAAACCCAGGCCTATAGCGAGCTCTTTCGAATTGAGCTCGAAAGTCGCGGCCTACATGAGCTATTGAGGCGATTCCTCACAACCCTTGCGTCGCTCTACCATGCGGATAGTGCCTGTCTATTCTTCCTTGATAAGAAGGACCAAGTGCTGCTTCCGATGGCATATGTCGGAGAGGGTAACCGTACCCCGCCTCATTTAGTCGAGAACGACCCAAGGCTGGCAGCAGCCCTTAGCCGGGCTTTCTGCCAGTCGGAAACGGCCGAGGAGCAAAAGCCGGACGAGAACTGGATTCTAGATCGGCGCACGCGGGGCCGCTATCCGACTTGTTGGAGCGTTCCCCTGGTTGAAGGCAATCGGCTGCGCGGCGTCATGCAATTTCGCTTTCGCAAGAGCTACGAATGGCTGCCGCGGGAACAGGAGATGCTCGAAATCGCGGCGGAACGTTGTCTGATGGCGGCCGAAAAGGCGCGGCTCATGGAGGACTTGGCCGCTCGCGAAGAGCAGGTCCGCCGCCTGGCCGAACGCATGCTGCAAGTGGAGGAGATGGAGCGCAGGCGCATTAGCCGGGAGCTCCACGACGAAGCGGGCCAGTCGATGCTTTGCATTCGTCTGCAACTGGAAATGCTCGAGGAGGCCCTGTCGGCCGAGGCCGAGCCATATAAAAAGAAATTAATGGAAGTAAGGGAAGTTACCGAGCGGACGATCTTGGAGATTCGCCGATTGATTGCGGCCCTGAGTCCAGCGGTACTGGAACAATTGGGTTTAGGCGCGGCCCTAAGACAGCTTGTCAGCCGCTTTAGCCGGCTCAGTACCGCTAGGGTGAAGCTTTCCCTATCCCGAATGGGTAAGGTTCCGAAAAAAACTGAGGTGATCGTCTACCGTCTGGTGCAGGAATGCATGAACAATGTGGCCAAACATTCTCAGGCTTCTCATGTAAACATTTCGCTGGAGACCGCCGATGGTCAGTTAAGGCTAAACGTCGAAGACGATGGAATCGGATTCGAGGTGGAAGAAGCTCTCTCACGCAGGGATTCTTTCGGTTTGGCTGGGTTACGTGAACGCGTAGCACTCTTGAGTGGCAAGTTCTACATAGAAAGCCGCTCGAAGTTGAACGGAAAAAGCGGGGGTTCTAAGGCCGGCTCAGCCGCGGCAAGCGGTACCGAGAAGGACTTGGAATTCGCGCGCGGCGAAAGGACTTCGCAGAACCCGAATGGGGCTAAACACTCCGGGTTGCGTAGTTTGAGAGGCAAGGCAGGGAAGAGCCGCTTCCGGACGGGCACTCGGATTCGTATCGAGTTGCCAATGCTGCGGGAAACGAATCCCTAGATCGGCCGCTCAGGGTCTAGACCCGGGCGATGAACTGGAGGTAGCGACAAAAATATGGCGAAGATACGCATACTACTCGCCGACGACCATACTCTCTTCCGCCAAGGCATCAAAACCTTGATTAACGCCGAAGCGGATATGGAAGTCGTGAGCGAGGCGTCCAACGGCGGCGACGCGGTGGACCGTGCCGGAGAACAACGCCCCGATATGGTCCTGATGGACATCGGGATGCCAGGCCTCAGCAGTTTCGAGGCGACCCGGCAAATCAAGAAGAATCGTCCGGAGACCAAAGTTCTCTTTCTGACCATGTATGACGATGAGGACTATCTCGTAGAAGGCATGGAGGTCGGCGCAAGCGGCTACGTGCTCAAGGACAGCCCCTCCGGCCAACTGGTAGCCGCGATTCGCGATATTTGCCGCGGTGGCAGCTATTTGAGCCCACGGATGTTGAGCCAGTTGGTGGACGATTTCCGAAGCCGCATCAAGAGCGCGAACCGGCTCCCCCGCTTTGCCACGTTGACAACCCGCGAGAGAGAAGTTCTGAAGATGCTCGCCGAAGGCAACAGCGTGAAAGAAATCGCCTGCGACCTCAATCTCAGTGTCAAGACCGTGGAAGCGCACAAGTTCAATTTGATGCGCAAGTTGGATATCCACAACAAAGCGCAATTGGTCCAATACGCTATCCAGAAGAAGATCATCAAGATCCCAAATATGGTCTAGGCGGAATCCCCTCGGCCTCTTCGCTCAACCCGCCTCTTGGCTTAACCGCGCTCCGCTCCGAGCAGCGAGTTCTCGATACAATCGCAGCGTGACCCGCCGCACTCTCCTCCAGCGAGCGACTAGCGCTGCCTTGGCCAACGAGATCGTTACCCAAATCGTCCCCGCGTATGCCCCCGCGGGGACGCTGCTTTTGGGGGCGCCGATCTTTCTGAAGTCGGACGATCCCGCTGATTTGGCTCGGGAACATCGCCGCCAAGGCTTCAGCGCTGCCTATTGTCCCGCCGTCCGGATTGCAGAGAAAGAAAAGCTCAAGGCAATTGAAAACGCTTTCGCTAAGGAACGCATCGTGATCGCTGAGGTGGGGGCCTGGAAGAATCTTCTCGACCCGGACCCACCGAAGCGGCGCGAGAATTTCGACTACGTCGTAGAGAGGATGGCAATTGCCGACGAGGTCGGAGCCCGTTGCTGTGTCGACATATCAGGTAGCTACAACCCCAAGGTCTGGTACGGCCCCCATCCGCAAAATCTGTCCCGTCAAGGCTTCGAAGAAACGGTCGACAATTGCCGCAAGATCCTAGACGCAGTGAAACCGAAGCGCAGCTTTTTCACGCTCGAAGTGATGGGCTGGACCTACCCTACCGGACCCGACGATTATCTGCGCCTAATTCGTGCGATCGACCGCAAACAATTCGCGGTGCACCTGGATGTTTGCAACGCCATCAACTCTCCAGAGCGTTTCTATAACAACAGCGAGCTGATTGCAGAATGCTTCCGCAAACTAGGCCCTTATATCAAGAGCTGTCACGCCAAGGATCTGGAGTGGATCGCCGAGATGAACGTGCATTTTGTCGAGGTCATTCCCGGGCGCGGCAGCTTGGACTATCGCGCTTATCTGAACGGACTGCGCAGCTTGCCCAACTCCGTTCCCTTAATGCTGGAGCACCTCAAGACGGCCGAAGAATACCGTGAAGGCTTCGACTACATTGCGCGAATTGCCAAGGATCTCAAGTACCCGCTAGCGATTGGCTAACCTGAAGTCGTGGGTCCCCGTCGCGTCGGCACAGTCGTTTTCCTGGTTTGCCTGATGGCAGCCGGCGCAGCCGTTTGGTTTGTCTATCAGGATCGCCGGGCGGATCAGCGCCGAACGGCGCCATCCACCCCGCCACCCCTAGCGACAGAGTTGAATTCCTCAGCGGAGGGCTTTGTGTTTGCTACGAGTGACGGGGGCCGCACCGTTGCCGAGTTGCGGGCGAAGAACGCCCGGGAGGTGAAATCGCCGCCTCGGACGGAATTGGAGCAAATGGAGTTGCGCCTATTCCATCCCGACGGGAAGACTTACGATTTGGTGAAGGCGGAGCGGGGCGATTTCTTTCCGCCCGAAGGCCGCCTGTCCAGCGATGGCGAGGTGGAGGTCCAAATGGCTGTACCCCTGGAAGGGGACAACGGAGGAAAGGTTCTGGCCATAACCGCACAAGGAGCGCGCTTAGAAGTGAAAACCGGAAAGGTTGAGACTGCCGGGGCAGTTTCGTTCCGGTTCGTGCAGGCGGGGGGTGAAGGTAGCGGTACTGCGGTCGGGGCGGAATACGATCCGCAGACGCGGGAACTCCACCTTTTGCGCGCCTCGAAGCTGTATTGGCGCCCGAAAGATACGACGAAAGATCCGATGACCGTCGAAAGCGACGATGTGCGTTATCGCGAAGCCGAATCGAAGGTTTTCCTTAGTCCTTGGGCCAAAATGCGGAAGGCGAGCTTCACCATGGAATCCAAGGCCGCGGAGATTGTGCTGGAACGCGGAGTGATCCGGCAGGTATTGGCCCAGGACGCGACGGGGCGGGACCAGGGGCCGAAGCGCAGTGTCGAGTACTCCGCCCAAAGTTTGAATGTCGAGTTTGATGCCGAAGGCATTACGCAAAAGGTGGTCGCCGAGGGCGAGGCGCGTTTAGGCACACGCAGCGATGCAGGCCAAACGGTTTCCAAAGCAAAGCGTATCGATTTGTTTTTCCTGGAAAATGCCAAGGATAGTGTGCTGGAGCGTGCCCTGGCCAATGGGCAGGCTGCGGTCGAAAGCGTTCCTCCCAAGCGGGCCGGTGGGCAAAGTGAAACCAAGATTCTTCGAAGCGACTCCATTGAGATGAAAATGCGCCCGGGTGGGCAGGAGATCCAGAACGTCCAAACCCACGCGGCGGGGACGCTCGATTTTGTTCCTAATCGTGCGGGACAGCGCCGCCGCCACTTGGACGCGGGACGAATGTGGATGAACTATGCGGCCAACAATCAATTGGAGGAGTTTCGGGCCGTGGACACCGCAACGCGGACCGAGCCGCTATCCACCGCCAAACGAGGCACGCCACCGATGCTGACCTCCAGCAAGGATCTGCTGGCTAGATTCGATCCTAAGACCGGCGAGCTGCTGCGCCTGGAGCAATGGACCGATTTCCGCTACCAGGAGGGAGAGCGCCGCGCCCGGGCGGAAAAGGCCGTGCAGGAAAGCCAGATCGAGAAGATAGACCTAACCGGGAAAGCGCGCGTGTGGGATAGCACCGCATCTACAGACGCCGATTTGATAGTGCTCCAACAGCGCTCCGGCGATTTCGACGCTTCCGGAAACGTGAGAAGTTCCCGGGAAGAGGCCTCCGCCGCCACCCAGAAGAAAGAAGTGACTCAGGCCACGGCCGACCGCATGGAAGTGCGGGAATTGAACCAAAAGATTCGCTACGAAGGGAATGCCGTGCTCTGGAAAGGCGATAATCGCCTGCGGGCCAAACGCATCGATATCGATCGCAAAAAAGGGATGCTCGAGGGCCGGAGTGCGGTTGTGCACCAAATGGTGGATACGCGCAAGTCGATGCTTACGACCGTGAAGAGCGAAGCGATGGATTACTCCGATAAGGAACGCGCCGTCGAGTACCAAGGGGGCGTGACCATGACGCGACCGGGCCTTGTGGTCCGGAGTGAGCGCATGCGCGCCTACCTGGAAGATGAAAATCCGGAGCGTCAGAACGAGCAACCCAGTGGCGGGGTGGAAAAGGTCTTTGCCTATGGCAAGGTCGACATTGTGGAGACGGGAAACACGCGAACTAGGCACGGCACCGGAGAGACGGGCGAATTCTACACGGTCGACGGCAAACTCCTGCTCGAGGGCGGTCGCCCGGAATTGGTCGACATCGTCCGCGGAGTCGAACAGAGGCGGACCAGTGGCCGCCAGATTCTTTGGTACGCGAATGCGGACCGGTTGATTGTGGACGGAGAAGAAAAAAAACCCGTGCTTAGCACTTTACAGCGGAAGAAATAGCGGGCGCTACACTGAAGAATTGCGAACGCTCAAGACCACTGAATTGATCAAAGCCTACGGCGGCCGGCGGGTGGTGGATGGCGTGTCCGTATCGGTTGAACAGGGCGAAGTGGTGGGGTTGCTGGGTCCGAATGGCGCGGGCAAGACTACGTCCTTCTACATGATTGTGGGGTTAGTGAGCCCCGACAGCGGGCGGGTCTTGCTCGACCAACAGGATGTTACCGACCTTGCGATGTACCAGCGGGCGCGGCAGGGCATTAGCTATCTCCCGCAAGAACCCAGTGTTTTTCGCAAATTAAGCGTCGAAGAAAACCTGCTTGCCATTCTGGAGACGCTGCCCCTTAACGGACGTCAACGCCGCGAGCGGATGTCCCGCCTGATTGAGCAGCTTGGCCTCGAAAAGGTAGCCAAGAACAAAGGCTACATGCTCAGTGGCGGGGAAAGAAGGCGCGTGGAAATCGCCCGAAGTCTCGTCATCGAGCCCAGTTTCTTGCTCCTGGACGAACCCTTCAGCGGCATCGATCCAATCCAAGTTCTCGAACTCCAGCGCATCATTTCCGACCTAAAGCGCCAGGGTATCGGCATCCTCATGACCGACCATAACGTTCGGGAAACGTTGGCCGTCACCGACCGCGCTTACATCATCAACAACGGGAGAATTTTCCGCGCTGGGAGCCCGGATGTCTTGGGCAACGATCCCGAGGTAAGGCGCGTGTATCTCGGTGAAAACTTTTCCTTCGCCGGCGGGGCGCGCTCAGCCTGATCGAGTCGTGTCCCGGAAGAATCCGCCCTCGTGGCCGACTTCGATTCTGAAGCCGTGACCGGAAGGATCACGAGAGCCGCTTAATTCTGCCTGTTAGCTAAATGAGCGATCGCCATCTGAATCGCTCGCGGATATAGCTTGTGCTCTTCGATAAGAATGCGAGCGCTCAAGGTTTCTTCCGTGTCTCCCGGCAACACAGGCACGGAACCCTGCGCAATAATTGGCCCTGAATCCAGCCCTTCATCGACGTAGTGGACTGTGCAGCCCGCCACCTTAACTCCGCTCTCTAATGCCTGTTTTTGCGCATGCAGCCCCTTGAAATCCGGCAATAGGCTCGGATGAATGTTCAGTATGCGCGCGGGGTACTCGCGAATGAACTCGGGGCTCAAGATTCGCATGTATCCAGCCAGGCAAATGAGGTCGACCTCATAGGGCGCAAGGAGAGCCATCACTTGTCGGTCGAAGTCTAGGCGCGGGCGGCCCTTGGACTCCAGCGCATGGGTAGGAATGCCGTGCTCGCGCGCATAAGCAACACCGCCCGCCTCTGGGACGTTCGAAACAACGCATGAGATCGTCGCGTCCAGTTCGCCTGCGACAATGGCCCGGTGTATCGCTTGAAAATTCGAGCCTCGGCCGGAAAGCAGGATCGCCAGCCGCGTCACTGATAAATGACCTGAGGCTTTTTCGCTTTCACCACTTCGCCTAAACGAACCGGCACGAAGCCCGCCTTAGCCAAGGCTTTTTCGGCCTTGGCCCCATTTCGTGCGCCCACCGCGACAATCATGCCGATTCCAAGGTTGAAGGTGCGGCGCCAATCTTCCTCCGGTACGTCGCCAATCTGGCGAAGCAGCTCAAACAGCGGCGGCACCCGCCAGGCCTTTGTGTCAATCTTCGCTGCAGTCTTCGGAGGCAGCATCCGGGGGGTATTGTCCGTGATGCCCCCGCCGGTGATATGCGCGGCTCCTTTGAGCAATTTGCCTTTCTTCAGCGCCCGCAGCGCGCTTGCGTAGGAAAGGTGGACGCGCAGCAACGCGTCGGCCGGGGTTTCCTGCAGGTCGGGCAGGAGGGAATCGATCTTGTAGCCAGCCACCTCAAACAGCAGCTTACGCGCCAGCGAATAGCCGTTGGTGTGCAGCCCGTCACTGGGTAAGCCAAGCAGCAGATCTCCCGGGACGATCTTTTCGCCCGTGATCAAATCTTTCCGCTCGCAAGCGCCGACAATAAAGCCCGCCACATCGTACTCACCCGGAGCGTAAAGCCCGGGCATCTCTGCCGTTTCGCCCCCGATCAGCGCACAACCGTTCCTTTCACATCCGCGGGCGATCCCCCGAATTACTTCCCCCGCCACCGCAGCGTCCAGTTTGCCCATGGCAAAGTAATCTAAAAAGAACTGCGGCTCGGCCCCTTGCACCATGATGTCGTTCACACAGTGGTTAACCAGGCATTCGCCAACCGTATTGTGCTTTTGTGCCAGAAACGCGACTTTGAGCTTGGTGCCTACCCCGTCGGCGCTTGCGATCAATACGGGCTGCTTGTAACCTTTCAGCCGGAACGCCGCTCCAAAGCTGCCAATACCGGTCAAGACGTTTTTCGAGAAAGTGCGCCGGGCTGCTTCTTTGATGGAATCGACGGTTTTTTCGCCTTCTTCGATGCTGACGCCGGCTTGGCTATAGGTAGTGGGCATGAACGATAAATCTCCTATACTGTAGCAATCCCTTATGGAGCCCTCTATGCATATCAGGCGCCGAAACTTGCTGGCTTTGCTGGGTGCTTCCAGCCTTGCCCGCGCCCAAAGCCGCCCACCGCTGCTCATCCGCAACGCCAAGATCGTAACCGTCTCCGGTCCGGTTATTGAAAAAGGTTCGGTGCTAGTAGTTGAGGGGTTGATCGGCGGCGTGGGCAACAATGTTGCCGCGCCAGCCGGAGCCCAAATTCTGGATGCCGAGGGCCTGACTATATACCCCGGCTTGATCGACACCCTTTCTAATCTGGGTCTTTCCGATGCAGCGCCCGCTCCCGCGGCGCCCGGCATCGGCCGAGGTGGGACGCCTGCTACCCCCCCGCCCATCTCCCGCGGACCTGAGGATCGTCCGCTTACGACGCCATGGATCAAGGCCGCCGACCAGGTTCGCACTACGGATCGTCGCCTGCCTGCCGCCCGCAGCGGCGGATTCACCAGTGCCGTGGTCTTTCCCACCGCAGGCATCTTTGCCGGCCAAGGGGCCGTAATCAATCTCGCTGGCGAAACCGCGGGCCGCATGGTCGTGGAACCATCGGCTGGCCTCTACACGACGCTCGCTACCAACCGCGGCGGAGGCTTTCCGGCGGCGCTCATGGGCACCATCGCATACATCCGCCAAATCTACATCGACGCGGAGTACTATCAGGTGGCGCAAAAGCTCTACCAGGAAAATCCCACGCTGCCTCGTCCCGCTTATGACAAGGCGCTGGCCGGCATACTGGAGGCGCCGCGTACTCTTTTTCCCGCCATCCGCGCGCACGAGATTGACCGCATGTTGCGCTTAACCAAGGAACTCAAAACCAAGGCAGTGCTGTACGGTGCGCATGAAGCGTTCCGCCGCATTGAAGAATTGAAAGCCGCCGGAGTAGCGGTGGTGGTGAATCTGCGTTGGCCGGAGTCGCCCCGCGATCAAGATCCCGCCGACCTCGAAGACTTGAGGACACTCGAACTACGCGACCAAGCCCCTTCTACCCCAAGCTTGCTGGCTAAGGCGGATATTCCTTTTACCTTCGCCAGTGGGGGGATCGAACGTCCTGCCGACATCCTGCGCGCCGTCAAGAAGTCGATGGATGCGGGCCTACCCCAATCCGCCGCTGTGCGGGCCATGACGCTTTCTGCGGCGGAAATTTTTGGTGTTGCCAATCGCCTGGGCAGCGTGGAGAAAGGCAAGATCGCCAACCTAACGGTCACCAAAGGCGATCTTTTTGCCGACTCGACGCGCGTCCAGTATGTGCTGATCGACGGAAAGAAATACGACCCGCTGCCCGAAGAAGTCCCTGCGGCGCGTCCCGAGGTGTCCCGATGAAAATGATATCGCTCCCCCTTCTGCTATCGGCGTCCCTCTGGGCGGCGGACCCTCCGCTGGTCATCCAGAACGCGGAAATTCTTACGGTCACCAAGGGCCGCGTTAAGGGTTCTATCGTTGTTGAAAACGGCAAGATCAAAGAGGTCGGCGACAAGGTTCTGGTGCCGCCGGGCGCCAAGATTGTCGACGCCTCCGGCCAATTCATTCTGCCGGGAATCATTGATAGCCACTCGCACATTGCCGCGGACTCCATCAACGAAGGATCCATTAGCGTTTCTTCCATGGTGCGCATTGAAGACGTTCTAAACCCGGACGACATTGCCATTTACCGCGCCCTCGCCGGCGGCACCACCATGGCCAACGTGCTGCATGGCAGCGCCAATGCTATCGGCGGCCAGAACAGCCTGATCAAGCTGCGTTGGGGCAAAAAGGCCGACGAGCTGTTTTTTGACAAAGCGCAACCCAGCATTAAATTCGCTTTGGGCGAGAATCCAAAACGCCAAGGCAACCCGAGTGGCCGCGGCGTGGGTGCGGCAAATGTGAACCTCCGTTACCCTGGCACGCGCATGGGCATTGAAGACGTGTACTTCGAGGCCTTCGCCAAGGCCAAGGAGTACCAGAAGAGTTGGAAGGATTACGAGGCCAAAAAGGCGAAAGGCGAGCCAGCGATACCGCCTCGACGCGATCTCCAGATGGAGCCGCTGGTCGAAGTTCTCGAAGGCAAGCGTCTAGTTCACGTCCATGCCTACCGCGCGGACGAAATGCTCATGATGCTTCGTGTCGCCGAGCAGGTGGGCTTCAAGATCACCAGTTTTGAGCACGTGCTTGAAGGCTACAAAGTGGCCAAGGAAATGGCCAAGCACGGCGCGGCCGGTGCCGGCTTCAGCGATTGGTGGGCTTTCAAGATTGAAGCTTATGACGCGATCCCCCACAACATGGCGTTGATGACGCGCAAGGGTGTGCTGGCCAGCGTAAATTCGGATTCCGCCGACACCATTCGCCGCTTGAACACGGAGGCGGCCAAAGCCATGAAGTATGGCGGGCTCACCGAAGAAGAAGCCCTCAAACTCGTTACCATCAACCCGGCGACACACTTGAAGGTGGATAAGTATGTCGGCTCGATCGAGCCCGGCAAAGATGCCGATTTCGTCATCTGGGACAAGCATCCGCTATCCACCTATGCGCGCGCGCAGCAGGTTTATATCGACGGGGTGAAGTACTTCGACCGCGACCAGGACGCGACTGAGCGCGTGCAGAAAGACGCGAAGCGCAAGAGCCTCGCCGAAAAACTTCGCCCCGCTGCCGGTACGCAACGTGGTGGTGCACCCGTCCGGAGGCCACAGTAATATGAAATTCGTCTTTCTACTCTCGGCTGCCCTGCTTCTCTCGGCGGGCGAAAAAGACAGCTTTTTTCTGAAAGGCGTTACCGTCTTTCCCGTCTCTAGCCCCAAGCTCGACAACACCAATCTCCTGGTGATGGACGGGAAAATTGCCGAAATCGGCGGGAAGTCAGCCCCCAAAGGGATTCGGGTGATCGACGGCAAAGGCCTGCAGGTCTACCCCGGCATCATCAACTCGGCCACCAACATTGGTCTCGCTGAGATCTCCTCGATTCGGGAATCGGTGGATACCGGCGAAATTGGGGACTTCAATCCGCAACTGCGCGCCATCATTGCGATCAATCCCGAGACGGAACACATTCCCGTAGTGCGCTCAAACGGCATCTCCAGCGTGATTACGCTTCCAGGCGGTGGCGGTGGTTTCGGTGGTGGCGGCACGGGAATCATTCTCGGCCAGGCCGCGTTGATCCACCTGGACGGCTACACCTACGAGGAGATGGAGATCAATCGCACGGCTGCTTACCAGATGCGCTTCCCGACTATGCAAAGCCGGGCCTTTGACTTTGATACCTTTCAGTTCTCACGTAGTTCTTTCGCGGATTCCAAGCGCCGCTTCGAAACCCAGATGCAGGAGATTCGGCGCTTCTTTGGTGAAGCTCGCGCGTATTTGGAGGCCAAGAAGGCTGGTACGCCGGGACTGGCGGTCAACGTGAAATTTGAGTCGATGATTCCTCTGCTTGAAGGCAAAGCGCCTGCGCTAATCACTGCTTCCAAGGAGCGCGAAATTCTCGGCGCGATTCAGTTCGCCGATGAGCAGAAAATCAAGATCATCCTGGCCGATGTCCGGCAACCCGGCAAGGCCGTCGAGGAGATCGCCAAGCGAAAAGTCCCCTGTATTTTAGGCCCGGTCACGCAACTTCCGCCAGAGGCGGATATGCCTTATGACTTCAACTATTCCCTGCCTGCACAATTGCACAAGGCGGGCGTCAAATTCGCGTTTGGAAGCTTCCAGAATCAGTTCGCCCGCAACATCGCTTTTGAAGCGGGAAGTGCTGCCGCCTACGGCTTACCCTACGAGGAGGCACTGAAGGCCATTACCCTGAGTGCCGCCGAAATTTGGGGCGTGGGAACGCAATATGGTTCTATCGAGAAGGGCAAATACGCCGACTTGCTCGTTACCAATGGCGATCCGCTTGAGGTGAGGACCGACGTCAAGATGCTGTTTATTCAAGGCCGGCAGCAAAACCTAGAATCTAAGCACACGAAGCTGTACGAGAAATACCGGGCGCGCCCCAATTAGGCTGGGACTTCCTGCGCGGTCTAGTCCGCGAAGCCGCGCCAGGTCTTGCCCTTGGCGTCCCGCAGAACGATTCCATGGCGGTCGGAAATGCCGGAAACCATGTTTCCTTGATCGTCGGTGAAGCGAAAGCGAACCAGATCCTGGTCGTAGGGTTCCGCAACACCTTTCCATTCGCGCCCAAACTCGTCGCGCAAGCGGATGTATTCACCATCTCCAAATCCCTGCATTACTGGCCGATTTGGGCTTTCAATACGGTAATAACCGGCTTTGCCCGTGCGAGAACTGAATTTCCGGCGCTTTCCGTAGAGCATCTGTAGCAGAGCTATCGGCAAATATCCGCCACAGCTTTAGCGGCTAGCCCGGTCGGGGAAGCCAAGATACTGTACTTCCTCTTCCAAATCGAAGCCAAATTCCCCCCGCACCCTTGCTTTGAGTTCATCAATGAGAGCGCAAACTTCGGCTGCAGTCCCTCCACCCTTGTTGTAGATCAGGTTGGCGTGGTAGTTGGCAACCTCGATAGCGCCCCGAGTCAGGCCCTTCGCCCCGACCTGCTCCAAAAACCAGGCTGAGGGGATCTTGCCTCCACGAATGAGCGCGGGCGGAACCCGTTCGATCACGGCTGCTGGAAGCCGCTCAGCGACTTGGTTCTTGAAAATGCTCCCAGCGCATTTCATGGTCGGAGGAAACTTTGCGTTGCGGGTAGCGAGGATCTCGGCGGAGACCTCACGAATTGCGATCGCATCACCCGCTGGCAATTTGAGCCGCGCCGATGTGATGAGCCAGTCCTTGCGCTGCTTAAAGTAGCTGGAGCGGTACACGAAGCCGCAGGCGGCGTTGGAAATGGTTTGAAAACCGCGGCCGTCGAAGACTTCGACGGACTCGGTGAAGTCCATGAGTGTCTGGCCATAGGCGCCCGCGTTTCCGTACACCGCACCACCCAGCCAGCCCGGTATCCCGGTCATCTTTTCCATGCCGGCTAATCCCAAGTCTAGGTGGAAATCGACGACCCTCTGCCAAGCCGCGCCACTTTCGGCCAGCGTCACCGCGCCCTCCCGTCGGATCGAATTTGCCGCGTAGCGGACCACGACACCGCGAAAGCCCACATCGGCCACCAAGAGATTGGAGCCTCCTCCAATTACGACCCACGGCGCTTCGGACTGCCGCAAGAGACGGCATGCCTCCGGGAGGGCGGTGGCCTGGGAAACGTCCACAAGTAGATCGGCCGGGCCGCCCAGCCCGAAACGGGTGTAGGCCGAAAGCAAGGCCATTGGGATTGTCGTGACGGAAGGGATTTCTTCCAGGCGCTGCCGCAGCGAACCCGTTGGGAGCATCATAGATCAGTATGCCGCGCTCTTCTCCTCGCTTCCCTGGTTTTCCTCCGGCAGCCCTCAGCTTCTTCTCTCAACTGGAAAAAAACAACCGAAAGGAATGGTTTGAAAAGAAGAAGGAGCTTTACGATGAGCAGGTGAAAACGCCCATGATCGCCCTCGTCGAAGCCCTTGGGCAGGAGATGCTCCGGTTTGCTCCCGATTACATTCCTGAGCCGAAGAAGGCCGTTTTCCGCATCTACCGGGACGTCCGTTTTTCGAAAGACAAGACGCCTTACAAGACCAACATCGCCGCCAGCCTCTGGCGGCAAAGCTTAGGCAAGAATGACGGTGCATCGTTTTATGTCAGCCTCGACCATAAGGAACTCCTGGTGGCGGGCGGCGTTTACATGCCGTCTCCAGAGCACCTAAAGATTCTGCGCCTCCACATCGCCGAGCGATACGAGACGCTGCGAAAGATTCTTGCGAACCGGAAGCGGATCCAGCTTGCCGGCGAATTGCAGGGCGATTCGGCCACACGGCTGCCCAAGGGCTTTCTGCCCGGACATCCGGCGGAAGATCTTTTGAAGCGCAAGATGTACATCCAGTGGGTGACCCTGGACCCGAAATTGGCGCTAAGGCCGGAAGTATTGGCGGAGCTTTCCAAACGCATGGCCGCCATGACGCCGCTCGTGGAGTTTCTCAACGAACCCATGCTCGGCCGCGCGCGAAAAACGCGTCTGGAATTTCCGCCTATGTGAAAATTGAATTTATGTCTGTCGCCTCGCCGGAAGTGGCTTCGCCCGAGATCATTGCCAAATACACGCCCGTTATTGGCCTCGAAGTCCACGTGCAACTGGCCACGAATACGAAGATCTTTTGCGGCTGCCCGACCAGTTTTGCCGCCGAGCCGAATTCGAACACCTGCCCCGTCTGTCTAGGCCTGCCCGGCGCCCTTCCCGTACTGAATCTGCAAGCGGTCGAGATGGCCATTCAGGCCTCAGAAGCTTTGCATTGCCGTGTGAACCCCAAGAGCGTTTTCGCCCGCAAGAACTATTTTTATCCCGACCTGCCTAAGGGCTACCAAATATCGCAGTACGACCAGCCGCTCGCCGAGCACGGCTGGCTGGATATTGAAGTCGAGGGTGTCAAAAAACGCATCGGCGTCACCCGCGTTCATATGGAAGACGACGCCGGCAAGAGCAGCCACGATGGCTACCGGGACTCCGACAAGTACAGCTACGTCGATCTGAACCGCGCCGGGACGCCGCTGATTGAAATCGTGAGCGAGCCGGACCTGCGCAGCGCCGACGAAGCTTATGCCTATCTCAGCGAGTTGAAGTTGGCCATGCAGTTCATTGGCGCTTCCACTTGCGACATGGAAAAGGGACAGTTGCGCTGCGACGCGAACGTCAGCGTGATGCTCAAAGGCGCGGACAAATTCGGCACCAAGGCGGAACTGAAAAACCTCAATAGCTTCCGATACGTGAAAATGGCGATCGACTACGAAATTGCCCGTCAGGTAGCCATCGTCGAAGGCGGAGGGCGCATCAAGCAGGAGACTCGGCTCTATAACGTCGCCTCCGGCGAGACGCTTGGCATGCGCAGCAAGGAAGAAGCTGCGGACTATCGCTATTTCCCCGAGCCGGACTTGCTGCCGCTGGTGGTGGGCGAAGAATGGCGCCAACGCTTGCTTATCGCGATGCCCGAACTCCCGGCCGATCGGCGAGCCCGCTTCGTCGGCGAGTACGGAATTCGCGAATACGACGCGCAAGTGCTTACCCTGAGCCGTCCCATGGCGGAATACTTCGAACGTGCCGCTAAGTCTTCGCCCGACGCAAAGGCTGCGGCCAATTGGGTCATGGGGGAGCTCATCGGTTTGCTCAACGCCTCCGGCAAGGACATCGAAACCTGCCCCGTACCGCCGGAACATATCGGCGAGTTGGTCGCGTTGCTGGCGAGCGGAGAACTCAGTGGGAAACTGGCCAAGGAAATTTTTCCGAAGATGTTCGCCGATAGTCTTTCACCCAAGGCAATTATGGAGCGCGACGGCCTGAAGCAGATTTCCGATACCGGAGCGCTAGACAAAATTGTCGAAGAGGTGATCGCGGGAAATCCCAAACAGGTGGAACAGTATCGCAGCGGTAAGACCGCCGTCATGGGATTTCTGGTTGGGCAGGCGATGAAGGCCTCGCGCGGCCAGGCAAATCCGCAAGTCATGACAGACTTGCTCAAGGCCAAATTGGGCTGATGTTGAGGCACTTCGTTCCTTGCATTTTGATGATTTCCGCCTCGGCGCAGGAGCGGCCCTTGCCCATGCGCTTTGCCAACCTCCCCGCCTGCCCTGCGGCCGGCGCAACCGACTCTTCGCTACTTCTTCGCGTCGAGGATCCCTCGAAAACCGCCATTGAGGTCTGGTGTAGCCGGGAAGCTCCAGGCTTTGCCTACGAGTACAAGCTGAAAGGACAGGACGGAAGCACCCGCCGCCTGGACCGTTGCCAACTAGCCGATGGACTGAATTCTGTCGGCGTGGAACATCTCGGGGCTGTATCCGAGCCTGGGGCCGGTTTGCTGAAGATGTCGGGACGCCTACTTCGTTTTGTTCATCACAATTGGGACACCCATTTGGGTCACCATGCCATCTACGACTTTTCGTCTCAACGCATCACCTACTACGGCACGGAAGCCTACCAGGACGGAATCGGCCGCTGGATGCATCTGCTAACGGGGGCGGGCAGCGCTCCTTTAGCTTCGATTCCTCAAAACGAACCCAAGGAAGCGCTCGGCAAGCTTAACGCTCCCCGCGGATTCGATCCCAAGCGAAGCGCGTGCGTAACCGCGCAGGCCGACGATGGGCACCGCATTCTCGAGCAGGAAGTGGACGCCTACAACGAACCCGGCATTCTCGGAAAGGCTACTGTGGGCTGGCCGGAGTCGACACAAATTGCCAATATCGCCTTTAATCCGCGAGAACGAAAGTTGTATCTGCGTTTTCCGCCTGGCGCCCGGAAGACTATGATTTCTCTAGCCTTCCCGCGGAAATTGTTGGGTATCGGCAAAGAAGTTACGAAAGTTAGGTTGGACGGGCAGTTCATTGAGACGGAAGAGTACATCACCCACTCGCACCGGGCCGTACGCTTTCGCCTGGACAATCCGGCCAAGGAAGCTCTTCTGACGGAGTCTGGCGGGTTTCCATTTTTTCTGGTCAGTTCTGTCGCCATTGTGGGCGGATTGTTGATCGGCGCCGTTGTAGCGCTGCTTTTCCGACGAAAGCTTCCTGCCGTTGCGCCGGACCCCGATTAAACCGGCTCGCCGATGACCAAGTGAATCGGGCTGCGCGTGGGCCTTACTTCCAGCAGCCGGAAGCCCGCCGCCGTGTAGAGTTGGGCGAATTCCTCACGGGTCCGTTCCCGGCCCCCCGTCATCGCGAGCATGTTTACATCCATGAACTTGCCCGGGTCGGGCAGGTTAGGCGGGCCCACGGTCAGTTCCAGAAGGAGCAGGCGTCCCTGCGGCGGAATCACGGCTCGAATATTGCGCAAGATTGCGATGGATTTTTCGTCGTCCCAATCGTGAATCACGTTCTTGGCGATGTATACGTCGGCGCCGCTCGCCACCAAGTTGAAGAAGTCGCCGGGGCGCACTTCGGCTCGGCTGGAAACGCCGGCCTCTTCAAACAACGTACTCGCGCTCGCCACAACATAGCTCTGGTCGAAAAGTATGCCCTTCAACTGTGGATTCCGCCTCAAAATGGCCGCGAGCTGCCCGCCGTGCCCGCCGCCCACATCGCAGATGCATCTAAATTCCCCGAAGGAGAACGCATCGGCGACCGCTTCGTCCGTGATCCGGCTAAAGTTCGTCATGGCCTCATTGAAGATCGACCCGCGTGCCGCATTCTGGCGAAAATACGTCCAGCAATCCACGCCTTCCTGAATCTCCATCGCGATTCCGCCGGTGCGAACCGCCTCCGGCAGACTTTCCCAGGCGCGGTAGTGTTCGCCATTAGCAATCATGCGCACCATCCCGTTCATGGTGCCCGGAATGCCGCTGCGAAGAAGTTCACCAACCTCGGTGAGCGCGAATTCCATGTGGGGAAGTTCCTCCAAGACGCCCGCGGCGGCTAAGGCGCGAAGGACGCGATAGAGGTGGCCCTCATGTGCGGAGCATGCCTCCGCCAAGGCTGCTGAAGAAGTCATTCCGGCGTGTATCTTGTCGGCAATTTGGAAGTCCGCGGCCAGTGCGAGACATTTTGAAGTCCAAAAGGCCGTAGCCAACTGGAACAACCTGGCATCGGCCGGTTGCATTTGATCTGCGGCTTGCATCCCATTCACGTTACACGGCGAATAGACTCAAGGGTAGATACATTGCCGAATTTTTTCGGCCACCCGACTTTTCGGGCCGCCAGATCGTCTTTAAGAACGGAGCCCACTATTGATCTTCCGGGAAGTGGAAGACCAGGATCTCGTTGCCAGAGCGCGGAGGGGGAACGTTGACGCGTTCAACGCCCTCGTTTCGCGCCACGAGAAACGTGTCTTTAACTACCTGCTGAGGATTGTTCGGAACCGGGAAGACTCCCTCGACCTGACGCAGGACGTGTTTTTGAAGGCGTATCAGAATTTGTCCAAATTGAGCGATGCGGCGCGGTTTTCTCCTTGGCTGTTCCGCATCGCTCATAACGAGGCATTTTCGTTACTGCGCAAGAAGCGTCCCGATACGGTGGAGATGATGTTCGACCCAGGATCGTCCGGGGCTAGTGAGGGAATGTTCCCGGTCGAGTTGAGCCTTGCGGTAGAGCGGGCCCTCGACCGGCTGAGCGCCGAACAGAGGGAGGCCGTGGTCTTGAAAATCTATCAAGGCTTCAAATTCGAAGAGATGGCGGAAATCCTCGAGGTGCCGCTTTCGACGATCAAATCTAGGCTCTATTCGGCATTGGATGTACTGAAAGGCGCACTTGCGCCGGTGAGAGGCTAAGCGATGGATCTAAAGTCTTACGCGATGGGTGAAGGTAGTGCGAGCGAACGGAAGGCGGCAGAGGCGCAATTGTTGCAGTCGGCGGAGGCGCGCGAAGAATTGCGAGCTTTGGAATTTACCCTGCAGGCTTTGAAGTCGATTCCGGATGAAGAGATTCCGCGCCGAATCGCGTTTGTGAGCGACCCGGTCTTTGCGCCCACTTGGTGGGAGCGTTTCTGGCAGTCCGGCCCGCAGTTGGGATTTGCTTCCGCGGCCATGCTGACGATGGCCATTTTGGGGCATGGGGCGTTGGTCAGGCCCGACCTGGCGCCGGCCCTGGGGCCGGTGGTGGCCCAAACGAACGTAAGCCCAGCCGATGTGGATCGCGCAGTCGCAGTGGCCGTGAACCGTGCTTTGGCCGCGGCGGAAACGCGGCAAAAGGTTATGTTGGATACAGCCTTGGCCGCGGCGGAGCAGCGCCACCGGGTTGAGACGCAGATGATGGCCGTTACTTTTGACGAGAATCTGAGCCTGTTGCGGAAGCAGTTGAACCGTATGTACGTCACGAGTGCCAATCTCAGCGCGGGCGGTGCCCAGTGAAATTTTTTGTAGCGGCTGCACTACTTTGCGCGACCGGGATCGCCAACGAGCCCTTGTTGACACGCGCGGCGATAATCCCGGTCGAAAAGCGAATCGATCAGAAGCTCGAAGCCCTCTACGATGAGCCGTTCCTCGTCCTAGGGCTAACCCGCGGGCTCTATCTCGAAAAGGTGGGCGTAATCTTCAGCGCGGAGTTGCAGCTGGTGGCGACTCCCGGCGTGGGGACGCTCGGCTTTAGTACGCCTTCCAAGGAATTGATCCTGGCGACCCGCGCCCGCAAGCTACAGCGCCTGCCGCAGCTCAAAGATGCGATGAAGCTGCAGCTTATGAGCGCCGCGACGATGCTGGATAAGCTGCCGCCGGAGGAAAGCGTCATTCTGGGCGTATCGATTTTTCGGCGCAGTTGGGAAGACTCCAGCGGCATCCCCGCGCAATTGGTCATGCGCGCCGCTAAGAAAGACCTGCTCTCGGCCCGCAGCCAAGCCGCGATCGACGCCGCCATTCAAACGCGGGAGTTTTGATGACCGCGTCGGATCCCTTGCACGCTCCCTTGCGCCTGGGCGAACGGTTGCTCGCCCGTCAACTCATCAGCCGCGAAGAATTGGACCAGGCCCTCGAATTGCAAAAGGAACGCAACGAGAAAGTGGGCAAGATACTGGTCGACCTCGGATTTGTCGCGCAGCGGGAAGTGATGGCTGAACTCAGCGCCCAACTCAGCGTCGCACTGGTGACCGTGGACGAAGGTCCGGCCACCGCACCCGAACTGGAGAATTTGTCCCCGCGCTTCTTGCGCCAGTCCAAAATTTATCCCTATGGTTTTGACGGCTCCTCGTTAACGCTAGCCATGGCGGACCCGTTGGACTTTGAAGTGCTCAGCGCGGTGTCTTCGTTTACGGGACTGCGAGTCGTCCCTGTATTGGCTTTGGAGTCTGAGATTCTGGAAGCGCTGGATCGGCACTTTAGCGAGAGCCGCCGCGCCGAGACGGTGGACGATTTCGGCGGCGACGACGCCGCGCAAGACCTTGAACATTTGCGCGACATGGCCTCCGAGGCGCCGGTGATTCGCCTGGTGAACGCCATGATCGCCAGCGCCGTTGAAAAGCGTTCGAGCGACATTCACATCGAACCTTTTGAGAAGGACCTGCGCGTGCGCTTTCGTATCGATGGTGTCCTCCAGAGCCAGGACCCTCCCCCCAAAGAAATGAAGGCGGCCGTGATCTCGCGCTTGAAGTTGATGGCGAAATTGAATATCGCCGAGCGCCGCCTTCCGCAAGATGGCCGCATCAAGATTCGCACCATGGGCCGGGAAGTGGATTTACGTGTGTCGACGCTACCGACTCTTTACGGCGAAAGCGTCGTTATGCGTATCCTCGACCGCAGCGCGACGGATTTCTACGATCTGCGCCGGCTGGGCTTCGACGATACGATGCTGGCGCGCATGGAATTCTTCACGGAGCTGCCGCACGGCATTTTCCTGGTGACGGGTCCAACGGGCAGCGGCAAGTCCACGACGCTTTACTCGGCCTTAAAGCGCATCAATAAGTCCGACCGCAAGATCATCACCATCGAAGACCCGGTTGAGTATCAGATGGACGGCATCAACCAAATCCACGTCAATCCCGCGATCGGGCTCACATTTTCCACAGGTCTGCGGCATATTGTGCGGCAGGATCCCGACGTCATCATGGTGGGCGAAATCCGCGATCGAGAGACCGCGGACATCGCGATTCGGGCATCGCTCACGGGCCATTTCGTTTACTCCACTCTGCATACCAACGACGCTCCCAGCGCGATTACGCGTTTGACGGACATGGGCGTGGAAAACTACTTGCTTACCTCCTCGATCACCGCGGTACTAGCGCAACGGCTCGTCCGGCGCATCTGTCCGAGCTGCAAAACGGCGGCCGGCGAGACCCCGGCCTACAATGGCGAAATCGTTCCTACCTTCAGGGGCCGCGGCTGCGAACAGTGCCTCCACACGGGTTACCTGGGCCGGGTAGGCATTTTTGAACTCATGCAATTGAACGAGGAAATCCGCCGCCTGATCATGCGCAATGAAGACGCGAGCATCCTGACGGACGCCGCGCGCCGCAATGGGATGAAGACTCTGCGGGAAGACGGCTGGCAGAAGGTCGCCAACGGCACCACTACTCCCGACGAAGTGATTCGGGTAACGCAGGAATTCTAGAACGCCATGACGACTTTTCAATTTCGCGCCGTGACCAGCGATGGCAAGCCGAGGCTCGGAACCTATTCGGCCGAAAACGAAAAGCAAGTGTCGGTGGAGCTGCGGCGGCAGGGCCTTACGCCGCTCTATATCGGCTTAACCAAGCAGGGCGGCATGGAGCTGAAGTTGCCGCAGTTTCAAGGCGGAAAACGGCGCGACGTCCTTTTCTTCACCCAGGAAATGGCGACCCTGTTGAGTTCGAGCATTCCGGTGGATCGCGCCCTGTCGATCGTGACCGAGTTAACGGAGCGCGCGTCCTTCCGGTTGATCGTCATGGACATTCTCCGGCTGTTGAAAGGCGGCAAGCCCTTGGCGGAATGCCTGTCTACGCATCCAGACTACTTCTCGGATCTGTATATCAACATGGTGCGCGCGGGCGAAGCCTCCGGATCGCTGGCGACGGTGTTTGCCCGCCTTTCCGACTTCGAACGCAACCGCGACGACCTGCGTAGCTACATCGTGAGCTCGCTTTCCTATCCCGTTCTGCTGGCGCTCACCGGTCTCGGGGCCATTGTCGTCCTGATGTACTTTGTAGTGCCGCGTTTTGCCACTATTTTTCAAGATGGCCGCATGGCGATCCCGCTGCCGACCTTGATTATGCTGCGGGCAAGCGAGTTCCTACAGGCCTGGGGCTGGTTGCTCGCGATTGTACTAGTGGGTGGAACGATAGGATTTTTGTCTTATATCCGGACGCCGGAGGGACGTTGGTGGTGGGACGATTTCCGCCTGAAAATTCCTCTGCTCGGCGACGCTCTCCGCAAGGCGGAGACGGCGCGCTTTGCGCGCGCGATGGCTACGCTCGTATCGAACACCGTGCCTCTGGTCCAGTCGTTGCAGATTGCTGGCGGTACCCTGGCTAATCAACGCATGGCGAAGTCGCTGGAAGTCGTGGCCCAGGGCGTAAAGCGCGGCGAAGGTATTGCGGTGCCTCTTCGCCGGAGTGGGCAGTTTCCGCCGCTGGCCAGCCATCTATTGAGCGTGGGCGAGGAGACCGGCAGGTTGGACGATATGTTCACGCGCATGGCCGACATCTATGAGGCCGAAACCCGCTCGGCCGTGAAGCGCTTTACTTCACTTTTCGAGCCCATCTTGATCCTGCTTATGGGCGTTGTGGTTGGCGCTTTGATATTGAGTATGCTGCTGGCCATTACCAGCATGAACGAGGTTGCATTCTAGCTATGAACACTAAAGCGAAACTTTCCCGCCGGCGCCGACTTTCGCGGCGCGCGGGTGTCACGTTGATTGAAATGCTCGTGGTGGTGACGATCATTGCGCTGTTTGCGTCGATCGTGGGGCCGCGGCTCTTCAAAACAGCCGATGGGGCCCGCGTTACGTCGGCGCGGGCAAACATCAATGGCTTTATGCAGAGCCTGCTGCTTTACCGGAACTCGACTGGCCAGTTTCCCACCACACAACAAGGGCTGATGGCGTTACGGGTAAAGCCAGCCGAAGTGGCCAACTGGGATGGCCCGTACATCCAGAACGATCTGCCTTTAGATCCGTGGGGCCGGCCCTATCTCTACAAGTATCCGAGCGACATGGGAGACGAGCCCGAGATTATCTCGCTCGGCGCCGATGGGCAACCGGGAGGCGAAGGCATCAACGCGGACATTAGCAGTGCCCGCTCGCGCTAGCTTGACCGGGCGCGCGGGCGTCACGCTCATTGAGATGTTAGTGGTGGTTACGATCATCGGCCTGATGCTCGGGGTCGCCATGCCTTCCTTCTCCGCCGGCCTCGACGGCCTGCGTTTGCGTACCTCGGCCGATTCTGTGGCCAGCGCTCTGAACATCGCGGTGCGGACGGCGGAGCGCCGGCAGCTGCCCGTTGAATTGGCCATTCAAAGCTCCGAGAACCGCTTGGTGATGCGCGTCGGGGACTCCCCCCGTACCCACACCTATTCCATCTCAAGCGGCATCCGCATTGCGCGCGTGTTGCCCGCGCTGTATCTGGGCGAAGACAAGCGCGACCGGTACCTGATCGTTTACCCGAACGGCGCGCCTCCGCAACTGCTAGTGGAACTGGAAACGGCCAGAGGCGCGAAGAAATACGTCCGGCTCGATCCGATTACGGGGACGGCCCGTGTTACGGACAGGATGAGCGGAGCAGGCGATGCGACGAAGTAGACAACGTGGCTTTACGCTACTGGAAGTGCTGGTGGCGACCCTTTTGATGGCGATCGCCGTGACGTCGCTGATGTCGAACCTCTCCACGTCGACGGCCAATCTCATGCGCGCAACGGACCTCGACCGGTTGACGGCCCTGACCAAGAGCAAGATGGACGAACTGATCACCCGTCCAGGCCTGATGAATGGCGTGGTGGAAGGTCCGTTCGCCGTAGGCAGTCCCGCGCGAGGTGGCTGGCGGGCGACCATCTTCGTGGCTGGCGTGGCCAACCAGGGCGGCGGGGACCGGCTGGAAAGGATTCAACTCGAGACCTGGCTCGAGGTGGGCGGCAAGCGGCGCACGATGTTTCTCGAGACCTATCGCCGGGTGCCCGGCCCCGGGGCGAGCGGAGGATAGATGCGCGGCACGGGAATACGCAGCCGAGCGCAACGGGGCGTTACGCTACTGGAATTGATGCTGGCTGTGTCGATTCTGTCCCTCATTATCGGCACCTCGGGCTACATCCTGCGCGTGGCGTTCACCTCCATGGACAAGATCCAGGAAAAGGTCGATCTGGACCGGCGAGTGTATGGTTCCCAGCGTGCTTTGGACCAGATGCTCAAGGGCATCGTGGCGATCAATGCAGGCTGCGCCGGAAACCCGATCGCGTTCCAGGGTTCGGCGGCGGCGATGCGCTTCGTCACGGCTTACTCGCTAACGGAAGGAACGCGGGGTAGGCTGCAGATCGCCGAGTTGATCGCCGAAACTAAATCGGACGGTAGTGGGATGCGTCTGGTGGTGAACGAGTATCCGTATTTGGGACGAGCCAGTCTGGCGGCCGTTTGCATGCAGCCACCCTCGGTACGGGCGACGAGTTTTATCCTCGCCGACCAACTGGCGCAATGCAGTTTTGCGTTTAAGCGGGAGGAACCCGGCTCGGGCCTGGAAACCTGGATCGCGTCCTGGAGTTTTCCCGAATGGCCCCGAGGCGTGCGAATCGACATGTCGCCTAGGAATCCCGCCGCCAATGGTGTGCAGGCCGCAACCGTCAGCGTACCCATCCTGGTAAGGAATAAAGAGTTTGAGATCAACTAGGCCATCCAAGCGCCCGCTGCGACGGCGCGGAACGGCGCTGTTGTCGGTGCTCTGGCTCATCGCCGCGCTATCGATGATCGCGTTTTCCATTGCCGATACCGTGCGCGCCGAAATCGAGCGAGGTATCGGCACGCAGGAGTCGCTGCGCGCCTATTTCCTGGCCCGAGGCGCGGTGGAGCAAACGTTGTTCCAGATACGGGATGCGCCTTCCGTAGGTCTTACGGTGGAACAGATGGTCGACAATAAGCGGCGCGCGCATATCCGCTACGCTTCCGGCGAAGCGCTGGTCGAAATTGTTTCCGAACGCAGCAAGGCGCAAATGCGTTCCGTGCCGGGCCCGGTGATGCGATCGCTGCTGGAAGCCTTTGGAGAGCGGGAACCGCAAATCAGCCAAGCGCTGGCCGGATTCAGTGGGCTCGGCCAAGCCGCGCCTGTCCAGACGCTGGGTGCCGGACTGGGCATTGGGCAAAATTTCGGCGCGGGGTCGGCTTTTTTAGCCGCGCGCTCGTCTATGGAAAATGTCGAAGAGCTTTTGCTTTTGCCTGGAGTCACCCCGGAAATGGTTTTTGGACGCTTTCGCCGGATGCCGGACGGCCGCATGGTAAATGCGGGCGGGTTTGCCGATTGCCTTTCCCCTTTTGGCGAGAATAGCGGCTTCGACATTTGGAACGTGCATCCCAGCCTCCTCATCGCCTACGGTATGGACAGTCGTACAGCGTATTCGCTTGAACAGATCCGCCAATTGCCTCTAGATGCCGCCAAAGCCGGAATGGCTGCGTTCCTGGCGCAGAATTCCCAGTTGTTGCGGCTGAGTGCGGGCCCGGTGGGTCCTATCTTCCAGATTCGCGCCACGGCCCGGGTGCGGCAGCCGAATGGCATTCTCTCCGATACGCGGCGGACGGTATCTCTGCTGGTCAACTTTGTGCCTCCGCCTCCGCAGTACTTTTGGCGGGACGGCTTCAGCTATTTGCGCTGGTACGACCAGGCCTATAGCGATGTCGGGGCCAGCCAGGCGGCGTGGCTGCCGGTGGAGGCGCCGCCCGCGCCAGTCCTGGGGAGCAAGCCGTGACGGAATCGATCGAAACGTCTTCGGTCCAGGCTGCTGTGTTGGAGCGCCGGACCCACATCTCCCTCTGGCGGCGCTGGACCAGTTTTGGCTCAGGCATCGGCATCGCCATTGAGCCGGGGCGGCTGGAGGTAGTTCTGGTGGAGGTGCGTCCCCAGGCGATCCGCGTCGTGGACACTCTCGAGATTCTGCGCTATCGGGAGCGCCCAGCATCCGAATGGGGAGCCGAGTATGAAGCTTTTCTCGAAAAGCACAAGATCAAGCATCTGGCCGCGGTAGCCGTCCTGCCGTCGAAAGATGTGGTCGCCAGAGTGGCCAGCGTCGCGGGCGCGAAGGATAACGAACTGGAAGCCGCCGTGCGCTATCAGCTTGATGGACTTCATCCTTACCCGGAGGAGGAAATCAAATTCTCCTTTGCGCGTCTGCGGGCTCCCGAAAGGGACCGGGTAGCCATCGCAATTGCACGCGAGGCGGTGATCAACGAGTACGCGACTTTTCTGGAAGAAGGGGGCGTGGAGCTTGCGAGCCTGGTTACTCCGGCGGCGGCGTACTACTCCGCGTTACGGATCTTGCAGGACCCGCCACAAGACCGATTTCTAGCGGTGCGCGAAAAAGAAAACGCCGTCGAGATCTACGCCGAGACCGAGACGCATCCGCTCTACTTCGTCGAGCTGGAGCAGGAGTCTTCCCGGGCCGTGGCCTTTGCCGCCAGCCAGGTGCGCTTGCCACGCGAGGAAAGTGTGCAGCGCATCGCCGCATTGCTCCCCGTTGCGGAGTCGAGCCTGGTTTACGGGCCATGCGCCTTCGCCGCTGCCTTGATGAGCGCGGTGCCCCGGCAGGCGTTGGGCGTCAATTTGCTCCCGGTGGAACGCCGGCGCGTTATTTCGCCTTGGCGCTGGGTTCCGACTCTCGTGCTGCTCGGCCTCTGTATTTTGGTTGGACTGGCGCTTGCCTACTTCCAGGAATTCCAACAACGCGACCTTCTCCGGAGGATCGAGGCCGAAAACGCCAAGCTAGCCGGCACACTTAGCCAGGTCCGGCAGGCCGATGCCACCCGAGATGCCGCCCGAAAGCGCATCGAGCAATTGCAGGACTTTGCCCGTATCCCTAAGGACGATCTCGACACGCTGCGCGAATTAACGCGCGTGGTGCCGCCTTCGGCTTGGGTGAGCCGCCTGGACATGAGTCGTACCCACGTAACGATGATGGGCGAGGTGGAAACGGCCACCGAGATGCTTCGCATCCTAGACGATTCGCCGCTGCTGTCCAACAGCGAGTTCTTGGCCCAAGTGGGCCGCAGCGCGAACAACCGCGAGATCTTCCAGATCCGCGCGCAAAGAGAACGTCCGAAGCCGGGCATTCCCGCCCCCGCCGCCGTGCCAGCCGCTGGCGCTACGCCAAATCCGGGAGTGACAAAATGAATCTGACCGAACGCGACCGGCGGGCTCTGATTGCGCTTGTTTTTGCGCTGATTGTTGGGGCGGTCATTGCCTATTGGCCGGCGGGCGAGGCGAATGCGCCAGCCGCCGATACTGCGCTTTCTATTAACATCGCCCGCAACCAACTGGAGAGGGCGCGGGTGGTCGCGGCCCGGCTTCCCGTTGCTATCGATGAGCGAAAGCAGAGCCAAGCTGCGCTCGCGGTGTGGGAGAAGCGGTTGATTCCCGGCGACACAGCGGCACAGGCCTCCGCGCAATTGCTGACCGTTTTTCGCCGCGTGGCTCGCGCTCAGAGCGGGGCGATCGAAATGCGCAACTCCGACCTGGGGCAAGTGAGCCTGGCGGGAGACTACTCCGAGGTGGCCGTGGCCGTTGCGTTCGATTGCCAAATAGAGGCCCTGTTAAATCTTCTGGCCGACTTGACCGCCCAACCGGAACTGTTGGCGTGGAGAGATTTACGGATTAACAGTGCCGACCAGAAAACGAAGCGGTTGAATGTCGCTATGGTCGTGTTGGCGCGCGGCCCCCGGCGCCTACTGCCCAAGGCCGACGCGCCGCCCCCGCCTTTAGCGGGGCTGGGAGGCCGCGGATGAACCGCAAAATAGTGTGGATCAACCTCGTTCTGTTAGCGTCGCTGGGATGGGGCGCCGTGGAATTGCGGCGGCGTTGGCTGGAAGCGGACCGCAATGCAAACACGACTTTGCGTCCTGGGGCGGGCGCTTTGCCGGCAACAGCGGCTTCCCCTCCGCCGGCCCCTCCTGCTCCAGCCTTGGGAGTCGCGCAGTATTTTGAGGTGGCCGAGCGTCTTCTCTTTGCCAAGGACCGGAATCCCATGGTGGTGGTCGAGCAAAAGCAGGAAGCCCCGCCGAAGCCAATGCCGGATCTTCCCAGCGTCTACGGCGTCATGGACCTCGGCATGGGGCCCACGGTTTTCATGTCGCTGGGCGCGGGTGGGCAGCAGGGGTATCGTGTGGGAGACCAAGTCGGCGACTTCAAGCTCACGGCGGCCTCCAACAAAGAGCTGACCTTTGAATGGGAAGGCAAGCCGATTGTTCGCTCCCTGGACGATCTGGTCTCGGCTTCGCGAAAGTCCTCTCGCGAGGCCCCGATGGCCGCCGCGGCGCCGCCTTCCTCCGCCCGTCCCGACTTCACGCCCGCACCCGTCGTGAAGCCGCCCGAGAATGTACGGCCCGCTCCCGGTACCGATATCGGCATGGGGCGGCGCGGTTGTGTCGCCGGAGACTCTTCGCCGGAAGGCACCGTTGTGGACGGATACAAGAAAGTCTCCAAACAATATGCATTCGGCCCTATCTGCTACTGGGAAGAAGCCCGGTAAGCGGCAACCATGCGATGCCAAAAGCCAAGCGAATAGAAAGAATTTTATGACTCGTAATTTGTACTCCGCCCCAGTCGGACTCCTGTCCCTTCTCCTGGTCTCTAGCCTTTCCGGGCTGGCCCAGTCAGCGCCCGCCAAGAGCGGCAAGGCACCGGCACCGGTAGTGGCCGCCACTCGGCCCGTAGCACCCGCGCCGGCCGTGAAGAAGCATCCAGACGGACGTCCCACCGGCGTGCCTTGGGAAGCCGTGAAGATTTCGGCCGGGGCCTGGCGAGCGATGGAAGGCGGCAAGGCGATTATTTATCGCCAGACGGCCTTTGGCTATAGCAAGCTCAGCGAAGAGGAAAACGCCAAAGCCCAGCGCATGATCGACGGCAAACCGGACGAGGCCACCGAGGTGCCCGAGGGGATGACCGTGGTTGAGAAAGACGGAAAACTGCACTTTACCCGCACTACCCCGTTTGGTCCGGCGCACTGGGTAAAGGCCAAGAATGAATTGAACATCGTGGAACGGAAACTGTGGGACGAAACGCAACGCCGTTCGGCCAAACTGCAGACTGGAGGCCGGAACTGATGCGGCTGCAGATTGCCTTCCTGGTTGCGCTCGTACTGCGTGCGCAGCAGAACCAACCGCCGGTGGCGGCCCCGCAAACGCCAGCAGTACCCACACCAGCCGCCCAAACAGCGCCACAGACAGCGCCACAGACAGCGCCACCCGTAGCCGCCGACGCGCCCGCGGCCGGGAATCTCGTGCTCAATCTACCCGGCGCATCGTTGGTCGAAGTTATCGACACGCTCGCTCGCGTTCTCAAAATCAACTACATTCTCGACCCGCGCGTCAAAGGCAGCGTCACCATTCAAACCTACGGAGAGATTCGTTCCACCAACGTGCGCGATCTTTTGGACACGATTCTTCGTATCAACGGCTTCGCCATGGTGCAAGTTGGCGATATTTACCGAATCGTTCCCATGGGCGACGTGCAGCGGCTACCGCTGGAGCCCGCCTCCACTTCCGAGTCGAAAGACATTCCCCGTACCGAACAGGTCATGCTCAATCTGGTCTTTTTGAAGTTTGCCAGCGCCGGCGAAATTAAAACGATCATCAATCCATTTTTGGGCGAAGGCGCCAGCCTGTCGACTTATGAGCCGGCGAACTTGCTTCTCATTCTCGATAACGCGCGCAACATGCGCCGCACGATGGATCTGATTGCAATGTTTGATAGCGATACCCTTGCTAAACAACGCATCAAGCTCTTCGATTTGAGTTTCGGCAAACCCTCGGAGGTCGTTCGCGAACTGGAATCTGTCTTTAAGGGTCTTTCGCTCGGGTCCCGTTCGGCCAATGTGCAGTTTATGCCCATTGACCGGCTCAACATGATCATCGCCGTCGCACCAAATCCAGGGGTGTTCACGGAGGTCGATGCCTGGCTCAAGAAGCTGGATATCCCCGTCAAGGCCGCCGTTGGCGGCGTGGAGAATTTCGTCTATCGGGTGAAGTACGGCAGGGCGGACGCGATTGCGATCGCTGTAACGACACTGTACGCCTCCCAGCAGGATAATCCCTATGCCGTGCTGGCCACGCTGCAAACGATGTTGTTCATGATCTCGCTAACAAGCTCGCTATCCGGAGCGGCTTCTAACAACGGCGGACAAAATGGCGGCGGCTTTCAGGGCGGTTTGGGCGGGGGCTTGGGTGGCGGCTTCGGCGGTGGTTTTGGAGGAGGCCTAGGAGGTCTGGGCGGCGGCTTCGGCGGCTTCGGGGGCGGTTTCGGCGGTTTCGGCGGAGGTTTCGGGGGGCTTGGCGGCCTCGGCGGCGGACTTGGCCTTTACGGTGGCGGCCTTGGAGGACTCGGGCAGGGCTTTCCGGGCCAGCCGAATCTAGGGGCGTTTGGCGGGGCCCAGCAGCCTGGCGCACGGGATGCCACCGGGAATTTTGTGGGGCAGGCACCGTCGGCTTCCGCTCCCGCGGCACGCGTCCCCAAAATCGTTCCGAATCCGTTCGATAACACCTTGATCATCCAGTGCACGCCCCAGGAGTTTCAGCAGCTAGAGCGCCTACTCAACCGCCTGGATGTTCCGCCGCGCCAAGTACTCATTGAGGCCAAAATCTACGAAGTCACCTTGACCGGCGCGTTCTCTAGTGGGGTCCAGGCTTTCCTGCAAAGGCGGGGCGCGGCTACGACCGGTTCGTCGGCCGTGCGCCAGTTGCTGGGGCAAACTACCGGCGCAGGCATCAATTTGACTGCCGGCGTCTTGGTGGGACAGTCCCGCGAGTTGTTGGGCTTCCTCTCGCTAGCCGAGGAGGAACGCCGCGCAAAAGTAGTCAGTGCGCCCAGCATCATTGCGACCGATTCCATCCAAGCATCCATCAACATCGGGACTACAGTGCCGGTCTTGACCTCGCAGGCGCTGACCAGCGCGCAAAGCGCCGGTTCCTCGCTCTTTACCAACACCGTCTCGCAACGCAACGCGGGCGTGAATCTGGGCATTACGGCCCGCGTGCTGCCCAGCGGCATCGTCACTCTAATCATTAATCAAGAAATCAGTTCGCCCATTGCCCCTGCGGCCAGCGCGGCAATTCAGTCGCCGTCTTTTTCGCAGCGGAACGTGTCGACCCAAGTAACCGTGCAGGACGGGGACACCATCGCGATCGGCGGTATTATCACCGAATCGGATACACTCTCCACCTCTGGCGTGCCGGGCCTCCACAGAATCCCCATCATTGGTTCCGTCTTTGGCGCCCGCTCCACGACGCGCGAACGTACGGAGTTGGTCGTGTTCATGACGCCTAGAGTCATCTATGACACCCCGGAAATTGTCGATGCCAGCGATGAGCTGCGGGGCCGCTTCCGCCGCCTGAACAAACTGTTGAAGGACCAAGAGTAGACCGCATACCTGAATTTGCCCGTTTCAAGGCGCAACATGCCGTCCCAACGCGTGTTAGCCTGACTTGCGGGCAGAATTCGATTGCACCTTAATTTTGCGCTGAAGAACGTCTTTTTTCTCATCCTCCCGCCCTTGCTCGCCGCCCAAACTCCGACGATTCAGGTCGGAGAAGGTGCGCCGAATTCCTCGGTGAGCGAGGAATTTGTGCAAGCCTACCGGCGCGCGGATTTCTTCAGCGCCGTGGCTCTGCCGCCTTTAACGGCGGTTGGCGCTTATGGAGCGGGCGGCTATCGCCAGGAGTTTCAGGATGCCGCGCGCAGCGGCCAGCGTTTTGCGCTGATTCGCCCTGCCAACCCGAATCTCTCGGCGGGCGTCAATAACATCGTCAGGCAGGTCCGGCCCCCGGTCTACGCCATTTTGAATCGCTCCAGCATCGGCGTCTCGACGGCAGGATTTCCCCTCATCGACACCACCGAGTTTTTAGTCCTGCCGCCCGGCGAAATCGCGCAACAGGCAGGCGGAACTTACCAAACCTTCGACAAGAACTTCGCAATCTTTGTCTGGCTGAGTCCCCCGTTGGCGGGGGAAGGCTCGGACTCGGTCGAATTCACGGTTGCCGATCCCATTTACACGAAATGGCAAAGCATCTCGATGGCGGTTCTCGGGCCTCCGGTTTCGGCGTCCGCCACCGTCACCTCGCGTTTCGCCACTGCCGCCACCGCGCAGCGCTTCGCCCAGGGCGCGATTTACGCATTGACATCTGGCGCCTTCACCGGCCGTGCGATTTTCGTCCGCGCGAACGTATTGAGCTTGTACCTGGCTAACCAAGCCCAATCCGGCTTTTTGGGGCTGCCGATTGCCGACGAAATCGTACTTCCGGACGGGCGCCGCCGCCAGAGTTTCGAGGGCGGCACGGTTGAATATGCGCTCAACGGCATTCCGGTCATCAAAAATGCCGTGCAGACCGTCTCGATTGCGAGCGAAAGCCCTCTTCGAGTTACGGCTGGCCAAAGCGTGCCCTTAGTGGCCAGCTTGCAGACCTCCGCTGGGGAGATCGTGGAGGATCGCGAAGTCTTTTGGACCTCTTCAAACGGGTTGATCGCCTCCATTGCTGGCACGGGTCCGCGTGTCACTCTGCGCGCGCTCCGTGGCGGCACTGCCGTAGTTACCGCCACAAGCGAAGGAAAATCGAGCCGCAGCCTGACAGTTTTTGTTTCCGGATTGTGCTGTGCAATTGGCGAGGGCGCGCCCACGCAAAACCTGTCCCAAACCTTCATCGATGCCGTTCAACGCAATCGCCTCAGCCTACGGCAGCCTCTCGCCGCACCCGTACGCCGCCTCGGCGCGGGTTATGCGCAGGAAGCGTTCTTGATCGGATCCGGGCAGCCAGTTTTGCTGGCCAAGCCAGACTCGACTCCCCTCGCTTTCGTACTTTCGGGTTCCCTCCTATCGGCGCACGCGGGCCTTGGCGGCCTGGCGGGTTCCCTGGGCTACCCCACCTCCGACGTATCCTCCGGAGGCACCCAGACTTTCGAAGGCGGTGCCCTGGCCGGATCCCCGGTGCAGGTTGTTAGCGGCCCAATCCTGGCGCGATGGCGGACTCTCGGGCTCGAGACTGGCGCCCTCGGCCGGCCTTTGTCTCCCTCGCAAAACGTACTTAGCTTCGCCGGTTCCGCGGTCACCAGCCAACGCTTCGCGGCCGGTCTCATTTTGCAATACAACGCTGGTCCGCTCTTTGGCCGCGCTTTCGTGCTGGCCGGACCGATCGCCGCAAAATATGTTGAGATCGGTGGGGCGGCGGGCCTAGCCGGAGGCCCGCTATCGGAAGAATTTCAAGTGGCCGGTACGTTCCGCCAGGACTTCGAGGGAGCCACTCTCGAATACAACCCTGGAACGGGCGTCCGGGTCCTGGAGAAGGCCCGCCGGCCCGTGCTTTCCGTTTCCCCCTCTTCGGTCTTGCCAGGAGGCCGCTATCGCGTATCGGTGGGTGGATTCCCCGCCAACACGCGTCTGAGGATCAGCCAGGCCGGCCCAGCCCTTGCCACCTTCGAGGCCACGGCAGCCACTGGCGCCTATGTGTGGGAGACGAGCGTCGCCCCGGACGCCCGCAATGGGCTTGTGGTCGTGCGCGCCGTGGACGGTACGAACGCCCAGATCTTTGCCGAAGGTAGCTTTACCATCCGGACTCTCGCGGAATTGCGCCCGCAACTGACGAAAGTCGCCGGCGATCAGCAATCGGCGCCGCCGGGCACGCTGCTGGGCGTTCCGATACGAATTCAGGTGCGGGACTCATCGGGAAATCCTCTGGCCGCCGTAGCCGTTCGATTCGAGGCCTCCCCCGGAGGCGCCATTCTTTCCGCCAGCGCCCAGACGGATGCCGAGGGTATGGCCCAAGCTTCGTGGCGATTGCCTTCCCAAAGCGGCGTCGCGGTAGCTACGGTGCAGGCGGGAGGCCAGTCTGTTTCTTTCGCCGCGCGTGCCGAGGCGTCATCCATAGCCAACTATCCGCGCTTAACGCAGTCGATTGACGGCAACCTTGGCTCTAGCGCCAGTTCGATCCGTTCCAAGGGCAGTCTCCTAGCGGCCTTGGCCGCCCTTGTTCGATTTAACCAGCAGCGCGCACTGGCGCCCTCCGATGCGGGCTTGGCCGACGTGGGTGCCTTAAATGCTTACCTCACTTCGTTTTGCATCCCGGATAGCGGTGGCGTCGACCTCTGTGACGGGTATTTGGATGCCGGGCCAGGTACCGATCCCATCCCCAATCCGCTCCGGCTCAACGCCTATTCTTCCGGCGTCCTGGACTTTGAACCCATCCCGCCGACGCTGGACGCGCTGCGGCAGTCCGTCGCCGCGGAGCTCCCCGTGGTCCTGGCGATGGAAATGTCTCGCAACGGGGCCGTGGCCGGCGCGCATTTCGTAACCGCCACTGGGGTCACGTCCACGGGCGACGTCCAAATCGTAGATAGCAACCCGAGCTTCGCGCTTCCCAGCTTGCAGCCCTATCTAAATGGCTTCCCCTCGGGTGGCGCCACTTGGCAGGCTAAGCTCGTGTCCGCCTTTCGTTTTGTGCCGCGCGGCGCCCAAACGTCCTCCTTTTTTGTGCACGGCTCGAGCGCATTTGAAATCTCCGGGGGCGGGCCTTCGTGTTCCCGCGCCGTAAGCTGGCCGTCGCAATATGCCGCCCCCGAGGGCAGCGTTCCCACGACGAACTTTCACCTGCAGGCCTGCGACGGTACTGCCTCCACTTACCAACTCGATACGCCCGGTCCTTTTCTGCTTACATTTACCAGCCTGACCAACCCGCCCGTCCGCCGGATCGTCAGCGGTGCCTTGGCCACCGCCTACGCCATCCAGCGGGAAGCGGAAACTTGGACTCTAGGCCCCATGAGTCTCCAGCTTTCCGCCGCCGGCGCCGTCAATGCCGCTTCGTTTGAACCCCGCTTTGCACCAGGGGCCATTGTCAGTCTATTTGGCGCAGGGCTGCCCAAATCCACCGCGGCGATGTCAAATAGTGTCGTCGAGTTCAACGGCTCTCCTCTGCCAATTTTCTTTAGCAACGGATTCCAACTCAACACGGCACTACCTGAGGATGCCGCGCCGGGTGCCGGCAGCCTCCGGGTGGTCTCCGCTTTTGGCGAACAGACCCTTTCCCTAAACCTGCTGGACAGCGCTCCGGGCATTTTTTCGCTGGGACCCGAACAAGGGGCCGTCGTCAATGGGGATGGCAATGTAAATTCGGCGTCGTTCCCAGCGCAGAGAGGCCAGGCGATCGTTATCTACGCAACGGGTCTGGGCCGCACGGAAGGCACCTCCAACAATCTGCGCTCGGCCGTCAATCGCGTGGCGGTTCAGTTGGACGGTCAAAGCCTGAATCCCTTCTTCGCAGGCCTCACGCCCGGCTTCATCGGCCTCTACCAAGTCAACGTTCTCATTCCCGCTACCCAAACGCCTGGCCTCAACCTGTCTCTCTCTCTGGAATCGGCGGGGATCGTTTCGAATTTTGTTCGCATTGCCGTCCGGTAGAAAGCCATGAATGGTCGATTACAGGGCTGTCTAGCGGACTCAATCTGTGTCAGAACGACACAAAAAAGGGGCACCTGAGACCGTAAACCCAAGTTTATGAAGGAGTTCCTCGTAATTTTTCTTGACTTGCCTCTGAGCCTAGTGCTACTACTGGTATGTCTGTAAAGTGACAGGCGGCTTTCATCACAGCGACGTGACCCCGCGAGCACAGTAATCAAGTTTTACAAAGAAGTCGCTTCGGCTTGAGTAGTACCCAAAAGAAGTAACCATGAGGCTCAGGTTGAAAGAGAACTTCCATCAATTCAATTTCAGACACTTCAAGGAGAAGGAAATGTCGCATTTTCGGAAAATGCTTTTCGCGCTAGTTGCTACCGCATCCTTTTTTGGGATGACGGGCAACGCCCAAGCGCAGAGTAGTCCCTTCGTCTGCAACACCAGCTTTTCGCCTCTCGTCGTTCGCGTCGAGGGTTTGCGTGAGCTCGTAGGCGATATCGTAATCACTTGCACGGGTGGCGTCAGCATTGGCACCCCCACGAACCGGGTCCTGGCCAGCACCAATCCCGCCACCTTCGCCACCAATCAGGTTCTGCCTGCCACGGTGACGGGCGCCACGCCTGCCAACACCACCCTCATCACGGAACAGAATTCGATCATCACGTCCACGACCGTCCCCGCGATCAACATCTCGGTGACCGTGAGCGCGGGTCGCATCACGAACCGTATCTTCAGCAACAACCTCACCGACGCGCTCCTCTTCATCGATGAGCCGACGACGACCACGCCGTACTCGGCCGGTCTGCTTTCCCAGAACCCTTGCACCAGCTTTGCCCCTGCGGGCGGTTTGGCCGTTCCTGGCGTCTGCACCGGTTTGAACTACTTCTTTGTTAATGGCGTCGCTCGCGGCGCTGGCGTTGCGGGTGGCATCAATGCCTCCTACACCGTTGGCAACACGGTCAACACGACCTCGGGCGCCAATGCCGTGCTGAACGTGTTCCAAGGCCAGTATGGTGTCGGCGGCGGTTTCATCGCTAACGACCGTACGATCACCTTCGTCGGTGTGCCCGTGGTTCAACCCGGCACCCACGTGGACGCTGGTTCGCGCATCTTCCGCATCAAGAACATCCGCGTTCAGGTTGCCAATGTGTTCCAGGTGAACGGTCAGATTCAGGCCTTTATCTCGATCCAGAACCCGCCCGCGAATCTCGTGCTCAACAATGCCCAAGGTATCGTTGGCTTCGTGCAGCAAGGTCTCACCTTCGACGCGCTCGGCGGTGGCCCCTTCGCTCAGTGCTTGGGCTTCAACCAGAGCGCCAGCACCTCCAGCAGCAGCCCGGTGGCATTGATTCCGACCGCCGCTCTCCGCTTCACGGAAGCCTACGGTGTCGGCTTTAAGCGTCGCGGTGTGGCTGGTCCGCTCGATGCCTTCGATTCGACCTTCAATCAGTATTATGTGGCAGGTGCCGGTCAAGCCAATCCGACCGTCAACTACAACAACGAATCCGGTTTCTACAACCTCAGCTTCCCCACCGATAACAGCTTGAACTCCGCCGGTACGGCGAGCTCTGGCACGCGCCTCCGGGTCCGCTTCAGCGGCATCCCGACCGGCGTTGCGGTCTACGTCAGCTTGGCTCCTGTAACGGGCACTTTCGGTGGCGGCGGTACCTTTACCAGCACCACCCTCGGCCAAGGCACGGCCGCCCCTGGTTCGGCCTACGCCGTCTCCGGTACGGATAGCAATGGCGCGACGGCCCTCACCTTCGCCCCGATCTCCACCTCTGGCTTGTTCCCGGCTACCTCTGGCTCCGTCCAGGGTTCCGCGGCTCCTGGCTGGGGCGGCACGGGCGTCGCCTACACCTCTCCGAGCGGCATGAGCACCGCCATCCGCTTCGCCCAGGTGACCATCGGTTCCGACGGCACTGGCACCTTCGTGTGGGAAGTGCTCCGCGCCGATGACAACAACATCGACCGCATGGACTTCCTGGCCGCTGTGCGCTTCTCGCCGACCACCACGATCGTCACCGACATCACCGCGGTTGACTCCTTCGTGTCCGGCAACTACGCGCCCATCGTGACCCCCGATCCCGCGACCCTGAACAACTCGACCATCCCGAGCTTCGTTCTGAGCCCCGAAGATCGTAAGCGCTTCAACACCATCGGCAACTGCGCTACGAACCTGCTCTATCCGTTCGTCAGCAGCGTCACCGGCTTCAACACCGGTATCGCTGTCGCGAACACCTCGAGCGATCCGTTCGCGACGCCTGCTGAATCCGGTGTCTGCTTGGTGAACTTCTACGGTGACGCCGCCGGTGGCGCCGTGAATCCTCCCCAGCAGAAGTTCAGCAAGGCCGTTCCTTCGGGCCGCGTTGCTGTCTTCAACCTGCTCTTCGGTAACGCCGATTGGGGTATCACCCCCGTCGCCGGCTTCCAGGGCTACATCATCATCCAGTGCAACTTCCGCTGGGCTCACGGCTTCGCCTTCATCAGCGATCCGTCGAACCTCGCCACCGCGCACGGCTACCTCGCGCTCATCCTCGACCCGAACGGGTTGGGTGGATCGCAGCTCCGCCGCGCCACCGGTGCTCCGGTTGCCGAACAGCTCGACAACTAAGTCCTGCTGATCGTAAAGACGCTTAGAGAAATCGGGGCGGGCCTTCGGGCTCGCCCCGATTTATTTTTATTTGCAAATCTACGCTTCTGTTACACTATAGGAACTGCGTCCGTCCACTTCTCTTCTTCCCAGAGGATCCCCAATGCACAGGTTGTTTTTACCTTTTCTAGCCTTCGTCTGTCTACTCAGCGAGACGCTTTCCGCCGCCAATCTCATAGCGCTCCCGCGCGATGGCAGCAACGGCACCACCGGCTACATCTACAGCGCGGAACCCTTCACCCAAATCGGAACCTTTGCCACCGATCAAACCGCCTTTGAGGCTATCTGGCATCCGACGTCCCCCAAGTTCTACGTCTTCTCCCGCTCTCTCAATAAATCAATCACTGTTTTCAACGGCACGTCGCCCTTCGCCGAGCGCAGCTCCATTAACCTGCCTAATATCACCGGCGCCCGGCTCTCGCCCGACGCCCGCCGTCTCTATGTTCTGTCTGGATCGCTGCGCATCTTCGATACCTTCAACGACCAGGAGGTAATCGGCTTAAACACGGGTGGCCGTCCCATCGATGTCGATTTCTCGTTGGATTCCACTCGTGCCTATGTGCTCAATGACAACGGTACGGTCGTGGCGATCGACACCACTACCAGTCAGGTGATTAGCACGTTAGCGCTGACCAATAATCCCAACTCTCTGATGGTTGGCCCCACTGGCTTTATTTACGTCACCAGTTCCAGCCGCATCGTCGAAATAGACGGTCGTGGCACCTTGGCCGTGATTGGTAATGAAATCCCCACGACGGGCGTCAACTGCACGCGGATCCAGTTCACACCCGACGGCAGCCGCTTTGTAACTGCCTGCGCATCTGGCGCCACGAGCATTCTCTACAGCGTCGAAACCATCTCGCGCAACCTGCAGACCATCACCTTCGGCTCCAACGTCGATCGCGTCCGCGTCATCTCGAATACGACGGCGCTATTGTATGTGCCCACCAGCAACGTGGTCTTCCGTGCTGGCTTGGTTCCGCCGCTCACCACGCCCATTCAATTGGAAGTGGGCGGCCTTGGCGCCGTTTCCGGCGGCCGTTCCTTGGCCATTTCCGACCAGATCCCTACTGCCGCCTACCTCTTCCTCGATGGGCCTAACTCAATCTCCCGAGTCAGCCTGGGTACCAATACCGTCAGCAGCACGCTCACGCAGCCAAATTTCATCGGGAATCTCGTATTCACCGGACCCGTTTCCACGTCGCTGCCCTTTAGCCTCATTGCGATTACGCCGTCGCAGACGGTTCTCGCCTCGCAGGCCGGCCGGCCTCTCGTCATTCGCGCGCTCGATAATCTATCCCGCCCCGTCAATGGCGTGACGATTAGCTTTGTGACGGATAACTCTCAACTCCAGTTGAGCTCCTCCGCCGTTACTACGAATAAAGACGGCTTCGCGCTGGTGGGCTTTGTTGCGCCGCAAACGACGGGTACGTATAACGTCAGCGCCTCTAATAGCGGCTCCCAGGGCCAGACCTTTACGATTAACGTTACCGGTGGCAGTGGTGGCGGGGGCGGTGGCGGCGAAAACCCGACAAACCCCGCGATCCAAATCGTTAGCGGTAACGGCCAACTCATGTTTGGACAGTTGTTCGCGCCGGAATTGCTTCGCGTGCGCGTGCGGGACGGCTCGGGTAACCCCGCGGTCAACGCCACGGTTACCTGGCAAGTCCAGTCGGGAACGGGCCGGGTGGTCAACGCGCAAAGCAGCACCGACAATCAGGGCATCGCGACCAATCAGTTCGGTTCGGAACTCTTTTACGACGATGCTCTCGAAACATTCCGGACCTCCGTCGTACGCGCCACGGTCAGTAATGGTTCGGTGGACTTCTTCCTGGTCTCTTACCCCGAAGTGGGCCCTCCGCCTCGTCTACTACCTGTGAATCCGCCCGCGATCAATCTCATTAGCCCACCGGAAGGATCGACCATTCGCATTCAGGCGGGCGCACCGCTCACGGGCGCCATTCGGGCGACCATTTTCTCGGGGACCTTGGCCGGCTTCGGGGCCCCGATTCCGAACGTAGGCTTTTACACGCCCACCTCGTTTGCGGCGGCCGATGCTGTCGCCGCTACCTGCACCTCCACCAGCCTATCGAACGGCCAGGGTCAGGTTTCCTGCGATCTCGTCGGCGGTTCCAGGCTTGGTAGCGGACCGATCCAGGTGTGTTTGGGCAATTGCCAAAATCCTGGCCGTCTCTACAACTTCAACGTCGAAGTGACGCCCGGTCCTCCGGCTATCTTCGTGAAGCGCCAGGGCGATAACCAATCGGGCGGCCCCGGAACCCTGACGCCTCTGGCTTTGCGTGCGGCCTTGACCGATCAATTCGGCAATCGCCTACCCGGCGTAACCGTTCGCGTTGAGGTCATCCAAGGCGAGGCGATTCCCGAACAGGTCTTCAACACCACCACCAACGAGGGCGAATTCTCCTTCTTGGTTCGCTTCGGTTCGTCCCCGGGCGAAGTTAAGATTCGCACAAGCGCGGGCGATGCCAGCACCATCTGGACGCTCACTAACAACGTTACCGTGGGCAACTTTGTGAAAGTGTCCGGCGACAACCAGACTTCCGTGCTTTCTCGGCCTTTCACGTCTCCCCTCACCGTCCAATTGAACGACGCTCAAGGCCGCCCCATTGCGGGTGCCGCGGTCGCCTTCACCATCTCCAACGGCTCAGCGACGCTTTCGGCTGCCACCGCAACCACCAATGCGCAAGGCCAAGCCTCGATCAGCGTGACAGCCGGAGCGGTCGCCGGCCCGGTGACGGTCACTGCCACTTCCATCAATCGCTCGGTGGTTTTCGCTTTGACTGTGCTCCCGCCGGGTCCCACGATCACCAGCGTCTCCAACGCGGCTAGCTTCGCTCCGGGGCTGACTCCGTGCGGACTGGCCACCATCTTTGGGTCCAATATCGCTCCTACGCTGAACGGTTCAGTGTCCGGCAATAGCTTTGTCGGGCCTTATCCTTTCACGTTGCAAAACGTCCGCGTAGAGGTGGGATCCCGCCAGGCGCCGATCGTTTCGGTTTCCAACATCGGCGGCCGCGAGCAGGTTACCATCCAGACGCCTTGCGAACTGCAGGCTTCGCCGGCAACGCCCGTTCGTGTTTTTGTGGGCGACGGTTCCAGCACCTTCACCACCAGCGTGGCGCAAGTGCAGCCCGGCGTCTTTGAAACGACCGACTCTGCCAATCGCAAGATTGGAGTCATCATCAAGGCCAACGGGACTTATATGTCCCTGGAGAATCCCGTGGATCGCGGTGAACGCGTCATCGGCTTCTTTACGGGCCTTGGCCAGTTGCTGGTTCCCACGGTTACCAATATCCCGGGCGCCTACAACAACTCCTCGAACGTGGCCGCCCAAATCATCATTGGCGTAAACAACGAGGGTGTCCCCGTCCAGAGCGTCACCATGGCCCCGGGCCTGGTGGGGATCTATATCGTGGTCTTTGACATCCCCGCTGAGACCACTCCCGGCGCGAATCGTCCTTATGGCACCGCGGCCATCGGAGCGGATTCACTCGTCGCGGGCGGTAATCCTTCGCTGATTCACGTTCGCTAGCACCTAGCCACTTAGCCAAGACGCCCTCGGCACTCTGCCGGGGGCGTTTTGTTTTGTCTCTAGGCCGTGCACTTGCGCATGTCTAGGACCCGAAAATGACATCGGGCTACATAGACTGCCCAGCCCCGCGCCGATCTCCTTGTTGATGGAGAATACCGTTTCACGCGAACGGACGCTCCGCGATTTACACCAGCTTGGAGAACTAGATGCAGTTCGTTTCTTTGCCCCTATTGCGCCTGATTTTGAGCATCGGCTGGGCCTACAGTCTCAACGCTCAGGCCGTCGTGCCTATACCCTCGGGATCCAGCAACGCGGGCCCGTTAAGCAACCTGCCGGCGCAAAAAATTGGACCGAACGACCTGCTCCAAATCAGTGTCTATGGCGCTGCGGAGCTTACGCGCACGGTTCGGGTCGGCAGCGATGGTCTCATTCGAATTCCCATGATTCCCTCGCCGATTGCCGCCTCGGGTAAACTCCCTGCGGATCTGGAACTCACCATTGGTCAAGCACTTAGCTCAGAAAAGATTCTGGTGGATCCGGTCGTTACCGTAACCGTAGCTGAATATGTCAGCCGGCCGATCAGCGTGATGGGAGCCGTAAAACATCCCCTCACTTTCCAGGCCTACGGCATGGTTACCTTGTTGGATGCACTATCTCGCGCCGGTGGGTTGAGTGAGGTCGCCGGGTCGGAAATTCTGCTCAGCCGTACTCAGCCGGATCCCGAAGGTAAGCCCACCACGCTCACCCAGCGCATACCCGTACGGCTCCTGATCGATGAGGCGGATGGCGAACTGAACGCCGTGCTGCGTGGAGGCGAAGAAATCCGGATTCCGGAGGCGGGCAAAATCTATATCGTCGGCAATGTGAAAAAGCCGGGAGTGTTTCCTCTTAAAGATGGCGCCGACACCACGGTCCTAAAGGTGCTGGCAATGAGCGAAGGACTGCTCCCTTTTGCCCTCCGCGAGGCCTACATCTATCGTAAGGAGGGAGGCCCCACCGGACGTAACGAGATTGAGATTCCTTTGCAAAAGATCGTGGATCGGAAATCCCCGGATATTACTTTATTGGCGGACGACGTCCTGTACATTCCGGATAACAAACGCAAGCGGATGACCATGTCCATGGTGGACCGGATCGTTACCTTCGGAGCGGGTACCGCGTCCGGCATGTTGGTTTGGCGGCGTTAGAGACCGCCGCAGTCAAGAGAGCAGTCCAGGGATTTTAGCTTGACCTATTACGAGGAACTCGGCGTTGATCCAAATGCGTCTCCCGAGGAGATTCATCGAGCTTTTCGCACCACTAGCCGTTTGCTCCATCCCGATATGCATACGGTTCCCCATCTCCGGGATGCCGCCGAACGCCAGATGCGGCGGCTTATCGAAGTCGCGGCCGTTTTAGAGGATCCCGCTCGCCGAATCGAGTACGACCGTCGTCTAGCACAGGCTTCTACCATCATCCCCGCGGGGGAATTACAACAAAGCGATCGGGTCATAAACTACGCCGGGCTTATCGCCGGATTATGCTTCGGGGCGCTCCTCATGTTTTGTGGCTCCCTCTTTTGGGCGGGATCCTCGTCTGACGGTGCTTCCTCCGCCGCACCCACCTCTCAGGCTCCGGCGGGTGAACCAGACCGGCCGCCAATCCAGGCCAAGGTCCGGCCTATAACGGCTAGTTCTGTGTCGGACCTAAGGCGGGCCGCTGCGCCCGAGGCTGCCTCAAAAGCGGGTCAAGGCGCTTCGCCGGAATCGACTCCGAACCTGGAATCGGCGAGCGTTACACCTTTCGGCCCACCGTTGGAGTTCCGCCCGTTACTTCCTCAGGACAATCCGTCGCTGGCACTCCCATCCGGCCTGCCATCCGCAGTCTATCCCTCCAGACTTCGTAGCTCCGATTCCCCTAGTCCTTCTCTGGCGGGCACGTGGCTCCAGTCGCCCCGCGACCAGGAAGCCCTGTCTCCCGGCGAATATGCCGCGGAATTTGTCGAACTGCGCCTCATGCAAGAAGGTTCTAGCCTCAGTGGTGTATTTCGATCGCGGTACCGCATCCCCGATCGTCTCATGCACCCCGAGGTCAACTTTCGCTTTGCCGGTACCATTGAACAACAGGAGTTCTCCTGGAAGGGCGAAGGGGGGGTGAAGGGGCGCGTCCGCCTCTCTTTGGAGTCACAAAACCAATTGATCGTCGAATGGGTTTCGGAATCCTCTTCCTTGAACTCCCTCCTCACTGAGGGTTCTTCAAAGCTTTTGCGGCGCCTGGATTAACCTCCCTCGGGACGACACGAAGGCGGGACTAACCGCATGGGTGACAATGAAACCATGAGAGTAATGGTGTGTGGCGGGGCTGGATACATTGGAAGCCACGTAGCGAAGGCCCTCGCGCGTGCCGGGCACGCTCCCATTGTTTTCGACAATTTCAGCAAAGGCCATGACTGGGCGGTCCGTTATGGTCCCCTGGTGCGGGGCGATTTGCTCGATTCCTCCGCCCTATCGGCTGCGCTCCGCGAGCATTCCATCGAAGCCGTAGTACAGCTCGCTGGCTCCATCAACGTCGGGGAGTCTATGCAGAACCCCGGTCTGTACTTTCGCAATAACTACACCATTTCCCTCAATCTCCTGGAGGCAATGCGCGATTGCGGCGTGGGGATACTGGTGTTTAGCTCGACGGCCGCCGTTTACGGTGAACCTTCCTCTGTTCCCATTCGCGAGGACGCTCCTAGGCAGCCCATTAACCCGTATGGAGAAGCGAAATGGTTCACGGAGAGGACCATCGACTGGTTTTCGCGCGTGCACGGATTGCGTGCCATGGCGCTCCGCTATTTCAACGCCGCGGGGGCGGATCTTGATAACGAGATTGGAGAGCTGCATTCGCCGGAAACCCATCTCATCCCGCTCATTCTGTACGCGGGATTGGGCCTGCGTCCGCCAATTCAGATTTTTGGAACAGACTATCCCACCCCCGATGGAACGGCCATCCGCGATTACGTCCACGTCGCCGATCTGGCTCGTGCCCATGTGCTGGCCCTCGAGTATCTGGCGGCTGGCGGTGCTTCGACCGCTGTCAACCTCGGCTCCGGGCAGGGTTTCTCCGTGTGCCAGGTCCTCCAATCGGCCGAGGCCGTGCTGGGCCATCCCATCCCCCACGTGCTGGCGCCGAAACGCGTCGGAGATCCTCCCGCGCTCGTTGCGGCGTCTGAGAAAGCCCTGGAACTGCTGGGCTGGCAGACCCGAGACTCCAGCCTGGACACTCTCGTTTCCACAGCTCATGCCTGGGTCGTAAAGGCCAAAGAAAACCGGCTTATCCCCACCTAGCCTTTTCACGGAACGATCTTCCCGTGGCGGTATGCTAGCATCGGATTCTCGGAGCCTCGCCGGTTGCTCGATCTTCTCAAGAGCCCCGTTCTCACCTTTCAAGACTTCATCTTCCTCGTCGTCCGCAGCTTGCGTAACGTCGTGAAGAAGCCGGTCTATTGGAACGACATCCTCCGCCAGATGGATACCATTGGCGTCGGCAGCCTGCCGATTGTGGCCTTGATTGGGGCCTTCTCCGGTATCGTCATGAGCCTGCAGATGTCGCGAGCGTTGGCCACCTACGGCGCCACGTCGGAAACGGGTCAAGTGGTTTCCTTCAGCATTATTCGAGAATTGGGCCCGGTGCTGACGGCCCTTTTGATTGCGGGCAGAAATGCCAGCGGCATCGCCTCTGAGCTTGGCTCGATGAAAGTCACCGAACAGATCGACGCCATGCGCGCCTTGGGTACCGATCCGATTCAGAAGCTCGTCGTGCCCCGCCTCGTCGCCACCGCCGTCATGCAGCCACTCCTTACCGTGATTGCCGATTTCGTCGGTTTGCTGGGCGGATTGGTAATCGCCGTATTGGTGATCGGCAACACGGCCAGTCAGTATTGGAACTCCGCCATCGGTGTGCTGGAACTGAACGACATCGCTCAGGGCCTCTCTAAGCCTTTTTTGTTTGCCATCATTATCGCCCTCGTTGGCTGTTTTTACGGCCTCCGTACCTCCGGCGGAACTCAGGGCGTCGGCCGCGCCACCACCCAAGCCGTCGTGGTCGCCAGCGTCTGGGTCTTCGTTATCGACGTTCTCATTACGCAAGTCTTCGTGAGTCTGCCCTAGGTAGAGGGGAATATGTCGGACGCCATCCTCCAATTTGACAACGTCTCCCTGGCCTTCGACGCCACTCCCGCGCTTGTGGATTTCAATCTCAGCATTCATCCCGGCGAAACGTATGTCGTCTTTGGCGCCGCCGGAAGCGGCAAGACCGTTCTGCTCAAGTTGGCTATGGGGCTGCTGCAGCCCACTAAGGGAAGAATCCTGTTGCTTGGTCAGGACATCACTCACCTCAAGGAGCGCGAGCTCTTCGGTCTACGCGCAGAGGTTGGCATCCTCTTTCAAGAAGGCGGTCTCTTCGATTCGCTGACCATCGCTGAGAACGTCTCCTACCCTTTGCGCAACCAGAGTTGCCTTCGCGTTCCCCTCGAGCAGATTGAACAGCGCGTACTAGAGTCGCTGGAGTTCGTCGAACTCGGCCACACCTTGGATAAATTTCCCAGCGAGTTATCCGGCGGCATGCGCCGCCGTGTCGGAATCGCCCGTGCTAGCGTCACGAACCCCAAACTTCTTCTCTACGATTCGCCCACCGCGGGCCTCGATCCCATCACCGCTCACACCATCATGAGTCTCATCGTTAAACAGCGGGACATGAGCAAGACAACGACCGTGCTGGCCTCCCATCGCTACCAGGACGGGACAACTGTGGCTAACTACGTCTGGGACGACGCCAAGAAAGACTTGGTCCGCGCCGCTCCCCCCGGCCAGTTCGCCGACCTCCGCACCACTTTCTTGATCCTGAATGAAGGCCGTATCGCCTTTCAAGGTGGTCAGGAGGAATTGGAACGTTCCTCAGACCCCTATGTGTCACAATTTGTGTTGAAACAGGTGCCTCCGGTTCCGCGGGGCGGCTACCGGGAATCCCGGCACGTGGAAACGCGCCAGATCTAGGTGAATGGATGACTTCGTCGAAAACCAATTGGTCTCAACTTCGCGTGGGCCTACTCGCCTTAGGCGGCTTGGCTCTTCTGTTTGCCTTGGTGTTTTATATCACCAGTTCGAAAAGCTTGTTTTCCTCCGCTTCCAAGCTCGTCGTCTTTCTCGATTCGAGCCAAGGGCTGCAGCGTAGCGCCCCGGTCCGCCTCAACGGCATGCTCGTGGGCAAGGTCGTGAACACAGAGTTGTCGGGCGAGTCCCGTCCCGGACGCATCGTTAAGATCACGATGGAAGTGGAAGACCGCTACTTTCCCGCCATCCCCATCGATTCCCAGGTCAGCATCGGGGCGGAAAGCCTTTTGGGCGCCAAGTTGCTAGCGATCAAGAAGGGCCAAAGCCCAACCGCCGTGCAGCCTAACGCGGAACTGAAAAGCTTCTCCTCGCCGGAACTCGAAGACATTCAGCAACAAGCCTCCCAGACGATTGCCGTCCTGCAAAACATTCTCACCAAAGCCGAAGGCATCGTCGGTCAGATCGAGGCCGGCAAGGGCACCATCGGTAAACTGCTTGTGGACGAAGAGCTCTATAAGCGCTTTCTCGGTATTGCCAAGGAAGTACAGACCCTGACAGGGGCCCTCAACTCCGGCAAAGGCACCCTCGGCAAGATTCTTCACGACGAGGCGCTTTACAACGATGTCCGAAAGAGTCTGGGCCGGATGGATCAGGTCATTGCCGATCTCCAAGCGGGTCAGGGCACGGCCGGCAAGTTGTTGAAAGATTCGGCCGTATACGACGAGGCCCGCAGAAGCCTCGCTGAAATGAGGGTGATCCTAGCCGATCTGAATGCGGGTAAGGGCTCCGCTGGCAAGTTGCTCAAGAGCGACGAACTCGCTAACCAACTCTCCGGCACCATTAAGCGCATCGACGTCACCATCGACAAAATCAACACCGGCCAGGGCACTCTCGGCCAGTTGCTGGTAAATCCCGCCCTCTATGAAAATCTCAATGGCACCGCGGTGGAAATGAAGGGCTTGATGAAAGACTTCCGCGCCAATCCGAAAAAATTCCTCCGGATCAAGCTCGCGTTGTTCTAGTGAAACGCCTTGTCGTCAACGCCGACGATTTCGGCTTTACCGGGGATGTAAACACCGGCATTCTCGAAGCCCACCTCGAGGGCATTCTCACGGCAACGACTCTCATGGCGAATGCTCCAGCCTTCGATCATGCCGTCCACTTGGCCCAGGCACATCCTACCCTAGACGTGGGCGTGCACTTACAAATGGTCCAAGGTCCCAGCCTCTCGCGTCCAGGCCGCCCGCTGCCCGCGACTTTGCCGGCCTTGGTGGCGGGGCTTCTTTCCGGTGCTTGGAACGTTCTTGATGAGTTTCGGGCCCAAACTGAAAAAGTTCTTTCCGCCGGTCTCGCTCCCACGCACCTGGACACGCACAAGCACACGCACCTGCTTCCCCCCGTTCTCGACGCCGCCGCCCGGGTGGCCCAGGAGTACAAAATCGGCTTTCTCCGCCGTCCCTTCGATTTGCCCTTTGACGCTCGGCCCGTACCGGTCGGCGCACGTCTCGCCTCGTTCGCGATGCGCCGCATGAACCGCCATTTCACCCGTGTATTGTCTGGGCACGGGGTGCGGAGTACAGATCACTTCGCCGGCTTCGTCCTGACGGGTTATTTCACCGCCGTCGATCTGGTCGCGGTTCTTCAGTCGCTCCCCGATGGCATCACAGAGTTCATGTGCCATCCTGGACACCTCGGGCCGGAGTTGCGCGCCGCGCCCACCCGCTTGAAGGAAAGTCGCCTGCAAGAATTGCGAGCTCTCACAGACCCCAGCGTCCGCGCCTCGCTAAATCGGGCTGGAATCCGTTTGGTAAGCTACCGCGAACTGCTCAACGAAGGGTAAAAAGATTCGAAACTCTGCCCCGCTTCCTTCCTCCCGATTACGCGCCGATACATTCCCTCCCAGGTTCTCCACAATGCTGCGAACAATATGCAAGCCCAGGCCCTTGTGCTTCGGCGTGGTGGAAAATCCGGGCTCGAAGAGCTGTGGCAATACCCGGGCAGGTATCCCCGGTCCGGAATCCGCAACCAGGAACGCAATCCCTTCCGGTTCTTGGCTGGCGGATACTTCGATCACGCCCCCTCCGGGCATCATGCGCGCCGCATTGAGAAATAGATTCAGGAACACCCTCTCCCAAGCGCCGCGGGGCCCACGAATTTGCAAGCCCCCAGGCACCTCCAATCGGATGGTGATTTCGGGGCCGCGCGTCGATAGCAGATAGTCGTTCAACAGCGCCTGCGCTTGGTCCAGCAGCCGGTCCACGTCCGTCAGCCCGCCTTTTTGCTCCAGGCTCTTTACGATGCGGGCTCCATGCTTCAGGCTCCGCTCCATTGCTCCCGCCAACTTGACGTGCCGCGGGTCGGCGCGTAGCACCTCGGCGGCCTCAAATAGAGTCTCGAAAACGTTATTCAGATCGTGGACAATCCCCGCCAGGTTGAACTTGTCCAAGTGCTCCGGCATGAACCGATTCTACGCGGTGACTTGCCGCAACGTTGTGTAGAATTCCGGGAAGCTCACACTCGCCGCTTCGGCGTTCTGAATGTCGCAGGGCCCATCGGCCAAGAGACTGGCCACGCTGAAGGCCATGGCGATGCGATGGTCTCCAAACGAATCGAATTGCGCCGCGCGCGGCTTCTGTTTGCCGGGCACCGTGAAGCCGTCCGGCCGAACCTCGATCGCCAGCCCCGCCCTTGCAAAATTCTCCGCTACTGTCGCAATGCGGTCGGTTTCCTTTACGCGTAACTCGGCGGCATCCTGCACGTCCAGGCCCTCGCTCAAAGCCCCGAGTACAGCGAGAACCGGTATCTCGTCGATCAATCCCGCCGTCAACGCGCCAGCAATCTTGCCTGCCTGCTTCACACGTCCCCGCACCAGAATGTCGCCCACCAATTCGCCGTGCTTCTCGCCGACATTTAAGACTTTGATTTCCCCGCCTAGGCTGGCCAAATAATCGAGCAGCGCCGTTCGGGTCGGATTCAGGCCCACCCCGCCAATTACCAGATTCGAACCGGGAACCAGCAACGCCGCCGACAAGAAGAAGGCCGATGACGAAAGGTCCCCGGGAGTCTCCAGCGTCTGCGCCTCCAAGCGCGGCCTGCCCACGAGCGTGGTTACGCGGTTAGCGGACTGCACGTCGGCCCCAAACATCTTTAGGGCTAGCTCCGTGTGATCTCGCGTCTTCACCGGTTCTCGCAACGTTGTAGTGCCCTCGCAAAACAGCCCAGCGAACAGGACGCATGTCTTTACCTGTGCCGACGCCACCGGCGTCGTGTATTCGATTGCCCGCAACCGCGATCCATGAATCGTCAGCGGAGGAAACTTGCCGCCGGTGGCCTCGATGCGCGCGCCCATCTCGCTCAACGGTTTCATCACCCGTTCCATTGGGCGCCGCGACAGCGACTCGTCGCCATGGATCTGGCTCACAAAGGGCTGCCCGGCCAGAATTCCGCTCATCATTCGAATCGTGGATCCGCTATTACCCGCATCGAGCGCCTCCACCGGAGCTGTCAAGCCATCCAGCCCCTTGCCGTGTATCGCCACTTGGCTGCCGCCGTCTTCCACTTCGATTCCCAGCTTGCCGAGTATGCCGAGCGTCGAATGGCAATCCTCGCCGGTCGCGTAACCGCTGATCCGGGTCGTGCCTTCCGCCAGCGCTGCGATCATGGCCCATCGATGAGAGATCGACTTGTCTCCCGGTAAGCGAATGGCTCCGGATAAATTCCGGGCAGGATGAATGGTTTCGATCATGAATTTGAAAGTTTACTCGACCGGATAGGGCCCGGTCTTTCCGATGCGTAGTTCTCGGCCAGTGCCATCCTCGGCGTTCACCGTCACCCGGACCGCCCGCGCCGGCGCCCGCAACTGTAGATGGAACTCCGCTACCTCTCCGGGCTGCAGGGCGTTGGAATCCGTCGGGCCCTTCTGGATCGTGATGGATTGCTTGCCGGGTGCGAAAAACTCGAACACTAACAAGAGCTTATTCACCGGCTTGCTGCCCGTATTGGTGATACTGCCGTCGGCCGCGATCATTTGTTCATCGACTCGACGAACGGTGATTTGCGAAACCTCCACCTCGGGTGCCTTGGTTTTCCGTTCCTGGCCGGAAATGCCAAGCACCGTTAGCATCGCAATAATGGCGGCAACCTTCTGGGACATGGCAAACTCGCTTTTTGAGTGTAGCAATTGAATCTGCCTGGCTGCCTTCCCGCGTCTAATCAGGTGTGGCGAGTGCGAAGTTAGCATATACTAACAAGAGGGGAGCTCATAAATTGACAGGTCTATTGGGAGGGTCCAAAATAGCGGCCATATTATTGACCCTGATAGTCTTTCCCGCCTTAGCCGGGACTTTGGAACAGGCTAGAATCCAGTTCGACAAAACAAACTACCCCGCCGCTCTCAAGCTCCTAGAGGCCAACTCGAATCGGTCGGCCGCCGAGTGGAACTTAAGCGGTCGGTCGCTATTCATGATGGGGGATTACAAAAAGGCGACTGAGGCATTTGAAAAGGCTGCCAGCCTGGAACCTTCCGCGTCGGAGCATTGGCACTGGCTTGGCCGCACCTTCGGACGCCGTGCCGAGGTCAGTACTTTCCTTTCCGCACCTGGCTACGCCTCGAAAGCCCGCCAAAACTTTGAGAAGGCGGTTCAGCTTAACCCGCGCAACGGTGAAGCAGTGAACGACCTTTTTGAGTACTACCTCCAAGCGCCTGGTTTTCTCGGGGGCGGGCTGGATAAGGCCCAGGCGCTGCTGGATAAAATCGGCGCCATTGATGCCGCTGAAAAATACTACGCCATGGCCCGTCTTGCGGAGCAGAGGAAAGATTTCAAGACTGCGGAAGCCCAGTTGCGGCGCGCCATGGAAGCTGCGCCCAAGCAGATCGGCCGCATTGTGGACCTCGCCAAGTTCTTGGCCAAACAGGGCCGCGTACAGGAAAGCGATTCCGTTTTTGAACAGGCCAAAAGCGTTAACCCGAACCACCCCACCTACCTCTGGCAGCGCGCCAACGTTTTGATCGAGCAGAAAAGGGACTTGCGCGAAGCCCGGCAGCTTCTTGAGCGCTATCTCACTAGCCAGGTGCTCCCCGAAGACGACAATAAGGACGAAGCCAAGAAGCTCTTGGCTAAGATTGCCGGCGTCTAAATGCGCACGGGAGAAATCCTTCGTTCCAGCTACGAGGCGCTTAAAGCGAATCGTGTCCGCACGTTGCTCACGGCTTTGGGCCTGGTGATCGGCAACGCCAGCGTCATTCTGGTCGTGACCATCTCTCTCACCAGCACCGAGTTCATTCTCGACCAGATCCGCGGCATTGGCTCCAACGTGGTTTGGGCCTATTTCGAAGCGGGCAGCCGCGATAGTGAGCAGTCCGAAGCGGACTTTGTAAAGCTGTCCGACGTGGAAGCCATTCGCACACAGCTAGCCGACAAGATCGTCGCAGTGACGGCCACCATGTCCAGCCAGTCCAGCCTGGTCATCGATGGAAAGCCCCAGGATACGAGCGTGCTCGGCGTTGACGAGTACTATCCCAAAGTACGCAACTTAATTCTGCTTTCGGGGCGCTATTTCGACGCTTCCGAGGTCCGGCAACGGGCCAAAGTTGGTCTCCTAACAGAGCCCTTAGCTCAACTTCTCTTCGGCAGCCCGGCGGCGGCCGTAGGGCGCTTAATCAAGGTCAAAGACCATCAATTCACCATCGTGGGCGTATTTCGCGAGCGCGTTCAGAGCTTTGGCCTGAGTGAACTGGCCGACCGGGCGGTCGTGATTCCGATCACCGTGATCCGCTACTACAACCGGGTGGAACGCATCGATCCCATGTATGTACAGGCTAGACGCGCGGAAGACGTTGAAAACCTCACCGCGTCGGTGCGCCAGATTCTGGAAAGCCGCCATCGCAAGGGCGCGCGTTATTTCGTCGATAACCTGGGCGCCATTCTCGACACTGCCAAGAGCATTAGCCTCATCCTAACCGTCGTGTTGATCCTGGTTGCCGCCATCGCGCTCATCATCAGCGGGATCGGCATCATGAACATCATGCTGGTCACGGTCACGGAACGCACCAGGGAAATTGGCACGCGCATGGCCGTCGGCGCCAGCCGCCGCGAGGTACTATCGCAGTTCCTGGCCGAGGCGGTCTTAATCTCGATCGGCGGCGGTCTGGTCGGCATCGCGCTGGGCGTGGCCGGACCCTTGATCGCTCAATGGCTCGTGCCGGAATTTGGAGTCACCATCTCTCCGACCAGCGTCCTCGTTGCCTTTGGGGTATCGTTTGCCGTGGGCCTGGTCTTCGGGATCCTGCCCGCCAATCGCGCCAGCAAACTCAATCCCACGGAAGCGCTGCGTTACGAGTAGCTATTTGCGCCGCAACGTCGGTGCGCCCGGCAGTAAATTGAATCCATGCTGGGCAAAGATGCCGCGCCCGGTCTCGGAAAGCAGGAATCGGACGAATTCTTCTCCCAGCTTCGTCTTGCCTCCTTTTCTGCGGATCGGCGCCGCCACCTGCCGCAGTGGCGGATGCAGTTCATCGGGAATCAAAACCCCGCCCTTGTCGTAGATTAGGCTCCAAGCCAGAATGGCCGCGTCGGCGTTCCCGGTCTCGGCGAACTGCATCGTTTGACGGATGTTCTCGCCATAAACCAGTTTTGGCTGCAGCTCCGGCATCAGCCCCGCCTTGCCCAGCGCCGCAAGCGCTGCTGCCCCATAAGGGGCGAGCTGAGGGTTCGCGATGGCAATCGCCCTTACCTGCGGTAGTTTTAGGTCCGCAAAGCTCTGAATCTGGCCGCTTTTGGACCACAAACCGATCCTTCCCACTGCATAAACCTGTACCGCGTCCCTGTCCACCTTCCCCTTTTTTACAATCTGATTCATAAACGTCTCATTGGCGGATAGGAACACATCAAAAGGCGCCCCGCCTTCAATCTGCCTTGCCAGCGTTCCCGAAGACGCGAAAGAGAAGGTCAGATCGGCGCCGGTGAAATACTTCTTAAACAAAGATTCTAAGGGACTTAGATCGGACGCTGCGGCGATTGTCAAACTTTCGCGCCCTTGGGCATAAGAATTCTGCGCAAGTACACTTGACAAGATGACACTCAAGTTCAATACTAATCTTAGGCTAAGAGTAAGGGCCGGAGGACTTTGAAGAATGGGTAAGATCATAGGAATTGATTTGGGAACGACAAATTCGGTCGTTTCTGTTATGGAAGGTGGATCGCCCGTGGTGATCCCGAACCAAGAGGGGGCGCGGACGACGCCGTCCGTGATTGGTTTCACCAAGGGAGGGGAGCGCTTGGTTGGCCAGGTGGCGAAGCGCCAAGCCGTAACTAACCCCGAGAATACCATTTACTCCGCCAAGCGCTTCATGGGCCGCCGCGTCAATGAAGTGACCGAGGAAGCCAAGCTGGTCCCCTATAAGGTGGTGGGCGGCGACAATGGCGACGCCCGCATCGAAGTCCAAGGCAAGGCCTACGCTCCGCCGGAAATCTCTTCGATGGTGCTCAAGAAGCTCAAGGAAGCCGCCGAGTCGTACCTGGGCGAAAAAGTGACGGAAGCCGTCATTACCGTCCCGGCGTACTTTAACGACGCGCAGCGCCAGGCTACGAAGGACGCAGGGCAGATTGCCGGTCTCGACGTCAAACGCATCATCAATGAGCCCACGGCTGCGGCCCTCGCCTACGGTCTCGACAAGAAGAAGGACGAAACCATCGCGGTTTATGACTTCGGCGGCGGCACCTTCGATATCTCGATCCTGGAAGTCGGCGACGGAGTGGTGGAAGTAAAGTCGACCAATGGCGACACTCATCTCGGCGGCGATAACATCGACGAGCGCATCGTCCAATGGCTGATTTCGGAGTTCAAAAACGAGAACGGCATCGACCTCGGCAAGGACAAAATGGCCCTGCAGCGTTTGCGCGACGCCGCCGAGACCGCCAAAATAGAGCTGTCTTCCAAGCTCGAGGCGGACCTCAATCTGCCCTTCATCACTGCGGACGCAAGCGGCCCGAAGCATCTGGAAAAGAAGCTGACCCGCGGCCGTTTCGAGCAAATGGTGGAGGACGTGCTCCAACGCACCATAGGACCTCTCAAGCAGGCGATTGCCGATGCCGGGATCACGCCGCAAAAAATCGACGAGGTGGTGCTCGTGGGCGGTTCCACGCGCATCCCCCGCGTCCGGGAACTGGTGCGCAACTTCTTCGGCAAGGAACCGAACATGACGGTGAACCCCGACGAAGTGGTTGCCGTCGGCGCGGCCGTCCAGGGCGGCGTCCTGGGTGGAGAGGTCAAAGACGTTCTGCTGCTCGACGTTACTCCCCTCTCGCTGGGTATTGAGACTCTGGGCGGCGTCTTTACGAAGCTGATCGAGCGCAACACCACGATTCCCACCAAGAAGAGCGAAACCTTCTCGACGGCCGCCGATAGCCAAACCTCGGTCGACATCAAGATCTTCCAGGGCGAACGGCCTATGGCCAAGGACAACCGCCTTCTCGGCGTGTTTCAACTGGTCGGCATCCCGCCCGCGCCCCGCGGCGTTCCGCAGATTGAAGTCACCTTTGACATCGATGCCAATGGCATCCTGAACGTGTCGGCCAAGGACAAGGGCACCAACAACGAACAGAAGATTACGATCACCTCGAGCTCTGGCTTGTCTAAGGACGAAGTCGACAAGATGGCCAAAGACGCCGAAGTCCACGCCTCCGAAGACCGGCAGAAAAAGGAAGCCATCGAGGCCCGCAACCAGGCGGACTCTATGTCTTACAACATCGAAAAGATGCTCAAAGACCATGGCGACAAAGTTTCCACCGAAGACCGGCAGACTGTCGAATCGGCCCTGGAAGAAGTCAAGCGTCTGCTCAAAGAGGAGTCCGCGACGGCCGAGCAGATCCGCGGCGCCACCGACAAGCTCACGCAGTCCAGCCACAAGCTCGCCGAGGCCATGTATAAGACCCAGAGCGATCCGGCCGGCGCGGCCTCCCAGAATGCCGGTTCACAGGGTGCATCCGCGCCTCCTCCCCCGGGCGACGGCAAGCCCAAAGACAATGTCGTGGACGCCGAGTTTGTCGACGTCGACGACAAGAAATAGGCGATCCGGAATCTAAAGGCGGCCACATTTCATGGCGGGCAAGACGGACTATTACGAAACGCTAGGCGTGCCGCGCAGTTCAAGCGACGACGAACTGCGCAAAGCCTATCGCCGTCTTGCCCGCAAGTATCACCCCGACCTCAATCCGGGCGACCAATCGGCGGCCACTCGCTTCCAGCAGGTCCAGGAAGCCTACGACATCCTGAGCGACCCCAAGAAGAAGCAGATCTACGACCAGTACGGCTTCTACACCGACCAGCCTCCAGGCGCGCCCGGCGCGGAAGGCTTCCAGGGCGGGCCCGGCTTTGATTTCGGCGGCTTTGACTTCTCTGAATACTTTCAACAAGCCCGTGCGGGCTCGGGCGCGGGGCCGAAGCAGGGTTTCCCCGGCGCCGGACCCCAGCAAGGGGCCGGCAGTTTCAAGGACCTTTTCAACCAGTTCTTCGGGGCGAATCGCAACCCGCAGGCGGGCCCGGAGAACGGCTCCGACCTGGAATACGCTCTGAACATTTCGTTCTGGCAATCGATCCGCGGCACGCAGGTGAAGCTCACCATTCAACGCAATGAAGAGTGCGACGAGTGTGGAGGCAGTGGCAGCTCCGGCGGCGGCTCGAATTGCTTTGAGTGCAACGGCAGCGGCACGGTCACACAAATGGCGGGCGCCATGAAATTCAATATCACCTGTCCCCGCTGCTCCGGCCGCGGCAAGCTCTCCAACGTTTGTCCCAAATGCCGGGGCAATGGCGTACTCTCCAAGCCGGAACCGGTGGAAGTCAGGATCCCCGCCGGTACCCAATCCAGTAACCGGCTCCGCGTGGCCGGCAAGGGCAACGCGGGCGCCCGCGGTGGCCAACCGGGCGACCTCTACATTACGGTGCGCGTTGAGCCGCACGCCTTCTTCAAACGGGAGGGCGACAACATCGAAATCCGCGTGCCCATTACCGTAGCCGAGGCGGGCCTGGGAGCAAAGATCGAAGTCCCCACCATCGACGGTCGCGCGCTGCTTAAGGTGCCCCAGGGCACGCAAAACGGCCAGCGCTTTCGCCTGCGGGAGAAAGGCGTGGAGAATGCTCGGAAATCGAGCCGAGGCGACCAGATCATTGAAGTCTTCATCCAGGCGCCCGACGTTAACAACGAACGCACGCGCGAGCTGCTTCGGGAATTGGCCCAGGTAGACACGCCCGACGCCCGCGCCCACCTCTGGTCCCAATTAGGCGATAAATAGAGAGGGTCCTTCGTCATGGCGAAAGTTAAGGGAAAAGGCGCTTACATGATCTCGGCTGTTGCCGAAATGTATGAGATTCACCCGCAAACGCTCCGGCTCTATGAGCGGGAAGGTCTCCTACGCCCCTCGCGCAGCGAGGGTAACACCCGCCTCTATACCGACGAAGATATCGAGCGCCTGGAGGTAATTCTCCAACTCACCCGTGAACTCGGCGTCAACCTCGCCGGCGTGGAAATCATTCTCAACATGCGCGAAAAGATGGCGGCCATGCAAAAGCAGATGGAAGAATTCGTCGCCGCCATGAACCGGGAGTTGTCGCAACGCGAACGCTCCCGCGCCGAAGAAGTCGTGCCGGCCTCCCTGATGCGCGTCGCCAAGTTGGACGCGATCGTAATGACGAAAAAAGAACGGATCTAGGCGCCTAGTTTGGTTTTACGCTTAGGGGCGTCACGTACTTCAACTCTGTGCCGGTAAATATCTCTTTCGCCGCGTAGTCGCTGGCGGGCGGAGCGATGATCCGGGGACGCAGGATCAGTAGGGTTTGGCCGCTGGTTTTTTCCCGGCCATTGTTGGACAGCGCCCGGCCCAGCAGAGGAATCTGCGAAAGCCCCATGAGCCCGGTAATCGTTCGCGCCTCATTGCGCGTTACCAGGCCGGCCGCCACCGCCCATTCGCCCTCTTTCAGCCTCACCGTACCCGTGTATTTCCGGTTGGCAATGACAGGAATGTCGTTGTTGGTCTGGCCCGTCAGGATCTTAAATTCGGATTCGACATCCAGCGTCACCTCGTTGCCGCCATGCAAGTGCGGCGTCACTTTCAGCGTGATGCCCAGATCTTCAAATTGGATTTGCGGCGCATTGGCCAACGGATTGGCGGCCCCGCCGTTATCAAAGCTGGTTTGAATGATGGAGGTGACGATCGGAAAGCGGTCGCCAATGTGCAGGCTGGCCGCCAATCCATCGAGCGAGCGCAGTTGCGCGCGGTACAGGCTCGACACGTGCGAGTAGGTCATGCTGGCAAAAATTCGCGCCGTTGTGACCCCGAGCCCAAACAGCGTCGCGCCGCCCCCAAAGCCTAGCGCCGTCACGTTTCCGCTGACCGCCGGCAAGATTAGCTTCCGGTTGCTCACCAGCGGAATTAGCTGGCTCGCCGTCGGCAGCGAGAATCCGAAGCTCATGCTCGTTTGCTCGTTGATCTCATAAAGCTCGGCCTCGATCATGACTTGCCCGCGTAGGTTTAACAGTTGCGAAAGTGCCGCCTCGGCCAGCCGCACTTTCGACCAACGATCCCGGATCAGCATCGTGCCGCGAGTGGAATCGATCTGCGTCTTTTGCAGTTCGAACATTTGCTGTACCGCGCGGCCCAGTTCCTGCGCCTCGGGGCTGGAAATAGCGGTGGGAATAGGCAGCGTAATGGCGACGGTCCGCTCCTGCTCTCGCCGCTTCTGTTCGGTGTCACGCACCACCAGCGCGAGCTTGGGCGAGAGCGGAACCAGAAACGAACCCGTGGCGAGGCCCAGCGCGTAGACGGCCCCTTCGAAATCCGCGTCTTCGATCGCGATCTGCAAGCCGCCCCGATCTTCGTAATCCCCATCGAAAACGAACTCGATGCCGAAACGCTCCAGTACTTTGCCGATCAAAGCCTTCGCGTCGCCCTGCATCCGCAGAGAAAGCCTCCCCGGCTTTGGTTGGAGCAGGGGCGGCGGCAATAAGCGCTGCGACTCTTTCCACTCCTCGTCGCTAATTCGCAACGCAGGGTCGGCTTCCGGAGGCAGTGCGATGTTCGATTGCAGTGTCGCCTTGGCAAGCGCCGCCGTCCGCAGTTGGATCGATTTCCCGGCCGCTACCCGATCTGTCGGGTCTAGTCCGGCCAGGTGCGTATAAGCCAGCCACGCGCGCAGCGTCTCCCCGGCTTCTTCCAGTTCCTGCGCCTTCCACAACATCACCCGCCGGTCGGCCGGGTTCTGTCCGTCCAACGTTTCACGCAGCAAGTCCGTGGGTGAGACCTGAGCGCTCGCCTCCAGTGCCGCGAAAATGCAAAATCCGGCGATGCTGAGCGCACGCATCTCTAAAGTATGACGAAAATTTCCCCCATTCCGCGCATAAACTTCGTGGGGCAAATGCCCGATAAACTCCTATGAGCAGCGCCCTAAGTGGGTTGAATCCATCTCCGTCTCTAGGAACTTCATCTTTGGGGAATACTACAGGTGCCGCAGGCTCCCTGGGCGGCTTGGCTTCGTCGTCTTCCATTGGCACGGGTGCCGGTCTGAGCGGCACTTTGAGCAGTGGCCTGGGTAATCTCGGAGCCAGTCTGGCGGCCAATCTCGGTGCCGGCGTCGGCCGCTTCGCTCCGCCTGTACCGGAGAACTTCGAGGAGCTCGGCATCAGCCAAAGCCTGGTGACGGACCTCGTGCTTCGCCGCTTGCTGCTGGAAGGCTTCAGTTCGCTGTACAGCCTCAGTCACACCCTGAAGCTTTCCCTCGCCATTGTCGACATTGTTTTCAAACACTTGCGCGCACAGCAACTCATTGAAGTGAAGGGCATGATCGGCAACGACTATACCTTCGTGTTGAGCCAAGCTGGCCGCCAATTGGCAAGCGACCGCTTTGCCATCAGCCAATACGCCAGTTCCGCGCCTGTTTCCCTCAAAGACTACACCGCCGCTACCAAGCTCCAAAGCGCCCGGGTCCAGATCGACCGCCGTACGCTGCGGATGGCTTTCAGCGATCTCGTCGTCCCCGATCGCTTGCTCGACCAACTGGGTCCCGCGCTCATCAGCCAGAACTCTATCTTTCTCTACGGCCCCTCCGGCAACGGTAAAACATCGATCGCCGAAAGAATGCTGCGCGTCTACCAGGACGCCATTCTTCTGCCGCACGCCGTCGAAGTGGATGGCCAGGTCATTAGCTTGTTCGACCCTGTCGTTCACCAGCGCATCGAGATGGACGATCCCGAGATTGATCCCCGCTGGGTGCTCTGTAAACGTCCTTGTATTGTTGTTGGCGGCGAGCTGGTGCCCAGCATGCTCGAGCTGCGCCTGGATGAGAGCTCCGGCATCTATGCCGCGCCGCTCCAAATGAAGTCCAACAACGGCATCTTCATCCTGGACGACTTCGGCCGCCAGATGATGAGCCCGCGCGACCTCCTCAATCGCTGGATTGTTCCGCTGGACCGTCGCGTAGACTATCTGTCCCTGCGTTACGGCGTCAAATTCCAGATTCCTTTCGAGCTCATGGTTGTCTTCTCCACCAACCTAGATCCCTCGGACCTCGCGGACGAAGCCTTTCTCCGCCGTATCCAAAACAAGATCTTGATCGAGCCGGTTGAGCCCCATGTCTTTGATCAGATCTTTTACCGGGTCTTCCAGGCTCGCGAGGTTCCCTTCGAGCAAGATTCCGCGGAATACCTCCGCAATCTTTGTCTCCAGAACGGACGCGAATACCTCCGCGCGTGCTATCCGAACGATATCTGCAACTTGCTCGTCTCAATCAGCCGTTACGAGCATAAGGCCGCGCAAGCCAACCGCACCAATCTCGACCGCGCCGTAAACCTCTACTTCGCGAAAGATTGAGCCTACCGCGCTCCTCTTCTATTGTGTGGGCGCTACGAACTCGGGTGGTGTTTCCGCACCCTCGCCAAAGAAGTACTTCTCCATCTGGTCCAACAGAAACTGCTGCGCTTCGGCCGTTCCCAGGTTCAGGCGGTATTCGTTCATCAGCATCTTCATGTGCTCTACCCAGCCTTTCCAAGCCTCGGCGGAAACATGATCGAATACGCGCTGGCCTAGAGGGTGGCCATCAAAAGGAACTTCGGTAAGCCCAGGCAAATCCTGCTTCAGTTTGACGCAGTGGACCATACGGGCGGCATTTGGACTCATACAACCCTAAGATAACGTAGCTAGGACGCAATCTGACTGGAGAAAGGTTCGGAATCGCCGCCAGCCGTGGCCGCCCGCTTCGATTTCAGGCTATCCAGGTATTCGCTCAACCGCATCGGCATTTTCGCCCCCTTATCGTAGGCTCGCTGAACCGCCTTCTGGTAGCGTTTCAATACTTCCTTTTCCGAGGCGTCTCCTAGGTCTGCCGCCTGAATGTCCAACAGGAGATCGATCTCCCAAGGTTGAAAGGTGTTCCGCGCGATCGTGCCCTTCAGGAGCTCGTTGACGAGACGATTGAATTGCGCATGCACAATCTCAACGTCATGAATTTCCGGATTGTAGGCAGGGGGCATTCCGCAGCTAGCTCTCTACGTCGTATCGGCGTGCTGCGGAAGAAACTGAAGTCTGGGCCGAAAGTTCTAGTCCAAAAGTTTGTATATGAATGTTAATTTAGCAACGACTGCATCTCTCGTAGCTGCCGGATCTGCGTCTCGATCTCCTTGCGGTCGTCCGTGTCTGGCTTTAAGGCGAGCATTTGCTCAAGATCCCTTACAGCATCTCGATAGCGTCTCAATCCGATCCGCGCGGCCGCCCGCTGTTGCCAGGCGCTTCGATCCAATGGTTCCCCCCGCAGTATCCAATCAAGCACCAGTTCTGCCTTTCGCCACGCCCGGCGGTTCAAGTAGATCTGGCGGAGATTGTTCAGCATACGCAAGACGATCACCCGCTTCGTCGCTGGCCGCAATACGGTTGCGGGCAATTCCTCCTCGAGGTCATCGCGAATCGCGCCGCCTCGAAACGGATCGATGTAGTAAACATCGCCCTCCTCGAGCAGCCTGACCACAAAGTGTCCCGGAGCCGCGATTCCGTTTACCTCCACTCCCAGACGCCGGCCCAACTCCATGTACAGCACCGAAAGACTAATCGGAATGCCGCGCTTGGATTCCAGCACCCAATTCAGACAGGAGTTTCTGGGGTCGTAATAGTCGTTGTCATTGCCGCGAAATCCTTCTCTTTGGAATAGATGCCGCTCGGCTTCGGTGCGAAAGCCGCTGCCGCCCGCTCTGGCGATTGCTTTCGCATGCGCATCCAACGCCTCCAGGCATGCTCGCGCGCGCAAGTCCGGGAATTCAATCGCGGCGATTGCCAGCGCCGCCTCATCCAGGGGCAGCGCGCTTTCTTCTCCGCCCAGTAACGCCTCTAAAGCTTCCCTTGCATCCCAACTCATACCCACCCCTGTAGAATAGCGGCAGTGGAATACCGGGAGCAGAATACCGGGATATGCTGACGCGCCTCGTCTTTACCTGCCTTCTCGCGGGGATCGCGCTTGGGCAATGCCTTCTCGACGCGGATGTTGACGGCGACGGGCGACTTGATCAAATTCGTGCCGGCTCGAAAGACTCTCCTCTGCTAGTTCGCTCTGCCGGCCGCCCCGCATGGACAGTCGACCCCCGCGTCACCACCCGCGAATGCCATTGGCTTGAAATCCTGGGCCATCGCGGTATCGTCATCCTCCCCCACGGAATGCAAGTACGCTTTTACGAAACAGATGGCCCCTGGGGCGGTGCCTGGAAAGCGCGCGATCTTTACTCTTTCTACACCGCCTCCTGGCAGGGAGGGCTGCTCCAGGCAGACGTTGATCACGACGGCCTGCCGGACCTCTTCTGCGGCAATTACTGGATCCAAAGCCCACCCCGCTTTGATCTCCCCTGGCGCCTCTTTGCCATCAACGCCTTCCACGAGCACCCGCTAAGCGCCTCCGCGCAACTGTACTGGGATGGTGAGCGCCTGCTATGGGTGGAAAGCCGGCGTCCGAAAGGGCGAGTGGTCTGGTTCCGTCCCCCGCAGGACCGCAAACAGCTTTGGATCGAGGAGCCCCATCCCGCGCACCGCCTCCTCGATTGCCCCCAACTCAGCCTCCGCGCCGGCCGTCCTGTTATTTCCGCAAGTAAGCGTCGTTGCCGCTGAGCCAGTCCTCTCGCCGCGGCGTAAATAAATCGGTCACTGTCGCGTCTTCCAGTACATCCACCGAGTGCGGCACGCTTGGTGGGATCTCCAGGGCTTCCCCCGGCCCCACCTCCACCTCCCGCCCCGCCAGGCGAAACAAAAGTCGGCCCGTATGTACCATCGAGACCTGCTCGTTTACATGTTGGTGCAGCGGTACATGGCCCCCGGCCTTCAACCGCAATTGCGCAATCGTCAGGTGCGCCGTATGCACTACCTGCCGCGAAAATTCGGGATTCATTTCCTCCCAGGGGATCGACTTCCAATCGTGTATCGTCATAACTTCCCTATGCTACGCCGCTAACGGCTTGCCCGCCTTTCGCTGCCGCCCTTTGGACCGTGCTTAGCCCGAGCGATCGAGGGTCGCGTTATGAAGCGCTACGGCCCCAACCATCGGGTTAGCCGGAACGGAGACAAAACTCCGGCTCGTCAAAGCCCTTGCCAAGCGCCGCTCCCAAGACGATGAAGGCGTCGGGGCTGGAGTGGCCAACGCAAAAAGCCTCAATTTCGCCCGGCGAATGCCAGCATTCCCAGCTTTAGTTCCGCTCGTCGCGCGTTGGCGCCTCCGGCGGAAAGCAATACCTCGCGCGCTCGGATTTTGTCCGTTACAACGTGGTTATCGTACAAGAAAGGACCGCTTGTCCCTGTCCTACCCAGGCCCCCATACAACCGCCGGCAGCCGCTATGAACCTGCACGTGCTGCAGGGCAATCGGAGCCAAATTTGCTATCGCAACCATTTAGTACCGCCCACTCTTGACCCCGGCCCCATTTGCAGATCTCTTGCCTTCCGCCAAGATCCGTTGCGCTAATGCCTACCCGATGCCATGCCTCCGTTCGCGAAAACGCTAAGTATTGTGATTCATGGCGACCTGGACCCCAGGCCTTGCCCACTTGCCTGTCGACGCGTAGGCCAGCCGCTTCCCAACCGCACCTCTCTCGGCGGTCACCCCATTCCTCCGCGCGCATTTCCATGCAATTCCATACCTCACGCGGGAAAACTCCAAGTGCCGTGCTGCAGGGCAAGGAGGCTCTGGGTCCTTCTCGCAGCTTGTAATTCCGCCAGCACTATATGCGGAAGCCCAGGCGGAAAAGCGAATAACCCACCGCCTGCCGAAGATAGAGCCAGCCCCGTTCCCACCCAGGCACCTCTCTAGACGGGCGCGGTGACCCGTAGCAGGAAAATCCATGCGCCTCCATCATCCGCTTGGCGCGAAACAGATGATAGCCGTCGCTTACCAAGATGCAGGTCTTCCAGTTCATCCGGCGCAATATTTCCGCGCTCCCAGCCGCGGACTGGGCCGTGGACGAGCCTTCCCTTTCCACGAAAACTTGCTCCACCGGAACACCCTTGCCGGCCAGATACAGCCGGCTCACTTCCGCCTCTGTATGGACTGGATCGCCGCCCGCGCCCCCGGTCGTCAGGATGCGGGTAGCCATTCCCTGCTTGTACAAGGCGAGGGCATGGTCCAATCGGCTCCGCAGGACTGGCGACGGCTTTCCATGCCATTCGGCCGCCCCCAAAACGATGATGACGTCCGACGGCTGCGCCTCGTCCTTCTCGGCTTGTTCTCGAACTTCCATGGTCAAGTTGGCTACGTGATAGAGCCAAAACGCAACCAGGGCGGCACCGGCCAGCCGTAGTATCCATTTCATCGGAAGGCAGCTTACTCTCGAATTTAGTCTACTGGAGCTATGCCGTCTTATGCGGGCAGGTCCAATCCTCCTCGGGAAATCTCCAGCCTTCAGAATCCTTGGATCAAGGAAATTCGCAAGGCCCTTCGTAAAGGCTCGTCCACCGAAAGTGGCCTCTTGGTTGCCGAGGGATTGCATTTGTATGAAGAAGCGCTTCGCAGTGGCCGTCAGATTGTCGCCGCCTTCGCCACTGAGCCTCTGGGAGACGGCTCCATCCTTAGCGCTACGGGCTTGACGCTTGTTTCTCCGCCCGTCCTGAAAGAGATCTCTTCTCTCGAGTCCCCCGCTGCGATCGTGGCGCTCATTGAACCCGCCCCACCCCTCGAGGCGTTGCCCAAACTAGAAGGGCGTCTGGCCCTAGTTTTAGATGGCCTTCAGGACCCCGGCAATGCCGGCACTCTGATTCGCGCCGCCGAGGCCTTTGGCTTTGCCGCCGTCATCGCCCTGAGCGGTTGCGTGGATTTGTACTCCCCCAAGGTCTTGCGCGCCTCCTCCGGCAGCGCTTTCCGGGTTCCCCTTTGGCGGGGGGCCGATTGGTCCTCCCTGCACGCCTCGCGCGTTCCCATCTATGCCACCCTGCCCAAAGGCGGGCCCCCTCCCCGCGCCCTCGATTGGTCGCGAGGCGGATTGATCGTTGCCGGGAGCGAGGGACACGGAGTCTCGGCTGACATCCTCGCGCAAGCCATTCCGGTTTCCATCCCCACGCTCGGCGTGGAAAGCTTGAATGCGGCAGTCGCCGCGGCCATCGTCATGTACGAGGCATCCCTCGCTCTGCGTCCCTCCGATGCCTGGAGCCCTGTCTGACTCCGCTCAACGCCTCCCGGCCCCTGGCCGAACGCCTCCGCCCCAGAACCCTCGACGACGTCGTCGGCCAACGCCACCTTTTGGGCCCGGGCCGCCCCTTACGCGCACTCATCGAGCGAGACCGTCTCCGCAGTATCATCCTTTGGGGTCCGCCCGGTACCGGCAAAACTACCATCGCCCGCTTACTGGCGCATTCCGCCTCGGCCGAATTCATGCCCTTCAGTGCGGTGCTGGGCGGGATCAAAGAGATCAAGGCTGTGATGGCGGACGCAGAAAAAGTCTTGCTGATGGGCCGCAAAACCCTTCTTTTTGTCGATGAGATCCATCGCTTCAATAAAGCCCAGCAGGATGCTTTCCTCCCCTACGTTGAGCGCGGCGACGTCATCCTGGTGGGCGCCACCACCGAGAATCCCAGTTTCGAAATCAACAGCGCTCTCTTAAGCCGCACCAAAGTATTCGTCTTACGTGCTCTCGAACCCGCGGATCTTCTCACCGTGCTGCACCGCGGGCTTCGGGAACTGGACCGCTCGGCATCTCCCGAGGCTCTCCAACTCATCGCCCACTTCGCTAATGGCGACGCTCGTCATGCGCTGAACTTGCTGGACCTCGCCGCCGCCACCGCGACCGAGCCCGAAATTTCCTCCGCTAGCGTCGAATCCGTACTGGAAAAAAAGATCCTCTACTACGACAAATCCGGGGAGGAGCACTACAACTTAATCAGCGCTCTGCACAAGAGCGTCCGTTCCAGCGACGCCGACGCCGCCTTATACTGGCTAGCTCGCATGCTGGCCTCCGGTGAGGACCGCATGTTCTTGGCCCGCCGCTTAGTGCGGATGGCCATCGAAGACATCGGCCTGGCCGATCCCAAAGCCGTCGAACAGGCTATGGCCTGCCAGCAAGCGGTCCACTTATTGGGCGAGCCGGAAGGCGACTTAGCGTTGGGGCAACTTGCCCTCTATCTGGCCATTGCCCCCAAGAGCGACGCGTCCTACCAAGCTCTGAAACGCGCTGTCCAGGCCGCCGAATCCCAACTGGCCGAACCCGTGCCGCTGGCCCTGCGCAACGCTCCTACCCGGCTCATGAACGAACTCGGCTATGCCCAGGGCTACCAGCACGCCCATCATCATCCCGACGCAATTGTCGGCATGGACTGTCTGCCCCCGACTCTCGCCGGACAATCGTTCTATCAGCCCACCAACCGGGGCTTTGAGATCAAAATCAAAGCGCGCCTGGAAGAGCTAAAGGCTCGCCGCGAGCTTGCCGGCTCTCCCTCGGGCGAGCCGGCTCACCCTGCTCCGAATTCTTAGCGCTTCGCCGACTTCTTTTCCGCAGCCTTTGCCATCCCCAAGCCCGCCGTCACCGTAATCTCGATCCTCGCCTTACCCACCAACTTCGCCACTCCCACCGTGGTTCGCGCCGGCCGAGGCTCCGGAAAATAGGTCACGTACACCTTGTTCATCCGTTCAAATAGTTCCATGTCCGTGAGGTAGACCTGTACCGCCAACGCGCTCGAAAAATCGCTTCCCGCCTCCTTTAGGATCTTGCCCACGTTTTCGAGACAGGCCTTCACTTCCTCTTCAAAATTGTCCGGAATCTGGCCCTCCGCATTGCGGCCAATCTGTCCCGCCACATACAGCGTATTGCCAGCCACGATGCCGGGCGTATACGGTCCGGCTGTGCTCGCGCCCGCCGGCAGAATTGCTCTTTTTTGCGCTGCCGCAGGTCCACTCAAACTGAGCGACACTAGAAGGCAAGCGACGGGCGTCCAACTGAAGTTCCGAAGGAAGAATCTCTGCATTGCCTTAGATTACGCCATACGGGAAAATACCTAGTACGAGAGAATAGTCCGGCAGTACCGAAGTACTCCGTAGAAATGGACCGAGGTTCTTATTGCTGTCGCTGAAGAGTGTGACGCATTCTAGCAGTGTCAACCGCTTTGGCCCCGCAAAATGGCCAAGCGCAGCAGTCAGGAGGCTATAGTGTTTGGTAGCGAATTAGGGCAACGGCAGGCCATCAAGGACGCCAACGATCGCCGCTCCGCGGATCGTTTTCCGATCGAGCGAGAGGTCCGCTATAAGGTGCTGAGCAAGCGCAGCAACGACGAGGCCGGGCTCGGAAAAACGATTAACATGAGCAGCTCCGGTGTCTTGTTTACCTCCGAGCATTTCCTGCTCCCCGGCAAACGCGTTGAGGTGGCCATTAGTTGGCCTGCACAACTCAACAATCGAACAGCCCTCAAGCTCGTGGCCCGTGGCCGGGTGGTCCGTTGTGAGGACGGCCGAGCGGCCCTTGAGATTCAGCAATACGAGTTCCGTACCCAAGGTAGCGGCACTCTTCATTAGGCGTGCGGGGCCTTCCGTGCCTTAGATTAGATCCGGTCGCCGAGCAGCCGCAGCATTCCCAGCGCGTCCTGGCTCGCCATGGTCTTAACCAGTTGCTGTTCGGCCATTTCTACGATCGCGTCGTTGCCCGCGGTCGCTTCCTCCCCCAGCCAGGACGCCCCCATGGAGCCACGCAGGTTCTTGAGTACATCGCCAAGCAACAATGCCTCGAATTCCTCGATCGCTTTGCGCTTATCCGCGCTCAGCCCGGGGCTTCTGGCCGGCCCCGCCGGAGGGCCTGCCATTTTCACTAGTGCGTCGGCATTCATCACAACACCTCAATCTCGGCGTCCAGCGCTTTAGCTGCTCTGAGCGTCTGGAGAATTGCGATTACATCTCGCGCGGAACTCCCCATTTGCCGCAATGCCCCCACCAGTTCGTCCACCGTTGAATCTTCCCGCAGCGTGATGGACTTCACGGCCTCTTCTTTAGCGCGTACATTGGGTTGCTCCGCTACCACCGTCTGCCCGCCGCTCAGCGGGGCCGGTTGTGAAATCACCGGCGACGTCGCCACTTCAATGGCCAAGGCGCCATGCATAATAGAAACCGGGCGCAGCCTGACATCCTTGCCAATCAGGATGGTTCCGGTGCGCTCGTTGATGACTACTTTCGGCCTCGACAGCACCTCGACTCCCAACTCCTCAACGAGACCCAGAAACTCCGTCCTGCGGTCCAAAAAAGCGGGCGGAACTTGCACCTCCACAAGGCCTGCATGGAGTGCCCGCGCCACGGGTTCCGCGGTCTTGCCCCGAAACTGTTCGTTGATGGCCTCGCTAATGTGGGCGGACACCCCAAAGTCGGCTTGGTTTAGGTGTAGGCGCAAAACCGGCTGGGGTGCGACTGAGGGTGCATCGCTTTCCACCAGCGCACCTCCCACGACGCGCCCCACCGTTGGATGATTCACGCTGGTCTGGTTCCCCCTGCCCCCAGCTACAAAGCCTCCGGTTACCACCGCGCCCTGAGCGGCCGCATAGATCGTACCGTTTGCCGCGCGCAGCGGAGTCTGCACTAATATGCCCCCCTGCAAATTCTGGGCGTCCCCAATAGCCGCGACATTGACGTCGAGCTTGGTGCCTTTGCCGGCATAGGGCGGCAAATTGGCGGTCACAATCACCGCGGCAATATTCCGTACCAACAGCGCCGTCGGATTCACCTGAACACCCATCCGCTCCAGCATGGCCGCAAGACTTTGGGTGGAGAAAACCGTCTGTCGCTTGTCGCCGGTGCCATTTAGCCCCACCACCAGTCCGTAACCAACCAACTGGTTGTCGCGCGCCCCTTCGAGCGTCACCAGTTGCCCAATCCGCCGCCTTTGCGGATCCGCGCCGAAGCTCGTTGTCGCCAGCGCTACCAGACACAACAGCGGAATGCCAAAGCTCTTCAACATACACGTCAGAAGGGGAGAATCCCCAATAGAATCCGGTACAGCAAATTCGGCCGGCGAATCGCGTCCGACACGATGCCTTTGCCGTTAAGACGAATTTCGACGTTGCCCAAGCGGTCGCTGCGCACTGTGTTGCCCGTCGCAATATCGTTCCAACGCAGCATTGCCCGCAGATCCAACTGATTCCTCTCGGAATTCACCAGCAGCGTCTTATGCGCCTCCACGACGAAATCCCCGGATGGCAGGATTTCGACAATCTGGCCAGTCAGCGTAGTTGTCAACGTGTTCGTACGGCTTGTTGACGCTGTTCCTTCCAGTTTCGAGTTTCCCTGAACGTTGGCTAGGTTAGCCAGCGCCCCCACCGCGCTGCGATTCCCCAACACGGAACCGATTCGTCCAGAGGCGCTCGAATCTCTCTGAGCCGAGGATCCTCCGCTGCTCACCGCGTTCAATTGCTCGCTCACCAGGATCGTTACCAAGTCTCCCAGTTGCCGTGCTCGCATGTCCGCAAACAAAAGCGAGTAGCGCCCACTTTCCACGAACGCGGAGCCGGCTGTACCTTGCTGCTGGCCCTCCGCATTCTCCAACAGTAACGCAGCCAATACCGCGACTCTACCAACGCTGCGGATCTGTCTCTTCATGGCCTCCCCTCCAAAATCTCCACCGCCCCCGGCGCCGCCACTTTCGCGGTAGCCCAACGCTTGCTCCCGGGCCAATTAGCCGGACGCCTGATCCGCACCGCCTCACCGACTGCACCGGCATCCAGACATTCCGCCATATACCGCAACACACCGCCTCGAATTCGTTCCGTGGCCACTAGCCTTTCCCCGCGCCGGACCGCTGGTGCGGCCTCGAAATCGTTGCGCAATAACCTCTGTCCTTTCGCCAGCCGCCTTCTCGATTCTTTGCCAACTACCCAGGAGAATGCGGCAATACGTCCCGCTTCGTTTGGCTTCCAATACACGCGGACCAGTTCGACCAGTTCCGGAACCAAAATCTGACGCGCGTCCATGGCTGCTTTCAATCGCAATTCTTCTCCCAATCTCGGCAAACGAAAGCGCGCCCGCACCGGTATGCTTCGGCCGCGAGTCTCGTCGATCTCCATGCCCGCCCAGACATAGATGCCTTCGCCCGGCACTTGACGGACTCCTCCGCGCCCCAACTCGTAATGCGCTCGCTCCCCTCCCAGCGCGCCGGCCGGGGCGAATCGTTGCACCTCCAGGATTTCGACCTCTTCGACCCGCGCTGCCAGAGCGAAATGCTCCTGCAAGGCCTCGACGATCGCCGCCTGCAACTGCGAATCCCCCGTCGCCTCGCCCCGTCCCGCCAGTACAAGCCCCCAGAAAAGAAAAACCTGCTTCATCGCGTTACGTTGTTGGCCTGTTGATACATTTCATCGGCCGCGCGCACAATCTTGGAGTTGGCCTCATAAGCCCGCTGCGCCACGATCAGATTGATAAACTCGCTCACCACGCTCACGTTGGATTGCTCCACGTACCCTTGCAGCAGCGCGCCCATTCCTTCCTGGCCGCCCGGTATCCCAATTTGCGGGTCTCCAGAGGCGTCCGTCGGAGCCAGTAGGTTTTTCCCTAACGAATTCAGCCCCGCTGGGTTTACAAAGTTCGCCAACTGGATCTGTCCGGCTACCTGCGCGGCCGCCTGGCCGGGCAGGGAATAACTCACGGTTCCATCGCCGCCGATCGTGATCGAGAGCGCTTCGGCGGGAAGCGTGATTTGAGGCTCCACCGGATCGCCATCTTGCGTCACAATATTGCCGTCGCGGTCCAAATGAAAGGCCCCGCTTCGGCTGTAGGCCACCTCGCCGCTGGGGCGACGTATCTGGAAGAAGCCCTTGCCTTGGATTACCAGGTCGAGCGGGTTGTTGGTCTGCGAAAAATCGCCCTGCGTAAAGATGATCTCGTTCGCTACGGTCTTGGTGCCTAGCCCCAATTGCAAGCCCGAAGGCACCACGGTCTGCGCACCCGCCGCCGCGCCGGGCTGCACCATGGACTGGTACAGCAGGTCCTGAAACTGCGCCCGCCGCATCTTAAAGCCCGTTGTGTTGGCATTCGCTAAGTTATGCGCAATGTTATCGACGTTTAATTGCTGGGCGGTCATGCCGGAGCCCGCGCTATACAGTGCTCGAATCATTCGCTCTATACCTTTCCAATTTCCTCGCCTACCCGGCGTCCCATCTCCGAATGCAATTGAAGGGCCTTTTGCAGCATCTCGAATTGGCGCGAGATATGAATCAATTGCACCGAACCCGACACTGGATCGAAATTTGAACGCTCCAGCATTCCCTGATGCACCGTGTATCCCGCCGCTTTCCGTTGCACCTGATTAGCTTCAAACGAAAAGTAGCTTTCCCCTCTCCGTTCCAGCGCCTGCGGATCCGGTGCCTCGTTCACTTCTACCCGCGCCAGCGCCACCCCCCGCTGCGTCAACACACCCTCGCGCGTCGCCTTAACCGGCTGCTCCGGGTCGAGCCGGAAGTTTGGATCGATCGGTCCCCCGTCCAAGCGCAGCAGTTTCAATTTGAAACCGTCCCGGTTCCGAATCTGTCCGTCGGGAGCTAAATGAAACCCGCCGGCCCGCGTCAAAAATTTGCCATCGGGCCCTTCAACGGCAAAAAATCCGCTGCCCTCAAGCGCCAGGTCTAAAGGCCCGTCCGTTCTATCCAGGCTTCCCTGCGCAAAGTTGATGTACGACTTGTTAAGCTCTGGGGCCTTGGCCCACGCATCGTACTCAGGGCTTCCAGGCTCCACAAATTCCGGTGCGAATAGGCGATATTGTTCCCGCTCGGCCTTATACGCGCCGGTGCTGGCGTTGGCGATATTGTGCGCAGCTACGTCCAGGCTTTCGGCGCGTGCCCGCATGCCGCCCGCGATAACGGTAGTTACAAAGTCCACGTCGTGGCTACTTGCAATACCCATGCCAAAGTAAGTTCTAGCTAAGTGCGCTTTGGCCCTCTACCTGCAAGTGTCCTTCTCGTGCATACGGTCCACGCCACCGATACCCCTCCCGCCTTCCATCCGCCGGCTCACGAGTCGGCCCGTGCCGTTGCTCCAGACAATCCTTTCTCAAAGTTCCTCGATAGCGAAGCCGTCGCCCCGGCGTTGTCTCAGCAGACAAGCTCTCTGCCCGCTGGTTCTCTGCCCGCTGGTTCTCTGCCTGTGGACTCTCTGCCAATCGGTACCCTAGCGGCTGGCCCCGCGGCCAATCTCCAGATCGCCGAAACGCGTCTCGGCCCGGGACCGAACGATTTGTCCCACCGCCATCCCTTGCCGAACGGCCTAGGTGGGGACCCTAACGCATTCGAGTCCGCCACCCCTCCAACGCTCCTGACAGCAGGGCGCAGCCAAGGGTCCCCAGAACTAACGATTTCAGCCTTCGAGGAACGAGATGAGCTTGACCCTAGCGGCCTTGACTCAAACGATCGTGACTCTAGCGGCATCCTTCCCTTCTGCGTCGCCTTTTTGCCGGTTCCCGCAACCGCTCCAATCACTCCGGTCGTGAGCAAAACACCACAGGACTCTTCTCAACAGCAACGTCTCGATTCCTCCCCTGCCTCCGCCTCCGCGAACGCTATCCCACCCTCCCCGCCATCAGCGTTTTCCATTCTTGCTTCTACCCCCGCCTCGAATGTTTCCGGCTCTCCTCTGCGCCCGGTGTCGAACGCGGCGAATCCGCCGTCCCTTTCGCGTTTAGATTCCACTGCGGTATCGTCTCAAGCTGCTTCTCCAGCCGCTCGCAGCGGAGCGGAATCCGACGCCAATTCTTCCCCCGATACCGATGCGGAATCCGCGCCGTCGGCATTGCGTCTGCGTTTTGCTAAGTCCTTGGCGGTCGTAGCCCGTTCTTCCAGCTCCCCGGATATTCGAGGCTTTTCGCCCTCGTCGGCCGAATCCAGCCTGGCGCCGCCTCCGGTAGAGGAAGATGCTATGGCTTCCCGCGTCGGCCGCAACCCGAAGGACCCAATCTCGGTGCCTCACTCTGGCCCAGGCGCCGAGTCCGCATCCTCTTCGCAACCCTCGTCGGAATTTCTGGTGGTCGGAGCCCAATCACCCTCCTCTGCACCCTCCTCTACAGCCACCGGTGCTGAATCTGCGACGAACTCGGCCGCCGAACCCGCTGGGGTGCCTTCCGGTCCTGTTCCTAACGTCTCCTCAGACACCGGGGACTCTCCCAGTGTGCCCTTGCCGCAGCAATCCCGCCTCGGGCTTGCCGCTACGGAAACGATTCTTGAAAAAAACGCTTCTCAATCCATGCGCGTCGTCAGTATTCGCCTACCCATCGAAGACGGCACGGGCAGCGGTGGAAGCATCGATATTGCCGTCGCCCGCCGGAGCCAAAATCTCGAAGTATCCCTGTCTGGCTCAAGCGCCGGGCTGCAGAGGGCGGTTTCGGAGTCCCTCGAGTCATTGGTTCGAAAGCTTGCCGTTGACCAATGGACTTCTCTCGGTTCCGGCTCGAGCGACCAAAGGCAATTTCCCGCCGCCGACCGCGCCGGCGCCATGAATTTGCCATTGGAAGTCCCTTCCCCAGCGCTTGAGCGAGGTGCTGGCGCCGAATTCCGCATCAACCCGGACCTAGCCCCGGAGGCGGCCTCCCGTTTGACCGCGTCCAAAACGGATTTCTCTCGTGCCGACGACTCTTCGCCCGGGCAGGATCCGTCCCGGGATCAATCCTCCGCCGGCGAAAGCCAATCGCGTCAGCAACAACAGGAAGAAAATCGCCGGCAGCGGCAAATGCGGTCCGAAACTTGGAATCGCACCGCCACTTCGGCCTTCGAATTGCAATCTCTCTTGAACGCGGCCACTTCATAGGCCGCTCCAAATTTCCATTCAGGATTCTCATGACCGCTTCATTCAACCCTGCCTCGGCCCCAACCTTCGACCTTTCACGCAGCGCCGCTGCGGAGTCCGCGCCGGATTCCACTCGGACCAGCGACGACGCTCGCAAGGACCAGCTCGCCAACAAAGATGTCTTTCTGCAGCTTCTCGTGTCCCAGATCAAGTACCAAAATCCACTGGAGCCCGCCGACAGCATCCAATACATCACTCAGCTCAATCAGTTCAGCGCCACCGAACAACTGGTCGAGATCCGTAAATTGCTCGAGGGCCCAACTCCATCGGGCGAGAGCGGCCCTGAAGCCTAAGGCGCTTCATCCATTTCCGTACTCTGTCATCTCAAAAATCTATCTTTAAGGACTTACAAATTGTTTACTTCTTTTTCCACCGCATTGTCCGCCCTAGGCGCCCACGCAACCGCCGTCGACGTGGTCGGCAATAATCTCGCCAACCTCAACACACCCGGCTTCAAGTCCAGTAGCGTCTCCTTCTATGACTTGGTCACCCAGTCTCTCGGTGCGGGTCTGGGCGAAACGCAGGTTGGATTCGGCGTCGGCCGTCCGGTCACGATTCGCAACTTCTCCCAAGGCGCCATCCAGGCCAGCAATGGGCAACTAGACGCGGCCATTCAGGGCGACGGCTTTTTGGTCCTGAAAGGCTCCCAAAACCAGGTCGTCTATACCCGCGGCGGCAACCTCATTGTCGACCGCTCCGGCAACCTGCTCACCGGCAAGGGCTACCGGGTGCAGGGCTGGACGGAAACCAATGGCACCGTCAACACCAACGGACCCGTGGGCGACATTGTCATCCCCGTCGGCTCGATTAAGGCGCCGCGCGCCAGCACCAGTTTCCAATTCGATATGAATCTCAACGCGGCCGCAAGCGCCGGTCCCCCGCCGGATAGCTTCAGCACGTCTATTGAAATTTTCGATTCTCTTGGCGCCAGCCACATCGTCAGCGTCGCTTTCACAAAGTCCGCAACCGCGAATGCTTGGGATTATTCGATCACCGTCCCGGATTCCAGCGTCACCGCCCCCGTCGCTCCTCTCACCGGCACCCTCCAGTTCGACAGCAATGGCCAGCTCACCACCCCAGACGCTCTCACCCCGGTCACTTTCGACATCACCGGTTTGGCCAACGGTTCCGAGGACATCAGCCTGAACTGGCAGCTTTATAACGGGCAAACGCCCCGCCTCACCCAATACAGCCAGCCTTCGGCCGTCAGCGCCAATTCCCAGAACGGCGAGCCTTCCGCCCAATTGATCCGGGTGGCCATCGGCGATGGCGGGCGGGTTCTCGCTCAATACTCCAATGGCGTACAAACGATGGTAGGCCAGCTCGCTATGGCCTCTATTCGCAATCCCGAATCCATGGTCGCCGTCGGCGACAGCGCCTTCCAACTCAGTGCCCGTAGCGCTCTGCCCGCGATCGGCATCCCCAACACCGGCGGCCGCGGCCAGATTATCGGCGGTGCTGTAGAGGCTTCCACCGTCGACATTGCCCGCGAGTTCACCAACCTCATCGTCCTCCAGCGCGGGTATCAGGCCAATACCCGCGTGATCACCACGGTTGACGAAATCTCGCAGGAAACGATCAACCTCAAACGCTAACCATCCCTCAGGCTAGATCCCACTTATGGACTCCCGGCTCAATTACTACCTCGATGTTCCGCTCAGTGTCGAAGCGATTCTCGATCGCAAGGTCACGTCTATTCGGGAGCTCCTGGCTCTCGAACAGGGCACCGTCATCAAGCTCAACCGCTCGGCGGGCGAGAACATCGACATTATGATCGGCGAAGTCAATGTCGCTTTTGGCGAAGTCGTCATTATCGACGAAACCATGGGCGTTCGCATCACAGACCTGATCACCCAACAATGATGCGCTTGCTCTACGTTCTGGTGGCGGCGTCTCTACTCCAGGCCGCGCCCGTCGCCACGCCGGTTGGCGGCGCGCTAAGCGGAAGCGGGCTCAGCGCGGGCGGACCCGGTAGCGACGCCATCCGCGTCGCCGTCCAACTCACTCTCGCCGCCCTGCTCCCGCTGGCGGTCCTCGCCTTTACGCCTTTCCTGCGCGTCAGTACCGTCTTGTACTTCCTGCGCCAGGCGCTCGGTATCCCCAACATCCCTTCCAACCAAATCATCATCGTGGTCTCTCTCCTGATGACCTATGGCTTGATGAAGCCCACCATCGATCTCGTCTATCGCGATGCCGTGGACCCCTACGTCAAAGGCCGTATCGGGGAAGAGCAGGCCCTCGACCTTGCCAAGACCCATCTGCGCGCCCGCCTCGCGCCTTACGCCGGCGAAAGCGAAGTCAACGTCATGTTGAAGATTTCGCGCCAGCCCGCTCCACCCTCCCGCGAGCAGCTCGGTTTTGACACTCTCGCCGGCGCCTACGTCCTTTCGGAACTCAAGACCAGCTTCCGCATGGGCGCCATGATCTACATCCCTTTCTTGATCATCGACCTTGTCGTTTCGGCCCTCGTCGTCTCTCTTGGCATGATCCAGCTACCGCCCGCCTTGGTTTCCACCCCGCTCAAGATCCTCGTCTTCGTTTTAGCCGACGGCTGGGTCATTCTCCTCCAAGGACTTTCGGAATCCTTCAAAGCTACTTGAAAGGCTCATCTGTATGACCGGACTCGAAACCCAATTCACCCATCTGGCCCGCGAGGCCTTCCAATGCGCGATCCTTGCCTCGGCGCCCATCCTCATCGTCACCATCGTCGCAGGCGTACTCCTGAACGCGATCCAGGTCGTCACCTCGATTCAGGACGCCGGCTTTAGTTCCGCCCCCAAACTCATCCTCGCCGCCTTTATCGGCATTCTCACCTTGCCCTGGATGTTACGTCAGTTCTCTCAATTCCTGTTGTTGGCCATTCGCCTCGCGTCGCAGTAAGGCTCCTAGCCCATGAATCCGGCCGTCCTTACCCTCGCCGTGCTCCGCGCCTCCGTCTTCGTCGGCGTCGTTCCCTTGGCTGGTCTGCGCAGCCAGCCCGCCCCCGTCAAAGCCATGGTCTCGGCTTGCCTCGCCATTGTGCTCGCCCCCGCCGTTGCTCTGGACCTCTCAACCGTTCCGTCGGACTCCTATTTCTCTCTCGCGGCCATCTACCTGGGCCAAACTCTCGTCTGCGCCGCCCTTGTCATCGCCCTCAACGAACTCTACGGCGCCGCCACCAGCGTCTGGAGCGTCCAGACGGGACTCTCCTATTCTTCGGTGCTGGACCCCAGCAAGGAATCGGAAAGCACCGCGCTTAGCTCCCTGGTGCAATTGCTCTTTCTCCTCCATTTCACGGCCATGAACCTCCACCTCGGCCTCTTGTCTATGGGGCTAGGGATGCCTACGTTCCAATTCGAACTTGCCGGTCCCGAATTGCTTGGCCAAATTGCCCAATCCGGAAAACGAATTCTGGCCACCGGACTCGCTTGGGGCCTGCCCTACATCGCTCTCCTGTTGAGTGTGGATGTAGTTCTGGCGGTTGGTGCCCGCTTGTACGAGCGCTTCCAACCTGGCGCTCTCTCCAACCCTCTTAAACAAGTTTTGCTCCTGGTGTTGCTCTTCTTCTCTTTGCCCCTTTGGCGAACCGAGACTGGAAGCCTAATTGCTAGTTGGATCGCGAGATAGAGGGGATGCCCGCCTATGGCCGCTAGCGAAGATCGCTCCGAAAAGCCCACCCAACGCAGAATCGAGAAAGCCCGCGAAGAAGGCAAAGTTCTTTCCAGCCGCCAGTTCGTGATTGCGATCCAGGTTCTTCTCGTCTACCTGTTTGTCTTTAGGGACTTGAGCTCCTCCACCCAAGGATTCCTGGATTCCTGGACCGCCGCCTTCCGCGAGGTCTTCGTGCAACAAGCCCCGCGCGCGGCCATTCTCCAACTGGCCTCGATCGTCCAATCGAGCCTCCTGCCTTGGTTCGTCGCGCTGGTCGGGCTCTCGGCCTCGCTCACGCTGGCCGCCCAATTGGGGGCTTCCCAAGGCGCCGTTCGCTTCGCCAGTCTGCAACCCGATTTTAAGAAGCTCTTCTCCCCTCGTAAGCTTGCCGAGGGCTACCAGGACGGCCACAAGCGCCTGGCGATTTTCGCGCTTGCCGTCTGCGGTATTTTCGCTCTCGCCTTCTATCCCAGCTTCGCCAGCCGAGACACCCTCAACGGTCTGCGGCGGCTTTCTCTCGGCGCGCAGATCCTTTACTTTTCTGAGCCTCTTCTCCATGGGGCCAAATACGTGCTTGCCGTCTTCGTCGCAATCGGACTCACCGACTTCGGCCTCAAGCTCTACAAGCTGCAAAGCGAACTGAAGATGACCAAGAAAGAAGTCCAAGACGAATCCAAAGATAGCAACGGCAACCCCCTCATCAAGGCCGCGCTCAAGCGCCGCATGAAGGCGCTTCTTTCCAACCGCATGATGCAACAGATTCCCGAAGCCACCGTTGTCGTTGTCAATCCTACCCACTTCGCCGTCGCGCTGCAATACGATCCGGCCTCCAGCGATGCCCCCTTGGTTTCGGCCAAAGGCGTCGATTACTTGGCGCTGCGCATCCGGCGCAAGGCGGAAGAATGTGGCGTGCCCGTGGTGGAGAACCCTCCTCTCGCCCAAGCTCTTTACAAAAGCGCCGAAGTGGGCCAAAAGATCCCGGTGGACCTCTACCGCGCCGTGGCCGAGGTGCTTGCCTACGTCTTCCGGGTGTTGGGCCGGCGCGCTCCCTCCCCGGTCTAGACTTCCCGCTTAAGCGATGCCCATGCCCCCGTCTCCTCCCCAATCCTTTTCCAGCCGCGCGCTGTTGGCCACCTCCGAAAATTCGGTGGCGATCGCCGTTCTCGGCATCCTCGTTGCCTTGATTCTGCCCATACCCGCCTGGTTGCTCGATATCCTGATCGCCTGCAATATGGCCCTCAGCACGATGGTGCTGTCCACCTCGCTCTATCTCAAAAAAATTACGGAATTCTCCATCTTTCCTTCCACGCTTCTGATCCTGACGCTTTTTCGGCTGGCTCTCAACGTTTCCTCCTCCCGCCTCATTCTGTTGAACGGCAACTCCGGCACCGCCGCCGCCGGCGGCATCATCGAAGCCTTCGGTGAATTTGTCGTCGGCGGCAACGCCGTCATCGGCTTAGTCATCTTTGTGGTCTTGATTGCGATTCAGTATGTTGTCATCAACCATGGCGCGGTCCGGATCTCCGAAGTCAGCGCCCGCTTCACCCTAGACGCCCTGCCTGGCAAACAAATGTCGATCGACGCCGACCTCAACGCCGGCTTAATCGACGAAGGCGAGGCCAAGCGCCGCCGCAAGGCTGTCACCCAGGAAGCGGAATTCTTCGGCTCCATGGATGGCGCCAGCCGCTTTACCCAGCGCGACGCGGTCGCCGGCATCTTGATTCTCGTTATCAATATCGGCGCGGGCTTTCTCATTGGCGTCGTCCAGCACAACATGGATATCCTGCGGGCCCTGCAAACCTATACGGTCCTCACCATCGGCGACGGCCTCGTCACGGTGATTCCCGCGCTGATGATTTCCATCGCCGGTGCCTTGATCGTCACGCGCGCTTCCAGTGAAGAAAAGCTCGACCGCGAAGTCCAAAACCAACTCTTCACCAATCCGGAAGTACTCACCTTGTCCGGCTTGGTCCTGCTCTTCCTGGGCCTCGTGCCCGGCCTACCCAAGATTCCTTTCTTCCTTCTGGGCGGTCTCGGGCTGTGGGTGGCTCGCTACCGCCGCCGCCAATTAGCCGTCGAAAGCGCCGAGGCTCCCGCGCCGGAAGTCCGCCCCGCCAAGGAAGACCTCGAACAACTGATCCGCGTGGAGCCGCTGACTCTGGAGGTCGGCTTGGGCCTCGTCCGCTTCGTAGAAGGTGGAGAAACTAGTCCCCTCTTGCAGCGCATCTCCGCACTGCGCCGCCAATACACGCTCGATCTCGGTTATGTCTTTCCGGCCGTCCGCATCATGGACAACCTTCGCTTGGGGCCGAACGAATACCGCATCCTCGTCAAAGGCAATGAGGTCGCCCGCTACGAGCTCTACCGCGGCATGGAGTTGCTCCTGCCGCCGGGCGGCGCAAGCCCGGCTCAGAATCGAGAGCTCATCGAGAGCTTTCTCGGCTCAGGGGCCGTCGAAACCAAAGAGCCCGCCTTCCAACTCGAGGCCTGCTGGATTCCCGGTGTACAGGTAGACCGGGCGCGGCAACTGGGATGCACGGTGGTTGATCCCCTCAGCGTCCTGGCCACCCATTTTTCCGAAACCTTGAAGCGCCACTTTCATGAGATCTTTTCCCGCGCCGACGCCAAAAAATTTATTGACCGTCTGGCGGACGAAAATCCCAAGGCCGTTGAAGATTTGGTCCCTAAATTGCTCCCTCTCACCACGGTGCAGAAGATCCTCCAGAATTTGCTTCGCGAAGGTGTCTCAATCCGGGATTCCGGTTCCATTCTGGAAGCGCTCACCGAAGGCGCGGGTATGACCAAGAACCCGATTCTTCTCACGGAGTTCGTTCGCCAGGCGCTCAAGCGTACCGTCGTCAAGCCCTTCGTCCAAGCCGCAAACTCCTTGCCGGTCTGGCAACTGGACCCCGCATTCGAGCAGGAATTTGAAAGTGCCGTGGAGCACGCCGAGTTCAGCAGCCATATCACGGTTGGTCCTGCGCGCATGCGCGATCTGCTAAACCGCCTCGGGGCCAAATTGAATGCGAGCGGCGCCGCCGCCCTCGTCACCGGTGCGAACGCCCGCTACTTCATTAAGCAGATTACAGAGCAGCGCTTTCCCCACCTCAGCGTGTTGTCTCACGCCGAAATCCCCAGCTCGGTTCAACTCGTGAGCCTGGGCCAAATCTAGCGTTTCTAGTTGAGGAACTTTTCATGTTGATCAAGAGCTTTTATGGCGAATCCATGCACGAGGCGATGCAGTCCGCCACCCGCCAGTTGGGAGAAGACGCCCTGATTCTCAACTCCCGCGAAACTCCCCTGGAATTGCGCTCCCACGGGCGCTTCGAAGTCGTGGCAACCATTGAGGGCCCTCTCGGGTCTCGTGACGAATTCTTGCCTCTGCCTCCCGCCCTCGCCGGGCCGCGCCAGACGGCGCCGTCGGAAGTCCATGTTCTAGTTGGCCTGAACGGCTGCGGCAAGACCACCTGCGCTCTCAAGCTGGCCGTCCGGCTCGGCGTCTGGCAAGGCCGCAAGACGGCCATTGTACATTTCGATATGCACCGGATCGCCCGCCGGGAAGCCTTGGCCTGGTATGGAGAGGCGGCGGGAATTGCCTGTCTTGATGGAGCGGGCTTTGATCGCCTTCAGGATTTTGAGCTGCTTATCGTCGATACCTCGGGCGCACCCGCGAAGCTTCCCCATTGGCTCGAATCGCTCGCCCAACACGAAGGCTATTCGGCGCACTTGGTCGCTCCCGCCTGGGCTGGCGAAAACTACTTTCGCGCCGCGCAGCCCCTCGCTACCGCCTGCCGGGCGCGCTACGTTCTTCCTACCTTTCTCGACGACGCCCAGTTTGGCGGGGATGCCGCGGCCGCCGCGGCCAAGCTGGATCTTGGTGTTCGCTTTCAGTCCATCGGCGCCAAAGTGCCTCAGGGCCTCGAACAACTGGGCGCAGAAAAACGGACCCTCCCCACGAGCTCCACTCCCAGCCCAGCCCCTTCGATTTCCCGGCCGATTACCTCCAGGCTTGCTACTCCCAGTTCTGTTACCGAGCCGCCCTGGGCTGCTTCGGAGTCCGCGAACTTAGGCGAGATTGGCGACCAAATTGCACTTCTCCTTCGTGGGGGCAGCCTTCCTGTACCGGAACGAAACCGAGCCCGCCGTGTCGCGCGCGGCTTGGTTGCCTGAAGGCCTATGCCCCAGAGCAGCACCTCCTATAGCAGCATTTCCAGAGCAGCATTTCCAGAGCAATTGCAAAGGCCAACGAATCCATGACCTCCTACGCCTCGGCCGCCCCGGCACTCAGCAACGAAGAACGCGAACGACTCATCCTCGAGCACCTTCCGCAAGTCCGCCTGATTGCCCGCCGCATCCACGAGCGCTTGCCGGAAAGCGTCAGCCTGGACGATCTCGTTTCCACCGGCATCATCGGCTTGATTGGGGCGATCGATCGCTTCGATCCCAAGCTCAACGTCAAACTCAAGACTTATGCCGAATACAAGATTCGCGGCGCGATCCTCGATAGTCTCCGGGGCTTGGATTGGGCGCCCCGTCAGCAACGCAAAAAGGCCAAGCAAATCGAGGCCGCTATCTCCAGCGCCGAACAACGCCTCCAGCGGCAGCCCCGGGAAGAAGAAATCGCCCTCGAGCTTCAGCTTTCCATCGACGAGTATCACGATTGGCTCATGGAGGTCCGCGGCGTCAACCTCGGCAGTCTGGAAAGCGGCGGCAGCGACGAAGAGAATCGAAACCTCCTGCGCTTCATCGCCGACAAGGAAGAGTATTGGCCGTCCAACATTGTGGAACGCTCCGAGCTGGAACGCGTCCTGGGCGAAGCCATCTCGCGCATGCCCAAAATTGAACGCCAGGTGATCGGGCTTTACTACCAAAACGAACTTACCCTGCGCGAAATCGCCAAAGTAATCCGCCTGCATGAATCGCGGGTTTCACAATTGAAGAGCCAAGCCGTCCTCCGGCTCCGCTCTTATCTCGAGAAACGCTGGCCCACGATCAAAACCTAGCCCCGCCACGCAAGCCAAGCATCATGCTCAAGAACGCCCTCGAATCCCTAGCCGGCAGCCTCGCGCAATCGATCGAATCCCTTTCCGGTAATCCGTGCGCTGCCTTTGGGGACTGCAAGGAAATATCCTCTGCGGATCTGACCGCTCCCGACCGCGCCATTCAGTGGGCCGCGGGTCTAGGGCCGCAGGGCGAAATCCGTCTCCATCTGTGTTGCTCGGTGGAGAGCGCGGAGCGTCTGGGGCGCGTCATCCTCGAGGCGGCCGGCTTGGATCAGTTCGATTCCGCCACTCTCAAAAGCACCTATTTCGAGGTCCTGTCTCAGGCCGCATCCGCCTGGTCGCAGGCCCTTACTCGTCTGCTCGAATCCAAAATCGAGATTGAGGAATCGGGCGAGACCAGTTCCTTTCCCGCCCACCTCCGCTTCTTCGTGCTACAAGTCCGCTCCGGGGAGGAGGAATTCCAGGCCTTCGCGGGTGTCTCGGCCGCAAGCTTTCTGAAGCCCACCCGCCCGGCCCCGGCTGAAGATAGCCCGGGCTCTTCCATCCCGCCGCCGAGCGCCAAAAGTGTTTCCTCATTCGAACTCCTTCTCGATGTGGAACTGCCGGTTTCGATCTCTTTCGGCCGTGCGCTTGTGCCCTTGAAGGAGATTCTCAAATTGAATTCCGGTTCCATCGTGGAACTGGATCGCGCCGTGACGGAACCCGTGGACGTGATCGTCAATAACTGCGTCATCGCCCGTGGCGAGGTTGTCGTCGTGGAAGGCAATTACGGTGTCCGCATCCAACAAATCGTGAGCCGGCAAGACCGGCTGAAAACCATGAGGTAATGCCCAATGACTGTCGAATATCTCCTGCTGTTCCTTCTGCTGGCCGCCGGTTTGGCCACAGCTCTTTGGCTTAGTCTTTCCGTACGGTCGGAGTCCCGCCGCCGGGTGCAGCGTCTCGATGATCGCTTCGCCGCGCTCGAAGCACGCCTTGCGCTTGCCGAGCCCGTGCCGCGCCTTCAGCCGGTGGCACCCACTCCAAAACCCGCTGCATCGTTGTTGCTGGAACAGTCCGAGTTCCTCCGCGCCCTGGCCTCCAAGGTTTGACTCGCCCCCATCAACGCGATACCGTAAGGGTTACGGCGCTGTAGCCAAGTGGTAAGGCAGAGGTCTGCAAAACCTTTATTCACCGGTTCGAATCCGGTCAGCGCCTCCATTCCCTTTCCGCACGATTCTGCGGCAATTTGGTACTAACGCTTATTGACAAAAAAGCGACACTGGCTCTAGACTCAGATTCGGTCGCTAAGAGCCTTCAGCCCACCGTCCCAACGCTAATGGTTCCTGATGACCGATTGTTTCGGTCCGTTTGGCTTCCCCAGAAATGATGCTTTGCCTAGCCCATTTTCTGAAGGCCTCTCCCAGGTCGCCACACGTGAAACCGAATTCACAGAAAGGGACCCGCAATTGGCATTCAACTCTTTTGCTTTTTTGGTGTTCTTTTCTCTCGTCTTGGCGCTTTATTTTGCCGCTCCCTCTCCTAGGCGCTGGATCGTTCTGCTGCCTGCAAGCCTATACTTCTACGCATCCTGGAATCCCCCGTTCGTATTTCAACTTGTGGCGGCAATCGCCATCACCTACTTTGTAGCCCTGCGCATCGCGCGCAGCTCCCATCGAACCTCTCGGATTTGTTGGCTAAGTATTGGCCTAGGCATCCTGAGTGCCAACCTTTTCATCTTCAAGTACTATAATTTTTTCAACGAATCCGTCCGGGCTTTGATGCAGTTTCTGTCGATGCCCTACGCTGTTCCTAGTCTTTCGCTTCTTCTGCCAATTGGAATTTCGTTCTATACTTTTCAACTGCTTAGTTATCTGATAGACGTTTACCGCGGCACGCTGGCAGCGGAGCGGAACCTCGCTGTTTTCGCTTTGTACGTCTCGTTTTTCCCCCAGTTGGTTGCCGGTCCCATCGAGCGAGCCTCGAACTTATTGCCCCAGCTCTACCAATCCTTCGAGTTTGATTACGCCCGTGTCCGTTCCGGTCTCCTGCTAATGGCTTGGGGACTCTTCAAAAAGGTGGTCGTGGCTGATCGTGTCGCTCCCTTTGTGCTCGACGCTTATAAGAATCCGCAAGACCACGACGGCGTCACCATGGTAATCGGTACCCTCTTTTTCGCTGTCCAAGTTTACTGCGACTTCAGCGCCTATTCCGATATTGCGATCGGCTGTGCCCAAACCCTGGGCTATACGTTGATGAGGAATTTCAATCATCCCTATTTTGCTGTTTCCATCATTGATTTCTGGAAACGATGGCATATCTCTCTATCCACTTGGCTCTCCGACTACATCTATACACCTTTGGCCCGCGGCAATTTCTTCGGGCTCAAATGGTATTACACGATGCTTCTAAGCAGCTTCGTAACGTTTCTCTTGAGTGGTTTGTGGCACGGAGCCAAATGGACATTCGTACTCTGGGGCGCCTTGCATGGCCTCTACGTCGTTAGCTCCCTTCTTACCCAGAAATGGCGCCGTAACCTCGTCAATCGATTGTCGCTAAACGAACATCCCCTTTTGTTACGTGCGCTGCGCGTGTCCTTTACGTTCACCCTAGTCTGTCTTAGCTACATCCCGTTCCGGGCGGAGACGCTGCATGACGCTATCTACATTTATGCCCATCTGGGAACGGGTTGGGCCAGCGCAGCCTCAACTGCTTACCGCCAACTATGGGTGCTTCATGGCGTCGAATGCCTTTTGGCCGCTTACGGTATCGTTGTGATTTGTTTGGTCGAAGTATTGCAGCAAAGCGGCGCCCTTCGTGGCCGGATTGTAGCCGGACCGCCTTGGCTGCGCTGGGGTCTTTACTATGGACTTACGATGTCCATCATTCTCGCCGGGGCTTTCTATGGAAATGCGCAAGACTTCATCTATTTTCAATTCTAAACCCGCAATCATCTTGATTGGTAAGGCGCTCTTGCTCCTTGCCGCCTCACTCGCCTCGCTCCTGGCATTCGTGTTGCTAGTGCCGGATGGCAACGACTATGCTCTGGCCACCCGAATCAAACAAGATAGGCTCCGTAGCCTCGGCAGCCCCAAAATTGTTTTAGTCGGAGGATCCAACCTTGCCTACGGTATAGATAGCCACCTCCTCGAAAAATCACTCGCGCGGCCCGTCGTGAATATGGGAATGAATGGCTACCTTGGCACCCGTTTCATGTTTGAAGAGGTTAAAGACGCCCTTCGGCCCGGCGACCTCGTCCTCATTTCGCTCGAGTATGATAGCTTCTACAAATCCGCTGATGGGGCTGGGCCGGATCTGCTCATGCTTGTGAAGGCACGGCCCCAGTCCATGGCGTTTTTGACCAGCGCCGAGCAGGCCAGGGCATTGGTGCAGGCGATACCGCTCGCCGCCCAACAAAAGTGCCTGCGCCTCTTGTCTCTCGGAGTCGATAAAGCGAAGACCCGGCTCGCCAGCTGGACATCTCAGAAGTCAAAAGAACCAGGCGAGCTGGATCTGATTTTGCAAGTTGAGTCACTGGCGGGATTTGAATCCCATGGCGACCTTTTAAGTCATCTGGATGTCGCCTGGCCCTATGATCGGTCGGTCGAAGTAGACTTGAGTGCTCTACCCATCATGAACGATGTGCTGGATAGCTTGAAACAATTTCATCTGGAAATGCGCTCGCGGGGCGTAGCGGTGGTCTTGGTTCCGTGCCCATTCTCGGAGGACCGCATTGCTCGGCACAAACGGGCACTGGAGCAGCTGTTTTCGAAGCTGCGCAGCTCGGGACTGGTTGTATTGGGCCAACCCGACGAATTCTTCTTCCCTCAGTCGTTGTTTTTCGACACCGTCTATCATTTGAACCGCGAGGGCAGAAGCCGACGGACTAGCAAAGTGGTTGATTATCTGGCTACGTTTATTCAATCTGCTTCGGTGACAAAGTGAAAGCACTATTAATTTATTGGAGTTATCTGGTTGTCGCGGCTGGTCTCTCGTGGATCTACTGGATGTCGGTGTCGAGATTGCCGAAAGCAAAAAGATTCTTGCCGTCGTTGGGTATGGCCACGGTGATTTTGCTATGGGTCTTGAGATACACGCACTGTGCTTGGCTTGGTGATTACTTGAAGGCATATCATCCGGCTGGCCAGTTCATTTTGTCAGATCCAAGATTGCTCTATTTTAATAGTTCCGAGGTCACCTTTGTAAACGTGCCCATTTTGGCTCTGCCATTTACGGGCCTTTTTCGGCTGGGCGAAGCCGGTGGAGGCTACGTGTTCTCCATTCTGGGTCTAGGGGCGGTTTTGGCGTCCTTCGTTGGATGGGTTAAATACCTTGGTGTTGGCAGCCTACAAGCTTGGATAATCCTCTATCTGTTTGTAATAAATGGCCCTCTATCCTATAGTGTTCGAGAGGGGAATACGACCCACTTTCTGCTCTTGCTCATGGTTGCTTTTTTCGTGTTTTGGAGGCGAGACTGGTTTATTCTTGCCGGGGCCTCGCTTGGAATTGCCGCGCTCATCAAGGTGCCCCTATTGCTTTTCGGCGCCTTCTTCTTCTTCCGGTCTTACTGGCGCGCGTTGTTTGGTTTCCTTGTAACGGTTATATCCGTCCTGGCCTTGTCCGTCTTCATCTACGGACTGCCGCTTCATGAGCTCTGGTTTGAACGGTGCATCCGGCCCTTTCAGGGCAGTACTCTCGCTGCCCTGAATGTGCAGTCCGTGCCGGCGTTCTTCGCCCGTTTGATGGGCGCTAACGCTTTTGATTGGGATCCAGTCTCGTTGACGCAACCTTATGCCCTGTTTGCTTCAGTCCTGCGCGGTCTCATCTTATTAGCTGCGGCAGTCGTCATGTTCCGTTCCGGTCCGCCTCGCGATAAACAACAGCTCCATAGGGAGTGCTTCATGGTCTTGACCTTGAGCCTCCTTATCTCACCCATAAGTTGGACACATTACCACCTATTCTTGATTCTCCCGTTGAGTCTCTACGCCGTGGGCCAGATGCCGCTTCCTCCCGGTCGGCTTTGGCCAGGGGTCATGGTTGCTATCGGAATAGCAGTGTCCATGCCAATGCGTGCGTTGCACTTTGATCATCCCGCACTGCAGTGGTTCGCAAACATATCCATACTATCCCTGTGCTTCTGGGGAGCCTTATCGCTATACTGCCTAATGGTTTATACTCATGGGCTGGACCGTAAGGCGGAGGACCTGACGGAACAAACCGTTGATGTAATGGAGAGTCAAACTACAAGATGAGCGAAGCTGAAATCCTTCTGCAAATTGAGAAGATCCTTGGGGAAATCGCCAGTTCGAAAGGCGCGCAGCCATTCAGCATCTCGGTCGATACCGAACTGCTTGGGGGCGGGCTGCCAGTCGATTCTCTCGATCTCGCCGTGCTGGTTCGCGAATTGGAAGAAGTGGCCGGTCATGATCCCTTCCAAAAGGGCTTTATCAATTTTCGAACGGCTGGCGAGCTTGCCAGACTGTATCAAAAATGAACTCCGCAGATCTGCTTGCTGTGCATGCAGATGATGACTCGGTACTCCTGCTTCGTGGCGGGGTCCAGTCTGAGTCGACTGGTGTCCGTCGCCGCGATCTTTATGCCCGAGCCTTGGAATTGTCCCGCACATTTCTCCAGTCCGGTGTGGCGCGGGCTTTGGTCAGTTCCGACAATCCGCTCGATATACTCAGGGCGATCTTGGCTTGTCAGGAAGTCGGTGCCGATCTTTGGATTGCGCACACCAATCTTGCGGCTCCTAATCGCGACGCCCTGTTGGAGCGCTTGGCAATCCAGGCTGTCGTGGGGGACAATGTGCAGATTCTGGATGTGTCTGGCGGACCGAAAGCAAGCGGAGCGATTCACCTGATGACGTCGGGCAGCACGGGTCAACCTAAAATCGTGACACACTCTTTAGAGTCGTTGATCCAACGTGCCTTGGGGGCCAATCGATCTGGCGCTATTCGGCAGGGTAAATGGCTTTTGACCTATCAAGCGACTGCTTTTGCGGGCCTGCAGGTCATCTTCACCGCCCTGCTGACTGGAGGGACTCTGGTTGTCCCCGAGTCTCGAAGTCCAGTTGGTTTTTACGAAGCGGCCGCTGCGCATCGAGTCTCTCAGGTTAGTGGTACGCCTACTTTCTGGCGTTCTTTCTTGCTCGCGGCTGAGCCGGGCGTTCTGAATCTTAGTCAAATCACCATTGGAGGTGAGGCGGTCGAACAATCCACTTTAGACCGCCTTCGTCTAGTTTTCCCTGCGGCGCGCCTCACTCATATTTATGCTTCCACTGAGGCCGGCGTCGTTTTTGCCGTTCACGACGGGATCGAAGGATTTCCAGCATCCTGGCTTGAAACCCCTCCTCTGGGCGTGCAAGTGCGCGTTCGGAATGGGGTATTGGAAGTCAAATCGCCCAACTCGATGCTCGGCTACCAGTCGGAAGACATCCCGGCTCTAACTGAGGACGGCTGGCTTGTGACGGGCGATGTTGTAGAGACACGGGAAGGTCGTGTTCGTTTCCTCGGACGCCAGGATAGCCTAATCAACGTTGGCGGTTCCAAAGTTTATCCTCAGGCGATCGAATCCTTTCTGTTGGGAATCGAAGGAATTGGCGAAGCCCGGGTTAGCGGCGTTGCAAACCCCCTCACGGGCGCTCTTGTCCAGGCAGAAATAGTCCTGAGCCAAGGCATCGACCCCGTCGAGGCCCGTGCCCGCATTCTTCGAACTTGCCATTCGCTGTTGCCGGCTTATCAGGTGCCCCGGATTCTTAAGTTTGTGGACCAGATTCCGACTGAACCGTCCGGGAAGAAGCGCCTATGATGCCGCCAAGGCATGTAATCGTTACTGGTGGAAGCCGGGGCCTTGGAATGGCCATGGTCCAAGGGTTGCTTTCCGATGGTTATATAGTTTCTTCGTGCAGCCGATCTAAATCATCCGCGATCGAGAATCTGCAGGACGACCCTGCCTGTCGCGACCGTTTCTTTTGGGCACCGTGCGAAATCGGAGATGCGGAGCAGGTTGATCGGTTCGTTCGGGCCGCCGTTCAGTGGGCTGGTCCGACAGGTCTGTTCGGCGCGGTCAACAATGCGGGCATTGCTCAGGCCGGTATCCTCGCTTCATTCCCGAATGTCGAGACCGAAAAGATCATCAAGGTCAATCTCCTCGGAGCTATCCAGGTTGCCCGGGCAGCCTCTCAGTATCTTGTGCAGCAAGGCACTGGAGGACGATTGATCAACATTAGCTCGATCATTGGCAGTCGCGGCTATAACGGCATGGCGGCCTATAGCGCATCGAAAGCGGGGATGGACGGAGTGACACGGGCGCTCGCTCGGGAGTTGGGCCGTCGCGGAATCACCGTTAACAGCGTTGCTCCAGGCTACGTAGAAACTGAGATGTCGGCCACCTTGAGCGCTCCTCAATTAGCCCAAATCGTAAATAGAACCCCGCTCGGCCGGCTGGCGGAGGCCGACGATGTGCTGGGTGTGGTGCGCTTTCTTCTCAGCGACGCCGCCGCTATGGTCACTGGACAAACAATCCTGGTTGACGGCGGCGTAAGCTGCTGAGAGACCCTTTCGGCTCTTCTACATGGTCATCAATGCCGCGGAGTATCGAATCGCCATCGCCTCCACACGGGATACACAGTGGTCTGGTGATCGCGAGCCGACCCCATCGCAAGCAACGCAGAAGCCTTTCTCGAATTGACCTACTTCGCTCGATGCGGCTTCCCCCATGCGCCAGCCGGGCGGCCAGCGCTAGAACATTGCCGTCGAAACCACGCCTGGTCGGCAACCGAGTTCTGTATCACTGCCAGTCCGTAGGGATCCCAGGCGCCGTGGGCCTCGTTCCAGGTGCCTACGGTGACGCGCACGGCCTTCCTGAATGGTATTGCGACGGCAGGCGTCTGCCCCGCAAGCACGCCACTTGGCGCCGAATTCAAGGCGTCAAGATTTGGAAGTTGTGGGAGTTCATTGGCAACACTTGAATAGAAGGAAAGTCTAGCGGTCTCAAAACCCCTTTGCGCTCACCAAACAAAAGCCCAGCCGGATAGTCTTAAGACTCGCCCGCTGGGCCTTTATCGTTCCAAAGTGGGTGCTCTACAGGGCGGCGGCGCCTCGATCTCCATTGCGGATCCGAATCGCGTCGGCCACATCGTATACGAAAATCTTCCCGTCGCCGATTTTGCCGGTGCGCGCGGCTTTGGTAATCGCCTCCACCACCTCTTCCAAGCGTTCGGATGGGATTACCATTTCGATTTTGATCTTAGCCAAAAGGTCCACGCGGTATTCCTGGCCGCGATACACCTCCGTGTGGCCTTTCTGGCGCCCATGGCCGCGCACTTCCGTGACGGTCATCCCGTCGACGCCAATCGCCTTTAGCGCTTCTTTCACTTCTTCGAGCTTGAATGGTTGGATCACCGCTTCGAGTTTTTTCATGGTTCGTGAGTTCCTTGCATTACGCGTCGATCATATCGCCTACGCTTCCGCGGAGTATCCTTCTTCTCCGTGTTGCGTCAGGTCCAGGCCTTCAATTTCGTCTTCCTTGCTCACGCGCACGCCGCCGCACACGATATCGCAGACCTTCAGGATAAGAAACGTCATCGCAATGGCAATGCCCCAGGCGATAGCCACTCCGATGATTTGATTCAGTACCTGTCCGGAGTTGCCGTCGATCAGTCCGCCTTTGCCTTCGCCGATCGCCCCATTTACCGCCCGGGTCGCGAAAACCCCGGTCAGGATGGCTCCGAGGGTCCCGCCCGCACCGTGAACGCCAAATGCGTCCAGGGAATCGTCATACCCAAACATCGACTTCACTTTCACAACCATGAAGTAACAGACCACCCCGCCCAAGAAGCCCATGATCAAGGCCGCCCCGGGCGTCACAAAGCCCGACGCGGGCGTAATCACCACCAGTCCCGCCACCGCGCCGGAGATCGCCCCCAATACCGAAGGCTTCGAATGGAACCATTCCATCAGGCTCCAGCCGATGGCCGCCGCCGCCGCTCCAAAGTGCGTCGTTACGAAGGCCGCCGAGGCCAGCGAGCCAGCCGAAAGGGCACTCCCCGCGTTGAAGCCAAACCAGCCTACCCAAAGCAGACAAGCCCCAATGAAGCTCAACACCAGCGAGTGCGGCTTCATCGGCTCGGAGCCAAACCCGGTCCTTTTCCCCATATAAATCGCACACACCAGCGCGGAGACGCCCGAGGTAATGTGCACCACCGTGCCGCCCGCGAAGTCATAGCAAGGAATCGACCCGCCCAGGAACGCGTTCAGCAGTCCACCTTTGCCCCACACCATATGCGCCATCGGGTAGTAAACCAGCACGCTCCACAACACCATAAACACGGTCATCGCCGAGAATTTCATCCTCTCGGCAAACGCGCCCGTGATCAGCGCCGGAGTGATGATGGCAAACATAAGCTGGAACATCATCCAGGTTTGGTGAGGAATGGTCGCGGCGTAGTCCGGCATGGGATCCGCGCCTACGCCATTCAGCATCAAATAACGCAAATCGTCGATAAAGGTACTTCCCTCGCCAAATGCAAGGCTATAGCCAAAGATGGCCCACAGCACGGTGGCCAAGGCCATCAGCGTAAAACTTTGCATCATGGTGGCCAGGATATTCTTCTTCCGTACCAGCCCTCCATAAAATAGGGCCAGTCCGGGGCCAGTCATCATGAGCACCAGGGCGCAGCTAGTCAGCATCCAGGCGTTGTCGCCTGCGCTCTGCGCTGCCTTCACCTGTGTCTCTAGCTGCTGCAGCGTTGGGCCTGCCGCTGCGTCTTGCGCCCATACCAGGCCGGGCGTTATTAGCCCAACTGAACAAAGTAGCTTCTTCACTTTCCTCTAGCTCCTATGCGTTACGGCTGCGTGAATTCAAACATCATCCTCTTTTCGCACCATTAAAGGAAGCACAAAATTTTTATACATGGGATTGAAAGTATCGATTGGTATTCGGAAGGCATTCAAGCCTAGACTCAAACCAGTTCGTCTCTCATCCGATCAGGCACAGGGCATGCGCCTTCCGGTCGTGGATTTGCTGCAGTAACGGTCACCAGCGTTTCCGGCGGCCGCGCTTTACAACAAGCTGATTTACGCGGTAGCGCTGACCATCAAAGCGAAGCCTTTATCTTCTCGATCGACGGCTCGCTGCTATTGAGAGTATCCCTTAGCAGAACTAGTTCGCGATGCCCTGTCTCAAATAACGTCTTCTCTGATCCGATAAGGCACATAGCAGTGGCCCTCTGGGCGTGCCTTCGAGCAGTAACGGTCACCAGCGTCTCCGGCGGCCGCGCTTTACAACAAGCTGATTCACGCGGTAGCGCCGACCATCGCGACAAAGCTTTTATCCCGAACTCAGGAGTCTTTATGAACGCACGTCAATTTGGCGGTTGCGCAGTACTCGCATTCTCGATCGCCGGCTTATCACTCGGGCAGACACCCACCCCGGCGCCACCCGCCCCGGCGCCAGCCGCGACCGCTCCCGCTGCCCCTTTTCTCCGCTTTAGCGGTCTCGTGGACGGTTACGCCAACTACGCCTCCAACGACCCCGCGTCGCGGCTCAACTATCTTCGCAATTTTGATTCCCAGGCCAATAAGTTTGCCTTGAGCATGGCAAAGCTTACGATCGATCACGACGCCAACCCCATTGGATTCCGGCTCGATGTAGGGGCCGGACGGGCCATGGGCATCCTCAATTTTCAAGACGATATCAACGGCTTCTGCGGGCTCCGTTATGTGCCGCAGGTCTATGTCACCTTGAAGCCGCAATCCTGGAAGGGGGTCCAGGTAGACTTTGGTAAGTTCTACACCAGCGCGGGCGCCGAACTTACCGAGACCTATCTGGGCTGGAATTATTCCCGCTCCCTGATGTACGCCAACGGACCCTACTATCACTTCGGCCTCCGCGCCACCGCGCCCGTCACTGGCAAGCTCACGGTGGGCTTGCAAGTGGTGAACGGCTGGAACAACGTCGACGACAATAACAGCGGCAAGACGCTCGGCTTTACCGCTTTCTATTCGGAGAAAAAATGGAGCCTCGCGCAGAATTACTATACCGGCCCCGAAAAGACCGATACAAACCGCGGCTGGCGCAATTTCAGCGACACGGTGCTCAATCTAACGCTGAGCGACAAATGGAGCAGCTACATCAATCTCGATATCGGCCATGAGCAAAAGGTCTTCGGCGACAAAGGCGCCAAATGGTGGGCCATTGCCAACGCGCACCGCTATCAACTGACGGAACGTGTAGCCGTGGCCGCGCGCATCGAGCACTACAACGATGTCGACGGCTTCATCACCGGCAGCGCCAAATACCTGAACGAGTTCACGCTGACGGGTGAATATGCCTGGAAAAAGTGGGCTCTCACGCGCGCTGAATACCGCATCGACTGGAGCGATGTGGAAGCCTTCGAAAAAGGCCTGGGAGGCTCGGCGAAGTCCATGCCCACTTTCCTGGTTGGTCTGGTTGTTTACTTTGGCCCGAAACGTTAAGGGGTGTCTGCGTACGCTGCATGCGGAACAGTTCTTCCCTATGCAGGCTAGCCGGCTCTGGTCGGACTCAACGTCCCAAAGCGGGGCGCAACGAGCGGACTACCCTCTTTAACCTGCGATGTTCTAACGGGATAGCTAGGGCGAAAAGTTCTCGCGCCTGGCGTGAATGGAGCGCGCCTTCCCTCGTCAGCATGAGGATCCGATCTGGACGATTCGAGGGAGCGAAAGATGAAAGTTGCCGGCAGCCGCCGCGTTTTAAACCGGCGTGAAACGATGATGCTGGCGGCGGGCATCGCAGCTTCGGGTACCAAATCGCTTGCCGTACAAAAGGGGGAACAAGCTAAGGGGAAGCCCTGTTGTTGCTTGCGAAACTGGATGCCGCGATCGCATTAAGACCGCCGCTCATTATGCCAAGCTCTTCGGTTGGAATAGCAGCGAGGCCGGGCCTGCCCACACCATCGATAGGGGAACGGAATAAGGCACCTCCGGTCACAGCACCAGCTTGGGCCATGAGCCGGGGAACTACCCGAACTGAGTGGCAAAAGGCTCGTGGGACCACTCTCGGTTCCCACGGAAATGTTTGCCTGGTTTCAAGATCCGGATGGCAACACGATCGGCCCGTTCAAGAACGCGCACGCCAAGGCTGCGCCCTAGATGTCGTAGTAGAGGTGGAATTCGTAGGGATGGGGGCGCAGGCGAACGGCGTCGGCCTCGTGTTTGCGCTTGTAGGAAATGTAGGTTTCGATGAGCTCGGCCGTAAACACGTCGCCCTTGAGCAGGAACTCGAAGTCGCTTTCCAGACAATCGAGCGCTTCCTCGAGCGAGGCGGGCATAGACGGCACAGCGCTGAGCTCTTCGGGAGAGAGGTCGTAAATGTCCTTATCGAGAGGCTCGCCGGGATCGATCTTGTTCAGGATGCCGTCCAGGCCGGCCATCATCATGGCGGAGAAGGCTAGGTAAGGATTGGCGCTCGGGTCCGGCGGCCGGAATTCCACTCGTTTGGCCTTGGGGCTGGAGGAATACATCGGAATGCGCACGGCGGCAGAGCGATTGCGGCGGCTGTACGCCAAATTGACGGGCGCCTCATAGCCGGGCACCAGGCGCTTATAGGAATTCGTGGTGGGGGCGATGATGGCCGAGAGAGCGCGGGCGTGTTTGAGCAAGCCGCCGATGTACCAGAGCGCCATTTGACTTAGGCCCGCATAAAGCTCGCCGGAGAAGAGTGGCTTGCCATCTTTCCAAAGGCTTTGGTGGCAATGCATGCCGCTGCCGTTGTCTCCGAAGATCGGCTTCGGCATGAAAGTCACTGTCTTGTTGTAGCGGTAGGCCACGTTCCGCACGATGTACTTGTAGAGCATCATGTTGTCGGCGGATTTGAGCATGGTGTTGAAGCGCTGGTCGATTTCGCACTGCCCGGCGGTGGCGACCTCGTGGTGATGGCACTCGATGTGGAGCCCGCATTCCTGCATCACCTGCACCATCTCGGAGCGGAGATCGTGATAGTGATCCGTGGGCGGGACCGGGAAATAGCCTTCCTTGACGCGGGGCCGGTAGCCCAGATTGTTTTCGGTACGGGCGGAATTCCAGCGGCCTTCGTCGGAATCGATGAAATAGAAGGCCGAATGCATGTTCTGGTCGAAGCGGACGTTATCGAAGATGAAGAACTCCGCTTCCGCGCCGAAGTAGACGGTGTCGGCGAGGCCCGTGGTTTGCAGATAATTTTCAGCCTTGATCGCGATCCAGCGCGGATCGCGCTCGTAGTGCTGCTTGGTGATGGGATCCACGACGGTGCCGTTCATAACGAGCGTGGAGATCTCGCTAAAGGGGTCTAGAAACGCAGTGGTGGGGTCTGGCACCAGCAGCATGTCGCTTTCATTAATCGCGGCCCAGCCGCGGATGGAAGAGCCGTCGATGCCGAAGCCGGCTTCGAAGCTCTCTTCGTTTAGCTCCGAGAGCGGATACGTGATGTGGTGGGAAAGGCCGGGGATATCCGCAAAGCGGATGTCAACTTGCTGGACTTCGTTCTTCGTGGCGAATTCCAGAACCTGCTGCGGGGTCATTCGTTCAGACTAACAAAGACCCCTTGAATTGGTAGCCAGGGAAAACTTTTGCCAGGTCGCCCTGCCCCAAATGCCCCTTAACGATGGCGCCGAGTACCTCGCGGAAATCGGTAGTCACGGCCAGATCGCGATTCTCATGCAATTGCTCTGGCGCGAGGCCCGGCCAGCGGCCATGCACCTTGCCGCCCGGCAGGGCCGCGCCGAGCGTGAACATGACGTTGGCATGTCCGTGATCGGTACCGCGGTTGCCGTTTTCCTTAACCGTCCGGCCGAACTCGCTCATGGTAACGAGAGCCACGTCTTCCATACGTTCGCCGAGGTCCTGGTGGAAGGCGGCGATGGCACCGCCAAACTCCCGCAGCAAATTGGCTAGCGGCCCTTCTTGGGGCGTGGCGCCGACTTCATTGACGTGGTGGTCCCAGCCCCCAAGATCGGCGAAAGCGACTTCAAGGCCCGCGCCGCTCTTGATCATCTGGGCAATCTGCTTCAGGCTCGAACCCAGGCGGCCGTTGGGATAAACCGCGCCGTTGGCCGGCATGTATTCGGTCTTGCGGAGGCTTTCCAGCAACTGGATAGCGGCAAAGGTGTCTCGACCGGTGCCCTGCAATTGGGTATCGAGGCTGGCGGCATAGCGCGACATATAGTCGTCGCCGGCCATCTTGTCTTTAACCTGGAAGTCTTTGACGTTGTTCAGCGCCACGGCTGGGTTGGTCCCGCGCAAAGTCCGGGCGAGCACAGGCCCCAGTGAGACGGCGCGAATGGGAGAGGCGTTTGCGTCTTTGGACAGGCTGCGGTTCAACCAGCCGTCCCGCGTGGCTTTGAAGCCCGGGGTGCCGCTTTCCATATAGTCCTGGGCGTCGAAGTGGCTGCGCGTGGGGTCCGGGCTTCCCGTGGCGTGGACCATCGCGAGACGCTTCTGATCGTAGAGCGGCTTTAGCGCGGCGAGATTCGGGTGGAGGCCGAAGAACCCGTCCAGGTCGATCACGTCCTCCCGGGGAATCGCAATGCCGGGGCGGGCGGCGTAGTAGCGTTTGTCGGCGTGCGGAACGACGATGTTCAGACCGTCGGCGGCCCCGCGCTGGAAAATAGCGACCAGGACCTTTTTCTTCGCGCCAGGCTCGGTGGCGGCAAGAGCACGTTCCAGCCAAAGCGGCGAGGCGCCAATGCCAAACATCGAGAGAGCGCTATTGCGTAGAAATACTCTGCGGGTAGCCATGATCAGTTTCCTCCGTTAGCGGCGTTGGGATTCCGGGGCGCCCATGTTCTTGGCCGCCACGGCGTATTGTTCGCGGTCGATTTCGACGCCGCGGAGCTTGTTTTCGCTCAAAGCGAGCGAGAAGTTGATGCGGGCCAGCAGGCCGGCCGAGTTCAGCCATTCTTCCCCGTTGTTGGAGTAGCCGGTCGGTTCCTGCTTACGGTACAGCGGCTGGCCCATTTGGGCCAGGGCCTGGGAGACGTCGAGAGCGCTGCTGAGTTTGGCGTTGGTGGCTCGCAGGGCGGAGGCGGCCATTTCCAGCGGGCTCTTCAGTTTGGCCTGGAAGGACTGTTCCGAGAAGAATTCGGGGCTGCCGATCATCGTTTTGAGGACGGTCTTGATGTCGCCGCTGGACTTTAGGAAGCTGGCGGCCATGCGCTCCACCAGGGCCGGAGAAGGCGTGTCGGCCACAAAGCGCTGGGCGATTTTCGTCGATACAAAGCGGGCGGTATTGGGATGGCGGGCCAAGATTTCGATCACCTTGAAACCGTCTTCCATGCCGCCGCCGGCGGGAATTTTTTGGCCGAGGACGACCTTCTCGCCACGGTCGTGGAAGCGCGGGTTGAAGCGGAAGAGGCCGCCGCGGTTGGGTTCTTCGATGGTCCAGCCGGTAAAGCAGCGGGCGACTTCCTGGACATCCTTCTGCGTGTATCCGCCGTCGACGCCGAGGGTATGCAGTTCCATCAACTCGCGGGCATAATTCTCGTTGATGCCCCGCACGCGGGCCTTACCCTTGCGCATGCGGTTGAGGCGTTCGCCGAATTCCGCGGAGACGCTTTGCCAATTGTCGAGATAAAACAGCATGGCGGGATGCTGAGCGGTGGCCTTGAGGAGATCCTCGAAGGTGCCCAGGACGTGGGGACGGATGGCATCTCTTTCGTAGGAGGTGGTCAGCCATTTACCGGCGCCTTTGTCGAGGTAGACGTTGAAGTGGTTAAACCAGAAGTCGGTGAGGACTTCCTCCAGCTGGCGCTCGCTCATGACGGCGCGGTAGATCTTGGCTTCAGTGAGTTCCCCCGCGACCACTTGTTGCGGGGCGAGTTTGCGCAAAAGGGCGCTGCGCTCTTCCGTCGACATCGCCGCGACACGGCGGCGCACCCGGTCCTCGAGAAGTTTCTGGCCGGCGGCCACTTCCTCCTCTTTCATCTCATCTTTCTTGTTCTTTTTGGCGTCAATGCGCTCCTTGTAGCGCGCGCTGAGGCGTTGGTAAAGCTCGCGGAGTTCCGGGTCTTCCGGCATCTTCATACGGCCGGTGGCGACGGCAAGCAAGACCTGGGGCGGTGGGTACTTGAGCGCCAATTGGTCCGTTGGGAGAGAAAGGGTTTCCAGGGCAGCGAGCTTAGCGGTTAACTCGGGATTTTCCGGGATCGACGCCGGGTTCAATTGCCGCTCGATCCACTTCTTGAGACCGAGCTGCTTGACGGCAGCCGCGTCGCCGGGACGAGCGCCAAAGGTGAGCCGGTTAAGGGCGTGCTCAATTTGGCGGTCGGGGCTGAGGTTGGATTTGGCGGCAAAGACCGTAGCTGCCAAGGCCAGGAGGACGCCAGCGGAGGCCAAATGCTTCATTTTCAGGAATTTCATGGGCGAAGTATTAACCTTTTCTGAGAATGTAAACGCGAGTAGGGTCCGGAAGTTGCGATTGCCTGCAAGATTCAATGGACTAGGTGTATCTTCGTAGACGGTGCTAAGCCACGCCTTAGGCAACTCTAAGGATTCGTGGCGATTCCGCCGAACTATTCTTCGAGATGGACTAATCGAGGAAGCGGACCCCGCTTGAATCGACTTTCGCCCCGCGACGTATTGAATCCGATGATTGATCGCCGAGCCTCGAAGATAGAGGACCCGGTTGAGAAGTTGCGTTTTCTGAGGCGGACGCAAGAGAAGGTTGAGATGGTGGAGTCCGTTCTGGTGGAGCCGAAGTATTGGTGGCTCCGGAATCAAAAGTTTTGGCTGGCTATATTCTTTGTGCTCCTAGTGCCCACAGTAACGTTGATGCGTTCCACGACGAAGGCGGTCGTGGCGCCGGCGCTTGCGGAGGGCAGGCCGAAGCTATTCCGGGAAGCGCCGCTGGACAAGGTCTGGCTGGTGGAGACAAAGAACGGAATCGAGACTTGGTCTAATGGGCTGCGGATTGAAACGCGGTACAAGACGACAAACCGGCCGCGGGAATACTATGGATGGAACCGGAACCAGCCGGGGTCGAGCCTGGTTCAATTGCCGGCAAAACAACCGGCGGGGATTGTTTTCCATACGACGGAAAGCACGCTCGAAGAATTGGAAGAGCAGAAAACTCGGCGGCTGAAGCTGTTGGGCGAATCGCTACTGGCCTATGTGCAAAAAGAGAAGGCTTATCACTACGTGGTGGATCGTTTCGGGCGGGTGTACCGCATAACCGAGGAGAGCGATGCGGCCAATCACGCGGGCAAGAGCCTATGGGCGGACGACAAGTGGGCATATATCGGGTTAAACGATTCGTTTCTGGGGATTTCGTTTGAGACGCAGACGCGGCCAGGGGACGAGGCGGCGATTATTAGCCAAGCGCAGATCGACGCCGGGCGAATGCTAACGAAGATGCTCCGGGCGCGTTATGACATACCGGCCGTGAACTGCGTGACGCATGCGCAGGTGTCGATCAACCCAAGCAACTTTTATATCGGCTACCATACCGATTGGGCGGGAAATTTCCCGTTCGAAGAATTCGGGTTGCCGGACAATTACGCGCAGCCCCTGCCGAGCTTGCAGTTATTCGGCTTTAACTACGACGGCACCTTTTTCGCCGCAACCGGTGCGCGGATGTGGAAAGGGGTGGTTACCGCGGAGGACATCGTCCGCGAAGACGCCCGCAAACGAAGCCTGTCCGTGGCGCAATTGAAAAACCAGCTACGCAACGAGTACCGGCGGTTGAGCGCACTGATGCCGGATCGCTCGGGGCCCCATAAACCCAGTTCCGAAGCAACGAGAACAGAAGAGAAAACCGCGCCGGAGTCCGCTCCGGGCACAATACCGGAGGTCAAGCCATGAAGAATGCCAATGTAACGCCGGCGATCGGACTCGATGTCGGCACGAGCCGTATCGTAACCGCCGCGCGGCATAGCGACGATTTCGATTTCAAGAGCCAGTTGAACGCTTTTGTCGAGGTGCCTTGGTCGAAGATGACCGAGGCGAGCTTAAAGCGTGAAAGCGTGCCGTATGTGGTGCACGGCGAGACGGGCGGAAAGACGATTATCGTTCCGGGCAATGAGAGCAGCCGTTTTGCGGACCTGCTGCAGGTGGAAACACGGCGCCCGATGAACAAGGGCGTGCTGAATCCGGCCGAGCCGGAGAATGCGGTGATGCTCAAGCAACTGGTGGAAAACCTCATCAGCGACGACCGCCGCGCGAAGCTCCCCATTTACTACAGCGTGCCGGCGGCACCGCTGGGGGCTGAAGAAAATTTGACGTATCACGACGCGACGATCAACCAAATCATCCGTGAGCTGGATTGCGAGCCGACGCCGATCAACGAAGGCCTGGCGGTGGTATTTAGCGAATTGGAAGACACGAACTATTCGGGCATTGGCATCAGCTTTGGCGGGGGCCTGGTAAACGTGTGCCTCAGCTATTTGGCGGTGCCGGTAGTGAGCTTCAGCGTAGCCAAGGCGGGCGACTACATCGACTCCTCGGCGGCCAGCATCACCGGTGAGCTGGCGACGCGGATCCGCATGGCCAAGGAAGAGAGCTTCTACATCAACGGCCACTTCTCCGATAAGTTGCATCAGGTGCTGAACGTATACTACGACGAGATGATCCGTTCGGTGGTGAATGGGCTGAAGGAAGCGTTTTCGAGCGCGCGGAGCATGCCCAAGATCGGGCGGCCGATCCCGATGGTGCTTTCCGGCGGTAGCGCGATGCCCAAGGGCTTCCGAGACCGCTTCGAGAAGCTGCTCAAGGAGAGCGAGTTCCCGATTGCTCTCAGTGAGATTCGGATGGCGGCCAATCCGTTGAACTCGACGGCTAAAGGCGCATTGGTAGCGGCGCTGGCGGAACTCTAGAGCTCGGCCCTTGTGTTTCAGAATGGCCCGGCCGGAGATGGCTGGGCCATTTCGTTTTTGAAGCGATTGCGGGACAAGGGATGGCGCGCCGGGCACGGTTCCAGACCGCGACTGTTTAGCCTGTCGCCAACCGTTCACGGAATTGGGAGACTGGCGGAACTCTACAACACAACCCAGAAGTTGACGGAAGGTTTGCAAACTAGGGCGCGTTGGTGATCGACGCCAGAGGCTCTTATGAATCGGCTGGCGCTGGCGGAAGTCGAGAAGTCGACCCAAAGCTCGAAACGGAATCCTCAAGCACCGGTGCGGGAGGAAAGAGTAACCAGGGTGGGATGGTGCGCCCGGCACGATTCGAACGTGCGACCTTTTGGTTCGTAGCCAAACGCTCTATCCAACTGAGCTACGGGCGCAAAGGCACCAATTTCAAGCCTAGCAAAGGAGCGCGCGGCAAGGCAACTGTTCAGACTGCCGGCGCTTCGGGCGGGGGTGGCAGATGATATGCAAAACGAAGTGCATTGTCGGCGGCCGAACGGAGACGGGTTTGTTTTTTGGTCACCAGATGGTGAGGGAAAACATCGGGCAGCGAAATGTTGGGCTCCTGTTCCTGGAGGGCCAGGTCGACTTCGAGAGCCATCAGGCGATCCGCGATGAGGGTGCGTAATTCCTTCAGCGTTTCGCGGGCGGAGCGTTCGAGGGCGCGGAGATGGCGCGAGACGAGCGCGTGTTGCTTTTGAGCGGCGAGGTCTTTGGGATGAGCCAGCAGTTCTTCGAGCGATTCTGCGAGCATCGGCTGCGCGCGGAGGATCTGAAACTGGTTGAAAGCATAGCGCTCGAGGAATATCTTTTCGTTGTCCGTCTGGGGTTGCCACTCGCGATATTGCGCACGCAGGAAAAGGCGATAGGTGTCGCGGATGGATTCCGGGAAACGTTCCATGGAGGAGGCGGTGAGGCCATGGGTGAGGGCGTTTTTCGACGACTCGAACTTGCCGGCTTCGGTGACGGGGCCGGTGGAAGATTGGTTCATGTATATTGCTCCTTTTGCGTTTTCAGGATGGCACGAGAGATGCGAAAACTCGGGGAGCAAAGAGGGGGCGAAATGCAGCTAGGTTGTTGGATTGGAGGGGTTTGGGCAACCGGGAGAATATTTTTGCGGGGTGTGAACGGAAATGCGGACCGGGCCTTGGCATGCAAGACCCGGTCCGAAGTGTGGTTGTGTGATTACTAGGAAGCTGCCGCGCACTCGGGAACGAATTCCCGGCTAAGGACCACTTCGTCGGCACCAGCTTGAGCGAGAAGTAGGCGGGCTTGATCCCGTTCTTCCGGTGAAGAAAATTCCACTCGAATAATGAGCGCGCCGTGTTTGTACTGCAAACCGAGACGTCCGGCGGCCTGGTTGGAGAGTTCGTGGGCGGTAGGGAGAGATTCCCTCCCTACCCGCTCCAGGGCCGTTTCGTCGAAGCCAGCGTTGAGCAGATTATGCCAGGCGGCTTCGGATTTTCTGGGATTGGAGAAAACCGCAAAAAAGGATGCATGGCCGAACATTACTGCGCTCCGATCTCCGCTTGCGGGGGGGCAGAGACTTCGAGACGGTCTTCCACCTTTCCGGCTCCGGCGATGTCGGTCGCGATTTTCACGAGCGAGGTCTTTTCCTCGTTCGACTTCACTTTGCCTTTCATGGTGACCATGCCGTCCTTGGCGGTAATTTCGATGGCTTGGGCTTCCGTTGAGAGTTTGTCGTGCTTGGCCATTTCACGACGGATGGAACGGGTAAGCTCGGTGTCGGTTTCTTTTTCCTGCTGGATCACCGCCGGGTGCGGCTCGAACATGGAAAGAGCGAGAGCTGACGGGATGCCAGTGGCTAGTGCGCCAGCGACGATCCAGGTGGAAATACGATTTTTAAGATGGTTCATGTTAGCGAACTCCTACCTAACAAATTGCAGGTGGTGCGCCAAAGACGCGAGTAAAGAAGAATATTGGTTAATGTGTGGCTGGGAGAGGTCAGGGGAAAGCGAAGAAAAGAAGAATATCGTCAAATTTGAGGCGAAGCAGGCACGGATTTCCGGAAGCGGGCTGAGGCGAGGAGAGTAAAACTTAGCTCCTGATCGAGAAAATATTACCGCATCAGGCACCGCGGAAATTAGCGAAAGATGACCCGGCCCGGGTTGGAGCGCTGGTTCTCGACCAGGAGGATAACTTCAACGGAGCCGCGACCGGCAAGGGAGCGCGGGAGGATGACGTTAACTTGATCGAGGCCGGCGAAGCCGCCTTGGTCGCCGGCGAAGAGGGCGGGGAGTTCGAGGGTGCCAAAGGGAAGGCCGAAGACGGCACGGACGCTGTTGAGATTATTGCGCCGTCGGATGCCGGTGCCGTAGAGGATGAGGACTAGGGTTTCGTCTTCGGGGCCAAAGTCGATGGGGCCGGTGATGTCCTCGGGGATTTGTTCGCCGGAGGCTTTAACACGGACGAGGTTGGCGGCGAGGAGGCCGGTTGAGCCAGCGAGGAAGAGGCCGGGGGCAATGCGGGCTTGGGCGAAATCGCCACTGGAAAACAGGCCGCTGGCGCTGGTAATGTTGACGCGGATGGGGCCGTCGCGGAGGCCGGGGGGGACGAGGTAGTTGACCTGGCCGGGGGAGACAAAGAAGAGGGGAGCGGGGACGATGCGGTTGCTAGCATCGATGAGATCGACACGGGAGCCGGCGAGGGCGGTTTGGTTTGGGGCCGAGGCGCTCTCGATGCCGGTGGAGAGGTTGACGCCGTAGGCCGAAGCAATGGAGCTGGAGGCGAGGGTGGGGCCGAGGTTGGAGGCGGCGGAAACATTAGCGAGGCGGCCGGGGATCGTGAAGGGGTGGATGGCGACGCCCGCGTCGTTCTGGGCCGCGAGTTCGAGTTTGCGGTCGCCGTTGAAATCGGCGAGCCAGAGTCGCGTCGCGCCCTGGAAGGTGGGGGCGACGTAGGATGCCGAGAAGCTGCCGTCGCCGAGGCCGTAATGGTAACGAGTGCCTAATTCACCGCAGCAATGCGCGAGGATGAGGTCGAGCTTGCCGTCGCCGTCCAGGTCGGAAAGCAGCGGGGAATGGGGACCGAAGGCAATTTCGCGTTGGGAGGGCACAGGGGCGAAGGCGGCGTTGCCTTGATTCAGATAGACGAGCAGGGGGCCGGAGGCGATGGAGCCGGCGAGGAGGATCTCGGGACGGCCGTCGCCGTTGAGATCGCCTACGGCGAGGCCCGTGAAGTTGGTGGTGGGGGGGATAGGGAGGGACTGGGCGGGGGCAAAGGTGGAGTCGGCGCGTTGGAGCACGAAGCCGGCTTGGGAGCGGCCTTGGGGATCAAAGGTAGTAGTGAAGACTATATCGAGACGGTTGTCGGCGTTCAGGTCGGCGAGGGCGATGTGGAGGGGAGCGAGGGGTGTGGGGACGACCACAGGATTGGTGAAGGGCCCAGTGCGATTTCCAAAGGCGAGGCGGATGCCGCTGGAGGAAGCAGCGGCCGCGTCGGGAAGACCGTCGCCGTTGAGGTCGCCAATGGCGAGGTTGTCGCCGGCACTAGCGCCGAGGGGAGTGGCGAAGGGGGTATCGAAGGTGCCGTCGCGATTGCCGCGGAGGAGGAGGAGGCTGCCATTGGCGGCGTCCAGGGCGGCGAGGTCCAGGCGCTGGTCCGCGTTGAAATCGGCCGAGGCGAGCGCGGTGATGCGAGCGCGGGCGAGAGTGCGCACGGGAGTGACGAGTGAGAAGCGAGACAGGGGCGCGTTGCCGCGCAGGATGCCGAGGATGGCGTCGCCGCTTGAATTGACGGCGGCGAGGGCGAGGTCGGCTTTGCCGTCGGCGTTGAAATCGCCGGGGGTGGCGGCGGTGGGGGCAGAGCCGGCGAGGCGGTAGAGGGGAGAAGTGCCGAGGCCGCCGGAGGCCGAGATGGGGACGAAAGTGAGGTCGCCAGAGCCGGCGGAAGGGATCATGAGCTCGAGGAGGTTGTCGCCATTTAGATCCGCAGCAAAGGCGGACTCGAAGTTGCCGGTGGCGGCCAGGGCGGTATGGCGGAATTCGTTGTTGGCGAGGCCGAACATCATGGCGGCAAGGCCCAGGTTTGGATCGAAGATGGCGGCATCGAGGCGCCGGTCGCCATTGAAGTCCGCGGCGACGAAGGTGCGGGCGGTATTGAAGGGGAGGGCGGTGGTGACGGGGACGAGGAAACTGCCATTGGGCTGGGAGGGGAAGACTTGGATCGAAGAGGCGTTGACGGCCAAGACATCGGGACGGCCATCGCCGGTCATGTCCACGGCGACAAGGCCGATGGGGGTGGAGCTAAGCGGAAAGGTAGCGGAAGGTTCGAAGGTGCCGTTGGGTTGGCCGAGGGAGACCGTGAGGGCGGGCGCGGGCGAGACGGCGATCAAGTCCGGGCGGCCATCGCCGTTCATGTCGGCAAGGGTGAAGGCGGGCGTGGAGGGGACGGACTCGCGGGGCGGCTGGAAAGTGCCATCGCCATTGCCGAGGGCGATGACGATGCGGCCGGAGACGCCAAAGCCGGCGCAACAGAGGACGAGATCCTGACGGCGATCGCCGTTGACATCGGCCGCGGCGGCGGAAGCATAGCCGTGCGTGCCGGGGCCGAGCGCGATGCGCACGGGGTCCGCGGCGGCGCCGGTGGGCTGGGCGAGTTGAACGAAGATGAGGTTGCTGCTGGGGATGACACTGTCAGAGCGGCCGTCGCCATTGAAATCGGCGAGGACCCAGCGGGTGGGGGGACGGAAAACCGGCCGAGGCAGGGCGAGGGCTTGGTCGTGAGCAGCGGCGGGGATGAAGGCGTTGAGGAAGTCAGGATCAAGGGTACCGGCTAAGGATTCCTTGAGGCATTGGGCATAGAGTTCATCCAACGTTCTGCGGATGAAGGGAATCTGATCCGGCTCGCCAACGCGGCGGGCAAAGGTTTTCGCCTTGTGCCAGAGAATGTCTGGGTGGTCGACGTCCAGATCGAGAAGCAAAGTGTTGTCGGGGTTGGCGTTTAGGCTGAACGTGACGTGGCAGGGGCCAACAGAGTAGGAGAGGGCCGCGAAAGAAGAGATCGAGAAGAAAAAGAAAAGCCAGGTGAGGCGAAGCATAAGGGCAAGCTAGGGGTCTATTATGCGCTGCCCCGAGGAATGATACAAGCCCGGATGTGATCACAATGGTACATGCACGCGGAATGGAAGAGACTAGCCGAAGCGCAGGCGCGGCAGGCGCACTGGCGGCGGTGGGGAGCATATTTAAGCGAGCGGCAATGGGGGACGGTGCGGGAGGATTACTCGCGCTATGGGACGGCGTGGGACTATTTTCCGTTTGAGCATGCGCACTTGCGGGCGTACCGTTGGGGGGAAGACGGGCTATTGGGTTATTGCGACAACCATTGCCGCTTGTGCTTTTCAATCGGACTGTGGAATGGGCGGGACGCGATTCTGAAGGAGCGGCTGTATGGGCTGGCGGGCCCTTTGGGCAGCCATGGCGAGGATGTGAAAGAGCTGTATTACTACCTGGATGCAACGCCGACGGCGGCGTATTTGAAGGGGCTGTACAAGTATCCGCAGCGGCGCTTTCCCTACGAGCAATTGAAGGAAGGGGGACGGCGGGGGAAGCACGAGCCGGAATTTGAAATCTTCGATACGGGGATCTTTGACGACGACCGCTATTTCGATGTGTATGTCGAGTACGCCAAGGCGGATGTGAATGAGACGCTAATCCGGGTGACGGCCCATAATCGGGGGCCCGAAGCGGCGCCGTTGTGGCTGCTGGGGCAGGTGTGGTTTCGCAATGGGTGGAGTTTTGGGAGAGGCGCCAAGCCGTCGATGGAGGCAACCAGCGGGGAAACGATCCGGTTGCATCACGAGAAACTGGGCGACTACGAGTTTGTGGCCGAGCGGCCGGACCGATTGGTGTTTACCGAGAACGAATCGAACGGGGTGAGGCTGTACGGGTTCGAGGATATCGGCGGGTATTTCAAGGATGGGATTGGAAGGTATTTGATCGAGGGAGAGGAGCATGCGGTGAATCCGCAGGGCCGGGGGACAAAGGCGGCGGCAATCCATCGGGTGGAGATTGCGGCGGGGGGCTCGTACACGGCGCGGTACCGGCTGCGCGAAGCGGGAGAGGACTGCGACACGGGCGAGGATTTCGAGGCGATTTTTGCCAAACGGATTGCCGAAGCGGACGAGTTCTATGAAGACGTGCTTTCGCGGGGCAATACGGGGAACACCCTGGATGCCAAGCGGGTACAGCGGCAGGCGGCGGCGGGGCTGATCTGGTCGAAGCAGTACTTCCACTTCGATATCGACGAGTGGCAGAAGGGAGATCCAGGGCAGCCGGAACCGCCGCGGGAGCGCAAGACGTTGCGGAACGCCGAGTGGAAACACCTGTTTAACGAAGACATCATTTCGATGCCGGACAAGTGGGAGTATCCGTGGTACGCGGCATGGGATTTGGCGTTCCACATGATTCCATTTGCGTTGATCGATCCGGAGTTTGCCAAGCGGCAGCTATCGCTTTTCTTGCGCGAATGGTACATGCACCCGAATGGGCAGATACCGGCCTATGAGTGGGCGTTTGGGGATGTGAATCCGCCGGTGCATGCGTGGGCGTGCTGGCGGGTGTACAAGATCGACTCGAAGATGAACGGCAAGCCCGACACGCGGTTTCTGGAGAGCGTTTTTCACAAGCTGTTGATGAACTTTACGTGGTGGGTGAACCGCAAAGATTCCGCGGGAGACAACATATTTGAGGGCGGATTTCTAGGGCTGGACAACATCGGGATCTTCGACCGTTCGAAGCCGCTGCCAACCGGGGGGCACCTGGAGCAATCCGATGGGACGTCGTGGATGGCGATGTATTGCCTGAACATGCTGAAGATCGCGGTGGAACTGGCCAAGACGAATCCCGTGTATGAGGACATCGCGAGCAAGTTTTTTGAGCACTTTTTGTTTATCGCCGGGGCAATGAACGGGAGCGGCTCGCATGGCTTGTGGGACCCGGAAGATCAGTTCTATTACGACCGATTGCGGCTGCCGGATGGACGGGTGATGCCGCTGAAGGTGCGTTCGATCGTGGGGCTGATTCCGCTGTTTGCCGTAGACACGATCGAGGCGAGTACGATTGCGTCGCTGCCGGGGTTCAAGAGGCGGATGGACTGGTTTCTGGAGAACCGGCCGGACCTGGCGGGGAATCTTGCGTCGTTGACGCGGGAAGGGGTGGCGGACCGCAGATTGCTGTCTTTGGTGGGCAGGGAACGTTTGCGAGGCTTGTTGCGGCGGATGCTGGACCCGAACGAGTTCCTGAGCGATTACGGGATTCGAGGCATGTCCAAGTTTCACCAGGAGCATCCGTATGTGCTGAGGGCCGACGGCATGGAGTACCGCGTGGGCTACGAACCTGGGGAATCGCAGACGGGGCTTTTTGGAGGGAATTCAAACTGGCGGGGACCGGTGTGGTTTCCGATCAACTATTTGCTGATTGAGAGTTTGCAGAAGTTCAATCACTACCATGGCGAGGCGATTCAAGTGGCGTGTCCGAGTCCGGGCGGGGAGCTGAACTCGCTGGACTGCGTGGCGAAGGATCTGGCCAGGCGTTTGTCGAACCTGTTTTTGGAGCAACCCGGGCAGGGCCGGCCGGCGATGCGGCACCACCGAAAGTTCAAAGAAGACCCGCACTTCAAGGACAACGTCCTTTTCTACGAGTACTTTCATGGGGACAGCGGTTTGGGGCTAGGAGCGAGCCACCAGACGGGCTGGACGGCGCTAGTGGCCAAGCTGATGCAGACGATCGATTGCTGAGATTTGCTAACGTAGAAAGATTCTAGGCGCGCCTCCGTCCGGCGCACTAGTTCACTCCTTGTCGGAGCGTTCCTTGCCCTAGTTGGCAATTTAAGAGGAGCGCAAATCCATGACCGAAATGTTTTGGCCGGTGGTCATTTTCATGGCCATCTCGCTGGCCATAGGACTCTACACGTTTACGCAGGTGAAAGGGTCGAGCGAGCGATTTACGGTGTGCGGGAAGAGCATGCCCTTTTTTGTCGTGGGCACGGCGCTGGTGGCGCAGGCGGTAGACGGGAACGCGACGTTGGGGAACGTATCGCTGGTTTATGGAAATCAGTTCTGGGGGGGATTGCTCATCCCGCTGGGGCTAGCGGTGAGTCTGGTGGTGGTGGGGCGCTTTCTGGCGAAGCCATTGAACGAGATGGATCTCCTGACGCTGCCGGAGTTCTTTTACCGCCGTTATGGCAAGAAGACGGAAGCGCTGGTAAGCGTGATCACGTTGGTTTGCTTTACGGTCCTGATTGCGGGGAACCTGAGCGCGGTCGCCTGGATCTTGAGCGTGGTAAGCGGCATGAGCTATACCAACTCGCTGATGGTGGGGGCGGCGGTGATTGCCGCCTACACGATGGCGGGCGGTTTGTATTCCGCGATATGGACCGACTTTTTCCAGATACACGTCGCGCTGATCGGATTTGTGGGCGCGGCACTTTGGCTCTATTTCTCCAAGGGAAGCGCGCCGATTGAGGCGGCCTTGAAAGTGCAGAATCTGACGCTCAACACGATGCCGAATTGGGCGGCGTTTTTAAGTCTGGCGCTCGGGAATGCCATGGCGCTGGATTTCATGGAGCGCGTGTTTAGTGCAAAGACCGGGAAAACAGCGCGCAACGCCTGCTATTACGCGGCGGTGATGACGCTGGTGGTGGGCGGCTGCGCGACTTTGATTGGGCTGTATAGCGTTTCGCTGGCGCCGAAGGTGGACGACGCGCGGATGGTTTTGCCGGCGATGGCGAACGGCATTCTGCCGTACTGGCTGGGCGTGATGGTGTTTATCGGCGTCTTGGGCGCGTCGATGTCGACTGCCAATGGCGCCATGCTGGTGATGAGCGTGGTGGCTTCGCGGAATATGTTCGAGCGGTGGCGTGAGACACCGGTGGACGACGCCAAGATGCTGTCGATCAGCCGAATGATGGTGATTCCGACGGCGATTGTGGCGGGCTTGATGGCTTGGTGGAAGCCGGAGCCGGGGATCTTGCTGGTGATCGCTTTCGATATTGTCTTTGCCGGATGCGTGGTGCCGCTTTTCTTTGGCGTGCATTCGAAGAAAGGTACGCCGGAGGCGGCGGTAACGGCAATCTTGACAGGTACAGGATCGAGAATCTTGGCGCACTTCATGACGCCGCCGGAATGGGCGGGGCTGGACACGCTGCTACCGCCGGTGTTGAGTTTGGTGTCGTATGTGGCGGTGATGCAGGCACAGCGAGTGCCTACGGAAGAAGCGCTTAGCGCGCACGGTGACTAATGGGAACTAACGGAGACTAATCGATGAAGCGAATTTTTGTAACGGCTATGACGGCCGCCGCCGTGTTGGCGATGGGGTTGGGGCAGGAGACGCCGCCGCCGGGTTCCGGTCCTGGTGTGCCGAAAAAGAGACCGCAGCGCATTGTGCGTCCTGGCGTGAAGGACGAAGCCGCCAAGCGAAAGATGGAAGACCTGAAGCCGATCGCGGAGATTCCGGTTCCGGGAGTGCCGGACTGGCAAGTGGTGACCAAGGATGCGTTGTGGGTTTCCAATGGGCCGAAAGATACGGTGCACCGCATTGACGCGAAGACCAACCAGGTGACGACGATCGAAGTGGGCAAGCGGCCGTGCAGCGGTTTAGCGGAAGGATTCGGCAGCGTGTGGGTGCCCCTGTGCGGAGAGCGCGGGACAGGCGCCGGCAAGGGCGTGGCACGCGTGGACCAGCAGACGAACAAGGTGATTGCGACGGTGCCCGCCGGGCCGTGGGATAGCGAAGGGCAAATCGCCGCGAGCAAAGAGGCCGTTTGGGTGGTGACGGATAAGAAGAGCGTGCTGGCGAAGATCGATCCGAAGACGAACAAGGTCGTCAAAGAAATCGAGATCGCGCCGGGGAGCGTTTCGCCGCTGTTCTATGAGGGCTTCATTTGGGTTGCTTCCAATGAGAGTTCGAAGCTGATTAAGGTGGATCCGAAGAAGGGCGAGGTGGTGCAGGAGATTGCGACGGGACCGAAGCCGCGATTTCTGACCGGTGGGGCGGGGAGCATTTGGACCTTGAATCAAGGCGACGGCACGGTGTCGCGCATCAGCGCGAAGACGGGCACGGTGGAGGCCACGATTGAGGCGGGAATTCCCGGGGGCGGCGGGGAGGCGGCATTCGGCGAAGGCTATGTATGGTTTACGGTGTTCGAATTTCCGATTACGCAGATCGACCCGAAGACCAACAAAGTCGTGAAGCAGTGGGCGGGGCCAGGAGGGGACGCGATTCGCGTGGGGCATGGGAGCGTGTGGTTGTCGAACTTGCGCCAGCAGAATTTGTGGCGGATCGATCCGAAGCAGCCGTAGGGTGGCTTGTCCTCGATTTGGCGATAATCGGGAGGAGGTACTCACGATGAAAAGTCTGGAATTCGAATGCGAAGTTGGCCCCGAAGGATCGATCCAGATTCCAAGGGAATTTGCTCAGTCGATTCCCGCCGGCAAGCGGCTTCACGCAGTCCTCGGCTGGGAACTTATCACCGACGACGAAGAAGAGGCATGGCGAGCCTTGGGGCGGCGGACCTTCGAGGCAGCTTACGCACCAGAGGATTCGATTTACGAACAACTACTGGATGACGCTCCAGCAAGGTGAAGTGGTTTTGGGCCGGTTGGCGTTCCACCAAGGCCCTGGCGTAAAGTTTCGACCCGCTGTGGTCTTGTTGGATTTGGGCGATGATGATGTCGTCGTTGCCATCGTTACAACCAAGGACAAGCAATCCGCATTCGATATGCCAGGTAGGGATTGGTTGGCGGCTGGGCTGACTGCGCCTTCCTTTCTGCGGCTGCACAAGATGAATGTGGTTCCGAAAGGCGATGTGGTGAAGCGATTGGGGCGTCTGTCTTCGGACGATTTCGCCGAGATGAGGACTCTCCTCGGAAAGGCCTTTGGCCCCTAGGGCGATTTCCAAACCGTCCAGGAATGCAGATTTAACGGGAACTTGCAGCGCAAAGAGGGTGTCCAGGTAAGAGGGGTTCAGTTTCGATCCAGGTCAAGGGGGCGGCGATGGATAGGGCTTGGCGGCTTCTCATCCTCACATTGTGCGGAGGCTTGTTTCAGCTCTCCTGCCTCCGCGATGAGCCAGTGCTGAGTAAGCTGAATCTCGACATAGGCGCCGTGCGGCCAAGAGCCTTCTGCATCATGAATCCTTTTCGCGATTTCGGCCCGGAGTTAGCCGCTGGCGTTATTTTGACTTCCCTTACACATGGCCGAGCTAGGGAAATTGGTTATCTAGTTCAAAAGGAAAATCTAGGCCCCGTTGTGGAGTACGAAGGAAAGTATCCGATTTCATCCTGGAGAATCGGTCACGGTGTGGATGGGCAGATTAACGGCCAATATGGTTCATCGCTGATGTATTGGGTTCGACGACGTGGCGGATATCCTGGGGAACAAGAAGTGCATATCGAAACACGCCGAATTGGGGAGATCTGGAGTGTTGTGGGATTTGTAGCTATCTACTGACGCGGCCGAGGTTGGATGCGGGGCATCATGACTTCACTCACAGGGCTAAGATGTAGTTGTGTTGCCGATCCTGCTCGCGCTGCTGAGCGCGCAAGAGTCTATCCCACTACCGACGGCAGTGCCGGTGCCTGCTGTCGTTGAGGGGCCGGTTGTTTACGATGCGAGCAAGGGGCCGATCCTGTTGCCGACGGAATGCGGCAAGCTGGATCTCGAGTCGTTAGGATTGGTTTGCGACGAGAACGAGCCATGCCCGACGTTTCTGGAGATCTCGAGCGCAGAGACGAATAATCTCGGCTATCTGATGGCCGGCAACCTGCATACAACCACGACCACGTTGCAGAGCATTTTGCTGGCGAGCGAAGACGGCGGGGCGACCTGGCGCGAGGCGCACCCGCGCCTGAAAGCCAGTTCGCTCGAGGGGATGCAATTCCTCGATTTCTCGAACGGATGGATTGCGGGGCACACGTCGCTGGCACTGCCGCGAGATCCTTTTTTTCTGCTGACTACGGATGGCGGGAGGACGTGGCGGAAGAGCGATCTGTACGCCGAGACGCGAGTGGGGGTAATCGAAGATTTCGCATTTCAAGCGGCCAAGAAGGGTTGGGCGCTGATCGACAACCGGGGTTCGGGCGAGGCGGGGCGCTACGAACTGTTTGAGACGCAAACGGGCGGCACGGGTTGGGATCTACGGGCCATTTCCAGCCGGATACCGAAGGAGGCGGCGCCGGGCCAACGCGCCGTTTCCCAGACGACGCGCGTGCGGGCGGATCAGAAAAAGAACACCATTACTTTGGAAGTTCGGAACGGCGCGGCGTGGAGGCCGGTGGCGAGCTTCCGGCTCAAGCTGGAAGACTGTAAGCCGGATCCGCCGGCGCAATAACTTTCTTGGGCCGGGCGTCGACCCGGGTGAGGATGAGCTTCTTTTTGAGGGCTGCGCCCTTTGGGGTGCCGGGCTGGCCGCCGGCGGCGAGGAGGTCTTCGTCGCTAACTTCCAGAGCGCTGGGAAGGTACTTCTGCAAATAGTTTTTGATGCGATCCTGCACGACGCGTTGGGAGCTTTTGTAGAGAAGCACGAGAATCTGGTCGAAGGGGGCGTCGACGAGTTTTTCGTAGATACGCGAGGGCTTGTTGAGCTTGGGAGACTTCAGCGCGGTTTCGAGGGTCTTGGCCTTCTTTTCGAGGTTTTTCCAAGCGTCGGCTTCCGGGCGGGAAAGTTTCGTGTTTTTCAGGAAGGCTAACTTTTCTTTCGGGGTCCACTTTTCGCTCACGGTGAAGAGAAAGACCGAGAAGCGGTCTTCCTGGACGTGGGCTCCGAAAGGCAGCATGCCGCGAAACTTGAGAACTTTTTGAAAGCCGGCGGCGTTGATCTTGGGGCCGGTGAAACCGGGGAAGAAGAGATCGAGGAGGCGCTCTTTATCGAGGAGCTCGAGGATAGGCAGGGGGTTGATTTCTTCGCCGATTTTGACGATTTCGCGGCGAAGGGAGTCCGCCGAAATCTGGGTCTCCAGCCGGTTTTCCCGAGCGGCTGCGTATTGGCCGCGGGTGCGTTCGTCCAGCGCAAAACCGAGGCGGGCTTGGAGGATGACGAGTTTGAGGACGCGGGCGGGGTCGTTGACGAGAGTGAAGGGAGAGACGGTGCGGAGAATGCGTTCCTTCAGGTCGGAGAGGCCGTTGGTGGGGTCGAGGAGGAGTCCGCGGGAGCCTTTGGCCAGGGAGATGGCGAGGCAATTCATGGTGAAGTCGCGGCCACGCAGATCCTCGTGAATGGTGGCGGGGAGGATCTTGGGGGCGGCGCCGGGTTTGGAGAACTTCTCAACCCGGGCCATGGAGACTTCGGCGAGGACGCCGTTGGGGAAAACGATCTCGTAGCTTTTGCGGGTGTCGTCGGCCTTGAGAATGCGGATGCTGGCTTGCTTTTCCAGAGCCTTGAGGAATTTGGCGGGGGAGCCCTCGAGGGTGAAGTTCAGGTCGCGGACGGGCAAGCCGGCCACCATATCGCGGAGGGCTCCGCCGGTTAGAAAGACGTTGACTTGGAGTTGGGCCATGATGTTTTGGACATCGGCGATGGCGGCGTTTTGAGCTTGGCTCAAGTGGCTTTCGAGCTGAAACATGGTGTCGCTCATGATTTACGGGCTTCCCTTGGGTGGAATCGGTCGACAATACCGCGGAGGCGGCTGTTTTCGACGTGGGTATAGATTTGGGTGGTGGAGATGTCGGCGTGGCCGAGCATCGCCTGGACGCTTCGCAGGTCGGCGCCTCCGGCAAGGAGGTGCGTGGCGAAGGAATGGCGGAGCATATGGGGATGTAAAGCGGTGGGGAATCCAGCACCAATTTTCAGGCGTTGGAGAACGGCCCAGTAGGAACGGCGATCGAGTTTCGGGCCGCGGGAGCTGACGAAGAGGTAGGGGGACGAGCGATCGCCGAGGATACGGGGCCGGGAGGAAGTAAGGTAGCGATCAATGGCGGCGAGGGCCGTCGAACCGACCGGAAGGAGGCGTTGGCGATTGCCCTTGCCGGTGACGCGGAGGCGTTGGGCAAGGAGATCGAGATCGGAGAGTTTGACGCCGGTTAGCTCGCTGGCCCGGAGGCCGGACGAGTAGCAGAGTTCAAACATAGCGAGATTGCGCAGGCCGACTGGCGAATCGGGCGAGAAGGCGGCGAGGAGACGGTCGAGCTTTTCGCGGCCAATGGCTTTCGGCAGGCGGCGGCCGGGTTTGGGAGCCTGGAGCAATTCCGAGGGATCGGCGGCGCATTTGCCTTCCATGACCAGATAGCGGAAGAAACCGCGCAGGGAGGACAGTTTGCGGGCGCAAGAACCGGGGGAAAGGCCTTGGGCGCGGAGTTCGGATTGGTAGGAGAGGAGGGTTTCGGGGCGCGAAAAGTCGTCGACCTTCGCCCGATCAAGCCATGCGGCGAAGGCGGCGAAATCGCCGGCGTACGCAGCCAAAGTAGCGGGAGAAAGACCTTTTTCGACTTTGCAGTAAGTCAAATACGACCCTGTGGCGGCCCGAAAGGGCACCAGGCCGATCATGCCGTTAATGATACAATAACAGGAATTCTGTTTGAAACATTTCCTACAAAATTGCTTGTAGGACGCCCCCTGGCGAGGAGATTTTCCGAATTGGCAAGCGGCGCGACGAAAAAAGCCATGGTCTATCGCTTCGAACGGGAGGCACTGGCGGGCTTTTTGGATGCGGGGAATCCCATTGAGGACGACTGGGTCAACTTATTGACGCCGGAAGGAACGCTGCAAAAGGTGGCGCTCGAAACGGTGAAAACGATTTGTTTTGTGCGGGATTGGGGCGAAGGGAAGCCTTGGCAGAGAGGGCACTACACGGTGCGTCCGCGCCAGCAGGGTTTGTGGGTGCGGCTCTTGTTCCGGGATGGGGAGAGCGTGGAGGCTACGATGGCGAACAGTTTGCAGCTACTCGATCCCGTCGTCCTTCTAGTGGCACCGCCGGATGCCGGCAACGCGGCACAAAAGGTACTGGTGCCGAGGGCTGCGTTAGAGGGTTTTGAGGTGCTAGGAGTGATTGGTAGCCCGCTAAAGAGGCCGGCGAAGGCCAAAGTTGCCCCGAACCAACTTAAAATGTTTGACTAGCCGAGAACACCGGCTCTAGGGGAGCGCTCAAGGGGAGACCCCGGAGTTCAAAAGCGCGTAAGTCCATCCAACAGTTTTGGTTGGTATTTTGGACGAAAACCAGGCGATCTAGCAGGAATTCGCGTCTGCCTTTGTAAGTGGCCCACTGGCGGCGAGCGTATTCCATGCGCTCAGCGGAAGTGGAAAGGTCGAAGTTTTGAGCCAGCGTGATATGGGGATGAAAGGGATAGGGCTCCTGAAATGAAAAAGCTCCCGCATTGAGAGTCGCGTGGAGCTTCGTTATTTCGTTTTGGCCGGCTTCCAGTTCGAGGTAAATCACTCCGGTGAGGGGGAAAACTGCAACTTGGCCCACTTTTACGACAAAGGGTTGGGAAATGTGGGAGACGTACTTGATTTCTGCTTCGGCCTGAGAGGCCGGTAGAGCAAGACTGCGAGGCGGGAGAATGGACAAATGAGAACGCGCCTGGCAGGCGGGGACAAGGTCTCTTCTGGCTTGATCCAGGTATGCTCCTAACTCGTCGGGGAGATAGGTGACCAGAGCATACTGATTTATCGGCTCACCAGGAGCCGAACAACTACCCATGACCGGGAGTGTAGCGCATTTGAAAGAAGATTGCAGCCGAGGACGGATGCCGGACTTCACTAAGGGGCGATGCGGGAGACAGCCAGGGCTGGTTCATCGATGCGAAAGCGTTGATGGCCAGTGCCTTCCAGGTGGAGCGAATCGAGATCGGATATGAGGCAATAAACGAGGGCAAAATTCCGATAGCCCAGCTCGCTTTCTTCGGGTGAGGGGCGCCGGCGCAGGAGATCGACGGGAAGAGTGGAGGCTACCTCCTCGGCCAGTTCCGCGCCCGGTGCGTAGTGCGATAAATAGGTGCGGCGGCTCATGGGGTGGCTGAGTTCCCAAGCCTCGCGGGCGATCGCGTCTTCAAAATGAAGTTGCGCGATGCCGCGGACGCGGACTTGCCAGCGGGCCGCTTTGTCGTAAAAGACGGCGGAAATGACGGGCCGGTCCTGCCAGTGTTGGAACTTCGGGCTGCGGCGGTCTAGGTGGAAACGAAGCCAGTGGCGGGCGGGGTCGATGGCACGCAAGGTTAGGACGCGGCCGCAGGGACAAGCGTTCTCGTCGACGCTGAGGACGGTGGGCGTGCGAAAAGCATGCTCTCGATCAAGCAACGCAGCCGCGAAGGCATTCCAGCAGCGGTCTCTTTCTTCGGGTCCCATTGCCTATCCCAATTATGACGATTTCCGGCGCTCGACGAAGGCGGCGACGGAATCGAAAAGGTCGGGATCGGGGTTGGCTTGAGGACGCAGGATACGGACGCGAGCGAGGATTTGATGGATGGGCTCGCCGGTGCGGAAGGCCAAGTAGCCACAGACGACGGAAACGCTGCGGGAGACGCCTGCTAGGCAATGAACCAGGACCGTGCGGTCGGCGGCCAGTTGGCGATCGAGAAAATCAAAGGCTTCGAGGAGATCCGATTCCTCGGCGGGGACGCAGTCGTCGAGTTTGACGTGGAGGTACGGAACGGGTACGGAGTCGTGGATCTCAGCGGCCATGTTGAGGACGGCATCGTAGAGGCCGCGATGGCGTTGGACGTCATTGGCATCGCCGATAGCGAGCCGTTCGGTGACGAAATTCATGGCTTAATGGCACGGCCGCATATGTGAGGGGAAGCGAGCCAGAGGGGCAAGGAGAAGGCTTCGCAGTCCTCGACGCGAAAGCCGGTTTTACGGATGGCTGAGAGAGTATCGCGATTGGGATGGCAGCCATCGCCGCAGAGGGTCCAAAGAGGTTGCCAGCGGGCCTGCGCGCGGGCCAAAGGTGAGTCGGGCGCCGCCATTACGTGCTCCAAGAAAACGAGGACGCCGCCGGGGCGAAGGCATTGCCATAGCGCCTGGAGGGTAGCTTCCAGATCCGGCACGCTGCACAGGACGAGGGTACTGACGGCGAAATCGAAAGTGTTTGGAGTTTCGTTCCGGAAAGGTTTCCGGTGGAGCGTGGATCCGGCGGGGAGGGCGATTTGTTTCGCGAGAAAAGAGTTGGGTTCGTAGCCCGTCCAAGCAATTCCACGCGGAAAGTAGGCGAAGTTCTGGCCGGCTCCGGGTCCGATTTCGAGGATTCGGCCGGCCACGGAGGAGAGCAGTCTACGCTTCCGGGAGGCCACAAGAGGTTCGTGAATGGCGGAGGCCCGGGAGAGAAGACGGGAAAAAAGATACTGGCGGAGCTTCACTACGATTCGATTACTGAAGCTCGATGGTGAGGGTGCGGTAGGGCTTGCTGCCAACGTTGGTTAGCTCGGGGGCATCCTCTCCTTTATCGTGCCAGATTACGTCGCCAGACTTGCGATTGCGGATGGTGATTTCACCGGTTTGGGAGTCTTTGCGGCGGTAGGAGCAATCGTCAAGAAAGACAATGACCTGGTCGGCGGCGCGAATTCCGCGTTCGCGGGGGACACCAGGAAGATAAGTGGTTTCAATGACTTGGACTTTGGTGTTGGTGAGTATCGTCTTAACGGGTAGGGCCGCGGCGGCCAGGCTGCCTAGCATAAGTCCGACTAATAGAGAGGGTGCGGAAAGCTGCATAACAGTTTGGTTTATGCTACCCTACTATTCGTAGAAAAAGTTGATTAAGGAACGAAGAGGAGTACCCCCTTTCCAATGGCACTTGCGGTAGAAGCGAAGAAGGAAATTGTTGGCACCCACCGCCGTCACAAGACGGACACGGGATCGACGGAAGTCCAGGTAGCGCTATTGAGCGCACGAATCACTCAGTTGACGGAACACTTCAGAACGCACAAGAAGGACCATAGCTCTCGCCGTGGTTTGCTTTTGCTGGTCGCACAGCGCCGCAAGCTGCTCGACTATCTGAAGGGCGAGAGTCCGCAGACCTATCAGACTCTCATCGTTAAGCTCGGAATTCGGAAATAGCCAGTTTAGGAAGTAACAGCCGGAAATCGCTTCTCCGGCTGTTTCGTTTTTGGGGTATGACCGAAAGCCGGCCTCGGCAGGCCTCAGGCAATCAGTACAGCTCAGAATCGTCTCCTTGATCTCACGCGGAGACTCGACGGCCCGATAGCCGCCGCGCTCCGAAACAGATCAACGCACCTGCTACAGGTGCGATACGAGGAGGAACCCAGAAGTGGTTCACACAGTTGAAATCGACCTGGAAGGTCACAAGATCACGCTCGAAACGGGCAAGATCGCCAAACAGGCCAACGGCGCCGTAATCGTCAAGCACGGCGATTCGGTGGTGATGTGCACGGCCTGCTCAAACCTGAAGGCTAAGGAAAATCAGTCGTTTTTCCCGTTGACGGCGGACTACCGGGAATACACGTATGCGGCCGGGCGCTTTCCGGGGGGCTACATCAAGCGGGAAGGTCGCCTGAGCGAAAAGGAAACGCTGAATGCGCGGCTGATGGATCGCCCAATCCGTCCCTTGTTTCCCGAAGGCTATTTGAACGATACGCAGATTGTCGGCTACGTTCTGAGCGCGGACCCGTTGCGGGACCCGGGCGTACTGGCGATCAGCGGCGCGGCGGCGGCGCTGGCTATCAGCGACATTCCTTTTCATCATCTGCTGGCCGGTGTGAGGGTGGCGATTCTCGATGGGGAATTGATCGCGTTGCCCTCCTATGAACAGGTGAAGAACGCACAATTCTACATCATCGTGGCCGGGACGGAAGAGGGCATTGTGATGGTGGAGGCCGGTGGCTTGGGCGCACCGGAAGCCGACGTGGTGAAATGCATCGACTTTGGGCATGCGTGCTGCAAGAAGATCATCGCGGGGATCAAAGAACTGGTGAAGCTGGCGGGCAAGACAAAGCGCGCCTACGAACCGAAACCGATCAATGAAGAGGTGTACAAGGCCATTGAGACGGCCGTACGGGCCGACTTGACCGATGCCCTAAACACCGAGAAGTACGGCAAGCTGGAGAGCTACGCCAAGGTGGACGAGTGCAAAGCGAAAGCCAAGGCGCTGTTTGACGGGGACACGGAGGAGTTGAAGGCGAAGCAAAAGCTGGCCGGCGATTACTTCGATCGTTTGAAGGAATCGATCTTTCGCGACGAGATGCTGGAGAAGCGGCGTCGTCCCGATGGGCGCAAGTTCGACCAGATTCGTGCGCTGGAAATGGAAGTGGGCTTATTGCCGCGTACGCACGGTTCGGCGTTGTTTACCCGGGGCGAGACGCAGGCGATTGTAACGGCCACGCTGGGCACCGAGGACGACGAGCAGAAGATTGAACTGCTGGACGCAACGGAGACGTCCAAGCGCTGGATGCTGCACTACAACTTCCCGCCGTTCTCGGTGGGCGAAGTGGGCTTTATGCGTGGGGCAGGGCGCCGCGAGATCGGCCATGGTCTCCTGGCCGAGCGTGCGCTGGCACCCGTGATTCCGCCGGACAAAGACTTCGGCTACACAATGCGCGTCGTAAGCGACATCACGGAATCCAATGGCAGTTCTTCGATGGCGAGCGTGTGCGGCGGCGCCCTAGCGCTGATGGACGCAGGCGTGCCGATCAAGGCGCCAGTGGCGGGCATCGCCATGGGACTCGTGAAGGAAGGCGACAAGTACGCGATTCTGACCGACATTGCGGGCGCCGAAGATCACTACGGCGATATGGACTTCAAAGTGGCCGGCACGCGCGACGGCGTGACGGCGCTGCAGATGGACTTGAAAGTACCGAACGTGTCGAGCGCGTTGTTGACCGAAGCGCTGGAACAGGCGCGCAAGGCGCGTTTGCAGTTGCTGGACGCGATGGAGCAATGCCTGGCGGCGCCGCGCAAGGAACTGTCGCAGCATGCGCCTCGCCTATATCAGTTGACCATTCCGACCGATAAGATTCGCGAGCTGATCGGACCCGGCGGCAAGGTAATTCGCGGCATCGTGGAGCAAACCGGCGCCAAAATCGACGTCGAGGACGATGGCAGCGTGAAGGTGTTCGCGGCCGATGCCAAAGCGGCGGAACGCGCGATTCAGATGATCACGAACATCTGCGCCGTGGCCGAGGTGGGCAAGACCTACCTGGGCACCGTGACACGGATTGCCGAGTTTGGCGCGTTTGTTGAAATCATTCCCGGCACGGACGGATTGCTGCACGTATCGGAGATTTCCGAGGCGCGGGTACGCAACGTTCGTGACGAGCTGAACGAAGGCGACCAGATCATGGTGAAGGTGCTGGCGGTGGAAGGCAACAAGATCAAGCTTTCCCGCAAGGCGCTGCTGAAGGAACAACGCGAGAAGCTGCTGAAGGTTGGCAAGAAGGACGAATAGTCCTTTGCGGGCCATTCGGGAAAAAAACAGGGGGCCTGCGGAAGGCCCCTTTTTCTATTTGTCATGCTGATTTGTCCGGTACGGGGATGCGGTAAGCCAATGGAACGGGAAGCCACGCGGCTCGTGTGTGCAGAGGGCCATTCCTTTGACGTGGCGCGGAGCGGCTATGTGAACCTGCTGCAGCCGCAGGAACGAAGATCGAAACAACCGGGCGATACGTTGGAGGCGGTGGCCGCCCGGCGAAGGTTGCATGATCGGGGCATCAGCGCGCCGTTGCTCGAGAGCATTCGGGAGCTTTTGGGGGCGCAGGAAGGGGAGGCCGTGCTCGATGTGGGATGTGGGGAAGGGTTTTACCTGGGATCGATTGCGGGAACGTCGCGATGCAGGGGGTTCGGGCTGGATATCTCAACCAAAGCGGTGGAGGCGGCTGCGAAGCGCTATCCAGAGTGCGAGTGGGTAGTAGGGAACGCGGACAGGGCAATACCGTATGAAAGAGAGTCGTTTTCGGCGCTGCTTTCGATCACGGGGCGAATGAACGCGCCGGAATTTCACCGGGTTTTGCGGCCGGGAGGAAGGCTTCTGGTGGCTCTGGCCTCCGCAGAGGACCTGGTGGAACTACGAGGCCGGGGGAGGGATCGAGTGGAACGGACGATCGAGACGTTTACAGGGGCGTTCGAAGCGGTGCGGAGGGAACGGAGCACTGCGAAGGTCGCGTTAGATGCAGCAGGGATAGAAGATGTCTACCGAGCGATTTACCGGCCACGGAGCATACCCGGTGGGGTAGAGGGCAACGATGGACCGAAGGAGCTAACGTTTAGTTTGGACCTGCTGCTGTTTCGGCGAAAAACAACGACAGGCGAGCCAGACTAGGAACTTAAGCCTTGGCTCCAGCGAAGGAGGCCGGAAACAAATTCACACCATAAATACTTCATCTCTATAGAGAATAGGGTGATTCTTTGAATTTGTCAAGCGTCGCCAAGGAGTCAATGAACCAAGAGACTTATTTTCGCGGTTTCTCGGCAATAACGTGGCGGGTGGGAAGGCAGTAGAGGAACTTCATGGGAGAGCGGCGGATTTGAATCATGCCTTTGCTTTTCAGGACTTGCATGTATTCGCGGCTATGCAGGATGTCGAGAATCGCGATTTCTCCCCCGGGGCGGAGGACACGAATCATCTCCAGGACGGCCAGATCGCGGTCTGAGCGTTTTGCCAAGGAGTGCAAAGCAAAACTGGAAATGACTTTATCGAAGCTGTCCTTGCTGAAATTGAGCTTCACCGCATCTCCGTCCTCGAAGTGAATGCGCTCGGTGACCTTCTCCAGGCGGGCGTTTTCGTAGGCGGCTTCTTTGAAGTTGTCGGTCAGGAACTCCTGGCTCCAGGTATCGATGCCAAGCACCTCGCCGATGGGGAGTTTGCGGGCGGCCAGAATCGTAAGCAAGCCGCGGCCGCAGCCGACATCGAGAACTTTTTCCCGGCCAGACCAGGAGAGTTCCTCGATCATCTTCCAGCAGGCACCATACTTTCCGGTTTTGCTGGACCAGAGCATAACTCCGGCGACGATGAAAAAAAGTATAGAAATCCAAAGGCAGACGGAGAGAATCATCTCCGGCCAGACCTCGGTCGAGTCGCGCAGGCCAATAAACTGGGCTACTCCCGTAGCCATGAGTACAGCACCGACCATGCCGAAGGCACGAACGCGTTCCGGTCTGTCGATGCCGTAATCGACTTGTCTCATCAATCTCCAATCCTCTTGGGAATGATCGGTAACCAAGGGGAAAATGCTTAACGCCTCATGATATATTCGACATGTCTTAATGCGCCCTAAGGCGGGGGCATAGGTATCGACCAGACGAGCGGTAGCGAAAGGAAGTGTGAGTTCGTGAGTATCCAGGAACCAAAGAGAAGAAAGCCGTTTTCGCGACGTGGCTTCATGCAGGGAGTGGGCGCAGGAACGGCCAGCGTGGGCGCAGCCGGACTTTTAGGGAGTGCCGAAGAGGCCGCAGCGCAGTCTTCCGCCATGGCGGTTAAGGTGCAGGGACCGGCGGCGGTGCCGGTGACTTTGACGGTCAATGGCAAGGTGTTGAAAACGAGCATCGAACCACGGGAAACTTTGCTGGACACCCTGCGCAACCGCCTGGATCATACGGGAGCCAAGCGAGTTTGTGACCGGGGTAACTGCGGGGCTTGCACGATGATTATTGACGGCAAAGTGCAATATGGGTGCACCGTACTGGCGATCGACGCCCAAGGGCGGCAGATTCAAACGATAGAGAGCCTGACCGCAAACGGGAAGGTGCACCCGATCGTGCCCGCTTTCGTTAACAACGACGCCCAGCAGTGCGGCTATTGCACGCCGGGATTCGTAATGGCGGCGAAAGGGTTTTTGGACAAGAATCCGAGCCCAACTTATGAGCAGGTAAAGGATGGCTTGGGCGGCAACTTGTGCCGCTGCGGCACCTATGTCGGGGTCCGTAAGGCGGTGCTGGAAGCAGCGCGGGCGCTGCGGAGCGGCAGCAACGGAAAGGGAGGAAACAATGCCTAACTACAACTGGCCTCCGATGGAAAAGCGGACGGTACTGGGCAAGAACCACAACCGTCTAGATGGATTTGCCAAGTCGAGTGGCAAGGCGAAGTACCCGAGCGATACGAACCGAGACGGGATGCTTTTCGGAATCATCCTGACCTGCCCGCACGCGCATGCCAAGGTGAGCGCGATCGACACGACGGCGGCGGCTAAGATGCCGGGCGTGACGGCGGTGCGTGTGACGGCCAAGCCGGGGACGGAAATTCACTGGGCGGGCGCGGAAGTGGCTTGGGTGGCCGCCGATACGGAGCAGCATGCGTTGGACGCCTCCCGGGCGATTGCAGTGAAGTACGAAGTTCTGCCGCATTTCGTGAGCGAAGAAAACAAGGCGCTGGCGGGTCCGCGGGCCAAGCCGGCGGGTGAGCAGGTGACGGGAGATCCCGATGAGGCCTATGGAAAGGCCGAAGCAAGGATAAGCGGATACTACGCAATCCCGGTGCTGACCCATAGCTGTCTCGAGCCGCATGGGCAGGTGATTGAATGGAAGGGCGACAAGCTGGAATACTGGCCTAGTTCGCAAGGCGTTTCGGTTGTGGGGGGGGATTTAGCGCAGCAATTGGGCATTCCGGCGAGCCAAATTCACGTCTCGATGGACTATATGGGAGGCGGATTCGGTTCGAAGTTCCCGTCCGATGTTTGGGGGCGAGAATGCGCCAATCTGTCGAAGGATTCGGGCGGCAAGGCGGTAAAGCTTTTTCTGGACCGGGCGACCGAGCTCACGATTGCGGGGGTGCGGCCATCGGCCTACGCCAACATTAAAGTGGCGGGAAAGAAAGACGGCACGATTACTTCGTGGATGAGCGAAAGCTGGGCGACCGGGGGATATACGGGCGGCGGCATGCCGCCGATTCCTTACGTCTTTACGAACATTCCTAACAAGAAGCTGAACCATGCGGCGGTGAGCGTGAATGCAGGTGGCGCGCGGGCGTGGCGCGCACCGAATCACCAACAGGCATGTTTTCTGACGTTCTCGGCAATTGAAGACTTTGCCGCTGAGATCCAAATGGATCCGGCCGAGGTTTTGATCAAGAACTTGAGCTACACGGCGCGGGCGCCGCTGTACGAGCGGCAGATTCGTAAGGCCCAGGAAATGGCGAAGTGGAAGCAGCTTTGGCATCAACGCGGCGATAGCGGGCGTGGGCCGGTGAAGCGCGGCTTAGGAATCGCACTATCGACGTGGGGCGGCGGCGGCAACCTGGCCGAATGCCGGGTGAAGATCAATTCCGACGGCAGCGTCGAGCTGGAGCAGGGTACGCAAGATCTGGGCGTGGGAACGCGGACGGTGGTGGCGATGGTCGCGGCGGAGACGCTCGGCCTAACGGTAGCCGATATTCGCGTAAAGATCGGCGATAGCGCCTATCCGTTTGGTTCCCCCTCGGGCGGTTCGACGACAGTGGGCGGGGTGACGGCATCGACCCGCAAGGCGGCGGTGAATGCCCTCGATGAGTTGTTCCAGAAGGTGGCGCCGGGATTAGGCGCGCCGGCCGAAGAACTGGAAGCAGTGGGCGGCAAGATTCAAGTGAAAGGCAACCCGGCCAAGAGCATCGCTTGGAAACAGGCGTGCGCAAAGATTGGTGTTTCCTCGATCACCGGCAATGGAAAGCACGATCCGAAAAATCCGATGGGGCTGACGAGCCAGGGTGTGGGCGGCGTGCAGATTGCCGATGTGAGTGTGGACATCGAGACGGGTGTCGTGCGGATGAACAAAATGGTGGCGGTGCACGATTGCGGCCTGGTGGTGAACCCGAAGACGGCCGAGAGCCAGGTTTACGGCGGCGTGATCATGAACATCTGCGGCGCGCTGATGGAAGAGCGCGTGATGGACGAGCAGTTGGGCCGGGTATTAAACGCCGATATGGAGTTTTACAAGCTGGCCGGCATCAAAGACATCGGCGAAATCGAGGTGCACATGGACGTGCATCCGGATAACGACAAGCGCGGCGTAATCGGCTTGGGCGAGCCCTGCGCGATTTCGACAATCGGCGCCATCGGCAACGCGGTGGCCAACGCGATTGGCGTGCGGGTTTCCCGGGTGCCCTTGACGCCGGACCGGGTGCTATCCGCGCTCTATGGATCGAATATGGAAAGGGGCCGGGCCTAATGAACAACTTCGAATACGTCAACGCCCTCTCGCTGAAAGAGGCGACGGGCGCGCTGGGCTCCAACTGGAGCGAGGCGGTGGTGCTGGCGGGCGGAACGGATCTGCTGGGGCTGATGAAAGACTATGTAATGAACCCGAAGCGCCTGGTAAACATCAAGGGGATCAAGGAATTGGGCGGGATCACGAAGACGGGTACCGGATTGCGCATCGGCGCCACCGTCACGTTTGATGAGCTAGCAAGTAACGCCCTGGTGCGGCAGATGGCTCCCAGCCTGCAGCAGGCGGTGATGGGCGTTACGAGCCCGCAGATCCGCAACATGGGTACGGTAGGCGGCGATCTTTGCCAACGGCCGCGTTGCTGGTATTTCCGCCTAGGCCACGGCGTTTTGGCGATGAAGGACGGCAAGAGCCTGGTGGATGGCGGCGAGAACCGCTACCACGCGCTTTTTCCGCAGGGGCATGCAAAGTTTGTCAGCGCTTCGAGCCTAGGCCCGGCGCTAGTGGCATTGGGGGCTAAAGTGAAGCTGGCGAGCGCCTCTGGGAGCCGGGAAGTGGACGCGGCGAAGTTTTTCGTCGCGCCGCAATCCAATGAAGCGCGGGAGATTGCGCTGCTGCCGAACGAAGTTCTGACCGAGATCCACGTGCCGGCGGCGGGCAAGAACGCGACTTACGAAGTGCGGCACAAGGATGCGCTCGACTGGCCACTGGCGACGGCGAGCGTGAATCTGAAAATGAAAGGCTCGTCTGTGGAGAGCGCTTTGATCGTGCTGGGCCACGTGGGGCCGACACCGGTGGTGGCGGCGGACGCGGCGGCAATGTTGGCTGGCAAGACGATCAGCGCCGAAACGGCGGCGGCGGCGGGCGAAGCGGCCGTGAAGGGGGCCCAACCCCTGAGCCAGACCGCGTACAAGATTCAATTGGCGCGCGTCGCGGTAAAGCGGGCGCTGTTGGAAGCGGCCGGAGTGAAGGCGTAAGGGCCCAGGATGGAACTGCCAGGGATCGTGCGTCTGGATCACGACGACGACCGATGCGCGAAGCTCCGCTGGAAGGGAATGTATATCGAGGCGGAATGGGACCCTACCGTTCCGCACTCGAACGACCGGCTTTTCTGGTGCCTGAGCACCCAAAAGTGCTTGGGGCCCGATTCCAAGGCGGTCGATGAGTACGATTGCAATGAAACCCGCGGCTGCTATGTCGCTCTTTAGTAGTAGATTGAAGACAGGAGTCCAACGATGAAAGCTTTACTGGCGGCATCCCTCTTGGCTGGAGGCACGCTTTTTGCGGCGACGCTTCCGAAGGCCACAATTAGCGGTTCTTATGTGGAAGCGCGGAATGCGGACGTGTACACGGGCTCGTGTTATGCGAACTCGGAGATCAATCTGGTGGGTGACCTGGCCGTGATGGGCTGGAAGATCGAGCAAGGCAGCGTGGACGGAGTTAACTTGGCCGGGTTGGGCGTGGTGGGCGTGATTAAGGCGACCGGTACGCTTGGCGATACGCAATTGTTGTCGAATCCAACCAAGAGTGTGTTGATCGTGGACGAAAAGGCGACCGCGGAGCAGAAGGTGGCACTGGTGAAATTTGCCAAGCGGATGGGCGGAGACTTATTTGCCTCAGTAGTGGCAATTGAGACCCGGCCGGTAAGTTTGACTTTTGAAAACAACAACTTGCACTCCATGAAGGCAAAATTGGAGGCCGGTGAGCTGGCTCGGATTGAGACGCGGCCGATTGAGACTACGGATCAGATTTGCCGTCATGAGTCCACCTACTATCCACCGCTGACGGCCACGAAGCATGCCATGGCCGCATTTGCTCTGGAAAACCGCTATTCCGGCGGCGGTTTAGGGACCAAATGGAACAGCGCAGAAAAAAGATCCGCATTTGTTGCAAATTTCGAAATACCTGTGTTACAGTAGAAGATGTTGGAAGCAGGAGCGAAGTAAGAACTCCAAAAGCTCCCAACCCCCCCTGTACATTTCCCCAAATGTACAGGGTCCGCACCCAAACAAAGACCCCCATGCGCGAGCATGGGGGCTTTGTTTTGTGGCAACGGTGTTTCGGAGGATGGGTGCCCGCTCTAAGAGAGCAGGCCTTTGCAGTGCTCCAGGCACTTTTTCACTTCGACGACGGTATCCGCACCCTTGTATTCGTACTCGATGTTGGCGGGGAACTTATACTTCTTCTTGGCCATGAGATCGAGAACTGCTTTTAAGGGGGTGTCGCCTTCGCCGAAGGGAAGATTGGGGCCCTGGTTCTTTTTGCGGTCCTTCAAATGAATGCAGACCATGCGGGCGGCGTTTTTCTCGAGATATTCGGTGGGATCGAAGTTGGCGGCCCAGAAGTGTCCGATGTCGAGATTGACGCCGATGTATTTGGAGGCCTGCATGGCTTCGGCGAAGTCGTCGGGGGTGGCGAATTCGTTGGGCTTGATGTTGGAGTGGTTGTGCATGCCCACCATGACCCTGGCCTTTTCGGCATAGGGGGCGATCTTCTTGGCTGTGGAGACGTTGGAACTGGCCGTGATGCGATTGACGCCGAGGGCTTTGGCGAATTCAAAGCCGCGCTGGATTTCCTTCTCGCTGAAGTCGTCACGGAAGGAATAATTGAAAGCCCAGGTTCCAATGCCCGCGTCGTCGAGTTGCTGGCGGATGTTCTTGAAATGGTCCAGGCTCACGGTTTCGCGCCAGGTTCTCAGTTCTTCGCGACCGGCGGGGCCGCGGGCGACTTTGGGTTCGACATGGCCGCTCCAGAGCTCGACGGAGCCAAGGCCGATCTCCTGCATGGCCTTGATGGATGCGGCGAGATCGCGGTCACGGAAGCTGTAGGACTGGGCGCCGATGGTGACGCCCTTAAACGTGGAGTTGATTTTGGCGGCGAAGGCCGGGGCTGCGGCGCTGAGGCCGGAGGTGGCTAGGAATAGTCTGCGACTAAGCATGAGCCTAGTCTAATGGAAAGCCGCCTAATTGACGCGGGCCAGGAGAAAGGTCTGCAGGCCGCCCAGATTGTTGGCGCCCGTTCCCGAAGCCTGGATGAAATAGGTTTTGCCGGCCTCGACTTCCACTCGCGTAATGACCTGTGTAGTCGAACGTGCACAGGCGCGTTCGTTGGCGGCGACGGGATCTCCCTCATACAGGGTGATCACGGAGCCACGGAAGGCCGTGCCGGCTGGGCTGAGAGTAAAGGCTGAGAGCAGGAGACTTCCCGAGAAATCGGGGGTGAACTTAAACCAGGTGTGGCGGGAATCGCGCGATTCGGTGCACGTGTGCAGGGGAGAGTCTTCCGGGGCAGGCCCTGGCACGGTGCGCGTGTCGGTAGAGCCGGCAAAGGGCTGGGTGGCGATCACGAAGGCGGCGGTGGGCGAGGAGTTATCGAGGACGGGAGTCGCCCCATCCTGCTTAACAGATAAAGTCTTGTCTGCCAGGTAGATCTTCGTCTCGCGTGCATTGACGGAGGGGTTCACCGACACCTGGACGGGAAGGCTTCCGGGGCCTTTGCCGACGGCCGGTACCGCGCGAGCCCAGGGTGAAGCCGGGACCGCCGACCACACACAGTCCCCGCCGGTGTCCAAGCGAGAGTTGATCAGGTTCCCAACGGCACTCACGCGAGGGAGTTCCTCGAGAGAAAAGGTGCAGTTGGGGGTTTCTCCGTTCAGGTGGACTTGCCAGACACCGCGGCCATGGGTGAAGGCGGTGAGAGTGCTGGCGCCATTTTCCCGGGCGATGGACATGCTTTCAACGACGGTATTGACGAAGCCGGAATCTTCCTTGGCCCAAGAGGCGCCGGAATCTGTGGAGGCGAAGAGGCCCAGATCGGTACCCAAATAGACATTCGACGGGTTGGCGGGGTCGATGGCGACGGAGTGTGCGGGGATGTCGGGCAGGCCTGCGTCACGACGCTCCCAGGTGGCTCCGCCGTCGGTGGAGCGGAAGACGTGCCCTTCGCCAGCGGCGTTGTTAAATGTAGAAACGGTGGCGTAGAGGATGTCGGAATTGGTAGGGTCGAACTCGAGCCAGGAAAGGAAACCGTTCAGGCGAACGAGCGTATTGGCCCAGCCCTCCTCGGGGGTAGCGGTGGAGGCGGAATTCGTGACGAAAACCCGTCCTGTGGTGGTGGCAAAAGCCACGCGCTCCGGATTGCCGGGAGCGGCGGCGATGGCGCTAATGTTGCCGGTGGTGCCGATGGCGGGGCTGAAAGCGGTCCAATTGTCGCCGCCGTCGGTGGTGCGCCAAAGGGTTCGTCCGCCGATGTACAGGCGCTGAGAATCATTGGGGTCCATGCGGAAGGGCGTGATGAAGAGAAAGTTGGTGGAAGCCTCCGTGATGCCACGAATGGCCGTGGCGAAGCTGAAGCCGTCGGTGGCGCGTCGCAGGCTGAGCCGGGTTACCTCGGCATAGATGCGATTGGGATTGTCGGGCGCGATGGCGACGTAGCCCCCGTCCCCGCCCAGGATTTCCTCCCATTGGCCCGGCCCGGCCGCGAGAGTGCCGCGGGAGGTTCCGTTGTCTTGTTTGCCGCCGATCCAGGCGGCGCCGCCGGGATAGGGTTGGCCATGATAGAACTGCGTGGTCGCCATGCCATTCACCAGCGTCTTATGAGTGAAATCGGAGTAGAAATCGCAGTAGTCGTCGTTGGACAAGGTGCCGGCAAGGGCATTGTCGGTGGCATTGAGGCCGCCGTCGTTCAGGAAGTAGACTGTGCGATTGGATTCGCCGTCATACTTCGGATGAAAAACGATGAGATGCTGGTCGGCGTGCACATAGGTGCGGAAGGTAGGCGCCACGTTCCAGTCGCTGGCCAAGCCCCAATTGGCCCCGCCGTCGTCGGAACGCATCACGTCGACGCCGCCCGCCCAGATGCGGTCCGGGTTTACGGGATCCACGGCCAGCGAATTGTTGTACCAGCCCTGGCTGGAAATTTGCTGGCGTCCGCTGCCGCAGATATCGCTAAAGAAGCCTTGCTGATTGGACAGCAGCAGAGTATTCATCCGCACCGGGTCCTGGTTGGTAACGCGTTTCTCGAAGCTCTCCTTTTCACCGTTGTTAGTGGAGCGGTAGACCGCAAAGAGGCCGTACTGGAAGGGGCCGGTCTCAAACGAGGCCGACAGAACGTAGACCGTGCTGGGCTGCGAGGGCGCGATGGCGATCACGCTGCGTGCCATCCCGGGATCGGTGAGGACGGGTTCCCAAAGCGCGTCGCTTTCCGCGGCGGTATTGCGAAAGATGGTGGCCGGGGAAAGAAAACGGCCGCAAGAGGCGAAGAGGAAGTCCTGCTGTCCGTCCGTGCGCAGCACAAGGTCCGAGCAGCCGTCGAAGGCTCCCGTGCGGTTGAGCACGCGCTCCCAAGTCTCGCCCGCGTTCAGCGAGCGGAAGACGCCCTGACCGGTGGCCGCATATAGCCGGTTGGAATCAAGGTGGCTGACGATTAGCTTGTTGACAAAGAAAAAGCCGCTGTTGTCGCGCGTGGCGGGCAGGGCCGTCCAGGTCTTGCCTGCGTCGGTGGAACGAAAGATGCCGTTGCCGCGCACGGCATCCACGTTGTTGTAACCTTCGCCCGTGCCCGCATAGAGCGTATCCGGATTCTTGGGGTCGATGGCGAGGGCATTGACAGCCATATTGGGGAGCATGTCGCCAATGGGCGTCCAGGACTGGGCGCTATCGGTAGACTTGAAGACGCCGCCGGAGGCGGCGCCGAGGTACATCACATTCGGGTCACGGGGATCAAACACAAGCGCGCGGGCGCGGCCGCCGATGTTCGTGGGACCGACCTCGCGCCACTGGCCGAGCGAGAGTTGCCTTTCAAGGGGCGACTTTTTCGCGGCGCTAAGACGGCCCTGGGCGATGTCGATGTGCCGCATGCGGGCAATCTGGTCTTGCGCGCCGAGATATCGATCAAAGGGGACCTGGGCCCGGCCGTCCACGGCGCGCTTCGACAGATACAACTCCATCGCCTCACCGGGCTGATCTTTCGGCACCTCCTGGTCGCGCTCGCCGGAAGCCCCGGCTTCGGGTTGCGCATGGGGGAGTTGGATAACCGGCTCGTAGCCACGAGCGAGGATTGCCGAGTTGTGAGGGCGCGCTGCGCAGCCAGCCAGCGCCCAACTAAGAACGGAGACGAGCGAAAATGTCGCGAGCGATCTTTTCCCCGTGAAAGCGGCCATTTTCAATAAAGATTTCATTGGTATGAACTCCTGCTACGAGCACGCCGGCCAAATAAAGGCCGGAGCGCTCCGTTTCAAACGTATCGGCGTTGAGGCGTGGCCTTTGAGTGGCCGGGTCGAGGAAAACGCCATGACGCTCAAGAAAAGCGAAATCCGGCTGGTAGCCGGTCATCGCCAAGACAAAGTCGTTTTTGAGGGTGACGAGGCCGGAAGGGGTAGCGAGTACAACTTCTTTTTCCCGGATTTCCCGGACGGTGGACTCGAAATAAGCGGGAATTTCCCCATTCTTGATTCGGTTCTCGATATTCGGCTTGATCCAATATTTAACGTGGGCGTGGATGCCCGGGCCGCGGTGCACCAGCGTCACGCGGCACCCGCTCCACCAAAGCTCGAGCGCGGCCAGTGCCGCGGAATTTTTGGCGCCAATGATCAGGACATCCTGGCCATAGAAGGGGTGGGGTTCCTTGTAGTAGTGGATGACCTTGGGAAGATCAGCGCCGGGAACGTCCAGCCGATTTGGCAGGTCATAGTAGCCAGTAGAAAAAATCACCTTCCGAGCGGCGTATTGGGCCTTCTCGCTTTCGACGAGGAAGGCTCCGTCCTGGCCGTGGGCGTGGATTACCCGCTCATATTGGTGGATCTTCAATTGGAAGTGATCGGCAACGCGGCGGTAGTACTTGAGGGCCTCGGTACGATTCGGCTTCTCATTCAGGGAGGTCATGGGGATGCCTCCGATTTCGAGCAGCTCAGGAGTGGTGAAAAAGACAAGATTGGTGGGGTAGTTATACAGCGAATTGACGACGCAGCCCTTGTCGATCAACAACGCCTCGAGACCGAGCTTCTTTAGCTCGATGCCGCAGGCAAGACCGGTGGGCCCGGCTCCGACAATGACTGCATCGTAGATCATCGGCTCAGAGCAGATCTGCAATCTTGGCGAGGGCCTCGTCCAGACGCGAGGCGTCTTTGCCACCGCCTTCGGCGCGGTCTGGACGGCCGCCGCCTTTGCCGCCAACGATCTCGCTGACCGTCTTGATGATGTTGCCGGCGTGGATCTTGGGCGTTAAGTCCTTGCGCACCGCGGAGACGAATTCAACGGCGCCGTCGGCATTGGTGGCGCCGAGGAGAATAATGTCGGCTGCGCCACGATTGAGGAAGTCGTCGGCCACCAAGCGCATTTGAGCGCGGTCCATATTGGCGACCTTCGAGCGAAGGACCTTGAAGCCCTTGAGTTCTTCAGGCTGAAGAGAGGCGGACTGCGCGTAGGCGAGCTGATCCTTGAGCTGAGAGAGCAGGTGCTCCAGATCCTTACGTTCGCGTTCGGCCTTTTGGAGGGCTTCGTCTTTGACCTGCAATTGCTCCTCATAGTGCACAAGAACGCGCGGCCCCGCCACGGCTTCGATGCGGCGGATGCCGGCCGAGGACGAGCCCTCGTAGACGATTTTGACGGCGCCGATATCGCCTGTGCGGCGGACATGGGTGCCGCCGCAGAGTTCTTTGGAGAAATCGCCAATCGAAACGACGCGGACGCTGTCGCCGTATTTCTCTCCAAAGAGGGCCATGGCGCCGGAGCTCAGGGCCTCGTCGAGATGCATGACCTTCGTGGCGACCTCGAGATTGGCGAGGACCTCTTCGTTGACGAGACGCTCAATTTCGGTGCGTTCCTCGGCGCTGACGCTGGCGTAGTGCGTGAAGTCGAAGCGAAGACGTTGGGGGTCGACGACGCTGCCCGCCTGTTTTACGTGGCGGCCGAGCACTCGCTGGAGGGCGGCCTGGAGCAGGTGGGTGGAGGTGTGATGACGCATCGCGGCTTGGCGGCTGGAAGCGTCGACTTCCGCAATCAGGCGTTGGCCGGGGGCGATCGAATGGGCGCCTTCGAGTTTGTGCACAATCAGACCGGGCATGCCGTAAAAGGCACCCGTCACGGACGCGAGTTTTTCTCCCGTTTCCGCGTCACGAAGCGCGCCGCGGTCCCCCATCTGGCCGCCGGAATCGGCATAGAAGGGAGTTTGATCGAGGACCAGTTCCGTGGGGCTCGAGTAGAGAACCTGCGCGGGCGATGCAAGGAGGTCGTAGGCCAGGAATCGAGTTTTAGGCAGGCCGGCGAAGGCGGGGTTGACCTGCGTTTTATCCGCGCCTTTCCAGCTAGCCCGGGCCCTTTGCTTCTGGGCTTCCATGGCCGCGTCAAAGCCGGGAATGTCAATGGCCAGACCAAGTTCGCGGGCCATGTCTTCCTGCTCATCCAGAGCGAGCCCGTAGGTGTCGTAGAGCTTAAAGGCGGCGGCGCCGGGCAGCATGGAATTTGCGGCGCTCGCGGCTTCTTCGCGGAAGATTTTTTCGGCGACGCTGAAGGTGGTTGCGTAGCGGAGTTCTTCTTCTTTGACCACGCGAGCCACGCGCTCGACGCTCTCCAGCAGTTCCGGATAGGGGCCGCTCATGAACTCGGCGACAAAGGGCGTGACCTGGTGGAGGAAGGCGCCCTCAAAGCCCTCGCGGCGCGCATTGCGAATCGCGCGGCGGATGATTTTCCGAAGCACGTAACCGCGGCCCTCATTGGAAGGGACAACGCCGTCGTGGATAAGAAACTCGGTGGCGCGGGCGTGGTCGGCGACGATGTTGAGGGTGGTCGGTTTGACGGGTCCGAGGAGGGACGCGGCATGGGCGCGAATGGGCTCCAGGAGATCGCTTTCGTAGTTGGAGAATTTGCCCTGAAGGATGGCTGCCACGCGTTCGAGGCCCATGCCGGTATCGATGGAGGGGCGGGGCAGGGGAGTGAGGACGCCGTCGTGTCCGCGGTCGAACTGCATGAAAACAAGATTCCAAATTTCGACAAAGCGGCCGCCGCCATCGAGGGGAAAGGTTTCGTGCTCGCGGCCGGGCTCGGCGGCGCCGGGACCCAGGTCGAAATGGATTTCCGAGCAAGGGCCACAGGGGCCGGTATCGCCCATTTGCCAGAAGTTGTCCTTTTCGTCCAAGCGGAAGATGCGATCCTTGGGAACGCCCGCCACCTTTTGCCAGAGCTCTTCGGCTTCGTCGTCCTCGCGGAAGACCGTGACGTAGAGCCGGTCCTTTGGCATCGCATAAACCTTGGTGACCAAGTCCCAGGCGAACTCGATGGCTTCCGCTTTGAAGTAATCCCCAAAACTGAAATTCCCGAGCATTTCAAAGAAGGTGTGGTGGCGGCGGGTATAGCCGACGTTTTCGAGATCGTTGTGTTTGCCCCCGGCGCGCACGCATTTTTGGGAGGTAACGGCGCGGGAGTATTCGCGCTTTTCCTGGCCAAGAAAAATCTCCTTGAACTGGTTCATGCCGGCGTTGGTGAAGAGGAGGGTTGGGTCGTTCGCGGGAACAAGGGAAGAGGAACGAAGGGGTCGATGGCCGCGCTGGGCGAAGAAGTCGATAAAGGTTTGGCGGATTTGGTGGCCGGTCATGAGATTAGTAGGAACGAGAATCCCTATTTTCCCACTTCCGCAAGCGGTCCCGGCGTTCACGGGAGGAGGTCGACTATAAATGCCGTGAAATCAGGGCGCTGGCGAGTGTGCTGGCGGATGGGTCGCCGATCGCGGGCTAAGGTGAGATGTGGGACGCGCCCCTTTAGGGCGGGATAAGTGCCCCGTCAATCACTTCAACTGAAGTTGAGGCATTCCAATGAGCGAGAACGGCATGTATTCGCTATTCCAGCTATTTCTTTTTCCTGTGTTCCAAACGCGGGAAGAGTACCAAAAATTGACCGGCGAAGAAGCTCCGCCGTGGGATCCGAATCAGCCCGTGAAGAACTGGTTCGATCCGGCGGCGCGGACGACCAATAAGCGCACGATGCTTTATGACCGCGTGCTGCTCTACGACAAGAACGGCATGGTGATTCCCGACGCGAGTGGGAAGCCTACGCTGGACCAAATGGCGCTGCTGAAAGAGGTGGCCGCGCAGGTGAACATGCTGCCGAGCGAGAGGCTAGTGGACTACGGGCCGGGCTCGCGCATGGCCCCTATTCCCTGTCCGCTGCGGGCGCTGAAGGAGAACGAAGAATTATTCTTTACCTTCGGCGGCTCGGTGGCGGTCCGGGATAAGTCCGCCTACAAGAATGAGGTAAACGCATTCACGATCGGCGACCGGGCGCTGCTGGAGAAGATCGCCGCCAAGCTGGGCGTGGTCTAACTAGCGGGCGGCTTTGGCCGGGTCTTCCATGCGAAGTCGGATGGTGTGCGTCTTGCCGGTTTGCGCAACGGTGACGCGCAGTTCATAGACGCCTGGCTGAAGAGGGACGCTAGCCCCGGGGGGAGTCGGCGTGAACTTCACCGTCACCACGCCCACTCCACCGCGGGGGATTTCTTTTGGAGACACCGACACCTGAAACTCCTCGCGAGCAGGCACGTCTAGGAGCAGCCCTACTGCGCCCGGAAGATCATTCTTGAACTCGATGGCGCCGCTTGAGGCTTGGTTGAGTTGGAATTGCAGTTCCGTCTTGTTGGGGAGCACTTTTTTCCAAAGATCCGCGGCGGTGGGGCCTACCGTGGCTGAAGCGGGCATGCGAACGGAACCATTCTTGAGGGCATCGGCGCCGCCAAGATTCATGGGTCCAAAGGGAGTGTCACGAATGATATTTTTCGGCAGATACCACCACCAGGTGTTGTCGGCGAGTTTCCAATAGGTGAGTACGGGACGGGTAATGCGCATCTGGCCAACGCCAACCATGAACTCGTCCGTTTCCACGGGAGTCATTACTTCAGCGACCTTCCCGTCTTCGGTGAACTTCACCTGGCTCGTTTCAATCTTGAAGATCTTCTTTTTGGGCCAAGAAAAGAAAGCGTCCTTATCTTCTTCCTGAACCAAAAGATCCGCCTTGCGGTATTGGCCCGATTCGAAAGACTTCCAGAATTCGTTTATGCGCTCGCGCAGTAGGGTCTCCCGCGTGGCAATTTCCTGGCCCCAAATCGACGCCGACAGTGTTAGGCCAAGCAAGAGTCTCATTCTTTTCAATCTTTATTGTCCCCCCATTTTCTATGGACGGGGATAGCAGCAATCCGTTACTTTGCTGGAAGCTTGATTCCTTCGCGAATTTCGTCCGTCGCGCGCCGGATTACGATATCGCCAGCCGCCAGTGGTCCCAGAATCTCCACCAAGTCGCCATAAGCGGCTCCCTTGCGGACATTTACATAGCGGGTGACGCCGCCGTCAACTTTGATGACAAAGCTGCGCTCGGTGTTCGCGGCGACGGCGGTGGCGGGTACGAGCAAACGGACTTGTGCTTGCGAGGCCGGCCACTTAACTTCGGTGTACATGCCGGGAGCAACCTTGGAGGCGGGGTTGGAAAAATCGAGTTCGACGGGCATCGTGCGCGTTAGCGGATCGATGACACGCGCGCTGCGCGCGACGGAGGCGCGGAAAGTTTCGCCGGGAAACCCCGTGACGGAAAACTCCACGGTTTGCCCGGCCCGGACACTAGAGACATACTGTTCCGGGACCGCAACGACGATGCGGAGGCGCTGGAGTTGCTCCATTTTAACGATGGGTCCGGCGGCGGGGCCCGCTAGCGCGCCCGGATGGAGGATCCGTTCCGTCACGGTACCTTCAAATGGCGCGGTAACCAGCAAGTAGGCTTCCAAGTCCTTGGCCGCGCGTACTTGCGCCAGTGCGGCGCTGCGGCTAAGGTCGATGGACTCGAGGGCGGCCTGCGCCGCCTTAACCGTCTCGGAGGCCAGAATCACTTCGTTTTGCGCGACCGCACCGGCAGTTTGGCCGGCGGACTTGAGCCTCTCCGAAGTGCTTTGGGCGGCCGCGAGGCGGGCCTTGGCTTCGGCGGCATGGGCTTGGAGGGAAGCCGCTTTGGCTTCCGCCTCGGCGAGCTGAGCCTGGAGTTCCGGCGCGGAGAGGCGAGCGATTATCTGGCCCTTCTTTAGATAGGTACCGCGGTCGACTGCGACGGATTCAAGATAGCCGGGGACACGCGCGACAATAGCCGCGCTTTGGAAGGGCATGACCTCGGCGGTGAGCGTGACCAGGCGGTCGACGGGCCGGGATTCCACCTTGGCGGTCTCTAAACTTTGTGAGAAAAGCGCGATCAAGAGCAGCGAGGTCATGCGGCAGGATCCTTTCGCAAGAGGGCGAGGAAAGCGGGTAGGACGAAAAGGGTGGCGATAGTGGCGGCCACGAGCCCGCCAATGACGGCGCGGCCCAGCGGGGCACTTTGGTCTGAACCAAGCGCCAACGGCAGCATGCCGCCGATCATGGCGCAGGCGGTCATTAGAATCGGGCGGACGCGATCGGCGCCGTCTCCGCCAAAACTTACGTAGAGAATCGAATTCGCAATCGCGATGCCCAAAGCCATAATGGCGCCCAGATAGCTTTGGATATTCAGGGTGGTGCCGCTTAGCCAAAGCGCCATGCCGCTGCCGAGCAGAATGGCCGGGGTCATCAGGACCACGACGAAGCTAAGGCGGAAGCTCTGAAATGCGGCGGATAGCAGGAGAAAAATGCTAAAGAGCGCGATGGCCAAGCCCCCCTCAAGACCCGCCATGGTTTCCTTCAAGGGCGGAATCTGCCCGCGTAACTGGACGGCTATGCCCCGCGGAGGCTCGCCCGCGCGGCGCAAGGCTTCCTGGAGGCGCGACTGGGCTTCCCCCAACGTGATGCCATGGAGATTTGCGGCGATGCTCACCAGTTTCTGTCCGTTAAATCGTTCCACCATTCCAAAAGTTTTGCCTGTCTTCATGCCGACGATGTCGCCGACGAGCGGCTGGGAGGATCCCAATTTGGCCAGGGAAAGCGCGCCGAGTTCCTCGGCGGATTTCACGCGATGCTGCGGGATTTCCACTTGGACTTGGAAGGCGTTGCCGCTGACCGGGTCCCGCCAGTAGCTGGGTTCAATGAAACGGCTGGAGCTGGTGGCGGCCACGAGGCTACGGGTAACCTCTAGCGTGGTCAAGCCAAATTGGCCGGCGCGGTCGCGATCAATGGCGAGGTCGAGAGTAGGGTAATCGGCGGGCTGCATGAATTGCAGGTCCCGAAGAAAGGGCTCCTTGGCCAGTTCTTGTTTGACCTTTTCGGCAAACTGCTGGTCGGCTGCGAGATTGGGACCCACAATGGAGACGTTAATGGGGGTAGGCGATCCGAAGCTCATCACCTGCTCGACGATGTCGCTGGCTTCAAAGAGCACGCGCAACTGCGGGAGCTCCTTGGAAAGGCGAGCGCGAATGGCCTCGAGGTCAGGCTGGGTGCCGGGCTTGAGGGCCAGGGTCAGGGCCGCTTCGTGGGGGCCGGACATGAAGAGGTGAATGAGGCTGACTGGGTAGCTGGAAGCGTGCGTGCCCACAAAGCTGGTGGTGAGCAAGACGTTGGAGCGGCCGATGGTTTCCTGGATGAGGTCTAACGCTTTCAGGGCCAAAGGCTCCGTGCGTTCAATGCGCGTGCCGGTGGGTGCATAGAGGCGAAGCTTCAATTGTTGCGAAGGAACTTTTGGAAAGATCTCGACGCCCAAGCGAGGAATCAACGACCACAGTCCCAGCCCGCAGACGGCCAAATAGACGCCCGCGACGGCCCAGGGAAGGCGTCCCGCGATGCGGCGATAGAGCGACTTGTAGGCCGGCTCGCCACTAGACAAGTGTCCGCGCATCAGGCGCTGGCTTAGGATCGGGACCAGGGTGCTGGAGAGCAGATAGGAGGCCACCATGGCGAAGCCGACGGAGAGGCTGAGCGGGATAAATAGTTGTTTGGCGACGCCGCTCATAAAGAACGCCGGCAGGAAGACCGCGAGGATACACATCATACTGAGCAGGCGCGGTAGGGCCGTGCGGGCACATGCGTTGCGCACAGCTTCGTCCCGGGGGGTGCCCTTATCCATCTCGCTGTGGATGTTCTCCACTTCGACGGTGGCCTCATCCACCAGGATGCCGATGGCTAAGGCGAGGCCCGCCAGGGTCATAATGTTGATGGTTTGGCCGAAGGCCCATAGCGTGATGACCGAGCTCAGCAGCGAAATAGGGATCGTAGTCAAAACGATCAAGGCGCTTCGCCAATCCCGCAAGAAAAGCAACACCATCAGGGCGGTGAGACCGGCACCCACCAGACCTTCCTGAAGCAGATTGCGCAGGGAAGCTGTCACGAAGCCGGTTTGATCGAATTCGATGCCCACGGCGACGTCTTCGGGCACCGCCTTTTGGAGGGTAGGCAGCGCAGCGCGCACGCGGGCCATGACGGCGAGACTGGAGGCATCGGCCCGCTTCGTGACAGGAATGTACACGGTGCGCTTAGCATTGACGTGCGCGTAGCCGGTGAGTACGTCGCTGCCGTTCTCCACCGCGGCAACATCCCGGATCAAGACGGGCGTGCCGGAGCCCATACGAAGCGGCGCGTTGGCCAATTCGTTGAGATCGGCGCCAATGGTTGCATTGGTAGAAGCAATGCGTGTGAGATCGCCAATACGGACCACGCCCGAGGGAGCGACCACGTTTGCGCTGGAGACGGCCCGGATTACTTCTTCGGGCGAGACGCGATATTCGCGCATTTTCTCAGGATCGATGCGGACCACAATGGTGCGTTGCGAGCCGCCAAAAGGCGGCGGAGCGCTGACGCCCTGGATGGTGGCGAAGAGAGGACGCACGTTGTTGATGGCGAAGTTCTGCATCTCAGGCACGCTGCGCGTCTGGCTGGAGAAGACAAGTTGCGCAATGGCGACGCTGCCGGCGTCAAAGCGAGTGATGAAGGGAGGCACCGCGCCGGGAGGCATAAAGGCGCGCGATCGATTCGAGTAACCAACCACTTCGCTGATCGCGTTACTCATGTTGACGCCCGGAAAGAACGTGATCTTCACTAACGACGCGCCTTGGATCGATTTCGATTCGATCTGCTTGACCCCGGCGACATAAAGCAGGTGGTACTCGTAATAGTACGTGACGAAGCCGTCCATTTGGACAGGATCGAGGCCGCCGTAGGGTTGGGCTATATAGATCACCGGCTCGCCCAACTCGGGAAGGATATCGGCGGGCATGCGCTTTACGGCGAAGTAGCCGGCGACCAGAATGGCAAGGACGGCGACGTAAATGGTGACAGGGCGGCGGAGCGCAAAAAGTACGAGTTTCATTGGCTTAGTTGCCTTCCGCCTCGGCAAGGAATCCACTTAGGTCACCTTCGGCGATGGAGATGGCCAGCTTGGCGCGCCAAATGGAGAGGCGGGCCAGGGAATCTTCGATCTCGGCGTTAGACAGGGCGCGTTGCGCGTCGGCGACGTCGAGAATGCCGGTGAGGCCCGCACGATAGCGCGCGCTGACTTGTTCCAGCGCTTCGCGGGTGGCCCTCAATTGAACCGGGGTGTTGGCGGCTATTTGCGACGCGCCCTCGTATTGAGCCTTAGCTTTGGCGAGTTGGGCTTCGAGTTCCCGAACGATCAATTGGTAGCGGGCCTGTTCTGTGCGGGTCCGCGCGGCCTCGATTTCTTTCTTCACGCGAAGGCCGGGAAGATCTAGCAAGGGAAACGTAACGGTAAAGCCGATGCCCCAGTTGTAGATGTTGGGTCCGAGTCCGCTGGCGCCTCCACCTGTGGTGAAGTCCGCGTTGGCTCCGGTGCCGCGGGCATAGAGGGTGGCTTGAGAATTGAACTTAGGGTAGTAGGTACGTTCCAGAGCCTTCAGGCGCTGTTGCGATTCTTCAATACCGGTCTTTTGTTCCTCGGCGGCAGGGTGGTTCACCAGTTGTGAGGCAGCGGGGGGGGGAAGCGGAGGAGCCGTGAGAAATTTCATAGGGTCGATAGGTTGGGGAGCCGCGACGAACTGCGCAAGGTTGGCGCGCGCGACGGCCAGACCTTGTTCGGCGAGAATGATCTGGTTTTCAACGGATGCGCGGTCGGCGTTCGTTCGAGTAACGTCCAGGCCGGGGCGGAGGCCGCTGTCGACAAGGGCTTGGACCACGTTTGCGATGATGCTGATTCTGACGCGGCTGTTTTTGGCCACTTCCACGGTTTGTTCCGCGGCAAGGACAGTGAGGTAAGCATCTGCGGTCAAGGCGGCGACTTCGAAACGCGTTCTTTTCAGCATCGATTCGGCGCGGCGTTGCGCCGCTTCTCCAATGGCAACGTTGGCCTTGCGCAGCCCGAAATCGAAAGGTTCCCAGTTAAACAAAAGACCGACGGCGGAACCAAAGACGTTCGTTCCGGCGTTGGTCTCCAAGGGTGGCCCAGAGATCGACGAGATCACGTTCTGTTGGAGGAGCATGCCATAGACGTTGTTGCGCGTGGCGCGATTGACTTGCGCGATCGCGTCCGCGCGAGGGAGGTGGGCAAGGCGGGCGAGTTGAACTCCGGCGGCGGCAACCTTGATTTGTTCTTCATTGACGCGCAGAGAAGGATACTGAGCCAATGCCTTCTCGATAGCGGCGCGAAGGGTCAGAGTTTGGGCTTCGGCGGCCAAAGCCGCAAAGAAAAGGATGCAAGCCTTCATAGATTTCGTGCGATGCCCCGCCGGCTGGAACGGACGAAATGGGCTATTTCCGAGGCGAGGCTGTTAGGCAGTAAATCCAGTTTCGAACAAGCTTCTTCTTGTTTAAGCCCGCTGCGGTAGAGAAGCCGGAAACAGTCCTTCACGATCTTGATCGTATCAGCGAGGTAGCCGGCACGACGAAGGCCGACGCTGTTCACGCCAACAGGTTCGACGTCAAACCCGGAGTAGAGAAAAAAAGGGGGGAGATCGGCGTTAACGCGTGTGTTGCCTCCCACCATCACCAATGACCCAATTTTCGAGAACTGATGGACGACGACGCCACCGGAAAGGAACGCGCGGTCCCCGACCTCGACATAGCCGGCCAGCAGGGTGCAACTAGCTACCACGATGTGGTTGCCGAGCCGGCAGTCATGAGCGATATGACCGCTGGTCATGATGAAGTTGTCGTCGCCTATGACGGTGGAGGCTTCGGGCTTAGTGGCTCTGGAGATGGTGAAGTGTTCGCGGATCTTGTTGCGATTGCCGATTTTGAGGTAACTGCGTTCGCCGCGAAAATTTTTGTCCAAGGGATCGGTACCGAGGATGGTTCCGGCGCTGATTTCATTCCCCTCGCCCAAGGTCGTCCAGCGTTTTATGAAGGTGTAGGGTTCGAGCACGCAGTTGGGACCCAGGGTGACGTCGCGCTCGATGATCGCGTATTCGCCAATAACGCAGCCGGGACCAACGAACGCGTCAGGATCGACGCGCGCCGTCGGGGCCAAGCGCGCACTCGGGTCAATAGGCATAAATAGATTATGCGCGTAAGAGACTTGGCGGGAATGCTAGGAGCGCCCTTCGAAGGGAACGGCGAATTGGAACTGGGGGGCGCGGCGGAGTTGCAAGTCGCCGGGCCGGACGAGTTGAGCTTTGTGGCGGGGCCGAAATATTGGAAGGCAGCCGATACCTCGAGGGCCGGGTGCCTCATCGCGCCACCGGACTACCAGACACCAGGGCGAACGGTGATCAGGGCACGGGAGGCACGGGGCCTATTTGCGAGGGCGCTCGCGGCGTTGTACCCAAAGGCGCCTCGAAGGCCAGGAGTCCACGCCAGCGCCGCGATTGGCGAAGGCGTGCGGCTAGGCGAGGGAGTGCAGATTGGCGCTCACGTGTCGATTGGAGAACGAAGTGAAATTGGGGAGAATTGCATAATCGAGGCGGGCGCAACCATAGGGCGTAACGTAAAGGTGGGACGGGACACGCATATTCATGCCCGGGTCAGCCTCTACGACGATATCGAGATCGGCGAGCGGGCGGTGCTGCACTCGGGTTGCGTTATCGGGGCCGACGGATTCGGTTTTGTGTGGACCGGAGAAAGCTACCAGAAGTTTCCCCAGGTAGGTAGGGTTCGCCTAGGCAACGATGTGGAAGTGGGCGCGAACTCGACCATCGACCGCGCGGCGCTGGGCGTAACGCAGATTGGGGACGGAGTAAAGCTCGATAACTTGGTTCACATCGGCCATAACTGCCGGATCGGGGATCATGTAGTGATCGCGGCGCAGACGGGGCTTTCTGGCCAGGTGAGCGTGGGTGACCGCGCAGTGATTGGGGGCCAAGTTGGTATTGGCGACAAGGCACGCATTGAAGGAGGATCTGTGCTGGGCTCAGGCTGTGGTGTACTGACGGCGAAAATCGTGAGGCGGGGCGAGGTGGTGTGGGGTACGCCGGCGCGCCCACTTAAGGAATATCTGGAGCAGTTGGCGCACCTGAGCCGACTGCCGCGCCTACGGCGAGAACTGAGGGAGCTTCAAGATGCACTTCGCCAAATTGCGGAGCGCGCGGGACATCCATGGCGACCTCCAAGCAGTCCGGATTCTGCAGATTAAGGAAGAGCGCCACTTGATTTTGGGAGGCAAGGTAATCCAGGCAGTGGAGCGAGAGCGTGCGCTCGTCATGGCCCAGACCAGGACCGGTCCACTTAACCAGCACGCTGCCGGAGGGCAAAACGCGAGTGGTGACTTCTACGAGTCCGGGCGATTTGACGGAACCCCGGAAGAGCTGAGAAAGGGTTTCGATCATCTTGCGGGCATGTTGGTAGTCAATCCAGACCGGCACCGCGCCAAGGTTGAGTTGAAAGTGGGGCGAGGCGAATTCTTCGATTAACTCGTCGAGGTCGACAGTGACGGGCCGGGAGTTGGTTGGTTGCGTGAGGGCAAGAGCGTCTCGCAGGATGCTGTCGCTTTGGGCCACCAGATCCCGCAAGCGATGGAGGTGCTCTTTCACCTTCGGCTCGGCGGCCGGAAAGGCTAACTCCAGATAGTAGGCGATCGATTCGATCGTTCCGAGAGGCTGACGCAATTCATGCGTCAAAGTACGAATCAGGTTGGCTTGGTCCGCGATCATTGAAGAAGGAGAAACGGCTTCGTGTGGGGAGGACTGCCACAGTATACCTAAGCGGGAGAGAAAAAATACTCTATTCCCGCGATGCCTGCCGCGCCAGCATTGAGGCAGGACGATTCGTTCTCCGCCGTGATTCCCCCCAGGGCGATGACCGGTATGTCGACGAGCTCGGCGGCGCGCGCAAGAAGTGCCAATCCTAAGGGTGTCGCAGAGCTCTGGTAGGAGCGAGGAGAGAAGATGGGACTTAAGAAGACATAGTCCGCGCCCTCGCCTGCGGCCCGGACAATTTCCTCGAGGCTGTGGCAGGACACACCGATCGTGCCAAGGGAAGGGAATTGCCGGCGAAGAAGTTGGGGGGCAATTCGATGGGACGGCAAATGGACCCCATCTGCCGCCACGGCGAGGGCGATGTCGATGCGGTCGTTGATGAGAAGTCTTGTAGGCAACTTCCGAAGGCGGTGGGCGCGGCGCAGTAATTCAGAGGCGGATAGGCCCCGCGCGCGGAGGTGAACGAAATCGGAGGGAAGAAGAGGGGCATCGCCGGTACTGATCGCGTGCCGGATCATAGGATCCGCAGCGAGGAGGAGGGAAACTCGACAATCCAGTCGCGGTGATGTTCGTTTTCGGCGAAACGCTCTCGAGGCATTTCGACAATGAGTCCACCAGAAAAGCGCAGCAACGCGCTGTTGGTTAGCTCGGAGGAGGCTTCTAGGGTCAGTACCAATTGGCTCTTCTCCGCTTTGCCGGTCTTCGGCCGAATGCCGATCTCATCCCTGCGCACGCAGACGGTGACCTGGTCACCCAAGAGGCGAGCTGGATAATAGGGACCTTCCAGCTCTACGCCGTTCCAAAGCAAGCGGCTACGGTTCTGCCCGGGGTCCAGGAATTTGACCTCGGCCTGCAACAAATTGAAGAGTCCCAATAGACGGGCGACCCCGGGATTGGCCGGTTGGTCCATGATCTCCCGGGGCGTGCCTTGTTGGGCGATGCGGCCGTCGAGTACCACAAACATCCGGTCGGCGAGCAGGCAGGCTTCGTCCAGATTGTGGGTTACGAGGAGAATCGGCAATTTGAACTCGTCGCGGACCTGCCCGAGAATCTCATACAACTCCATGCGCAAGGCATCATCCAGACCGACGGAAGGCTCATCGAGTAGCAGGATTGAAGGCTGAGGCACGAGAGCGCGGGCTATGGAGACCCGCTGCCGTTGTCCCCCTGAAATCTCGCTGGGCAGCCGTGAGGCGAGGGGTTCCAAATGGAAGGCTTCGAGCAACTGCGAAACGCGGCGGTGGCGCTCCAATTTGGGGCGATGGGAAACGGGGAACATCAGGTTCTCGCGCACGGTCATGTGAGGAAACAAGGCCGAGCGTTGGAAGACATATCCGCAACGACGGTCCTGTGGCCTAAGCGATACCGCAGTGGCCGCATCGCAAAGGAGGCGATCGTTTAAGAGCACGCGCCCTTCCGAGGCCTGGGCGAAACCGGCGATCAGATCAAGGGTTAGGCTTTTGCCCGAGCCGCTCGGGCCAAAGAGAACGCTGATACCTGGGACGGCTTGGAAGGCGATATCCAGCGTGAAGCCAGCGGAGCCAGGGCGGGCCGCAAAGCGCTTTTTCAGTTTGACCTCGAGCATCGGGCGGGCGGTTCTAGGAGTGTAGCGCGTGTGGGGGATTCAGACGGTTCGCTAGCCAAACGATGGCGAAGGCGAGGCCTGAAACGATGAGGACGAGGTTGCGGGCCAGTGCCGCGTTTCCGGACTCAACGGCATCATAGATCGCGACGGAGAGAGTTTGGGTCTGCCCCGGGATGTTCCCCGCAATCATAATGGTCACGCCGAAATCGCCCAAGCTGCGGGCAAAGGCCAGTACCGCCGCCGCCAGAATAGAGCGCCGGCAAAGGGGAAGGACGACCCACACAAAGATTCGCCACTCGGGAATTCCGAGGCTACGGGCGGCTTTGATGTAGGAGGCATCGACACTCTCGAGAGTGGCCCGGATGTATTTCACCAGCAAGGGTACGGTATGGACCAGAGCGGCAACGATCGCGGCGTGCCAAGTGAAGACCAAGGGCGAGCCGACGACCCGCTCCCAAAGCAGACCCAGGGGCGTCTCGCGACCGGCCAGAACCAGGAGGTAGTAACCAAGCACGGTTGGGGGCAAGACTAGAGGCAGGCTAATGGCCGCGTCGAGGAGTTCCTTGCCACGGAATTGGAGGAAGCTCAGCGCCCAGGCGATTAACAGAGCAACGAGAAGACCGACAGTAGTTGCAATGACAGCGACTTTTAGGCTGAGGTAAAGCGGGCTGAAGTCCATCGAGCGATTGAACGGGGCCTATTTTTGAGGCCGCGCCCGGGGTGCGGTTTCGCCTTCGGTGAAGCGGAGCGCCCACTTGATGGCTTCGGCATACATGGTGCGGATGTCGGGGCGGTTTAGGGCCTGATCATGATGGCCAAAAGTGGAATAAAAAACGCGGCCTTTGCCGTAGGTTTTGGTCCAGGCCACGGCGAAATCGCCGTCGGTGCGGCGGATGTTTTTGGCGGCCATGTCAAGCTTGGTCTCGTCGAGCCGGGCTAATACGCGCACTTTGTCGCGGCTCCAGTTGCGGGCCTGGTAGATCTCATCGTTGATGGTGAACGCTTTGGGGAAATGGGCCATGATCGGGTGTTCCCGGTCTTCGACGATGACCGGAGCGTCGAAGGTGTTCCAAGGATGGCTATCGAAGTAGGCTCCGACCATTTCGCCATATTCCGGCCACTGGTAAAAGGTGTCGATGGCGGTGTGGCCGCCGATGAATCCTTTGCCTTCGTCCTTGATGAAAGTCATCAGCGCGGCTTTCTGCTCGTCGTCCATTCTTAGCTCGCCGGTGGTGTAGAAAAAGACGGCGTCAAAATAGTCCAGGTTTTTTTTGTTGCCCGTCATCTTCTTTTTGGTGATGAACTCGCAACTGGTCTGGATGTAGGTATCCCAAAGGCCGGTTTCTTTGCCTAGGTTGTAAACCATTTGGAGGGCGGTTGAGGTCGCGTCGTGATGGAAACCTTGGGTTTCGCCGATGGCCAGAATGCGTTTCTTGCGAATCGGGGGCTGAGCGCAGGCGAGGGCGGCGAGAACGAGAAGGGCGGCCAAGCCGCGTAGAAGCGTGTTCATAATTGATTGCTCCGAAGGGGCATCATAACGCAGATGAAATACTGGTAGCTTGGCAATCGAATTGAAACCAGTGCGCGTGGCGGTAGCCGGCGCGGGCGCCTTTGGCCGGAATCACGTAAGGGTATTGCGGGATTTACCGGCGGCGGAACTCGTGGGGGTGTTCGACATCGATCGCGAGCGCGCGCGCACCCTAGCAGAGGAGTTTGGAGTCGGCGTTCTGGATTCGGTCGCGGAAGTGGCGGGGAAGTGCGAGGCGGCGGTTGTGGCCGTGCCGACGGTCGCGCATGCGGAAATCGGCGGCGCACTGCTGGCGGCGGGTCTGGACGTCTTGGTGGAAAAGCCAATTGCACCGAGCCTCGCGCAGGCGCGGCAATTGATTGAGCTTGCCCAAAAGCACGAGCGCATCCTTCAGGTTGGCCACCTGGAGCGCTTCAATCCGGCAGTAGAGCTGCTAGAGCGGACCGTCAAGCTCCCGCTATTTTTTGAGATTCACCGCATGAGCGTATTCACGCCGCGCAGTTTGGACGTAGACGTCGTGCTCGACTTAATGATTCACGATATTGAAATTCTTTTGGCGCTTACGCGGAGCGCTCCCACAGAAATCAAGGCGGCGGGGATCCATGTATTGAGTGAAAAGAGCGATATCGCCAACGTCAGGATGGAGTTTCCGGGCGGGGTGGTGGCTAACTTGACGGCAAGCCGCGCATCGACGGAGAAGGTGAGGAAACTGAGGGTCTTTGAGCCGGGTGCGTACCACAGCCTGGACTATTCGAAGCAGGAACTTTTCACGATTCAAATTGGCGCGCAGCGGCAGATCCGGCTGCAGCCGCATACGGTGGCCAAGGGTGAGCCACTGCAACTAGAGTTAGAGGCGTTTCTGCGGTCGGTCGTGAGCCGGGAGAAACCGAAAGTGGATGGAGAAACGTCCTACGCTGCACTGGAGGTCGCTTTGGCGGTGGTTGATAAAATTGAGGAGCACGCGCGCGTGGTGGGGAACACGCTGCGGGCGGCGGGCCTGCATGGATTCTAAAGGCGTAGAAGAGCGGGAACTTGACTTTGAGTTGCATTGGGGCAACAGTGCGCTTGAGCCTCGCCCGCGACGTGCGGCCGCGCTTTCGGCTCTGGTGCACCTGATGCTTGCCGGCTTGGCTTGGATAACGCCGAATTCGTTTCTGACTTTTGATGGAGAGATAGAAGCCACGCAGGTGCCCGTTCAGCGCAAGGTTACGCCGCTAGTCGCGCCCCGTTTTGAACTGACCCAGAAGGAGCCGAATCAAGGCCCGGTCAAGCAAGAGGTGAATGTCGAAGAGTTGGTGGCGAATATAAAAAATCAGCGGGCTCCCAAGACCTTCGTGCCGCCTTCTAGCTCCGCGCGTCCAGTGCCGCAGGCGCCCGCAGCCCTGGAGGCGCCGCCGCAATTGAGTGCGGGGCAAAACGAAACAAAAGAACTGGCGCAGCTAGGCGCGCCGCAGGTACCGAAAATCCAGGCCCAGGAAGCGACAAAGCGGAATCCCTTTGAGACCGTGGGACAAAACGCTGGGGTGCCCAAGGGGGCGGCGGAGGGCAAGATTCCCGCGATGCCTCGGCAAAGCGTGGACGAAGTGTTGCGGCAAACGGCCCGGACGGCGCAGGGATCCAGCGGAGTCATGGTCACCGACCTGCCGGATGTCCCGGTGAATCCCATGCAGCAACCGCAGAATCGGATTGGTTCGACGCTCGAGTTGCTGAGCGACCCGCAGGGCGTAGATTTTAGGCCGTATATGGCCAGGATACTTGCGCTTGTGAAACGTAACTGGTTTGCCGTGATTCCAGAGAGCGCCCGTTTCGGACGGCGGGGAAAGACAATGATTCAGTTTTCGATTTCTAAAGATGGGCGCGTTCCCAAGCTGGTCATTTCCGGGCCATCGGGGACCGAGTCATTGGACCGCGCGGCGGTGGCGGGCATAAGCGCTTCGAACCCTTTTCCTCCGCTTCCCAGCGAGTTCAAAGGCGAGGTCATTCGTTTGCAGTTCGGATTTTCCTACAACATGCCATGAGCAGCGCGAGGCTGTGGGGAGCGATGGCCGGATATGGATTGATCGCCGTGAGCGCGGCATTCACGCTGGAGCGCGAGATGCTCTGGGCGGTATGGGTACTGATGGGCGGGTTAGCGCTGAAGTCTTGGATCTCGGCCGAGAAACTTCGCGCCGAGCATGCCGCCGAGGCTAGTGAGAACGGTCGCGCCGACGAAGTAGATCAGCATAAAAAAAAGGATAAAGACCGACAATAGGGCGGGGTTACCCAGGACTTCTTTCACCTTTTCGATTTCGGCCTGAGGAATTTTGCCGGCCAGGGCTTGGTCTGGAATTTTGGCAAATTCCCCACTCTCCATAGCGGGGATGGAGGCAAGGGTGAATAAGACTAGGAAGAACGCGAAGATAAAGACGCCTGTAATCCACCCGAGGCGAGCGCCCGCCATGACCGTCAAAAACGCCCCGGTGCGGCGTTGGTAGAGAAATACGGCAAGCAAGCCGGCCGCAAGCGTCGGCAGAACGATTCCGAGCAACGATACCCCGGCCAGCGGCACATAGACCATCATGGCGATCGCGGCGACGAGCAGCGCTACGCGAACGGCGTTGGTGTTGCCGAAGCTAATTTCGGCGGGATGCAGAGATTCACTGAGGGCGGCGGGCGTCTCTAGGATGACGGGTTCGGGTACCGCGGCCTGCTCGGCAACGACATCCTCACGCGTAGGCTTGCCGCAACGGTGGCAAAACCGCGCATCGGGAACCAGTTCCGCGCCGCAACTACAAATCTCGGGCACACTTTCATCGTAGCAATGCGGCACAAGGACGGTATGCTAGCAGGTTAAGTTATGCCGAAAATCAACTTGCTGGTGATCGCTCCGCCCACCGCGCGCTACCTGAAGATGCTGGAACGGGTCTCGGATGATGTCGAGTACCGGGCAACGCATGAGCCGGAAGAAGCGCGCGCTTGGGCACCCGAGGCGGATCTAATCCTTACCGGGGTGGGGGCGAACAGCGTGACCGCCAAAGCGGCGATTGAGTCGGCGGGAAAACTGCAGTGGCTGCATTCGTTATCGGCTGGAGTGGACCATCTGATGGCCACCCGCTTGCGCGAAAGCGACATCCCAGTCAGTAATGCCAAGGGCGCCTATAGCCCTTCGCTCGGCGAGTACTGTGTGGCGGCGATGCTGCACTTTGCCAAAAATTTGCGACGCATGGTAGCCAGCCAGGAAGCGGGGCGTTGGGATGTGTTCGACGTGGGAATGCTGGCGGGGAAAACGCTGGGAATCCTGGGCTATGGGGATATTGGGCAGGAATCGGCCAAGCGAGCCAAGGCTTTCGGTATGAAGATCATCGCGCTGCGCCGGCGGCCGGAGAAGAGCGGCGGCGATCCTTTTGCGGACGAAATTTGGGGTCTAGATCGAAAACTGGAGTTGATGAGCGTGAGCGATTACGTGCTGCTGGCGATGCCGCAGACTCCGGATACGAAGGGCAGCGTGGGCGAGGCGGAATTGCGCGCGATGAAGCCGAGCGCCGTGATCATCAATCTAGGGCGCGGCAATGCGATCACGGAAACGGCGCTGCTGCGTGCGCTGCGGGAAAAGTGGATACGAGGAGCGGCGTTGGATGTATTTGAAGTGGAACCGCTGCCGGAAGGGCATGAGTTTTTCTCGATGAAGAACTTGCTGATGAGTGCGCATACCGCCGACCATACGGACAGCTGGCAAGAGGACTCGATGGAGCTCTTTTTGCAGAACCTGGAACGCTTCCGGCGCGGGGAAGCGCTGGCGAATCTGGTGGACAAGACGGTGGGCTACTAGCTAGCCCAGCCAAGACATTGGCGCTCGGCTTCCAGACGGATCACCGCGGCGCGCCTGGTCAACAGTTTGGCCATGTAGTCCTGCAGGAAAAGCAAGTCGGCCAAGCGGCCCAGCATGCCCCGGGGTGAGACGTAGTCAAAGACATCCCGCATCACCGTGCCTTCGGACTGCGCGCTAAAGAAGTGATCGTGATCGAAACGGGCGAAAGCTCCGCAAAGCTGCGTGTCGCGGAAGTGATGCGGCCGGCGAAACGCGGTGATTTTAGAGGAGAGCCGTTGGCGGATGCCGAAATGGGTAGCCTCCTAGGTGACGAATTCGCCAAGGCCGATGAGGCCGCTGGTGACCCCTTCCACTGCGCGCTCGCCCGTGCCGTCCGTCGACCGGATGTGAAGATCGATATCCCGGGCCAGATCGAAACACAGGTCAGTTGGCGCGGCGATCCAGGTTTCGATCTCGATTCGAGGCATCGTAGCTCTATTGTTGAATGTTAGATTGCAAGGAATGGTGAGCGCGACTGACATTCGAAGTGCGGCGGTCCGATTGACCGGGCACATTCACCGCACGCCGGTGCTGCGGGCAAGGGGCTTGAATGAAGCGACGGGTCTGGATTGCTATCTGAAGTGTGAGAACTTCCAGCGTACCGGCAGCTTCAAGCTGCGCGGAGCGACGAACTCGGTATTGCAGATACCCGAAGAGGACCGGCCACGAGGTGTAGTGGCGTACTCGAGCGGCAATCACGCACAGGCGGTCGCCTATGCCGCACGAGCGGCTGGCATGCCCGCGGTGATCGTGATGCCGAGTGACGCACCGAAAGCGAAACTGATGGCAACGCAAGACATGGGCGCGGAGGTGATCCTTTACGACCGCCGGACGGAGAGCCGGGAGGGAATCGGCGGGCAAATTTCGGCTGAGCGCGGATGCACACTGGTGCCACCCTACGATCACCCTTGGACGATTGCGGGACAGGGTACGCTGGCGCTCGAGTTTCTGGAGGAGGTATCCGAATTGGATAGCCTCTTGGTCTGTCTGGGCGGAGGCGGTATGTTGAGCGGCTGTGCGCTGATCGCCAAAGAGATCAACCCGGCGATTCGCATTTACGGAGTAGAGCCGGAACTGGCCAACGATCACTGGCTGAGCCTGCGAGCGGGGACGAAGGTGCGTGTGGATGGGTCGGCAACCATTGCGGATGGACTGCGGACGCCGGAGCCGGGAGATCTTACTTTCCCCATCATTCAACGGCTGGTAGAAGATGTGTTGCTGGTGACGGAAAGCGAGATCCTGGCGGCGATGCGCTTTGCGCTGACGCGCTTGAAGATCGTGGTGGAACCGAGCGGCGCGGTATGTATCGCCGCCGCGCTGGCGGGCAAAATACCGGCGGGCCTAAAGCGCGTGGGGCTGGTGGTGAGCGGGGGGAACGTGGACCTGGAGTTCCTAGCGAAGCTCGCGTAGCTCCACCTGGTACGCAATGCTACGTTTGCCGAGAGCCGGCAGCCAGATCGCGGTGGGCTTGCCCCACATATGGCCACGAGCGCTTCTTCGGGCCCGCGTTTCTGGAAAGGGTGAAGCGCCGAATTCGATGCCCCAGGTAAGAGTCCTTCCATTCCAGGGCGGGCCGCTGCGATTGTTATTCTCTTCCCAGATGCCAAGCCAAGGGAAGTCCTCGAGATTCCAAGAATAACGGACGGCCAGCTTCAGGTGCTCATTTAGAATCTGGACGCTACCGCTCTCCAGGAGATGCGCGTGATAGGCCGCGCTCTTTTCGCTTTTGGTGTATACGCGGTCCATCCAATGGAACTCTTTTCCATCCAGGTGAGCGCTACGCGCGACGTCTGCCTCGATGCGGGTGATGCCCCTTTCTACAAAAGGCGGGCCAAGGGTCGCGTGTTCCTGCCAGGCGATGGCGCGGTCAAAAGGGAGCAGGTTCTCGACGCTTTCTTCTACCTTGAGCGTTCGACCCTCGAGGCGAATCTTCCGGTGTACGCGGAGCTGCGAAAGCGGCAAAGTGGCCGCAAGCTGTCCGTTGTAGGGCGCAATGGACGCTTCGCCATGAACAGTGTATCCGGCCTGGGCTTCTTCTTGGGACGGCGGTCCAAAGAGATCGACGCACAGGTTGTGGCCCATGATGCCCGCTAAGAGTTTCGATTCGGAATCCCCGCCATATTCGGGGTTCTTCGCGAGATCGTAATCCGAAGGCTCGATGCTGGGCCAGGGCGGGGTCCAAAGCGGGTTGATCTTGGTGCGCTTGTCGAACAACTCGGCGATGTGGCCGCCTTCGGCGGTGAGGGTGACGCGGATGTCTTCGTTTTCAAGCTGGTAGGCGCGACGATGGCGGTACGTCGTGAGAGTCATTGCCGATAGCATAGCGGTATGAAGGCAATCGTGCTGATCCTGACGATGGCGTGGGCGGCCCCGTTTTGGGAAGCGAAAGAACCGGCGAGTTGGAGTGAGGAAGAAATCGAAGAATTTTTGTCCAACTCGCCGTGGGCCCGGCCTGCGGAGGCGGTAGCGATGGGCGTACAGGGGAAGGCTATGGCCACGCGCACCTTTCTGGCGACAGCCGCCCCAGTTCGGGGGGCCGAAGAGGAATGGCGGCGGCGGAGGGTGGGTAAAGACCTGCGCGAGAATGATCCGGCGTGGGAGGAGTGGAAAGAATTTCTAGCACGCGACGCCGACAAGTTCGTGGTGCTGGCCGTGGCAATGCCCGTGCAGATGGCGCGCGATGGAAGCAGTATGGCGGAGATGGAGAATCGCAGCTTGATGCGGGTTGGGAAGAAAAAGGTCAAGATGAGCGGCTATTTCCCGCCCAGCCGCAGCGATCCGTTTACTCGCTTGATCTTTCCCTCGGCCGGCATTGAGGGCGCCAAGGAAATCACCTTCGAGCTCTATGTGGCAGGCGGGGGCGCGAGCTTCCAAGAGGCAATTTATTTGACGAAAGAGATGAAATGGAAGGGGAGCCTTACTTTTTGAATCGCAAGCTTAGGCGCCCCGGCGCGGAGCGTTCACTAGCTCCTCAATGTTAATAAAGTGAGTGGGGTAGTTGCCTGTATAGCAGGCGTAGCAGAATTCCTGTTTGTCATCTTCGACGGCTTCGCTTAGCGCCGAAAGGGGCAGGTACGCGATGGAATCAGCCTCTGTGAAACGGCGAATGTCTTCCATCGTGCTGTTAGCGGCAATGAGTTCGCCCTTGGTCGGCGTATCCACGCCGTAGAAGCAGGGCGAGATCGTAGGCGGACAAGAAATCCGGAGATGGACTTCTTTCGCGCCAGCGCTGCGTACCATGCGCACGATTTTGCGGGAGGTGGTACCGCGGACCAGGGAATCGTCGACCAGAATTACGCGTTTGCCCTCGAGCAGGTGGCGGACGGGGTTCAGCTTAAGCTTGACGCCGAAATCGCGGATGGTTTGGGAAGGTTCGATAAAGGTCCTGCCCACATAGTGATTGCGGATCAAGGCTTGGCGGAAAGGGATGCCGGAGCCTTGTGAATAGCCTAAAGCGGCGGCGACTCCGGAGTCTGGCACGGGCACCACTAAGTCCGCATCCACGTAGCAATGCTTGGCCAACAATAGCCCCATGCGCTCCCGGCTGGCTGCAATCGACGAGCCGAACACAAGCGAATCGGGCCGCGCGAAGTAAACATGCTCAAATACGCAATGCGCCTTCTCGGCCAGGGGGGCGTAGCGGGAACGCGTCATGCCTTCGGGACCAACGATGACCATTTCGCCCGGTTCAACGTCGCTGATGTAGACGGCGCCGATCAGGTCGAAGGCGCAGGTCTCGCTGGCGAAGACGTAGGCTACCTTGCCGCCGCTCAACTCCATTTGCCCCATCGCAAGCGGGCGGAAACCATGAGGATCGCGGGCGACAATGAGCCGGTTTTCGGCGAGAAACACGAGACTGAAGGCGCCATCCAGTTGGAGGAGAGCGTCGCGCAATGCTCCGGCCATGGTCCGCTCGCGAGAACGAGCGACGAGGTGAAGGATTACTTCCGTGTCGGAGGTGGCCTGAAAGATGGAGCCGTCCGCCTCTAACTCGTTGCGCAGGAACTGCGCATTCGTGATGTTGCCGTTGTGGGCCACCGCGATGGGCCCCTTGTTGCAGGTGACCGAAAACGGTTGTGCGTTAAGCAAAACGGTGTCGCCGGAGGTGGAGTAGCGGGTGTGCCCGATGGCCGCCTCGCCGGGCAGCGTCGCCAGGACAGGATTCGTAAAGATGTCCGAGACCTGACCCATAGCTTTGTGGCAGCGGATCTCGTGCTCATGAAGCGAGGCGATTCCCGCACTTTCCTGGCCGCGGTGTTGCAACGCATAGAGACCCAGGTAGGTGTGTTTAGCGGCCTCCGGATGGCCGTAAATGGCCATCACGCCGCATTCTTCTTTTAGCTTGTCAAACGGAATATCGGAATCGTCTTCCGCCCATTCGTTCACCACTGAGTCGTTCTCCGATTTATGCATGCAGTGCCTCCTCCAGCGACCGGTCCCAAGTGGAATAAAGCTGATCGATTTGGATATCGACCAGAAGCCTCGAAGCAAGAGAAATCCGTAGGCGGTCCGGCGAGGTGCGCCCAATCAGGGGCGAGGGTACGCCGTGGTCCGAAGCTAGCTGTTGGAGCGCCGCTGCGTCATGGGTGGCGATCAGGATGCGGCTGGGGCCTTCGTGAAAGAGGAGGTATTCGGGAGGGAGTTCGCTATGGAGCAATATCGATGCGCCTACGCCGCCGAAGCAGCATTCGGCCAAGGCGACTGCGAGGCCACCTTCCCCAAGATCGTGCGCCGCGACGGAAAGTCCTTGGCGCGCCGAAAGCCGGGCTACCGCATGGACGCGTTTTTCAAGATCAAGGTCCAGCTTCGGAGGCAGGCCCCACAATTCCTGAAGGACCTGTTTGGCGTATTGAGTGCCGCCCATTCGTGTTAAATCGGCGTCGCCGGGCCCGCCCAGAAGCACGATATCGAGGTCTGGCTGAGGGAAGGCCAAGGGAATGGGTTTGCCTGTGGGCAAAAGCCCGACGATACCCATGACAGGGGTGGGATAAATGGAGTCGCTTAGCGTTTCGTTGTAGAGGCTGACGTTGCCCCCGGTAATGGGCGTATCAAAGAAACGGCAGGCCTCCGCCATGCCTTCAATCGATTCAACCAGTTGTGCCATGATTTCAGGCCGCTCTGGATTGCCAAAATTTAGGTTGTTGGTGGCGGCCACAGGCAAGGCACCCATCGTCGACAAATTTCGGCAGCACTCGGCGACGATCAGCTTAGTGCCTTCGCGCGGGTCGAGATAGCAATAGCGGCCATTGCCATCGAGCGACATTGCTACCGATGTGTTTGTTTCCTTGATGCGAATGATAGCGGCGTCAGAGCCGGGCCCGGCGAGGGTGTTGGTGCGCACCATGTAGTCGTACTGCTCCCATATCCAGCGCTTGGAGCAAAGATCCTCGGAGCCGAGCAGCCGCAGGAGGTCGGATTGCAGGTCGGAAGAAGAGAAGGCAGTCCTTTCAAGAGGCGCTGTGCGGAAAGGCGACGAATAGGGGCGATGATAAAGAGGGGCCTCATCGGCAAGGTCCCGGTTGCGGATCTCCGCTACTATTTCGCCATGATGCCGCACTCGCAACATGCCGTCGGCGGTAACTGCGCCAATAACGGCGGATTGTAGGCCCCACTTATTGAAAACGTCAATGATTTCCTGCTCGCGGCCTTTTTCGGCCACCAACAACATGCGCTCCTGGCTTTCGCTGAGCATGATCTCGTAGGGGGTCATGCCGCTTTCCCTTTGCGGCACCAGCGATAACTCGAAGTCAATCCCCGTGCCCGCTCGGGATCCCATTTCACAGGTTGAACAGGTAAGCCCTGCAGCACCCATATCCTGAATTCCTACGATGGCTCCGGTCTTCATGGCTTCCAGGCACGCTTCAAGCAGCAGCTTTTCCATGAAGGGGTCACCAACCTGCACAGTTGGGCGCTGGTGCTTGGACTCCTCCGTGAATACGCCGGAAGCCATCGAGGCGCCTTGGATGCCATCGCGTCCGGTACGCGCACCGACATAGATCACGGGATTTCCCACGCCCGTGGCGCGCCCATAGAAGATTTCTTCATGACGGAATACGCCTAAGGCAAATACATTGACGAGCGGATTGCCGTCGTAGCAGTCCTCAAAGACCGTTTCTCCGCCCACTGTCGGAACGCCGAAACAATTTCCGTAATGGCTGATTCCTTGAACCACCCCGTCCAGGATCCGTCGATTCCGGGTTCCGTTCGGCTGGGTGTCCATACGTCCGAAGCGGAGCGCATCCATCACAGCCAGAGGGCGGGCACCCATGGTGAAGATATCGCGCAGTATGCCGCCTACGCCGGTCGCGGCACCCTGAAACGGTTCGATGAAGCTGGGGTGATTGTGGCTTTCGATCTTGAAGGCGATCGCATAACCGTCGCCAATATCGATGATCCCGGCGTTCTCGCCGGGGCCCTGCAAAACCAACGTGCTCTCCGTTGGCAACTTCCTCAAGTGAACCTTCGAGCTCTTATAGCTGCAATGCTCGCTCCACATGACGCTAAAGATGCCCAATTCCGTTAGGTTGGGTCGACGGCCGAGGAGGCTCACAATCTTGGCGTACTCCTCCGGCGTGATTTTGTGAGACTTCAGCAGAAGCGACAGATCAGGATCGATTTGGATATTCATCAGATACGAGCGAACGCCGCAAGGATGGAGCGAAAAATGAATAGCCCGTCGGTTCCAGGCATAAGAGGATCCGAGACCCGTTCCGGGTGGGGCATCATCCCCAGTACGTTGCGCTTTTCGTTCAGAATCCCCGCAATGTTGCGCAAGCTGCCGTTGGGGTTGTTCACATAAGTGAAGGCGATGCGGTCCTCGCCAGCAAGCAGGTCTAAGGTGCGCTCGTCGGCCGTGTAGCAGCCTTCGCCATGCGCGATAGGAACGTCAAGAATCTGCCCGCGTTGGAGCGAGTTCGTGAATGGACTGTCTATGGTTGCGGTGCTAAGTTTAATCGTTTTGCAAATGTAACGGAGCCCCTGGTTCCGGATGAGCGCACCGGGCAAGATTTGGGCCTCGGTGAGAATCTGAAAACCGTTGCAAAAGCCGGCGACCAAGCCGCCGTCGTCGGCAAACCGCTTTACCGCCTGCATCACCGGCGAAAATCGAGCAATTGCCCCGCAACGCAGGTAATCTCCATAACTGAATCCACCTGGCAGGATGACGGCGTCGTAAGGACTGAGATCACTCGTATCGTGCCACACGAAATCGGCCTTTTGGCCAAGATTCAGTGTGGCGGCGTACCAGGCGTCGTGGTCGCAATTGGAGCCCGGAAACACTACGACGCCGAATTTCATTGGGGAAACTTCAGTGTAACAGAAAGGGCCGCTCTCGCGGCCCCGATTCCAGCGACTAGTGACTCGATTCTACGCGGTAGCTGCAGCCTTCTTGCGTGCGGCTCGTTTCTTCTCGGCCGGGGGTTGCCGGTCGCTCTTTTTCAAATTGGGCTGGATGATGGAAAGCACGAACTTCTTTTCACCAAGCTCATCGAATTTGATTCGGATGCTGTCTTCGGTACATTCGAGGACGGAACCTAGGCCGAACTTGGGGTGCTCAACTTGTGCACCGGTGGCAAAGGCGGGTTTGGCTGCCATTTTTTGGAGCTCCTTTTCAGGAAAAACTAGACCTATCGTAACAAATACAGTGCCTGGAGGAAACTTGTGCCCGATTCAGGCCCAGCAAAATACAAACAAAAGGCGAACGAAGCTTGACTTCGCTATTTCTTCGCTATAGGCTATAAGCGAGAGGTGCAAAAAGAAACTGGTATGAGGCTGCCTGAAGCTGGCACTATTCACGTTGGTCCCTCTGGATGGGCGCACGCCGGTTGGCAAGGTCTCTTTTACCCGACAGCGCCGGCACAGGGGCCTCATCGCCTTGAGTTCCTTTCGCGCTATTTCAATTCGGTTGAGGTGACGGCGAGCCTCTATGGTCCCCTAAAACCAGAGCTAAGCAAGCTTTGGGCAAGTCTAGTGAGCAAACGACCCGATTTTCAATTTTCTGTGCGGTGCTGGAGAAAGCTGGTGGAAGAAGGGTCGCCCGTGCCTGCGGATTTCGAGCGATTTCGTGAAGGGCTTATGCCCCTGGTAGAGAAGAGGCGGCTAGGGGCACTCCTGCTTGAGTTTCCATCCACGTTCCGCTTCAATCCGATGAGTCGAGCCAGGCTAGTTCAGCTTCGGCGGGAGTTTGCGGGTCTGCCGCTGGTAGGGGAGTTTCGCCACTCCAGTTGGATGTGCGAAGAAGCGCTCGGAACGCTTATCGATCACCAGATTGGATTTTGCAACTTGGATCAACCGGAACACAGCCGGGCGATGCCGCCCACGGCCATCCTGACTGCAACAGTCGGTTATGTTCGTTTGCGCGGGCGCAATGCGGCTGGGATTTCTACACCGTCCTATCTATATACCGAACAGCAACTGGATGGATGGGTACATCGTATCCGCAAGGTAAGCCGTTTCGCTAAACACACGATCATCTCTCTGGCAAACGACACAGGTACCCGTAGTCTGGTGAACGCGTTCCAGCTTCAACACCGTCTGGGCCTAGGCTCGGCGAGGATCCCCAAGGAACTTCTCCAGCAGTATCGACAGCAACTTCAGGTGCTAGCAACTCCGGTACCTGCGCAAGAAAGTTTGTTTGAGTGGCGGGCGGCCTAGAATCTCAGTTGGCAGACGGTCCACTGGCAGTCGCGACATCAACCGGGACCTGTTCGAAGATTTCGATACCGAAGCCTTCGAGACCGACCGCTCGGATCGGGGAGTTGCTGAGAAGGCGGATCCGCCGGCAGTTAAGGTCGCGCAGGATTTGCGCTCCAATGCCTACCTGGTGCTGCAGTTTTTGGGTCCCCTCGTTTCGCGGTGCTTGCCGGGTATGTGGGGATAGTTGCGATATCTGCGCGCCGCCGCGCAGGAATCGGTCGGCGGGATTCAAGTGCAGGTAGACGATGACGCCCGCGCGTTCCCGCTGTATCAGTTCCATGGATCGATCCAGCAAGGCGCGGCAGTCGCAGTGGGAGCTACGGAAAAGGTCTCCGAACAAACAGTGGGTGTGCATGCGGACCAAGACAGGTTGGGCGGTGTCGATGGATCCGCAGACCAAAGCGGCATGCATTTCGCCGTCGAGGACATTTTCGTAGACCAACATGCGAAAGCGCCCGGATCGGGTGTCAATCTGGCACTCGCTCCTGACCCGCACGTAGTTTTCATTTTCCAGACGGTAGCGAATCAGGTCGGCGACCGAGACGAGCTTTAGACCGTGCTCGAGGCAAAACAGGCGAAGCTGCGGCAGCCTGGCCATTGTGCCGTCCGGGTTCATGATTTCGCAGATGACTCCGCCGGGCGGTCGGTCCGCAAGCTTGGACAGATCAACCGCCGCCTCGGTTTGACCTGCCCGCACTAATACACCGCCCGCCTGCGCGCGGAGAGGAAACACGTGGCCTGGCCGAGCGAAATCGTCAGCCTTTGCATCCGGCTTCATCGCCAGGCTAATCGTAAGGGCGCGATCACTGGCGCTAATCCCTGTCGAAACACCTTCTCTGGCGTCGATCGATTCGGTGAAGGCGGTGCCGAAATTCGATGTATTGATCCTAGACATCTGAGGCAACGCAAGACGATCACAAATATCCGGGGCAAGGGCAAGGCAAATCAAGCCTCGTCCATGAACGGCCATGAAGTTGATCGCTTCGGGAGTAATTGCGTCCGCCGCCATAGCGAGATCGCCTTCATTCTCCCGGTCCTCATCGTCGACGATTACGATCATTCTGCCGGCGCGTATTTCTTCGATCGCGGCCGCGATGGAGTCAAAAGCCATACCCCACATTGTCTACCACGCGCGGGAATGGTTGGTCACAGCCGTCCAAAAAGAATAATTCCCTTAGATTCAACGTAAAGCTTCTGCTGAAGTCACATTTCACATTATCGATTTCTATTATCGAACTGAGGCAAGAGCCTTTTGGAACAGGATTTGGCGACCTCAGGAAGCCAAGGAACTTTGAGAGTGAAACAGAATGGAATCATTTTCTCTGCAGGCGGCGATTGAAGAGCACGCCGAGTATCAGGCGTGGCTACCCAGCCTGGACACGTATCGGGATCTCTACACGGGGGGCGCCCAAATCAAAAGCAAAGCCTCGAAGTATCTGTACCGGCGCCACAAAGAGCCCTTGGAGGTCTTTCATGAAAGAGTGGGGCGGGCCTACTATGAGAACTATATCGGATCCATTGTGGACTGGTTTGCGTCCACGCTATTTCGCCGTGAACCAATTCTGAGTGTCGACCAAACTACCGAGGCAACTTCTAGTTACTATCACACTTTTTTCAACGATTGTGACCGCAATGATACCTCAATTACGGATTTCATCCGTAGACGATTCATTGAGTCTCTGGTCTATGGTCGGTCCTATTGTGCCTTGGAGTTCCCCAAGACGGCTTTGCAATACCAGAGCCGATTGGAACAGCAGCGTGCGGGGGCCGACCGAGCGTATCTGACCGAAATCCACCCGCTCGACGTGATCAATTGGGGCCGGGGCGATCGTGGCCAGCTTTCTTACCTAACCGTAAGACTTGCCCCAGCGCGGGAGCTGAGCGAGCAGGGCGTCCGCCAAAACCTGAGCCGCTTCCTGGTCTACACCGAAACCGAATACCTCATCGTGGAGAAAGACGGGGAAGGACGGCTGCGGGTTGAAGAGCAAGGAGCGCACGCGACGAGTGCGCTGAACCGGCCACCGGTATTCGAGCTTACGGTTAGCGATGGTCTTTGGCTGATGAACAAAGCAGCCCATCTGCAGTTGGAACACTTCAACAAATCCAATGGTCTGGCGTGGTCGCTGGGGATGGCTCTGTACGCCACGCCAGTGATTTACAGCAAGAGGCAGTTCAACCAGGTGTTGGGCGAAAGCTATTACATCCATCTCGATCCCGAGGACAAATTTGGATGGACTGAACCAGAGGGAAATGTCTACCGGATCGCCCTGGAAAACCTATCTCGCTTGCAAGAAGAAATCTACCGGACCTGCTATCTGATGGGCCAATCGCGCAGTTGGCTGGCCGGCTCGTCACAATCCAGCGGAAGCAGCAAGAGACAGGATTACCAGATCACGCAAGAAGTTCTCCGCGCCTACGGAGACGGAGTAAAAGATTTCCTGAAACGTCTTTTGGAGACCTTGATTGCCGTTCGGCAGGACAGCTCCCGAATTACGGTGAGCGGTCTTGACGAGTTTGAGGTCGGCGAGTTCAGGGACGAGCTCGACGAGGCGCAACGATTGCTCTCGATCGGGCTATCTTCCAAGACCTTCCGTAAGCAGGTGTTTAAGAAGCTTGCGCTGAAGTTTCTAGGGGACGTCAACGAGACGGCGAAGGAGCGCATTGCTCGCGAAATCGACGTCGCCGTTGATCAAGAGGAGACGAAATGAACTCTTCCGAAGACCGCATTCCGGCAAACGATCCATCCGCGAGGGCGGATGTTCGGCATTTAGTGCGGGATGTCTTCAATGAATTTGTGGTGTCGCAAACACAACGAACCGAGCCCGCTCACAAGGCGGAGCTTGAGGAGGAAAAGCGGCGACGCGAAGGACTCGAGAGGCGATTGAACGAGCTTGTGGAGGAGAACCGGCGCAGCAAGGCGCTGGCTGAATCCCTGGAACGCGAAACCCAGGTGAAGACGGAACTCCAAAAGCAAGGGGTGACCAAAGTTGATTTGGCCTACCGCGCCCTCAAGGACGACCTCCAGCGAGAAAAAGACGGCTCTCTCACGGTGCGGTGCACAGATGGGATTGTTCCGGTGAAAGACGCAATTTTGCACTTCCTGGACCAGAATCCCGAGTTCTTGCCCCCACGCAATCTTGGCGGGAGCGGCGTAGGCTCATCCCCACGTTCGTATCAAAACTCACCTGGTATCGATCTGGACTCGATCAAGCCGGGGATGAGCGCCGAAGATATGGCCCGTGCGCGGCGAGAGATCGCCCGCCTCGCCGGACACCTGGACCAATAAGAATCATAACCAACAAAGAAAAGAGAAAATACTATGCCTTCCATTACTTCTTCTAATCTCGCTAATGCCATCGTGAAGCTGGTGGCCGCCGACGCTCTTCCCGCGCTGATGGGAAACCTGGTCATGGGGAATCTTGTGAACCGCGATTTCGAACCGTCCTTGGCAAAAGCCGGGGACACCGTAAATGTGCCGGTCCCGCCCGCACTGGTGGCGAATAACATTGCCGAAGGTGGATCGGTGGTGACCCAAAATCCGAACGTCGGTAACGCGCAAATCGTGCTCAACACTCATGCCGAGGCGACCTTTCAAATCCCGGACGTCACCAAGATCGTAGCGGTACCGGACCTGTTAAAGCTCTATATGGAACCCGCGGTGATTGCGCTGGCGGAGAAGGTCGAGACCGACCTGCTGGCCTTGGCGACGTCGTTTACGGCGAACACTGCGCTTGGCGCAGCAGGCACAGCGGTTACCGAAGCGGTGATCGACGAAGCCGAAACCGCCCTTTGGAATGCCAAGGTTCCGGCGAGTATGCCGAAGCATCTGGTCGTGGACGCCACAACTTATTCGGCGCTTCGTCAAAATGAGCGTTTCAGCGAGTATTCGAAAGCAGGCGACGCCGGCCTAAAGGCTTTGATAGACGGGAACATCGGCCGGTTGAAGGACTTCTTCGTCTTCCGGTCCCAGTTCATCCGCAAAAACGGTACGCCGACGACGACACGCAACCTCGCGTTCGCTAAGGACGCGATTGGCCTGGCCATTCGCCGCCTGCCGCAACCGCTGCCCGGTACGGGAGCAATCGCGGAGTACGCGGAACTCGGCAACTTCGGTGTGCGGGTGGTGATGAGTTACCAACCCGATACGCTGTCGCAACAGTTCACGGTGGACATCCTTTACGGGGCGGCCATTCTACGTAACAACCACGGCGTTCTGATCAATAGCTAATCCCGGCGCCACTGGAATGGCAGGGCCGCGAATCCGATTCTTCGGTGGCGGCCCCGCCAAATTTTCCGTCCCGGCGCTACTAAACCAAGAAGGAACAAGCCATGGCGCTCCTCATAGAACAAAACATATCTTGCCTTGCCGATTGGCTCGCATACGACTCCAAACTCGGCATACTTTCCGAGCAGGAAGCCGCTTCGGTGGAAAAAAAGGGGGAATTGGCACAGCGAGAAATTCAGACCGAAGTGCTGGCGTTCCTTTTGCGAAACTCCAGCCAGGACGAATCGCTGACGCGTCTTTTGCTGGACCGAGCCACTGTTACGGAACCCATTAAACGTTGGCACATCTTTCTGACCTTGGCGCTTTACTACGCGGATGTCGCCTCGTTGCAGGCCAGCAGTCTGCACAGGGACCAGAGCCGCTATTTTGAGCTCAAAGCGGACGAGGCGCGCGATCAGACCTATGCGACCGGAGTTGGGATCGTTGACGTGCCAGTCGCCCGAGGTCAAGTGCCCGAAATCCTATCGAGCAACACGGAAGACAGCAACCGATTGATTAGGGCAAGGGTGAAATTTCAAAACGCCGCAGGGATCGAAGGCAGCCCGAGCGAGGAATTCTCCGTGCGCATTCCTACGACGGGCAATTCGACGCTTCGTTTCACGTCCCTACCAAATTCGGTAGCCGGATGGCGGGTTTACGTGTCGGAGGATCAAAGTCCCTTTCTTGCGCTTCGAGAGCAGCCTTACGCGCCGCTTGAGGCAGTGACGATCGAACCGGTCTACCAGACAGTGCCGATCTATCTCAATCTGGAAGGTCAAGCGCCCAATCGCTACATTTATCTCTCCCGAATGAGCGGTCGCTAACGTGCCGAATTTGACGAACCGCGCTCTCGCGGCGGCCTTCCGAATTTTTTCCGGCGAGGCAGGGCTAAAGATCAGTCTCGAAAACGTGCTAGCCGCACAGCAGCAGCCGCAGACCGAAATGAAGTTTCTCTTGGAGCGCCGTCTCTGGGGTTCGAAATGGACCGACCGAGAATCCGAGTCGCGTCTGCCGCGCATTTCCTTCGCTCTGACCCGACTGAGCAGCAAAGGCGCGGAAAAGCTCTCGCGCAGTTCCGCGCGCGCCACGCTGGAGATGGCAATCCTCCTTACCGAAGAGCGTGCATCTGGAGTTGAGGAACAAATGGCCCACTATGTCGATGCCGTAATCGACGTTCTGGACCGAAATCGTGGGCTGTGGGGGAGTGGAGTTTTCTATGCGGGTGAATTCCAGGTGGATATCAAGCCACTCGCCAAAGGCGGCGTCAACTATGTGCAACACGCCGCCTTCGAAATCGAAATCTATCTTTGGCAGGAGTAACCAACTAACAACATGCCAGCCGAGTATATTGGAACGCATTCCAACCGTATCTATCTCAAGAGTGAGATCGATCATCCTGGTACGAACGATATGACGGCGTCCCAGGTGGCGCCGGTGACGAGTCTCCGCGTAGCCAACAAGCGGAAGCAGTTAATCCGGCGCGATAAAACAGGCTTTCGCAGTGAGACTCCGGTGTTAGGGCCGCAACGGGAACTAGTTGAGCTATCGATGTTGTCTTATGGCACGGGCTGGGATGGAGGAGCTGGGAAAACCGCCATTAGCCCCATTCTTGAAAGCGGCATGGCCGCCGCCACGAACCTGGGCGGAAGCCATTCGGTCAGCACGGTAAATGGCGCGCAATTGAGTTTTGCGGCGGATGCCAACCTTAGCGTCGGCAACGCACTTAGTTTCGGCTCGGAAATGCGATTTGTCGCCGCCGTTTCCGGTCCGCGGGACATCACACTGAACGCGGCCTTTAACGCTGTGCCGACCGCAGGCTCCGTTGTGGTCGGCTGTGCGAATCTAGCGGCAGGCGATAGCGTTAGAACTATGGCGTTGCTCGATACCTGGACACCTGCTCAGTCTGTGCAACGATTTCTAACGGGCGTGACGGCCGATCAGCTGTCCATCAACATCAACAACGACTTCTTGGAAGTGGGTATGCGCGGCTACGCCCAGAACATGCTCGATAGCGTGAGCGGCAACGGTGGCGTCGGCTTTGTATTCCCGTCGCCGCCTACTGGGCAGGGCCAGACCCTAGCGGCGCCCATCGCCGGCCATCTTGGCCAAGCGATCGTTGGCTCCGAAGGCATCAGTATCTGCACGTTGACCGAAGCCAAGATCACAGTGGACAACGGCATCGATCCGCGAACGGAAGAGTTCGGTTGTTATGGCACCAAGGCTTACACCCTGGGCAGGCGGCGCGTTTCTTTGGACATGACCGTGTTTGAACGGAACGACACGCTTAGTCAGACCCTCTATTCCAACGCCGCGAACAATATCCCGACGCCCGTGATGCTCCAAATCGGAAATCAGCCCGGCTCGATGTTCGCGATTTATCTGCCTGCGGTCTTGTTTGCGATTCCCGAATTTGAAGATACGGAGTCCCGTCTGCTCTGGCGCTTCCGCTCGGGACTCGCCTTCGGTGCCGAAAACGATGAGATTTACCTCGCCCAGCGTTAGAAAAGAGGCCAACGATTGGACCTACTAACGGAAATCGAGTTCTCTTCGCAAGCTATTCCGGAGGCGGTTGTCCGCCTCCGGCGCATCTCCCTGTCGCAACGCCTTCGGTTTCTTGCGGCCAACTTCGATCTCCTGCGGCAAATGCGGATTCGAGCGGCGCAGGGTTCTGCCGCGCCGGAAGTTCGGCTGGCGCAAGCAGAGTCGGAAATTGAGCTGAGCCGACGCATCTTGGATGAAACCGTCGTGGCCGTCGAGGGCGCAGGGGCGCCGAAAACCAACCTGGCCGCCTGGCTGGTGCGGGAAGCCCCGAACGAGTTCTGCGTCGAAATTCTGCGCCGTGCCGGAGACGAGATGATCCTCGGCGAATCCAAACGAAAAAATTAATCGCCGCCTCCCGCTACCTGCGTTCGGGGACCCGATGGGAGTGCGGCGCATGTTTGGCTCGGGGTCTCGAACGTTCGCGCAGCTGCGCCATCTTGGGCTACGCAGCCTCGTCTCATCCGGTTTGGGCCAAAGAGGATGCGATCTATTTTCAATGTCCGGAAAGTCTGATGACCGGCGAACTTGCCTATTGGCTCGGGCTTGAACCAGTTCTTCGCCACAGTTCATCGATTCCCTGGCTCGATTTACCCGCCGTCGATTGCGATGCCTTGCAAACGCTCTGGCAACAGAAAGGAAACTCTCATGGCAACGAATGATTCTGAAACGCTGTCTTCTGTCCTCACGTCCCTTGTGGGCGAACTGGACAAAAACGTCGCTGGTCTCGCGAACAATTTTGCGGACCTGAACCAGAACGCTAGCTCGACTGTCGTTTCGCTAGGCAAGGCCCTTAGTCCCAGCGTGGCGACGGCCGCGTCGAACCAAACTTCGAATTCAAGTTCGGCCTCGGCTGTACTGAACTCGATCAATCCCTTGAGTCCGCGCGGCGGAAGTTCATTTCTGAGCAGTCTGGTCCTGGGGCCGATTTTTCGGGGCCTCTTCAGTCTTTTCAGTGGCGACGACGATAGACCGGAACCCGTCTTGAATCCCTTTGTTGCCCCGCAGCGGGCGTTCACGCAGATCGATTCCAATTTGGGCCCCGGTGAGCGCGGGGCGCCTCTTCGAACGGATTCGCTCGGTAATACGCGAGGCACTCCGACGACCCCGGCTCCTATTCAGATTTCGATCCAGGCTCTCGACGCGCGTTCCATTCTCGATCGCAGCGACGAAATCGCCAGTGCCGTTCGTCAAGCGATGCTCACTAACCATTCCATCAACGAAAGCCTCACAGAGCTCTAAGCCATGGATTTTCCTTTGCTCGATACTGCCGTAACCGTGCAATACAGTGCCGCCAAAATCCGCGACACTCGCCACGATGCCCATCGTTTCTTGGGCGATGCGCGCCAAACGCACCGGAACACCATATCCTCCGGGCAGCGCTGGCTCTTGCGCTATGAAAGCCTGAACGGCACCGAAGCGAACCGCCTCCGTGCCTTTTATGAGTCGATCGCGCCCAACGAGAATTTCTACTTCCTCGATCCCTGGTCTGGGCAGACCGCTCAAAGCTGCCGGCTGAGTGAATTGCCCTTTTCTTGTGAGACCACGGAGCCGGGAACCTATCGCGTGCAGCTTGAGGTCGAAGATGCCTCCTAGTAGCCCACTTGTGTTTCCCGCCTCCGACCTGGGCTTTCTCGCACAGTTCCCCGTCTCCTACTCATCACGCCGGATTGGCCCACGTAATGAATTCTCAGATGGGACCCGACTGCACTCAAGCGTTGAGTCGCGCTTGTTAAGCCGCTGGAGCCTCGGCCTGGCCAATCTTTCCGACGCCGAACGGGAACGCTTCGAATCTTTTCTCGCCGAGGCTGCAGGCGATGGCCGTGAGTTTCTCTTTTTCGACCCGATTGGTAATCTGCTCAGCCACTCCGTCGACCTCGAAAACGCAATCTGGACTCGCACCGGGGCATTGGATGTGGCTCCCTTCAACGATCCCAGCCTCGGTCCCGCCTTTGTTGTGACGAATACCAGCCTTGATTGGCGATCGCTTGAACAAACGATTTCGTTCGGGCATGGCTTCCAAGCGTGCTTCAGCGTGCTGGCCAAATGGGACTCGTCGATTCCGTTCCGGTTGCGCTTGGTGGACTCCCTGGGTATCAGCGAGGTTGGCGCCCAGGTCCACGACCCGCGCCGCGTGTTCGTTCGACGCCTGGCCGGCGCAACCATCGCTTCCACGACCGTCTCCCTGGACCTTGCTCCCAACACACAAATCATCCTCGCGCAACCGCAGCTGGAGATTGGCGCATTCCCTTCCGCCTATCTTCCTACCGGCTCGCGCAGTGGTGTCGTTTCTTCCGCATGGCTCGGCCAGCGCGAATATCGTTGGCAAACCGAAGCGCCCAATGCGCATGCAATCAATCTCGAAATCGAAAGTATCCGAATCTAAATGACCCTCCTCGAGCGGAAAGACCTGGCGAACATCCCCGCCACGGCCGTACTCTGTGAAATTTCGCTGCGCGACGGCAGCAGCCTCAATTGGGCTTCCCTTGCTTGCACGCGCGGAGCCACTTCTTACGCCGCTCGTTTGAGCCTGGAACAATTGGCCTCCTGGCGCTTTCAGGGCGACCTGGCCGCGGAGAACACCGCGAGTCTCACTCTACACTTGGCCAACGCCGACGGCGCGATCTCCGAACTCCGCCGCACCGGCGCACTGAAAGGAGCCCGCCTTTCTCTATTCGCCGCAACGCTCGAGGCGGCCAACGGACGAATCGTCGAAGACGCCTACGCCCTCTTTACCGGCATCGTCGATAGCATTGTGGAATCGGACTCTCGCCTCGCTCGCCTGACCGTCCTAAACCGGCTCAGCGCTGTCCGCACTAGCTTCCCTCCCATGCGAATCCAGAAGCAATGCTCCTGGGCCTTCCCGAAAGATTCTTCCGAGCGCGAAGTGGCGTTGGGTTTAGGCGAGGACGGCCGCTATGCACCGCTTTTCCGTTGCGGTTACTCTGCCGGCGAGCCCGGTGGCGTTGGCAATCTCAATGGCCCCGTGCCCTTTACTTCCTGCGACTTTACCAGGGTTTCCTGCGAACAGCGTGGCATGTTCGATAGAGACTCGTCCAACACTGTTACCCGCCGCTTCAGTGGCATTGAGTTTGTCCCGCCCATCATCCAGATCCGCGGCTATGGTGAGCAAAGCGGCCGCCTTTCGAGCCTCGCCAGCCTCGATACCCGATACAACGACGTCATCCCCGCTGTCTACGGCACGGGCTGGCTCCAAGCTCCCGTCGTCTTTTCGCGCAACGATGGCAACCTCACCCGCTCAGAGGTCCTTCTGGGTCTGGGCGATATTGAGGAATTAATCAAGGTCGTCGTCAACGGCTACGAGATTCCGCGCGGGGTGGACGGCCAGAATATGTCTGGCAGCGGCTGGTACAACATTGTCACCAAGGGTGGCCGTACCGGCGGCTTCAATCTCAATTTCACCGACGGCGCGGGCAATCCGCTGGGCGATCCCTACGGCAGCCTGGCGTATCTCTCCGTCGTCGTTCCCAACAAGATCAGCGACGGGAAGAATGCGCCCAAAGTGGAAATCTTGTTGAAAGGCATCCGCCTTCCCATCCTGGACTCGACCGGCGCCCTGGTGTCGGAATCTTGGAGTGCCAATCCCGCTTGGATCATCTGCGACATTCTTCGCCGCACCGGTTGGCAGCTGGGCGAACTCAACCTCCCCAGCTTCATTGCCGCGGCGGCTCATTGCGATGAACTCGTCCCCACCGTCGATTCCAACGGCGCCCCCCGGCAGGTTAAGCGCTTCGAAGCGAACTTGATTCTACGACGGCGCTACAGCGTTGCAGAACTTTTACGCGGTATTCGTCTGGCTTCGCTCCTGCGCATTTATCTTGATGCCCAAGGCCGCATCAGCCTTGCTCCGGAGGCAACCTTAGCTCAGCAGCAGCCCACCAAACCCGCTGGCAGCAATGCCCCGGCCACCCAAGCCGGCGGCTGGCCCGCCTATGAATTCGACGACGGCAAGTACGCCCAGCACGGCCTTCTGCTCAAACCCAACGGCGATGCGGACTTCCTCGTCTACTCCAAAGCAAGTCTTGAGTCCGCCAACCGCGTCAGCGTCGAAATCCAGGATGCGCTTAACGAATTTCGCCAGGACAGCGTCTCTCTCGCCGATACCGCGGACATCGAAGAACGTCGCCAGGAGATCCAACAGAATCTCCCTGCGCTCGGTCTGCCCAATCTCCCCCAAACCATTCGCGTTTGCCAGACCTGGCTGAACAAGAGCATTGGAGGCAATGTTTACGTCCAATTTCGCACCACTCTGCGCGGGGTGCACTTACGTCCCGGCGACCTGATTAGCCTCACTTTTGAGAAACACGGCTTCGACCGTTCTCTCTTCCGTATTCTGGAAACTCAAATTTCGGCGCGCCTCGATCTCATCGAGATCACCGCGCAGCTCCACCAGGACTACTGGTATTCAGACAATCCCCAAACTCGCTACGATCGCAACCGCCTTTACTCCTGGGCCAACCGCTCCCCTCGCTCGGTCTTGCTGCTCGAAGCCAGCGAAAGTCTCGGCGTCGATGCCAATGGCCAGGAAAAAGCTGCCCTGTTCGTCCCCTTCGTCAAGCCGGCTTCTCCCGCGGCCAACGTTGCTGTTCCTCTGGTCAGTTTCCAATACTCGGTCGCCAATAGCGGCGGTTCGCTCAGCCCCGGCACCTACTACTACGGCCTCACGGCCCTCAATGCCTCCGGCGAGGAATCCGCGCTCTCTACCCTGATTCCCGTTCACATTGAATCCAGCGGTTCCAACCACTCGGTCACTCTCTCCGGCCTCAGCTTCGCCGCCGGCGTCACCGCGATAAACCTGTATCGAGGCCTTTCGCCCTACCGCCTGGAACGGGTTGCGAGCAGCCTCGCCGTCGCGGCGCAGATATCCGACGCGGGCGCCCCCGGCACGGGCCAATTGCCCCCGGACAATAACTACGCCAAACTCCGCGCCTACTTCCGGCGCCAATACCTTCCGGCCCAAGTCCCAGACTCTTTTTCTAGCACCAGCATCGGCAAGGCCGCCCTGGCTCTTACCCCTAACGAATGGAACGGCAAGTTAATTGTCATCCGCTCCGGGACGGGCCGCGGTCAGGAGCGCCTTATCGCCTCCCACACCACCAACGTCTTTATCCTTGACCGGCCCTGGACCACCATCCCAGACTCGACCTCGCAATTCGCCATCGTCCACGACGAATGGACGCGCGCAGAGGAGTCCGAGAGCGATTCCATAACCGTCTATCTTCCGCTCCTCAGTACGGAGACTTTCGATGTCAGCCTTCGCTCTGTTGCCGCCGATGGCGACGAAGTCGAATCCGCGGAATCTCCCCATCTGATTTGGCAAGTCGGCGTTGGCTCCAGTGGCAACGGCGACACGGGCGTCCCACCCGAAGCCTCCTTCGGCTTCACCCTGCTCGAAGGCGGCACCCTGTCCATCGGTGGCTTCGGCTTTTCGCAGTTCACGAATCTTTCGACTGCTTACGCCGCCCGCCTCGGCCTTCTCTTTTGGGATGAGCTCACTGCCCCCACGCCTCTCAGCCTCAACTCGGCCGTCGCTGACACGGACACGTTTTTAACGTTGAGTGGCCTCGCGCAACCTCTTGCCGCTGGAGACTACCTCCAAATGGGCCAGGAAATCTGTCGGATCGTGGCCCGGGTCGGCACGACGGACGAGTACGAAGTCACCCGCGGCAGCCATCTCAGCCCGGTCGCTACCCACGCGGAGGGTCTGGCCGTCTTCCGTCTGGACCGCCGCGAAGAAGTTATTTCCCTCGTCCCGGGCATTCTAGGCTCCACCGCCGGCGCCCGTTTCCGCTACAACACGCGCTTCCCTTACGTTCGCATCGCGGCCGCGGACCTCGCCATATTCAATCGCCTCGGCGAAGGCGCGCTCCGCGAGGAATGCTACACGCAAATCGGCGAGAACGGCATCCGCACTTTGAGCGGCGGCCAGATCGCGTTCACCGTCGCCGGCTACCTGTCGATTGAGGCCGCAGCCGCTTCGGCATACGTCACAGACCGCCAACACGCCGTTGGCGATGTCTACGCCGTCGTCGTCGAGCCGCCCGTTGGAGCTCCCATCGAAATCCTTGTGCGTGTCGACGGCGCGGAATACGCCACGCTCAACATCCCGGCTGGCGCCTTTACCAGCGCCCCGGTCAGCATGTTGAACCACGCACCGATCGACGAAGGCGCGCGCATCACCTTCGATATCCTTAGCGTCCCGTCGGCTGCCCAAGGCACGCCGGGCCAGGACCTTACGCTCTTCCTGCAGGTCTAATCTCTGAGCTTGGCGGATAATGACGGTTTGATCTCCGTTCAAAACGTCTCCAAGCGCTATCGGTCTGGGGGCTGGCGATCCCACGGCGACTTCTGGGCTCTCCGCAACATCGATTTCGACGTCGATCGCGGCGAATGCTTTGGGCTCGTCGGCCCCAACGGATCCGGTAAATCGACTCTCCTCGAAATCATCGCCGGCATCCTGGAGCCCACCGAAGGCCGCGTTCTCTTAGGCGGCCGCGTCAGTGCCCTGCTCGAACTGGGCGCCGGCTTCAACCCCGAATTCACGGGCCTCGAAAACGTCAAGCTCAATGCCGAACTCCTCGGCCTCGACCGCAAACAAATCGACGCTCGCCTTCCCGATATCGAAGCCTTTGCCGAAATCGGCGACTTCTTCCGCCGCCCCGTCCGCGAATACTCAAGCGGTATGTACGTCCGCCTCGCCTTCGCCGCCGCCATCCACCAGCACCCGGAAATCCTCATCGTTGACGAAGCCCTGGCCGTCGGCGACGTCCGCTTCGCTAACAAGTGCATTCGTCGTCTGGAAGAAATGCGCGGCTCCGGCGCCACCATCCTCTTCGTCTCCCACGACCTCGGCCTCGTCAAACGCCTCTGTGATCGCGCCGCCCTTCTTTGGGAAGGGCGCTTGGCTCTAATCGGCTCCACCAAAGACGTCAGCGACCTCTACATCGAACACGCCCAAAGCCAACCCGTCCTCCCCTCCGCAGCGGCCCCTCTCAACATTCCCGCGGCCTTCGAAACGTTTTCGCTCGACAACACCCGCTACGAAATCGGTTCGCCCATCCTGCTCCAGACTGCCATTGCCATAAACGCGCCCGTCGACGCTCTCCAGGTCGGCCTCCTCATCCGCAATCGTCAAGGCATCGAGCTCGCCGGCACCAACACCAGAATCGAAAATCTTCCCCTCGGCCCCTTCGCCGCCGGCCAGCGCATTGAGCTCCGCATCTCCTTCCCCTGCCGTCTCATTCGCGGCGACTACTCCGTCACCCTCGCTACCCAGTCCGCCTCCGGCGACCGCTATGATTGGCGCGACGACTGCCTGGAGTTCCAAGTCCTCGACACCCGCGATTTCGCCGGCAGTCTCTTTCTCGATGCTAAGTTTGAATGGTCTTGCCTATGACGGATCTCGCCCGCTTCCAAGAAGCCTTGGCTTCGCTTGACCTCGATGGCTGGCTCTTCTTCGACCACCACCAGCGCGACCCCATCGCCTACCGCGTCCTCGGCTTCACGCCCAAACAAATGGCCAGCCGCCGCTGGTATTACTTAATCCCCCGCCACGGCGAGCCCCAAGCCCTCGTTCACCGCATCGAAGCGAAAATCCTCGACGAACTCCCCGGTCAGAAACACATCTACTCCGGCTGGCGCACCCACCAGGAGGGCCTCGGCTCGCTGCTCTTCGGGCTCAAACGCATTGCCATGCAGTACTCTCCCGGCTGCGCCATTCCTTATGTATCCATGGTCGACGCGGGCACCGTCGAATTCGTCCGTTCCTTCGGCGTCGAAGTCGTCTCCTCCGCCGATCTCATCCAAATCTTCGATGCCACCCTGTCCCCCGCCCAAATCGACCTCCACCTCGCCGCCGGCGTCAAGATGGACGCCCTCCGTGCCGCCGCCTTCGCGCGCGTCTCAGCGGGCCTCGCCCCCGACGAATGGTCGCTCCATACCTGGCTTCGCGAAGCCTTCGACCGCGATGTCCTCACCACAGACCATGGCCCCATCGTCGCCGTCAACCAGCACGCCGCCGATCCCCACTACGAACCTTCCCCGGAAGCCTCCGCGCCCATTCTCCCGGGCGATCTCCTGCTCCTCGATATGTGGGCGAAGCTCAATGTCCCCGGCGGCGTCTACTACGACATCACCTGGACCGGCCACCTCGGCACAAACGTCCCAGCGGAAATGGACAACGTCTTCGAGATCGTCAAGTCCGCCCGCGACGCGGCCTTCGTCCGTGTCCAATCCCGTCTCGAGAGCGGACAGACCTTACGAGGCTTTGAAGTCGACAACGCCGCCCGCGAAGTCATTGCCGCCACCGGCTACGGCGATTCTTTCGTCCATCGCACCGGCCATTCGATCAAAGAAGACGTCCACTCGACCGGCGCCAACATGGACGACCTCGAAACCCACGACGAACGCCTCATCCTCCCCAACACCCTCTTCTCCATCGAACCCGGCATCTACCTCGACCACTTCGGCATCCGCAGCGAATTCAACGTCCTCGCCTTGGCCAACACCGCCCGCACCACCGGCCAGGTCCAAGACCGCTTGCTGCGTTTGTAGCCCGGGAACTGCGCCTTAGCAACGAGGAGTTTTAACTGCAGCCAATCGGCTCCCGCGAAGCGAATTGTGATCGTCGTCGACGACACAGTCTCATCAGGCCCGCTCGAATCCAGATTCAGTTTCCGCGGACGGGTACAGAGAAGTGTGGAGTTCAAATGGGTGACAGACATGCATATTTTCGCTAGTGTGAAAAAAGGAGGGAAGACTCGTAGCCATGGATCTCACCGTAGAAATTCCCGACGATATCGCTTTGCGCCTCGGGGCTAACCCCAGTGAAGTCGCCCGCCGAGCACTTGAGACATGGGCTCTCGAAGAGTTCAAAGGCGGCCATATCACCAAGTCCGAATTGCGGCGCCTTTTGGGTTTTGCCACCCGGGGCGCGCTCGATGGCTTTCTGAAGGCCCACAACGTGTACGAAGAATACACGCTTGAGGATCTCGAGCTTGAGCGCGACGGTTTGCGGCGTCTCGGCTTTTAATGCGCGTGGTCATTGCCGATACGGGGCCATTGCACTACCTCATCCTTATCGGCCATGTCGAGATCCTGCCGGTGCTTTTCGAAACCGTTTCCGTTCCTTCGTCGGTCCGCGATGAGTTGTCTCATCCAGAAGCGCCGGCATTCGTGCGGCGATGGATTTCAAATCCTCCGGCCTGGTTGGATGTACACGCCCACTTAGGCCCAGGTCATGCCGATGCGTCCTGGCTCGCACTCGACCCAGGGGAAAAAGATGCCCTTGCCCTTGCCGCCTCACTTCACGCGGATCTTCTGCTTATGGATGACCGCGCAGGATTTCGCGTCGCCATTCGGCAAGGTTTCGCGGTCACAGGAACCCTCGGTATTCTCCGCATGGCCGCCCAGCGCCGTCTACTCGATCTTTCGGATGCCTTTACCGCACTCAAAGCCACCAATTCCCGCTCCCCCGAAGCCCTGATGAAGACGATCCTGCAGGAGCACCAGGGCCAAACCGGGAAATAGCCGGGCATCGCGCACCCCCCTCTCTCGGGATGCCCCGCTGTTATATACTCATGAATTGGGACCAGACCCGTGCGCCTCCCCGCGTCCGGCCTTCTCAACCCCTCCTAGTTTCTATCCCGATGTTCGAGAATCTCAGCGACAAACTACAGCGTGTTTTCAAAAACATGCGCGGAGAAGGCAAGCTCTCCGAGGCCAACATGCAAGAGGCCTTGAAGGAGATCCGCGTCGCTTTGCTCGAAGCCGACGTCAACTTCAAAGTCGTCAAAGAACTCATCGATAACGTCAAGGCCAAAGCCCTCGGCGAAGAAGTTCTCACCTCGCTCTCCCCCACGCAGCAAGTCATCAAAATCGTTCGCGACGAACTGGTCCGCCTCCTCGGCACCCACCAGTCCAAACTTCGCTTCGCCAACGAACCGCCCTCGGTCATCATGATTGTCGGTCTGCAGGGCTCCGGCAAGACCACCAGTACCGCGAAACTCGCCAAGCTTCTCACCAAAGAAGGCAAGAAGCCGGAACTCGTCTCCGTCGATATCTACCGTCCCGCCGCCCGCGAGCAACTCGCCATTCTCGCCAGGCAACTCCAAATCCCGATCCATATCGGCGAGCCCGGCGAGAAGCGCCCCTCGGAGCTGGTCAAGGGAGCCAAGATCGAGGCCGTCAAAAATGGCCGCGACGTACTTATCGTCGACACCGCCGGCCGCCTTCACATCGACGAAGACCTCATGAAGGAGCTCCTCGATCTCAAGGAGCAGTTGAATCCTCAGGAAATCCTCTTTGTTGCCGACGCCATGACCGGCCAGGACGCCGTCCGCTCCGCCGACGAGTTCAATAAGCGCCTCGGCATCACCGGCATCGTCTTAACCAAGATGGACGGCGACGCCCGCGGCGGTGCGGCCCTCTCCATCCGCCAGGTTACCGGCCAGCCGCTGAAGTTCGTTGGCTTGGGCGAAAAGCCCGACGCCTTTGAAGCCTTCCACCCGGACCGCGTTGCCCAGCGCATCCTCGGCATGGGCGACGTGCTCAGCCTCATCGAAAAGGTCGAACAGACCATCGACCATAAAGAAGCCGAAAAGATGCAGCGCAAGCTCATCGAAAACGACTTCACGCTCGAGGACTTCCGCGACCAGCTCAAACAGCTCCGCAAGCTCGGCCCCTTGGATTCCCTGATGGGCATGATCCCCGGCATGGGCCAGATGTCCAAGCAGATGAAAGAAGCGAAAATGGACGAAGGCGAACTCACCAAGATCGTCGCCATCATCGATTCCATGACGCCGCGCGAACGCGACAACCACATGCTGATCAACGGCTCCCGCCGCCGCCGCATCGCCGCCGGCAGCGGCACCCAGGTCAGCGACGTCAACAACCTTTTGAAGCAATATACTCAGGCCCGCAAGATGATGAAGACCTTAACGGACTCTCTCGGCGGCATGGGCGCCGGTAAGATGGGCGGCTCGATGGCCAAGCGCCTCGCCAAGCTCGGTATACCCGGCATGGAAGATTTAATGCGGCGCTAATTAGTTCCGCTATACCCCGTAGACCAGATAACAGCAAAGCAGAGGAGAATAACCAACATGCTGATGATTCGACTAGCGCGTTTCGGCTCCAAAAAACGGCCGACTTACCGCGTTGTGGTGATTGAAAAGGAGCGCGCCCGCAATGGCCGCGCCGTGGAAGTGGTGGGCAACTATAATCCCGTCGCTCAGCCGCAGGTCGTCGTCTTAAAGCACGACCGCATTGAGCACTGGATCAAGTCGGGCGCTCAACCTTCGGACACCGTAGCCCGGTTGCTGAAGAAAAACCCCGCGCCCGCCTCGGACCCCGTGTCCGCGGCCCCGGTTGCTTAAGTCGTCCCCTTTTTTGCCACCCCGCATAGGAGCGGTTCATGAAACAACTCGTTGAAGATATTGCGAAAGCGCTCGTCGACGCGCCCGATTCCGTATCGGTGAAGGAAGTCGAAGGCGAACGCGTTACCGTTCTGGAGCTGCGTGTCTCTCCGGAAGATATTGGCAAGATAATCGGAAAGCAGGGCCGCACCGCCCGCTGCATCCGGACCCTTTTGGGCGCCGCCGGCATGAAAGCGAACCGGCGCTTCGAGCTCTCGATCCTCGAGTAGCGGCGGAAAATGGTCCCGGAAGGCTGGGCATCCCTGGGCCTCGTCCAGCGTACGCGTGGCAACAAAGGGGAAGTCGTCGTCGAGCTCTTAACCCAGAGTCCCGACCGCTTCCGCGAATTGTCCGGCGTCTCCTGGCACGGGTCCTTGGGCGAGGCGCGCCCGCTGGAAATCGAAGACGTCTGGCAACACCAGAACGCCACCATCCTGAAGTTCAAGGGCGTGGATTCGATTTCCGACGCGGAAGCGCTGCGCGGAGGTGACCTCTGCATCCCGCTTTCCCAGCGGCGTCCCTTGGCCGCCGGAGAAGTTTTTCTGGACGACCTCGTCGGCATGATGCTCGTCGACGAACAGGGCCAGGTGATCGCCCCCGTCCGCTCTTGGTATGAGGAAGGCGATCAGGTTTGGTTGGAACTCGCCCCCCATGGCGACTTGGTTCCTTATGTTCGGGAGTTTTTTCTCCACATCGATTCCGTGGCGAAACGCATTACCACCCGCCTCCCGGAAGGGCTGCTTGAAGTCAATCGAGACAGCAACCGCCCATGATCTTTCACATTCTGACGATCTTTCCGGACTTCTTCGCGAGCCCCTTCCGCTTCGGCGTCGTTGCCCGCGCTCTGGAAGCCGAAAAGATCCACGTGCACTTTCACAACCTCCGCCACTGGACCACGGACCGCCATCAATCCGTTGACGACCGTCCCTTTGGCGGTGGCGAAGGCATGCTGCTCAAGCCGCAGCCCCTCTTTGCCGCCGTCGAAAGCATCTGGCCGGAACGGGCAACAGCGGACGCTCAACGGCGCAAAGTCGTTTTGCTCTCCGCCCAGGGCCGCAAGTTCGATCAGGAAGTGGCTCGCGGCTACCTGGCCGCCGAGGAGATCCTCCTGATCTGCGGCCGCTACGAGGGCGTTGACGAGCGCGTCGCCCAGCACCTGGCCGACGACGAAATCTCCATCGGCGACTACGTGCTCTCGGGCGGCGAACTTGCCGCGGCGGTCGTTGTCGATACGGTCGCGCGCTTGGTGCCGGGCGTTCTGGGCAACGAAGCCTCTTCGCAGTTTGAAAGCTTCTCGGCCGGCGAACAGACCTTGCTCGACTGCCCGCAGTACACTCGCCCCGCCGATTTCCGCGGTTGGAAAGTGCCCGAAGTTCTGCTCGGCGGTAACCACGCCGAAATTGCCCGCTGGCGCCTCCACGCCGCGCGGGAAAAGACGAAAAAGAATCGGCCCGATCTCCTGCGTCCCAGCGAAGACGGGCCTCGACAGTAGATAATAAAATTGGAAACCGCCGTGAGGCGGATGTAGAGGATAAACAGATGAATCACCCGGCGATTGCGAAGGTTTACAACAAATTTAAACGGACCGACCATCCGGCCTTTCGTATTGGCGACACCCTCAAGGTGCACGTCAAGATTAAGGAAGGCGACAAGGAACGGACCCAGGTCTTCGAAGGCGTCCTGATCGCCCGTCAAAACTCCGGCATGGGAGAAAATATCGTCGTCCGCAAGATGACCTTCGGCACCGCCGTCGAACGCATCTTCCCCGTCAACGCGCCCGTCGTCGACCACATCGATCTGGTCCGCACCGGCCGCGTTCGCCGCAGCAAGCTCTATTACCTGCGCGGTCTGAAGGGCAAAGCGGCCCGTCTCAAAGAGCGCGCATAAGCGCTTCCGCATTCGAGTGCCCTGCACGCTCCGGCACGAAAACCGTCTTCGCTCTCTTGGCTTTGCCGCCCCCGCTGGCGTCGATGAAGCCGGGCGCGGCTGTCTTTTTGGGCCAGTCTGCGCCGCTGCGGTCATCCTGAAGCACCCTGCCAAACTCAAAGGCGTTCGCGATTCGAAACTCGTGCCCCCGGAAGAACGCGAGCTGCTCGCCGATCGGGTCCGCCACGAGTCTCTCGCCTGGAGCGTCGCCTATGCCTCGGTGGAAGAGATCGAAATGCTGAACATCCTCCAAGCCTCCCGGCTCGCCATGCTCCGCGCGGTTCGCTCCCTTCAACCCCAACCCGATTACCTCCTGGTGGACTTCGTCCACGTCGATTGCTCACTGCCCCAACGCGGCCTGGTCCATGGCGACGCCATTTCCAAGTCCATTGCCGCCGCCTCTCTCCTAGCCAAGACCGCCCGCGATCGTCTCCTCGCCGAACTCGATTCTCAATTTCCCGGCTTCAACCTTCGCTCCAATAAGGGCTACGGCACCCCGGACCACCTGGCCGCCCTTCGGCGCCACGGCGTCACCCCGCTCCACCGTAAAACCTTCGCGCCCGTTCGCCAAATCCTCCAGCCCGATCTCTTCGAGGCGCACTAATGGAATACCGTTGGTGGCACAAATTGTCCGGCGTTCTTTTCGTTATCCTTTGCTTCGAAATCGGACTCTTCCTCGTCTTCTTTCCCTGGACCGATTACTGGCGCCCCAATTTCCTGGGTGGCTTCAGCCCCGAGTGGGGCCAACTGTGGCTCAACTTTTATTTCCGTGGCGCCGTCAGCGGGCTAGGCGTCGTCAACATCTACATCAGCGTCGCCGAAGCCTTCCGCCTGCGCCGCTTCTCCATTTCTCCCGAAGCGGAAGCAATCGACCATAATGACTAAAGGGCCAGTATCCGTGAGCACCACCACCACTCCTCCTCCTCAGCCGCCCGCGGCTTCCCCCCGCGAACCCAACGCCTTTGAAAAATTCAACCGCTTCCGCCTCAACGTCTCGGAAACGCAGCGTGGCACCATCGGCGAATGGACCGTCACGGTCCTCCTCCTGCTCTTCGCCACCACCACGCTCGTCCAAGCCTTCGTCATCCCCACCGGTTCCATGGAAGACACCATGCTCATCGGCGATCACTTGCTGGTCGATAAACTGGCCTACTCGCCCCGCGGCTCCGTCAGCAAGCACCTTCTGCCCTACGTCGATGTGAAGCGCGGCGACATCATCGTTTTCCGCTACCCCGAAGATATCCGCCAAACCTTCGTGAAGCGCGTCATCGGCACCCCCGGCGATACTGTTCGCCTGGAGAACAAGCAGCTCATCCTCAATGGCCGCCCCGTCACCGAACCGTACAAGTACCACAAGACCGATTACTTCGATTCCTACCGCGATAACTTCCCCTCCGAGCCCAACATGCGCGTCTACCCGGGCGCCGAGGAGATGCTCAACAAGCACGTCAAAGACGGTCAAATCCTCGTGCCCCCCAATTGCTACTTCGCCATGGGCGACAACCGCGACTCCTCCCTCGATAGCCGCTATTGGGGCTTCGTACCCCGCGAAAACATCATCGGCAAGCCCCTCATCATCTATTGGTCCTACGAATCCTCCACGGAACGTCTGGCCGGCTCCCCCCTCAATCCGGACCACCTGAAGGACCTTGCCCTGAATTTCTTCAGCAAGACCCGCTGGAACCGCACCTTCCAACTCGTCCGTGGTTTCCCCCTTCAATAACATGAGATCGCTGGAAAGCTACCGCCGCCTCACCCTCACCAAACGCGGCGTCCTCGGCGAATGGGTCGTCACCGTCCTTCTGCTCCTCTTTGCCACCACCACGCTGGCGCAGGCCTTCGTCATCCCCACCGGTTCCATGGAAAGCACGCTCCTCGTCGGAGACCATCTCCTTGTCGACAAGCTTGCCTACGCTCCGGCCAGTCCTTTCAGCCGCCGACTTTTGCCTTACACCGATGTCCAACGTGGCGACATCATCGTGTTTCCGTCGCCTGAAAAGCGCGAGATCACGCTCATCAAACGCGCCATCGGTATCCCCGGAGACCGGCTTCGCCTGGTGGATAAGCAGCTAATCCTAAACGGCCATCCCGTCGCGGAACCGTATGTGCAACACATCGATTCTCTACTGATTCCGGCCCGCGATAACTTCGAGGAGATCGTCGTCCCCTCCGGCCACTACTTCGCCATGGGCGACAATCGCGACAACTCTCACGACAGCCGCTTCTTCGGCTTCGTTCCTCGCGCCTCCATTTTTGGCGAACCCTGGCTCATTTATTGGTCCTATGATTCCACCACGGAGCGCCTCTCCGGCTCCCCCCTCGACCCCGGCCACATTCAGGACCTTGCCCTTAATTTCTTCGGGAAAACCCGCTGGAGCCGTTCGCTCCAACTCGTCCGCGGCTATCCTCTCCACTAAATCGAAACGGACTTCGCATGACCACCAACATGTCGCGCACCAACTATTACGGCCTCATCCTGGCCGGCGGCCGAGGCACGCGCTTCTGGCCCCGCAGCCGCAAGGCCAAAGCCAAACAAGTCTTGAACTTCTTTGGCGAACGCAGTCTCATCCAACAAACCATTGACCGCCTCCGTCCGCTCCTGCCGCCGGAACGCATTTGGATCCTCACCAACGAGCACCTCCGCGAAGAAATTGGCCGCCAGCTCCCCGAGGTCCCCCAGCGCCAGATCATCGCCGAACCCGCCCAGCGCAATACCGCTCCCGCCATCGGTCTGGCCTGCCACATGCTGCACTCGCTGGATCCCAGCGCCGTCCTCGGCATCTTCCCCGCCGATCACCTCATCGCTCGCCCGGCCATTTATCTGCGCGCCGTTCGCCCCGCTTATCGGGCCGCTAGCCAAGGCGAAATGGTCGTCCTCGGCATTAAGCCCCGCTGGCCCGAAACCGGCTACGGCTACATCGAGTTCCCCAAGTCCAGCGAAGCCGCCACACTTGAACCTACTGTCATTAAGCGTTTTCGCGAAAAGCCCGACCTTGCCACGGCCAAGAAGTTTGTGAAGGCCGGCAATTTCTACTGGAACGCGGGCATGTTCTTTTGGCAAGCCTCGCGCCTGCTGGAAGCCCTCGACACCCACCTGCCCAAGACCGCTTCGCTCATCCGCAGCCTGCCGCCCTTTTTGAATCAGGACTTCTACCCGGAACTCCAGCGCGTCTTCCCGCAGTGCGAAGACATCTCCATCGACTACGCCGTCCTCGAAAAGGAAAAACGCATACTCGGCCTCGCCACTCCCGATTTCGGCTGGTCCGACGTCGGCAGTTGGAACGCCGTCTACGAACTTCAAAAACTCGACCCCGCCGGCAATGCCAGCCGCGGCGAAGCCCTCTTTACCGATTCAAGCGGCAGCTATGTCGACGCCCCAGGCAAGCTCGTCAGCCTGCTCGGCGTCAAGGATCTCGTCATCGTCGACACGCCCGACGCCCTGCTCGTCATGGACCGCAAACGCGCCCAGGACGTCGGCCAGGTCGTCAAACTCCTGGAGAAGCAGAAGCGCGACAGCCTGCTCTAGTTTTACAGCCTGCTCTAACTTTACAGTCCGCTCTAGCTTTTCGGAATGATCGTCGTCTGGTGCGCCACAATCCGCCAGGCGCCCTTCTGCTTCACGAACACATGCGTCAGCAGTAGCTGGTTGTCCACGGCCTTCCCCGCATCTTCGGCCTGAATGCGAATCTTCGCGTTCACCACTGCCGTCTCCCCGTAGAGCCGCACTTTCATGCCGTCATAGGTCACGCTCTTGTAGGTCAGCTTCCCGCCTTTTTGCGACGCGATGTAGCTTTGCTTGGTGTCCACCAACCCGCTCGAATGGTTATAAACCAGATCGTCGGCCAGCACCTTCTCGAGCGCCGCAAAGTCTTTCTTTTGGATCGCCGCCGACCACGCCTTCTCCGCCGTTTCCACGCCGCTTTTCTCCGCCTGCCCAAACGCCGCCATCGCGGCCAACAGCATTCCCGCCATCAGTCTCATCTTCATATCCGTTCAATTCTACTCCTACCGGTCGCTGTTCTTGAACCCGCACACCAGCCTCCGCAACAGGCCCTCGATTAACGCCGGCGGATTCACCCATGGAGACCGCGCATGAATAATCAGAAAGCTCGTCAGACCATGCACCGCCGACATCCACGCTTGGCTCAGCACCCCCGGCTCCCCACCCGCAAATACCCCCGCCTCCAAGCAATCCCGCATCAGCCTTTGATAAAGCATAAACTGCTCCCGCCCTATCTCCCCGATGACGTCTACTCGATTCTGCCCCATCAACTCCGACGAAGGGTCGAATACCAGCCGGTAGTGGTGCGGATGTTCCCTCCCAAACTGGATGTAGGCCTTCGCCATTTCCACCAGCCGCGGCAATGGATCTTGGTGTTCGGTCAGTATCCTTTCGGAAATTTCCGTCAGCCCCGCAAACGTATCCACACAGAGGGCTCTAAGTACTTCTTCCTTGTCCTTGAAATAGTAGAAAAGTGCGCTTTGCGAGTAGCCCACCTCTTCGGCCAGCCGCCGGAACGTCACGTTCTGATACCCTTCGGCGGAGAACAGCCGGCCGGCCGCATCCAAAATGTCCCGCCGCAATCGTTGTTTGTGAATCTCTCGTACCGTTGGTCGCCGCACTGGCCCTCAAACCCCCTCTTTCGAGTGTCGATCAGGTTTTCGAGCTTAACACGAAAATATAAATCTTCATTCCCGCTCTAGCGTCTTAGAAGCTGTAGCGCATTCAATCCAAAGAAAATTCATCTTGAAACTTACCCTCATTTGCCTATTCCTGGCCTCTCTGGCCCACGCGCAAAGCACGGGCGCCGGCCGCTGGCGCAACTACGCCCGCGAATCCTTCCTTTCTCCCGGAGCCTTTTTTGCGAACGTCATGCCCGCCGTGGGCGACCACACTTCGAACGATCCCTCCGAGTACGGCCAAGGCTGGGATGCATTTGGTAATCGGCTCGGCCGCCGCGCCGCGCAATTCCAACTCCAATCCGCCCTCTTCCATTCCTCCTCCGCCGCTGTGCGCACGGAAACCAACTACCGCCGCTGCGATTGCACCGGCGCCTTTCGCCGGGTCGGCTACGCGGTCTCCCGCACCTTTGTCGCGCGCACGGAAGGCGGCTCTACCGTGCCAAACCTCCCTCTCCTCGGCGGCTACTACGGCGGAGCCATGATTGCTACCGCCTGGTATCCCGAACGCTATCGCGCCACCCACGAGGGCCTGCGCACCGCCAGCTATCAATTGAGTGGCCGTACTGCGGTCAACATCCTGCGCGAGTTCACCCCGGAGCTCAAGCGCCTTTTTCGGCGCCCCTAAGCGTTCACATTTCGCGCAGATAGATTTTCTCACCGCTAAGCGCTTTCTTCTCAAATCTTTATCCTCCGGCCGCCCCCTGCTCCCGCTTCTTTTTCCCTTTGCCAGTGCCATTCTGAAGCCGCAAAGGAGCAATGCACCATGTCGCAACCGTCCACCGGTCCTAAGACCGAAGCCGGCAAATTCGAAGCCTCGAAAAATGCCCTCACCCACGGCCTAACCGCTGTCAATATTGAACGTTTCCCCGCTGCCATCCGGGAGTCTTATAGTGTCTTCCTCGCCGCCCAAATCAAGGAATGGCAACCCTTCACCCTCAACGAGCGCATCTACGTGGAGCGCTACGCGTTCGATCAGTTTCAATTGCTGCGTTCCCAATCTCTCCTGGCGCACGCCGTCGACGAGCTCCTGGCCGACTCGGCAAACGAGGCCCTTCGTAAACGGCATCTCACGCTTTCCCGCCACTTCCGCTCCCTGGAGCGCTCCGTTCAGCAATCCCTTGCCGAGCTCCGTCGCATGATCGCCGATCGCATTCGAGAGCTCGAGATCTGCCCGGAAGAGGAGGGTGCCGGCGATCCCGAAAAGCCGGCCCCACCCCTGTTTCTTCTCACTCCCCATCACCTGCTCTCAAATGCAAGTCCCCCCGCCGCGAGCGACCCACTTCGTTTTGCCAACTCTCCGTCGCCCGCCGCCCGCGCCTACTACCAAACCTACGGGGAGCCCACAAAGTAGCGCCTCGCAGTTTGAAATGACCCCATCTGTAATGCTATATTAGGAAAGTTGCGCCGTTACGCCCCTCGGGTAGGTGTGCGTCCACAGCGAATCAGTCCCTGTACCCTTTCAGTTTGAGTACCCTATGCCGAAAAGAACATTCCAGCCAAATAACCGTAAGCGCGCCAAGGTGCATGGCTTCCGTAAGCGTATGAAAACCAAGGATGGCCGCGATGTCCTCGCTCGCCGCCGCGCCCGGGGCCGTTGGAAGCTGACCGTCAGCGATGAGCGCCCGGTCCGCCTCGCCAAAGCGGTCGCCTAACCTTAGCCTTGATCGTTTTTGCCGGGATTGGCTCACGCAGCCAATCCCGGTTCGTTTTTTCCGCGCATGCATGAGTATCCCAAGAGCGTTCGCCTTCTCAAGCCCGGCGAGTTCCGCAAGGTCTACGATACCGGCGTTCGCTATGGATGCGCGCTCTTTGCCGCCTTTTCCCTCGCCACGGCGGAGCTGCGCCCCGCCCGCTTCGGCTTCACCTGCCCCCGCGGTCTCGGCAAAGCCGTCAAACGCAACCGTATGAAACGCCGCCTTCGCGAATGTGTGAGACTAAGAAGGGAACGCTTCCCCGAAGGTCTCGATGTCGTCTTTAACCCGCGCCGCTCGATGCTCGACGCCGCCTGGGAAGAAGTCGAAAAGCAGGTAGACCGCTACCTCGAACGGCTCGGAAGCCCCGCTCGTCTGCCGTGAAAACGCTCCTCATCGCGACCCTCGATGCCTACAAGCGCTGGCTTAGCCCCCTGCTGCCCTCCGCTTGCCGCTTCCATCCCACCTGTTCCGTCTATATGCGCGACGCCGTTGCCAAACATGGCGCCCTTCGCGGTCTCTCTCTCGGCCTGCAAAGGCTTTTCCGCTGCCATCCCTTCCACGCCGGCGGCTTCGACCCGATACCCTAAACCCAAACACGAGAATGTCCCAAAAGATTACCCTGCCCGGATCGTCCGACCAAGACCCGATCCCTCAAAAAAATCTCCTGATCGCCTTCGCCCTCATGGGCTTGGCCGTCTTCGGCATGCAATACTTCGTGCCCGCCCCTCCCGCGGAGCAGCCCAAGCAAGAAAAGAAGTCCGAAGCCCAGGCCGTTCGCGAGGCTGTTCAGGCGCCACCTTCCGCACCCGCGCCAGTTGTCCCGGCCGTGGCCGCGGCCAAAGAGGAAATCCTCAAAATCGAAACCAACGTCTACCGCGTTCAGTTCTCCAACAAAGGCGCCGTCGCCACCTCCTGGATTCTCAAGAATTACAAGGACTCTCGCGGCAAGCCCCTCCAATTGGTCTCGGAAACCGGTACGGGCAAAGTCGGTTACCCCTTCGCCTTCCAGCTCAACGGCAAGGAACTTAATCCCAACCTCAACTGGTATCTCTTTGCCTCCAACGTCTCCCCCGACGGCCTCACCGTCACCTTCGACTACGCTAGCGGCAACAACCGTGCCCGCAAGACCTTCAAGTTCCAGGAGGAAACCTACCTCGTCCAGGTGAGCAGCGAACTTGTCTTAAACGGCACCCCCGTCGAGCACAACCTCGCCTGGCGCGGCGGCTTTGGCGACCAACACGCCTATAACGCTTTCGGCCTTGGCCAGACCGTCCGACTCCCCCCAGACAAAAGCGCGCCGGAGATCAAAAACGCCGCCGACCATGCCAATGCCTGGAGTACCGACCGCGGCAACTTCGTCTTTGCCGGTCTTCAGGATAAGTTCTTTGCCGCCGTCGTTGTCAACCGCAGCGGCGCCAACCTCGAGCTCCAGACCGCCGCCGATACCTTCGTCTCCCCCGCCTCCACCGACAATAAGCCCGTCCCCAACATCGGCATGAGCATCGGCGGCGCCGCTAAGAACGAGCTCGCCTTTTTCATCGGCCCGAAGGACCTTGATGTGCTCAAAAGCGTGGACCCACGTCTCGAAAAGCTAGTCGACTTCGGCACCTGGTTCGGCATCGTCGCCAAACCCCTCTTCCTGGCTCTCAATTGGGTCAACAACAACTACGTGCACAACTACGGCTGGAGCATCATCGCCGTCACCATCATCATCAATCTCCTCACGCTGCCCCTCAAATACTCCAGCATGAAAAGCATGCAGAAGACGGCCCTGATTCAGCCGGAGCTCCAGCGCATCAACGAAAAGTACAAAGGGATTCCCATGACGGATCCCAAAGCCGCCAAAAAGAATGAAGAGATGATGGAGCTCTACAAGAAGCACGGTATCAATCCCGCCGGAGGCTGCCTGCCGCTTTTGCTTCAAATGCCCTTCCTCATTGGCTTTTATACGGTTCTCGATGTCGCCATTGAAATGCGCCAGGCCTCCTGGCTTTGGGTCCCCGATCTTTCCCAGCCCGAAACCATCCCGATTCGCCTTTTGCCGGTCGCCATGGTCGCCACTCAGTTTCTACTCCAGCGTATGACCCCCTCTACCGGGATGGATCCCCAGCAGCAACGCATTATGTTGTTGATGCCATTGATGTTCGCCGTGATGTTCTACGGTGCTACCGCCGGCCTGGTGTTATACTGGCTAACTGGCAACTTGTTTGCCATGGCGCAGCAGTACGCTTTCATGAAGGTGAAACCGGCACCGGTAACGCCCGCTTCACAAACGGTCGTCAACGTTAAGAAGAAACGCTAAAGGAAACCCTAAAGGAAAAGGTGACGAATTCCCAGGCTTGACTGGGTGCGGTGAACATGGCTCGCAAATACCCCATCGAACAATACGAAGATAAAATCGGCGACTTTCTCGACAATCTCCTCGACGGCATCGACATCGACATCGACTACGAATTCCACGAAGGCGCCTCCACTTACCCCGAAATCGAAAACCCCGATATCGTCGTCAAATTCTCCGGAGAAGAGGCGGACCGCCTCCTGGAGAACAAGGCTGAACTGCTTCTGGCCCTTGAGCACCTCACAATGGAGATGCTCCGTCTTCCGCACGAAGACCACTCCCTCATTGTCTTCGACGCCAACGACTATCGCCTCCTCCGCATCGAAGAACTTCGCTTAGCTGCGCAGACCGCCTGCGCCAAGGTGAAAGAGTCCGGGCAACCTTTCTTTTTTAGCCCCATGACGAGCCGTGAACGGCGCATCGTCCACATGACGCTCCGTCCGGAAACCGAAGTTCGCTCCGAGAGCGTCGGTGTCGGCGGCGGCCGTCAGGTTGTCATCATTCCCGAAGGCATGCCCACCCCGGCAGCCCCTCCTCCCCCTCGCCGCGATAGCCGCGGCGGTGGTGGCGGCGGACGCCGGGATTCGCGCGGCGGCGGTGGCTTCCGCGGCGGTGATCGTGGTGGCGACCGTGGCGGCGATCGCCCCCGTGGCCCGCGTCGGGAAGGCGGTGGTTTTGGCGGTGATCGGCCTCGCGGCCCCCGTCCAGACGGCCCCCGTCCTGAGGGCGGCGGTCCTCCCCGTCGCGAAGGCGGCTTTGGCGGCGCGCGTCCCGGTGGCGGCGGTGGTCGCCCGGGTGGCGGCAGACCCGGCGGTGGCGGTGGTGGCTATCGCGGCGGCGGGCGTCCCGGTGGCGGTCGTCCCAGCGGCGGCGGTGGTGGCCGTCCTCCCGGCGGCAACGACGATAACCGCGGCAATCGCTAATCCCAGCAGTGAAACTCGGCGACACCATCGTCGCTATCTCCACTCCCATCGGCTCCGGCGGTCTGGGAGTGGTTCGTATTTCAGGACCGCAATCTCTTCCCATCGCCCAGCGCATCCTCGTCGCCCTGGACTCCTGGCAACCCCGTCATGCGGTCTTGGCGCATCTGATCGACCCGCAAGGCGAGCGTGTTGACGAGGTAGTCGCGACCTGGTTTCAAGCCCCGCGCAGCTTCACCGCCGAAGACGTCGTCGAGGTCAGTTGCCACGGCGCGCCCGTCATCCTGCGCTTCTGCGTCGAGCGTTGTGTGGAAGCCGGCGCGCGCTTGGCCGAGCCCGGCGAGTTTAGCTTTCGTGCCTACCTGAACGGCCGCATCGACCTGCCCCAGGCCGAGGCCATCCGTGACTTAATCGGCGCCACGACTCTTTACCAGGCCAAGGTCGCCGCGCAACAACTGGGCGGCTCCTTGAGCCGTCGCGTCGGGCCTATCAAGGCCCAGCTGGTTGAGCTAATCTCGCTGCTTGAAGCGGGCATCGACTTTGCCGAAGACGACATTGACGTCGCATCCGATTCGGAGTTGCTGCGCCGCCAATCTACCCTTGCCGCGGAGGTCGAGCGCCTCGCCCAAAGCTTCGCCTATGGCCGCCTCATTCGGGAAGGCTTTACCCTCGCCATTGTTGGGCGCCCCAATACCGGCAAGAGCAGCCTCTTCAATGCCCTCTTGCAGCAGGACCGCGCGATTGTCACCGACATTCCCGGCACCACGCGGGACCTGGTTAGCGAAACCGCCTCCCTCGAAGGCATCCCGGTCCGCTTGGTCGATACTGCGGGCATCCGCGAAAGCGGCGACCTGGTCGAGCGTTTGGGGATCGAGCGCAGCCAGGAGGCCATGGCCGACGCCGATTTAACGCTGCTGGTCCTCGACGCCTCGCAGCCCTTAACCCAAGAAGACCAAAGCCTCCTTGAGCGCGGTTTGAGCTTCATCGTGGCCAACAAGATCGATCAGCCCATCCACGCGGAGCTTCCCGCGGGAGCCATCCGTGTTTCAGCCAAAACGGGCGAAAATCTCGATACGCTCCGCCGCGCCCTCGTCGCCGCCGTGGCCCCCTTTGGGCTGCATGAAGCGAGCGACGGCTTTGTCACCAGCCTCCGCCAGAAGAACCTCCTTGCCGATTGCCTGGTCGCCCTCAGCCGGGCCGAGGAGGCCATCCGCAACCGAACCCCGCATGAGATGCTGCTGATCGATCTCTATGAAGCCTTGCGGGCTCTCGATGGCATCAGCGGCGCGACCACGGCGGACGACATCCTGCACCGCATCTTCTCCACCTTCTGTATTGGGAAATAGTTAGGCGGGCTCTTTGGCCTTCTCTTTGACCGTGCCCTTGATTGAATCGAGCACCCCGTTGATGAAGCCCACGCTCTCGTTGCCGCTGAACTTCCGGGCCAGTTCCAGCGCCTCGTCGATAATCACGGCGTGCGGCAACTTAGCCTCAATCAACTCAAAGGCCGCCAGGCGCAGGATATTGCGATCAACCATGGGCATGCGGTCGATGCGCCAGTTTTCGCTGGCTTTGACGATCATCTGATCGAGGTCTTCCTTCTGTGCCGTCGCGCCCGCCACCAGATGCTCCATGAATTTGTCGCGCTGCATGAGAGAGAAGTCCTCATCGTCGGAATGCAACGTATAGCCAAAACTATGAATAGCTTCTTCTACCGGCTGTTTGCGTTGGTCGATCAGAAATAGAACTTGCAAGGCCCGCTCGCGGGACTTTCTCCGGCTGGCCATCAGCTAAGCCTTCCGGCCTTCGATCGAGCGAAGAAGGTGCACCATCTCGACGGCCACCAGCGCGGCTTCCGCGCCCTTGTTGCCCAGCTTGCCGCCCGCGCGGTCCAATGCCTGCTCCATCGTGTTCGTCGTCAGCACTCCGTTCGCGACCGGGATCCCCGTCTCCCTGGCCACCGCCGCAATGCCCTTGGCATTCTCCCCCGCCACGTAGTCAAAGTGGGCGGTATCGCCTTTCACCACACAACCCAGGCACACAATTCCGTCAACCTGGCCGGAGCGAGCCAACGCCGCCGCCACCACCGGCATCTCCCAAGCGCCCGGGATCCGGTATACCTGGATACTGCCCGCCTCCGCGCCGGCTCGCGCCAAAGCGCTGAGCGCGCCCTCGAGTAAACGGTCGGTCACCAGGGCGTTAAAACGGCTCACCACCACAGCCAGGCGCAAACCTTGCGCGTGCCCCGAGCCCTCGCGGACCGGTATTTCGTGGGGTAGAAATGAGGACATATGGGATACTTAAGGGAAACCTGTATTTTAGCGCATGGATCCATCTCACATCCGTAACTTCTCGATCATTGCGCACATTGACCACGGCAAATCGACCCTCGCGGACCGCCTCCTCGAAGTAACCGGAGCCTTAAGTCAGCGTGAAATGATGGCTCAGGTCCTCGACTCGATGGACCTTGAACGCGAACGCGGCATCACCATTAAAGCGCATGCCGTACGCTTGACCCACAAGTCCAAAGCCGACGGCCAGCTTTACCAGTTAAATCTCATCGATACCCCCGGCCACGTGGACTTTACCTATGAGGTCTCCCGCAGTCTGCAAGCCTGCGAGGGCGCCCTGCTCGTCGTTGACGCCTCTCAAGGCGTCGAGGCGCAGACCCTGGCCAATACCTATCTGGCATTAGGGCAGAATCTCGAGATTATTCCCGTTATCAACAAGATCGACCTGCCCAGCGCCGAACCCGAACGCATCCGCGAACAGATCGAGACTCTGGTGGGCCTCGATGCTTCCGAAGCGGTGCTGGCAAGCGCTAAGAACGGCATTGGCATCGATGAGATCCTCGAGGCGATCGTCGCCAAGGTGCCCCCGCCCAAGGGCGACGTCGACGCCCCCTTGCGCGCCCTGATCTTCGACAGTTGGTTTGACAGCTATCGCGGCGTGATCATCCTCATGCGCGTTATCGACGGCCGGGTTAAGAAGGGCATGAAGATCCGCCTCTTCAATACCAACGGCGTTTACGAAGTGGACGGATTGGGCTATCAGTCCCCGAAGCCAATTCCTTGCGACGAACTGAGCGCGGGCGAGGTCGGCTTTCTCTTCGCCAATATCAAGACCGTGGCCGACGCACAGATCGGCGACACGATCATGGAAGACTCGCGGCGCGCCGTCGAGCCTTTGCCCGGCTTCCAGGAGATCAAGCCCATGGTCTTCGCCGGCCTCTATCCGGTGGAGAGCCATGAGCACGGCCTCTTGCGCGAAGCCCTGGAGAAGTTGCGCCTGAACGATAGCGCGTTGAGCTTTGAGGCCGAAAGCTCCGCGGCCTTGGGCTTTGGCTTCCGCTGTGGCTTTCTGGGCCTATTGCATCTCGAGATCGTGCAGGAACGCCTGGAGCGCGAGTTCAACATCGACCTCATTACCACGGCCCCGGGCGTGCGCTACGTAATCACGTTGATGAACGGCAATGTGATCGAAGTATTCAACCCGCAAAAGTTTCCGAATCCAACCGAGATCGACAAGATCGAGGAGCCGATTATCGAGGCGACGATCATCACCAGCGAAGAGTCCATCGGCGACATCCTGGCCCTGGTGGAAGAGAAGCGCGGCATGCAAAAGAAGTTTGAGTTCATCGGCCAGGGCCGCGTCATGCTGGTCTATGAATTGCCGCTGAACGAGATCGTGCTGGACTTCTACGACCGCCTGAAAAGCGCTTCGCGCGGCTACGCGTCGCTGGACTATCATTTGGCCGGGCTGCGGGTAAGCCCGATGGTGAAGCTGGACGTGCTGGTGGCTGCCGAGCCCGTCGATGCCTTGAGCCTAATCGTACACAAGGACTTCGCCTACGATCGGGGCAAGGTCTTAATCGAGCGGCTACGCAGGCTGATCCCCCGCCAGATGTTCGAAGTGCCCTTGCAGGCCGCGATTGGCGCAAAGGTGATTTCGCGCGAGACGATTCCGGCGATCCGAAAGAACGTGCTGGCCAAATGCTACGGCGGCGATATCTCGCGCAAGCGCAAATTGCTAGAGAAGCAAAAAGAAGGCAAGAAGCGGATGAAACGCGTGGGACGCGTCGAGATCCCGCAGGAGGCTTTCCTGGCGGTGCTGAAGGTGAATTCCTCCTCCGATAACGACGACTAGGTTCGGCTAGACTGGCAACATGCCTTTTTGCCCGAACTGCGGTACCCAGTACGTAGAACTGCCCCCGCGCTGCGGCTGTGGGTACCTGTTCGGCGCCACTCCACAAGCTCCGCCGGTCTCCGTGCCAGTGCCCGAGGCCGCTCCCCAACCGGGCTACTTCGACTTCACGGGCGAAGGCCCAGAGCTATTAATGCTCTATGTCAAGACCTTCTTTCTAACTCTCGTCACGCTCGGTATCTATAGTTTCTGGGGCAGGACGGAAATTCGGAAGTTCTACTGGCGCAATACGAAGTTCGCCGGGCACGCCTTCGAGTACCACGGTACAGGGATGGAGTTGTTCATTGGCTGGCTAAAGGTGGCGGGCGTGTTTTTAGTGTATGTGGCCTTGGTGACGCTGCTGATGGTCTCTATGGGGCAGAAGGAATCCGCATGGCTGCTGATTCTGATCTACCTGCCCGGCCTGATCCTGGTGCCGCTGGCGATTCATGGCGCCGTGCGGTACCGAGCCAGCCGGACGACCTGGCAGGGGCGGCGTTTCGTCTATGCGGGCAAGTTGGAAGAGATGATCCGGATCGTGGCTTTGGGCCTGATCTTGTCGGTGGTGACGCTTTCTCTTTACACGCCGTTCTTCCTGGTCCAGCTGCGCAAGTATATCTTCGAGAATCTTTGGTACGGCGGGCAGAAGTTCAGCTTTACGGGCGAGGGCGGAGACCTGCTGTGGCCCTACGTAAAATTCCTCCTCCTATTCTTCCCAACCTTGACGCTGTACCGCTTCTGGTTTCAGGCGAAACAGGACAACTACTGCTGGGAAAAGACCTCTTTTGCCGGAGCGCCCTTCCGCTCGACCATCAACGGAGGCACGTTGCTTCTCTATACCTTTGGCTTGGGGTTGGCCGCTATCTTCACGCTGGGCATCGCCGTACCTTTTGTGATGTGCGCGCAGACGAAGTACGTGTTTTCGAATCTGCAGATGACGGTACTGCCGAATGTGAGGCTGACGGAATTAGGCCAAGACCAGGCGGGCGGCTTCGGCGATGTACTGGGCGAGGCACTGGGCACGGGAGATGCGATCGGCGACGGATTCGGCCTGTAGCGCATGAAGGGCAAGATCGCATCGCTGACGATAGCGGCGCTGGTGACGCTGGCGCTGTTTGTTCTGTTGATCTGGAAAGGCATCCCGATGGTGCTTTCGGGAGTGGTGCGGCTGGTGCCGGTGAGTTGGGAAGAGCGCCTAGGAAGAACGGTGGCCTCCGGATTTACCAGCGCCGGGCGGGTCTGCGACGACTCGGAATTGACCGAGAACGTTCGGGAAATCGAAGAGCGGCTCAATGGAGCGATGAAACGGCATCCCTACCGCTTCACGATCAAGGTGGTGCGCAATGGTGAGGTCAATGCGCTGGCGGCGCCCGGGGGCTATATCGTTCTCTTCAGCGGCTTGGTGGATCGCATGGATACGCCCGAGCAACTCGCGGGAGTGCTGGCCCATGAGATGCAACACGTGGTGCAGAGGCATTCGACCCAATCCATGGCGCGGGCCGTCGGTTTGCAAGTGTTCCTGAGCTTATTGCTTGGCGACCCGGGTTTCCTGGGCGACCTCGCGGGGAATCTGGGGATCTTACACTTCATGCGCGCCGATGAGCGGAGCGCCGACGAGGGAGCCATCGATACCCTGATGCGGGCCGGCATCGACCCCAACGCGATGATCGACGGCTTCCGCAAATTGGACCGGGACGAAAACAAGGCGCCGCTGGCGCTCAAATACCTTTCAACGCATCCGCCCATACCGGAGCGGATTGCGTACCTGAAGGAACGTGCCGGCCGTTGGCGAGGCGGGGCGAGGCCCTTCCGGCGGCCGCTCAGCCGAGCCTGCGGAGCGGAAAGATAGAAACGCTTAAGGCGCGCGCGAAGTGCAGGAGCGGCACGGTGCGGGGCAGCGCCAGACCGCAAGCCTCGGCCATGGTGTTGGTTTCAAAGCGGGCCTCGGCGTCTTCGAGAGGCCAGGACGCATGTTGGATGTCGCCCCGATAGAGCCGGTTTTGGGAGTCCGTCGTATACAGGCAATAGCGCTCGGTAAGGAAATGCGTCAACGGAGTTTTGACGCTGGGAGCAAGGGCGCGATAACGCATCGAGAGGCGGGCCGGAGGGGAGCCGCGATGGGTGCGCTGGCTTGTATAGTCGATCCAGCCGTCGCGGTTGGCGAGGCTCATGCGGGCATTCTGATAGGCGAGATGGAAGAAGGTGCGAGCGCCCCAGACGGCTGGAGGCGAAGAGGCGTCGAGGCTCCAGAAGTAGACCCCGGGCGGGGAAGCGGGCAAGTCCCGCGGGCGGACGTAGGTGCGGACGTTGAGCTCGAGAAATGCGCTGATCCCCGGAACGGGAGGGAAAAAAGGGGGGCGGATGCCGGTCATTCGGAAGGGTACGACGGCGACCCAGGCCTGGCCATCGAAGGTGTCGGGGACTAACGAGGAAGGCAAGAGCGGGGCGAGAGCTTCCGGGGGCAAAGGCCAGTGGGCGAAGAGCAGATCCCGCCACCACTGCCGCATAATCGGAAAGCGCGAACGAGGATGCCCCATGAATAGTAGGCTATCCCTAGTGACGGGAAAAGAAACGGAAGTGAAGTTTCGGTTGACCGAGGCGACGGAATTCCGTCGCCGCCTGCGGTCGCTTGGGTACCGCGTAAGGCGGCGGAAGGTATTTGAACGGAACACGATCCTCGATACCGAGCCCCTAAGCCTTCGGCCGCAGGGCTGCCTTCTGCGCGTGCGGGAGGCGGGAGGGAAGACGATCCTAACCTTCAAGGGCAAAGCGACGGTCAGTAAGGTGAAGAGCCGGGAAGAAATCGAGTATGAGGCCTCCGAAAGCGCGGCGGCATTTCTGCTGCTGGAACGGCTCGGTTACCGAAAGACCTTTATCTACGAAAAGTACCGGACCGAGTATCATCACCCGGACGGGGGTGGGATCGTGACGCTGGACGAGACACCCATCGGCAACTACGCGGAACTGGAGGGGGACGAGGATTGGATCGAAAAGGCGGCGGGGGCGCTGGGCTATGCCGATGAAGACTACATTACAGCCAGCTACGGAGCGCTTTACAACGACTGGTGCGCTCGGAGAGGCCTGGAGCCCGAACATATGGTGTTTGTCCGTTAAGGTGAATCACTTAGTAAATTGGTTTGGCATAGTACTTAAGACATTTCGCACTTAGTACCTCAATGTTCTTGTCGCGGTACAAGGGGGATGTTAATCTAGTTCTGAAGCGAAATGAGTTTCAGTCTCTTACTCATCGGGATTTCCCTGGCGCTCTTCGTTTACTGGTTCCGCTATAGCTGCCTGCTGATTTTGCGAACCCGTACGGCGGAGGATTATGCGCTGGAAGTGGGCCGTGCCAACGGACTTAGCTTCCATCAAGTTCGTGGAGCGATCGAGGCGGAAGGCAGGCCGGATCTCGATCAACTCTATACGGCTCTGGATCGCGATTTCCAGATTATTACCAACCTGCTCGACCGCTTATCCGGCGCGGGCGACGAGAACGCCCTGGAAGGCAAGCTGTTGCGGGCGAATTTTCGCGCAACGCAAACTTGGTTTCGCGTAAGCCGTTCGCTGGGTCTGCCGTCGGCAACCAACGCGCTAGAGGAGATGGCCGACACCATCTCGCACTTTGCCAACAGTTTTGGAGAACTCAGCGCCAGTTCGGCCGCCTAAAAAGAATAAGTTGCGATGCGGTCTGCGACCGCGACGAAAGGGAGGCGCAAGCCTTCCTTTTTGCGTTGCGGGACGGCTAAAATGACAGGATCGTGAGTGAAATCGCAGCAGCTACGGAACGGCTGAAATCCGTTCAAACAGAAATCGCCAAAATCATTGTCGGGCAGGACGATGTAGTGGAAGGCGTCCTGATTTGCTTAATGGCGGGCGGACACGTGCTGCTGGAGGGAGTACCGGGCTTGGGCAAGACGACGCTGTTGCGTACGCTTTCCCGGGTGCTGCACTTGAAGTACAGCCGAATCCAGTTCACTCCCGACTTGATGCCGGCCGATATTGTGGGCAGCATGATTATGGACTCAGATGAACGGGGCGGCAAGAGCTTTCGCTTTCAGCCGGGTCCGATTTTCGCCAATCTGGTGCTGGCCGATGAAATCAACCGCGCGACGCCGAAGACGCAGAGCGCGTTGCTGGAGGCGATGCAGGAACGTACGGTGACCAGCGGCACGACGACGCATGAGCTGGAGAGCCCGTTCCTGGTGATGGCCACACAGAACCCGATCGAGATGGAAGGCACGTACCCATTGCCGGAGGCGCAGTTGGACCGCTTTCTCATGAAAATCCTGGTGCGTTATCCGAACCGGGCGGACCTGGCGGCAATTGTGGAGCGGACGATCCAGCGCGAAGAGATTGAATTGGACGCGAAGGTGGATGGCAAGGCGATTCTCGAAACGCGGAAGCTGGCGCGCCAGATTCTGGTGGCGCCGCATGTGCAGGATTTCGCCGTGGACTTGGTGATGGCCACGCAGCCCGATCAGGGGCAGGCTCATCCGATGGCCAAGAAGTATGTGCGCTACGGCAGCTCTCCGCGCGGGGCGCAGGCGCTGGTGGAATGCGGGCGAATTATGGCGCTAATGCGCGCGAGGAATCATCTCAGCATCGACGATGTCATGGCGGTGGCGCCCGGCGTTCTGCGGCACCGGGTAATCTTGAATTACGACGCGCATGCCGATGGCCAAACAACGGAAACAGTGCTGGCAGAGATTTTGAAGGGTGTCGCCAGCGGCGCGGCGCAGATGAAGTAGCGAGTAGACAAGCTTTTGGCGAAGACGGAATTCAAGATCGAGCGAGCCTTTCTGGAAAGGCTTGAACGGCTGACCATACATTGGCAGAAGTCGTTTTCCGGGATTGTGGGCGGACACAACACCAGCCGGTATTCGGGGCCGGGGCAGGAGTTTCTGGATCATCGTAATTTTGGGGTGGGCGACGATCTGCGGGCGGTGAACTGGCGTGCGTATATGCGGCTGGAGAAGCTGTTTTTGAAGTTGTTCACGATTGAGCCGCGGGTGCCGATCCGGTTGTTTCTTGACGCGAGCGAGAGCATGGCCTTGGGGGGCAAGTGGGACTATGCGCGACGGCTGACGGCGGCCATCGCCTACGTGGGGCTGGTGAGGCTGGATGCGCTGCAAGTGACGCCATTCCGGGAAGGGCTGGAGGAAGGCATTGCGTGCGGGGGCGGGCGGCACCGATTTTCCCCCGTGGCGGATTATCTGACGGCTCTGGAGACGAGGGGCACGACGAATTTTGAAAGGGTGGCGCGGGAGTTTCTGAGCGAGAGCCGGCAGAAGGGGCTTTTGATTGTCATTTCGGATTTCATGAGTGAAGAGGACTGCATCAAGCCGCTGCAGTACCTGGCGGACTTTGGGCACGAGTTGTTTCTGATCCAGGTGTGGGACGAAAGCGAGCGCGTGCCCGCGGTGACCGGGGACCTGGAGATCACCGACGCTGAGACGGGAAAGCAGTTGAAGATCACGTTTGACGAGGCGGCGCGCACTAGCTATACGGCCGCCTTCGACGAACATGCCTTGCAATTGAGGCGGGTGGCGCTGCGCAACCAGGGGCGCTATGCGGGCCTGCCGACGAGCGCGAATGTGGAAGAGGCGGTATTTGGGGCCCTGACTAATATGCCGATGGCGGCGGGGGTGCGGTAGTGGAGTTTTTGAACCTCAGCTTGCTCGAGATCTCGGCGCTCTTCGCGCTGGGGGGCGCGGCGATGGTGGCGTTGTACCTGCTGGACAAGAGCCGGCAGAAGATCCGGGCGGCAACCTTGCGCTTTTGGCAGATGGCGCAGATACCGCCGAGCCAGGAGAGACGGCGGAAGATCCAGCAGCCGTGGAGCCTGTTAATGCAATTGCTGGCGCTGGCGCTGTTGCTGCTAGCGGCGTCGCAAGTACGGTGGGGAGCGGCGAACGCGGTGCCGAAGCAACATGTGCTGTTGCTGGACGTGTCGGCGGCTTCGGCGGCGCGGAGCCAGAGCGATGCGCGGCAAAGCGTGCTGACGGCCTCGAAGGCGAAGGCGTTGGGATGGTTGAAGGCGATACCCGCGCAGGACAAGGTGCTGCTGGTGGAGACGGGATCGTTGTTGACGCCGCGGACGGCTTTTGAGGCCAAGCGGGGAACGGTCGAGAAGGCGGTGCGGGCGGCACAGGGAACGAACGGGAGCGCGAATCTGGAAAAGGCCTTTGCGTTCGCCGAGCAGTTGCAGCGGCGGGCGGGGGGACTGGCGGGAGAGATCGCGTATGCGGGGCCGGCCCGAGTGGCAGGCGACGCGAGCGGGCTGGAACGAGTGCCGGCAAACTTGCGATTGCTAGTGACGCAGGCGGCGCTGAATAACGTGGGGATCCGGAAGGCGAGCGTAAGGCGGAGCCTGGAGGATTTAGGGGTGTGGAACATTCTGGTGACGCTCAAGAACTACGGGAGCGCACCGAAGAATTTGGTCTTGGGGCTGAGCTATGGCGGGGTGCCGATGCCATCGGCCGCGGCGACGATGGCGCCCGGGGGCGAACAGACTTTGACGCTGACGCAGCGCACGAAGGCCGCCGGGGAGCTGGAAATCAAGCTACTGCAGGCAGACGACTTTGCGCTGGACGACCGAGTGAAGATCGAACTGCCCGCGCTGCCGGTCAGCAAAGTGCAGGTTTACACGAGCGAGCCCGAAGTGTGGCGGCCGCTGCTGGGGGCCAACGCGCTGATTGAGGCCAGCTACGCGCGGCCCGAGACTTACAAAGCGGGCGGCGAAGAGGGGCTGGTGATTTTTGACGGTATCGAGCCCGCGAGGCCCGCCAAAGCCGCGGCGCTGTATGTGCTGCGGGGCAACCAGGACGTGGCGCTGAAGCAGTGGTGGGGGGAGCATCCGGTGGCGGCGGGGATCCGGAGCAAGGATTACCGCGTCACGGGAGCGAAGACCTTGACCGCGAAGAGCGATGAGCAAGTGGTGCTGGAAAGCGATGCGGGGGCGCTCGTGGTGGCGGGGCCACAGACGGTGCGAATGGGCTTTCAACCGGCGAAGACCAAGATGCGGCAGGAGGTGACGGGACCGCTGTTGATGGCCAATATTTTCCGGTATCTGGCGCCGGAGAGCTACAAGCAGTGGGAGAGCATTGCCATGAGCCCAGGGACGATTCACATGCCAGTGGGCGAGGTGGAGGGGCGTAAATTTGCCGTCTTGACCGGAGACGGGAGGTCACTGCCGTTCTCGATTCAAAATGGCGTGCTGCAGGCCTTTGCGCCGAATCCAGGTACGGTGCGGATTGTGGAGGCGGGGCGCGAGGTGGTGTATTCGCTGACGCTGCCGGACCTGCCAGATAAGAGCTGGGACGCGCCGAAGTCGATTGCCAGCGGAGTGCCGGAAGAGGCGGACCGCTTGCCGGAAGCGAAAGAGTTGTGGCGCTGGCTGGCGGTGGCGGCGGGCTTGCTGCTATTCGCCGAATGGTGGATTTACGCCAAGCGGCAGAGGCGCTGGCTGAAGTACGCGGCGCTGGCGGCGATTGCGGTGGCGTTGTTTGGGCCGGCGATGAGTTTGTTTGAGACCAAGCTGGCGGTGACGATTCTGGCAGATACATCGCAGAGCTTAAGCGGGCAGGATCTGGAAGCGCTGCGGGCGAGGGTGAGGGAAATCCAGGGGGCTCGGGGGCGGCACATCGTCAGGACCGTGCCCTTTGCCCGATCGACGAGGGCGCTGGATACGAGCGAGGCAGCAGGGGGATTGACCTTGACGGCTGGGGAAGAGGGGCGGGGGACGAACCTGGAAGCGGCGATCCGCGAGGCGATCGCCTCGACGCCGGCGGATCTGGTGCCGCATCTGGTGCTAATCAGCGACGCGAAAGAAACCGAGGGCAGCGCGGTGCAGGCTTTGTGGCAGGCGCAGCAGTTGAGCATCCCGATTGACACGTATGCACTGAAAGGCAGGCCGCGGCCGAAGCTGAACATTGCAAGCGTAAGCATGCCGCCGCAGGCCTTTGCGGGCGAGAAGTTTGCGGTGGAGATTGGCGTGCGAAGCCCGTCGGCGGCGACGGCGCGGATCGAGCTGAAGGCCGAGGGCAAGACGATTGGCGCGGGCGAGGCGAAGCTGAACGCGGGCCTGAATGAGCTGACGATTAATAGCTCGGTGGCGACGTCCGGGGTGATTCATTTGTCGGGATCGATTGGGTCGAGCGAGTTAGGGGAAGCGCGCTTTGACCAGGCGGTGAGCATCAAGAAGCCGCGGCTTTTGTATGTTTCGCAGGACCCGGCGGAGACGGAGACGAACCTCGCCAAGGCCATGGAGGCTTTTCAGTTTGAGACGACGCGGAGCGGGCAACTGGCGCCGGAAGCGATGAAGAATTACGAGGTGGTGGTGCTGAACAACCAGGACCTCCAAGGCTTTTCGCCGGGCGTGAAGGCGGCGATTGAGAATTATGTGAAGCAGGGCGGGGGCTTGCTGACAATTGGGGGCGAGCGCAATCAGTATGTGGAGAAGAAGCCGGGGACGCCGGAGGACGCGCTCGAACGGACGCTGCCGGCGAAACTGGCGCCGCCGCGAAGCCCGGAGGGGACGTGCGTGGTGTTGATCATGGATAAGAGCTCTTCGATGGAAGGGCGCAAGATGGAACTGGCGCGGCAGGCGGGGATCGGGCTGATTGAGAACCTGCGGCCGATTGACCTGGTGGGCGTGCTTATTTTCGACAATTCTCACCAGTGGGCGATTCCGATCCGCAAGGCGGAGGACAAGGTCTTGATGAAGCGGCTGGTGGCGGGGGTGACCCCGGACGGCGGGACCCAGATCGCGCCGGCGCTGGCGGAGGCGTACAAGAAAATTGTGCCGGTTAAGGCGACCTTCAAGCACGTGATTCTGTTGACGGACGGCATTAGCGAAGAGGGCGACAGCATCAACCTGGCGCGCGAGGCGGCCACGCAGCGGGTGACCATTTCGACGGTGGGCCTGGGGCAGGACGTCAACAAGGGCTACCTCGAAAAGATCGCGCAGTATTCGCGGGGGAAATCGTATTTTCTGACGGACCCGAGCGGCCTGGAGCAGATTTTGTTGCGGGACGTGATGGAGTTTACGGGCTCAACGGCGGTGGAAAAGCCGACGCAGCCGATTCTGGTGCGGGCGGCAGAGGTATTGGAGGGGACGGGAATCGCCCAGGCGCCGCCGTTGCGGGGCTATGTCAAATATGAGGCGAAGCCCGCGGCCGATTTGATCTTGAACGTGCCGGGCGAGAAGGCGAATACGGTGGACCCACTGCTGGTGCGCTGGCAGTATGGCTTGGGGCGGGTGACGGTGTTTACCTCGGACGCCAAGGCAAGATGGGCGGATGCGTGGGTGGGCTGGACGGGCTTCGACCGCTTCTGGGGGAATGTGTTGCGGGACTTGCTGCCGCATTCCCAAAGCGAGGCGTCGAGCCTGAGCTTCGACCCGGTGAACCGGGAGTTGGAAGTGACGTATCGGCTGGCGGCGGTGGATGAATCCAAGATCCAAGTGCCGGCGTTGTTTGTGTTTGGTCCGAACGAATTCCGGCAGCCGGTAAAGGTGCAGCGCGTGGCGGCGGGTGTGTACCGGGGGAGGATCGCTGTAGGAGACCGCACGGGCTTGTTCCGGGTGCGGCCGGCGGAGGTGACGCGCTATTTCCCGGAAACGGGATTCTACCGGCAGGAAGCGGAACTGGTGGAATACGGGAACAATGCGGAGTTGCTGAAGCAGATCGCCAGTTTTAGCGGCGGGCAGGCGGAGCCGAAGGTGGGGGAGGTTTTCCGCGGGGGCGGCAAGCAGATAGAGACGTCACTGCCAATTTGGCCTTGGCTGTTGGGGCTGGCGATTGTGTTGAATTTGATTGAGCTGTTCTTGCGCAAAGGAGCGATGGAGATGTTCCGCAAGGGGAGCGCGCCGCCGCAAACGCCGGTGAGCTTTAATCCCGCCGCAGCCGCGTAACGGTCTCTATGTGGAAGGTGTGGGGGAAGAGATCGATTAGGGTGATGTCGGCGACGCGGTAGCCGGAGGGGATAAGGACGGCGAGGTCGCGGACGAGAGTGGCGGGGTCGCAGGAGACCAGGCGGATTTCGGGGGCGGCGATGGTGGCGAGGCGTTGCGCGGCGGGGATGCCGAGGCCGGAGCGGGGCGGGTCTGCGAGGATGACGTCGGGGGCCTCGGTGAGGTCGTTGAGGAAGGCGTCGACGGCGGCTTGGACGATGCGGACGTTGCGGACGTTATAGCGCTTGGAATTGGCTTCGAGGTCGTACATGGCGACCTTGCCGGATTCGACGGCGGTGACGCGCTCGAAGGTCTTGGCCAAGGGCAGGCTGAAGAGGCCGACGCCGGCATAGAGATCGATGGCGTGCTGGCCGGAGAGGTTTTCCGTGGAGAGGCGCGTCAGGCCGTCGACGAGGAAGCGGTTGACCTGGAAGAAGCTGCGGTAGGAGACTTTCCATTCGTAACCGGCGGCGGGGTATTCGATGGCGCCGGACTGGGTGCCGGGGATTTCTTTTTCCAGCCACGCGAAGAAGTGTTTGGCGAGGGGGCGGTTGGTTTCCAGGACGTTGACCTGGAGGTCCCGCTCGTTGGTGAAGAACTCGATGGACTTGAGGAAGTCCGGGAAGCGGTGGTCGCGGGCAAGCTTCTTAAGCAGAGCCAGGGCCTCGTTCAAGCGGGGCGAGGAGACGGGGCAGTTCTCGACGGGGACGAGCTTATTGGTGCCTTCTTCGAGAAAGCCGACGCGGTTGTTGTGGAGGTGGAACTGGGAGCGGTTGCGATAGTTCCATTCGGGGCCGCTCAGGGTTTGGATTTCGACGGGGAGGGCGAGTTTGGCGCGGTCGAAGAGTTCGTGGAGGATGGCGCGCTTGGCGGCAAGCTGATCCGGGTAGCTGAGCTGTTGGTAATGGCAGCCGCCGCAGCGCTCAAAGTAGGGACAAGGGGCGGCGATGCGCTGAGGCGAGGCTTCGAGGATACGGGTGACTTTGGCGCGGGTGAAGTTGGACTTGGCCTTGCCGAGGGCGGCTTCGACTTTTTCGCCGGGTAGGACTTTGGGAAGAAAGAAGACTTGGCCGTCTTTGCGCGCCAAGCCCGCGCCGCCGTAAATCAGTTTTTCGACTTCGAGCAACTCGGGAGTCTGAACAGGTACGGGGCCTTCAGTGCGAAGATGGTTGTTTTCCATGAAGAAGAGAGTCTTTTCCGGCGTGCAGCCCACGGGGAGTCTGCATATCGGCAACTATTTGGGTGCGCTGAAGAATTGGACGAAAATCCAGTACGACTACGAAAGCATATTCTGCATCGTAGACTTGCACGCGATTACAGTCTACCAGCCGCCCGCGGAACTAAGGGCGAAGGTGGAGGAGACGGCGGCGATCTTTTTGGCGTGCGGGATCGACCCGAAGCACTCCTCGGTGATGGCGCAATCGACGGTGTCCGGGCACGCGGAGCTCTCTTGGCTGTTGACGTGTGTGACGCCGGTGGGGTGGCTGGAGAGGATGACGCAGTACAAAGCGAAGGCGGCGCTGCAGGAGACGATCGGCAGCGGGCTGATGCAATATCCGGTGCTGATGGCGGCGGACATTCTGCTGTACCAGGCGGGGGTGGTGCCGGTGGGGGACGACCAGAGCCAGCATCTGGAACTGGCGCGCGATATCGCGCAGCGCTTCAATTCGCTATATGGCGAGACCTTTGTGATGCCGGAGACGAAGCTGCCGGCGGTGGGAGCAAGGGTGATGGGCCTGGATGAACCGGACAAGAAGATGAGTAAGAGTGCGACGGGGAGCGGCCACGCGATTGGGATTCTGGATACGCCGGACGTGATCCGGAAGAAGTTCAACCGGGCGACGACGGATTCCAATCCGCACGTGGACTTCGAGACAATGGGGCCCGGGGTGGAGAATTTGCTGGGCATCTACCAGGCGTTTGGAGAGGTGAGCGATGAAGAGATGCGCAGTCGCTTCAGCGGCATGCGCTATGGGGATTTGAAGAAGACGGTGGCGGAGATGGTGGTGAGTTGTCTCGAGCCGATCCAGCAGCGCTATCGCGAGATTACGGTCGAACCGGGGTATCTGGCGGGGATTCTGCGGGAGGGGCGGGATCGCGTGGGGCCGATCGCGGAAGCGACAGTGCGCCTGACTAAAGAGCGCATGGGAATTTACACGGCGTAGGGGCGTTATGGCGGAAGCGAACCTCTCGCTCTCGGCATACGTGCGCCTGCTGCGGAGCAATGCGAACGTGCGGCGGCTGTGGCTGGCGCAGGTGGTGAGCGAGATGGGCGATTGGTTCTATGCGGTGGCTATCTATAGCCTGCTGCTGGAACTGACGGGGAGCGCGCGGAGCGTAGCCATTGCGACGGCGGCGATGGTGTTTCCGCAAGTGTTGGTGTCGCCGATGGCGGGGGTGGTGAACGACCGGCTACCGCGGCGGCAGGTGATGGTGTTTGCCGACATCGCGCGGTTCTTTATTGTGGCGGGGATGATTTTTGCGCAGTCGGCCGACCGGATCTGGTTGATCTACACGCTGATGTTTCTGGAGACGGTGATGTGGGGCTTCTTTGAACCGGGGCGGAGCAGCCTGATGCCGAATCTATGCCGGAGCGAGAAGGAAGTGCTGGTGGCCAATGCGTTGGGGTCGACGACGTGGGCGGTGAATTTCTTTTTGGGGTCGGCGCTGGGCGGGCTGGTGGCGGCAAGTTATGGCCGCAATACGGTGTTTGTGTTGAACGCTTGCACGTTTCTGGTGTCGGCGTGGCTGGTGACGCGGGTGCAGACGGAGGAGAAACATATCGAGGGGCAGAAACGATTCGAGTGGAAGGATTTGTTCGATTTTTCGCCGGTGATGGAGGGGTGGCGCTATGTGCAGGCGCATCCGAAGTTGAAGCCGATACTTTTGATCAAGGGCGGCATTGGGCTGATTGGGGCGAATTGGGTGTTGCTGCCGGTGTTGGGCGAGGGGCAGTTTCGTTTGCATTGGGCGGGGCTAAGCGAGAGCCAGGCGGGGATGTTGGGAATGAGCGCGCTCATGGGGGCGCGAGGAATTGGGAGCTTCCTGGGGCCGATTCTAGGGGCGCAGACGACGGGTTTTGAGCCGCGCAAGCTGCGGTGGGCGATCGCGGTGGGGTTCCTGATTGCGAGCGCGGGGTACCTGGGACTGGGGCAGGCGCCAGCTTTGGGACTGGCGGCGATGGCGGTGGTAGTGGGGCATGCGGGATCGTCGATGAACTATGTTTTCTCGTCGACCTTGGTGCAGACGCTGAGCGAGGACAAGTTTCGGGGGCGCGTGACCAGCACGGAATTTGCGTTGATGATGATGAGCATCTCGGTGACGAGCTTTTGCGCGGGGGAGGCGATTGACCGGGGGGTGGCGCCGCAAATGGTCGCGACGGGAGTGGGCGTTTTGACGCTGCTGCCGATTGGGGGCTGGTTGTGGCTTACGAGGAAATGGTCGTGATCTTGGCGAAGCCTTCGGCCTCGGTGGGAGCTTGGAGGCGGGAGTGCATGAGGCGAATGACGTCTTCGGGAACGATGCGGGAGCGATTGCGATTGCGGGCGAGCGCGACGTCGAGGGGGACGTCGAAATGGACGGCTTCCGCGTCGGCACCGAATTGAGCGGCGATTTTCAGGAAGGGCTTGCGGTCTTTTCGGCGGAGGTTGGTGGCATCGATCAAGGTGAGGGGCATTTGGAGCTTGAGGCGCTCGCGAAGAAGGTGGCGGAGGGTGCCGAAGACGGCGGAGTGAATCTGTTGGTTGGTCTCGTCACCGGAGAGCAGGAGGCGTGTGGCATCGGAACTGAGCGTAGCGGCGGCGTGGCGCTGGGCCCAGGTGCTTTTGCCCGAGCCGGGAATGCCGATTAAGAGAAGGACGCGCGGGCGTGCCATCCTTTGAAGTTAGAACACGCGTGAAGCTGAGGTGGATGTGGTTTGCGGCTTTTCTGTTGCCGGTGATCTGGCAACTGTGGATTCCTCCGTTCACGGGGCTGGCGGACAACGGGGACTTTGCGAAGGTGATCGGGCGTTGGGGGCTGGTGCCAGCGTCGCCGAGCGAGCAGGACACTTTTCATTTTTGGATTCGCGAATGGAAGCGGGATGCGGGGCGGGTATGGGTAAGCGAGTACTGGGGGGTGGAAGTGCTGCTGGCGGGAGTGGCGCTGCTATGGGAAAGCGGCGGGCGTTTCGATATGCGGTGGATGGGGCTGGTGCACGCGGCGCTCTATGGGTGCTTTGCGTGGTTGGTGGCGGGGAAGTTGGGCAAGAACTGGGTGGCGGGGATCGTGGCGGTGCTGGCGTTCGGGGATGCGGCGTATGTGACCTATTTTCAGAGTTTCTACTTCGATACGGCGGCGGTGCTGGGGCTGATGATCCTGATGGCGGCGTGGTGGGCGGAAAATCCGGCGGGGATGTGCGGGGGAGCAGCGCTGCTGGCGCTTTCTAAGGGACCGCACGCGCCGGCGGTATTGCTGTTGGCGGTATTGCTCTTGGCGGCGAGGAAGTGGGCGTGGTGGCCGGCGGCGGGGATTCTAGCGTTGGGGGGCTTGTTTATGCTGTCGAGGACGACGCCCGAGTATCAGGCGACAGCTTACTATAACCTCGCGTTTTTTAAGTTGGGGCCCCGAGATCCACAGGCACTGGACGCATTAAAGATCCGGACGGAGGATCGGAGACTACTGGGGACGCATGCCTTTGAGCCGACGAGCCCGGCGCAGGATGCGCGGTGGTTACGGGCATTTTTTCCGAAGGGAGGTTACGGGAACGTTCTCCGGTATTACGCGTCCAAGCCAGCAGTGGCAGCCAGCGTGATGTGGGACGATTTAAGGCAGGAAGCGAAGCAGATTCGAGCCGAGAATCTGGGGAACTACGAACGGGCGACGGGCAAACGGTATTGCACGCTGTCGCTGAGCTTTGGATGGTGGAGCGCGGGAAAGAGCTGGTTGTTCGCCGTGGCGCGTTGGCATGTGTTTCTGTTTGTGCCACTGGCGGCGGCGATCTTGTGGCGAGAGAAGAAGTTGCGGTGGCTGATGGCGGGATTGCTGGCGGTGGGGGGCTATGAGTTTGCAGTCGCGACGCTGGCCGATGCGCTGGAGACATACCGGCATCTTCTGCTTTTTCATTTGGCATACGACTGGCTGGCCGTTTTGGCCTTAATAACGCAACTGTCACAGACCCCTCGGTATCATGTGGATTGGACCTGATGGATGTAGCGACTCCGGTCAAAAAGACGAAATACAAGGGATTGGGCTGGCAGGGCTGGCTGCTTCTGATTGTCACGAATCTCGCCTCACTGGGCATCCTGGTGTGGGTGCTGCGGGATGCGGATCTCTCGACTGTGTGGACGGAAGTGAAGGGGATGAATTGGGCCTGGGTGGCGGCGGCGGCAGTCGCGGACATCCTGGTTTATGTTGCGCAGGGTTGGCGATGGAGTATGCTGCTGCGGCCGGTCTCCGCGATTCCTATGTGGGCGAGCGTGCGGGCGATTTACGTGGGGCTTTACGCCAACGAAGTGCTGCCGTTCCGCAGCGGTGAGGTGATCCGCTGTTTCTTGCAGGCGCGGTGGGGGAAGCTACCGTTTAGCGTGGTGGTATCGAGCGCGGTGATTGAGCGGATCTTTGACGGGATCTGGCTGGTGCTGTATCTGGCGCTGGTGGTGCAGTTTGTGGACCTGCCGAAGAGTATTCGCGACGGGGGCTTCGTGCTGATCCTGTTTGTGGCGCTGCTGGCGGGCGTGCTGGGATTTATCATCGCTTTTCAGAAGAAGGCCACGGCTCTCGCGGAGCACTGGAAATGGGGCGCTAAGGCGCGCGTGTTTATTGAAGACCTGCAGGCGATGGGGAGCTCGCGGAGCTTTTATCAATCGTGGCTGGCGAGCCTGCCCCACCTGCTGGCGATGACAGTGCCGATCTATTGCGTGTTGCGCGCCTACGGATTCGACCAATTTTCGATCTGGGACGCCGCGGTGATCAACGTGATTATCCGGCTGGGCACAGTGGTGCCGGGAGCGCCGGGCAATCTGGGTGTGTACCAAGGACTGATCGTGCTGGCGCTGACCTTTTACGGCGTGGACGAAAGCATGGCCAAGCGATTCAGCCTGGTGGTGTGGTTTGTGGTAACATTGCCGCTTCTATTTGCGGGTATGGTGGCGTTGTCGGTGACGGGCTTTAGGCTGCGCGAACTGCAGCAGACGGCGACGGAAGCCGAGATGGAACACAACCGCTAAGCGGCGTCTACGTATAATCGAAGCCATGAGAATTTTGCAGGTGGCGGCGCTAGCGGGCGTGCTGGCGAGCGTGGGCAGCGCGCAATTGCGGGTGATTGCGATTGGCGCGCATCCGGACGATTGCGACATTGGGGCGGCCGGCCTCGCGGCTAAGTTGACGGCAATGGGGCATAAGGTGAAATTTCTGTCGCTGACCAATGGCGATGCGGGGCACCAGGCCATGGGTGGGGGAGCGCTGGCTAAGCGGCGGCGGGCAGAGGCAACGGAATCCGGGCGGCGTTTGGGAATCGAATACGAAGTGCTGGACAACCACGATGGAGAGTTGCTGCCGACCTTGGATGTGCGGCTGCAGGTGATCCGGCGGATCCGGCAGTGGAACGCGGATGTGGTGATCTCGCCGCGTTCAAACGACTATCATCCCGACCATCGGAATACGGGGCTGGTGGTGCAGGATGCGGCCTACATGGTGATGGTGCCGAATGTGGCGCCCGATACGGAGCCGCTGAAGAAGAACCCGGTGTTTTTGCATTTTCAGGATCGCTTTCAGCGGCCGACGCCGTTTCGGGCTGATGTGGCGATCGATATTGGGGACGTGATCGAGAAGAAGGTGGACGCCATGGACGCGCACGAGAGCCAGTTTTACGAGTGGCTGCCGTGGATTGGCGGCGACTTGGCGGCTGTGCCGGCGGGCAAGGCCGAACGGCGGGCGTGGTTGCGCAAGAGCCGGACGAGGGCGTTGACGCCCGCGGTGAAGGCGTCGCTGGAGAAGTGGTACGGCAAAGACGCGGCGGCGAAGGTGGTGTATGTCGAGGCGTTTGAGGTGTCCGAGTACGGGTCGCAACCGGACGATGAGGCGTTGCGGAAGTTGTTCCCGATGATTCCGGCGAAGTGAGGGACCTGCGGCAACTGGGCAGTGTAGAGGCGCTGGTGCTGCGGGTGGAAGGCGATTTTCCCGAGGTAGCACGGGCGCGGCTGGTGGAAGCGGCGCGGATGGCGCAGGATAAAGCGCGGCGGGGCGAGATTGCGGTGGAAGACGTGGACGAGGAAGTGCGGCGGCGGGTGCGGTGGCTGCTGGCGCCGTCGCTGAAGCGCGTCATTAATGCAACGGGGGTGGTGTTGCACACGAATCTGGGGAGGGCGCCGCTCGAAGCGTTTGCGGCGCTGGCGGGTTACCAGAACCTCGAATATGACCTCGAGACCGGGAAGCGCGGAAAGCGCGACGCGCATCTGGCGGGAGTGCTGGAGGCGTTGCTGGGGGCCAAGGCGATCGTGGTGAACAACAACGCGGCGGCGACCTATCTGGTGTTGCGGGCGCTGGCCGAGGGGGGAGAGGTGCTGGTGAGCCGGGGGGAGTTAATCGAGATTGGCGACGGCTTTCGAATTCCGGAAATCATGGAGCAAAGCGGAGCGAAGCTGCGCGAAGTGGGGGCGACGAACAAGACGCGGCTGGCCGATTACCGGGCGGCGATGGGCGGGGCGACGAAGTTGATGATGCGGGTGCATCCGAGTAATTTTCATCTGACGGGTTTCGTGGGCAAACCCGAGTTGCGGGAACTGGCGGGGCTAGCCAAGGAGACGGGCGTGCCGCTATATGAGGATTTGGGGAGCGGATGTCTGGTGGACTTGCGGGCCTATGGAGTGGCCGAGCCGCTGGTGAGCGAGAGCTTGGAGGCGGGCGTGGACGTGGTGTCGTTTTCTTGCGACAAGCTGCTGGGCGGGCCTCAGGCGGGGATCATTGCGGGGAAAGCGGAGCTGGTGGACAGGATCCGGCGGCATCCGATGTACCGAGCATTTCGGGTGGACAAGCTGACGATCCAGGCGCTCGAAACTTCGCTGCGGGCCTTGTGGGCGGGGAGCTACGAACGAATTCCGGCGCTGCGGATGATGGCGGCGCCGCTGGATGTTTTGAGGCGGCGTGTGGAAAAGATGCGCGAGGAGATTGGCGCGGGCGAGGTGCGGGAAGGGGAGAGCGTGCTGGGGGGCGGCTCGACGCCGGACCAGACGATTCCGACGTGGGTGCTGGCGCTGGAAGGCAATGAGGCCGCCCTCGAAAAGCAGCTTCGCGCCCACGATCCGCCGATCGTGGCGCGAATGGAAAAAGGCTGTTTGGTGATCGATCCGCGGGCGGTGGAGCCCGAAGACGACGCGGAGATTACGCGCGCTCTACGTAGGTGCCTTCGGAGGTATTGACGCGGATCTTCTCGCCTTGGCTGATGAAGGCGGGCACGTTGACGATGAGGCCGGTTTGCATCTTGGCGGGCTTGCCGACGTTGGAGACGGTGGCGCCTTTGAGGCTGGGCTCGGTTTCGACGATGACCAGGTCGACGGTGGCGGGGAGTTCCACGCTCATGGCCTTGCCTTCGTAGAAGGTGACGGCGACACCGAGGTTGTCGGTGAGGTAGAGGGCGGCGTCGCCGAGGAGTTCCGCGGGGAGCTGGACTTGTTCGTAGTTCTCGGAATTCATGAAGTAGAAGTACTCGCCGTCGTTGTACATGTACTCCATCTTTTGTTCGTCGAGCATGGCCTTTTCGACGCGGTCTTCACTGGCGAAGCGATGTTCGTTCATGGAGCCGGAGCGGAGGTTGCGCATCTTGACTTGTACGAAGCCGCGCAGGTTGCCCGGGGTGCGGTGGGTCATGGTGAAGACGGTATAGAGATCGCCGTTGAACTTGATGACCATGCCAGGGCGAAGTTGGGTTGCTGCAATCATTCAGATATCCAGCCTTGTATTTTAGCAAATTTCGGCCATTTTTCGACGATTGGCGAGGGGAAGCGCGTGTCGTACCATTGATGGAAATGATTCCCGAGCTGATTGTGGAAGGGCTGACGTTCGACGATGTCCTTCTGGTTCCCTCGCGCAGTTCCGTGTTGCCTGCGCAGGCCGATACAAAGACCAAATTCACTCGCACGATTGGGGTAAACATCCCGCTGGTGAGTTCGGCGATGGACACGGTGACGGAGAGCCATCTGGCGATTGCGCTGGCGCAGCAGGGCGGAATGGGCGTGATTCACCGCGGGATGCCGATTGACCGGCAGGTGGAAGAAGTAGATAAGGTGAAGCGGAGTGAAAGCGGGATGATCGTGGACCCGGTGACGATCGACCCGGACCAGAAGATCGAAGACGCGTTGAATTTGATGAAGCGCTACCGGATTAGCGGCGTGCCGGTGACCAAAAACGGCAAGCTGGTGGGGATTCTGACGAACCGCGATCTGCGCTTTGAGACGCGCTACGATTTGCCGATTTCGGAGTTGATGACGAAAGAGAATCTGATTACGGTGGCGGTGGGGACGACGCTGGAGGAAGCCGAGCTGATTCTGCATCAGCACCGCGTGGAGAAGCTGCTGGTGGTGGACGATGAGTACACGCTGAAGGGGCTGATCACGGTAAAGGACATCCAGAAGAAGATCAAGTATCCGTTGAGCGCGAAAGACGGGCAGGGGCGCCTACGGGTGGCGGCGGCAGTGGGCGCGGGGAAGGATTTTCTAGAGCGGGCGCGGGCGCTTGTGGAAGTAAAGGTGGATGTGCTGGTGATCGACAGCGCGCACGGGCATAGCGACGGCGTGATGAACGCGTTGAAGACGTTGAAGCAGGAATTGCCGCATGTGCCGGTGGTGGCGGGGAATGTGGCGACCTATGAAGGGGCGAAAGACCTGATCGATTTAGGGGCGGACGGGGTGAAGGTGGGGATCGGGCCGGGCTCGATTTGTACTACGCGGGTGGTGAGCGGGAGCGGCGTGCCGCAGATTACGGCGATTGCGGAGTGCGCTAAGGCGACGCGTCCGGCGGGGGTGCCGCTAATTAGCGACGGGGGGATCAAGTTCTCCGGCGACCTGACGAAGGCGATTGCGGCGGGGGCGGATTGCGTGATGATTGGGAGCTTGTTTGCGGGCACGGACGAGAGCCCGGGCGAGACGATTTTGTATCAGGGCCGGACGTTCAAGAGCTATCGCGGGATGGGGAGCTTGGGGGCGATGGGGACGGGGACGAGCGACCGCTATGGGCAAGAAGGGGCAGGGAAGCTAGTGCCGGAAGGGATCGAGGGGCGCGTGCCGAGCAAGGGGCCGCTGTCGGAACTGGTGTATCAACTGGTGGGCGGGTTGAGGGCGGGGATGGGGTATTGCGGGGCGGGGACGATTCCCGAGTTGCAGGAGAAGGCGAAGTTTTTAAGGGTGAGTCCGGCGGGGCTGCGGGAGAGCCACGTGCACGATGTGATTATTACGAAGGAAGCGCCGAACTACCGGCTGGAGTAGGCAGTGGCTTGAAGGGCGGCGGCGATGCGGGAGCAGGCTTGGCCGTCGCCGTAGGGGTTGTGGAGGTGGGAACGGCGGGCGTATTCGGTGGGGTTGTCGAGGAGGATGGTGGCTTCCTGGACGATCTTTGTTTCGTTGGTACCGACCAGGCGAACTGTGCCGGCGGCGACGGCTTCGGGGCGTTCGGTGACCTCGCGGGTGACGAGGATGGGCTTGCCGAGGGAGGGGCCTTCTTCCTGCACGCCGCCGGAATCGGTGATGAGGAAATACGACCTTTCCATGAGGTCCAAGAAGGGGACGTAGTCTTGGGGTGGGATGAGGACGACGTGGGGATGGCGGCCGAGGATGCGCTCGATGGGTGCTTGGACCTGAGGATTGGGGTGGACCGGATAGCAAAGCTGGACGTCGCCGCGGGAGGCGATTTGCGCGAGGGCGCGAGCGAAGGATTCAAAGCCGGCTCCGAAGTTTTCGCGGCGGTGGCCGGTGACGAGGATCAAGCGTTTGGTTTCGTCGCGCCAGGGCCAGGAAGGCACTGCGACGAGGCCGCGGGCCATGCGATCGCGCATCAGAAACAAGGCGTCGATGCCGGTGTTGCCAGTGACGAAGATGCGCTCAGGGGGGAAGCCTTCGCGTTCGAGGTTGGCGGCGGCCCAGGGGGTGGCGGCGAAATGGAGGCGCGTGAGACGGGCGGTGAGCTGGCGATTGGCTTCTTCCGGGAAGGGATGGTCGAGGTTATCGGTGCGTAGACCGGCTTCGATATGGGCGACGGGGACGCGGGCGTAGAAGGAGGCGAGCGCGCCGCAAAAGGTGGTGGCGGTGTCGCCCTGGACCAGGGTGAGGTCAGGATTTTCGCTGGAGAAAACAGGCTCAAGGGCGGCGAGGATGCGCGAGGTGGACTGGAAGAGGGTCTGGCCGGGTAGCATCAGGCCTAAGTCCAAGTCCGGGGTGACGCCAAAGGCGGCAAAGGCTTGAGCGACAATTTCGCGGTGCTGGCCGGTGGAGCAAACGCGGACGTTGTAGAGGCCGGTGGAGCGGAGGTAGAGGATGAGGGGAGAGAGCTTGATGGCTTCGGGCCGGGTGCCGAGGATAAAGAGCAAGGTCCGCATGAGGCTAATGACATCCTAGGCAGGTGAAGCGCTGGCCGTGGCAGGAGGCGCAGGTGGTCTTGTCAAGATTGAGCTTGCCGGTGGTGTGGCGATCGAGGAAATCCGGGGCGTGGTTGGCGGGTTTGAGCTGGAAGGATTCCGCGTGGCACTGAGAACAACTGAAGGGGTTGTCGATCTTGTTGTGACAGACGAGGCAGTCCTCCATATGGGGGAAGTTGGCTTTGGTGAGGGGGCCGGTAGACGAATCGAGGCCACGATGGCAGGCCTGGCAGGGGTTCTGGGTATCGAGATGGGCGCGCAGGGCGGGGAGATCGACTTTGTTCGGTGAGGCGAGGTATTTTTTCGAATCGATGGCGGCGCGGACGATCGAGGCGATGTTGCCCATCTTGAGGTGGAGGGCGTGGTTGAAGTCCTTAAGGATTTTGCCTTTGTGTTTTTCGCTTAAGGACGTGGAGTTCTTCTGGACGGCATGGCAGGTGAGGCACTCGATTTTCTGGGCGAGCGCTGCCTGGTGGTTGAAAGACGTCTGGGCGCTCGAGACGAGCGCAGCGACGATTAGCCCTTGTAGGAGACGCGCCAAATCTTGTTACCGCCGTCGTCGGAGACGAGCAAGCTTCCGTCGGGGAGTTGGAGGAGGCCCACGGGGCGGCCCCAGACTTCGCGCTTATCGGGAGCGATCATCCAGCCGCTCAAGAAGGGCTTGGGACCGCCTTGGGGTTTGCCGTCCTTGAAGGGGATGAACGAGACATTGTAGCCGACGCGCTGGGCGCGATTCCAGGAGCCATGGAAGGCAAGAAAGGCGCCGCCCTGGTACTCCTTGGGGAACTGCTTGCCGGTATAGAAGAGAGCGTCGAGGACGGCGACGTGGGCGCCCAAGGGGATGTCGGGGGTGATCGTTTTCGAGACCAAATCGGGTTTCTCGCCTTTGCGTCGGGGGTCTTCATTGGGACCGATGTAGGCGTAGGGCCAGCCGTAGAAGCCGCCCTGCTTGAGGCTGGTGAAGTAGTCCGGAACCAGGTCGTCGCCCAGACCGTCGCGCTCCTGGACAGCGGCCCAAAGGGTTTGGGTGCCGGGATAAAAGCGCAGGCCAATGGGGTTGCGAGTGCCGGAGGCAAAGATTTCCTTTTGCTTGCCATCGGGGGAGATGCGGATAACGGCGGCGCGCATTTCGGGTTCGCCCGCGTCGACGTTGGAGCGGGAACCGATGGTGACGAAGATCTTGTTGTTCTTGGTATCGACCAGGAGGTTGCGGGTCCAATGGCCGGCGTTGAAATCCTTCATCGAGAGGACTTCTTCGCCAGCGCCGACGGTCAGGGCCTTCGAGTTGTACTTGTAGCGCTTGACAGAAGTGGTTTCGGCGACGTAGAGAAAGTCCTGGTAGAGAGCGAGGCCGTAGGGACGATCGAGGCCTTTAAGGATTTCCTTCTTTTTCGAGGCCTGGAGGACGTAGACGCTGCCTTCATTCATGGAATCCGAGAGGATGACTTCGTTCGATGGGCCGAGCAGCATGAAGCGGGGCTTCTGGAAACCGCTCATGTACTCTTCAACGGTAAAGCCGGGAGGGAGGCCGAGTTTCGCGTCGGCGGGCTTGTCGACGACTTGGGGGCGGTTGTTGGCCGAAGGGGTATGGAAAGGAGGGGGGAGCTGAGGCTGCGACTGCCAGGCCCAGAGGGCGGCACCCGCGATCGCCGCGGTGGAAATCAAGGACAGGGTTCTCATAGGCTCACAAAAAAGATTCTATCGATTCAGCCGGCCGAACGGTTGTTAGATAAGAGTATGCTGCGCCTTGATTCCCGGCCCTCGATTGTACCTTGCGACGCTTTGGAACCACTGAAGGAGCGAACGCGGACGGTGGACGCGACAGCGGTGGAGTTGTGGTTGAAGCATGTTGACGACGCGCGTTGCGCGAAATCGGCCTTGCTGGCGGTGGGTGGCTATGGAAGGGAAGAACTGTTTCCGCACTCCGATGTGGACCTGTTGATTCTTGAGGAACCGGGTACATTTGGGGCGGGACAATTGGGGGATTTCCTGCGGGAGATCTGGGATCGGGGATACCGGGTGAGCCACAGCGTGCATCCAGTGGCGGACTGTAAGCGGCTGGCGCCGGGGAACATCGAATTTAATGTGAGCCTGCTGGACCGGCGATTTCTGTGCGGCAACGAACGCATTTATCAGGCCTGCGACGATGCTTGCCGGAAGGCGCCGCCGGATCTGAAGAAGGCGCTGGCGGAGCTGGTCAAGCGGCGGCATGAGAAGTTCCATTCGACGATTCAGAACCTGGAGCCCGACGTGAAGGAGGGGCCGGGGGGCTTGCGGGATTTAAACGTGATTCGCTGGATGAAGGCTTTGGGAATGGAGGTGGAGTTTGAGGGGATCGATGAACTGTGTTGGCTGGCGGCCATTCGTTGGAAGCTGCATGAGCGGGCGAAGCGGGACCAGAATCAATTGCGCTTTGAAGACCAGGACGCGCTCGCGGAAGGTTTTGCGGGCGGGCCCGCGGAATGGATGCGGGAGTATTACCGAACAGCGAAGCAGGTGTTTGCGGTGTGCAGGGAGGAAGTGGACCGCATACTGGATCACCGTCCGGGCTTGAGGGCGGGTTTTTTGGATTTCCGCTCACGGCTTTCGAATTCCGAATTTACGGTGTCGAGGGAGCAGATATTGCTGCGCAATCCGGCTTCGTTTTCCGCGCACCGGCTTTTCGTTTTCCAGGCGCGGCATGGCCTGCGCTTAGCGCAAGACACGAAGCGGCGGGTGAAGGGGGGAGAGACGTGGACCTGGGCCGAGTGGAAGGAGCTGCTGGCACTGCCGCATGCGGCGGCGGCATTGCGGGGCATGATGGATACGGGCGAATTGCTGCGGCAGGTGCCGGAGTGGAAGCGGGTGGATTGCCTGGTGGCGCGGGACTTTTTTCATCGCTACACGGTGGACGAGCACACCCTGGTTGCGCTGGAGAACCTGGAGAAATTGGGGGCCACGCATCCGCGCTTCAAGGTGCTGTGGGAAGGATGCGAGAACAAGGCGGCGTTGCGCTATGCGCTGCTGCTGCACGATATCGGAAAAGGGGACGGTGCGGACCATGACCGGAAAAGCGTGGAGATTGCCAAGGTCGCGGGGGCGAGGCTGGGAATTCCGTCCGAGGAGCAATTGTTGATCGAGAGATTGATCGCGGATCACCTGTACTTGGGGCATCTGGTGCAGACGCGAGACCTGGACGAACCGATTACGGCCGAGCAGGCGGCGCAACATTTACAGACGCAGGAGTACTTGAGCATGCTGACGCTGCTGACTTATGCGGATTCGAGCGCGGTGTTTCCCGGGGCGATGACGAAGTGGCGGGAGAGCCAGTTGTGGCACGCCTACAGCGTGATTAGCAGAGAGTTTACGAAGGAACTGGACGAGGTGAGAATTCCGGCACAGGAGCAATCCGGCCAGCCGCAGTTGGCCGCGTTTCTGGAGGGATTTCCGAAGCGCTATTGGTATCGTTCGACGGCGGAGGAGCGGGAGAGGCATTTCCGGCTGGCCGAAGCGGCGGCGCATACGGGAGTGGGGTTGGCGCTGGAGCGGGCGGAAGACGATTGGCAATTGGTGGTGGTGACGCGGGACCGCGCGAGGCTGCTGGCGGATCTAGCGGGCGTGTTGGCCAGCTTTGGGATGAACATCTGGAAGGCGGAGGCATTTGGAAATGTGCGGGGAGAGGTGCTGGATGTATTTGTGTTTTCCGATCCGATGAACTCGCTCGATCTCAACCCGCCGGTAGTGGAGGAGCTAAAGGACGCGGTACGGTCTGTGGTCAAAGGAAAGGAATCCGCGGAGCGACTTTTGCGGCGCCGTCCGAGGCCCGCGCAACGGTACCGGATTCCGGTGACGCCGGTTTTGCGATTCGACAATGAGACCTCCCGGCAGGCGACGCTGCTGGAACTACAGGCAGCGGACCGGCCGGGACTGCTGTACGACGTCGCGCGGAGCGCGGCGGATTGCGGATGTGAGATTGACACGGTCCTGCTGCACACGGAGGGGCAGAGGGCGGTGGATGTTTTTTATCTGCGATCCGGCGCCAGCAAGCTGACGCCGGCAGAGATTGGCGTGTTGGAAGCGCGTTTGGCCGAGCTTATTTCTTAGAGAAAGCGGCGGTGGCGGAGAAACGCTTGCCGTCGGAATTTGTCAAGAAGCCTTCCAGGGAGTAGGTCCCGGGCCGTAGGGCGCCCACGGCGAAGGTGTCGGCCCAGACTGCTTCATCTTTGACGACAACCTGGCCGTTGGCTTGGAGGAAGATCCGGGTGGCCGACCAAGTAAAGACGACCTCGCCGCGGGCGTCTTTGATTTGAAAATCGAAACGCTGGCCGGAGGGGAAGTCGAGGACTATGTCTTCGCCACTTCGATTGGTGAGCACGAGGCGGGCGGCCAATTGCGTAGCGTCCTGGATGGGGGCCAACTGGGTGAGGCTGATGCCGAAGGAGACCTGGGTGTCGCTGAGATAGGTAATGCCACCGATTTGGGCGTAGATCAGGTCAAAATGGCGTTCCCCGGTGAAAGAAGTGACGCTGCGGCGGAGCATGCCGGCACCGGCGAGATAGACCTCGCGGGTGGTGCCGGTATCGGCGCAGATGCCGCCGAAGAACTGGACCTCGCGCGCGGTGTCGAAGGCGCCGAGAGGGCCCTCATATTTAACGGAGCGGCCATTCGCTTTGCCTTGCTGCTGGCAATCGCTAGAGGGGCTCGTGTATTCCGCGCCGTCGAAGTTAATTAGAAGAGCGTCTTGCTTGGTACTTTCATCCCAATAGACGTAGATGCCCGGTTCAGATTGACGGACCAGCAGGGGCTGAGCGGCATAGCCGGTCAGTTCGATATAAGTACGGCCGTTGATTTGGCGCTCCGCGCCGAGCTTAAGGGTGAGGCTCTCCGAGGCAAAGGAGCCGCGATAAACCCATTGGCTTCCAGCGACCAGCGGGAAATAATCCTGGGCGGTGACGGAAAGCAGAGAGAATAAGAGAACAGAGATGAATCTCAACATAGAGGAGCTCCTTGTGGAATCCATGGACGTGGATTTCCTGGTAGTGGGCGCGGGTGTGGCGGGAATGAGGGCCGCAATCAGCTTGGCAGACGCTGGACGAGTATTGGTCGTCGCCAAAGACACGATTGAGGAAAGCTCTACTGAATACGCGCAGGGCGGAATTGCAGTGGCTCTCTCCGATGACGATAATTTTAGCCTGCATGAGAACGATACCTATCTGGCTGGGGACGGATTATGTGACGAACGGGCGGTGGAGACCTTAGTAAGGGAAGGCCCGAGGGCGGTGGAGGAGCTGCTGGAGTGGGGGGCGCAGTTCGATCAGGAGAACGGGCACTTTCAATGGGCGCGCGAGGGCGCGCATAGTGTGAGCCGGGTGCTGCATGCGGGCGGGGATTCGACGGGGCATGAAATCGCGCGGAGCTTGCATGAGAAGGCGGAATCGCACCCGAATGTGCAATTTCAGAGTTTTGCCGCGGTGACGGATTTGCTGCTGGAAGAGGGGCGCGTAGTGGGGGCGATGGCTTACGACCGGAGAGCAAAGCGGCGCGTGCGAATTTGCGCGAAGGCGGTGTTGCTGGCGACCGGAGGGGCGGGGCAGATTTTTTTGAACACGACGAATCCGCCGGTGGCGACGGGCGATGGCGTGGGCATGGCGTATCGCGCCGGCGCTGAGATCGCAGACATTGAGTTTATTCAGTTTCATCCGACGGCGCTGTTTATTCCCGGAAGGCCGCGCTTTCTGCTAAGCGAGGCGCTGCGCGGGGAGGGCGCTTACTTGCGCAATATTCACGGCGATCGCTTTATGGAGAAGTATCATCCGATGCTTGAGCTCGCGCCGCGCGATGTGGTGAGCCGCGCGATCGTGGCTGAGATGAAGAGCACGAATGCGACGCACGTGCTGCTGGATTTGTCGCATAAGGATGGCGCGTGGATTGCGCAGAGATTTCCCAGGATCTTTCAGACGGCGCTGGAGTTTGGGATCGATTTGCGGAAGGAAGGCGCGCCGGTGCATCCGGCGGCGCATTACATTATGGGGGGCGTCCGGACGGACCTCAACGGAGCGACCAGTGTGGCGGGACTGTATGCGGCGGGGGAGGCGGCTTGTACGGGCGTGCATGGCGCGAACCGGCTGGCGAGCAATTCGTTGCTGGAAGGCGTTGTGTTTGGAAGGCGCGCCGGCCTGGCGATGCGAGAGACGGAAGCGGGCCAAGGCTGCGGTGCAACGTTTGGCGATGAGCAGTTTCCCAAGCTGACGCGGGAGGAACTGCAGACGATGGCGTGGGAGGGGTGTGGGATTGCGAGAAACGCTGCCGGGCTGCGGAGTGTGTTGGACCAGATTGACGGCGGGGGGCGGGAGACGGTAAAGGACCCGAGGCGGCTGGACTACGAGCGGCGCAATATCGCGACGGTGTTGCGGCTGGTGGCGAAGGCGGCGTTGGCGCGGGAGGAGTCTCGCGGCGGGCATTACCGGGAGGATTTTCCAGGCAAGGCGGAGAAGGCGCTGCACTCGAGTTTGAAGAGGGGCGGGCCGACGCGGTTAGTGGAGTGGACTAGGTGAAACTGCGCCGCGGAGCCCTAGGGCGCGGGCAGAGTCTTTTTTAACCAGTCGGAGATGAGGGCGAGCGCGGAAGGCGCGAAGGTTTCTTCGATGCGGCCGTACTCGATACCGGCGCCGGTGGCGGCGCTTTGGAAGAGGTGATTGAGGCCGTCGAGTTTGCGAACCTCGAAGCGGGTGTTGCCGCCTTTGGTGAGCGCGGCCTGGATGACGGCGAGGCTGGTATCGGCGTGGACCTGCATGTCGAGGGCGCCGTTTAGGGCAAGGACGGGGCTTTTGACTTTTTCCCAAACTGGCGCCGGATCGTAGTCCCAGTAGAAATTCATCCAGGGGTCGGTGGCTTTGAGGGCGAGAAGTTGCTGGTAGCCGACGGAGCCGGCGGCTTGAGCCTGGATCTCGGGCATGCCCGCGGCGAGGGCGAGATCGACGGTTTGGCGCTTGATGATCTGCTCGCCGGGGACCGCGGGGCCGGCAAGGGAGACGACGGCGGCGACGGAAGGCTGTGCGGCAGCGACCATGGGGGCGAGGATGCCGCCTTCGCTGTGGCCGATCAGGACGATGCGTTTGGGATCGATTTCTTTTCGGGTGGCGAGGTAGGCAAAGGCGCCTTCGGCATCTTCGGCGAAATCGACAGAAGTGGACCCCTTAAAGCTGCCGCCGGACTGGCCGATGCCGCGATCGTCGTAGCGTAGGACCGCGAAGCCTTGGCGAGTGAGGTGGTCCGCGAGGACAAGGAAGGGCTTATGGTCCAGGAGGGTTTCGTCGCGATCCTGCGGGCCGGAGCCAGTTAGCAGGATGGCGGCGGGAAAGGGTCCGGGGCCAGGGGGGAGCGTCAGAGTGCCGGCGAGGCGAATGTTGTCGGCCTTACTAGGAAAGGTGAGGTCTTCCGAGCGGTAGGGAAAGGGCGGAAGGGGGAGTTGCGGGCGCTTGGGGCGAGGGATCTCCGCGACGCGGTCGAGGACGAGATCGTATTCGAGGCCTTGGACGAATTTCCCTTTTAGTTGCGCGAAGTCCGGCGTGAACTCGGCTTGATAACCGGCCATGGCACGCGGGATGGAGAGACGGAGCTTGCGGTCTTCGAGCAGCGTGTCGGCAGGAAGCCGCGCGTTGCCCTGGTCGAGGGAGATCATTTCGCTTTGAATTTTGCCTTCCACTTCCTGGATGACGAGGGCGAGACGCATTTGCCCGGCGGGAGTGGCCAGGGAGCCGAGATAGGTGCCGGCGGCGGTTGCAGTGGCGATGCGGGCGGGCTTCAACGTCCAGGCTTGCCAGCGCCCCATCTCGAGCAGAGACGAGCCGTCGAAGCCTTCAGGGTGGATGACCCAATCGAAGTTCTTTTTGCCGTCGGCGGAGATATGGGTTTCGAAAACGAGCTTGCCGGTGCGGAGGCGCCGGTCTCCCGCGGCGAGAGTGGCGGCGAAGTCGGCCAGCGAGAGGCGGTCCGAGCCGAGCCAGACTTCGGAAGGCAAGCGCTTGTGCTGCGTGATGAAGGCGCGGACGTCGGCGAGGGTGCGATCCCAAAGGTCGGCGGGCCAGGTTGAGGATTTGGCGAGTGTGGTGGTGCGGGCGCTGGGACCGTCCACGTATTGCGGCTTCATGGCGAGCAGAGCCAGCAGCAATTCGGCCGCGGAATGATCTTTCGAGAACGTGATGCCGTCCTTCCAAGTTGTGCGGGCTTCGTCGGCGCTGGGGGCGGTGGAGCGGTCTGCGAGTAGAGCGGGAAGCTCGGCGGCAGTAATGATCTTGACATCTTTGCGGCTTTGCACGTGACGGATGAAATCAAGGAAGAGGCGGTAGGCCTGGTCCTCGGAGGCTTTCGAGCGTTCCTTGGGAAGGACATAGTTTCCGGGGGCGGTGTATTGACCATGACGAAAGTTGACGCCATCCCAGAACTCGGTCGTGACCCATTCGGTGGGGTGATAGTAGGTTTGAATCACGCCGCCGCCCTGTTGCTTGAGCTTCTCCACCGCGGCGTCGAAGGCTTGGGTAGTGGCGGCAAATTTCTGGGGATCGTTGATGTCGGCGCGGATGCTGAAGGGGCCGAGATTGTAGACATGGAGCAGACCGCCGTACCAGAAAGGCTGATGGTTGAGAAGGATCTGGCGGGCCTCGTCGACGTAGGCGGGAACGCCCAGGCGGCGCAGGGCGATGGTGGACTGCGGCCCCCAGGAGTTGCCCGGTTGGCCGTAGCAGGAAGCTTTCTTAGCAAAGATGCGCTCGACATCGCGGAGGCCAGGCCCCTCGCGGCGCTCGAACTCGGCGGCGCCTTCGAGCATGCCCAGAGTGGAAAGATATTGGGCCGGGGTGGGAGGGATGGAATGATTTTCGCTGTGGTAGCCGATGTCGTGTTGCGCGAGGGCGCGAATGACATCGGTGCGGCCGCGCTTTTCGAGGACGCGAGCCTTTTCGGCAACGACCTTGAAGGTGGCCTTGACCCCCAGGCGCTCAAGTTCGAGGGCCAACTTCAGAGCGGCATCGTCGGCACGGGGGTGGATGAAATCTTCGGTATCGAACCAGAGGGTGTAGTAAACGGTCTGGGCCGGCAGGGTTAGAGAAGCCAGAAGGAAAAGAGAAAACAGTCTCACTGCGATAGATTATTGACTAGATTTAGGAATGCGTGTGAAACTCCTCTGGCTAATCGTTCCCTTGGCTGTGTCGGCGCAAGAAGTGGATTTTGTGCGTGACGTGCAGCCGATCTTAAAGAAATCGTGCAATGGCTGCCACGGTCCGGCGCTGCAATCGGGCGGGTTGCGGCTGGACAGCAAGGCGGCGGTCGCTCGCGGGGGCGTGTCGGGGCCGGCGTTGCAGGCTGGAAGCGCGAAGGAGTCGGTGCTGTACCAGCGGATTGCCGGCGTGGGCGAACAGGCGCGGATGCCGATGGGGAACAAACCCTTGCCGCCCGAGCAAATCCAGGTGATCGAGAAATGGATCCTGGCCGGCGCAGAGTGGCCGGAAGGTGTGGGCGCCGCGAGTGCCGAGATCAAGAAGCATTGGACCTTCGTGGCACCGACTCGGCCGGCTACACCCAAGGTGAGCGACGCGAAGTGGGTGCAAAACCCGATAGACGTGTTCGTGCTGGAACGGTTGGACAAAGAAGGTATGAAGCCGAGTCCAGAGGCGGCCAAGACGACGCTGCTGCGGCGATTAGCGTTGGATCTGACGGGGCTGCCGCCCTCGCCGGAAGAAGTGAAGGCATTTTTGGGGGATAAGAGCAAGAACGCGTACGCGAAGCAGGTGGAACGGCTGTTGGCGTCTCCTCACTATGGCGAACGCTGGGCGAGGCATTGGCTGGACGCGGCGCGTTATGCCGACTCCGACGGTTATGAGAAAGACAAGGCGAGGGAGGTTTGGTTTTACCGGGACTGGGTGATCCAGGCGCACAACCGGGACCTGCCCTACGACCAATTTGTGACGGAGCAATTGGCGGGGGACCTGTTGCCCAACGCGACCCAGGACCAGAAGGTGGCGACGGGATTCTTGCGCAATTCCATGATTAACGAAGAGGGCGGGGTAGACCCGGAGCAGTTCCGGATGGAAGCGATGTTCGACCGGATGGATGCAATGGGCAAGAGCATGTTGGGGCTGACGATACAGTGCGCCCAATGCCACAACCACAAATACGATCCGCTGCGGCAGGAAGAGTATTACCGGGTCCTGGCCTTCTTAAATAACGCGCACGAGGCGAACATCAACGTGTACACGCCGGCGGAGCAAATGCAGCGGGCGACCGTGATGAATGGAATCCAGGAGATCGAGGCGGGATTGCAGCACCGCATGCCTGACTGGCAACAGAGGATGTTGAGTTGGGAGCGGGGGCTTAAGAGGGGGGCCAAGTGGGAAGTGGTGAAGCCGGAGGTGGACGACATCTCAACCGGCGGCCAGAAGTATTTGATGCAGGGGGACCGATCGATGGTGGCAGCCGGCTACGCACCGACGAAGCATCGAGCGAAACTGACCTTCCGTCCGGAATTGAAGAGCGTGGCGAGTTTTCGGCTTGAATTATTGAACGATCCAAATCTGCCCATGGGTGGGCCGGGGCGGAGCCTGAAGGGAACGGGTGCGCTGACGGAGTTCGAGGTGGAGCTGGAGCGCGCCGGGCAGGCGAAGCCCGAGAAGTTGAAGATTGTGAGGGCCAGCGCGGACCTGAATCTGCCAGAGCGGGAGCTAGAAAAGATTTACTTCGATAAGACCGATAAGCGGCGCGTGACGGGGCCGATTGAGTATGCCATCGACGGCAAGGATGAGACGGCGTGGAGCCATGATGCGGGGCCGGTGTTGCGGAATCAGCCGCGCGAGGCGGTGTTTGTGCTCGAAAAAACGGTGGACTTGAGCGACGCTTCCACGAAGCTGCATGTCTACCTGAGCCAAAAGCATGGGGGCTGGAACAGCGACGACAATCAGAATCACAACCTGGGGCGCGTGCGGCTTTCTGTAAGCGGGGATAGCAGCGCGGAGGCGAATCCGATTCCGGCTAAGGTGCGCGAGGCGATGGCGGTGCCGCCGGAGCAACGGAGTCCGCAACAGATGCGGACCATCTTTGGTTATTGGCGCGGGACCGTGGAGGAATGGAGCGAGGCCAACGCCAAGATTGACGAACTCTGGAAGCAACACCCCGAAGGCACCACGCAATTGGTTCTGGCGAGCCGCGAGGAGATGCGGACGACCAATATTCTCGACCGCGGGGACTTCCTGAAGCCGAAGAAGGCGGTTGGACCGGGCGTGCCGAAGTTCCTGCATGCCATGCCTGAAGGCGCGGGAGAGACGAGGCTGGACTTTGCGAAGTGGGTAGTGGACCGGAAGTCGCCAACCACGGCGCGGGCGTTTGTGAATCGTGTGTGGCAGACCTACTTCGGGACGGGGATCATTGAGACAAGTGAAGACTTAGGAACGCAGAGTGCGGCACCGTCGCACCGGGAACTGCTGGATTGGCTGGCGGTGGAATTCATGGAGAGCGGGTGGAGCATGAAGAAGCTGCATCGCTTGATCGTGAACTCGAGCACCTATAAGCAGAGCTCCGCAGTGACGCCGGAAATGCTGGCGAAGGATCCAGCGAACCGCTTGCTGGCGCGCGGGCCGCGCTTTCGGGTGGAAGGCGAGATTGTACGGGACATTACGCTTGCGGCCAGCGGCTTGTTGAACCGCAAGGTGGGCGGGGCGAGCGTGTATCCGCCGGCGCCGGGCTTCTTGTTTCAGCCGCCGTCGAGCTATGGTCCGAAAAATTGGTACGAAGAAAAAGGTGAGGATCGGTACCGGCGTGGACTCTATACGTTCCGCTTCCGGAGCGTACCGTATCCGGTGTTCACGAATTTCGATACGCCGAACGGCGATGTGAGCTGCGTGCGTCGAGTGCGCTCCAATACGCCGCTGCAGGCGCTGACGCTGCTGAACGAACCTTTGTTCCTAGAGGCGGCCAAGGCGCTGGGCGATAGGGCTGTCAAAGAGGGAGGAAGGACGGATACGCAGAAGATCGACTTTGTTTTTCAGCGAGCCGTTTCCCGGATGCCGGAGGCGCCGGAGCGGGCGGAATTGCAGGCGTTTTTGAATAAGCAGCGGGGTAGAAACCTGGGCGAAAGCGAAGCCTGGACGGCGCTGGCGCGCGTGGTCTTGAACCTGGACGAGACGATCACTAAGGAGTAATGAAAATGAACGAAGGCCTACAAGTTGCGCGGCGGTGGTTTCTCGAACAGTGTGGCGTGGGGATGGGATCGCTGGCGCTGGCGAGTCTAGCGCCAGCGGCGACGGTGCCGGACGCGGTGAACGCATTAGCGCCCAAGGCCCCGCACTTCAAGGCGAAGGCCAAGCGGGTGATCTATTTGTTCATGGCCGGGGCGCCGAGCCATCTGGAGTTATTCGATTACAAGCCGCAATTGGCTAAATTCGACGGGACGTTGCCGCCGGCGGATCTACTGAAGGGGTATCGGGCGGCTTTTATCAATCCGAACTCCAAGCTGTTAGGGCCCAAGTTCCAGTTTGCGCGGTACGGGCAATCGGGGGCGGAGATCAGCGAGCTACTGCCGCATACGGCATCGATGGTGGACGATATTGCGATTGTGAAATCGATGAGCACCGACGCGTTCAATCACGCACCAGGGCAGTTGCTGATGAACACGGGAAGTATGATCTTCGGCCGGCCGAGCTTTGGCGCGTGGACCACGTATGGGCTGGGCAGCGAAGCGCAGGACCTGCCGGCCTTTGTTGTGTTTTCGACCGGCAAGAAGGGACCGAGCGGAGGGAACTCGTGCTGGGGCTCCGGATTTTTGCCGACGGTGCATCAGGGGGTGCAGTTCCGCGCGTCGGGAGATCCGGTGCTTTATCTCTCCAATCCCAAAGGGGTGGATGAGCAATTGCAGCGAGACACGCTCGATACGATTGGGCGGTTGAATCGGCAGCGGCTAGAGATCTCCGGAGACCCTGAAATTGCGACGCGGATCAGCAGCTACGAGATGGCTTTCAAGATGCAATCGAGCGCGCCGGATTTGATGGATATCTCAAAAGAGCCGAAGCATATCCTCGAGATGTACGGTGCGGAGCCCGGGAAGCCATCGTTTGCAAATTGTCTGCTGCTGGCGCGGCGGATGGCGGAGCGGGGCGTGCGTTTCACGCAGATTTTCCATGAAGCCTGGGATCAGCATGGGGCGCTCGTAAAGGATCTCAAGATCAATTGCAAGGACACAGACCAAGCCTGTGCGGCGCTGGTGAAGGACCTGAAGCAGCGCGGAATGTTGGACGACACGCTGGTGATCTGGGGCGGGGAATTTGGGCGTACGCCGATGGTGCAGGGCGGCAGCGACGGGCGCGATCATCATCCCAATGCCTTTACGATGTGGATGGCGGGTGGCGGTATCAAGCCGGGCTTGGTGATGGGCGAGACCGACGAGTTGGGCTTCAATGTCACCAAAGACAAAGTGCATGTGCATGATCTGCATGCGACCTTGCTGCACTTATTAGGCTTTGACCATACAAAGCTAACCTTCAAGAGCCAGGGCCGGAACTTCCGATTGACGGATGTGCACGGGCACGTGGTGGAGAGACTGTTGGCGTAGGGGTTCTCAGCGTTCGGTTTCTGGAATCCCAAGTGCCTGGCGGATGTAGCGCGGGTGGACTCGGAAGCGCATGGCAAGTTCACGAACATTCCAGCCGTTCTCCGCACGCGCCCTTTTTACGTCGGGCCCAAAGACCTGTGCCCATTCGTTGGGACGCTCGCGGGTGACGAAGCCCTCCATGGGCCGGGCCGGGTTGAGATAGGCGAGAGTGGGTCGAATGGCTTGGGCGGAAGGCAGAGGCCCATCCCAAACGACACATTTAAAGAATTCCGAATCGTCACAAGTTCGCACTTTTGGCGTGTAGGCCTCGAGACCGAAGCGGGTTGTAATCTTCACTAGTTCACTGGTAAGTGGAGGGTGAACGCAGGAATCACCACGGCACGGCACAAAGGCTAAGTGCGAGAGCGCCGAAATGATGGACGGCTGCGCGGTCTTCATCTGAGTGACCAAATGCTGGCCCACACCCAGTAGGGGAAGTAAGCAAGCGATCACCGTCGGGTATCGTCTGAAGTGTTTGTCGAAAAGGCCAATGGCCGCACCCGCAGGTACAGAAAACGCTACCCAGACTAGAGCCCCACCAAAGCGGATCGAAGGTGTGGATACCAGCCAAACAGCGAGTGCGATCAGCGAAGGCAGAATGGAGAGACGGGTAGAAACAAGGACAGAGCGGTATGCCGAGCGTCGCGCGGGATCTGCGCGAAAGTAGAACAGCCCCGCCACCAGGGCCAAAAGCACCGGTAGCATGGCCTCAATCTTGAGACCACGCCAGTTCGATGCAAACCAGAGCGGAATGAGAGTCCAATGCTCGGCAGTATCGTCCGGAGTGGTCCATGCCCCGCGGGCGAATGCCGAGATGAACCAACCTTGCCAGGACGCATATTCAGTTGGAATGCGCCACTCAACGGGGAAAGGCAGGAATGCGGCGGGAAAAAGTGGATACCCACTTAAGAGCACCGACCGCCAGACCCAAGTACCCAAGACCATCGACAAAAGCACAAAAGAGGCGATCAGGGAATGTCGGCGCCTGACGTGCGGTACGTTTTCGGCGCGCAGCAGCGTGAAGAGGCTGACGCCGCAAGTTACTGCCACAAAGACCCAAGAACTAGCCTTTATGGTGGCGGCGGCAGCTGCCGCGCAAGCGATTTGGAAAGCCAAATCGGGCATGCGTTCGCGGTCTGCGAGATCTAGAGAACAGGATGCCGCCGACAGCTGCCACGCCAACAAGCTGAGAACGAAGACCAGAATCAGCACGGGCATATCGGTGCCTGGACTCGAGACGCGGAAGTCGTCGCGGAGCATATAGAAGGTCAATGGAGTGAGGAGCAAAATCGGCGCCAAAGTGCGTGGCTGGGCGTCCGAACTTCGTTGGAATAGTCGCGAGGCTATCGAGAAAATCTGGAGAAACAGGACGAGTAATAATGGGCCAGTGGCGATGTGATTCGATTTGCCTTGCCAAAAACCAAACTCCAAGGCCGCATGGTGCAGAAAAGTAGCACTGTTAAAGGCAAAGTGCCCATCTAGGTTTCCGATTCCCTTAACCAGAGGAACGGTATTGGTCCAGCGGATAGACGTCAAGTGGTAATTCCCGTTGTCGAAGGTCGAGGCACCTTCCAGGGCAAGATTGGCGTTCCAGATTGCGAATGCGGTCAAGCAAATCAGAGCAACACCTCTATGTGTTTGCCAGGAGTCTTTTAGTCGGTCGAAAACGAAAGTGCGATGTAGGCCGATTCCAAGCAGGCCAAGCAACGTCAACGTGACGGCCGCAGCTCCATCCACTGGAAGCATCAGATGCCAGAGTTGCAGAATCGCGATTGCAGCGGTGTAACCCGGCCAAAAGCAGGCCAGGAGTCCATCCGAAAAAGTGAAATTAGATCCGGCTAGCCGCAGCACCAGCAGGCCCATTCCAATCAATACCGCGATCTGAGCAATCCAGATCAAAAGTACGGCAAAAGTTGCGGTGAGCAGGTCCATATCAAATTGAGCCGTCCAACATTGTACCGACGAACTATCGTCGGGCAGCTGCAACCCGACACGCGTAGCCTCTGGTGGTGGCCGAGACCGACAGCATGTGCATGATCTGCATTCGACCTTGCTGCACTTACTAGGCTTTGACCATACAAAGCTAACCTTCAAGAGCCAGGGCCGGAACTTCCGATTGACGGATGTGCACGGGCACGTGGTGGAGAGACTGTTGGCCTGAGTAACGCTCCCAGATCCATGAGCCGTTTTTGCCTTTTACTTACGCGTAAAAGAGCGAAAAGACGGAATCAAACATGAAACGCAGAATAGCGGCCGTCGCATTGGCGATGTGCTTCGCCGGCGCCGTGGCTAGCGCGGCAACAGTAGAGCCCGCACGAATTACAAGATACAAAAATGTGCCGGGAGCAAGTATAAACTCCACCGCCGGGCTGGCGGGTACCGTTGAACTGGATCTGGAGATCGATGCGCGCGGCAATCTGAAAAGTGCCCGTGTGGTGAAGGGGCGTCCAGACCTGGTGGCAACCGCGGTGCGCACCGTACGCGAGTGGCGTTTTGAATCGGCCAAGGTGGATGGGCGGAATGTCAATTCCAGACTGAATGTAGTGCGGGGTTTTGATTTTCAGCCGTAATCATGGCGGCTGGTGCGACCTTCCCCAGAGTTCCGGCCGCCTTCGACTTTCAAATGTCCGATTCGGCCCGGCGATTCAGTAATCGACGAGCTTTTTCGGATGCGTAAAGAGCGTATCAGGGTGAAAGGAAGTTAGTAACCATGAAACAGATTGTTTTAGGAGCTCTATTTTGTATGGCTCCTTTGTGGGCGGTGAGCACCGAAGAGGCCAAGATCACGCGCTACTCGGGCGTGCCATCCGGGGCACTTGGGCTGGCTGCCAGGAACAATGGCTCTGTTGAGCTTGAGCTCGACATCGACGCTCGCGGCATGATGAGAGGAGCGCGGGTCCTAAAAGGGCGCCCGGACTTAGTGCAGGCGGCGGTAAGAACGGTGAACGGCTGGCAGTTTGAGCCCGCTAAGCATGAAGGAAAAGGCGTGCGCTCAAAGCTGAATATCATATTGGCTTTCGACTTCGGGAACCGCAGGTAAGTCTTGCGGCCTTTTCTTACTCGAAGCGAAACGGAACGGGGCGGCCAATTCCTTCCTGTCCGCCGCCCCGTTTCTGTGTCAGCGAACGACGTCTACGCTGGCAAAAGTTCTTTCGCCGGTTCGAAGTTCGTTGACTAGTTTGCCCTGCGGATCCACCTCGACGAGGCGTCTGCCAGTGTAGTCGACGATGAGAACGTTTCCGTTGGGGAAGAGGGCGATGCCAGAGGCCCAGCCAAATTGCAGGTCCATCTTGGCGCCCGCGACGGATCGGACCACCCGGCCGGCGGGGTCGACCTCAACCACCTCGCCAGGGTCGCTTAGGCTGACAAGCGTATTTCCAGAACTAAGCCGAATCGCCTGGTACGCGCGCCGGTTAGGGCCATTGGGAGCCTGCCATTCCCAAACGATCTTGCCTGCGGCATCGACTTCAAGGATGCGGGCGACGGCCTCTTCGGCGATGAGCGTAGTGCCGGCCGCCGTGCGGCGGCTATTGCGCATGCGCATGTTGGCGAGGTTGGAGGCCTGATAATTCCAAACAACTTTCTTTTCCGGTGTGACCTCGATCACCTTGCCGAGACGGGCGTCGCCAATCAGGGTATTCCCGTTGGGGAGGCGCTGGGCGCTGAGGGGATGTTCGAGTCCGTCTGAGTAGGTCCAGACCTCGTTGTGCCTTTCGTCGAGCTCGACTACGCTTTTGCGGGGAGCAACGGTAAACAGAATATGGCCATTGGGGAGCTGTTGCACATCGTGACCTCGGCCATTTGGTTTCGTCCAAAGTACCTTGCCGTTTGGCCATTCCATAGCTAGGATTTCACCGCGGGGGCCATGATCGCTGAGCAGGAGGAGGTGCGAAGCGGAGGCGGGTTTGAGAAAGCGATCGAGAAACGAAAAGGCGGCGGCTTCGGCGCGATCGGCGTCGGCGCCCTTAAACCCGTGACCGGCGCCGGATAGGGTCTCCAATTCTGCATCTACACCGGCATCCAATAATCGGTTGGTTAAGGCGACGGAGTGTTCATAAGCGACATAGGTGTCTTTGGTGCCATGCAGGCTAAGAGTGGGGGCCGCGTTGGGAGACACCCAGTGGATGGGGCTGGCCATCTGATGGAATTTTCGATTGGTATTCAGGTGGCCACCGAGCCACAAAGGAAGTACTTCGGCGGCATCGACGCTTTTGGAATAGGACTGGGTAAAGTCGGTCGGCCCGTAATAGTTAACGACCGCTTGGACTTGGCTTGAAAATTGCCGGTTCGGGCCGAAGCCCTCGAGGTTGGCGACGCCGGCGGTGAGCCCGAGCATGAGCACCAGATGACCGCCCGCGCTACTGCCCCAAGCGCCAATATGTTCTGGATCAATGCCGTACTTTGAGGCATTGCCCCGCAGAAAACGGACGGCCGCCTTGACGTCTTCGACCGCAGCGGGGAACTGATGCCGCGGAGCCAGCCGGTAAGTGGCCGTTGCCGTGACGTAGCCGCGCTCGGCCAGTTTTGCGGCAAGTGTAAGGTAACTCTGCCGGTTGCCGCGTCGGAATCCGCCTCCATGGACGAAGAGCACGGCAGGCAGTGGTTGCGAGGCTCCTTTAGGGCGGAAAACGTCCATTTCCAATTTCTGCCCCACGTTTGAAAACTCTACATTAGGCGTGTACTCCAGGGAAGCCGGAGGCTGGAAGCTGGTCTGGGCGGTAGCGGACAGGACGAGAACAAAGAAAAGCGCGGCGCGGCTTGGCATGCCAGCGAGAATATCATCGCCTGAAGCGGACTAGGTGGGCGAGGGTGACCAGCGCGAAGGTGGTGCCGGAGTAGGCGAAGTAGAAAAGATGCAGCGGAATCGCCGCCAGCGCCGCCGGTAGACTCCAGTGTTGGGCGAGGAAGGCGTAGAAACGCCAGTTGAGCGAGGCAACAGCCACCCATAGCAGCAGGGCCATGGCAGCGCTCCAGAAAGCTGCGACGGGGAAGGCGGCCAGCGTAAGCAACACGCTGATTCTCTGGGAGTGCCCCGTATTGAGGTCATTGGGCATGTCGCGGTTCCTAAGAATCAGCTCCGTCCAAGGGATCGCACGGTCCCGGATATCTGTGCGCAGCATGTTGGTCCAGGTCCAGCGCTTGCGGTGTTTGATTTGGATGGAAGGATCGAGCATCAATTTAGCGCCGCGCCGTTTCAGCCGCGCTCCGAATTCGATGTCTTCGATTGAGGGGCGCACGAAGGAGGTGTCGAAGCCTCCCGCGGCGAAAAAGCATTCCTTACGAATCGCCCCGCATGCGCCCCAAAAAGTGCTCGCCTCCCGCTTGCCGTGCCGGTGATAAAAGCAATGCATCAGATTGCGGTACTGCGACAGAAAGCCGGGATCTTCCGGCGCCGTGTCGTAGGAGCCCATGAGCGCATCCAGAGCGGGGTCGGCGGCAAAGGCGGCTTCGATTAAGCGGGTGGTGTCGGTGTGGACGAGGCAGTCGGAGTCGAGAAAGAAGAGGATCTCCCCTAAGGCCGCCTCGGCACCCAGGTTGCGGGCCAGGGCCGGCCCGGACTGCCGATGGGTACGCAGGCAAATGGCGCCAAGGGAATGAGCGACCTGATAGGTGGCGTCCGTTGAGGAATCGTCGACTACGATGATTTCTGAGGGAGGGGCTTCGCTTTCGGCTAATTGCTCCAAACACTTGGGAAGCAGGGACGCGGCATTGTAGGCCGGAATGATAACGCTGACCATGCAGTCCACACTTGAGTTTCCCAAAGAATGTCTGGGCGACAGGAAAATCTTGACCCCGTACCCTACCCCAGGGTTGAAAATGAAGGCATGACAAACAAAAGCTGTACCTGCTGTTCTTCCTGCCCGTGCGGGGATCCCAACTGTCCTTGCCCGTGCTGCTCAAAGAAGGTGTAGGCGCCCATGACAATTTCCGAGGCCGCCCGAAAAGCTCGGGTCGGAAAAGAGACGATTCGGTTCTATGAACGCGAAGGGCTGATTGCGCAGCCTCGGAAACCGTTAGAAGGATACCGGCGCTACGAAGAAATGCACGTGGAGCGGATCCGCTTTGTGAAGCAGTGCCAAAGCTTCGGCTTCAGTTTGGCGGAGGCTAAGGATTTATTGGAGCTGCTGGACACGGGGCACGCAACCTGCGAACGGGCTTGTACCTTGGCTCGGCGAAAAATTGTCGAGCTGGAGAAAAAAGTGAATGAATACCAAAAACTCGCGACCCAGTTGAGCGCGTTGTTGGAGAGACCGGGCTTGGGGTCCGGTTTGCGGAGTTGTTCGGTGATTGCAGGGTTGCGCGGAGAGAGGGACGCGACGGACGCGACGGACGTGGGGACCCTGGGGTTACTGGGGAATCAGGACGTTTAGCGCGGAGGCGCCGGCTGCAGAAATTCCAACGCTTTCGGCCTGCCCTGGAGGCCGAGGAGCCGTCGGGCTGAATCGCCCGTGAGCGGAGGAGCAAAGAGATAGCCTTGGCCATATTTGCAGCCCATGTTGCGCAACTCTTCCGCCTGGCTTCGGTTTTCGACGCCTTCCGCCACCACCTGCAGGCCCAGGCTATCGGCCAACGAAATGATCGCTTTAACGATTTCATAGGCGGCGTGGTCCTGGCCCATGGAATTGATGAAGGAACGGTCGATCTTGAGGGAATCGAACGGCAAGCGGTGAAGGTAACTCAACGAGGAATATCCCGTGCCGAAGTCGTCGATCTTAAGGCCGATGCCAAGGCGCCGCAACTCTTCCACGATCTGAAGGGCGCGTTCGGGCTCGTCCACCAGGACGCTTTCGGTGACCTCGAAGAGCAGGCTCTGGTGAGGAATCTGGGTTTCGGCCAGGATCTTTCGGACTTCGTCAAGAAGATGAACATCGCGGAATTGGCGCACGCTGAGATTCACGCTCATTTCCAGCGGCGGATCTTGTGGGTACTGCGATTGCCAGGACTTGAGGGTTTTGCAGGCTTCCCGGATGGTGCGGATGCCTAGAGGCACGATCAACCCGTTGGCCTCGGCGAGCGGGATGAAGAAGTTCGGAGGAATAATGCCTTTTTCTGGGTGGCGCCAGCGCAGGAGCGCTTCAAAGCCGATGACGCGTTCCTGGGAAAGAGTGACCTTGGGCTGATAGAAGATCTCGAATTCCCAGTTTTCGATGGCCCGATTGAGCTCGTTTTCGAGTTCCATGCGCTCCACCACTCGCTTACGCAGGGGGTGGTCAAAAGAGACGGTGCGCGCGCCACCTGCGGCTTTGGCACTGTGCAGCGCGATTTCGGCATTGCGCCATACTTCGGCGGCATCGGCGGGGGACTGCGGACGATCCAGGGCAAAGCCGCAACTGAGGGAGGTAAAGATTTCTTTGCCGCCCAACCAATAGCCTTTGGAAAGCCGGTTTTCAATGCTTTCCGCAATTTCTTTGGCATGCTCTTCCCCGCTCACGCCCAGGAGCGCGATTGCAAACTCGTCGCCGCCTACACGCGCCAGTCGATGCTTCTGGTTGGCGAAGATGGGAGCGGTCTCCGTCAGATGGCGTAGGCGGTCGCCGACCGAGCGCAGGAGTTGATCGCCCAGGTCCGAAGCCAGGGAATCCCGAACCAAGGCAAAACGGTCAATACCGACGACGAAAACCCCGAGCAATCCTTCCTGGCCAAGAGGATCGGTCTGGGCTTTCGCGCCATTGTGGAAGATCCAATCTTCAAGGTGAGATCGATTCGGAAGGCTCGTCACGCTATCGGTGGTTTTTGCTTTCGTGATGTCCGTGTAAGATCCCGTAACGCCGACGGCGCGGCCCGTTTCATCCTGCTCCACGCGGCCCTGTAATTGCGCCCAGCGCCACGAACCGGAGCGGTGGCGCAGCCGGAACTCGCAGGCTATATCTTCGCGGGTCGTGGTCTCGGCGGAGGTCGAGTCCGCAGTGGGCAGAGGCGCCTTAGCAAGATCCTCACTTAAGCGCAGTAGATCGGCGGGATGGATTAGGGAGAGCCAGTCGTCTAGCAGCGATCCGATTTCGGAAGGGCGATAGCCGCTCAACTCCCGGCAGGAGTCGTTGAACTCGATGGTCCGGCTGGCCAGATCCAGGCGCCAGAGATCCTGGGTTAGCGAAGAGTGTTTGTGCAATTCCAGTAGATACTCGGCATGCTGCCTTTCCATCAGCAGGCGCCAGGTTCGCGCGCTGGAGCGCAGGCACTGTTTCGCTCGCAAGAGGAAGTAGGATTCGTCGATAGGGTCGCTAAAGACTGCATTGGCGCCTATCTGCGCAAGGAGCAGACGTTTTTGGGGGTCGTTCTGGCGGCATCGAACTAGGATCGGAAGTTCCGCGTCTTGCCGCCATTCCCGGAAACAACAAATGGCCTCCAACTCCAATTCGGACGGAGTATCGACATCCAGAGCGATCAGCCCAACGGGCGCGCCTAATTTCTCGCATTCGCTCAAGATCGCCATCGCTTCGGCCAGAGTAGGCGTGAAAAAGACCTGGACGCCAAGCGGACCGAAGAGGTTTTGCCAATAGGCGGCCTTTCCCGGTTTTGCGTCAGGGCAAAACGCCAGCACGGGGCTGGAGTTCAGATCGGCGTCGGGTTCCAGGTCTAGGGGGAGCGTAATGCTGGGTTTAGCTTTCGAGGTGACGGGTGCGCAGCTAGGCGGTAGCGAGTTCGCAGTTGGGTCGAATTCGAGGGTGGTGCCAAAGGCTGCCGGCCTATTGCCATCTTCTTTCGCGTTAAGGTCAAGCGCACTGTTGGGGGCGAATAAATGCTCGGCTTCGGAGGAAAGTTCGCACTCGGGCATCTCGTCTGGCTCAAATCGCTGGTCAAGAACCGAATTGAACCCGAGGGAGTTGTCTCCCCTTTGGGGGGAGAGCTTCGATTTTGATAAGGAATTTCCGCTGCCGGGAAAGAGGATGGTCATCCAAGGCGCTCTATTCTGCTTATCGGCAACGGGAAAGATTGATTGAGAAAAGTTCGGGATTCAAAGGACTAGCCGTTGCTCACCCTCGCGTCGGGTTACGCGCTCCTTATCCAAATACTCGAGTAACGGAATGGCGTATTTACGGCTCGCCCCGGTCCAGTCCTTGAATTCCGCCACGCCGAAGCGTTGGCCTTGTTTAGCCCGAATTTGGTCTTTTAAGCGTGCCAAGCATTCGCGATGAAAGACCAGGGCCTGACCCACGCGCACCAATTGGCCGGAACGCAACAGGACGGCCAGTACGGCCTTCGCCTTCGCAGGCGGCTGCCCGGATTGGGCCAATACCTCGTCGAGAGCCGGGACCAAAATCCCGGCCGCCCGGAACGATTCTTCGATCTGGGCCAAAGCAGCGCCCTCACTGGCGGCCAGTTGCACACGATGGCTGCTGAGCCGCAGGAACTCGCCTTCGGCGGCGACTTTTCCCGACCGGGCAAGGAGGTGCTCCAGCAAGGAGGGCGGTGCACCGCTCAGCATTTCGGAACGGCACGCTTCGCGAGAGTAACCGGGTTCCAGGGGATGGCTCCGGTGGTGCTGAGCTAGACGCCCCACCAAAGCTTCTGACAGGGCATTCACCCTGCTAGGCGCTACCAGCCAACCGTCTTTTAGGATCTCGAGATACGGGTCCAGGTCTCCCACGGCGCAGCCGAGCCGTTGGCAAATCTCGCTGGCCGCTACGCCGAGCGGATAGGACTCAACCAGGGAGCGGCTCCGTTGACGGGTGTCGAAGTGGATCCATTCGGCGAGGCGTTCGGCCTCACCCTTCCTTTTCAGCCTTTCGCCATCCTTGCGTAGATCGAGGACCACGCCCCCTGCGATAGTGGCGACCGGGGAGAAACTGCGCAGGATGAAGCGGTCCGCCGGCAACAGTAGCGCGGCCTCCCGAAGTACAATCCGCACGAAGCCCGTTTGGCCCGGCAATAAAGACTTAGTGGATTCCAGAAGCCTTAGCTCGGCCTCGCATTCCATAGCGCCACTGTAAAAATGCAGAGGTGCCCGGTCCTTGAGGGGCCGGGCGGAGGAAAGCACCTCGATGCGGGCGTCCAGAATTCGCGATGCCCTATAGACTTCCGGAGGCGCTAGAACCATCCCACGACGGATTTCGCCTACGTCGACGCCCGTGAGGTTAAGCGCCGTTCGGTAACCCGGCGCGGCCCGACGTTGGGTCTGCCCGTGGACTTCCATACCGCGCACGCGCGTCCTCTGGCCGCTCGTATAGATCTCCAACTCGGATTCGACCTCGAGTGGAGCGTCGCGTAACGTTCCCGTGACGACGGTGCCATGTCCGCGCACGGTAAAGACGCGGTCGATGGGCAGACGAGGGTAAGAGCGCCTGCTTTGGTTAGCTCCCTGGCCTGCAAGTTGGTCGATGAGCGAGGCCAGCTCGGCGATGCCCACCCCGCGGGTGGCGCTGACGCGCACGAGCGGCGAGTTTTCAAGAAAGCTTCCGCGCACTAGCTCGGCGACTTCAAGTTCCACCAGGCCGAGAATGTCGTCGTCCACTAGATCGGTTTTCGTCAGCACGACGATGCCGCGTTCGAGCCCCAGGAGCCGGCAGATGTCGAAATGCTCGCGCGTTTGCGGCTTCACGCTTTCATCGGCGGCTACGATCAACAAAACGAGATCGATGCCGCTGACGCCGGCTAGCATGTTCCGGACAAAGCGCTCATGGCCGGGCACATCCACGAGGGCGATGGCGCGGCCCGAGGGTGCGCGGAAGTGGGCGAAGCCTACCTCAATGGAAATCCCCCGGCGCTTCTCTTCGGCCAGGCGATCCGTCTCCATGCCCGTCAACGCTCGGACGAGCGAGGTCTTGCCGTGATCGATGTGGCCGGCGGTACCGACGGTCCAAGCGGCTGGGCCTAAAATAGGGTCATTCATGAAGCGGCTTCCGGCGTCCCTATTGAGCGTAATACTGAGCGGGCTTGGAGCGGCGGCAAACCAGGATGCCGCACCCGCAAAGTTTGAGGCCGCCACCACGCAGGTGCGCGTGGACGTTCTGGTCAGCAATGCCAAAGGACCTGTCCTGGGATTGCGCGCCGAAGACTTTTTGGTAAGCGACGAAGGACAGCCGGTGGCGCTGAATTTCGTCGGCGCCGGCGAAGAATCTTTGAACATCCTGATGTTGCTGGATGTTTCCGGGAGTATGCGCGGATTTCTTGAACAGGTGGCCAAAAAGGCGCGGAGCGTCCTGGGGTTGCTCAAGGCGGAAGATAAGGTTGGGGTGATGGTTTTCTCGAAGGATACGGATTATTTTCGTCCGTTCACCACCGACATGGACCGGGCCGCGAACGCCATCGACCAAGCCGTGCTGCCCAGCCAATTGCCGGCCGGGACCGCCATCAATGCCGCCTTGCTCGACGCGGCGGAGGCCTTTCGCCAAGCTGGGCCAATGACGGGCCATCGTTCAGTCTTCATTCTGACGGACAACAAGGGTCTGAATTACCAGACACCGGACGAATTGGCGCTGGAGAAGCTTTGGGCGCAAGACATCGTGCTCAACGCCATCGTGACGAAAAACGCCCAGGCGCCGCGGCCGGTCTCCGCCGCTGAGCAAAGAAATCCGGATTTTAGTTTTGCGGATGTCTTTAAGCTGGCGGCTGCGACTGGAGGCGAGGTTCTCCGCACCGAGAGGGCCGACGAAGCCTTCGCGCAACTTATCGGTAACCTGCGGAAGCGTTATGTACTGACGTATCGCGCTCCCGCGGCGGGAGACCGCCGGTTTCGGCGCATCCAGATCTCCTTGACCAAGGCGGCGCAGAAACGGGTGGGTAAGGCCGTGATCCGCGCCCGTTCCGGCTACTACACTGGTTCCTAATGTCTGAACTGGAAGCCCGGCGCCAAGCCGCCCTACTCGGCGGCGGAAAGGAGCGGATCGCCCGCCACCACGCCGACGGAAAATGGACCGCTCGCGAGCGAATCGATTTTCTGGTCGATGAAGGGAGTTTCGTCGAGCTCGACCCTTTTGTGAGGCATCGTGCGCGCGATTTTGGCATGGACGCACAAGTCTATGAGGGCGATGGATTCGTTACCGGCTTTGGTGAGATTCATGGCCGCCTCGTTTACTTGTTTGCGCAGGACTTTACGGTGCTAGGGGGATCGCTGTCGGAGGCCAACGCCCAAAAGATTTGCAAAATCATGGATATGGCGCTGAAGAACGGCGCTCCGGTGATTGGGCTGAACGATTCGGGCGGTGCGCGGATTCAGGAAGGCGTTTTGAGCCTTGGGGGATATGCCGATATCTTCCTCCGCAACACCCTGAGTTCGGGAGTGGTGCCCCAAATTTCGGCCATTCTGGGTCCTTGTGCCGGAGGCGCCGTCTATTCGCCCGCGCTGACGGACTTTATCTTTATGGTGGATGGGACATCGCACATGTTTGTCACCGGCCCGGACGTAATTCGCACCGTCACACATGAAGAGGTGACGAAAGAGGAACTGGGTGGCGGCATGACACACAATGCGACGTCGGGCGTGGCGCATTTCCTGTCGGAGAATGACCGCGAGTGCCTGCGGCAAATCCGGCGGCTGCTGCGTTTCCTGCCGCAGAACAATCGTGACGAGGCGCCGGTCGAGGCATGCGACGATCCAAGCGACAGGATGGATGCCGAATTGGATACGATCGTTCCGGCGGAATCCGATCAGCCCTATGACATCAAAGGCGTGATTGCCCGGGTGGTGGATCACGGCGATTTTCTCGAGGTGCATGAACACTACGCCAAGAACATCGTGGTTGGATTCGCGCGTCTGGGCGGACGCTCCGTCGGGATTGTGGCCAATCAGCCGGCTATTCTTGCAGGCTGTTTGGACATGAACTCAAGTGTCAAAGGCGCCCGCTTCGTTCGCTTCTGCGACGCCTTTCAGATTCCGATTCTTACTTTTGAGGACGTACCGGGCTTTTTGCCGGGCACGGCGCAAGAGTGGGGCGGCATCATTCGCCACGGCGCCAAACTGTTGTACGCCTACGCGGAGGCTACGGTGCCAAAGATTACGGTTATAACGCGCAAGGCCTACGGCGGCGCCTATTGCGTGATGGGCTCTAAACACCTGCGCACGGACCTAAACTTCGCCTACCCGACGGCCGAGATCGCCGTGATGGGAGCCGAGGGTGCGGCAAGTATTGTGTACCGCCACGAGATTGCTAAATCGTCTAATTCCCAGGAGGCTTACCGCGCCAAGGTAACCGAGTTCAAGGAAAAGTTCGCCAATCCTTTTGTAGCCGCGGAGCGGGGCTTCATCGACGACATTATTGCGCCGAGGGAAACGCGCCCGCGACTGATTCGCGCGTTTCAAATGCTCGAAAACAAAGTGGATACGATGCCCAAGAAGAAGCACGGCAACATTCCCCTTTGACTTGAGCCTGTAGTATTCTCAGGAAGGAAATCCGATCGGAGTCAACCCCATGAAAAATCTAGTCCGAAAATGTGTTGGCAAAATTGTGGGCTCGAGCGCCTTGCTCGCCCTTTTGTTGACTTTTTACTCTCCCGCGTTCGCACAGACCGGCTCAATCGAAGGAAAGGTGATCGGCGCGGACGGCAAGCCGGTGGCCAAAGATTATGCCGTGATCAAGATCACCCGCACCGATATCAAAGGCAACTACCAGGTCAAGACCAACAAGAAGGGCGAATTTTTCCACGCGGGCCTTCCTTTGGGCCAATACAATGTGGCTTGCGAAGTGGAAGGCAAGGTTGTGGATCAGATCAACGGACTACGGATGCGCCTTGGGGATCCGGTGCCGGTAGAGTTCAACCTGGCGCGGATGGCCGCTAAGCAGCAGGAAATGCAAAAAGCCATGGAGACGGGGACAGTCACGCAAGAAATGGCGCGGGACATGAGCCCGGAACAAAAGGCTGCCATGGAAAAGCGCGCCAAGGAGCAATCCGAGGCGATGAAAAAGAATAAAGAGTTGAACGATGCGTTTAATGGCGGCATGGAAGCGATGAAGACTTCCAACTTCCCCGCCGCGGTGGAATCCTTCGAGAAGGCCGCCGCACTCGATGCCACGCAGCATGTAATTTTCGGCCAGTTGGCTGAAGCCTACGGCGCGGTGGCCAGGGCTAAGACCGGGGCCGAGCAGGAGGCGGCGAACCAAAAGTCGCTGGAAAACTTCGCCAAAGCCATTGCGCTGAAGCCGGACGACGCCGCTTACTACAATAACTACGGGCTCGCCTACGCGCGCGCCAAACAGTACGACAAAGCGCAAGAAATGCTAAATAAGGCCGCGCAACTCGATCCCCCTGGCGCTGGCCGCTATTTCTATAATCTGGGCGCGCTGCTGGTGAACTCCGGGCAGAATGAGCCGGCGGGCATAGCCTTCAAGAAGGCTCTCGAGGCCGATCCTAATTACGCCGATGCGCACTATCAATACGGCATCTACCTCACAGGCAAGGCGCAGGTCGATTCCAAGACCGGCAAGATGACTTTCCCCGAGGGCACGCGGGAATCGTTCGAAAAGTATCTGGAACTGAAGCCGGACGGGCCTTCCGCCGCTTCGGCAAAAGGAATGATCGAAACCATGGGTGGTACCGTCTCGACGACTTACCAGAACCCCGACGCCAAAAAGGCTCCAGCTAAGCCTGCGGGCAAGAAGAAGCCTTAGGCAGTACCGGTACAAAAACTCGACGGCGGGATCGTGGCCTTGGGCCCCGGTCCCGCTTTTTGTTTAGAGTGGGAGTAGTGAAATGATCCGTGGGTTGATTGGCGTATTGATCGCGGTAATCGTGGCGGCGTTTATTCGCGGCCTAATCGGAATGATCACGCGGGAGATGGGCCAGATGATGAATGCCGAGAAGTCCGAGTCGGCTGCCAACGGAAATGCGGCCGGGCCCGGAGCTCCGGCTAACGCTTCGACGGCGCTCCGCAAGTGTAGGGTATGCGAAACCTACAGTCCGGCGGACCGCATGATCGACGGTCAGTATTGTTCGCCAGTTTGCCAGGAGAAAGGTACATGAAACGCAGTATCTTCTGTTTTCTTTTCGCTGTGATCGGCATGGCTCAACCGCCGGCATTTGAGGTCTCGAAGAGACTGACGCGTACGACCCAAATCGGCGGCATTGCGCGGGTGGCCCACCTGGCGGCTCCCGATGGAGGGCGTTACGCCGTCAGCCAGGCGACTGGTGCGGATCTCCCATTGGTGCGGCCTTTTCAAGCCATCCATAGCGGTTCGGGCGCCGCCTTATCCCGCGATGCAGGCCGCAACTTCCAGGCCTATGAGGTTCCCGGTATCTATCAGGTGGGGGCGATCGAATGGGGAAACAAGAGTGCCGGGCTACTCTACGCCTCGGGCGATTATGGATCCTTTGCGGTTTCCCGCGACGGCGGAGAGTCCTGGCAGGTAAACCTCGGCGCCTTGGATCCCGGTGCGCTGCCTACTTCGTTTCTGTCGGATCGGGACCCGTCCCTGGCCTTGATTGTGGATCCCCGCAATGAGAATGTCGTTTACCGGCGGGCGGCGGCGGCGGGAGAATCCCTGTTTGCTTCTGGTGGTATCCAACAATGGGCGATCGAGGCACCGGTTTTTCTGCCCGCCGATGCGAGCCTGCCGGAAACCGCCCTGGGCCCCTACCTTCGTCCGGCCTCGACAGACGTCTTCGCCTTGGAAGGAACGCGGATCTTTCGAAGCCAAAGTCCGGGTGGGGCTTGGGAGGTGTCAGCCTCTCTACCGGCTGGCCGAAGCTATCGGGAGCTTGCCTTTGACCACGCCGGAAGCGGGCGCATTTTTGCCGTCGCCGACGATGGCGCGGTGTTGCGCAGTCAGGACAGCGGTGAGACGTGGACGCAAATCTGGGAAGGCGAATCGGTCCGGATCTACGTAAATCCGATCCGCCCCGGACACATAGTGTTTTTGGGAGCACAGGAGTCTCGGGTCAGCCTCGACGGTGGCGCCTCGCTGCTGGCCGCGACTCTGCCGCCGGCTGGCCGCAATCGATCGCCGCTCCTGGTGGCGGCCCTCGGTGAGGAGCCCTATTCCGTGGAATTCGATCTAGCCGACCCGGACTTCGTCTACGCCGCAGACCGGCGTGCGATGAGCCGGGACGCCGGCCGGACTTGGCTGGCGCACGCGCCGCCCCGTATTGGGAGGCTTTCCTGCAGCCCCGTTGACGCGCGGAACTGCTTTGCTATCGCCCCCCGCTTTGCCAATTTCTACGTAGAAAAGTTCGACGCCGAAGGAGAGCTGGTCTGGTCCAGCTATTGGGGTGGAAACGACCCCGGAAATCCCGCCGCTGCCGCTGTAGACCGTAATGGTACGCTTTGGCTGGCCGCGGGGCGGCAGGTAGCTCGTGTGTCGCCATCGGGGGAATTACTCTCCACCCAGGGTTTCGCCGGACAGATCGAAGCTTTCTCGTTTAGCCCCGGCGGCGCCCTTTACGCGGCCTGGTCCGGGGGAGGACACTTTTTGGCGGAGTTGGATACCGCTTCGCTAGAGCCGCGTGGCGGTCTGGCCGCGCTGCCTGGGTCCGTCGCCCGCTTGGCCGCACGCGACGATCGGGTCGCCATTTTGATAGACGGCGTCCCAAGCACCTGGTCTCCCGGGCAGGCTGCCGTTTCGCCTCTACCGCCCGTTTCCCGCGTCACCATTCGCGATTTCGCGTGGAGTGCAAGTGGCGATCTACTATTGCTAGCGGACCGGGGTAGCTTGTCCATTCCAGAACGAAACTCCGACGTGGTGATTCTGGCCTGGACCGGCCAATCCTATACAGAACGGGCGGCCTTGGCCGGAGACCGCAACGATTTTGGCGACCGGCTTGCGCTGGATGTCCGCGGCGACGTTTGGGTGAGCGGCACTACGGATTCATTCAACTTTCCTGTTACGCTTGCACTGCATTCGGGTCCGTCTCAGACGCGAAGGCGGGGCTTCTTGGCTCATGTCTCACTGGCTGGGACCGGGACGGACGTGGATTTCTCGACCTACACGGCGGAGGCGGGGATTCCAGTAGCGTCGACCCGGGGGGTGGACCTGCTTTCCAATCGAACGCAACGCCGATTGAATGCCTTCGGGGAAGCGCTCGAGGTCTTCGAAAGCTTCGATACCGAAATCTTTGATCAGAGTGCGGGAAACACGGCCGCACATACCCGCTTGCGGCCAGTCTCATTTCCCGCGCCTCGGATTCGGCGCGTCGAGCGCTTCCACGACCGGTCCGGCGGAGACTGGAGCACGGGATCGTGGATTCGGATCCTGAGCGAGGAATTGGCCGACTTGAGCGCCTACAAGCCAGAGTTATCCAGCGCCTCCACGCCGAACGCGTGGATGGGCGCTACCGTGTCGCTCAACCGGGTTCCACTGCCTGTGGTAGGGGCCGGGCCGGGATACCTGGAAGTCTCGCTTAGCGGAGCTCTTAACCCAGGTGACAACGCCGAGCTAAGCCTGGAACGGAATGGCCTGCGAAGCAACGCGGTCGAACTCGGCGTCCAGAGCGATGCCTATGAACTGTTGCCCCGCACCGACGACCCGGAGCGAGCTTCCGCCTTCAATGCGGACGGCACCGAGAACAGCGCGGAGCGGCCCGCGCAGCCTGGATCCCAGATCACGTTGTTCGCACTGGGCGCCCGCGGCGCAGCCAAGGTCGAGATCTACGGGCTTTTCGACGGCGCCCAACCGACCTCGCCGGTGAGCACGCGTTCAGACTATCTGCTCGATCTGCCGGGCTTTCTGCCCGGCATCCAGTATCTCGGCTATACGGTGCCTACTTCAGACGGCTTAGCCAACCCGGTCAAGATGCGCCTGTACACGGGCTTTGGCACCACTTCCACGCTCTATGTTTGGGTTGGGCCTTCGCGGTAGATTCGATCGGTTCGGCCGCCCTTAAAGAAATGGATTGTGGCGAACTTCTTCGCCAACGGTGGTCGACTCTCCATGACCCGGAAAGACTTCGGTCTCCGCCGGAAGCGTCAAGAGTTTGGTCCGAATCGAGCGAAGCAGCCTATCCAGATTTCCGCCAGGCAAATCCGTACGGCCAATGGAGCGACGGAAAAGCGTATCACCCGCTATGACTCTTTGAGCCTGCGGAATGTAAAAGCTGACGCTGGCTGGCGAATGACCCGGAGTTTCGAGCGCATGGAGTTCGTAACGGCCTAGGCGCAGCACCTGGCCTTCCTCGAGCCCGTGGTCGATCTTGGTCTTACGGATGGGGGGCAGCCCAAAAAGCGCGGCCTGTTCGCTTACTCCTTCGTAGAGTCCAAGTTCTCCGGAATGCATGTAGACCTCCACGCCCAGCGCCTCTTTCGTCTCCGCCAAAGCCCCTACATGATCCAGATGGGCGTGAGTGACCAGAATCGCCTGGACCTTGACGCCCAATCGGTCGACCGCCGCCAATAGGACGCCTGCCTCATCGCCCGGATCGATCAAAAAGGCGTCCCGGGAGTCTTCATCGGCCACTATGGAACAATTCTGCTGAAAGTAAAAACCGACCGGAATGATCTCATGAATCATACACTGTAGATTATGGATGGAATTCTAGATATCCTGCTGCGCTGGGCGCACCTTTTTCCCGTGATCGTAATGGTGGGAGGCGCCGTGGGCGGCCGCTTTCTGGCTGTACCCGCCGTCGCGCCTCTCAGCCGCAACGCGGTCTTCGTTGGCGCTTTTGTGCTCATTACTTCCGGGCTGATCAACATGGTCCGGATGATTTCGACGGTGCCAAAAGGCTGGCACATGTGGTTTGGGATTAAGTTCCTGCTGGCGTTGCATGTGCTCGTGATGATTTTTCTGATGACGAACCCTTCGGCGACCAACGAGAAGCGCGCACGCTGGCAAGTATCCGCTTTGATCGGAACGGCGGTGGTGGTGCTGGTCTCAGCCTACCTGCGTCACTTGCGAGGCTAGATGCGGGGCTATACAGATTTGCGCGGCGCCGCCGCGTGGCGAGACCTGCGCGGCCGCGGTCGAATTCTAGCCCACGGGGAAGATAACGCCCGCCTATTGCACGCCATGAGCTCCAATCATGTGCAGGGTCTAGCCGAGGGCGAGGGTTGCTATACCTTTTTTTTGAACGCCCAAGGGCGTATCCAAGCCGACGCCCATATCTTTCGAACCGGCACCGACATCCTAATCGACACCGAAGGCGTTGCCCGCGATGCATTGTTTCAGCATTTGGACAAGTACATCATTGCCGACGACGTTACGCTGGAAGACCTGAGCCAAAGCCACTATTCCATTGGAATCGAAGGGCCGGCGGCGTTCGAAATCGGCTTGCCTGTTCCACCTAAGGAATACGGGATTTTGCCGTACCGAGAGGGCTACCTATCCCGCCAATCGGAAACGGGGCTGCCGGGGCTGCGCCTTACTTTGCCCCTAGGGGTGGAGCACGGTCTGAGCCTGCCGGAGGCCGACGAGGACGCTTGGGAAACCGTGCGCCTGGAACAAGGCAAGCCTCGCTTTGGCGTGGAGATCCTCGACCGGCACCTGGTGCAGGAAACCCGCCAGATGCACGCCGTTCATTTTTCGAAAGGTTGTTACCTGGGCCAGGAGATCGTAGAACGCGTCCGAGCTAGGGGTCAGGTGCACAAGGGCTTGGCTGGGCTATCCATTGAGGGCGATGCCGTCCCGGAAGCGGGAACGGAAGTGCAAAGCGATGGCGGCAAAGCAGGACAGATTCTCCATGCACGCTGGTCACCCGCCGAATCGAGGGTGGTTGCCATTGGGATGCTGAGTACCGATGTACTGTCGGAACCCAAGCCCCTGACCGTGGCAGGCCGTGCAGCTAGCCTGCGAGCGCGTTGAGATAGCGGTACTGAGATAGCGGTACTGAGGAAGCGGCCGCAGGTCCGCCAGCCATTTCGGTCCAAGGGAAGCTTGGCAATTGTGACCCGGCACGTTTGCGCTGCGGCCAGATGAGGACGCGAGGGGCTCCTCGCTAGGGCTTAGAGCGGAAGGCTTTTCAGATACTCCCGGAACGGACCGCCCAGGTCTTGCCGCTTTAACGCGAATTCCACCGTCGCCTTTAGGAAGCCCAGCTTGTCTCCGGCGTCGTATCGCGTGCCCTCGAACTTGAATCCGTAGATCGGCCTGCTGCGCAAGAGGTGGCGCAAACCGTCGGTGAGTTGGATTTCTCCAATAGCCCCGGGTCCCGTAGCCTCGATGGAGCTGAAAATCTCCGGCGTCAAAATATAGCGGCCTACGATCGCAAGATTTGAGGGTGCGTCTTCTGGCTTTGGTTTTTCCACCAAATTGTGAATCCGATAGAGGCGGTCGCCCGATCCGTTATGCGGTACCGGTTCTGCGTCCACCACGCCGTACGCTGAGATCATATCTTTCGGCACTTCCATCAGCGCCAGCACCGAGGCTCCATAGAATTCGTAGATGTCGATCAGCTGCCGGATGCAGGGCACCTCGCTATCGATCACGTCGTCGGCCAGAACCACCGCGAAAGGCTCATGTCCTACCAGTTCCTTGGATCGCAGTACGGCGTGGCCAAGACCGAGGGCCTCTTTCTGCCGGACATAGGAGACGTCGATCATATCCGAGATCGCCCGCACCGCCGAGAGCATGTCCTTCTTGCCCTTCGTTTCGAGCGTGTGTTCCAACTCGAAGCTGACATCGAAATGATCTTCGATTGCGCTCTTGCCGCGCCCCGTTACGATGATCATGTTTTGGATGCCGGAGTGTAACGCCTCCTCCACGCCATACTGGATGATCGGTTTGTCCACCAGCGGAAGCATTTCTTTCGGGCTGGATTTTGTGGCGGGCAGAAAGCGGGTACCCAATCCCGCCGCCGGAAACACCGCCTTACGCACTTTAGGAATCATGAACCTTTATTCTAACGGATGGAGTTTCAGCGGCGAATTTCGTCAATTGCGCAGAAAGGCATTGCCCTAGCCGATTTTTTTCGATAGTACTGAGGTCATGACCGACCCGAGGGTCGAACTTGCCATTCGATTAATGAACGACGCCAACCAGATGCAGATGCAGGGTGAACTGGACGGCGCCATGGATTTGTACCGAAAGTCCATCTCGATTTACCCCACCGCCGAGGCGTACACGTTTCTCGGCTGGGCCTATCGCTTTCAAGGCAGGCTGGACGACGCGATTGTGGAATGCAAGCACGCCATCGAATTGGACCCTAGCTTCGGGAATCCTTACAACGATATCGGCGCCTATCTGATCGAAAAAGGCGACTACGACGATGCGATTCCCTGGCTGGTCAAGGCTACGCAAAGCCCCCGCTACGATAGCTACCATTTCCCCTGGTACAACCTTGGCCGCGCGTATGTGAGCAAAGAGCAATATCGCCGGGCCCAAGATTGCTTCCAGCAGGCCGTCGACATTGAACCCGATTACTCGCTGGCTCGCCAGGCGCTGGACAAAGTGAAGCGCTTGATGCAGTAGCGGCCGCCTCTAAAGGTAAAAGCCAGCCGACGCGCCAACCCACTCGAGATTCTTGTTGTGATCCACACCCATCTGTTTGCCGCGGCCAAGCCGGACAATGGAGTTCGCGGCCACGGGTTGGGCGTGGCGAGGCAGCCAGATGTACATAATCCGCACCTCGGCCATAGTTGGGCCGGCCGGCGTCGCAATCACCGGCTCAAAGTGGACGCGCTCTTGCAAAATGTAATTGCGCCGCTGGGACGGCGGAATGGCCTGCAATTGCTCGTGTGAAGGCCCTATCTCCACTCCAATGCCGGCGAACGAATAGAGCGGCTTCAAGACAAAGTCTTCGGGGTTTGGCGGCAGTACTGTCACCTGGTCCAGAAAGCGGGTTTCTGGAACGCTTGCATGGCGCAGCCACGGTAACGAAAACTTGCTGAGGCGAAAAAACCAGTTCGGATGCCCCGCCCATTCGACGTCCAAGTCGTCGGTCCACGCAAAGGGGACTTGCACCGCCTTACGCTCGAGCTCGTCAAAGATCACCCTGTTATAGATCCTGTGGATCGGGACCTCGACGCCGTTGCGCGGATAGTAGAGCTTCCGTCCGCGTTGAACGACTTGCGTAACGCAGACCGCGCGCACGCCGTAAATGCGCTCTGTACAAATGAAATCGCAAACCGTCTTTTGCCGATCGGGGTCGATCTCCAGTAGCACTACGTTTTCCGGCGCATGGGAACCCAGAATGGCTTCTCCCAAGAGCCGGTGGTAAGCGCCCAGGTCCAAATCGCTAAGCAGGTGCCGGAGCTGGGTGTCCAGACCGTACGCGCGCAGGTACTGCCGCGCCATCTCCGTCTGGTAGCAATACAACGAGGGAAAACCTTGAATCTCCACCAGCTTTGGCGCAAGGCGCCCACCCTCTCGAACAATGCCGAAATCGGCCTGGATGAAGAGGGGGCGATCCGCCTCGTTTTGCACCCTGCAATGGCTCGGGATCTCTCGCGCGCTCGCCGCCAAGTATTCGCGGTTGCCTAAGAGTTGCAGAACGAGATCGCGTCCCGCGCGGGACATTTCCTGCAGAAGCTCCCGCGGAAAAAAACAGGGCGTTTCCGCATGCCGGAATTCGACATGCCGCCCGATAGCCTGATCGATGTTGGCGAGGAAGGCGGAGTACTTGGCCGCAGTCCAGCGGCGGTTGAAGTCCTCGCGCAGGGCCCTTTCCATGCTTAGACCTGGATCAGAAATTCGCCGTCGCGCATGATCTGGCGCTCGTCGGCCCAGATATTGAAGCGGCGGCCCACGACGTCGATGTGGGTGCAGGAATACCAGTCCGCGCCGGTGTGCGCACCGTATGGATTGCCGAAGGCGATATGCACGCCTGGGATTTTTTCGTCCTGGAGAATATTGCCGACTACGTCCTTGAGCGCCAGATTAGTGCCGATGGCGAACTCCCCCACACGGTCTGAGTTTTCGTCGCGATGGCAATATTCCCAGAACTCGTCCCGAAGTTCCTGGTTCGCCGATTCCGCGCGCACCATGCGGTTCTTCTCAATCCACACGGTCAAGGGTTGGTGGCGCAGGTCGCCGTACTTGGCGCAGAGGTAATCGCCGACCACGCCGTCAATCACAAAGACGCCGTTCACTTCTCCCGGCGTTGTGAAGCACTCGCCGCCAGGCAGGTTGCCCCATTTATTGGTGCTGATAATGCCGCTGGTCTTGATCCAGTTGTAGTTCGGATTCATGGCGGCAACGATGTCGGTTCCGGCGGCCGTGGTTGCGCGAATCACTTTGGACTGCGCGGCGATGTTTCGGACCTCGACGCTGAGTGCGTCGACTTTCAGGAAGTCCGCCCGCATACCCTCAAGCATGATGCGCTTTTCAATGTTGACCATATGGGCGTGACGCATCTTGCGCCGGTTGACGACATCGGTCATCTGCATCCGGCTCTTAAGTTCGTTCTGCTGCGCCACGACCGCAAAGATCGAAACGGAACTGGTCTCCATATCATCCAGGACCTCTTGCGGCATCCCCGTAAGCGGGCGCGGCGCCAAATCTTCCAACAAGAAGGATCGCCAAGGGCACCCCACGGCCTCTAATTCGGCGGCGATAGCGGCGGCAATCTCCTCGCTTACCCGGTCGGTGATGAGAGTGACCTTTTCGGTCGGCTCGATCCGCAGGCAGGTCCGCACAGCGTTCCGCGCCCCGGGGCTTAATTCTGGGTCAAAGGTATGGGCGAGCACTAGTCTAGGCCGGCCTCCGTTTCTGAAACGATGTAATCCACAACCGATTTGAGATCGCCTGTCTCTCGCCAAACTTGCAGTTGGCGGTCCGCGCCGGTCCCATTACGCAGCATCTTGTAAATATAGGCGATCTCCTCGCGGCTACCTAGCTCATCGACCACGTCGTCGATAAAGTGCAGGTATTCAAAGAAGAGGTCGCGGAGGGGCACCTCGATCTGTTTGCCGAAATCGACCAGTTTGCCGTCGAGGCCGTAGCGCGCGGCGCGCCACTTGTTCTCCATAATGAGGGCGCGGCGGTAGAGCCGGAAGCCCTGGTTGTTCGAATGGAGCTTATACAGCTTCGCAACCGTCGCCTGGATCAAGGCCGTGATCGCGATGGTTTCCTCGAAGCGCATCGGGATATCCATCACCCGGAATTCGAGCGTGGGGAAGCTGGGATGCGGCCGGATGTCCCACCAGATTTTCTTTGCGTTATCGATGCAGTTGGTCTTCACCAGCAGATTGACAAAGTTGCTGAACTCGCCGTAGCTGGGGAAGTAGTCCGGGATGTTCGTCCGGGGAAACTTATCGAAGACTTTACAGCGGTAGCTCTTGAGCCCGGTCTCCAGGCCGAGCCAAAACGGAGAGTTGGCCGACAGCCCCAGAATATGGGGCACAAAATAACGCGCGGCGTTCATGATCTGAATCGCGGCTTCGCGGTCTTCTATTCCCACGTGCACGTGCAGGCCGAAGATGAGGTTCGAGCGGGCAACCGACTGCATGTCCTCGACGATCGTCGCGTAGCGCTCATCGGGATAGATTTCCTGTTTGCGCCAGTCGGCGAAGGGATGGGTGGCCGCGGCGGCAATCCGCAGATTGTTGCGTTTGGCCAGGCTGATCATTTCCCGCCGCAGTTGGCGCAGGTCTTGCTTGGCCTCCTTGATGTTGGCGCAGACGCCGGTGCCGACCTCCACCACGCTCTGGTGCATTTCCGGCTTCACCCGTTCCGCCAGCACCATGCGGCCTTTGGAAATGATTTCCGCCGAGATATGGGAGCGCAAGTCCCGCGTCTCGGGGTCGATGGTCTGGTATTCCTCTTCGATTCCGAGCGAGAACGAGGGAGTGTTCATGGCTTTAGATATTATCCCCGATGCCCAAGAAGAAACCCCCGCTTTGGGGGCGGGGGTTTGCTGGAATGGGGTTTTGGGTTGCTGTTAGAAGATCAACCGGGCAACCAGAGTGATGCCGCGAGAGTTGGTCGCGGTGTCCTGGTAGTAGCCAAAGTTGCCCGGTGCCGCGAGACTAGCGCCGGGGCTCTGGAACTGCGTGTTGTTGAACAGATTGGCGAACTGGCTTTGGAACTGGAAGGTGATCCGCTCGCGGATCGGGAAGTTCTTCTGGACCGTCATATCGTACAAGGTCAATCCGTTCTGACGAATGACGTTACGGCCCAACGTACCAAAGTTTCCAATGAGGGGCTGCGAGAGCCCCGACGCGGCGATTTTTTGATCCGCACCCGTAGCGGAACCGCCCCGGCTCGGCTCGAAAGTGAGATTTAGCGGTCCAGTGAGATTAGGGCGAACCGCGCCGGTCCCTCCAAGAAGAATAGGATCGGGTAATCCCGAACGGGCGCCGCCGAATAGGTTAATGGGCGAGCCCGATTGCTTCTGGAAGATACCGCTAACGTTCCAGCCGCCGAGCACCTGCTTCACAAATCCGTTCGAATTCGCCAGGACGGGCAAATCGTAGGTATGCGTGAGGACAAAGCGATGAGGCACGTCGAAACCGGACACTGCGCGATTGTCCTGATTATTAAAGGGATTCTGTTGGGCTGGAGTATCGCCGGCGATGACGTTCAAAACGTCCGAGACGTCGTCGATGGACTTGGACCAGGTGTAGGCCGCGGTGAAGCCCAGACCGCTCCTAAAGGTGCGCGCCAGGTAGGTCTGCAAGGAATGGTAATTCGAATTGGCGGAAGATTCGTTAATATTCACCGCCGTAAAGCGCGGATCAATGCGATTCGTCTGCGACGTGGGGGGCGCATTCAGTCCGGCATTGATCGCCTGGAACTGCGACAACCGAGCGGCTTCGTCCGCCACGGAAGTCGCGGGAACCACTAGGCCCGGACGAACGGTATTGATGGGGCGGGCGCGCTGCAGGAAGTCACCCTTGCTGCCGCTGTAGCCTACGCGGGCCAAAAATCCGTTGCCGAGTTGGCGCTCCACCGTGAGAGTGAACTGCTGGACGCGGGGATTGCTCATGGCGTAATCGACCGGATTGAAGCCGCCAAAATTGCGGATGGTCGTACCGAAGTTGCCCACCGTGGCGCGACCCGTCGCTTGGAATGGAGAGGTGCCGGCCACGATATTCGCCAGGCTATTGGCCCCGCTGAAGTCGGTGGTCGAGAAGTTATACATAAATGGGGGGGCGAAACGAAGGTTGGTAATCGGATTCAGGAAGATGAAGTCGTAAGCCCAACCGTAGCCGCCGCGGATGGACCATTTCTGGTCGGGGCTATAGGCGAAACCGAAGCGGGGCGCCCAGTTATAGTTCGTATTAAAAACCGAACCGCCAGTGGTGATGGTGCCTAGCGGGCCGGTGCCGGCGCCGCCAAGGGCGCCCTGTTGATCGAGATTGAGGTTCGAAATCAACTGATTGACTTCTGTGACGCCGCCGGCGATCTCAAGACGAAGGCCAAGATTCAACGTGAGCTTCCGGCTGAGCCGCCAGTCGTCCTGGAAGAATGCGCCCTGATTGAGCACCCGATTGCCGCGGATTGAGCCGCCAAAGCGCTGCGAATACAACACTGGGGTTCCCGCTTGAAAGCCCGCGATGTTCTGGAAAGTAATCGTGCCGCGCACGTTGGAATCGAAGATGCTATTGGCCTGAATGCGTTCCAGGGTGTATCCACCTTTGAAGTAGTGGGCACCCGCCAGCTTGCTGATTGTGGTCAAAGAGTTGTAGACATTTTGAGTGCGTCCCTGTGGCAAACCCGACCAGGTGCCCAACTCAGCTTGGCCGCTTTGGAAGGCCACCGTGGGGGCGCCAATGCTGGCTAGCGGAGTGAAGTTGGGGTTCGAGCGCAAGAAGGTGCCCATCTGGTTCAGCACCATGGTGGAGCTAATGTTACGCGTGTAGGAAAGGGCCAGGCTTTGCGGCCGGGAGGTACTGGAGGCGCCGTTCGTCGGCAGGTTCGACGAGATAAAGGTCAAACCCGGGCTGTTGTTTTCAGAATCCTGGAAAGCATAGCGTCCGTACAAATTGTCCTTTTCGGATATGACCCAATCAATGCGGCCTGAATAGGCAATCGAGTTCGTACCCAGCGGGGCGGCGTTATTAACCTGTCCCGTTGGCGAGGTCACGCCCTGGACAGCTTGGAAAAGCTGTTGGGAAACTTGGCTGGAGGCGGCCAGTTCGGCTGGCGTGAGCACGACCGCGGTGCGGGTGCCGCCCGAGCCACGAATTTTCTGTTGTTCATAGGTGCCGAAATAGAAAAGTTTATTCTTCACAATCGGTCCGCCTACGGCGACTACCCAGTTGTTGTCGCGGAGAATCGATGCCTTGCCGGTGCGGTCGAAATAATCGCGCGCGTTTAGTTTGTCGTTCTTGAAAAAGTGAACCAGGCGCCCGTGCAATTCATTGGAACCGCTCTTGGTGAGGATCTGGAACTGGCTGGAGGAATTGCGTCCGTACTCAGCGCTGAACTGGTTGGAGATGATCGAGATTTCCCGAATCGCGTCCAGGGGCACCGTGCCAATACCCGCGCCGCCCGTGGTGGAAACGTCAGTGGCCTGCGCGTTGTCGATTGTGATGTTGTTGCCACGGCCACGGCCGCCGTTGGAATTGTAGCTGCCCTGGCCCAGGAAAGGATTACGGGCCGACACCGGAGTCACGCCCGGTGTGGTGCCGGCGAGGGAAAGCACGCCATTCGGCAACGCGAGTTGCGTAATTTGTTTCGCTTCGATGCCCGAAGTCAACTGCGCGCTCGAAGTATTCAGGGCGACCGTCGATTCCTCAACCACCACTTCCTGTTTGGTCGTTGAGATTTCCAGGCGGACACTGAGTTCGCGCACGATTCCCGATGTCACGCTGGTACTCGTGGTGGTCGTTGCAAAGCCGCCGTTTTCAATCGAGACACGATAGGTGCCCGTCTCCAGCAAGCCAAAGCGAACCGTGCCACCATTGTCGGTCACGCCTTCGCGTGAGGAGTTATTAGATTGATTTGTAATACGGACTTGGGCGCCAGAAATCACCGCGTCCGCCGGGTCGCTAACTTTCACAAGCAAGTCTCCGGTAATCTGCGCGGAGACAGGAACAATAAGCAGGGAGAGAGCCAGCATTAACTGAGCTCGAATGGACCTAAGCATACGACTTAACCTCTTCTGATCCTCTATTTTCGCCACAGATGAAAGCGGCCTCAGGTAACGGCGACTTCGTTTCTGCGTGCAACGGATTTAATCCAATATTAACAGGAAAGAGAGGGGCCGTTATGGGGTGAGACGGAGAATCGGTGGGCTGAAATGCCAGAGCGAAAAAGCCAAGCCCTGATTTATGAAGGGGATCCGCTGGAGAACGGAGATTTGTGCGGGACCAAGAGGGCCAATCCTTTTCGGCACTCTCCCTCTTCTGCACTTCTCCCTATTCTGCATTGTGGCGGCAACCGTCCGCCGCGCGGTTAAGAGCGTCGCTCCGCCATTTTTCGCTCCAGGGCAGCCATCAAGCGCTTTTCCATGGCGGCTGGCACCGATTGCGGCTCGCAACCTTTGTAAATTTTCACAGTCTTCTGAGTGGTATCTAGCACCACCCAGCAGTTGGGGCACTCTTGGACGTGGACGTCCAACTCGTGTCGCGTCTCCGCGTCGATATTGCCATCGAGGTATTCGCTTAGTTCGCGAAGGAAGTCTTTACAGGTAGGCAAAGGCGTCCTCCCCTTTGCGTTTGAATACGCGGGTCAATTTCTCACGCAGTTGTAAACGCGCCCGCAAAAGGCGGCTCTTTACGGCGGGGATACTGAGATTCAGGATCTCGGCCGTTTCTTCCGTTGAAAGCTCCTCGACGTCGCGCAGCAGGAATACACTGCGAAAGCTTTCCGGAAGGCTCGTGACGGTCTTATCGAGCAGCGCGCGCAGTTCCTCCTGGGAGTAGCGATCCTCTGGGTTGCCCTCCCAAACCGCGATTTCCCGGGTGATGGTGTCTTCCCCGGTATCGAGTTGTTCGTCCAAGGAAATCACTTTATCCCCTTTCCTCTTGCGAAGCTTCATTAGCGCTTCGTTCATCGCAATGCGTACCAGCCAGGTATAGAACTTGCTGTTGCCCTGGAAAGAATCCAGATGCGTGTAGGCCTTCAAAAAGGTCTCTTGCAGCACGTCTTCGGCATCCTCGTCATTATTTGTGATGTTGCGCCCAACGCGCAAGATGCGCCGGTTGTACTTCTTTAGCAGTTGCGGAAAAGCGTCCGGGTCCCCCGCCTTGGCCCGTGCGACCAATTCTTCGTCGCTTTGCGCTTCGCTGGAAGGCTCCGTAGAAGTCATGTTCCTCATCACTATAGCCCAATAGGCTCAGGAGAGATAAAAAGTCCCGATCGGGGCGCGTGTTAGGCTTAAAAGCAAACTTTTTCGATTGTTCTCCTACCGCTCATGAATGAAGTCCTCGTTTCGCTTCCCGACGGCACTCAGAAGCCTTACCCGGCCGGAACGCGCCCCCTCGATATCGCGCTGTCCATTTCGAAAAGGCTGGCCGAGGATGCGATCGTCGCGCGCGTCAACGGCGACCTTTGGGACCTGACTCGGCCTCTGGAAGGCGATTCCACGCTGCAAATCCTGACCACCAAAGATGAAGCCTCTTTGGACGTGTATCGGCATTCGACGGCCCATCTGCTGGCTGCGGCCGTGCTCGAACTCTATCCCGATACAAAACTGGGTATCGGACCGCCCATTGAGAACGGTTTCTATTACGACTTTGATCGCGCCGAGCCATTTTCGTCCGAGGACCTCGCGAAACTCGAGGCCAAGATGGCCGAAATCCGGGACCGGGATCTACCATTCGAGCGCCAGCTAATGGCGAAGCCCGAAGGCATCCGCAAGTACACGGAAATGAACGAGCCCATGAAGGTGGAGCTAATCACCGAAAAGGCCGACGACATTTTCACTGAGTACACCCTCGGCCCCGATTTCATCGATTTCTGCCGCGGGCCGCACGTACCTTCCACCAAAAAGCTGAAGGCCTTCAAACTCCTGAGCGTGGCCGGAGCCTATTGGAAAGGCGACGAAAACCGCCAACAACTGCAACGCATTTACGGTACCGCCTGGTATTCGGCCAAAGAACTCGACGAATTCCTCAAGCAACTCGAGGAAGCCAAGAAGCGGGATCATCGCAAGCTGGGGCGCGAACTCGATTTGATTTCGATTCAGGAACTCGCCGGTCCTGGCTTGATCTTCTTCCATCCCAAGGGCGCGCTGGTGCGCAAGATCATGGAAGATTGGATGCGCGAAGCGTACCTCGAGCGCGGCTACCAGTTAGTCGTAACACCGCATGTGGCGCGCCGCCAACTCTGGGAAGTGTCCGGGCACGCGGGCTTTTATGGCGACAACATGTTCGTCCCCATGGAGCTGGACGATGCCACCTACCAGCTCAAGCCCATGAACTGCCCGTGCCACATTTTGATCTACGCCAACAAGCAGTACAGCTATCGGGATCTACCGGTGCGTCTGGGCGAGTTGGGTACCGTTTACCGATATGAGCGCTCCGGCACCCTGCATGGACTTTTGCGGGTGCGCGGTTTTTGCCAGGACGACGCTCATATCTTTTGCACCCCGGAACAACTAGAAGACGAAGTCATCGGCTGCCTGGATTTCGCCTTCCACACGCTCAAGACTTTCGGCTTCGAGAAATACGAGGCCGAACTCTCGACTTGGGATGGCGGCGCCAGCGGCAAATATGTCGGCAGCCCCGAGGAGTGGCAACGGGCCGAAAAAGCTCTCCAGAACGCCGTGGAGCGCCTAGGCTTAAGCGTGAAGCTGATGCCCGACGAGGCCGCCTTTTACGGTCCGAAGATCGACGTCAAACTGGTCGACGCTATCGGCCGCAAATGGCAACTTTCCACTGTGCAGTTCGATTTCAACTTGCCCCGCCGCTTCGATCTGAACTACATCGCTGAGGACGGGCAGAAGCACTCGCCCGTGATGGTGCATCGCGCCCTCTTCGGCAGCGTTGAGCGCTTCTTCGGTATCCTCATCGAACACTACGCCGGCGCTTTTCCCGTTTGGCTCGCACCCGTCCAGGCAATTCTGCTCCCGGTCACCGACCGGGCCAACGTATATGCTCGCGAAATCGCCAAGAAATTGAAGGCCATCGGCCTGCGCGCCGAAGTTGATGAGCGCAATGAAAAAGTGAACTTCAAGATCCGCGAAGCTCAGTTGCAGCAGATCCCGTACATGTTCGTGGTGGGCGATAAAGAGGTGGAGGCAGGGACGGTTAGCGTGCGCCACCGCCGGAAGGCCGACCTCGGCGTGCAATCGGTAGACGCGGCCATCGCCATGGTCCGCGAACAGAACGATTCCCGCATCGCTGTGGAATAAGCGGGCGGCATGAGCTGGATAGCCGGGCTTCTGGTGGCGGGCGCGGTGGTGTACTGCCTGCTTGCGCTACTGGCCACCTACCGCTATCAATCGGTTAGGGCACCGGTCGCGACTACCTTTCCGCCACTTAGCATTCTGAAGCCGCTTAAGGGGGCCGATCTGGGCCTGGAGGAGAACCTCGCCAGTTTTTTCGAACAGAAATACCCTGGGGCTTTTGAAATCCTCTTTGCGGTTGCGCAAGCTGACGATCCCGCGGTGGAAGTCGTTGAAAAACTCCGAGCGCACTTTCCGCAGGTAAGCAGCCACCTCCTGGTCGTTGGTGATCCGCCCTGGAATAACGCAAAGGTCTGGAGTCTCGACCATTTGGTGCGGGCTGCCGCCTACGACCTCCTCGTCATGGCCGATTCCGATATCCGTGCCGATTCCTCGATGCTTGTCCGCATCGCCGCCGAGTTCGAAGCCAACCCTAGATTAGGCCTAGCCACCTGCCCATACCGCGCGGTGGGCGGTCCTTCCGTCTGGTCGGAACTGGAGGCGCTCGGCATGAACACAGAGTTCCTGGCCGGGGTCCTGGTGGCGCGCATGCTCGAAGGAATGCGTTTTACCCTTGGCCCGGCCGTGGCCGCGCGGAAGGCGGCCATCGCAGCGGTGGGCGGATGGAGCGCGTTCCGGGATTATCTGGCCGAAGATTTCGTGCTCGGTCAAAGGGTATGCGAGGCGGGTTGGAATTCGATACTGTCCTCCTACGTGGTCGAGCATCGCATCGGCAGCGAAAGTCTGGTGGTGAATTTCGCCCATCGCCTGCGCTGGAATCGTTCGACACGCCGGTCCCGCCCCGCTGGCTACGTTGGCCAGTTGTTCACGAATCCGCTACCTTTGTTTCTATTGGCTTGGCCCGCAGCCGCTTTCGCCCCCGCGTTTCTAGGCTTGGGGCTGCTCCTGAGATTTACGGTCGCCCTCGCAACGGCTAACGGCGTTCTCGACGCTCCCCTGCGCATCCGGTATCTTTGGCAACTTCCCGCCCAGGATCTGCTGAGCTTCGCGTTCTGGATCGCCGGTTTTTTCGGGAATGAAATCCGCTGGCGAGGGCGCGTTTACCAGCTTCACAAAGACGGCACCTTCTCGCTTAAAAACCGATGACGCTTGTGCTAATCTGAGATTTCCGGCAGTTTGCGGGGACGTAGCTCAGTTGGTTAGAGCGCCGGCCTGTCACGTCGGAGGTCACGGGTTCGAGCCCCGCCGTCCCCGCCATTCCTTCTTTCGAAAGTCCGCCCATGTTTCCCTCCAACGCACCGAAACTCAACATCAGTCAGACGGCGACTTACGAAGAAAAGTACGCCAATTCCGTTCAGGTACGCATGAGCCTTTGGGATTTCTTCCTGATGTTTGGGACGATTTCGCAATCTACCCCGGACGTGGTGAACATCCAGAACTTCCAAGGCATCTACCTCAGCCCGCAGCAGGCGAAGGCTCTGGTGAATCTTCTAAACCAAAATCTCGCTCAATACGAAGCGACTTTTGGCGAAATCCGCCTCGACGCCTCCGGCCCTCACGGAGCGGTGAACTAGCCCGGCGCGGCTGGTCTTAGAGGCGGTGTCTCAACGGCGGGCGTTTTCGGTCGCGATCGTCTACATCCTGAGCGCGGCATACCTATTTGCTACCCACTACCGTCTGTTAAACCTCCCGTTCTTTTGGGATGAGGCGGGGCAATTCATTCCGCAGGCCTGGGATCTCTTCCGCAAAGGGTTGATTCTTCCCGAATCTGCCTTGCCCAATTCGCACCCTCCGGGCCTTCCGCTTCTTCTCGCGGGCTACTGGAACCTCGTGGGATTCGGCATTGCCGAGACTCGTTGTCTAATGCTCTTGCTCGGGGCGGCGTACCTTACGTCGGGATTTCTGCTCGCTGTAGAACTCTTGCGGGGCGCCCACGGGACGCCGGCCTTTCTCGCCATTGGCCTGCTAGCCGCGCAGCCGCTGGTCTATACCCAATCCATGATGGCTCAGTTGGATCTCCCGAGCGCTTTGTTTCTCACGGCTCTTTTCGTCGCGTACCTTCGCCGGAAGGAGACTTTCTGCCTTGTATTCGCCCTGCTCGCGGTTGCCTTCAAGGAAACGGCGCTGCTGGTTCCGATTGTTTTGGCCGCATTTTCCTGGAGGCAAGGCGCGCGCCGTTTTGCTTTACTTTTGGCGGGATTGCCGATACTTTTACTAGCCAACTGGTTCGGGTTCTTGTATCTGAAGACAGGTTTCGCCTTTGGGGACGGAGAGTATTCGCAATACAACCTGATTTACCCGCTTCACCCCGTGCGTTTGGCCTACGCCCTGTTTCGCCGCGCCTCCTTTCTTCTTGTAGAAAACCTACACCTGCTGCCGGCTTCCGTGCTGGTATGGCGCTGGAAAGAGATTGGCTTCTCCCCCGTGTGGCGCCCCATTGCGGCCGCCTGCGCTGTCTACTCCTTGGGCGTTTCCGTGAGCGGCGGTGCGGTGTTGGAGCGCTACCTGCTGCCGGTAATACCGGTGCTCTGCGCCGCATTTGCCGCGGCCTTGTCGACGTTGGGGCCGCGTCTCCGCTACGGAATCTTTGGGATCAGCGCCGCGGGCATCCTAGGCTGCCTCTTTTTGAATATGCCTTGGCCGTATGCGCTCGAGAACAATCTGGCAATGGTGGATCTGGTGGAGATACAACGCAACGCGGCGGGCTTGGTAGAGTCCCGGATGCTGGATCGTCGTGTTACCACAACTTGGCCGATGAGCGACGCCCTCCGGAAGCCCTATCTCGGCTACCTGCAAACGCGGCACCCCAACGTCCGCACGATGCACGAGGCAAGCTTTGAGGCCATCAACTCGCTTGCTTGGGAGCCGGGGGATGTACTGATTCTCTATTCGCGTTCCTGGCAGCCCTCCGCGAGTCTGGCGGCTTGGCAACCGGCACGCTGGCTCTTAGATCGATTTTTTGCGATGCCTAGGGATTTGCGCCAGGAACAGATAGATCGGCTCGCCGGCTTCCGCCCCGTCATTGGCTACGAGCAGCGTGGACTTTGGATCGAAATCCTGATCGTGCCTAGGAACTGACCCTTTTCTTCTGCTCCGGAACAATGGAGTAGTTGTCGGGGGCGCCTACATTTGCGTATAGCCAAAGCAGCCGCTTCCGCAGTTCGCGGCTTTGAATCTGGCGGGGACCCGGTTCGACGTCGATATCGCAGCACAGCCCGTGCAAGTAGAGCGTCAGGCTATCCACCAAGGACACCCGGGCATAATGTTGAAACTGACGGGAATCGCGCCATGGCGAGAGCGTGGCTGCCAGCAGGGCATCCTTTGCACGCCAGCTATCCTCGTCCACTTCGCCATGCACCTTTCGCTTCAGCTCATCGTGCAGCAAGTCTAGATATCCCTGCCAAAATTCGGGCTTCGCCCGCTCCGCCACCTTCACCGCAATGGAATGAAAGAGCCGGTAATGATACTCTCCACTGTCGCAGCCCTGCACCGCGAAGGTGAGCACGATGCTGTCCTCAAACTGGGTTTCGCTTTGCCAGACCCGGTCCGGTGCCGATTTCGCCTTGGGATCGACCGGAGTATCCAGCACCACCTGAATCTCTTCGGCTTTGACTCCTTCGAGCTGGGGCACCAGCACGATCGAAATATCGGGCAGCAAAGCGCGAACCATCGGCGGGAGACTTTCGACGGGATCGTAGATAAATTCCTTCTCGTCTTCTTCGTTCAGCTTCAAGCCGGCGGAGTAAAACGAGAACTTATCAGACAGGGATTTTACTTCCGTCCGGAAGCGTTCCGCAAACGCGCGGACGGGCAGTCTTTCGGGCAACACAACGGTCATCGACAACTCTCAGGATAGCGCGATACCCTAAAGGCCTTGGCACCGATTCTGGCTAGGAAGGTCCTCATTTCGGCGGGGGAGGCCTCGGGGGATTTTTATGCGGCGGGGCTCATCGAGGCTTTGCGCCGGCGCCGCCCGGATATCGATTTTTTCGGCTGCGCGCAGCCGCGAATGGCCGCTCTCGGCGTCCGTCCTGTCATGGACGCGGGCAAACTCGGCGTGGTCGGGCTTGTCGAGGTTCTCCGTCACCTGCCGGGAATCTACGGGGAATATCGAAAGCTGTTGCAGGCGGCCCGCGACGAAGCCCCGGACCTGGCAATTCTGACGGACTCTCCGGATTTTCACCTGCGCGTGGCGCGGAGACTCCGTGAGCAAGGCGTGCCGGTCGTTTATCTGGTAGCGCCCCAAGCTTGGGCGTGGCGTCAAGGCCGAGCCAAAGCCATGGGACGGGATCTGCGGCAACTGCTTTGTATATTCCCTTTTGAGGAGAAATGGTTTCGTGCTCGAGGTGTACCGGTGCGCTACATCGGTCATCCCATGGCGCGGCATATCCGCCCGGCGCGGACGAAGTCCGATTTCTACGCCGCGCTGGGTCTTGATCCGGAACGCCGCCTAGTGGCATTGCTGCCCGGTAGCCGGCGCGGTGAGATTCTCCGCCATTTGCCGCCTGTGCTGGATGCCGTAAAGCGCTTGCAGAGCGCTGAATCGCTCCAGTTCGTCCTGGGCACGCCCCCGGAAGTTGGCTGCGGCTTTTTTGATAACCATTTCGGCGCCGAAACCATCCATGTTATTGAAGGCCAGACCTGGGACTTATTGGCACACTGTGACCTCGCTTTGGCGGCTTCGGGCACGGTTACGATGGAGGCGGCCTTGTTGGGCGCCCCGACGGTGAGCTTTTACCGGGTCACGGGCCTGAGTTGGTGGATCGGTCGTTTTTTGGTCGATGTGCCTTTTTACACCATGGTGAATTTGATCGCCGGGCGTGCTGTAATCCCGGAATTGATCCAGGAAAAAATGACCGGTACGAATCTGGCAGAGGCGGGGCTCCGCCTGCTGACGGAGGAAACCGCGAGAATGGAAATGAGGGCGGGCTTAGCCGAGGTGGCCGCGTTGCTGCGCAGCGACGACGATCCTTTTGAGACTGCCGCGCGTATTGTGGATGAAATGCTCGATGAAATGCAAAATGAAAAGAAATAACTTTGGCTTGAGGCAATTGCGGTTCTTGCTGCTGACCCTATCGGCAGTCAATTTTGGTTGGGCGCAAGCGGAACGCCGGTCCAGAATTGACGTGCTCCACTACGACATCGATGCCCAAGTTGTACCCGCGAGCCAGGCGCTTTCCGCCAAGGTGAGCATGCGCTTCACTACTCCGGATGAGCGCGTCTCGAACGTGGACCTCGACTTTAATGATGCTTTGCGAGTAGCGGCCGTCACCGATGAACGGGGCACGCCATTGGCCTTTTCCAAAACGGGCGACTTCACCTACCGCCTCAGCCTGAATCAGCCGCTCGCCAAAGGCCAAAGCGCGACGGTCCGCTTTGAATACGACGGGCGCTTTGATGGCCGGGAAGAAAGTCCCGTTTATGGCATCCGTTTCGCCTCGGTACAGAATGACGCGGCCGTCTTCCTCTACCCCGCCCGTTGGTTCCCGGTTAACGAATACACCGCGGACCGCTACACCATGAACTTGAATGTGAGCGTCCCCGCGGATTTCCGCGCCGTCAGTTCGGGTGTGGATCTGAAGAGCGAGGCCGCCGGACAGGCAGTGTACAAATTCACGAACGACCGGCCCGCCATCTACGGCAGCTTCGCCGTGGTGCGCGCCGCCGCCGCGCCCGAAAGCGTTAGCGTGGAAGGCGTTACCTCCCGCACTTTCTTCCGCACGCCCAACGTCGCCAAGCCTACGGCGGACACGGTGGCCAAGGCGATGAATTTTCTGTCGGATCTGAACGGACGTCCTCCCGCCGTGGGACTGACCCTCGTCGAAACCTTTAAAGGCTTCCCTAACGGCTATTCGTCACCGGGCCTAATTTTCTTCTCCCCTACCGCGCTGACGGCCGAACCGAATCCGCGCCTCATCGTGAATCAGGTCTCGCGGCAATGGTGGGGCGGACTCGTTTCTCCGCTTACGCGCAATCATATTTGGTTGATCAATGGCCTCGCTCGTTATTCCGAAGCTCTCTACTTTGAATCTACCGGTGGCCCCAGCGCGCTTGAAACCGAGATGCGGGATGTCTATGTGGAGGCCCTCACACAGCCCGACCCACCGCTGATTCAGGCTGCGCGCTATGAAGATTTTTCGCCCGAGTACTGGGCGGCGACCGCAGGCAAAGGATCGTCGGTCTTGAACATGCTGCGGAGCGTCGTCGGTAAAGAAAAGTTCGCCGAAGCCGTGAAGAAGTTCGCCACCGAGTATGCGGGCAAGCAGGTATCCACCGGCGATTTCCGCCGTACCGTTGAACAGGTATATGGGCAGGATCTTAGCTATTTCTTCATCCAGTGGATCGAGTCTTCGGGCGCCCCTGAGTTCAAGTTGACGTACACCGTCTTTCGCACCGCCAAGGGCTTCCGGCTCGTCGGCAAGGTCAATCAAGATCTCGATACTTTCCGCATGCCCGTCAAGCTGAAGATCGAAACCGAGGGCAATCCGGAGGAAAAGTCCGTAGAAGTGGTTGGCACCTCAAGCGAGTTTTCCGTCGATACCTTTGGCAAGCCCAAAAGTGTGGCGCTCGATCCGGAAATGACCGTCCTGCGCTACGACGACCAGGTGCGAGTGGCTGTAGCGATCCGCAAAGGAGAGCAGTTCGCTGAAGTGAGTGAGTTTGACGAAGCGCTCAAGGAATACCAGAAGGCACTCGAGGTGAATCGCAATAGTTCCCTGGCCCACTACCGCGTGGCCGAGGTTTACTTTCTGCGTAACAGCTACCAGTCTGCGGCCAACGAATTTCGCGAGACCCTGAATGGCGATCTCGAGCCGAAATGGACGGAGGTGTGGAGCCACATCAATCTGGGCAAGATCTTCGATGTCACCGGCCAGCGCGAGCGCGCCGTGAGCGAGTACAACCAGGCGATACGCACCAAGGACAACACCCAGGGGGCACTCGAAGAGGCCGCCAAGTATGTTCGTGAGCCCTATAAACGCCAGGCGAGCGATCGCTAGGGAACTATTCCTCTCGGTTCCGTTTCTAAGCTCCTATGCAGCTAAACGGTTCCTCTCGAATCGCCTCGGAGATCAACATGACTCCGATGATCGACGTCCTGCTCGTGTTGATCATCATCTTCATGGTCATTACGCCCTTGGCGCCAAAGGGTCTGCCGGCGTCGCTCTCCCGGGAGCCGCTAGCCAACGACCGGCGGGACGATGCAGCGGTGGTTGTGGAAGTGGAGGCCGACGGTTCACTTCGCGTCAATCAGCGCCCGGTCCTGATGGTGGACCTGGCGGGGCAACTGCGGGAGATCTATGCTAGCCGGGCGGCTAAAGTCCTCTTTGTAAAAGCCGCCGGGGCCCTGGACTACTGGCAAGTGCTGCCGGTTGTCGATTTGGCGCGGGGAGCGGGCATTGACCACGTGGGTCTCCTGACGAAATAATAAAGAGAGTGCTCTGCGCCACGATGCGTGCGCTGCCTCTCGCTTTTGGATGGAAGTCCCCGCCGCCGGCCCTGCGCCGCCTAGTCCCCTGCCGGACTGGAATCCGATCGTTGAATCGCGCTACGCCGCCCTTGAGCGGAGCGCTCAATTGTTGCGCCCCAAAGAGGCTACCGAACGATTGCGCGAGGCTTTCGAGTTTGCTCGCGCTAAGCATGGCGCTCAAATGCGAAAAAGCGGTGAGCCCTACATCCTACATCCCCTAGCGGTCGCGCAGATTCTCGCCGACATGCAAATGGACAGCGTGTGCTTGGAGACCGCGCTGCTCCACGATGTAGTGGAAGACACGGGCACGCCTATAGAGGAAATCCGCAAGCGTTTCGGCAACGAAGTGGCGTCCTGCGTGGATGGCGTTACCAAGCTCGGGAAAGTCCATCTTTATTCGCGCGAAGAACAGCAGGCCGAGAGCGTGCGCAAGATGCTGCTCGCCATGGTTTCCGATATCCGCGTCATCCTGGTCAAGCTTAGCGACCGGCTGCACAACATGCGCACGATCCACGGGCTGCCGCGCGAGAAGCAAACCCGCATCGCTCAGGAAACCCTCGACATCTACTCCCCGATCGCGCACCGCCTCGGGATGGGTAAGGTGCGCGCCGAGCTCGAAGACCTCTCGTTCCGGGCGATCGACCCCGAGGCTTATGAGGAGATCGTCGGGCAGATCGAAAACAAGCGCAAAGCCAGCGAAGAGTTTCTGGAAAGCATCCGCAAGAGTGTGGAACAAAAGCTGGCCCGCGAGAGCATTCCCGCCCGTGTGGAAGGCCGATTGAAACGCCCCTACTCGGTCTATCTCAAGCTCAAACGGCAAAAGATTCCCATCGAACAGGTCTACGACTTGCTCGCACTGCGCATCATTACGGACTCGCTTAAGAATACCTACGCCGCCCTGGGCGTCATTCACAACGAGTGGCCCCCCATCCCTGGCCGCATTAAAGACTTTATTGCCATGCCTCGCCAGAATGGCTACCAGAGCCTGCACACCAGTGTGATGGGTTCCGGCGGCCAAGCCTTTGAAGTCCAAATCCGTACGGAGGAAATGCACCGCTTGGCCGAAGAAGGCGTGGCGGCGCACTGGAAGTACAAAGAGGGGCGAAGGGGCGCCAGCGACGACGAACAGTACATGAAGTGGATGCGCCAGCTTATCGAGTGGCAGCAGGAAATGCGCGATCCCGGCGAGTTCATGTCCACTTTGCGGGTGGATTTGTATTCGGACGAAGTTTACGTCTTTACGCCCAAGGGCAAAGTGATGGTGCTGCCCAGGGAAGCGACGCCTGTCGATTTCGCTTACGCGATTCACTCCGACGTCGGCAACTCCTGCGTCGGCTCCAAAGTGAACGGCCGCATTGTTCCGCTCAAGTACACGCTGCGCAATGGCGACGTCGTCGAGGTCCTCACCCAGCCCGGCCACATGCCCTCCAAGGACTGGCTGAGCTTTGTCAAGACATCCAAGGCTCGCAACAAGATCAAGCAGATCATTAACGCCACCGAAAGGGAAAAGGCGATTGAAATCGGCGAGAAGTATTTCGAGAAAGAGGCCCGCCGCCTTGGCATCGGCATCGCGAAGCTCGACAAGCAGATCTTGGACGATCTTCTGAACGACTACGGCGTGGGGAAACTCGAAGACCTCTATGCGCAGTTAGGTTACGGGAAAATCGAAGCCCGCCCGATTCTGCAACGCTTCGACCCGGCTCGAGCGCAGCAGGCTGAGACCGCATCGGCGCCTGCACCGCCGCAGATTCCCATGGCCGACGCCAAGGATCTGGTGGTCCGCGTGCGGGGTCTCAACGACGTCATGATTTACCGCGCGCCGTGCTGTAGTCCAATTCCGGGTGAAGCCATTGTCGGCTACATCACTCGTGGCAAGGGGGTCAGCGTCCACAGCGTAAACTGCACGAACGTTCAGAATCTGCTCTATGAGGTGGAGCGGAAAATCGACGTGGAGTGGGCCAAGTTCGCGGGCGAGAACTTTGAAGTCCAGCTCACAATCCGGACCGATGACCGGCCAGGAATGCTCGCGCAATTTACCCAAAACCTCTTCCATGAGAACTCCAACATCCGCACTCTTGAGGCGCGGGGAGATACGGATGGAGGCGATGGCGCCGTGGTCGAAATGAAGATCGAGGTGCGGGACAAGCGGCAACTGGAACGCATTTTGTCATCGCTGCGCCGTATTCCAGGAGTGAGAGATATCGAAAGAAAATGAACAACCTGACAGCCGAAGTCGAACATATCGCCGTCTCGAAATCCAGGGGAATCGAGATCGATTGGAAGGACGGCTCACACACCAGCTATCCCCTCGCGTGGTTAAGGGACCACTGTCCCTGCGCGGTTTGCACAGGCACGCATGGCACGGTGCCCCAAAAGACCAACTACTCGGATCCCAGTCCGTTTCAAATGTACAAGCCAGCGCTCAAGATGTTGTCCTGTGAGCCTGTAGGAAATTATGCCCTCAGGATCAACTGGAACGACGGCCACTCCAGCGGCATTTATAGCTTTGAATATTTGCGAAGGATGGATCCGCTCTCTAAAGCAAGCGGAAATTGACTTCAACCGTTGCCTGGACCGGAACGGGGTTGCCGTCCTTTAAACCAGGTTTGAACCGCCATTTGAGCACCGCCTCGATGGCCTTTTCGTCTAGGCCTAGGCCGAGAGGCCGGATGACCCGGATGTCTCGCGCCTTCCCGGAGGGGTCAACAATGATCGCAAGTACAACGGTTCCTTGGAACTTCGCCTTGCGCGCCTCTTCGGAGTACTCGGGCTCGACCTTGAAGAGCACAGCTGGTGCCGAGACGCCTCCACCGACGCGATAGGCGCCTCCCCCTGCGTTACCGCCAGTGCCTGGTCCGAAACCGCCACCGCTACCCGGACCCACACCGCCACCGGAACCGCGTCCAAAGCCGCTACCAGACCCCGAACCCTGAGAAGGAGGCCCGATCTTGGCCAAAGGATCTCCCAATTCCGGCATGTTGAGTTTCGGAAGGGGGGCGTCGGCCTGCGCAATAATCGTTGGTTCCATCACCAGCTTGGGCTGTTCCACGCGTTGAATTTGCGGGGGGACGAACTGTTTGGGAGACGGCTTAGGTAGCTTACCTTTGGAGGGAGGGGTCTGTTCTCTCGCCCCACCACCTCCGCCGCCGCCCATGGTTTTCGCCTTTTTGGGTGCTTCCGGGATGAACTCCGTAACGGGCGCGATCAGGGTGATCTCTCTCTTGACCACTTCTTGCACTGTCTTATTGGTGCTAAGAAACAACAAAAGGGCCACGATCACGCCGTGAATCGCCAGGGACGACAGAGCGCTTCGGGATTCGTTCCCCGCCGTTTGACCCCAAATATCCCTCACGGCGACCGGCTTGGAAGTCAGTTCCAGTGGGGGGAGTTTCGGGGGATTGATCGTTTCCTTGACGTTGCGCCAAAGAGAAACGAAGACAGACTCTTCCTTCAGGCCGCCCAGCGTCTCCGCAAGGTGCGCCTCAGGCGATTCGATTTTATTCTGTTCTTCCAAGGGAATCACTTCATTTTCCCGTTCCAGCGTCGATGTACTCACCGGTCCTTCACCTCGATCAGAGTAGTAGACTACTCCGCGCTACTTCCAGGGACGCAAGCGCCACCGGAATAGTTGCATCGGGATATGAAAAATGGAAGACCGCCGAAGTCGCCTTCATCTTAACATGTCCCGCTACTGTTTACGGGAGACCGCAACGGATCGGATGTGCCGATAAGCTCCTTCAATCGCTTCTTCATGTTTCCACATTTCAAGCTCCAGCACCGCTTCCTGCTTAGCTAGACGCTCGAAAAACTCGTAAGTTTGAGAAGTTTGCGGCCCTAGAAAGAAAGACCGGCTCAACGCCGGAATATTCCGCGACTCGATCGTTACAGAAACGGAGTTCGCAAGCGTATTCCGCAACTCCAAGCGAACCCGTAATTGGCGGCCCGCGGGAGACCATTCGGCGAAAGCACCATGAATCAGTACTTTGGGGTGGGCGAAAAGCGCGATCGGTTTGGGCGTGCGTTCCAGACATCCTTCCAGTCGCACGAGGTTGGAACGGTCAAAGCGGAAGATCTCGTCGGCATCGTCGCCAAGCAGCTTTTGCCCGTTTACCAGCAGGCTCCCTAGGCACACCGAACGGTCCACCGCGAAGGCGAAGTGGCGGCTCCGAAGACGGTCTGGGAGGGTCAGCGTATACGTGTGGGTCGTCGGTCCACTATCAACCTCCACCATCGCCACCTCCTCTGTTGATATGCGCTCGATGGGTGGCGTTACAGATTGAGCCAATATAATCAGCCAGATCGTAGCAGAGGGCATCACACATTCAGGATAGAGTGGTGCAACGAATGACGTACGCGCGGGCAAGGCTGTGGCTAGGAATCGCCGGAGTGGGGACGATCGTAGTCCTTGCCGTGCTCGCGGTGCTGCTGGCATGGCCAGCCAAGTTGTTTGGCGCTTGGCCCAACACTCTTTCTTCGAACCTAACCGCCCTGTTCTGGATCGTTCTCTCGTATACGCTCCTGCATGTCCCCTTCGACTACATCGGTGGCTATTGGCTACCGTGCTACTACTCTCGCCAATGCCAACTCTTCAACATGTTCGCGGCGCAGTACCTCCGTGCCGCCTTCTTCCAATCCTTAATCGTGCTGCTCTCCGCTCTTGTGCTACTCGAAGCCGGCCGTTGGGGAGGACGTGCTGCCGCCATTGCCGCGATTGCCGTCCTCATGTTGATACTGGTGGAACTGCAGGACCGCTTGGCTCGCTTAGTGGGAGGACTACACGCCGAACGGGATGCAAACGGGGTCCTCTACCTTGGCGGCGTTGATTCCGGATTCTCCGGAGGACTCACTGGCCTACCTGGTCGCGAGCGCATCGTTCTGCCAAGCCTTTGGACCCGCATTTTCACTAAAGACGTCTTGCAACTGGAGCTCACCCGTCGCAGCGCGGCACTGAGCTCCGGCAGCCGCCTGCGTGGACTGGCAGTGGCTTTTCTCTTTAACCTGGTTGGCTTTTGGGCCTGTTCTTTTCTTCCGAACGCCGGGGTCTCGACCGTGAGCGAACTCTTCACAACGGCGCTTGGTTTTACGCTCTGGAGTTTCCTGGGACTGCTGGTTCTCCCTACCCTCAGCCGCCTTGGTGTTTTCGAGTTGGATCAGGCGGCGCTTGAGGCGGGCATTCCCGCGGAGCGCTTTGAGTCGGTAGTTCGCGAGTTGGACCAGCTACAGGACGACGAACCCTCCCGCCCTCGAGCGGTCGAAGCCATCTTTCACCCCGTGCCGAGTGTGGAAAATCGGCTGGCCCACTATCGCCGCGGCGAAAGAAGCATCGGCGCGTGGAACGCCGCCCGCTACGCACTCTATCTTTCCTGGCCCTGTCTGGGTTTTTTGAGCCGCGCGGTCCACTGCAATAGCGGCCGCCCCGAACTCTGGGTAATGTTGCCGGTGGACTAGTTTAGTAAAAAGTCCCGGCACTCGTCCCAGATTTCCTCCAACACATCCGTCAGTTCATGCCCCGACTCCTTTTCAATCAAACGCACCTGCGCGTGCTGCTCGGCAAAGCGGCGGGAAAAGTCGATTGGCACCACTTCGTCTTGTCGCCCATGCACAATCCAAGCCTCCTGGCGAAAGACTGGCTCGGCCGCATACTGCCGCCCATCCTCAATCAGTTGGAAGCCCACCTGAGCAGTTTGGCCCGTCGCATAATGCATCGTTTCAAGGTAGCCACGTTCCCTCCATTGCTGGAAAGCGGCCTTTCCCAGTCGAAGCTCCCAGCGCTCCGCGAATCCGAAGGCCGGCGCCAACAGAAGAAGTTTTTCGACTTCCGGGTGGCGGCTGGCATACAAAGCGGCCAGATAGCCGCCTAGGGAGGACCCGATCAGCCGCACCGCTTCGCCATTGGCGGCTTCCTCTATCACGCGCAACTGCCCCGTCACCGTCAAGCGCGAGAATCCCTCCGCCTCTAGAGCCGGGACTGCGACAGCCGCGCCTTCCGCCCGAAGACGCTCGGCGAAAAACTGAGCCTTCCGCGACGCCGGTGAGCTGGCGAACCCATGCAGGTAAAGAAATTTCATGGCTTCTCTTTCTCTGGATCGGACTCGAACTTCAACTCGGCCTCGGCCCCAAACTTCTGGTGGTCGCTGTAGCGGTACTCGGCTTCGGCAAGCAACTTTCCTTGGCTGCTGCGTTGAAAGTGCACGCTGGTGGCCACCAGGCTGCCAAAACGGGAGGGGCCGTACTGTACAACTCCCTCGTCGAGAATTGGCGCATCATCCACGCGCGTCACCGCCAAAAGTTGAATGCGCAGCGGCGTACCGGTCGCGCGCTGAATCCAGACCCGTCCTTGGAGAGGCGCATGCTCGGCGCGTTTATTGTCGAAGACGGTGACGGCGGCTTCACGGTCCGTACGGCGAAATAGGTAAACGTCCAGCGCTTCCCCATTCACCACCTCTTCTTTTTCGCCCTTGAACTCGAACTTTGCGATCTCGGATGGTAGAAAAATCAGCAGGGTCAGGCCATAGTCTGTCGCCGTCGTGTCCAGTCCGTAGCGCGCGAATTCTTCCATCATCCGCATGCGATCCCGGTCTCGATTGCTGCGTAGGCCAAAGACGAGGCGTTCGCGCGCCTTCTCGCGTGAAGCCACGAGTTTTGCGTCTACTCGCATTACTTTTCGCACCTCGCGCCAAGTTGGCTGCTCTCGTCCGTCTAGCACATAACCCAATTCGCTGACAATCTCCCGTTCCTGAATCTTGGGTGGCGGCGCCACCAGTACCTGGTCGTCACGCCGAATACGCAGGCGCGTGGAATGCCGGAGTTCCTTTTGCACCAGCGTCTCGGTGCAAACCAGATTCGGTAAAGACTCTGCAAAACTTTGCGCGCGGCTGGCCAGCACGGCGCGGTCTAAGGGCGTCTGGGCCTGGACCAAACAGCAATAGACTCCCAGCAAGTAAAGACGAGGCACTGCTATTATCATCCCCAATATGCGTCAGTTTTGGATTTGGATCGCGTTTGCGATTGCCGTGCAAGGCCAAGGGCAGGGGCAAGGGCTCGAATACGTCAAGGCCAATTACACGAAGTACGAGTACCGCGTCGCGATGCGGGACGGCAAGAAACTTTTCACCTCTGTCTATGTCCCCAAGGACCAATCCAAACCATACCCAATCCTCCTGAACCGCACCCCTTACAGCGTCGCTCCCTATGGTGCGGATCAATACAAGTCCGACATCGCCCCTAGCGCCCTGATGGCGAAGGAGGGCTTTATCGTCGCCTACCAGGATGTGCGCGGCCGCAACTGGAGCGAAGGCGACTTCATCAACATGACTCCGCATAAGCCTAAGAAGAGCGGCCCGCAGGACATCGATGAATCCACCGACACTTACGACACGATTGATTGGCTGGTCAAGAATATCGCGGGCAACAATGGCCGGGTCGCCACTTGGGGCATCTCTTATCCGGGCTTTTATACGGCCGCCGGCATGATTGACGCCCACCCAGCGCATAAGCTCGCGAGCCCGCAGGCGCCCATTACAGACTGGTTCACCGGCGACGATTTTCACCACAATGGCGCACTCTATCTTCCGCACGGTTTCAATTTTCTGATCGCATTCGGCCAGCCGCGTCCCGAACCCACCTACCAACGGCGGGACCCCTTCGACCACAAGACGCCCGACGGCTACAAGTTTTTTCTGGAGCTAGGTCCGCTTTATAACGCCAATGAACGCTATATGAAGAACAACGTCGCTTTCTGGAACGACATCATGAAACACCCCAACTACGACGAGTTCTGGCAAGCCCGCAATCTGCGTCCGCACCTGAAAAACATCCAGCCGGAGGTGCTCACCATCGGCGGCTGGTTCGACGCTGAGAATCTATACGGGGCTTTACAGGTCTTCAAGAATGTGGAGAAGCAAGGTTTCGCGAAATCCAACCGTCTGGTGATGGGTCCCTGGTATCACGGCGAATGGGCGCGGGGCGAAGGCAAACAACTAGGCGATATCCCTTTTAACGCGAAAACGGCCGATTGGTACCGCGAGAACGTCGAAGTTCCCTATTTCAAGCACGTACTAAAAGATGGCCCGGACCCCAAACTGGCCAAGGCTACCGTCTTTGAATCCGGCTCCAATGTTTGGCGCAAGTATCAAAGCTGGCCGCCTGCCGGCGTGCAGTCAAAAACCTTGTACTTTCATGCCAACGGCAAGCTAAGTTTTGAAGCGCCCACCGCTATCGGCGAGGCTTTCGACGAATTCCCCAGCGATCCATCCAAACCCGTTCCCTACATTCCCCAGGTCTCCAACCGCATGACCCGTGAACACATGGTGATGGACCAGCGCCACGCTTCCACTCGCCCCGATGTTCTGACCTACGTCAGCGACGTGCTCGAGGATGATCTCGTCCTCGCCGGCCAGGTGGCGCCCCAGGTCTTTTTCTCCACCACGGGCACCGACGCCGACGTGGTCGTTAAGTTAATCGACGTATTCCCCAATGATTTTCCCGACCCGGAACCCAATCCCGCCGGTGTGCGCATGGGCAACTACCAGATGATGGTGCGTGGGGATATCTTTCGGGCTCGCTTCCGGGACAGTTTCACCACGCCCAAGGCCTTTACGCCGGGCAAGCCCGAGAAGGTCGCCTGGAACCTGCCGGACGTCAATCACTGCTTCCGCCGCGGGCATCGCGTTATGGTCCAGGTCCAATCCTCCTGGTTTCCAATTGCGGACCGCAATCCCCAGAAGTTTGTTCCAAACATCAACGAAGCGCGGGAGGCGGATTTTCAAAAGTCGACGCATCGCGTCTGGCGTAGTGCCAGCCTGCCGAGCCATCTCAAGGTGGACGTCTTGCCCGCTCCGCTAAACTAATGAGATTCAATGGCTGTTCGCCTCTTTAATACCCTTAGTCTCCAGGTTGAAGATTTCGCTCCCGCCGACGGCCAAACGGTCCGCATGTATTCTTGCGGTCCCACGGTCTACAACTACGCCCACATCGGCAACCTGCGCACCTTTACCTTCAACGACACCCTTCGCCGTTGGCTAAAGTACCGCGGCTTCCATTTGCAGCACGTGATGAATATCACCGACGTTGAGGACAAGATCATTCGCAAGTCCATGGAATTGGGCATTCCCATGGGCGAGTACACGCGCAAATACGAGGCATTTTTCCTGGAAGATCTGGCGACGATGCGGATGGAGAGCCCGGAACAGATCGTCCGGGCCACCGAGCATATTCCGGAGATGATTGATCTGATCGGGCGCTTGGCGGACAACGGCATGACCTATTCCTCCGACGGCAGCGTCTACTTTCGCATTGCGAAGTTCCCCGCTTATGGAAAGCTCTCGCACAATGATTTCAGTGGCATTCAGGCCGGCGCGCGAGTGGACGTGGATGAATACGACAAGGACGACGCCCGGGACTTCGTTCTCTGGAAAGAACGTAAGGGCGAAGAGCCTTTCTGGGAGTCACCTTACGGAAAAGGCCGCCCGGGCTGGCACATTGAATGCTCGGCCATGGCTATGAAATACCTCGGCGAGACGCTGGACATCCATACCGGCGGCATCGACCTCGCGTTTCCGCATCACGAGAATGAAATCGCGCAAAGCGAAGGCGCCACCGGCCGTCCCTTTGCCCGCTTCTGGATTCACTGTGAGCATTTGAATGTCGACATGCAGAAAATGTCGAAGTCTCTTGGCAACATTTATACGCTGCGGGAATTGGTGGAAATGGGCCATGCGCCCGAGGCCTTGCGCTTCGTCCTTATGAGCGTGCCATACCGCAAGAAGCTCAACTTTACTTTGGAATCGCTGGCGGGCGCGCAATCCTCCATAGACCGGCTGCGCAATTACAAACTCCGTCTTGAAACCGGCAAACTGCTGCCGGGCGAAAACGCCGGAGCCGCCCAACTCGCCGTGGCCGCCCTTGCGAAGTTCGAAGCCGCCCTCGACGACGACTTGAACACCGCCGAGGCGCTCGCGGCGGTCTTCGAGTTTGTCCGCGACACCAATACGCTCCTGGATCAAGGGGAATTCCGCGCTGGCAACCAAGCCGCCGCGCTCGATCTGCTCACTCGCTTTGATCGCATCTTCGACGTTCTAAAGCCCACGCTCGCCGCCAACGCCTTAGATGACGAGAGCATCGATACCTTGATCTCGGAACGCGCCGCCGCTAAAAAAGCCAAGCAGTTCGCGCGCGCCGACGAGATTCGCAACCAGTTGCTCGAAGCGGGCGTCGTTCTCGAAGACACCAAGGACGGGGTCCGCTGGAAGCGGAAATAACATCGCCATGAACATTCATTCGAAAGCCGTTCATGCGGGGGACCGGAAGCGGAGTCCCGGCCAGCCGGTGCCGGTCACTACGCCTATCTACGCCGCGTCGAGCTTTTTTTACGACAAGCTCGAAACGATCGACCAGGTCTTTGCTCATGAGATTCCAGGCTACGCCTACTCGCGCTATGACAACCCCACCAATGCCGCTCTAGAGGAGGCCGCCAGCGCGCTCGAGTCAGCCGCCGGGTCTTTGGCCACCTCCTCCGGAATGAGTGCGCTTCAGATCGCCATAACCGTGGCGCTCCTGGACCGGCGCAAGCACGTGGTAGCCGCTAATCAGCTTTACGGCGCCACGGTCAAACTTCTGCAGCAGGTCTTTGAACCCTTTGGCGTTAGCGTTGCCTGGGTCGACATCACCGACCTTGGGGCTGTCGCCGATGCCATCACCACAGACAAACCCGGACTCGTACTCATGGAGTCCCTTTCCAACCCCCTCTTGCGCGTTGGCGCCATCGACAAGGTCGCGGAAATGGCTCGTTCCGTTGGGGCCGCGCTGATTGTCGACAACACGTTCGCCACTCCATTGCTCATTCGTCCTCTCGAACTGGGGGCCCACTTCAGCGTGCATTCGGCCACGAAGTATCTGGCCGGTCATGGTGACGTAGTCGGAGGTCTCGTCTGCTGCGACGCGGAGCATTTGGAACAGCTCCGCGGCCTATCTCGAATCTGCGGGCCTATCCTGGGGCCTTTCGAGTGTTACCTCACCATGCGGGGCATTAAGACCTTTCCCCTGCGGGTGGAACGCCAGAACCGCAACGCCGCCATAGTGGCCGACCACCTGGCACGGCACCCGCGCGTCTCGAAGGTTTACTTCCCCGGTCTGCCCGGTTTCCCCGATCAGTCGGTGGCGGATCGCCTTTTTCCGCCAGGCATGCATGGCGCAATGGTTTCCTTTGAGCTAGCTGGCGCGGAACGTCCCGATGTCTTTGCCTTCTTCGATCGGCTCCGGATGATCGTGCCCGCAACCTCTTTGGGCGACGTGCACACAATGGCCCTCTATCCCGCCATCGCTTCTCACCGCGATATATCTCCGAAACAAAGAGTGCGCCTGGGCATCCACGACAATTTGGTACGCCTCTCGGTCGGCATCGAGGCCGCGGAAGATATCCTCTCCGACCTCAATCAAGCTCTGGGCTAATCGAAACCGTAGGATTGTGCCCCTTCGCTGCTCCGTAGTCCAGCTTTCCTGGATACCATAACCGGGAATGGCTCTTTACGCCGCAACCGTATTCCTGAGCGCTTTCCTGCTCTTTCTGGTTCAGCCTCTCATCGCGAAATTGATTCTGCCCTGGTTCGGAGGATCGGCCGTCGTCTGGAATACGGCGATGCTCTTTTTTCAGGTGCTCCTGCTGGCCGGTTATGGCTATGCGCACTTTTCGATTCAGCGCCTGGATCCCAAACGGCAGTTCCGCGTGCATGCAGCCTTGCTTCTTGCGGCCGTTATCCTGGCCCCGGTGCTGCCGCCGGATTTTCTAAAGCCTTCGGGGGAACAGGCCCCCGTCGGGCCCATCCTGCTGGTCCTGCTGGTAAGCGTCGGGCTACCCTACTTCCTGCTCTCCACCTCAAGCCCGCTTCTCCAAGCTTGGTACGCTCGCACCCGAGGCGCGGCCGCGCCCTACCGCCTATTCGCCCTCTCTAATGCCGCTTCCCTGGCCGCCCTCTTGGCATACCCGATCGCCATTGAGCCCTATTTGCCGGCGCGGATTCAAGCCGTTGTCTGGCGTGGCGCCTTTGCCCTTTTTGCCCTCTTCTGCCTCTACACGGCCTGGAAAGCGTCCAAGTCCGCCCAGTCCGTTCCACAACAGGCGGATTGGAGCGAAGTTCCTCCTGCACCCTCGGCCAAAGACTACGCCATCTGGATTAGCTTCGCCGCACTGCCGTCGATGCTTTTCTTGTCTTTCACCAGCCACCTGGTACAGAACGTGGCCTCTATCCCGTTTCTTTGGGTAGTCCCGCTGTCGATGTATCTCTTGAGCTTTATCCTGGCCTTTGATTCCGAAAAACTTTACCGGCCGATGCTCTTCCGGGTTGTCACGCCCTTGGTCCTAATCGCGCTTTTGTATGGACTTTATAAGACGGACTCCGACACGAAACTGCACTACCAACTGGTGGCCGCCGCCTTAGCGCTTCTGCTTTTCTGCACCTTCTGCCACGGCGAACTGGCCAAGCGCAAACCCCATCCCAAGTTCCTCACAAGCTTCTTTCTTATGCTCTCGGTGGGAGGCGCTATCGGCGGCTTTCTCAATTCCATCGTGGCCCCGATCGTGCTAACCGGCTATTTCGAACTCTACGTGGCGCTGTCGCTTTTTGCCTTTGCCACCCTGATGATTCTTTACCGGCAGCATTGGCTCACCGACGTTTTGTTCACCGCCGCCAGCGTCTGCGCCTTGGCTCTCGCCTATACCCAGTACCAAGCCAATGCCAACAACTCCCGCGTGATGATCCGCAACTTCTATGGCTCCCTGCGCGTGCAGGATTCCACCGACGGCGCGGACAAGGATTCCTATACTCGCACCTTGATCCACGGCACCATCAATCATGGGCTCCAGTTCCTCAGCGACGAACGCTATCTCCTTCCCACTACCTACTACGGCCCGAACTCCGGCGCGGGGCTCGCCATTGCCAATTCTTGGCACATGAATCACCGCGTTGCGGTCATTGGCCTCGGCACCGGCACCCTCACTTCTTACGCCCGCAAAGGCGACTACTACCGCGTCTACGAAATTAATCCCATGGTTCTCGACGTCGCCCGCAGCGAATTCCGCTTCCTGAAGGGATGCCGGGGCACTTGTGAGGTGGTGCTTGGGGACGCCCGTGTTTCGATGGAACGAGAGCCCCCTCAGAACTTCGATGTCATTGCCGTGGACGCCTTCTCGGGGGACTCTATCCCCGTTCACCTACTCACCAAAGAAGCTTTCGAGCTCTATTTTCGCCACCTTCGCAAAGACGGCATCCTGTGCGTTCACATCTCCAACAAGCACCTGCAATTGGGGCCTGTCGTCGAGCGCGTTGCCAAATCGCTTGGGCTCATCACCCTCGAAGTCGACAACGAGCCCATCGAAGAAGCCCAGGTCTTTGAGAGCGATTGGGTCTTGGTAGCCCGTCCGGGAATATCCGCGATCGAAACGCCACTGGTTCGTAGCGCCGGCGCTCCGGTCGCTGAGCGCCCCGACCTCCGCGTCTGGACCGACGACTACTCCAACCTCTTTCAGATCTGGAAGCGGGAATAGCATCAACCCGGCGAAGGCCCTAGTTTGCCGGCGCTTTGTACTCGAGCACCTGCCCGTCGGCCAGCAACCTGGACCGCAGCTTTTCGTAAGGCACGTCCTGCACGTCGATCTTCGAGTCGATCGCCATGGCCGCGGCCGTCGCCGCACTTTGGCCCAGAATCATAAAGACCGGTTCCATGCGGATCGACCCATAAGCGATGTGCGTACTGGACAGACAGACCGGTACGAAGAGATTTCCCGCCTGGCCCTTCTTCGGAACCAGCGAACCATAAGAAATCTGGTACGGCCCATTGGTTGAAACGCCAATGTCCCCCTCGTTCTGTACATAGCCCTCGGGCGTAATGTAGCGTTGGATATTGTGCGAATCGATCCCATAGGAACCCATGCCGACGGATTCCGGAGTCGGCCTCTTCTTCGTCAGCTCGTTCTCGGTCATAACGTACTTGCCGATCATCCTGCGCGCCTCCCGAACATACAACTGGTGCGGCCAGTTTCCGTTATCCGTAAATTCGTCTTTCGCTAGTCCCCATTGCGCCATCGCCGTGCGGACGTCCTCCGGTACCCGGGGGTCGTTGGCGATAAAGTACAGCCAGCCTTTCTGATAGTTTTCGTGTTCTTTCCAGATCGCCTGGCGCCGTTCATAGCTGGCGTCCGGATAATCGTAGTTCCGCCCGATGTTGTCCGTGCTGAAGGGCCCGTGATTATTCGTATCCGTCTTTGCGTTCGGGATCATGTCGAATTTGGCAAAGGTTTCTCGCCAGCCTGCGGCAAACACGCGCAGCAGTAGCTCGTATTCTTTAGGGTCGTAGCCCTCGGGCTTGGGGAAGGGAAGCCGATTCTCGGTATGCTGCGTCAGGCACATCCGGAAGCAATAGGCCTGCACCTTGTTATCGGCCTCGCCATACTTTCCAGGGTCGGCCGTGCTCACTCGCGCTAACACCCCGCTCTTGGGGTCGCCCGGTATCACATAAGGCGATATAGGCATCTTTACGGCCCCGAAATGATGCCGGTGATGCAACACGCCCGTCTGCACTCCGTTCCACTTTTCGTCGTACTGGCTCATCGCCTCGCGTCCCACGTGGTAGCTCACGCCCGCCGCCGCCATCAAATCGCCCTCGTAGGTTGCGTCGATGAACATCTGGCCTTCGTAGCGGTCCCCATTCAGCATCGTAATCGACGTGATCCGCCCATTTTGCATCTTTACGCCGTTCTTCCGTTCTAGCCACACGTTCCGGTAAATCGGGATTTTGTGTTCGGCCACCCACGTCTCGAAGGTCTTTTCGGCCACCCCCGGTTCAAAAATCCACATGGTGCGGTTCACGCTGTCCAACGCCACCGTACCCTGTCCCTTATTGCCGAATTGTTCTCGCTTCTGCCACTTCCAGGCCTCGGGCTTTTCGTAGTGCTGCCAGACGCGATGGTAAAACTCGCGCGCGAGGCCTCCGATTACAGCCTTATTTCCGGAATCTGTAAAGCCCAATCCGCCGGCGGTCAATCCTCCGAGATGCTTCTCCGGGCACACCACAATGGGAGATTTGCCTAACTTCTTCGTCTGAATAGCCGCCGTGATTGCACCGGACGTGCAACCGTAAATCACCACATCGGCTTTGCGCGTGGCCGCCTGCGTAGCGATGGCCAAAGCCATCCATCCCATAAGTACTCGAAACATAAAGAGATTCTATGCCACGCCGATTCGCTATCCTGAAGGAGCCAGTAGATGTCGGGGCGTAGCGCAGCCTGGTAGCGCACCTGCCTTGGGCGCAGGGGGTCGCGAGTTCAAATCCCGCCGCCCCGACCATCAATTCCCTTTGGCCGTGGCTTCGATCGTACCTTTGGCTACTTCGATCCGCAGCTTCGCCCGAGCTTTTACGTCCGCTGCATCCCGCACCGGCCTTCCCTTGGCATCCCGAACGATCGCAAACCCTCTCTCCAGTGTCGCTTTCGGGCTCAACATCGCTAGTTGCGCGGCTACCACCCCAAATCGCAAATGCGTCGCCGCCAGCCTCAAATCCATCGAGTTTTGGATCAGCGCGCTAAAGTATTCCCATCTTTTGGCCATTTGTGCAATCCGGCGGCTCGGCTCGCACTCCCGCAATCGATTTGCCAGTCGCTCCAAATCCGCGTCTGTCTCCGCGGTTTTCTTTCGAAGCGCTCCCTGCATTGCGGCCTCGGCATCGTCGGTTCTTTGCAATTGCTGGTTGATCTTCCGCTGCAGCAAGGCCTGAGGCCGGTCGACTCCCAAACGCAGCGCCACCTGCCGCAAAACTGCCAGCTTGTATTGCATCGACCGCTCAAGGCTTCTCTCTAATGTGTCAATCCGCTCCAATACGCTTGCCAGCGCTGGCGCCACTAATTCCGCGGCGGCCGAAGGCGTCGGCGCTCGCAGGTCTGCTACAAAGTCCGCGATCGTGAAATCCGTTTCGTGGCCTACGGCTGAAATCACCGGCACGCTCGACGCCGCAATCGCGCGCGCTACCGCCTCTTCATTGAAAGTCCACAAATCTTCTAGCGACCCGCCTCCCCGCGCCACAATTACAACGTCCGCCCATCCGGTCTCGGAAAAATACGCGAGTCCTTCGCAGACCTGCTCTGTGCTGCCCGTCCCCTGTACCAGCGCCGGGTAGACGCGAATCTCGAGCCCCGGTGACCGCCTCTCCAGTACGTTCAACATGTCCTGAATCACCGCCCCCGTCGGGGACGTCACAATACCGATTCGCCGCGCATAGCGCGGTAGCGCTTTCTTCCGCGCTTGCTCAAACAAACCCTCTGCCGCTAGTTTCCGCTTAAGATCTTCAAAGGCCTGCTGGAGGGCTCCCGCGCCGACGGGTTCCATATGCTCGATTAGGAATTGGTACGCTCCCCGCGGTTCGTATACGTCGATTGCCCCGCGCGCCTCCACCAGCAACCCGTCACGCACGGGAAACTTCAACAGGCGCGCGCTCTGCCGGTACAGAACCGACGGCAAAACCGTATCTTCCTCTTTCAGGTTGAAATACAGATGCCCGCTGGCTGCGCTTTTCAAGCCCGAAATCTCCCCACGCACGATCAAATTGCCGTACTGCTCCCGCAGCGTCCGCCGCAGCCGCGCCGTCACCTGCTTCACCGTTAAGGTCTCTGCCTGGAAGCTCAGACTGAACTGGTTCATTTACCATCAAGGTTAAGATGTCTAGCGCCACGAAGACTCGCCAGGTTCCCTTGCTCGACCTCGTTGCCCAGCATTCCCACCTGCGCGAAGCCATGCTGGCCGAGCTAATTCCTCTCATCGATTCGCAGCGATTCATCATGGGCCCGGCCGTCGGCGAACTGGAATGCCAGCTAGCGGGCTATTGCGCAACGAAGTTCGCCATCGGCTGTGCCTCGGGAAGCGACGCTCTCTTGCTTGCCTGGATGGCCCTCGGTATTGCGCCTGGTGACGAAATCGTCACCTCCCCCTTTTCTTTCTTTGCCAGCGCCGGTTCCATTGCTCGCCTCGGAGCCATTCCCGTCTTCGTCGACATCGACGAAGCGACTTTCAACCTCAACCCTGAGCAGACCGCCCACGCGCTCGCCACCCGCCCCCGGATTAAGGCCATCCAGCCTGTGCACCTTTTTGGCGGCTCCGCTGAAATGACTCCCTTGCTCGCCGCCGCCGCCCGCCACGGGGTCGCCGTCGTGGAAGATGCCGCCCAGGCTATCGGCGCGGAGTATCGCGGCCAGCGCTGCGGTTCCCTGGGGGATATCGGGTGTTTCAGCTTCTATCCTGGCAAGAATCTCGGCTGCTACGGCGACGCCGGCCTCTTAACCACGAACAACGAAACCCTCGCCGCTAAGCTCGCCAAGCTTCGCCTCCACGGCGGTAGCAATAAATACTTTCACGAATTGGTCGGGATCAATTCCCGCATCGATACGCTGCAGGCCGCAGTCCTGAAGGTCAAGCTGCCCCACCTCGATTCCTGGACGGCCGCCCGTCAGCGCCATGCCGCGATTTATAGCGAACTCCTTGCGGAGGTTGTTGTGACGCCCCGGGTGCAGCCCTATCAAAGCCGCCACGTCTTCAACCAGTACACAATCCTGGCGGAACGCCGTGATGAACTGAAAGCTTTTCTCGCCGCTCACGGCGTGGGCACGGAGATCTACTACCCGTTGCCGCTCCACTTGCAGGCCTGTTTTTCCCATTTAGGCTATCGGGAAGGCAGCCTCCCCACGAGCGAAAACGTGGCCCGGCGCGCACTTAGCCTCCCCATTCATCCCGATCTAAGCCACGACGACCTTCACTACGTGGCCTCTCTCGTTTTGGACTTTTATCGCTAGCCTTAGGGGATAGTTAGCGTTCGTGTAGCCGGGCCCAGCTTGTTTCCAATCACCTCGCCCGACACTACAATTTCGACGCGGCGGTTGGCCTGCCGGCCCTTGGCCGTCGTGTTGTTGGCAATGGGCATTCCCTTGCCAAATCCCCGCGCTTCCAGATTCGCCGCCGCGATCCCTTGCGACTCAAGATAAGCCCGCACACTCTCGGCGCGCTGCTCGCTCAAACGTTGGTTCAGGGCCTCGCTGCCTGTCGCGTCTGTATGCCCTTCGGCCTCCAGCTTCAGCCCGGGGTGCGCCAGCACCAGCCCGCTAAGCTTGGCCAATTTCTCGCGAGCGTCGATGCGCAGAGTTGCCTTGCCCACGTCAAACAGCAGGTCTCCCATGTTCACCACGAGCCCGCGCTCGGTGTCCCGCGTCTCCAGCAATTGATTGAACTGGTCGAAGAGACGTTGGCGTAGCGCTAGCTTTTCCTGCTCCGCTTTTTCGGCTAGCAGCTTCGCATCCTGTGCCATTTTGCGCGCCGCTTCTTCCTGCTCAAGTGCTCGCCGCTGCGCCTCTTCGGCGGCCCTACGTTCCTGCATGAGCTTCGCGTTGGCTAGCTCCGTCTCTACCCGTCTGCGCTCTTCATCGGCCCGCGCAGCCTGAGCGCGCAGGCTCTCAGCCTCGGCGCGGGCACGCTGCAATTCCGCGCTAACCCGGCGCTCTTCTTCCTGCTTACGCGCTATTTCCGTTTGGCGCTGTTGCTCCTCGGCCAGGGCGCGGCGCCGCGCTTCTTCTTCGGTCGCTTTCTTGGCCGCCGCTTCCCGCGCTGCCGCCGCCAGCCGCTCGTTCTCCAAACGTTCTTCCTCGGCCCGCTTCACAGACACCGCCCGCGCGTCCTCGGCCCGCTGCACGGCGTCGCGCGCCATCATCGCTGTGGGCTTAGCCTCCCGCTTGCGAAGTTGATACTCTTCGGCTTGCCTCAAGCTCGCTTCCGCCTTGGCCAGAATATCCGCCGCGTACTTATCGGCCTTGGCCCCTTTGGCGATGAGGATTGCATTCCTCGCCTGGTACAACTCTAGAGGCGTCTTCGGATCCAGACGCGTCCCGAGCGGATTCGCGAGCTTGGCATATTCGCCCCGCTGCAGCAGTTCATACTTTGCGTCCACCGTCTCGATCCGGCCTAGCGTATCCTGCCGCACTTCGTTCTCGGCCACGATCAAATCGCTCGGCATTGTTACTGCAAAATAGGGCTCCGCCGTGACGATCAGCCCGAACGCTTGCAACTCCGTCGTTACGCTCAATTTGCCCTTACCTGAGTTCAAAATTAGCTCGCCCAAATTCTGCGGACGCCCGTCTGGCGTAATGGCCCAAAGCACGTAAGTCAGGTATTCGTTTCCAAACTTCGTAGCCGGACCGATGTTTCGGATGTCGAAGCTGATCTCAATCCGGCCCGCTTTGCTTTCCACCGCCGCCCTGCCCACCGCCTCGGGCATAATCGCGGTCCCCTTGAAGTCCACTTTAGTCGACCCCATGCGGTGCCGGTAGTTCACCGCCTTGGTGCTCTTGGCCACCACGTCGCTGCGAAACGTGACGGGTGGGGGTTCCTGCGCCAAGAGCGCGTATGCCGCCAGCAAGGCGAGCAGTAGATTTCGAATCATGAAGTTGCCTCTTTCTTCCCTAGACGACCGTTTCAGGCAAATCGTTCCAGCTACCCGGCAGTCGGCCTAAGCCGCCGTCCATCCCCCGTCAATTGGCAGCACCGCGCCATTCACAAAGCCCGCTTCGGCCGACGCGAGATACAAGGCCAAATGCGCAATTTCTTCCGGCCTGCCCAATCTCCCGATCGGTTGCCGTTGATTCAATTCCCCTCGCACTTTGTCCTTCTCATGCTTATGGTACTTCTCCAAATAGCCCTCGACAAACGGCGTGTCCACGGTGCCCGGGCAGATACAGTTCACGCGGAACTCCGTCGGATAGTCCACCGCCAATTGCTTGGTCATCGCCACCACTGCGCCCTTGGTGGCGCAGTAGGCGAATCGCTTCTTTACGCCGATCAATCCCGCCACGCTTCCGATGTTTACCATCGCCCCGCCGGATTCCACCAACAGCGGCACCGCGTATTTCGTCACCAGAAACATCCCGGTCACGTTCACGCGGAAGATGCGCTCCCAATCCGGAAGCTCGGTCTCCGTCACTCCGCCCACCAGCCCAATCCCCGCGTTATTCACCAGGATGTCCAGATGCGGCACCTGCTGAAATACGTGCTTCACCGACTCCTCGCTGGTAATGTCGCAATGAATCGCCCGGGCGCCGCTGAGTTCCTCCGCCAGCGCCTCGGCTTTCTTCGTATCGATATCCGCCACGATTACGCTGGCGCCCGCCTGCGTATAGGCTCGCGCCGTGCATTCGCCAATGCCGCTGGCGCCTCCTGTAATCAAGGCCACTTTGCCGTCCAGTCGAAAAGGGGTTCTTTGCTCCGTCATTCCTTCCGATTATTTCGCATGTTAGCTTGGGGAGCAGTGCTCTATGAACGACCGTCGCAATTCCCCCTTCCGCCGGGTTGGGGTTTTCGGCTGATCGTCGCGATTGCCTCCCTGATGCGTAGTTGCGGTGCGCTTCTTGCCATGTTCTCCAGTGCAACCCTTGCAGACTTCTATCTGGCGCGCCCCTTCTCCGCCATACCGGTCCCCCGAGGAATCGGCGATTCGCTGCTGCGGGGCATTCCCGAGTTCGTACTCTTCCTGGGGATCTCGTGGCTTTTGGTCCACTTCGGCCATCGGGCCAGTCTCGCGGATTTAGGTCTCGGCTGGAACGCGCAAGCGCTGCGCGATCTAGGCCTCTATCTTCTGGCCGGGGCTGCGGCCGTTTCCCTGGTGGTGCTTCCTTTAGTGGCGGCCGGTTTCGGTTCTTTCCGAAGTTCCGAGCAAACCGTCCAGGGCTGGGGCCAGATCGCTCTGCTTGTCTTTCTGCTTTTCCTGGCCGCTCTCGGTGAAGAAATTTTCCTGCGCGGCTATGCGTTCCAAACTCTGATTCAACCGCTGCACCTGCTGGGCGCTCTTGTTACCGTAAACGGCATTTTTGCTGCGTTGCACCTGGGCAATCCGTCCGTCAACGAGTTTGCCGTCGCCAATACATTTCTGGCCGGTTGTGTACTGGCAATGCTCGTCGTGGTTTGCCGCAGTCTCTGGGCTCCGGTCGGCGCGCATTTTGGCTGGAACCTTGCCACTCCGCTACTGGGCGTCAACCTGAGCGGCATGCCGCTTCCCATCACTCCTTACTCGGTCGAGTGGCACACGTCTTCTTTCTGGACGGGCGGCGGCTACGGGCCCGAGGCCAGTGTGCTTTGCACCGGATTGCTGCTCGCGCTTCTTTTTTCGCTCGTGCTGGTCTACTACCGGCGCCAGGATGCCGTACCGCCGGAGTCGGCCTAAATGCGCCATCTGCCTTCGCTAATGCCCCTGCTGCTGCCGCTGTTGCTGGAGGCCTTCTTTTATTTCTTCAGTCTCTTCCCGGGCTTGGAAAATCGCCTGCTCCGCTTACCCGTTTTCCTGCGCTGCATCCTCGTCGCCCTCAGCGCCGTTCTTCCGCTTAGCCTCTTCCAGCTTCTTGGGGGCCAACCTTTCGGCCAGTTATTCCTGCTTTTCACGCTGGCCGTCGCCGTCGTCTCGTTTTGGTTCTGCGTCGTCCCCGCCAAACCCACAGCCGACATCCTGCTGTTGAGCCTGTTGGCCGCTCTAATTCTTGGTTCGTGGTTTCAACCGCTTTATCCCGAGACCTCGTCCGGCCTTCGCCTGGGCAGTCTTGCTAAACTCCTTTGGCTTCGACTCGGCATCAGTACTTTCCTATACGTGCGGCGCTTTCCCGTTCCCGGTACCGGCTTCTGGCCTAATTCGAAGGATTGGCGCATTGGCTTCGTTTATTTCTTGGGCTTTCTCGCCGTCCTACTCCCCATCGGCATCGGTCTTGAGTTCCTGAAATTCCAAACCCCGAATATCGCCTCCTGGCAACTCCCCCTGCTCGCCATTGGATGGTTTGCCGCCATCCTGGTGTTTCTCGCCTACGGCGAAGAGTTCTTCTTTCGCGGCGTACTCCAGCAAGTACTCACCAAAGAGTGGGGCGGGCGCTGGTTGCCACTTGCCGTTACGAGCCTCCTCTTTGGCGCCGTTCACCTGCCCTTCCGCAACCAATTTCCCAACTGGCGCTTTGCCGCCGTAGCGGGCTTGGCTGGAATCTTCTACGGCCTTGCCTTCCGCCACGCCAACTCCGTACGCGCCGCCATGGTCACCCATGCCCTTACGGTCACTGCGTGGAACATGCTCTTTGCTCGTTCCATCTAATGCCCGCCGGCCTCAACCAAGCCCCGTTTCTCGGCCTCCTCGCTCAGTTTTTCCAGGTCGTCCAGCCAAACGGAAAGATCCGGAATTTTTTGGTCGAAGCGAAATTCGAGACCCGCGTATGCCGCACTCTGCGCCGACTCACCCGGCCATCCGCCCCCGATCGCGACAGCCGGTAAACGGCTGGGCAGGAAAGCGCCCCTTGGCTGGGAAAGCCGATACGGCAGCCAAATGCCCTCTCCTCCGGACGCAAACGAGAATATCTTCATGCCCGCCCATTTCCCTTCCAGCGCCGCCCACTCTTCGGGCTTGGCCGAGGGGTGCGTCTCCCCCAACCGCCCCAGAATGGCGAACTCCCATGGCACTCCGCTTCGGTCGAAGCTTCGCCAACGAAACTGGCACGCCAGTTGGCGGTTGAACAGCACCACCTTTGGGGTCGGCGCGTAATCCAGTTCCTCGTTCTCCAACGCTTGCAGGAGCGCGCTATAGTTTGGCCGCCGCCTTTCCGCCATCGCGTCCAGAGCCTTTTTGATGGAAGCAAAATAGCCCCCTAATTCCCGCTTCGGGCGGTAGCTCCTGCGCACCTCCGCCAGTATCCCTTCCGCCGCCCCCTCCCCTAGCGCCTCCGGGTCGCCCAGAAGTAGAACCTCGAGCAATCGCTCCCGGTCTACCTCCAGCCACACCGTCCACGCCTTGGTATCCTCCCGCTGCCAACGGCTCTGGTACCGGGACAAAGTTCTGGTGAGCGCCCGTGCCTGCCACGAAAGCGGCGCCTTCGCCTCCTGTCCCAACAACCGCATGGTCCATTCAAAATAGACCTGTCCCGGGCTAAACGATTGCACATCCGCCACCCGGCTCACCAGCAGCCAGGCTTGCGGTTTTGCGCGCTCCCCAAAGTAAAAGGCATGCGAAACAGCCCAGAAATTCGATTCCTCCACATCGGCCGCATGGTCGCCCAATAGTGCAGGTCCCTCGCCGACAAGCTTCGAGGGGCCCGCCGCTCCCCAGCGCATCATGGTCTTTGGCACCTGCACCTCGGCCACTCCATCGAGGTCTGCCAGGACGTAAGAATCCGCCTGCAACTTGCCCCAACCGCATCCCGTCAGGCTCAAGCACACCGCTCCCAGCACGACTCCCTCCCAGAAAACACCCATCTCCGAATGCTACACTCAAAAAGGTTTGACGCCAATCTCGGGCGCTTAGCTCAGCCGGTTAGAGCGCCTGCCTTACAAGCAGGAGGTCCACAGTTCGAGCCTGTGAGCGCCCACCATTTCGTTCTCCCTACTCCCGTTTTACCTTGCGCTACGTAGGCCGCTTCGCCCCTTCTCCTACCGGACCTCTTCACTTCGGTTCCCTCCTCGCCGCCACGGCCAGCTACCTCGATGCACGCTCGCGTCAAGGTCGGTGGCTGCTCCGCATGGAGGATCTCGACGCCCCACGATGCAGCCCCGCCTCCGCCGAGGCTATTCTTCACACGCTCCTTGCTTTTGGCTTTGAACATGACGGCCCGGTCGTCTATCAGAGCCGGCGTCTCGATCTTTACGCAGCCCATTTTGAACGCCTCCGCGCCGCGGGCCTCACTTTTCCGTGCGCGTGCACTCGCAGCGAAATCCGCGGCTTCGAGGATCGCTACCCCGGCACCTGCCGTGACGGACTGAACGGCCGTCCTGCCCGCGCTTATCGTCTACTCGTCTCCGCGAAGCCCATCGTCTTCACGGACCGTCTCCAGGGCCAAATCTCGGCCAATCTCGAAGCCGACTGCGGCGACTTCGTACTCCGTCGAGCCGATGGCGTCTGGGCCTACCAGCTGGCCGTCGTCGTCGACGATTTTCTGCAAGGGGTAAACAACGTCGTTCGTGGCGCCGATCTGCTCGATTCCACCCCCCGCCAGATCCTCCTCCAGCGGCACCTTGGTTTCCCCACGCCCGCATATCTCCACATTCCTATCGCCGCCGGCGAATCGGGCCAAAAGCTATCCAAGCAGACGCTAGCGCCCCCTCTCGATCCTCTTCGCCCCGTTCCCGCTTTAGAGGCCGCGCTGCGCTTCCTGGGCCATCCTCCTCCGGCCGCCCTGGCTAATTGCTCTCTCGGCGAACTTTGGTCTTGGGCGACGCTGGCGTGGCGGCCCGATCGGATTCCGCCCCAACGTTCCCTTCCAGCCTTCTGAATTCCCGCTCGATTTGCTGCGTCTCCTCGCGCATCGCTGCGTTGTCTCGCCCCTCGTTGCGCAGGATCTTAAAAATACGGAGTGCCGACCTGTACTCTTCAATCGCCTTCGCCCGCTTGGCCTGCCCTTCCAGCGCGCTCGCCAGTGCCGCATGGGCTTCGGCCACCTCGCCCAAGGCCCCGGCGTTGGCCGGGTTCATCCGCGACAGCTTTTCGCGTTCCTCCAGGGCTACTTGCGCATATTCCAACGCCTCGTTGGACCGCCCGATCGCGAGTAACGCTCGCGATGTGTTTACGCGTGCCGTTTGCAGTAGCGTCTTGGCTCTCACGTCTTTTTCATCCGAATCCACCACGCTATGGAACGTAGCCCGCGCCAGCCGGTATTGCTCCAGAGCCTCTTTCGGGTTGCTGGCCCGGTAGAGCGCCACTCCGAGATTGTTCCGCGCCCAAGCTTCCCCTAGCTGGTACTGCACGTTCGTCGGGTCCAGACTCAGCACCGCCGTTTCAATGTCCAGCGCCCGACGGTAACGCTCCACGGCCGGCGCTAGCTTGCCTAAGTACATCTCAATGCTTCCCATCCGGGCAAGCGCCAATGCCAGCGCGCGCTGGTCGCTCCGATTGGAAGGGTCCAGCGCCGCCAATTCCTCGTACATTTTCAACGCCTCTTGGCGGGTTTCCAGCACCCCCGCGTAGTCGGCCATTTGCGATAGGCTCCCGCTCAGCGTCGTCAGGCTGGATGCCAGCGCCCGCTTTCGCGTCAGGTTGGCCGGGTCGCCCTCATACTGCGCCTGCCGGATCCCTAGCGCCTTGCGTTCATACTGCAAACTGCCGTGCGCATCCCCAACAGCCCGCAGCGCCGCGCTGATTCGGGCGTAGGTGGTTGCCAATTTGTCGCTGGTCTCCTGGAAATCCGCTGCCTTCGTTGCCACCTTCCGCAGACCCTCTCGAATCGCCTCGGATTTGCGGTAGCTATCCAGGGCAGCCGCGGTCATGCCTAGATTCTGCGAACCCGGCCTTCCCTGAATATCGCCAATCTTCTCGTAGGCGGACGCTAATTCCTCTTTTAGCCGGGGGTCGGCCGTATCCTGCCGCGCCAATTCGTCTAGATACTGCAATGCGCTCCGCACCAGCTTGGCGCGCACCGGCGTCGCCCCTTGCAGAGTAGCCAGTGCCTCATCGTTCACAAACATCACTTCATTGGCCAGCTTGCGTACCTGCTCGAAGCGCTGCCGCGCGTTCTCGTAATTTACCCTTGCTTGGTTGGCCTGGTACAGGGCCGCCCCCACCGCTACGGTCAAGGCCAGCGTCGCTGCCGTCGCCGCCGCCACCAGCGCCCGGTTCCGCCGCACGAATTTCTCAAAGCGGTACCGCAGCGTGTACGGCCTGGCTGAGACCGGCCGCAATTCCAAATGCCTCCGGATGTCTTCAGCCAAGGCGTCCGCGCTTCGGTAGCGCTGCTCTTTTTCGAATTCGAGCGCCTTTCGCGTGATGTTGTCGAGATCGTCCTCGAGCTTCGCATCCTTGGTCACTTCGCTAGGCTTGGGCGGGCTTTCTTTTCTTAATCGCTCCAGGATTTGCACGGGTGAAAGCCCGCTGAAATCGAAGGCGGGCTTACCCGTCAGCAGGAAATACAGAATCCTGCCCAGTTCGTAGCAATCGCAATCCAGGCTTAAAGGCTCGCCGCGCAATTGCTCCGGGCTCGCCCACCAGGGCGTCAGCGCGGGGGCCAGCGTCAGCGTGGCGCCCCCGTCGCCTTGGTCGGCTTCCTCCTGCGTCTTCATCAGGCGCGCAATCCCAAAGTCCACCAGCTTCGCGCAGCCCGCCCCAGTCACGAGAATGTTGCCCGGCTTCAGGTCTCCATGTACGATCAGGCTGCGGTGCGCGCTTGCCACGCCTTCGCAAATTTGCAGAAACAGATCCAGCTTTTCTCGCAAACTTGGCTGGTTCTGCTCCAGCCATTCCTGCAGATTCTTCCCCTCAATGTACTCGGTCACCAGAAATGGCAGCCCGTCGTTGCTAACGCCGCCATCCAGCATCCGTACGATGTTTTCGTGCTGTAGCCGGGCTAGAATCTGCCGCTCCATCCGGAAGCGCCGCAAAAGGTATTCGTTGGTATGCGAAAAACGGATGATCTTCACCGCCACCCGCATCGGAAAACCGTCTACTTCGCGGGTGGCCAGGTAGACGCTTCCCATCCCCCCGCGCGCGATGAGCTTTTCGATCCGGTATTCGCCGATCGAGCGCCCCTCAAGGGCATCGCCAAAGCCCGCCAGTTGCACGGGGGCCTCTTCTAGAAACTCTTCAGCGTCGTCGAAGCTCGCAAGCAAACTGCGGACTTCCTCCGCCAGCTCCGTATCCCCATCCGTCACTCTCGCTACGTAGGAGCCCCGCTGCTCCACCGGCAGTTCCACCGCGTCGTGGAGAATCTGCTTGACTTGTTCCCAGCGCTTATCCACGCCCGCCCGTTTCCGGCAGTTCGTCCGGATTCATCCGTGAAAGCTCCCGGAATAGCCACGCCTTCGCGGTTACCCAATCTCGCTTCACCGTCGCGGGAGACACTCCCACGATTCCCGCCGTTTCTTCAATCGAAAGGCCCGCGAAAAAGCGCAATTCCACGATCTTCGCCTGTTGCGGATCCACCTTGGCTAGAGTCTTCAGCGCGTCGTCCAGCGCCACGATCTCCCAATGCTTCTTCTCGGGCACTCCCAACGCTTCATCCAGGCTCAAGGCCGCGAAGCCCGCTCCCCGCTTTTGGGCGCGCGTCGCGCGTATGTGGTCCACCAGGATCCGGCGGATCATCTGCGCCGCAATTCCAAAGAAATGAGCTCGGCCCTTCCAGTGCACTTCGCGCTGATTGATCAGCCGCATGTAGGCTTCATGCACCAGCGCCGTGGCCTGCAGCGTATGTCCCGGAGCTTCAAAGCGCATGTAGCTCGCCGCCAGCCTTCTTAGCTCGTCGTACACAAGCGGCAACAAGTCCGCCAAGGCCTGACGGTTGCCGTCCGACCAGCTTTGCAACAGTTGCGTAACGTCTTGCCCTTCGACCGGCGCGCTCATGTCCTTCTCGAAATCCACGTCCAGCGTACCACTTGTGCCCACGTAAATTCCTCCCTATCCAAGTTCTACGCGTTAGCCGCCGTTTCGTTCGGCTCAACGTTGAAAAACATCTCGCCAACCCTAATCCAATCGCTTCCGGAAGCGCCTGGTACTGATGCTCAGGATGGCAAATCCCAGGACCCCCAGGGCCGCCATTTGTGGCCATAGTACTTCTAGACCCGCTCCCTTCAGAAAAATCCCTCTCACAATCTCCATGAAATACCGCATCGGATTTACGAAAGTCACCCCTTGGACTAGCTCGGGCATATTCCGAATCGGGAAGCTGAATCCGCTCAACATGAATGCCGGTTGAAAGACGAACAGGGTCATCATCATCGCCTGCTGCTGTGTGTTCGCTATTGTCGAGATCAACAAACCCAGGCCTAAACTGCACGCCAAAAACAGGAGGCTCGCGGCCACTAGCAGCGCGGGATCCCCACGCATCGGCACTTGGAAAACCAGCATGGCCACGCCGCTAATGAACACCAACTGGCCCAGACCAATCAAGGCAAACGGCAGCGTCTTGCCGAGCATCAATTCCAACGGCCGGATCGGCGTCACCATCAACTGCTCCATCGTGCCGATCTCCTTCTCGCGCACAATCGCCATCGAAGTCAACGTCAACGTCACCAGCATGATGATGTTTACCAGGATTCCCGGCACAAAGTATAGGCGGCTCCTCAAATCTGGATTGAACCAGACACGCGTCTCCGCGCGCATCCCCGGCCGTGCCCTTCGGCTTCGCGCCGCCTCTGCCGCGCGGCTTTGTGAGAACGCGTTCACCACCGCCCGGCACTGTGCCGACACCAGGCTCGCGGTGTTGGAGTTCGTTCCATCGACTAGCACCTGCACCTCGGCCTCGCGGCCTCTCTCTAAGTCGGCGGAAAAGCTGGGCAACACCCGCACTACCGCGTCCACACGGCTCCGGTCGAGCAGGTCCTGCGCTTCCCTCTCGTTTCCTGCTACCGCCACCAACGTGAACCGCCCTGACCCTTCAAAATGCTCCAATAAGCCTCTGGCGCCCTCGCCGCGATCCTGGTCCATCCATGCGATCTTGACGTGCTCGACATCCAGATTCACCGCATAACCGAACACCAGCAGTTGCACCAGCGGCGGCACGATCAGCGTCGCCCGCATTCTCGGCTCCCGCAGCGTCTGTTTCAACTCCTTGCGCGCAATCTCCCAAATCCGTTCCCACATCGCCTAGGCCACCTTCTGCTTCATCTTCCCCACCGCCACCCGGAAAACGACCACGCCATACACTCCCAGCGCCAAAATCTCCGCCCACAAGAATTCCCAGCCAATCCCTTTCAGAAAAATCCCCTTGAGTATCGTCACAAAATACCGGGCCGGCACCACATGCGACAACACCTGGATCGCTTGCGGCATGTTCTCCAACGAGTAAATGAATCCGCTCAACAGAAAGGCCGGCAGAAAGCTCGAAAGCATACTCAACTGGTAGGCGATCAACTGGTTGCGCGTCACCGTGGAAAGCAGGATCCCCCAGCACAGCGCGCCCAGGCAAAAGAGCGCCGACGTCCCAACCAGCAGCAAAGGGCTGCCTCTCAGAGGCACGTCAAAGAGCAGCAATCCCGTCGCGATCGCTATCGCCATATCGATCATTCCCACCGCGAAGTACGCCGCCAGTTTTCCCAGCAGGAATTCCACCGGCTGCAGCGGCGTCGACAGTAACTGCTCCATCGTGCCGTTCTCCCATTCCCTGGCCACGCATAGGCTCGTCAGCACCGCCGCCACGATCATCAGAATTACCGCGATGAGTCCGGGTACGATATAGTTCCGGCTCTTCAAGTCGCTGTTGAACACCACCCGCACGCGCGTGTCCACGCCAGAAGCTTTTACTCCCTGCCGTTCCGCTCCATAAATCAGCACCAGCCCCTCTGCGTAGCCCAGCGCGATGTTTGCCGTGTTGGAATCGCTGCCATCGAGAATCAACTGCACCTTGGCTTCTCGCCCCGCCTGTAGATCGGCGGCGAAGCCGGGCAGGATGTTGATCCCGATTAGCGCTTGGCTGCGCAGGATGGCCCGGTCCAGATCCTTTGGCCGCTCCACCGCTTCCACCAATCGAAAATATCGGCTCCCCCGAAATCGCTCGATCAATTCGCGGGACTCCACGCTCCGGTCCAGATCGTGGATCGCCGTCGGAATCTGGTCCACATCCAGGCTCAGCGCATACCCGAAAAGCAGGAGCAGCAAGAGCGGCATTGCCAGCGCCATATACAAGCTCAAAGGGTCCCGCAATATATGCAGAAACTCCTTGTACGCCACCGCCTTCCACCGGCGGAAACTCACGCGCGCCCCGCCTCCCGCTCAATGCTCTCCACAAACACCTGCTCCATCGACCCCGCTCCGTGTTGGGTTTTCAATTCCGCGGGCGAGCCCAAAGCGATCATGCGCCCTGCATAGAGAAGCGCAACGCGATTGCAGTATTCCGCTTCATCCATGTAGTGCGTTGTCACAAAAATTGTCTGCCCCGCTTCGCTCATCCGATAAATCAAGTCCCAGAAACTTCGCCGCGCCATCGGGTCTACTCCGCTTGTCGGTTCGTCCAAGAACAAAATTGGGGGCTCGTGCAAAATGGCGCATCCCAGAGCCAGGCGCTGCTTAAGGCCCGCCGGCAAGTCCCGCGTCATCGCTTTCTCGTGGCCCGCAAGGTCGGCCATCTCCAGCGCATAGCGCTTCCGCTCGGCGCGCTTTTGCTTTGGCACCCCATAAATGCCGCTGAAAAAATCGATGTTCTCTTCCGCCTGCAAATCGTCGTACAGAGAGAACTTCTGCGACATGTAGCCGATCCGCGCCCTCACTCGCTCCGCTTCCCGCGCCACATCGAAACCGGCCACCCTTCCCAGCCCCGACGTCGGCGTCAAGAGCCCGCACAAGATGCGAATGGTCGTGCTCTTCCCCGCGCCATTGGGCCCCAGAAAGCCGAAAATCTCGCCGCGCTCCACGCGCAAGCTCACATGGTCCACCGCCACGAAGTCGCCAAAGCGCTTCGTCAGATTCTCCAACACTACGGCCGCTTCTCCGCTCACGCACGCCTGCCGATCTCGGCGATCAACACATCTTCCAGGCTGGGCCGTATCCGTTCCGCCGCCACGCCATAAGCTTCCAGCCGCGTCCCGGCCTCCACCAACACATGCAGCTCCGCCCCGCTCATGGTCACGCTCCGGACGCCCGCCCGCGCCTCTAACTCTTCCTTCGTCTCCCGCAGCTTCACCCCGCGCACCGCGTAGCACTCTTCCGGCAAGGCGCTCTTCAGTCCATCGGGCGTATCTACGGCAATCAACCGCCCCTCATGCATTAACGCCACGCGATGGCAACGCTCCGCTTCGTCCAAGTAGGCGGTCGTCGCCACCACGGTCAGTCCCTCGCGCACCAGTTCCTCGAGAATCTGCCAGAAGTCTCGCCGGCTTAGCGGGTCCACGCCATTGGTCGGCTCATCGAGAAGCAATACCTGCGGCTGATGCAGTAACGTGCACATCAGGGACAGCTTCTGCTTCATCCCCCCCGAAAGCTTCGCCGCCGCGCGCTTTCGGAACGGCCCCATGCGGGTCATGGCGAGCAGCTTGTCCTTCAGATCCTCCCTCTCGGACCCCACAATGCCATAGAGGTCCGCGTAGAAGTCCATGTTCTCTTCCACACTCAAATCTCCATAAAGCCCAAATCGCTGCGCCATGTATCCGAGCGAACCTTCCACGCGCGCTTCTCCCGCGTCCGCATCCACCAGTCCCGCCATCATCCGCAGAGTGGTCGTTTTCCCCGCTCCATCCGGGCCTACCAGTCCAAACACCTCCCCACCAGCTACCGCAAAGCTCACGCCCCGCACCGCCTCCACGGCTCCAAAGCGCCGCGCCAAATTCTTCACCTCCACCCTGGCGCTCATTTCGCTAGCTCGATCTCAGCGTCCACCGGCATGTTCAACTTCAATTCACGACCCGGATTTGCGAGGTCGATCTTGATTCGATAAACCAGCTTCACCCGCTCTTCCTGCGTCTGAATCTGCTTCGGCGTAAATTCGGCCTCGCTCGCAATAAACGTAATCTTGCCCGGATAAATCTTGCCGGGATACGAATCCGTCCTCACGCTTACCGGCATTCCCAGCCGCACCCGCCCCAGTTGGTTCTCCGGCACATAGCCGCGTAACCAAGGGTGGTCGATGTCTCCCAAGGTCAGCACCGGAGAGCCCGCCGGCAACACCTCTCCCACATTCGCGCTCTTCACCATCACCACTCCGTCGATGGTAGATTCCGCCACCGCATCGGACAATTGCGTCTCCACCGCCCCCACACCCGCCTTGGCCCTCGTTATCTCCGCCCGTCTAGCCGTTAACTCCTGCCCCTTGCGCTGTATGTCCAGACTCTGCGCCTTGGTCCACCGTAGGGCCGCTTGCGCCCGCGCCAAGTTTGCTTGTCCCGCTTCGATATCTGTCTTGCGGGGCCCTTCTTGCAACAAGGCCAGCCGCTCTTCGGCGCTCCGTAACTGCGCCCGGACGGCGGCCAACTTCGTGCGGAATTGTTCAAACTGCGCCTGGCTAATGTCTTCTCGGGCCACAAGCTTGGTGGCGCGCTCGAAGTCGGCCTCCGCCTGCGTCCGCAGCGCCGTTAGTTCGCTCACGGCCGAGCGCGCCTGCTCTATCTCTTGCGGCCTTGCGCCCTCCTCCAGTTCCCGTAGCTTCGCCCTGGCCTGTCGGATCTCGCTCTCGCGCACTGCCGCCTCGCTCGCCATGGCCTCGCGCTGGTAAAGGATCGCGGTTTGGATCTGCTCCAGTTGCGATTCCGCCATCGCCACACCCGCCGCATCTCGTTCCTTGAAACGTTGGATTTGCTCCGCGTCCAGCCGGGCCAACTTCATCCCCTTCGTCACGCTGGCCCCTTCGTCGGTCCACAGTTCCACCAGCCGTCCCGCCGTCTTGAAGGCCACATCCACCTTCCTGAATTCGATGTTGCCGCTCAACCGCAACACATCCTCGTCTTGTCCGCGCATTCGGCTCCACGCAAAATATCCGCCCACTGCCGCCAGCGCTATGACCGCCGCCAAAATCTTGATCTTCACTTTGTAAGTCCCTTCAATGCCGCTTCCATTCCACCGGCCGCCGCCGCCAAATCGATTCGCGCGAGGTTGAATTGGTACAAGGCCGCCAAGTTGTTGTCCCGCGCTCGCTCCAGCCGGGTTCGAGCATCGATGAGTTCCACGCTCGCGCCCACTCCAGCCTCGTAGCGCCGCTCGGCCTGCGCGAGTTCGTTCTCCGCCAGTTCCAGTCCCAATCGCGCCGCTCCAATCTGTTCCTGGGTCACCTTCCAGTTACTGAGCGCCACTCGTATCTCGAGTTCCACCTGCCGCTCGAGGTCTTTGCGCCGAATCTCGTCCTGCCGCAACAGCACTCCCGCCTCCGCACGCCTCGCCTCCCTCCGCCCTCCATCGAAAATCGGGACCCTCATCCCGACCGACACCGCCCTCGTGGGCAGTTGTCTGCTTCCATCGCCCAACGATCCGTAATCGCCGCTTGCCACCAAGCTCGGATATCGCTCCGCGCCGATGCTCGCTAGATTCCACCGCGCCGCTTCCTTGCGCCTTTCCAAGGCCGCCAAATCCGCGCGCTGTCTCTTGCCCACTTCCAGCGTCGCCGCTAGCTCCGGTGCCCGCTCGCTCCCGTCATCCACCTTGGAAGTCAACGAAATCTCCTGCCCCAAATCCAAACCAATCGCCCGCTTTAGCTCCAAACGCGCCGTCTCCCTTTCGTTCTCCGCCACCAGGAGCCGCTGCAACGCATTCTGCCGCTCCACTCGAGCCCGCGTTACCTCAATGGCCGTGCCGGCGCCCGCCTCTCTCTGTCCGTTTGCCAAACGGACCACTCGTTCGGCCAACGCCACATTGGCCCCCGCTGCATCCACCGCCGCCTCGGCCCGCAAAGCCAACGTGTACAGCCGCGCCACCTGCGCCATCGTTACTTCCCGCGCGTATTTGGCCTCCGCCTCACTGGCCGATCGCAAGGCCTTGGCCGCCGAGTAGCGCCGCAGGTTCGAAAAATCCAGGATGCTTTGCGTCGCGCTCGCCCGGTAATCCACAATCGTGAACGGTCCAACAAAGGCCGGCGCTCCTGGAAAACTAATTCCAAAAGCTGCCAGGTTCCGCGTCTGGCTGGATGCCGAGATGCTCCCCTCGACCGTAGGCAGGAAGGCCCCAAATGCCAGCCTTTCTCGCGCTTCGGCCTGCGCAATCGATTCCTTCACGAGTTCCAACCGGACGTTCCCCGTCGGCGCCACCGCCAACTCCACCGCCCGCTCCAGGCTCAGTGGCATTGTCTGTCCCGCCAAGGCTGCGCCAAACAGCATCCAGATCCATCTCATGACGCCTTCGGTGCCTCTAATCCCGCCTTGGCATAGGCGATCATTTGCCGCATCAATTGCTCCCGGTTGCCGATATCGCAGCGCCCCCCGCTCAGCATTTCCAGCTTTTCGCTTGCTCCCAAAGTGTGCGCGATCACCCCAATCGTGAACCACAATCTCCACATCACTTCTTCGGAGCTCAACGCCGGCAACACTTTCTGCAAAGCCTGTCCGAATCGATGCCCCACCGGCGCCATCTCTTTCATCCAGCCTCCGGAAAGGCTATCCAGCGGCTCGGTGTAAATGCGCCCCAGCATCGACCCAAGTCGCGTTCCTTTCCCTTCCATCTCCGCCGCAAGATTCACCACAGGCTCAATGAAGGCGTGCAGGATCGCCTCCAGCGGTATCTTGCCGCATTGGTAGGTGGCCTCTAGCTCATCCAGCATAGCCACCCGTTCCACATTTACCGGCCCCAGGCGCCGGATATACACCGCCTTCATTAGCTCCTCTTTGGTCTGAAAGTGGTAGTTAACCGCCGCTAAGTTCACATCCGCCTCGCTCGTGATTTGCCGCAGAGACGTCGCAGCCACCCCTTGCTGGGCTACTAGACGCTCCGCTGCGTCTAGGATTCGATCTTTTGTCTCTCGAACGTTCGCTTCATTCATACGTTCGTTTTATGATAGCACGCGCGGAAAGTCCGCGCTTCCCGCTCCCTATACTCCGAGAATCCGGCGATTCCGCCCCATGTCCGAGGCCGCACCCGCAAAGTCGTCAAACGCCTTTGTTGGCACGCTGATGAGATGTTCGGCAATAAATGGCGCCCCTTCGGCCGCACCCTGCGCGCTGTCCTTGAAGCAGCACTCCCATTCCAGCACCGCCCATCCCTTGTACCCCGCTGCCGTCATCCGCGTGAAGACTTGCTTGAAGTCCACCTGCCCGTCGCCCAAGGACCGGAAGCGTCCCGGCCTCTGTTGCCAGCCTAGATAGCCTCCATAGACGCCCGCTTTCGCACTCGGCCGGAATTCCGCGTCCTTCACATGAAAAGCTTTGATCCGCGACGCGTATTCGTCGATGAATCCCACATAGTCCAGGCATTGCAAAACGAAGTGCGAAGGATCGTAGTTGATGTTCACTCGCGCATGATTCCCCGTCGCTTCGAGAAACATCTCAAACGTCGCGCCGTCAAAAACATCCTCACCCGGATGCAGCTCGTAGGCCAAATCCACGCCTTTTTCATCCGCGTAATCCAGAATCGGCTTCCAACGCGCCGCAAGTTCGCGGAACCCTTCTTCCACCAGCCCCCCAGGCCGTTGCGGCCAGGGATAGATAAACGGCCACAACAGCGCCCCCGTGAAGGAGGGCGACACCGACAATCCCAGATTGGCGCTCGCATCGATGACGTACTTCAACTGTTGCGTCGCCCATTCGCTCCGCGCCTTTGGATTGCCCCGGACTTCCGGCGCCGCAAAAGCGTCGAACAGCTCGTTATAGGCCGGATGCGACGCCACCAACTGCCCCTGCAAGTGCGACGCCAGTTCCGTGATCACTAGCCCGTTCGTCTGTCCCTTCAATTCATCGCAATAGGTCTTGCTCTCGGCCGCTTTTTGAATATCGATAAAGCGCGCGTCCCAACTCGGCACCTGAATGCCCAGATAGCCTAGCCCCTTCATGTAGGCCGAGATGTTCGGAAGCGTGTTGAACGGGGCTTCGTCGCCCGCGAACTGAGCCAGGAAAATTGCCGGCCCTTGGATTTGCGTAGGAAATGTTTGACTCATGCCGACAACCATCCTACGCGAACTCCCGCTACCCTCTACCTCGCATTGCCGCCTCCGTCTGCTTCCGCTTCGGGCCAATGTAGGCGGCGCTCACGCCCCCCTTCTCGAGTTCATCCCAGATGGCCAAACTTTCCCGGTACCACCGCTCCGCCTCCGCCTTTCCCGCGCCGCGATGCATTCTCCCCACTGCCGCGTATGCTTCGGCCACATCCGTGGCTTTACTGCGAAATGCCGCGTTGCGTTCCACCGTCTTGCTGATGGCGATCAATTCCTCCGCGGTCTTACTTGCTTCGTCTTTCCGGCCGCCGTCTAGTTGCAAATGCAGGAGTAAGGTCAAAGACGTCATCATGTTGTGCCGCAAGCCAATCTGCTTCGGACGTGCTTTCACGATGACTCTTTGCAAGCGAATTGCCTCATGCAAATACTCGTGCGCCGCCGCCTGCTCGCCCAAGCTCCGCAACGTGCGTGCCAGCGCGAATTGCGAGTTTGCGGAGTTATGGATATAGGCCAGCGTCGAGGGCGACTTCGCGGACACTTCCTTCGCCTCCTTCACTGCGGCCAGCAAGAGCTCTTTTGCCCGCCTGCCTTCCGTCTCGGTGATCGTTACGGCCATCGCCCAATAGGCATCCGCTAAATCGCCTTTTGCTAACGCGCTCTTCGGATCTGCCGCCAGCAGCTTCTCGCTAATCCTGATCGCCTGCTCGTAGCGCCGCTTGGCTTCCTCCGTCCGCCCCAAGTGAAAGTAATCCGGATTTCCCAGCGCATGCCCGGCCAGCAACTGCAGACGGAAATCCTGGCGCTGAAATTCTACGTTATTCGGCTCCGCTTGCAAAAGCTTTTCGTTACCCGACTTTGCCTGCGCCAGCGCCGCTAATGCCTCTTGGGGCTCCCCCTTACGCAGCGCCATTTCTCCGAGCCGCGCCTGCACTCCCGTCTCGGCTACCAGCGGCCGCTTGCCGGGCCATTTCTCCTTCCACAACTTGGCCCAATTGCCCGCCCTACCGTACCGCTTTATCGCCTCGTCAAACTCGGAACGATTCGCGTGAGACCGGCCCGCGCTCTCTTCGGCCTGCACCAACACCGAAACGGCATCCTCTCGCTCCGGCTCTTTCTCCCAGGCCGCCGCCGCCGCCTCGAGCCCCTCCTTCAGCAACTCCGGCCGTCCTAAAATTGAATTTCGTTTCAGCGTCACCCGCGCTGCCGCTACCAGATCGCCTTGCTTGCCCATCCCCTTCCATAACTCTTGCGCCTTCCGGTAATTCTCCAACGCATTCTGCCGCTGCCCTAGATTCGGCCGCGCCGGCTCTCCCTGGACGTCCCCCACCTTCTCGTAAGCCAGGGCTAACTCCTCCCGTAAGCCTTGATCCCCCGCCGCCTCCTTCACCAGTCCATCGAGGTATTCGACTGCCGTCTTGGCCAAAAAATCCCGCGCCTCCGTCGAGCCCGCGACGTCGCGAATCTTCGCATCGAAATCGAATAACACGGTCCTGGCCAGCTTTCTCACTTGCGTGAAGCGCCGTTCCGCTACCTGCGCCTGCCATGCCGCCGCCCCCAGGCCCACCGCCAGACTGAGAATCGCTAGAGCTCCCGCGATGACCGCTCCGTAATTCCGCCGAACAAACTTCTTCGCCTTGTACGCCGCGCTGTCCCCCCGCGCCCGCACCGGATGATTCGACAAAAAGCGCCCCACATCCTCTGACAGACTCGCCACCGACGCATAGCGACGCTCAGGCTCTTTGCGCAGCGCCATCGCCACGATCTGATCGAGCTCATTACCGAGCTTCAATTCTGGCGCCGGGTCCTCGCAAATCACCTGGGTGATCTCCGATGGCGTGTAAGTCTTCAGTTGATGCGGGCTCCGCCCGGCGAGCAACTCATACAGCACCGTCCCCAGCGAATATACATCGGCCGCCGTCGTTACTTCTTCTCCCCGGATCTGCTCCGGGCTTGCATAGTCCGGCGTGAACAAATGCTGTCCGGCTACCGTCGCCTCTCCGTCCTTGCGCCGCTCCAGCAGTTTCGCAATCCCAAAGTCCAACAGCTTGATTTGCCCGTCCTCGTTCACCAGAATGTTGGCGGGCTTCAAGTCCCGATGCACCACCAGATTCCGGTGCGCGTATTCAACCGCCTCGCACACACCCCGGAAAAGCGTCAACTTCTCACGCACGCTCAGATTCCTAGCGCGGCTGTACTCGGAAATCGGCCGCCCGGCGAAATACTCCATCGCCATGTAGGGCCGCCCCTGCTCGGTCATTCCCCCATCGATCAACCGTGCGATCCGCGGGTGCACCAACCGGGCCAGGATCTGCCTCTCCCGCAAAAACCTCGCCGTTACGCTCGCCCCGCCATACACCAACTTGATCGCCACTTGCTGCTCGAACTGACCGTCCGCCCTCTCGGCCAGGTAGACGATACCCATCCCTCCCTCGCCGATCTTCGACTTCAGCACATATGCGCCCACCCGAGTCCCCTCTTCGAGTGCTAAGCTCCCCGCCACCTTGCCGATCGATGCCCCCAACATCGCCTCCGCCCTCTCGCCGTCTTCGATCAGGCTTAATACCTCTCGCATCAGGCCTTCGTCCCCCGCCGTTTCCCGCTGCAGATAAAGCTCGCGCTCCCCCTTCTTCAGGTCCATCGCTTCGGCAAAGAGCTGCTCTACCCGCTCGTCCATCGGCGTTTACTCCCCTGCTGCTTCTTCGCTCCGCATTAGCCGGTAGAGCAACGCCAATCCCAAACGCACTTCCCGGCTCACCGTGGATTTGGATATCCCCATCGCCTCGGCAATCTCGTCTTCCGTTAAACCGCCAAAAAATTTGAGCTCAATCGCCCGGCTCTTCCGTTCTTCGCTCTTCGCTAGCCTTCCCAACGCATCGTCTACCGCGATCACCTCGAAGGTCCCGTCGCTAGACACGGCCGAATACTCCTCCAGCGTCACCTTCAGCGCACCGCCCCCTCGCTTAAATGCCTTCCGCGTTCGCGCGTGGTTCACCAGAATCTGGCGCATCAAGGTCGCGGCAAGGGCTAGAAAATGCGCCCTGCTCCGCTGCCCCATATCCGCGTCGCACTGCGCCAGCCGAAGATACACCTCATGCACCAACGCCGTAGGCTGTAGCGTGTGCCCCTGCCTTTCCAGGCGCAAATGTCGCGCGGCCATCCTCCGCAGTTCGGCATACAATGCCGTCGACATGCGGTCCAGTTCCGCTTGCTCCGCCAGCTTCGGCTCCGCCATTTTGCCTAGATCTTAGCATTGGCTCCCGCTATCCTAGTAAAAATCTCCCCTAGACCATCCGGATGAAAAAACTCCTAGCCCTCAATCGTGGCGAAATCGCCATCCGCATCTTCCGCGCCGCCAACGAGCTTGGGCTCCGCACCGTCGCCGTCTATTCCAAAGAAGACCGCCTCAGTCTCCACCGTTTCAAAGCCGACGAGGCGTACCTCATCGGGGAAAACAAGGGTCCTGTCGAAGCCTACCTCGACGTCGACAACATCGTCGCCCTGGCCGCCGCCAATGGCGTCGACTACATCCACCCCGGCTATGGCTTCTTAAGCGAAAACCCCTCTCTCCCCCGCGCTTGCACGAAGCACAACGTCACCTTCATCGGCCCCACTCCAGACTTGCTCGAAGCCCTGGGCGACAAAACCGCCGCCCGCACTCTAGCCCAAAAGGCCGGTATCCCCGTCGTTCCGGGTACCCCCCGCGCCGTTACCAAGCAGTCCGAAATCGATAAGGCGGCCCGCGACATCGGCTTCCCTCTCATCATCAAGGCTGCCTTCGGCGGCGGCGGCCGCGGCATGCGCATCGTGCAGAACGCCGACGAATTCAAAGCCAAAATTGAAGAGGCCCGCCGCGAAGCCGGCGCCGCTTTTGGCAACGACGCCGTTTTCATGGAGCGCTATATCCGCGCCGCCCGCCACGTCGAAATCCAAATCCTCGCCGACAAGCAGGGCCACGTCCTCCACCTTTACGAGCGCGATTGTTCCGTTCAACGCCGCCATCAAAAGGTCGTCGAGGTCGCCCCTGCCGTTAACCTCGACAACCGTATTCGCGGTGAGCTAGCGGACGCCGCCGTAGCCCTGGCTCGCACCGCCGGCTACGAGAACGCGGGCACCGTCGAATTCCTCGTCGATGTCGACCGCGGTGAGTGGTATTTCATCGAAGTCAACCCCCGCGTCCAGGTCGAACATACCGTGACAGAAGTCGTCACCGGCATCGACATCGTCCGTACGCAAATCCAAATCGCCCAAGGCTATTCGCTCCACGGCCCCGAGATCAACCTGCCTCCGCAGGCCGAAATCCCCTTAAACGGCTACGCTCTCCAGTGCCGCGTCACCACGGAGGATCCCGCCCAAAACTTCGTTCCCGACTATGGCCGCATCCACACCTACCGCTCTCCCGCCGGCTTTGGCATCCGCCTCGACGGCGCCTCCGCCTACGGTGGAGCCGTGATCACGCCCTACTACGACAGCCTCCTGGTGAAGACCACCGCCTGGGGCCGGGACTTTCCCCAGGCCTGCCAGCGCATGGACCGCGCCTTGCGCGAGTTCCGTATCCGCGGCGTCAAAACCAACATCCCTTTCCTGGAAAACGTCGTCAACAACGCCCAGTTTCAATCCGGCCACATCACCACCCGCTTCCTTGAGGAAACCCCCTCCCTCTTCAAGTTCACCGCCCGCCGGGATCGGGCCACCAAACTCCTCACCTTCCTGGGTGAAACCATTGTCAACGGCAACCCCGAAGTCGCCGGCAAAGCTCGGCCCTCCTTCTTCCGCACGCCGCGTGTTCCCGCCTTCAATACCGACGCGCCCCCTCCTGGCACCAAGCAGTTGCTGGACGAACTGGGCGCGGAAAAATTCGCCCAGTGGACTCGCGACCAAAAGCGCCTTCTCATCACCGACACCACCTTCCGTGACGCTCACCAATCCCTCATGGCCACCCGCATGCGCACCTACGACATGATGGCCATCTCCAACTTCGTCGCCCACCGCCTCAGCGGCCTTTACTCCCTCGAGATGTGGGGCGGCGCCACCTTCGACGTCGCCATGCGCTTCCTGCTCGAAGATCCGTGGCAGCGCCTCCGCCGCCTTCGCGCAGCGATTCCCAACATCTGCTTCCAGATGCTCTTCCGCGCCTCCAACGCCGTCGGCTACACCGCCTACCCCGACAACGCCGTTCGCGCCTTCATCCAGGAAGCCGCCGTCCAAGGCATCGACATCTTCCGCATCTTCGATTCCCTCAATTGGCTTCCCAATATGAAGGTCGCCGTCGAAGCCACCCGCAAGTCCGGCCGCATTGCGGAAGCCGCCATCTGCTACACCGGCGACCTCCTCGATCCCTCCCGCACCAAATACTCTCTCGCCTACTACATCCGCATGGCCAAGGAACTCGAAAAGATGGGCGCCCACATCCTCGCCATCAAGGACATGGCCGGCCTCGCCAAACCCTACGCCATCGAGATCCTGGTGAAAGCGCTCAAGGGGGAAACCGGCCTTCCCATCCACTTCCACACCCACGATTCCAGTGGCCTCAACGCCGCCAGTGTCCTCAAAGCCTCCGACGCCAAGGTCGACGTCGCCGACGCGGCCGTCGCTTCCATGTCCGGCTCCACCTCGCAGCCCAACCTGAATAGCATCGTGGCTGCCCTGGCCTTTACCAAACGCGACACGGGCCTGCCTCAGCAAGATCTCCTCGCTTACAGCGAATACTGGGAGGCCGTCCGCCACAACTACTCCGCCTTCGACACCAGTCCGCGCCACGGACTCGCGGACCTCTACCTGCACGAGATGCCCGGCGGCCAGTACACCAATCTCCGCGAGCAAGCCGAACAAATGGGCCTTGGCACGCGTTGGCCCGAAGTCGCCAAGATGTACTCCGACGTCAACCAGGCCTTTGGCGACATCGTCAAAGTCACCCCTTCCAGCAAAGTCGTCGGCGACCTCGCCCTTTACCTCCTTAGCCGCGGTCTTTCCATCGAAGACTTCCTGAATCTGCCCGCCGATCACACCCTCACGCTTCCCAATTCCGTCATCGACATGTTCGAAGGCTCGCTGGGCGAACCCGAAGGCGGCTGGCCCAAACGCATCTCCGCCCTCATCCTCCAAGGCCGCAAGCCCATTAAAGGCCGTCCTGGCTCCAAGCTTCCCCCCGCCGACCTCGACGATACCGGCAAATCCCGCTCCGATCTCCTGAGCGGTCTCATGTACCCGGACGTCTTCCAGAAATTCGCTAAGTCCCGCGCCACCTATGGCGACGTCGAAGCCCTCCCCTCGCCCGCCTTCTTCTACGGCATGACGCGCGGCGAAGAAATCAGCTTCGACCTCGAAGCCGGCAAGACCCTCATCCTTAAATACCTCACCACCTCGGAGCCCCACCCCGACGGCACCCGCACCGTCTTCTTCGAGCTAAACGGCCAACCCCGCGAAGTCCAAATCCGCGATAAGGCCCTCAAAGCATCCACCGCCGCCCGCGCCAAAGCCGACCCCGCCAATCCCCACCACATCGCCGCTCCCATCCCCGGCGCCATCACCGCCATCCACGTCCAACCCGGGGCCGTCGTCAAAAAAGGCGACCGCCTTCTTGTCATGGAAGCCATGAAAATGCAAACCACCGTCACCGCCCTCCTCGACGCCAAGGTCAAAGAAATCCTTGTCCGCACCGGCGAAACCGTCGAGCCCAAGGACCTCCTCGTGGTCCTAGAGTAAATACGCGGTCAGCCACGTCGATCAACGGAGCCGCTTGTGCCCAAGGGCCAGCCTAGGAGCGGGCTTGCCCCGGACCCGCACTTCTGCTCAACGTCCCGCAATCTACTTGGATAAGCGCGCCGGGCTCAACCCTATCGACAGCCGCGAGAATCCTGGGCGCGAAGTCTTTGATGATCGGCCAGTTGTTTGCCGAGAGAGCGATAACCGCCATCCTCCGCGTTGAGAAGTCCTGCTCGTGAACCAGTGTCCGGTCTCCCGTAACGAACACGTCGAATGCCCCTTCTTCGGCGGCACGCAGTAGGACTCCATTTTGAAGAGCCCCCCACCCCAGAAATGAGGCCGTCACGAATTCATGGGCGCTCAGTGACGCCAGCCGCGTCCGCAATTTGTGGAGCAGATTGTGATCCAGAAGGACCTTCAATCGCGGTCCCGCCCGCGAACCGCATGGGCAAAGGAAACCAACTCTCGGATCGTAGAAATCGGCAAATCTGGATAGTTTTCTTGAATTTCTTCCAGGGTTGACCCGAGCTCGGCATCCTGCACAATCGTATTCGGCAGGATGCGGGTGCCGCGAACGATGGGTTGGCCCGATACCTTCCCGGGAATCCTCTCGATCAAATCACAACCGGTCCAATCGATCTCATCGCTTTCAATTTCAGCTTTGGTGAGGCCCATACCATGGCTCCTGTCTTCAGAATAAGCATTCGATTTTTCGCCCTGGGGCCCAGGCCCACTCCTAATTCGCCTTCTTATACACCGGCTGCTCGGCTACCGCCGCCCCATCCACCCGCGGGTCCGTGCCTGAGAAATTCACCTTGCGCTTCGTATCCCGCATCACCGCGCTTCCAAAGCCCATTCCGCTGTTATAGTTCGTCACCGTCGTCACCACGTGCCCGCGTCGCGCCAGATCCGTTCGCACCGCCTCGTTCACGCGGCCCTCAATCTGCACGTCGCATCCTTCAAACGTCGCCTTGGTAAACCGCGCCTGCTCGATGGCCTGTTGCACGTTCATCTTGAAATCCACCACGTTCGACACAAACTGCGCATGCGCCTGCGATTGATTCCAGCCGCCCATAATTCCAAAGCCGATCTTCACCTCGTCCTTTTCCATAAACGCCGGAATAATCGTGTGCAACGGCCTCTTGCGCCCGGCGAGCGAATTCGGCTTGCCGTCCGTTAGGTCGAAACCCGCCCCGCGGTTATGGAACGAAAATCCCGCCCCCGGCGCCACCATCCCCGTGCCAAAGCCCGCATAGTTGCTTTGGATGAACGAAACGATGTTGCCCTCTTTATCGATCGTGGAAAGATAAATCGTTTCGCGGCCCTTGGAGATCAAGGTCTGCGCCAGGTCCGACGGCAACACCTGGCACGCCGCCTTGTCCATCTTGATCAGCGCTGCCCGCTTCTCGGCCAACTCTTTGGACAGCATTTCCTTCACGGGCACCGGGCCGAAACGCGGATCGCCCACATATTTCGCCATATCGGCATAGGCCAGCTTCTTGGCCTCGATCATCACATGCAGGGCCGCCCCACTGTTGTGCCCATACTCGGCCAAGGGATAGCGCTCCATGATGTTCAGCATCGACAGCGCCGCCACTCCCTGCCCATTCGGCGGCAATTCGTGAATTGTCCATCCCCGGTAGGTCGTCGAAATCGGCTCTACCCACTCCGGTTCAAACTCCGCAAAGTCTTCGAGCGTATGCGTCCCGCCTTGTTCGCGCAGAAACTTCACCATGTTCTCCGCCAGTTTGCCTTTATAAAAACCGTCCCGCCCCCGGTTGGCGATCATCCGCAAGCTTTCGCCCAGCCCGCCATTCTTAAACCAGTCGCCTACCGCGGGCTTCTCGCCCGCCGTTGCATACGTTTCCTTGAAGCCCGGTTGCTTCATCAGGCGCTGGTTCACGATCGACCGCGCACTCACCAGCGACAGAGGAAATCCATTCTCCGCATGATGTATGGCCGGCGCCAGAATCTCGGGCAGAGACTTCGACCCAAACCGCTTCCGTAACGCTTCCCACCCGGCCACCGCCCCGGGCACTGTGATCGTGTGCACCCCGGTCGCATCCAGCTTCGTTATTCCCTTACCCTTCAGATACTCCGTCGTCAGCGCCTTCGGCGTCCATCCGCTCGAGTTCAGCCCGTATACTTTCCCCGTCTTCGCTTCGTAATAGATCACGAAGAGGTCGCCGCCGATCCCGTTTACAAACGGCTGCGTCAACCCGGTCACCGCGTTGGCCGCAATCGCGGCATCCACCGCGTTGCCACCCTGCTCGAGAATCCGCGTCCCCGCCATCGACGCCAAGTAATTCGACGCCGCCACGATCCCGTATTGCGAAACGATCAGCGGACGCGCCTGGTCGTAAGGCGGCGGTGCGGGAGCGGTCGTGCGCGCCGCTTGCGGCGTCTCCTCCTGTGCGACGGACGAAAACGCGAGAAAGACAAGCAAAAGGGGGCGCATGTCCCGTTAGTGTATAACGTCGCGCCCCCGATTTCCGCCTGGAGATAGCTAAACGATAGCCGCCGGATTCGACAGCGTCCCAATCTGCGGTACCGTGATGGACACTACGTCCCCGGGTTGTAGGGCCGATTCCTGTGTAACAATGATGCCGGTCCCCGTCTGTAACACCGTTCCGCACGGCACTGGGTTGGATCGCAGCAGGTAGCCGATGATGTCCTCAATCTTCCGCCCCAACTTAGCCGTCGAGGTTGATCCACTGAACGTCACCGTCTCACCCCGGTGGATCGTGCACGTCATCTCCAGCTTGTACGGGTCGCCAATCTCGTCGGGTGTCACAAAGTACGGCCCAAAGGCCGCGCATCCCGTGAACGTCTTCGATTGCGGCAAGTAGAGCGGGTTCTCCTTCTCGATATCCCACGCCGACACGTCATTAGAAACCGTGTAGCCGAAGATCTGGCCCTTCGACCCGATCAGCACCGCCAGCTCCGGCTCCGGCGCCGTGAACTTCGAATCCGCGCGGATCCCAATCGGCTGATCCGGACCTACCGCAATCCGGGCCGTTCCCTTGAAAAACAACTCCGGCCGCCCGCCTTCAAACACCGCGCGGTAAAAGCCTTCCCGCGTCCCGTGCTCGGCATCGCGGAAGGAGGAACTGATCTCGTACGTGCAGCCCGCCCCCCACACCTCGCGCGGCGCAATCGGGATCAATGGCGTCACTTCCATCACATGCGCGCTCGCCAGCCGCAGCGCGAGCGGACCTAGGTCCGTTCCCTCGGTATCCGCGCGTTTCACCAAATCGTACATGGAGTAGTCCGGGATCGGGCGCGCATGGCCGACGTCTTCAAAGATAGCGGCGACGATGCCGCCATTTTGCTTAATCTGTCCTAGTTTCATGAAACCTTTTAGTACTTGAGATAGATGGTCTTGTAGTCGCTGTAGAAATCGAACGCCGCCGGACCTTGCTCCTTAGGCCCAAACGACGAGTCCTTCGTTCCCCCGAACGGCAATTGATATTCGACCCCCGCCGACGGTAGATTCACCGTCAGCAAACCCGCCTCCATGCCGTACACAAAATCGAAGACCCGCGACACGTTCGTTGTCTGCACCGAAGCCGACAGCCCAAACGGAGACGCGTTGGCGATCCGCATGGCATCCTCGAAATCCTTCGCCCGGATCACCGCCAGTACTGGCCCGAAGATTTCCTCTTGCGCAATCCGCGCGTTCTCATCCACGTCCGCAAACAAGGTCGGTTCCACAAAGTAACCCTTGTCGAAGGCCCCGCCCGTCAACCGGTTCCCGCCTACCAGTGGCGCACCGCATTCCTTCTTGCCGATTTCGATGTAGTCGAGAATCGTGTTCAGCGCGCCCTCGTCCACCGCGGGCCCAATGTCGATGCCCGCCTCCATCCCGTTGCCCACCTTCAACTTCTTCGTCCGCTCGGCCAGCGCCGCCACAAACTTATCGTAGATCCCGTCTTCCACAATCGCCCGCGACGTCGCCGTGCACTTCTGCCCCGTCGAGAAATAAGCCGCGTTCGCCACGTTCTCCACTGCGGCGTTGAAATCGCAATCGTTCAACACGATCGTCGGATTCTTGCCGCCCATTTCCAATTGAATGCGCAGCATCCGCTTGGAGGCCTCGGTATGAATCCACTTGCCGATGTCTACGCTACCCGTGAACGAAATGGCCTTCATCGGTTTAGCCTCGATCAGCGCCTTGCCGATTGTTCCACCGCTGCCGCCCACAAAATTCAACACGCCCTTGGGCAGCCCCGCGTCATGCAGCGCCTCGACGATCCGGTACGCCGAAATCGGCGATGCGCTCGCCGGCTTAATCACCACCGTGTTGCCGCAAATCAGCGCCGGCGCCATCTTCCAGGTCGGAATCGCCGACGGAAAATTCCACGGCGTGATCAACCCCACTACCCCAATCGGCTTCCGGATTGCGAACATATGCACGCGGTCGCGTTCGCTCGGCACCAGGTGCCCGCCCATGCGCGATCCCTCGCCTGCAAAGTAACGCAGGATATTAATCGAACGCCGCACCTCGCCTTTGGCCTCGGGGAAGGTCTTGCCTTCCTCGCGCGTCATCTCGGCCGCCACCGCCTCAAAACGCTGGTCCAGTAGCTCCGCCGCCTTGAACAGAATTGCCGCGCGTCCGGGCGCCGCCATGCCGGCCCACTTCGGCAGTGCCGCCGCTGCGGCGTCCGCCGCCTTCTCTACGTCTGCTGCGGAAGCCTTGACGTGCAGCCCCACTACTTCGTCGATGTTGGCCGGATTGCGATTCTCAAACGTATCGCCGCTGGTGATCCACTCGCCGTTGATGTAATTGCCGAAAGTTTGCATGAATGTCCCTATGAATCTGCTCTCTAAAAGCTACTTCTTAAAATCGACCTTCGGAGCTTGCCGCGCGCCGGGGTCCGTATTGAAATACGCGTTGTTGCGCTCGAACCCAAACAGGCCCGCCACAATGTTGGCCGGAAACAAATCCCGCGTCGTATTGTAATCCTGCACGGTATCGTTGTACTTCCGCCGTTCCACCGCAATCCGGTTCTCCGTCCCCGCCAATTCGTCCTGCAAGCGCAGAAAGTTTTCGTTTGATTTTAGCTGCGGATAGTTCTCTACCACCACCAGTAGCCGCGACAGCGCGCTATCCAGTTGCCCGTTGGCCGCCAATTTCTCCGTGGGAGTCCGCGCCCCCGTCAGCGCACTCCGCGCGTTGGCAATGTTGGTGAAAATCTCTTTCTCTTGCGCAGCGAATCCTTTTACCGTCTCCACTAAATTCGGTATCAGATCCGCGCGCCGCTGCAACGCGACGTCCACATTGGCCCACGATCCTTCGATTGCGTTGCGCTTCGTCGTCAGGCCATTGAAGGAACCCACCATCGGTCCACCCACAGCCAGACCCAGAACCAACAGGATTCCCACCACAATAAGGAGCGGTTTCATTTTTTGGAAGCTTTCCGGTCTACTGGCCCGTCTGGTCCACAATGCGGGTAAGCGATTGGACTCCGGACAAGTATTCCTCAAACAATTGTACTGGCTCTACAGATTTCGGGCTCACTGCCCCCACTCGCAAATCCAGAATCGTACGAAAAGGTTGTCCTAGTACGAAACCCTTCGCTTCTGCCAGCGCAATTAATTCCAGCCTGCCGCGCGGAGCCTCTAGGCCTCGCGCGATCAAGGCATGCCGCAGCAACACCAGGAAGGTCGATACCGATTCTTCCATCAGCCGCAACAGCGCCTTGCCGTCCCCCATCGCCAAAATCGCCTTCTGCCGTAGCCGCAACACCTTCGACCGTAGCTCGTGCTCCAACTGCGCCCGGTGCAGGTTCGGATCGATCCTCGGCGCCTCGAATTGGTAATCCCCCTCAATCACCCGGTGCGCCGCCGCAATGTCCATCAGTTCCATCGGAAACGCGTCCCCAGACCCCCCAAGTTCCTCTGGTGTGAACAAAAGTGGCCACGAGTAGCCAAACTCCAGCCACCACTCAAACAGCTTCCGCGCCCGCCCCAACACCGCTACATCCATCGGCTCCACCAGCACCAGCAAATTCACGTCCGAGCGCCCCTCGTCGAATTCTCCCCTTGCCATCGATCCGTAAACGAGAATCGCCTTTAATTGAGCGCCAAAAGCCTCTCTGGCTTTCTCCCGAAACTGCTGCAGCTGCTTTTCTTTGTCCATAATGCCTCTCTACCAGTCGCTCGAAGCTCCCCCGCCTCCCGCGTCCCCTCCGCCAAATCCTCCCCAACTCGATCCGCCTCCACCGCCCCCACCGCCGCCAAAGCCCCCTCCCATTGGCATGTACCATCCGCCGCCCCGGTATCCGCGCCTTCCTCCGCGTCCGCCCAACGATGAGAGAATCAGCAACACCACCAACCCCCCCAGGATCATCCACGGGCTGAATTCCAATGGTTCCCGCCCACTTCGCCTATCCGCCCTCGCCACGGGCAGTTGCGTCGTTAAGGTCACGTTCTTGCCCGCCGCGATTCTTTCCCCCAGTTGCCGCGCCGCCTCCACCATCGCCGCGCCATACTGCCTCTCCCGCAGCGCCGGCCGCATCGCGCGCAAGATCGATCCCGCCGCCCCATCCGGCACGATCGGTTCTAGGCCATAACCCACTTCTAGACGCGATTTCCGGTCGCCAATCGCGAACAAAAATAGGGCCCCCTCGTTCGTTTCTCTTTTGCCCACTCCCCAGCGCCGGTACAGGCGGTTCGCCACGTCTTCTATCGGCTCGCCCCCCAGCGTCTCGACCGTCACCAGCGCCACCTGCGCCCCCGTCGCACGTTCTACCTCCGCTAGGTACCCATTGATCGCTTCCCGCGATCCCCCGTCTACCACTCCCGCAAAATCCGAAAGATAACCCTGCGCAGCAACCTTGGATAGGTCTGGGACCTTGGACAGGTCTTGCCCCGCCAGCCCCGCGGCCAGCAGCAACCCGGCAATGACGCAGGTTCGTAGCACCTTAGCAGGTCAAACTAGCACGATCAAACGCCAATCCGTCCACCTTGCCCAGCACCGTCAGCGAAAGTTTTTCCGCCACAAAGCTCTCCTCGGCCCGCGCCTGTACATCGCGTGCGCTCACCTTCTCGATCCCCTCAATCAATTCTTCCATCGAGAAGAACCGTCCAAAAAATATCTGCTGCCGCGCCAGATTGCTCATCCGCGAACCCGTCGATTCCAGCGACAGCATCAGGCTCCCTTTCAGGTGCTCCTTGGCCCGCCGCAATTCCTCTTCGCTCACCAGCTCGCCCTTCAGGCTCTTGAATTCCTCCATCACGCTCGCCACCACCTTCGTCAAACTCTCCGCCGAAGTCCCCGCGTAGATCGCCAGATAGCCGGAATCCCGGTACGCCATAATCTCGCTCATCACGGCATAGGCAAGCCCCTGCCGCTCGCGGATGTTTTGGAAGAGCCTCGACGACATCCCGCCGCCCAAAATCGTATTTAGAACGTAGGTGCTAAACCGCGTCTCGTGCGCAATCGGATGCGACGGCGCGCCAATATAGAGGTGCGCCTGCTGCAGCTTCTTTTGCTTCAAAATCAAAGGCGCTTCCAGCTTCGGCGGCTTCGGCGCCGGCAACTTCTTACCCGCCTCCATGCCCCCAAGCGACTTCTCCACCAACCCCACAATGAGGTCGTGCTCCAGGTTCCCCGCCGCCGTCACCACCATATTGGCCGGTACATAGATCCGCCGATGATACTCCCGCAGCATGTCCCGGTCGAAGCCTTGTATCGTCTGCCGCGTCCCGATGATCGGCTGCCCCAGCCCGTGGTTCCTCCACACGGCCTTCGAAAACAGCTCGTGCACTAGGTATTCCGGGTTATCGGCCTCCATCTTCAGTTCTTCGAGAATTACGCCTTTTTCTTTCTCGAGTTCGCTTTCGTCGAAAACCGGGTTCAACACCAGATCGGAAAGGATGTCCCAAGCCACCGGTAAGTGCTCGTCCAACACCTTCGTGTTGTAGCTCACGATTTCCTTCGTCGTATAGGCGTCCAGGTTCCCGCCGATGGAATCCACCGCCCGAGCGATTGCCTCCGCACTCCGCGAGGTCGTTCCCTTGAACAACATGTGTTCGAGGAAATGCGCGATGCCGCGTTCATCTCCTTTTTCCAGGCGCGATCCCGATCCAATCCACGTTCCGATCGCAATCGAACGCACGGCGGGCATCTTCTCGGTCACAACCTTCAGCCCGTTAGGCAGAGTCGTGCTTTCAATTTGTCGAACGGTGGGGGGATTCAAAGCGATAATTCAATTGTGACAGAGCTTCTGGGCCTCGACTTGGCGGAGATGGAAACCGCCCTCGCGCCCGCTCCCAAGTTTCGCGCCCGCCAGCTTTACGAAGCCCTCTACCACCAGCGCCAGCTCGACCTCCAAAAAATCACGGTCTTGCCAGCCGCTCTGCGCGAGCATCTCCGCTCCGGCCAACTCGCCGAATCCAGCCGCTATGCCGGCGCGGACGGCACCGTCCGTTATTTATTGGCCCTTAACGACGGCAAAACCGTCGAAACCGTCTTCATGCCCGAGGATGGCCGCGACACCCTCTGCATCTCTTCCCAGGTCGGCTGCCCCGTTGATTGCAAGTTCTGCCTCACCGCTCTCATGGGCCTCGAACGCAACCTCACAGCCGGCGAAATCGTCGGCCAAGTCCTCCACGTCGCCGCCACCCATCGCCTGGACCCCCATAGCCGCCAGATGAACGTGGTCCTCATGGGCCAAGGCGAACCCCTGATGAATCTCGACAACGTTCTCAAAGCCACCCGCCTCTTGGTTGACCCACAGGGCGTCGGCATGAGCGAGCGCCGCATCACCGTCTCCACCTCCGGCCTTATCCCCAAAATTGACGAGCTCGCCCAGTCCAAAATCCGCCCTAAGCTCGCCATCAGCCTCAACGCCTCGCACGAGGAACAGCGCCAACAGATCATGCCCATCACTCGTAAGTGGCACCTGAAGGACCTCATCGCCGCCTGCCAGCGCTACCCTCTGCGCTCCTGGGAAACCCTCAGCTTCGAATACGTCTTGCTGAAGGGCGTCAACGATACGGACGCCGACGCCCGCCGCGTCAAGCGCCTCCTCGCCCACATCAACTGCAAAGTCAACCTGATCGCCTTAAATCCCGGTCCCGGCATCCCCTTTGAAACTCCCGACCCCGACCGCGTCCTTAGCTTCCAAGCCATCCTCCGCGACGCCTTCCCGACCTTCATCCGCAAACCCCGCGGCCTCGACATTTACGCCGCCTGCGGCCAACTCAAACGCATGAGCGAAAGCTCCTCCGGCGAATCTCTCGTCTCCCTCGCGCCCTAACTCATCCCCAGAACGTATGTGCACTTACCCGAAAAAATTCTGCAAGCTTTCTGCTGGCATCGCGACTAATCGGCCGATTCCCCGATAAAATTTGACTGACATACGATTTGCTGCCTAATAGCGGTACTAGATCCCCCTGCCGCAGGCCGCGTTCTTCCATGAGGTACTTCAACACGCCCGCGGGCGAGCTCTCTGGATCGGGCGAAATTTCTTCTTCGTATTGCATCACCAGGGCGGTGAGAGTTTCGATAAACCGCTCCATCGCCCGAGATCTTCTTTTTTCATTGGCCGCCAATTTCTCCAGCAAGGCCGTCATTTCGCGCAGCTCTTTGCGATTTCGAGGCTTCGCTGGCTGATGCTCCACCAGTAATTCGACGTAGTTGGCACTGCTCGTCATCGCTTCCAGCCTCCTTGATCGTATGACGCGTGGCTCAATAGGCACTTGAAGAAGAACGTCTTTCGTAGGTACGAAACCCCGCATATCAAGCGGTAAGCGCCCAGATTAAAAACCAGCTTATCGCCCACCCAATCCACCGTGGGAAACACCTGCTGAACTTCTACAAAATTGCCAAAGTTATTCTTCGTCGCCAATTCATACCAGCGCGCCACTTTTTCTATGAGTTGGGTGTTCTTTGTGCCTGCCGCAGCCTCAAACAAGTTAGGCTTGCTAATGACATTCACAACCAGGAGTTTACCAAATGCTAAACTAGGCGTCCAGCCTCCCCCCTCACTCCCTCCCCGTCACCGCAATCTCCTGCCCCGTCACACTCGCCGCTTCCGGCCCGCATAACCACAACGCCAGCCCCGCCACATTCTTCGGCGGAATCCAGTCCCCCGGATCCGCATCCGGCATCGCCTGGCGGTTCGCCGCCGTATCCATCGTCCCCGGCGCAATCAAATTCGCCGTGATCCCCGTTCCCTTCGTCTCATTCGCAATCGTCCTTACCAGCACCGCCAGCGCCGCCTTCGACGCCGCGTAGACCCCGAATCCCGCCGGCGCTGTTGCCGCCGCCCTCGCCCCAATCGCCACCATCCTCCCTGCGCCTTGCTCCCGAAAATAGGGCAACGCCGCCGCAAAAAGGTGCAGCGCCGCAAAATAATTGATCTCCATCATTTCCCGCGCCGTCCCGGGCGCCGTTGCCTCTACATTACTGCCGCCGGCAAAGCCCCCCACGGTATGCACAATTGCATCCAGGCCCCCAAGCTTCTCCCGCGCCTCCGCGACCGCCGCCCTGGCCGCTTCCGCGCTTCCCAGATTCGCCGCAATCGGCACAAATCCTTCGGCAGCCTGCTCCGCTTTCCAGCTCCGTGCCAGCCCCGCAATCTGATGTCCCGCCCCCAGAAACGCGCACGCCACCACGCCACCCAATCCACCCGACGCACCGGAAATTAGAACTTTCATACGTAAAAATCCTCCCACAGCGCGATTGACGACGGCACAAGTCTTGTATATGCTCCAACAGTTCGTGAATATTTCAGCCCAAAGGAGATTTTTTGTGAAATTTGTTCTCTCTCTCCGCCCTCTCGCCTTGGCCTTTCTGTTGGCCACCTCTATGCTGGCCCAATCTTTTACCGCCAGCGTTCGCGGAACCGTTACCGATGACTCCGGTGCCGCCCTCGTTGGCGCCAAAATCACAGCCACCGATGCCGACCGCGGCACACTTTTCCGCGGGGAAGCGGACGGCTCCGGCCGTTACGTGGTAACCGCCCTGCCGCCCGGCAATTACGTTCTTACGATTGAAGCCTCGGGCTTCAAAAAGTTCTCCAGCGGCAGATTTACTCTCGCCGTGCAGCAGGCGGCCACCGTTGACGCCCGCCTACAAGTCGGTGACGTCAACACCACCATCGAAGTCGAGGGCTCGGCTTCGCTCCTCAATACGACAATCTCCAACCTTGGCCAAGTCATCGACAACCAAACAATTTTGAAGTTGCCCAACCTTGCCAGGAATTCCATGGGCCTGGTCTACTTGACGCCAGGCGTCGTCGGCTCCGGCGGCCGTCGTGGCAACACGAATACAAACTTCGTCGCCAACGGGAGCCGCAACTCCACCTCCGACGTGCTGGTCGACGGCGCCACCGTGGCCACCGTCGAGCAAAACTCGGGCGTAACCGACCTGAAATTCTCTCCCTCAGTCGATGTCGTCCAGGAATTCAAGATGCAGACCAACTTCTTCTCCGCCGAATATGGCCAAACCGGCGGCGCGGTCGTAAACATGATCACTCGCTCGGGAACCAACGGCTTCCACGGCACCGGCTACTATTTTCTGCGGGACGCCACGCTGAACGCCAATAGTTGGTTCGCCAATCGCGCCGGCAATGCGCGCCCCGCCTACCATCGCGATCAATTAGGCGGCGTCCTCGGCGGACCGGTTATCAAAAACAAAACCTTCTTTTTCGGCGCCTACGAGCGCACTTGGGAAGAGAGCCCCACCAGCCAGTTGGCCACGGTACCCACCGCTCTCCAGCGAAACGGCGACTTTTCCAGAACCTTCACCTCCTCTGGTGCCCTGATGCAAATCTACGATCCCTTTGCGACGTCCACCAATGCTGCGGGGGCAATCGTCCGCGCTCCGATTCCAGGCAACGTGATTCCCGCCAGCCGCCTGAACCCGGTATCCGTCAAGGCACTCTCGTTCCTCCCGCAAAGCAACCAGGCGGGCGCCGCCTTCACCGACACCAACAACTGGTTTAATCAGGGCGTCAACACGAATACCGGCGACCAGACGACGATCAAGGGCGACCATAATTTCAACGACTCCAACCGCGTGAGTGGCCGCTATAGCTTAGTGCGTAGCGACGGCGTGAATCCCAATCTCTTTGGCGACGGGAATCCCGCCTACTTCACCGGCGGCAACAACTCCACTCGCACGCAATCCATGGTGGCCGATTACACCCGGACAGTCGGTCCCAGCACCGTCTTCACTTTCCGCTACGGCTATACCTATTCCGATTTCGCACGCAATCCGTTTTTCGATACCTTCGATCCCACCAGCCTTGGCTTCGCGTCGAACATCAAAGACAATGCCACCAACTTGGTCTTCCCCCGCTTCCGTCCGGAAGGCTTCCGCGAATGGGGCACAGAAGGCTACTGGATCATGGACCGCCAGGAAGGCGTCCACCACTGGTCCGGGTCGATGACCAAGATCATCGGTGGCCACAATATGAAAGTCGGGGGCGAGCGCCGCTACAACCGCCTCGACTACCTCCAGCCCGGCTTCCCCTCCGGCGGATTTAGCTTCGCCCGCAACGCCACCTGCGCCGATCGCTTCACCTGCCCAGCGAACCAGGGCAACGGCTTGGCCTCCATGCTCCTTGGCTGGACCACCGGCAGCAATTACCACATCGAACCGAAAGCCTTCTCCCGCTCGGCCTACTGGGGCTTCTATTTCCAGGACGACTGGAAGCTCGCCCGCAATTTCACCGTCAACATTGGCTTGCGCTATGACTTTGACGTCCCCCGCTGGGAAACCCAGAACCGCTACAGCTACTGGGATCTCGATGCCCAATCCGCCGTCCGCGCCCCCGGCTACGACACCCGAGGCGTGATTAAATTCGTCGACGACAACAACCGTTCGCCCTTCGACGCGGACATGAACAATTGGCAGCCCCGCATCGGTTTCGCCTGGGCCGCCAATCAGAAGACCTCCATCCGCGCTGGCTACGGACTCTTCTACACACTCTCCCGCGCCACTGTCTTCGGACGCCCCGGCACGGGCTTCACGATCGATTCGCCCGCGATCTGGTCCCTCGACAGCAACGCCACCCTGGCGGCGCAACTCGCAAACCCCTTTCCCAATGGCGTACTTCGCCCGCCCGGCTCCAGCGAAGGCGACCGCACTCTTTTGGGTTTCGGCACCGGCACCATCGTGCGCGACAACAATCGCAACCCCGAGTACCATTCCTGGAACTTCTCCATCCAACGGGAACTTCCCATGAAGTCCGTGCTGGAACTCAACTACACCGGCAGCCGCGGCACCCACCTCTTTATGCCGATCACCACGCTTTCGCCGCTCAACCCGGTCTACTGGACTCAGGGCCGCACTGCGCTGAACGGGCTGGTGGCCAATCCCTTCCTCGGCCAGATCACGGATTCCCGGTCCGTCTATAGCCGGCCTACCGTGCAGCTGCAACGCTTGCTTCGCCCCATGCCCCAATTCGAGGGTACGAGCGTCGGTCAAGCCGAACCCGCTCGCGGCGACTCGTACTATCATGCCCTCCAAGTAAAGTGGGAAAAGCGTTACAGCTCGGGTCTCACTTTCCTCGGCCACTACACCTGGTCCAAAATGATCGACAATATCTCGCACACCTCCGGCAACGTGAATTGGCTCGGCGGTGGCACAAATATCCAAAATATCTGGGACCTCCGCAGCGAGCGAGCGCTTTCGGCCCATGACGTCGCCCACCGCGTCGTCCTGACCGGCGCTTACGAATTGCCCTTCGGCCGCAAGCGCAAATTCGGTTCGAACATGAATAAAGTGCTCGACTGGGTTGCCGGCGGCTGGGATATCAGCGGCATGTTCCTCATGCAGAGCGGCATGCCACTGCACGTCACCCAAAACGGCGGCGCGATCTGGGATGGCACGCAGCGTCCCAACTTGATTGGCGACCCGAGCACTTCCGGCGCCGTGCAGGACCGCCTGAATGGCTACTTCAACAACGCCGCCTTCTCGCAACCGGCCCCGGACGTTCCCGGCACCGCTCCCCGCACCTTGGGCTTCCGCGGCCCCGGCATTAAAACGCTCGATGCCGCGCTCCTCAAGAGCGTCTTCGTCCGCGAAGGCCATCGCCTCGAACTTCGCCTGGAAGGCACCAACTTCACCAACACTCCCATGTTTGGCGATCCAGCTACCGCTTTCGGCGCCAATAACTTCGGCCAAATCTCCGGCCTTCGCGATGGCGTTGGGCCCCGCAACATGCAATTCGGCCTGAAATACTACTTTTAAGTCTGGCCGTTTCTCGAACCTTAGCTGGCCTCCCCCTTCCCGGGGAGGCCAGTACTATTTATTGAAGAACGGCTCTGGACAATCCCTTCCGTTTTCTGTACACTCGCCTCAACTTCATGAATGTCGTAACGGGCATTCGCCATCCGCGCTGGTTATGGGCGTGGATTTGCGCGATCGCTGTCGCCTCTACTGTCCCCTATTGGCGAAGCCTCGGCCTCCCCCCCATTGAGGACGATTACATCCAAGTCTGGCTAGGCCGCCACTACGGTCCGCCGGAGCGCTGGGGCGACCTTGCCTCGGACGCCCTCTACCGCTGCCGCGCCACTTCCATACTCCTCACCTGGGCCACGGAACAAATATTCGGCAATTCCCAAACCGTCTTTAATCTGCAAAGCCTCGTTCTCCACGCCTTCAACGTCTGCCTGGTCGCCGCCCTCGGCCGCTGGCGCCGCATTGGCTTTGCGCTCTCCCTCCCCGCTGCCTTCTTCTGGGGCCTGGCCCAACGCCACCACGAGGCCGTCATCTGGTACGCCGCCCTCCCGGAACAACTCGTCTTCCTGTTTACCCTCGCCGCTTTTCTCGCCTGGATCGAATGGTGGCAATCCGGCCTTCGCTGGGCCTATTGGCTCTCCCTCGCCTTTTTTATCCTCGGCCTGCTAAGCAAAGAAAGCGCCGTTGTTTTCTGCGGCCTTGCTCTCCTCCCCCTTATCTTTGAGCCCGCCCGCTGGCGGCCCGCCATCCTCGCCATCGCCCCGGCCGTCGCGCTCTCGTTTGTTTACTTCCTCGCCAACTACTTCTCCAAATCCGACCATCTCCATTGGAACGACGGCACCTTCCGCCTGGGATGGCACTTTGGCCTTGTTCTGGTAAATAGCGTCGGCCGCATGTTCTGGGTCTGGGGCATCGTAGGTTTGTCCTTGCTCTATTACCTCCGCAAGCAGGTCGATTGGCCCTTGGTCGCCTTTGGCCTCGCCTGGATCCTCATCTCGCTGGCGCCTTATTCCTTTGTTGATTACATGCCCCGCGTGCCCAGCCGCCATGTCTATCTCGCCGGTGTCGGTCGCGCCCTCATGCTCGCCGCCGCCTTCGGCCTCCTCTGGAAACACCGCCGCACTATGGCTACCGTCGCCTGCCTATACCTTGTCTGGAACGTCGCCTATGTCTGGCTCTACAAACACGATCAGTTTGCTGCCCGTGCCCAGGTTACCGAAGACGTCGTGGACCAAGCCCGTGGCCTCAACGCCGCCTCCTACCGCATCGAATGCTTCCCGCACGCCCCCGAACTTGCCGTCCTCGCCATTAGCCAACGCCTCAACGTCGATGAGAAGAAAGTGAGCGCTAGCCGCTCGGGAAACTGCGTCTCCTTGAGCGTCCTTCCCGTCGAATCTCGCGTAATAGACTAAAGCAGCATGGAACTCCCGTCACTTCCCCGCATCGGCGACACCGCCCCCGATTTCACCGCCGTCACCACCCACGAGCCCGCCATGAAGTTTAGCGATTGGCAGGGCGGCAAATGGGTGATTCTCTTCTCTCATCCCGCCGACTTCACGCCCGTCTGCTCCACCGAACTGGCCGAGTTCGCCCGCCGCGCCGACGATTTCGCCGCCCTCGACACCAAGCTGATCGGCCTCTCCGTCGATAGCATCCATTCCCATCTGGCCTGGATCCAGAACCTCAAACAGATCCTCGGCGTCGAGATCCCCTACCCGATGATCGCCGACCTCGACACCAAGGTTAGCCAGGTTTACGGCATGATCCATCCCAACGCCAGTGCCACCGCCACCATCCGGGCCGTCTTTCTCATCGACCCCAAGCGCGTCATCCGCGCCCTCGTCTATTACCCCATGAACGCCGGCCGCAACATAGACGAAATCTACCGCCTCGTCCAAGCCCTCCAAACCGCCGACACCAAGTCCTGCGCTACTCCGGTTAATTGGCAACCGGGCGAGAAGGTAATTGTCCCCCCGCCCAAAACCGTCGCCGACGTCGCCGAACGCCTCTCCCACTCGGGCAAAGACTACGACGTCAAAGACTTCTATCTTTCCCTCAAGCGCGTTTAGCTTTCACCCGTTTCGCCGGCGGCTTCCGTCTTCCGAAGACCGCCCCCATCTCCGAAGATCTCTCCTACCGAGATGGTGCCCGCTACGTATCCGGATTCGATTCTCTCCTCGTTCCGGTACACACTCGATTGCCCCCCGGCCTGCACCACCTTCACATTGCCTCGCTGCGGGTCCACGAGCCAAAACTCGTGGCCCCCATTGCGTACGCACATCTCTTCGCGTTCCAACATCTCGGATGCCGTATTCGATTGCGACAACACCTCGATCACTACCGCGGGTACACCTTGGAAGTAATCGTCATCCGCCGTTTGCTCCCACTGCGCCAAGGCAAAGACTGCTACGTCCGCGATCCACACCTCGTATTCCGGGCGAGGACGGAATGGAAACTCTTTATCCACGCCGTACTCTCCCGTCAGTTTGCGTTCTTCCAGAAGGCTGACCAATCGCTTCTGCACGCGGGTGTGCAGCCTCTTTACAGGAGCTAATTCAAAGATTTCCCCACGATGCAGTTCCTGACGCCTTCCCCCGGTCGGCTCCGGCAGGCGGGCAAAATCAACCACGCTTAGTAAGGCACTGGACACCGCCATGTCGTCATCATACTGTCCCTAAGCCGCCAACGTAGTCGGGCTAATCCTGCCCGTTTACACAACTATTACACGGCGCTCCTCTTCAGACTGCTAGCTTGGTCGATGAAGACCTTAAGGACGTCTTCTTCTGGAACGCACTCATGGCTACACTTTCCGTCATCCACACCAAACCCGAAAAGTTGAATTGGCTAACTATCATTGTTTTCAGCATCTTCCACATCGGTTCAATCGTGGCCCTCTTCAATTTCTCCTGGACCCGTCTCTGGGTCGCCCTCGCTATCTATTGGGTCACCATTAGCTGGGGCATCGGCATGGGCTACCATCGTCTCCTCACCCATCGCGGCTACAAATGCCCCCTCTGGTTTGAACGCTTCCTGGCTTGCTGCGGCGCCGCCAGCCTCGAAGGCGGTCCCATCTTCTGGGTTGCCACCCACCGCGTCCACCACCAAAAGAGCGACCAGCCCGGCGATCCCCACTCCCCTCGCGAAGGCGCCTGGTGGGCCCACCTCATCTGGATGCTCGTCGGCGAACCGAAGCACAGCGATACCGTCGGCCTCTCCAAGTACGCTCCCGACCTCGCCCGCGATCCCTTCATGATCTGGCTCAATAACTGGCATTGGGTCCCCACCGCCTCCATTGGCGTCGTTCTACTCGCCACCGGCGGCTGGCAAATGGTCCTCTGGGGTATCTGCCTTCGCACCACTCTCGGCCTCCACGCCACTTGGCTCGTTAACAGCGCCACGCACCTCTGGGGCTCCCAGCGCTTCGATGCCGGCGACGACAGCCGCAACAACTGGTGGGTTGCCCTTATGACCTTCGGCGAGGGCTGGCACAACAATCACCATGCTCATCCCGTTAGCGCCCGCCATGGCTTGGCTTGGTACGAGCTCGACGTCACCTATTTACAGCTTCTCGCTCTCGAAAAGCTCGGCGTCATCTCCAAACTCCAAGTTGCCAGCGTGGACGGTTACATCCCCGTTCGCAAGGCAGCCTAGCCCCAAATCCCGCTCGCGGCCTTGCCCGGCGAAATCCACAATTTGTTTCATCGGGGCGGAATATCCATCCGCCCCTTTCGTTTCATCTAGAACCCTCTTCTCCCCTCTCGGTGACAGAAAGGCAGGTGCCATGCACCCCGAAGTTTGGCTCCGCGGTCAATCCCTCGATCCCCACCCTCTCAAGCACCTCCTTTTCTGCACCTTGGAGCAGGCCCGCGAGGAAGTCTCTCGCGCCCTCGCCGCCGTCCCGCCGGAAAAACTCTGGATTCATCCCCACGGCCTCACCCCCCTCGGCTTCCACATCCGCCACCTCGCCGAGTCCCTCGACCGCCTTCTTACCTACGCCGAAGGCCGCCCCCTCGAAGACGCGCAACTCCTCACCCTCCGTTCCGAACTCGACCCCGTTCCCGCCACCGAACTCGCCATCCTCCTCCATCTCCGTCTCGACCAGTCCCGCGACCGTATCTTGGCCCTCAACCTGGTTGCCCCCGAAGAAATCCGCCTCATCGGACGCGCCCAAATTCCTGTACCATTAGGCAGTCTCGTCGCTCACATCGCCGAGCACACCCAGCGCCACCTCGGACAAATCGCGACTACCACCAAACTCCTCCAAGCACTAAAAATCCAGTCCCAATGACCTCAGCACTCCTCGTCCTCGCCCTCGCCGCCTCCGCCCAGGACTTCCAAGTCTTTACCCTCAAAAACAAGGCCGGCCTCGAAGCCAAAATCACCAACTACGGCGGCATCCTCATGAGCCTGAAAGCTCCCGACCGCCAAGGTAAATTCGCCGACATCGTCCTCGGCTTCGATACTCCTCAGGAGTACCGCGACAAGAACGCCGGGCCCTACTTCGGCGCTCTCATTGGCCGCTACGCCAACCGCATCGCCAAGGCGCAGTTCAACCTCGATGGCAAGACCTATCCCCTCGCCGCCAACAACGGTCCCAACGCCCTCCACGGCGGCCGCATCGGCTTCGACAAAAAGTTTTGGACCGCCACCCAACAAGGCAACCGTCTCACCCTGACTTTAATCAGCCCCGACGGCGAAGAAGGCTACCCCGGCGAGCTCAAAGCCAGCGTCGTCTACACCCTTACCGATTCGAACGAACTCCAGATCGACTACTCCGCTTCCACCACCAAGCCCACCGTCGTCAACCTGACCAACCATAGCTATTTCAATCTCTCCGGCGGCCGCGACATCCTCTCCCACGAGCTACAACTCAACGCCTCCCGCTTCACCCCCGTCGATTCCGGCCTCATTCCCACCGGCGAGCTCCGCCCCGTCTCCGGCACCCCCTTCGACTTCCAGAAACCCACCGCTATCGGCGCGCGCATCGATGCAAACGACGAACAGATCCGTCTCGGCGGTGGCTACGACCACAACTTCATCCTCGACGGCAAGACCGCCGCCACCGTCTACGACCCTCTCTCCGGTCGCACCCTCACCGTCACCACCACCGAACCCGCCGTGCAGTTCTATACGGGCAATTTCCTCGACGGCACCCTCACCGCTAAAGGCGGTGCCAAATACACCAAGCGCCAGGCCTTTTGCCTCGAAACCCAACATTACCCCGACTCGCCCAATCAGCCCAAGTTCCCCACCACCATCCTCCGGCCTGGACAAACCTACCGTTCCCAAACGATCTTTCGCTTCGGTGTCCGCTAGCGTCGAGTGCGCGTCGCGTTGCAGTCGCGCCTGGCTTGGCTCCTTTGCGTCGTGGCGCTAATCGTCTTGGGTTTACTGTCGAGAGCGTTTCCCATGGGCCACCCGCTCTTTGACAAATACTTAGGCGACGCCCTCTACGCGGCCATGGTCTACGCGATCCTGCGCTTGTTTACCCAGGCCACACTCGCCGCCCTTTACGCGGTCCTCATCATGACTGCGCTTGAGCTGTTTCAGCTGACGCAGATTCCCGTCCGCTGGTTCGCCAGCCAGTACTGGCCCCTGCGGATCTTCGCTCGCCTTTTGGGGCTACACTTCGGCTTGCTCGACCTGCTCGCCTACGCCGTCGGCATCGCGGGCATCCACCTCGCTGCGCTTATTCGGAATGGCTGGCGGCGAACTCCCGCAGATACACCCGAATCTCGTCCCTGACCCGCCGAAACGCCTCCAGGCGCTCCTCTTCGGATCCCTCCACCGCCGCCGGATCCGCAAAACCATGGTGCAGGCGATGAGCATGTCCCGGATAGATCGGGCAACTTTCTCGGGCGTTATCGCACACCGTGAGTACGTGGTCGAAGCTTTCGGCGGCAAACTCGTCCACCACCTTCGAGCGATGCCCTTCGATGTCGATGCCAATTTCCCGCATCACTGCAATCGCCTCGGGCCTCACGCGCGTCGCCATGCTGCCGGCGCTCTCCACGGCAAAGCGCTCTCCATGGTCGTGCCGCAACAATCCTTCGGCCATTTGGCTCCGCGCCGAGTTCGCCGTGCATAGGATCAACACCCGTTTCTTGCTCATCGCCTGCCGTCGCTTTCCCCTACCTTAGTTCTTTCTCGTACAGCGCGCGAAACTTCATCCGAATGTCGTCCCGGACCCGCCGGAAGACGGCCAGCTTTTCTTCGTCCGTCCCCGTAGCCTTGGCCGGGTCGGGAAAGCCGATATGCAGCCGCTTGCCCACCTTTCCGCGGAAGTTCGGACAGTTCTTATCTGCGTCGTCGCACACTGTGATGACGTAATCGAAGGAATCGCCCGTAAACTGGCTCGCATTCTTCGGCTTGCCCCCGGAGATATCCACCCCTACCTCTTCCATCGCTTTCACCGCAAATGGGTTAATCCGGGCGGCCGGCTGCGTTCCCGCCGAAAAAACTTCCAGCGAGGAATCAAATGAACGCAAAAAGCCTTCCGTCATCTGCGAGCGCGCGCTATTGCCGGTGCACAGCACCAGAATCCGCTTCTTCGTTGCCGCCGCCGCTTCCGGCGCGGCACTCATCGCGGCCAGATAGATCGCCCCGGCCAAGGCAAAAATGCGAGTCAGTCTCATGGCTAATCCCTTCTTGTCTCTGCGCTGCGACTCTAGTCGCAGCACCCCGGCGCGCAGCAGCCTGCTTCGTTCAATGCCATTTCGCGCGGCTTCACCGCTCCGCCCGGCTTGGTCGCCCGTACAAAGGCGCTGAAAAACTTCCCGTCCACCTGCGGCGCCATCGCGTCCACGTCGATTCCCTGCCCATCCAGAAAGGCCCGCGCATCCTCAACGTTGTACACCCGCGTCGGCTCTAGATCCACATCCGTAAAGCCCGCCTGGAGCAACCGCGCCCGGTAATCGTTTTCTTCCAATGCGCCCGCAATGCAGCCCACCCAAAGCAGTACCTTCTCGCGGATCTCCTCCGGCATCTCGCCCCGTGTCACCACGTCGGATACCGCGAAGCGCCCGCCCGGCTTCAACACCCGAAACGCCTCTTTCAACACCTTGTTTTTGTCGGCCGAAAGATTGATCACGCAATTCGAAATGATCACGTCCACCGAGTTGTCCGGCAGCGGAATCTCTTCAATCTCCCCCTTCAGAAACTCCACGTTTTCAATCCCGGACTTCGCCTGGTTCTTCCTCGCCAAAGCCAGCATCTCGTCCGTCATATCCAGTCCAAACGCTTTGCCCGTCGGCCCCACTCTCTTCGCCGAGAGCAATACATCGATCCCACCGCCCGAACCCAGGTCCAGCACCACTTCTCCCGGCTGCAACTGTGCCAGCGCCGTCGGGTTGCCGCAGCCCAGCGAAGCGAGAATCGCCTCTTCCGGGATCCCCAGCTTTTGCTTTTCCTCGTAAAGGTTCGACGTGATCGGGTCTACATCCGTCCCGCAGCTTGCCTCCGCGCCGCAGCAGGAACTTCCCCCGCTCGTGACGCGTAGCGCCGCTTTCCCGTAGCGTTCCTTCACTACCTCTTTAATATTTTCCACAGGCGTGCTCATCTTTTTTCTCCTATTTGCAAAGCGTTGTAATCTTCTCGGGTGCGATGGCCTGGTTGCGCGTGCAGCATTCCGCGTAGAGGAAACCCAGCAATTCCTGCAGTGTTTCCACATTGGCGGAATACCAAAGGTAGGTACCCTCACGCCGAACCTTGGCCAATCCCTCATTCTTCAGTTTTTCCAGATGATGCGATAGCGTCGAACCCGGAATTCCCAACTCAGCCCCGATGTCCCCTACTGTTAGACCCTCGGGATGTGCGGACAAAAGCAATCGCACAATCCGCAGCCGCGCCTCGGTTCCCATCGCCGCCAACATATCGGCGTACCGTGCAACGGAATCTTCTTCTGGCTGTGGATTAGGCATCGCTTCCCTCGCTACTCGTTTCTATGCTTCGATTATTATCGAAATATAGAAGCAAGTCAAGGCCTGTTCGCGATTTTCCGCCTAATTTGTTCGCCGCCGCACCCGTGCAAAGACCTCCGCCTCTAACGCCTCCCGGATTGCTACGAAAACCTCCTCTGGCTTCCGGTTCGCTTCCACATGCAGCACCCTCGCCTCGCCCGCCAAACCAAAATACGTCAGCACTGGGTCCGTCACCTTGCGGTACGCCTCCAGCCGCCGTACCGCCGTTTCTACCGTGTCGTCCTTGCGCTGCGCCAGGCGCGCCCCCTCCGCGTCACATCGCCCTTCGATGCGCGGCGCCTTCGACATCACGTTGTAGATCGCCCCGCATTTGGGGCAGCTCCACCGTGCACTCAGCCTGCGCACCAGCGTCTCTTCTGGCACGTCCAGATGCACCAGCACCGGCACCGGCATCGGCATACGGATCGTATGCCCCAATCTCTCCAGCGTCTCCATCAGGTGCGACGCCTGTTCTACCGTCCGGGGATAGCCGTCAATCAGACACCCCGCCCCACAGTCCGGCTCCGCTAGCCGCGCCTCCAGCAACTCGTTCACCAGGGCGTCCTCCACCAGCCGGCCTTCCGCCAGCAGTTGGTCGATCGCTCTCCCTCGTTCTGTCTGCTTTTCCGCCTCCCGGCGCAACATGTCGCCAGTCGATATCGCGGGGATGCCTAGCCGCTCGCTCAACAACGGCGCCTGGGTCCCCTTGCCGCAACCAGGCGGCCCGAAGAGCAGAAGGATCATGGTATTTCCCCCGTCGCCGCATCGAGAGTCCAGGGCCGGTTAGCCCGCCCCTCCACGGCACTGTCCGAGCGTAAACCGCCCCTTCCCGCAAGTCAATTGGATTGTTGCGGTTTAATGACTTGCCGTGCCTAAGCGCTCTCGCTGTTGGAATTCGCCCCCGGCCCTTTTACCAATGCCGCTTCCTTCAACCGGTTCAACTCCCGCCGCGCAATCGATGCCCAATGGCTCGACGAATCCAGTTTCAAATACTGCTTCCAGTGCCGCAATGCTTCCATCGGTCTCTCCCGCGTTTGGTAAAGCAGCGCCAAATTGTAGTGCGCGTCTGCGTAGCCCGGCGCCAGCTCCAGCGCTTTCTTATAATGCTGAATCGCTAGCGACGTCCGCCCCAGCTCCTCGTGTAAATTCGCCAGGTTAAAGTGCGCCAGCGGATAGGTCGCGTCACAATCGAGGGCCCGCTGGTAATACTTCTCGCTCTCCCGCCACTTCCGCGCATTGAAGTAAATCGTCCCAATATTCACCAGCGCCCCGGCCAATTCCGGATTGCATTTCAACGCCTCTTCATACGCCGCTATGGCCTCGCGCTTATCCGCCCCCCGCTGTTCTAGTTCCAGCCCCCGTTGAAACCAGTTCTCCGCCTCGGCCTTCGTCGTCAACGCCGCCATTCGATCCTCGGCCGTCTTGCGGGGAAAGGCCAACAGCTTCTTCAATTCCGTCTGCTCAAAATCCAGCAAAAACTGCCCCGATACCGCCTCCATCTTCCGCCCCGCCGTTTGCACCCGGATCTTTTTGCCTTCTACAAACACCCGCAATTCCTTCCACGGGTTGTCCACGTCCTTCAGCTTGGCTTGAATACTGGCAAACGCGCTCTGCATCTTCCGCGAAGACACCCCCAGCGCCTTCAGCTTCAACAACACATTGAGCGCAATCAAATCGTCAAAGCGGTACGTCTCTCGCTTGGCGAATAGCCCTTGCCCCTCCCACGCCTCCAGTTGCCGCGGCGCGATCTCGAATTGGCGAATCAGATCCTCGCGGCTCCACACCTGCCGCCGCTCCGCGTCCTTCTTATCCGGGCCTTTCAACGCCACAACGTCCCTCAATCTAACACGCCCGCGCGCGCAGACCCTGAAAAGCCTAGAGGGAAACTGTAACTCGCATAAAGGTCGCTGCAATCCTCGTACCGCTGCCCCCACTCTGGTTCTGCGCGCGCGCCAGTTCTACTAACTGTTCGTGCAGTTCTTCTTTCTTTCCACTCGCCTCCGCCGCCGCCACCGCGTTCATCGTTGGTCCGTAATAGTTCTCAAACACCTCAATGAACTGTTCCGGGCTTTTCTCGCTAGCCACGAAATGATATTCATCCCGCTCCATAACAATCCTCCCGGCCGGTACCCCCGCTTGGCCAAAACGCTCTACGACGTTACCCTCCACCCCCCACGTTACCGGGCTGATGAACCCCTCCGCCGGTGGCGGCGCAAACGCGGAACTGATCTTCAACACCTGGGCAATAAACGTCGGGTCGTTCGGAATCCAGTTGGCCATCACGATGCGCCCGCCCCGCTTTGTCACCCTTACCATCTCCCGAGCCGCGTCATAGGGCTTCGGCGCAAACATCGCTCCAAATACCGATACCGTCAAATCGAAAGCCTGGTCCTCCACTCCTTCGAGCTTGCAGGCATCCCCAACCTGAAAGTGCAGCTGCTCCATGCCTATGTCTTTACCCATCTCCCCGCCCATTTCCTTCGCTCGCCTCTTTCCGGCCTCCACCAGATTCCTCGCAATGTCGATCCCCATCACCCTCGCACCCTTACTTGCCATCGGCACCGCCGTAGTCCCGTCCCCACATCCCAAGTCCAGCACCCGCATCCCCGGCTCCACGCCAATCCGTTCCACTAGCGCCTTTCCAGACTCCCGCATAAATGCGGCAATCCGCGTAAAGTCGCCCTTTTCCCACAATGCCTGATTTGGATTCACCACTCCATTAACGCGCAATCAAATTCCCGTGTGGATCTTCCTGCCTAGCCCAAACCCAAAACGGGCCTGCCCTTGCCGGACAGGCCCGCCTCTACTTTTAGCCCTTCCTATTGCAGCGTCTCAATCACCGCCCCCGCCTGCGTCCTTCCCGCTTCCAGCAACGCCTCCCGCCCCTTGCCGGAGAATTGCGTGTCCAGATACGCCTCGATGTAGTCCACAATGGCCGCGATTCCGCTTCTCGGTTGTACAGTCTCAACATCCGGCAGCAACAACAACCTCTGCACCGGCGCCAGTTGATAGGCGACCTGATTCATATCCACCATGCTCAAGTGGCCAGCGCCAATAAGCGAGCCAATTCGCACACTGTCCTTCCCTCGGAATGCCGCATGCGTTGGGTCGAATAGCGTCGTCGAGCCCATCGACAGGAACAGCACCGGCTTGGTCGGCCCTTGCTCCACCACGCGGCCCCACAAGCTGCCGTCAATGTTCACGGCTGTCTTCACGCGTCCATCCGCCGCCGCCGCCGAAATGGCCGTCGCGCCGCCCAACGAATGTCCCGTCACGGCCACGCGGCTCCAGTCGATCCGCGACGCGTAGGGCGAAGCCGCCAGCCAGTCCAGCGCCTGCGTCACATCGCCCGCCAGCGTTTCGATCACTTCGCCGCTCCGGTTAAACAACTCCATCACCGGCAGCAGGCCTTCAGTCCGCCCGCCGGGAAACACCGTCACTCCGCTGGCCACGTAGGGATGATCGATTGCCGCCACGATAAAGCCCTTGCTCGCCAAGTCTTCCAGCATCGCCGCATAGCCCTCCGCCACTTCCCCTAGTCCCGGAGAAAACAAAATCAGTGGATAGCTGGCGCGCACCGGATCTACTTCCGAGGCCGGATAGGCGTGTGATTGCACCCGCACCTCTAAATCCTTGAGCGCCTCGAGCGCCCCATTACTCTCCCAAAGCGCCTTCGCGGTCTCCGGAGTCTGATAGGCCAAGGGCGCTTTCTCGAGATTCGCCGCCGCCGGAAACCATACCCGCGCCATCAACTCCCGCCGCGCTCCCGCCCTCCCCGCAAACGCATCGGGCCGCTGCGATTGCAAATGATGCCGCGCCGAGGAAATCGTAAACGGTCCTCGCGGCGCCGGCAGCAGCGACTTGGGATAGATCGTCGCATGCGCCAAATCCACCTGCGTCCTTGGCGCTCCCGTCTCGGGATCGAGCATCGCCCCTAGCAGCGACAACACTGCCGGCTGCGTCAACTCCTGCGGCGCCGCCACTGTAGTAATCGGCACCGGCCCGATCTCGGAGTGCGCCGGAATCTCCAGTTCCACCGGGTCCCACACGCTGAGTTCCCCACCGAATTCAATTCCCATCGCCACCACCACGCGCAGCGCCGTGTCTCCGTCGTTCCACATCCGTCCCAACAACTCCACGGACGCTCCGGCCGCATAACCCTGCTGCGCACTTCGGAACTCCAATCCCAACACCGGACGCGTTGCCGCCCGCTTGCTTACCGGCGTTGCCATAGCCGCCAAGCGCTTCCCGTTCTGCCTCTTCGCGCTCATCCCCTTGGCGCGAACCGTGAATTCAACCTCGAGTGAGGCACGTTGATAGGAGGCCCGCGGGGGTACCGCCGCCTGAACTTCAGTGCCCACCAAAGCTGCCATAGTCCAAGGCAACAGATACAGAGCTAAATGGGTAAAAGATTTTTTCGACATGGTTTTTTCTTTCGTTGTGCTTTCTGGATCGTTCATCCAGCCCCATCTTGCCCGGAACGAAAAATTCTCACATCGGCCTGCGGAACGCTTTTTTCTCCGTCTGGAGACCGATGCGCCACCCCCGCTTTCCGTTTTAGACTCAACCCGTGGGTCCCAGTCCCAATCCCGGTTTTCGCCGTCTCCGCTGGAGACTCACGCTCTCTTACGTCTTCACCACCGTCGCCTCGCTCCTCCTCGTCCAGTTACTCGCCGGGCTTCTCAGCACCGCCATTGCACTCTCCCCTTTTTTCGATCCCGCCGCCGCCCTCGCCGAGTACCAGGCGGAAGTCCACCAAAAAACCCGCAACCCGGAAACCCTCGCAGCCCTCGCCTCCCGGGACCTCAATTGGCTCCGGGAACGCTTGCTGAGAGAAGCCGCTTCGAACCTCGAAGAACCCGAAGGCTTCGAGATTGTTCTGATCACCAACCCCTACCACCGCGTCTACCGTATCCTCGACCCCGCCGGCGCGCCCCTGGTTGGCACCGCACCCCACTCTCCCCACATCGCCCGTTGGATTCTGCCCGCCCAGACCCTTTACCGCCGTTCCTGGGGACAACCCGGCGAACTGCCTTACCTCCTCTTTGCCGTCCCCATCCTGAGCACGCACTCGCAACTTCTCGGCTACGTCGAAATCGAGATGCGCATGCGAAAATCCTGGCTCGGCACCTTTGGCGAAATCCTCGTCGGTCTCGCGCCCTCGGCCCTCCTCTTCTCTTTGCTCGCCTCCCTCGCCGGCCTCGCCTTTGGCTCCCGCCTCGCGCGCCGCATCACCGGCCGCCTCGAAGAACTCGGCGCCGTTACCGCCGATTGGAGCCAAGGCCGCTTCGCTACCCGCATTCCCATCCGGGGCCACGACGAAATGGATCAGCTCGGCCAACGCCTCAACCTCATGGCCGACGATCTCAGCCACGCCCTCGCCATCCGCCAGGAGGTCGGCCGTCTCGAAGAACGTAATCGCCTCGCCCGCGATCTCCACGACACCGTCAAGCAGCATCTTTTTGCCGCCTCCATGCAAGCCGGCGCCCTTCGCCACCATCTGGAACGCCTCCCCGGGGGCGGCATCCCCAAATCCGTCGGCCAATCTCTCGGCAGCCTCGAACGCCTCATCCGCGAAGTCCAATTGGAAATCCAGGAGATCCTCGACAAGCTCCGCCCCGCCCCGCTCGAAACCGACGGCCTCTCCCTCGCCTGCCAGCGCGTCCTCGATCTCTGGCAAGGCTCAAGCCCTATCCCGCTCCAAGCCAAAATCGAGCCCGGCCTCTCCGCTGCTCCTCAAATTGAAATTGCCTTCCGCCGGATCTTGAGCGAAGCCCTCTCCAACGTCGCCCGCCATAGCCAGGCCCGTCACGTTTGCGTTTCCCTGGCCAAGCAAAATGGCCGCCTCGCCCTCTCCGTCTCCGATGACGGTATCGGTCTACCGCCTGCTTCCCCGAAAAAATCCGGCATGGGCCTTCTGAACATTCATGAGCGCGCCGAATCCCTCCCCGGCGGGAGCTGCCAGATTAGCTCTGAGCCTGGCCAAGGCACTCGCCTTCTCGTTTCCTGTCTTCCCTCGTTATGAATCCCATTCGCATCCTCATCGTCGACGACCACAGCGTTGTCCGCCAGGGCCTCCGCGCCCTCCTCGATCTACAGCCCAATCTTTCTGTCGTCGCCGAGGCATCCTCCGGCGAAGAAGCCGTCGAGGTCTGTCCTCTCCTCCGTCCCGATCTCGTCATCATGGACCTCCTCATGCGCGGCATCAATGGCGCCGAGGCTTCCGCCCGCATCAAACGGTCCGACCCTTCCTGCCGCATCCTCATCCTCACCTCCTTCCAGGACGACGCTTACCTCGCCGCCGCTGTCAAAGCCGGCGTGGATTCCTATCTCCTCAAAGAGGTTGAGCCCTCGGAACTGATCGCTGCCGTCGAGAAAACCGCCCGCGGAGAATCCATCCTCCACCCCTCCGTCGCCCAACGCATGATGAAGGCCCTTCGCACCGATTCCGCCACCGCCGGCTCCCTCGTCGATCCCCTCACCGATCGCGAAATCGAAGTTCTCAACTTAATCGCCGATGGCATCACCAATACCGAAATTGCCCAAAGCCTCTTCATCAGCGAAAAGACCGTCAAAACCCACGTCAGCCACATCCTCGCCAAGCTCGGCGTCTCAGACCGTACCCAAGCCGCCGTCTACGCTTGGCGCGAAGGCCTCAAATCTTAAGTTCCCCAACCTCGATTCACCCCCCGCCCAAATCTATTTCTCCTTCCTTTTCAACACTCCTCCCTCCGCAATCCCCTTTTCTCTTCTCCTCCCCTGCCTACCC
>CAYLXK010000002.1:0-374919 GCA_964387685.1 uncultured Bryobacter sp.
AAAGGAGGTGCTGGTATGGATACGGAAACGATGGTGCGGGTGATTGCCGGGTCGCTGGCGGTGCTGCTGGTGGTGATTATCGTGATGCGGCGCAAGGGGAAAAAGGCCAGCTCGACGGAAGACGATTTTTAAAGCCGCGAGCCGATGAAGGGAACCAAGGCCGGCCCGGCGCCGAAGATTAGCGCCGAACATGCGCTTGTGCGGATTGCGGTGAAGCCGAGCAAGATTCACCGCTGGGGCATCTTTGCGCTGGAAGACATTCCGCGGGGGCGCAAGATTATCGAATATGCCGGCGAGCTGGTGAGCCGGCGGGAGGCGAAGCGGCGCGCCGAGACGAACGAAATTCACTGCCTGTTTACGCTCGATTCCTACTGGTACATCGACGGCGCGGTGGGCGGGAGCGGCGCGGAGTTTATGAACCATTGCTGCGACCCGAACGTGGAATCGCGCGTGGTGGGGCGGCAGGTGTTTTACTACGCGATCAAGCCAATTAAGAAGGGCCAGGAACTGACGATCGATTATCACTTCGGCAAGAAGCAGGAGGAAGTGAAGTGCGGATGCGGGTCGCCGAAGTGCAGGGGGACGATCAACCTGCTGGAGTAGGCGGGATGCGGTGAGGGACGGCGTTCCAGTGGGGGAGCGAGGCGGTTTTTTCGAGGACCAAGAGGCGGTTGTATTTAGCGAGGCGTTCGCTGCGCGTAATGGAGCCGACCTTGATTTGGGCCATGCCGGAGGCGATGGCGAGATCGGCGAGGAAGCTGTCTTCGGTTTCGCCGCTGCGGGCGCTGACGACGGCGCGCCAGCCGGCGTGAGCGGCGCGGTCGATGACGGCGAAAGTTTCGGTGAGAGTGCCGATTTGGTTCATCTTGACGAGGACGGCGTTGGCGGATTGGGTTTCGATGGCCTGGTTGAGGCGGGCGAGGTTGGTGGTGAGGAAGTCGTCGCCGACGATCTGGGCGCGGGGGCCGAGGCGGGAGGTGCAGCGGGGCCAGTTGGCCCAATCGTTTTGATCAAGGGCGTCCTCAAGGGAGACGATGGGGAACTTTTTAAGCCAGGAATCCAGGAGATCGATGAGGGTTAGGGCACCGAGGGAGCGGCGTTCGCTCGAGAGGTGGTAGAGATCGCCTTGGAAGAAATGCGAGGCGGCGACGTCGATGGCGAGGGAGACGTCTTCCCCGGGGCGCAAGCCGGCGCGCTCAATGGCTTGGGTGAGGACGCGGAGAGCGTCTTCATTGGAGGCGAGCTTGGGGCCCCAGCCGCCTTCGTCGGCGACGCCGGTGAAATAGGCGCCTTGGGCTTCGAGGATTTCGCGGGCGGCGCGGTGGATGGCGGTGATCCATTCCATGGCTTGGGCAAAGGAGGCGGCGCGATGGGGTACGGCGAGGAAGTCTTGAAACTCCATGGCTTGGGAGGCATGGAGGCCGCCGCTGAGGATGTTGACCATGGGGAGAGGCAGGATGGGCTGGCGGTCCTGGGCGAGATAGCGCCAGAGGGGGACGCCCTCGATGAGGGCACCGAGGCGTGCGGCGGCGCAACTGAGGCCGAGGAGGGCGTTGGCGCCGAGGCGGCTTTTGTTGGGGGTTCCGTCGGTGGAGATGAGGATCGAGTCGAGGCGGGGCTGGTCGCGGACGTCGAGGCCTTCGAGAGAGGCGAAGAGTTCGCCCTCGACGTGGGAGCAGGCGCGAAGGACGCCGAGGCCCGCGTGACGGGAGGGATCGCGATCGCGCCATTCGTGGGCTTCGTGCTGGCCGGTGGAGGCGCCGGAGGGGACCTGGGCGGAGGCGCGGAGGCCGCTGGAAAGGACCAAGTCGACTTCGAGGGTGGGGCGGCCGCGGCTATCGAGGATCTCGTGGGCAAGGGCTTGGGCGATGGAATGTTTACTCATGGAATGCTTCCGCTTGGCGTTCAAAGACTTCGCGAACCGTGCTGAGGGGGTTTTGGATCAAGTCGCGCGCAAAGCGGCGGACGTGGAGGCGTTGGACTTCGTTTAAGTATCCCGCGGGGCTTTTGCCGTCGACGCGGGCGAGGTGGAGGCAGCCGAGATGGCGGAGCGTGGCGGCTTCAAGCCAGGCGGCGCCGCTGAGGCGGATGAGTTCTTCGATATAGGTTTGCGCAAGGGCGGCGTAGAGGGGTTGCGCGCCGGCGCGGTGCCAGCCTTTTAAGAGGAAGTGATTGAGGAGGAAGGCGGAATCAAAGGAGGGGTCGCCCCAGTGCATGACTTCGTAGTCGATGGAAAAGAGGCAGGGGCCGGGGTTGACGAGGAAATTCTTGGGGGACCAATCGCCGTGGGTGAGGGCGCAGCGCTGGGTTTGGGCTTGGAGGATGGCGGCGTCGAAGTGAGGGGCGAGATCGGGATGGCGCTGGGCGGTGCGGCGGTAGTAGGGGTCGAGGCGGAGCTGGTCGAAGCGGGTAAGGGAATCGAAGCGGGCGGCTTGCGCAGGGGCGCGAAAAAAGCAGGCGTGGAGGGCGGCGGCTTGGAGGGCGAGGGAGGAGTCGGCCTGGCCTGCGAGAAGGAGTTGTTTCCAGGTGGGGGCGTCGGGTGAGGCGGCGGTCATGGCGAAGAGGAAGTCTTCGCGTTGCTCGAAGAGGACTTGCGGCAGGCTGGGTTGGGGGCCAAGGGCGCGGAGGGCGTCGATTTCGTCGAAGATGCGCGCTTGTTCGCTGAACCAGTCTTCGGCGACGCGGAGCTTGGCGAGGGACTGCTTGAGGACGAGGTCGCCGTAAGGGGAGGAGACGCGGACGACGGTGCTGGAGACGCCGCCCGAGAGCTCGACGGCCGTGAGGGAGTGTTCAGGCCAGCCCAGATGCGCGGCGACGAGATGGGGGGCGGAGTGGGTGCTAAGCGCGAGCAAACTTCGAGTTTACAAGGCGATGTTGGGGTTCCTAAGAGGAGGCGCGCGAGAAGAGGTTCATTAAGCTCCAGTTGGAGTTTTTCTGAGGCTTCAGTTCTTCTTTGCCGCCCAGCTTTTCGGCGAGTTGGGAAAGTCCCTTGCCGAAGGGGGAGCTGACGGGCGTGGGTTTGCCGTCGATCATGGCACGCTGGACGCCTTCGAAATCGCTGGGCAGGAGGTGAAAGACCTCGCAGCGGATGGCGGTCTCGATGACTTCCTTGCTGAGGCCGACGTCGCGGTTGTAGCGGTTGACGATGAGCTTAACTTTGGAGCGGTCGATGCGGTGTTGCTCGACGTAATTTAGGGCGCGCTGCGTGGCTTGGAGCGAGGGGAGCTCGTTGGTGGAGACGAGCAGGATTTCGTCGCAATGCTTAAGGATGGAGAGATTCCAGGGGCCATAGGGACCGGCCACGTCGAGGACGGAGGTTTCGTAATTCCAACGGGCGAAGTCGATGAGGCCGCTGGCGTCCATGAGGTCGTGGAGGCCTTCGACGGCGCCATCGGGCGAGAGCATGACGTCGACGCCGGAGGTGGCGGTGACAAGGTTGCGCCAGAGGTCGGCGTCGAGGGTTTGGGCGCGATTAATGGCGTCCATGAAGCTGAACTGGCTTTTGAGTTTAAGCAGGAAGCTGATGGTACCGGTGAGAGGGTCGAGATCGGCGAGGAGGTTTTTGCCGGCGCGTTTTTTCCAGTGGAAGATAAGACCGCTGGCGACCGTGGACGCCCCGCAGGCGCCCTTGGCGGGGACGACGGCGTAGACGCGGCCAGCCTTGCCTGTGCCGCGAATGTTCGGGTTCTTGGCGACCAGGCGGCCGATGATTTCGCGGAGTTGGTCGGTGGAAAAGGGATGGCTGAGGAAATCGGCGGCGCCGGCGCGAAGGCATTTCAGGATCAGGTCCGTGTCATTGCCGGAGATGAGAGCGAGGATCTGCATCTTGGGGTTGATGCTGGAGATTTCGCGAATCAGTTGGAGGCCGCGTTCCCGGTCGCTGACGATATCGGCGACGGCGACGTCGGGGCTGTGTACGCCCAGCACTTCCATGAGCCCGGCCATGGGGGGGTATACGGGGATTTCCAGAATCTGGGCTTGGGTCATGGCACCGTGAAAGAGCTGGGTCAGGTCCTTGGTGAGGCCCTGGGAGGGGCAGATGAGCAAGTATTTCCATCCGCCGGCGCTTTGAAAGGGATCGATTTGACTCATAGGATTGAAAAAAATAGACTTAGCCTGTTTTCGAGGGCCTCTGGCTCGCTAGGGGGGCGGGCCTAGCTTGGGCCTCGAAAGAGAGCCTGGGCCGCCCACAAACAATTTTCCTGTACTGGGAATATCGACTCCGGCCAAGAAAAACATGAGAGAAGTTTCTTCGAACTTTCACTAAAACCTTAGAAGGGCGAACCGATAAGTTTTCCCGAGTGAGGTCCTCTCCCTAGGCGGGAGTTAGGGCTAAGCCGGAATGCAGGGCGGGTGCCAGGACTATTTTCGTCAAGCGGATAGCGCGACGGCGGTAGTGCAGGCTAAGCCCAAAGAAAGAAGTCTGCCCGAAATGAGTTTGACCATATCCGATACGTATTCGAGCGCCATATCGACCTCTGCCAGCGCGGGCACGGAAGCGATGCCGGGCCCGGTGGGGGAGGTTCCGGAAACGGTGAAAACGATCCTGATTTGCGAGACGCAGCCGCTTACGGTGGAAGGGATCCGAGCCGTGCTAGCGGCTTCGCCGGACCTGCGGGTGATTGGGGTTTGTGAGAATCTGGCGGTGTGCCGAGAGATGGTACGACGCCAACGGCCTTCTATCGTGTTGCTGGACAAGGCCTTAGGAATGCAGGTAGTGATGGATTGGATGCAGGATCTGCGTGTGGGGGAGGCCGACGCGCAGCGTTTGGCGGGGAATTCGCCGACCGACCTGCGGGCGGCCAAGTATGAACTGCGGCCGGTGATCTGGGGCGTTTCGATGACCGAGGCCGAGGCGCTCCGCTTTTTGCAAGCGGGCGCCAAAGGGATACTGCGCAAGAGCACTAGCCCTGTCAATATGACGAACTGCTTTCGGACGGTGGCGGCGGGGAAGAATTGGATGGAAGACTCCGTGTTCCGCGAGCAGCCCAAGGATGACCGCTACCCCCGCTCGGAACTGACGCCGCGCGAACAGCAGGTGATGGAACTGGTGGAGCATGGGCTCAAGAACCGCGAGATTGCCCGGGAACTAGGCATTCGCCCCGGTACTGTGAAAATACACTTGAAACATATTTTCGAGAAAACGGGCGTGCGTGGCCGCTATGGTCTAGCCTTGACGGGGCTTCGGCAGAAAGGGATGCTGGCGGTGGAAAACCGCGCCGACGCTACGGCAGTACGTTAAAGCGGGCCGCGAAAGGGCGCGGTGCTATTCTTCTATTGTGTTTCAACGCACCCAAAGGGCCGTGAGTCTCCTGGCCCTTACTCTGCCCTTTCACTTTCTGTTTGTCGGCCACCTGCAAGGGCAATCGACGGATTTAGCCCAAAAATCCGCCCAGAAACTGGTGGACGTTCTGGCTCAGGAGTTAGACCGGAACTATAAGGGTTTAGCCAAGGCCGACCCGGCTCCGTACTTTCTCTCCTATTACGTCTACGAACAGGAATCTTATGCGGTAAACGCGACGTTAGGCGCGCTGCAGAACTCGAACGCCAACAAGGGCCGGGTGCTGGACGTAACGGTGCGCGTGGGTGACGCGAAGCTGGATAACTACCGGCAAATTCGGGGGGACCGGCCGCAGTTTTCCGGAGCCGCCGCGGTACCGATTGACGAAGAGCCAGGTGCTCTACGGCGGCGTTTATGGCTGGAGACGGACCGCGTCTACCGGGCTGCGTCGCAAAGACTGATCAACATCAAGACAAATCAGCAGGTAAAGCTGGACGGCGACGACAAGAGCGACGATTTCTCTCCCGCGCCGGCGTTGCAGAAGATCGTCATAACGCCGGAGTTGCGCTTCGAGCGGAAGGCCTACGAGGATCGCGCCCGTAAGTGGAGCGGATACTTTGTGGGCAAGGCGGAGGTTCTGGCCAGTGGAGTAAGCGTGGTAGCGCAGCGCGAAGTGAAGACGATCGTCAATTCCGAGGGAACGCGGCTGCATTTTGGCCGGAACTTTGCGCGGATTCTGATCAACGCGCGGGGCAAAGCCTCCGACGGCATGAATCTGTTCGCCTCGGAGACCTTCGAGGCCGACGACCCTTCCAAATTACCTAACGATGCCGCGGTGCAGGCGGCGGTGGAAAAGGTCTACCGGAAGCTGACGGCACTCCTGAAAGCTCCGCCGGTTGAGCCGACAACGGCGCCTGCCATCTTGAGCGGCAAGGCGGCGGGGGTATTCTTCCACGAAATTTTTGGCCACCGCATTGAAGGCCACCGGCAAAAGGACGAGACCGAAGGCCAGACCTTCACCAAAATGGTGGGGCAGAAGATTCTGCCCGATTTCTTGAGCGTGAAAATGGACCCGACGTTGCGCAAGTATGCGGAGACGGACTTGTATGGCTGGTACGACTTTGACGATGAAGGGGTGGCGGGCAGGCAGATATCGGTGGTCAGGGCGGGGGTTTTGGAGAATTTCCTGATGAGCCGAAGCCCGATCAACGGCTTTCCGGCGTCGAACGGACATGGACGCAAGCAGCCGGGCGCCGAGGTCGTGTCCCGGCAATCGAACCTGGTGGTAGAGAGTGCGAAGAGCTACAGTCCGGCCGAGTTACGGAAGCTTCTGATCGAAGAAGTAAAAAAGCAGAACAAAACGTACGGACTCTACTTTGAAGAGGTTTCCAGCGGATTTACGATCACCTCCCGGCGAGGAGTGCAGGCCTTCAGCGTTTTCCCGGTCATGGTTTATAAGGTGTATGCCGACGGACGGCCGGACGAACTGGTGCGCGGCGCCGATATTGTGGGGACGCCCTTGACCAGCTTCTCCAAGATTGCGGCGACCTCGAATGAGATCTCGGTGTTTAACGGATACTGCGGGGCCGAGAGTGGGCAGGTGCCCGTTTCGGCCTCGTCTCCGGCGCTGCTAGTAAGCGAGATTGAGGTTTCGCTCCGGGAGCGGTCGCTAGAGCGGCCGCCATTTTTGAGCGCGCCGCCGCTACCGACCAGCGGCTCAGGAGGGGGGCTCTAATGAAGCGCCGAACGCTGCTTGCAGCGCTGCCCGCCGCGGCTTTCGCGCAACGCGTGCAAGTTCAGGCCAGCGCGGACCCTTTGCTGCGCGCCATGCAGGAAGAGATGACGCGGGCGAGGCCTCTGGCGATCGCAGGCGGCCAGCCGATTTATTACCTTGAGTGCGACCTGGACGATGTGCAATCGTTTGGCGTGCAGGCGAGCCTAGGCGGGATTCTCGCCACGCGAACGAATGCGTTTCGCTTGCCGTCGGTGGCCGTGCGCATTGGCGACAAGAGCTTCGACAATACGAATTACGTCTATTCGGACGTCTTCATGGGTACGCGCTTCGATCCAGACCAACTGCCGCTGGACAATAACCTGGCGGCGATCCGGCATGCCTACTGGCTAGCGATTGACCGGGCTTACAAGACGGCGATCGAGGCGATGGGGCGTAAGAAGGCCGCGTTGCGGAATATCACCCAATCGGAAGTGCTGCCGGACTTCAGCGATGCCGTGCCCACGCGCCTGCTGGAACCGTTGGCGCCGTGGCGGGTTAATGAAGAGCTTTGGAAGAACCTCGCGAAGAAATGGTCGTTGATCTTCAAGGACTACCCGGAGATCTACAATTCCGGCGTTGAAGTGGAGGCCTCGCGCGATACGCTCTATTTCGCGAACACCGAAGGCAGCGAGCTGCGCATTACCGAGAATATGTTCTACGTCCGGACGCGGGCCAACACGCAGGCGCCGGATGGGATGCGGATTCGCGACCATGCGACAGTCCTGACCATGTCGGCCACGCAACTGCCCGCGGAAAGCGAAATCGAAAGACGCGTGAAGCAAGTAGCGGAAAATGTCCGCGCGCTCGCTAAGGCTCCGGTAGCGGAATCCTATTCGGGACCGGTACTTTTTGAAGCCGAAGCTTCCGCTCAGTTGTTTGCCGATCTGATTGGCGGCCAGGCGGCGATGCTCCGCAAACCAGTGAGCGAGCCGGGGCGGCCTATACCTCTCAATGGCGGGGAGCTGGAGGGCAGGATTGGATCGAGAATCCTGCCTTCTTCCTTCAGCATTGTCGACGATCCAGGGCAGAAGACTTATCAGGGGCGGCCGCTGATGGGCACCTATCCGGTGGACCAGGAGGCTGTGCTGCCCAAGGCGACGGTATTGGTGGAAAAAGGAACCTTTCAGGGCTTTTTGAGTACCCGGCAGCCTACCAGCGCCTCCAAGGAATCCAATGGCCATGCGCGGCTTAAGGGTGCGTTTGGCGCCAGCCAAGCTTATATGAGCAATCTCTTCGTCAAGAGTGAAGAGACCATAGCGCCCGCCGAATTGCGCAAGAAATTTCTCGATATGATCCAGCAGCGCAATAAGCCCTACGGCCTATTGGTGCGGAAGTTGGACTTCCCGTCCACGGCAAGCGTGGACGAACTGCGGCAGATGCTGGGTGGGCTGGGCGGCCGGCCCGCGCCGCTGCCGTTGCTCGTCTATAAGGTGTACCCGGATGGGCGCGAAGAGCTGGTGCGGGGCTTGCGCTTCCGGTCTTTGAACGCGCGGGCGCTGAAGGATATCTCGTTTGCCGGGTCCGACGAGGCGCAGTTCGATTTCATTGGCAACGGGGCGATCTTCGCCTTGGTGGGGGGCGGCAACTACATTGTGGGTTGCAGCGCAGTGGCTCCCAGCATTCTTTTTGAAGATCTGGAACTGGACAGGCCGCAGATCGAACTGCCGAAATTGCCGGTGGTTCCGGCCCCAGCGCTGACCGAGGGCTAAGGGGAGAGCGCCGGCGTTGAGAATCATTTCCCGCGCCGTTTTTCGGGAGGTAGCATCGAGCGCCCTTCTGGGCGTTCTACTCTTCACGTTCGTTCTCTTCCTGCAACGCCTGGGCAGCGGGAAACTGTTTGAGCTAGTCCTACGCAACTCCACGGACGCGCAGACGGCCGCCTTTCTTTTCCTGTTAGTGATTCCTCCTACCACGCCGTTTACCATGCCCGTGGGTGTACTGGTGGGCGTGTTGATCGGCCTTAGCCGGATGTCGGGGGACAACGAGATCACCGCGCTGCGCGCAACGGGGTCCCCGGTCAGGAGACTGCTGCCCGCGGTTTTGAGTTTTGCCCTAATCGGCTTCGTTTTGACGGCCGCAGCCAGCACCTGGCTGACTCCGTGGGCCTATCGAATGTCGACGCGTCTGATGAATCGGGCGCTGGCCGCGCAGGTGACGGCCGAGATTCAACCGCGCGTATTCGAAGAAGGCTTTCCAAACACGGTGCTTTACGTCAGCGACGTGCTGGCCGGGACGACGGTGCGCTGGCGGAAGATTTTCATGGCGGATTTGCGGACCGGGGAGCAACGGAATTCCAGCGTTCGGGAGCGGGGCGATGAACCAAGAATCTTGCTGGCCGCAGACGCGCTGGCGCTGTCGGATGTGAAGAATAACCGGATCCAGCTTGCGATGTCCAATGCGAGCACCTATGAAATCGGCAAGAACCCCAGCCAGGACAACACGAGCCTGGCGCCGCGGACGGATATGGGCTTGCAGGCCAAAGAGCCAAATGAGTACCGAAGGCCCAACAACTTCCTGGAGATGGACACGGTGCCGCTGTGGCGCCACATTGCCAGTAAGCCACGCCCAGAGACAGTCGAGGCCCGGATCGAGTTTCACCAGCGGCTAGCTTTGCCGCTGGCCTGCCTGCTGCTGGCTATGGTGGGGGTGCCGCTGGGTGTGTCGCGGCGCAAGGGAGGCAAGAGCGCCTCCTTTGTGGTGACGGTGATGCTGGCTTTCCTCTATTACATGAGCATGATCACGTTGCAACAGATGGCGCGGCGGGGGTCGATGCCGGCGGAACTGGCGATGTGGGGCCCGAATCTGCTGCTGCTGTTAACGGCGGTGACCTTATTTTCCCGGCTGGAGAAGCCCGGAGACCTGGATTTTCTGGCCTCCATGCAGAGCTCGCTGACGGCCTTTCTCGACCGCTTTCGCCGGGAGCCGGGGCAGAAGCCGAGCCAGCGTTCCGGACGGAGCGCGGCGATGGCACTCGAAAGCGGCTTTCACCGGGTAGTGCGCGTGCCGGCGATCCCGGGCGTGCCGGTACTGGGCATGATCATGGATTCGTATGTGCTGCGCAGCTTTGTGTTTTATTTCACGTTGACGTTGACCAGTTTCGTGCTGATGACCGAAGTATTTACCTTTTTCGAGTTATTGGGCGATATCATTCGAAATAACATTCCCGGGGGGAAGGTGGCGACTTATCTCGCGTTTTTGGCGCCCCAGCTGATTTATCAGACGGCGCCGGTGAGCGTGCTGGTGGCCGTATTGGTGACTTTCGGGGTGTTGAGCAAATCGAACGAAATCACGGCGTTCAAGGCCTGCGGCGTTAGCATGCACCGGCTGAGCCTGCCGGTGTTGGCCGCGGCGCTCGTCTTGAGCGGAGCGCTCTTTGCCTTCGATTATTACTTCGTGCCGGAGGCGAACCGCAAGCAGGATGCGCTGCGGAGTGAAATCAAGGGTAAGCCGGTGCAAACTTACGTAAATCCAGACCGTAAGTTTATCTTCGGCGAAGGTTGCCGGATTTTCTACTATAAGTACCTGGATCCAGTGCAAAAAGTGATGGTAAGCCCGCGCGTATATGAGTTGGACTGCGAGGCGTACACGATGAAGCGGATGATCTCGGCGGAGCGGGCCCGGTGGGAGCCCAACTTGAAGCGCTGGGTCTTCCAAAGCGGCTATAAACGGGACTACCAGGGCATCTATGCCAAGAGCTACGACAACTTTGACGGGTCCACGGCGACGTTTCCGGAACTGACCGAGACGCCCGAGTATTTTTTGCAGGAACTGATTCAGGACAAGCAGATGAATTTCCATCAGTTGTCGGCGTACGTGCAGCAATTGCAGCAGTCGGGGCTGGATACCACGCGGCTGCAAGTGCAGTTCCACAAGAAGTTTGCGATGCCTCTTTTTGCGTTTATCATGGCGCTTTTAAGTGTGCCGTTCGCGTTTTTGGCCGGGAACCGCGGCGCGATGGCGGGCGTCGGGGTAAGCTTCGGCATTGCCATCGCCTACTGGAGCATTTCGGTTTTATTTGAACAGGTGGGGAATGTGGGACAGTTGCCTCCGGCGGTGGCGGCCTGGAGCCCGGGGGCGATCTTTTCCCTCGCGGGGTCCTGGCTTTTGGCTAGACTGCGTACTTAGGTCTTTTTCGGACCGACCCCATTTGCGAATGCCTTCTTTGATTCTTACCGTGTCCGGCCTGATTGGCAGCGGCAAAACGAGCGTCTGCCGCCAGATGGAAAACTTGACGGGTTGGCGGGTTGTGTCGGCGGGCACGATTCTGCGCCGCATGGCCGAGGAAAGTGGCCTATCGGTGATCGAGTTTAATGAGCGCGCCAAGACAGATGCAAGCATAGACCGGCAAATCGACGATTCCTTGGTCGCCCTTCGAAATAGCGCAGAGCCGCTCATTGTGGATTCCCGCCTCGCGTGGCATTTCATTCCGTCGAGCTTCAAGATTCACCTGGTGGTGGACAAAGACATCGCCGCCGAGCGCGTGTTTTCGGCGCGGCGTACGGACGAGAGTTACCAGACGGCGGCGGAAGCGTATGCGGCGAATGCACAGCGGCAGAAGCTGGAAAACGAGCGCTTCCAGCACTTCTACGGCATCGATTGCGAACGCTGGCAAAACTACGATTTCGTGCTGGATTCCGGGACACTGCCGCCGCAGGAACTGGCTGCATATGCCCTGAAGGCGCACGCGCGAGCGGCGGCGGGGCCGGAGTGCTATTTGGATCCCCGGAGGCTGCGGGATGGGGAGCGCGATCCGGAACGTTATCCAGTGGAGATTCGGCTCGATGGGGAAGAGATTTATGTGCGTTCCGGCGGCGCGCATGTGGAAGAGGCGCGAAGGATGAACGCGCCGCTGATTGCCTGCCGGCTAGCGTGATCGCCTGCCGGCTAGCGCAGGTCCGGATAGGCGGCCAGTACGCGGTCGATCTCAGCGGCTTGACCGGGTGAGAGCGTTTCGTGGGGGTCCAGGCACCAGAGGCCTTCGAGGAGGCCTTGGCGGCGGAGGACCTCGTGGATGCCGGGGATGCAGCCGAGGAAGCCGTTAGCAACGTCAAAGAGAGCGCCGTTCGCGTCGGTGAGTTGGGCGTTCAGGGTAAGGAGTTCCGGCGGAATGGGCGCCTTGCGATGGCGCAGGGACTTGATGTTTTCGAGCATTTCCACGGCCTTCGCGGTCCAGACGGCCCATTGACCGAGGAGGCCGCCGGCGAAGTGCAGCTCGACGCCGCGATATTTGAAGGGCGTGAGGAGATCGTTGATGATGTTGTCGTCGTTGCCGGTATAGAGGGCAATCTCGGTGTGACGACCGGATTCGGCCAGGGCGCGGACGACGTCGAGGGTCTGATAGCGGTGGAAGGGGGCGACCTTGATGGCGGCGACGTTTTCGATGTCGACAAAGCGGCGCCAGAAGGAGTAAGGAAGGATGCGGCCGCCGACGGAGGGCTGGAGATAGAAGCCGACGAGGGGAAGCACGCGGGCGACGGCGGAGCAATGGGCGAGCAATTCGTCTATGGAGGCCTCGCGCAAGGCGGCCAGACTCAAGAGGACGGCGTCATAGCCGAGGCCCAAGGCGAGTTCGGCTTCGGCGATGGCTTGCGCGGTGGGGCCGCAAGCGCCGGCGATGGCGACGCGATCCGAGGGCCATTCGGCGCGGGCGAGCTCAAGAACGCGTGGCAGGAGGCCCGCTTCGCGGATGGCGAATTGCGTAGTGTGAACGCCCACGGCGATGCCGCCGGCACCCGAGTGGCGGTAGTAACGGGTGAGGCCGCGCTGGCGAACTTCATCCAGCTTGCGGGCCTCGTTGAGGGCGAGAGGGTGGGCGGGGATGACTTGGCCGCTCAAGAGGTGGCTGCGGAGATCCATCAAAATTTGCCGTCGCGAGTTTCAAAGTGGGTGGGTTTATTGAGGTGGCGGCCGCCGTCGCGGATCCAGGCGGCGGTCCAGTCCAGCATTTGTTCGATGGAGACAATCGGCGGTCCAAGGAGCGCGGCGGCTTGGCGGGCGTCGTTGAGCAGGGCGGTGGGGGCGGGAGTGCCCGTGAAGGAGACGGGCAGTTCAAGGCGAGAGGCGAGGCCCCGGGCGAGGTCTTCGATGAATAAGGTTTCAAGGCCGGTGAGGTTGAGCTTGGGGGCGTCGGGGCGGGTGTGGAGGAGAGAGCGCAGGACGGCGGAGTTGGCCTCGCCTTGCCAGATGAGATTGACGGCGGGCATGGAGAGGTGGATGGGATCGTGGGCGGCGATCTTGAGGGCGAGATCGGTGAGGACGCCGTAGCGGGGTTCGACGGCGTAGTTGAGACGGAGGATGATGCAGGAGGCGCCGGAGTGTTCAAAGACGCGTTCGCGGCCAAGGACGGTTTGGGCGTACTCCCCGAGGGGGGCGGGCTCTACGGACTCGTCGGCGCCGCCGCCGGAAAGAGCGCGGAGAGGGTAGACGTTGCCACTCGACAGAACGGCAATGCGGCTGGCGCGGAAGTGGGCCGCAACGCGGGCGGGGACGACGACGTTCATCATCCAGGTAAGGCCGGCTTGGCCGGAGGAGCCGAACTTGCGGCCGGCTAGGAAGAGGACGTTGGGGGCATGGGGCAGCGCGGCGGAGGGATCGAGGAGGTCGAGCTCTTCCATTTCAATGCCGGCATGGAGGAGGCGCTGGGCGGCGGCGCGATCGGAGAAGCGGCTGATGGCGATGACGCGGGCCGTGGAACCGAGGGAGTGGAGGGCACGGCGAATCCGCATTGCCAGCGTGGGGCCCATTTTTCCACCAGCGCCCAAGATGACGAAATCGCCGGGGAGTTGGCGGACGGCTTCGAGATCGGCCTCGGAGGGACGGGAAAGGAATTCTTCGAGGTCCTCCTCGGAGGCAAACCCTAGCATCCTTTAACCATACTCAAAGCCGGCGATGGCAAACTGGAAATCTTCGCGGCAATCGAGAGGCGGACCCTGGCGCATACGCACCAGGCGGCGAAAGGGCTGGAAGCCAAGAGAGGCGGCCAGGGTGACGGCGGCGCGGTTGGAATCGAGGATGTCCCAATAGACTTCGCCATCAGCGGAGGGCAAAATGAGGTCGGCAGCGCGCCGGGCGACCAGAGGGCCCAGATAGGAGGCGCGTCGGCCGGGGCGGAGGCAAGAGCCGAGAGCGTGCAGGAGGGCCGAACGGTCCGCGCCGAAGGCCTCGCGATCCAGGGGCCCGGGCCAGGCGGGCGGGCAGGAACTGGAGGCGGAGAGGATTCCCTTCCAGCGGCGAACGACGCCTTCTTCGACGAAACCGAAGTGGCGGTAGAGGGCGAGGCCCTGACTGGTGGCGTCGAGCTTGAGGGTGCGGGTGCCGGAGAGACGGTCGAGGAGGGCGGCGAAGAGAGTGCGGGCGAGGCCCTGACCGCGGTGCTCGGGCAGGGTAAGGATCATGCCGATCCAGGCGAGATCGCTTCCGTAAGGAGTTGCCGTAGCGCTCGAGACGATGTTGCCGTCGCGCTCGATGCCGAGACAGAGATCGGGGGCGAGCGAGAGGAGGCGTAGCCAGTCCGCGGGGGTCTGATTCCAGTGCGCGGCGTCCACCAAGAGCATTAACGAATCGATATCGACGAGGTCGAGCTTTCGCATTAGAATCACGGCTATGAGAATTTCCTCCCTGCGTAACATTATTCGCCTGACGTTGATGGGCGCGGCCGCGGCTGCGCTGCTAGTGGGACAAGACGCCAAGAAGGCAACAGACAAGATGGGCAAGACGGCCAGCTCGAAGATGGCTGACCTACTGGACATCAACTCCGCATCCAAGGCCCAACTGGAAGCCCTGAATGGCATTGGTCCGAAGTATGCGGAGGCGATCATCAAGGCCCGGCCCTATAAGGGCAAAGACGAACTAGTTTCGAAGAAGGTGCTGCCGGAAAACGTCTACGAGAAGGTAAAGGGCCTGATCATCGCGAAGCAGAAGTAGGGTTGTTCTTGAGGTAATCAAGGAGGATATTGGCGGCGGTTTTCACGCCCACGCTCAAGGCGGATTCGTCGATGTCGAAGTCCGCAGTGTGAAGGCCGCTGGTGATGCCTTTGGACTCGTTGCGAACCCCGAGCCAGAACATGGCGCCGGGGATTTCTTTTTGGTAGAGGCTAAAATCCTCGCCGCCCATCTGGGGGGCAACGGCGATGGAATTGTCTTTGCCGACGCTGCGTTCAATGCTGGGCAGGGCGGCCCTAACGACAGCTTCCGGATTGGTGGTGACGGGATAGGCGGGCTGGACCCATTCGAGATCAAAGCTGCCGCCATGGATGGAAGTGCAGCCGGCCAGGGTCTGGCGGACGTAGGTGCGGTAGGACTCGCGGGTGGCCTCCGAAAAGGTGCGGAGAGTGCCCTCCATCTTCACCGAGTCAGCAAGCACGTTAACGCGGTCTCCGCCGTGGATGGTGCCGATGGTGAGGACGCTGGGCTCCAATGTGGAGATGCGCCGCGAGTGAATGGTCTGGAGCATGTTGACGCATTGAGCGGCGGAGACGAGAGCGTCGGTGCCTTGCTCGGGGACGCTCGCATGGGCTTTATTGCCCTTGACGGTGATGTTTACGGAATCGGCGCTGGCCAGTAACGGCCCGATGGCGTAACCGATTTTGCCTGCGTCCACCATAGGCGACGCATGGAAGGCAAAGATGGCTTGGGGCTTGGGATTTTGGAGCGCGCCTTCGCGGATCATCAGCGCGGCGCCGAAGTATTCGGCATCGGAGACGCCTTCTTCCGCAGGTTGGAATATGAACTTGACGGTGCCGGGGATTTGGGCGCGGATCTTGGAGAAAAGCTCGGCGACGCCCAGGGCGACGGTCATATGGGCGTCGTGGCCGCAAGCATGCTTCACGCCCGCGTTCACGCTGCGGTAGGGGACGTTGAAGGTGGATTCGTCAATGGGCAGGGCGTCCATGTCGGTGCGCCAGGCAACGACGGGGCCGGGCTTGCCGCCTTTGAGAACGGCGACGACGCCATGTCCCGCGACATTGGTGCGGATGTCGGTGAAGCCGAGTTCTTTGAGGCGCGCGGCGATGACCTGGCCGGTGCGGGCTTCTTTATTGGAGAGCTCGGGGTGGATGTGGAAGTCGCGCCGGGTCTCGATGAGCTTGGGCTCGAGAGCGCGGACCAGGGGATCGATGTCGATGTTTTGGGCGTGGAGCGAGGCGGCGAGCAGAAGGAGAGTTTTCATTTGGCGTTTCCAGTCAGATAATTAACGAGGATGCTCGCGCCTGCGTGGACGCCAATGGAAAGGGCACTTTCATCGATGTCAAAGTTGGCCGTGTGCAGGCCGGCGCTGATGCCCTTAGAGGGGTTGCCCACGCCGAGCAGGAACATGCTGCCCGGGATGACGCGCTGGTAGAGCGAGAAGTCTTCGCCGAACATACCGGGAGGGATCTGCACGGCGTTCGAGGCGCCGAGGACCTTTTCAAGAACCGGGATAGCGGCTTTATTGAGCGTGGGGCTGTTCATCATGGCCGGGTAGAAGCGGCTGTAGTCCATCTTGTAGGTGGCGCCCATGGCGGAGGTGCAGCCATCAAGGGTGCGCTTGATTTCGGACTCGTAGAGATCCAGGACCTTGTCGGAGAAAGTGCGGACGCCGCCCTCGACGGTGACCGTGTCGGCGATGACGTTGCGGCGATCGCCGCCGTGGATGGTGCCAATGGAGAAGACGCTGGGGTCCAAGGTGGAAACGCGGCGGGAATGGACGGTTTGGAGAGCGAGGATGCATTGGCTAGCGACCGCGACGGCGTCGATGCCCTGGTAGGGGTAAGCGCCGTGGGCGCGTTTACCTTGGAAGACGATCTTAACGCGGGCGGAAGAGGCACTGGCGGCGTTATCGGTGTGGGCGACCTGACCGACGGAAATGGCCGGCATGACGTGGAACGCAAAGATGGCGGCGGGGGCGGGGTTCTCCAGCGCGCCTTGCTTGATCATGAGTTTCGCGCCCCACTCCGGGACGCCCGTGGCGCCTTCTTCGGCGGGTTGGAAGAGGAACTTCACCTGACCCGGCAGGTCAGCCTTGAGTTGGGAAAGCGTTTCGGCGATGCCGAGGGCGATGGCGACATGGGCATCGTGGCCGCAAGCGTGCTTCACGCCGGGGGCGGTGGATTTATAGGGGATGTTGAAGGCGGATTCGTCTATGGGAAGGGCGTCCATATCGGCGCGCCAGGCGACGGTAGGGCCGGGCTTGGCGCCTTTGAGTAAGGCAACGACGCCGTGGCCGGCGACATTGGGCGTGACTTCATCGAAGCCCAGGACGTGGAGGCGCTCCGCAATGAGCTTGCCGGTGCGGACCTCCTGATTCGAGAGCTCGGGGTGCATGTGGAGGTCCCGGCGGCACTCGACGAGGGTGGGCTGGAGTTTTTTAGCCAAGCTGGCAATGCGCTCCTCGAGCGTTTCGGCGGCAGTAAGCGCCGCAAAGAGGACGAGGAGGGACAAGGCTCTCATAAACTAAGAGTGTATCCACAGCTATGTCCCAGATCCTTTCCCGTCCCGAACTTGTCGAGCAGCGAGCCCAATGGCGCGCGGAAGGGAAGCGCGTGGTGTTTACCAACGGCTGCTACGACATCTTGCATCCGGGGCATGTGCGGCTGCTCGAGGCGGCACGGACTTTGGGAGATGTATTGGTTCTGGCGTTGAACACGGACGCGAGCGTGCAGCGTTTAAAGGGGCCCTCCAGGCCGATGCTGAGCGAGGGCGAGCGCGCGAAGCTCGCCGTGCATCTAGAGGCTGTGGATGCGGTAACCTTTTTTGACGAGGATACGCCGCGGGAGCTGATTGCCGAGGTGCTGCCGGATTTTCTGGTGAAGGGGGCGGACTGGAGCCACTTCATCGCCGGGAGAGAAGAAGTAGAGGCCGCAGGGGGGCAGGTGCTGGCACTGCCGCTCGAGCCTGGATATTCGACGACGAACTTAGTGGAACAAATCGTTGAACGGCATCGCTAGACTGCTGGAATCGGTAGCCGAGACGGACGCGTTCGCGCAACTGCGCGCGGCCGAACGCAAGGTCTCTGTGGGGGGATTGACGCTAGCGGCCAAGGCCTTGATGGCGGCGCTGCTGTGGCGGAGCGAACGCAAGCCGCTGCTCTTGGTAACGGATGGCAATCGCGAAGCGGAGCTATTGCATGACGCAGCGAATACGTTTCTTTCGCTGCTGGAACCGGACGATGCGACGGCGCGGGCGCAGATGCTGCCGCCGCTCGACGTACTGCCGCACCAACGCCTGACGCCGCACACGGAAATTCTGGAACAACGCGCCGCGGGCCTGTGGCGCATTGTGACGAAGCGGATTGCGGTAACGATTGTGCCCGTGGCGAGCCTGCTGCATCGAGTGGCGGCGCCGAGCTACTACCAGCAACTGGTGTTGACCCTGAAGCAGGGTGAGGAGGTGCCGCTGGAAGAACTGGCGGCGCACTTGAAGCGGATCGGCTATGAGCAGAAGGAGCCGGTGGAACTAACGGGCGAGTTCAGCGTGCGGGGCGGGATCGTGGACATCTTTCCGGCCGAGGCGGAGCAGCCCGTGCGGCTCGAGTTTTTTGGCGACACGATCGAATCGATCCGGCGCTTTGATGTAGCCACGCAGCGGAGCGTTTCGAAGGTGACGGAGGTGAAAATCCTGCCGCTGGCCGAGACGCCATTATCAACGGATGCGCCGCGCGAGTACAGCTTGCTGGGATTGATGGACGAAGGTCTCTTGGTGTGGGACGAGCCCGAGATGATCGCGGCGGCCAGCGAGCGCTTCTGGAAGCGCCTGGACGATGGCTTTGCCGAGGTGGAGACGCAATCGGATGCGGCGCGCCTGGACCCGGAGCAGCATTACTTTCGCTATGGGGAGATTGCGTCGCACGGGGGCCAGAAGTTCCGCGAGTTCGATGTGCGGCAATTGTCGCTGGACGCGAAGATCGAGTTTCAAGCAAGGCCGTCGATTTCGTTCCGCGGCAACATTCGCATGGCGGTGGACGAGGCGAAGACGTTGGTGGCGACCGGGCACCGGGTGGTGTTCTTCGCGAGTTCGCTAGGAGAAATTGAACGTTTCGCCGATGTGTTTGGCGAATACAAGGTGCCTTTCCAAATTGCGATGCCGCCCGAGGAGGCGCTGCCGACGTATCTGGAGGCGAGCGTGTACCGGAGCGCGGCCGCGAGCGTTTGGCTGGTGAAAGGCAAGCTGTCGCGCGGGACGGTGTTTCGGACGCCGGCGCTGGCGCTGTTTGGCGGCGACGATCTCTTTGAGACGTCGGATCTGATCGCGCGCTCCAATCAGCGTGGACCCGTGAGCTCGATGGGCGCCTTTGCGGCGGACATCGCGGACTTGAAGACGGGCGATCTGGTGGTGCACCAGACGCACGGTGTGGCGAAGTTCCTGGGCATCAAGGTGCTGGAGGAGCAGGGCGAATACTTGCTGCTGGAATACGCGGGCGAATCGAAGCTGTATGTGCCCGTGACGCGGCTGGACCTGATCAGCAAGTATCGCGGGGGAGGCGGAGAGGGGAAGGCGCCGCTCGACAAATTGGGCGGGGCGACGTGGGCCAAGACCAAAGCGCGCGTGAGAGCGCGCGTGCGTGATATGGCCGATGAGCTGTTGAAGCTCTATGCGGAGCGGCGCATGGCGGAGGGTTTTGCGTTCTCACCCGATTCGAATTGGCAGCGCGAATTCGAAGATGCCTTCCAATATACGGCGACAAAGGACCAATCGCTCGCGGTGCGCGATATTAAGCGCGACATGGAGAGCGAAGTGCCCATGGACCGGCTGGTAGTGGGGGATGTGGGCTTCGGTAAGACGGAAGTGGCGATGCGGGCCGCGTTTAAGGCCTTGGGGGACGGCAAGCAAGTGGCGGTGCTGGCGCCGACGACGGTGCTGGCCTTTCAACACCACGAGAGTTTCAAGCGGCGCTTTGCCGCATTCCCGGTGCGCATCGAACACCTGAGCCGTTTCCGGAACCCTAAGGAAACCAAGCAGGTAATTGAAGACCTGGCCAACGGGAAGGTGGACATCCTGATCGGTACCCATCGGATCCTGTCGAAGGATGTGGTGTTTCCGGACCTGGGGCTCTTGATTGTGGACGAAGAGCAGCGCTTTGGCGTGCGGCACAAAGAGCGTTTGAAGCAAATGAAAAAGAATGTGGATGTGCTGACGCTCTCGGCGACGCCGATTCCGCGTACGCTGCACATGTCGCTGGTGGGGATTCGCGACATGAGCGTGATTGAAACGCCGCCCAAGGATCGCCTGGCGGTGCATACAGTGGTGGCGAAATTCGATCAGGACATCGTGAAGCAGGCGATTGAGCAGGAGGTGGCGCGGGGTGGGCAGGTGTATTTCATCCACAATCGTGTGGAATCGATTTTTTCGCGGGCGGGGTCCATTCAGGAATTGCTGCCGAATGTGAAGATTGGCGTGGGCCATGGGCAGATGGACGATGCGGCCTTGGAGAAGGTGCTGCTGGGCTTCATGCAGCATGAGTTCGACGTATTCGTTTCGACCACGATTGTGGAGAACGGCCTGGATATTCCGCTCGCCAACACGATCATCATTGAGAGCGCGCAGAACTATGGGTTGAGCGAGCTGTATCAATTGCGCGGCCGAGTGGGGCGCTCTAACCGGCGGGCCTACGCTTATTTGCTGGTGCCGCCGGACCGGGAGTTGACGGAGGTGGCGCGCAAGCGGCTAGCGGCGCTGAAGGAGTTTTCCGATTTGGGCGCGGGCTTCAAGATTGCGGCGTTGGACCTCGAACTGCGCGGGGCTGGCGACTTCCTGAGCGGCGAACAATCGGGGCACATCAACGCGGTGGGCTTTGATATGTACATCAAGATGCTGGAAGAAGCGGTGCAGGAGATGAAGGGGATCGAAGTACCGCTCGAGATCCATTCCACGATCAACCTAGGATTTGAGATCCGCATCCCGGCCAGCTACATTCCCGAGGACAACCAGCGGCTGCGGGCCTACAAGAAGATCGCCGATGCGAAGAGCCGCGAGGTGGCTGAAGAGATCCTGGCCGAGTTTACGGATCGCTATGGGCCGCCGCCGGACGAAGTGAAGCTGCTGGTGGAGTTTGGACAGGCGAAGAATTTGGCACAGCAGATTGGCGTAGAAAGCGTGGAAAGGCGGCAGGGCTTCTTCCAGGTGAAATTCCATCCGGAAGCGAAGGTGGACCCGGCGGCTCTGATGAGCCTGGTGCAGACCTCGCCGGGGGCGACGTTTTCCCCAACAGGAATTCTGCGCGCCGTGAATACAACGGGGCAGCCGTCGGAGGCGGTAGTGGCGGCCTTGCAAAAAATGCTGTTGGCGCTGCGACATAATCAGTAGCCATGTGGTGGCTACTTCTGGCGCAATTGGCGCAGACGCCCGATGCGCTGGAAATTTGGTTGAACGCCCGGGCGGAAGAAAGCTTTCTAGCGCGAGATCGCGCGGTGGCAGCCATTGATACCCGCGACAAGATGCTGGCCCGGCAGGCCTATGTGCGGGAGGCGTTGCCGCTGCGGGTCCTGCCGAGGCAAAGCAAGCCCAGTGCGACGGTGACGCGCCGTGTGGAACGCGCCGGTTACACGATCGAGAATCTGATGATTACGCGCGAGGGCGGCTACCGCATCAGCGCGAATCTGTATATGCCGCAGGTGCGCGTGGGACGCATTCCGGCGATTCTGGGTGTGGCGGGACATTCGGTAAACGGTAAAGCCAGCGCGACCTACCAAAAGGCTTGGGTGGGATTTGTGCGGCAGGGGTGGGCGGTGTTGGCTTACGATCCGCCGGGACAGGGAGAGCGGCTTGAGTACTTTGATGAGGACTTAGGGAAATCCAAGGTAGGCGCGGGCGTGGCGGAGCACAACATGGCCGGAGTGCCGAGCCTGTTGACGGGCCGGCCGCTCGCGCAATTTTTTGTGGACGACGGCGTGGCGGCCATTGACTATCTGTTGACGCGGCCCGAGATTGATCCCGAGCGGATCGGGGTGGCTGGGAATTCCGGGGGCGGCACGCAAGCGTCGTACCTGGCCGCGGTGGAGCCGAGGCTGAAGGCGGCGGTGTCGAGTTGCTACATGACCTCGTGGAAGCAGTTGTGGGGCGGGCCGGGGCCTCAGGATGCCGAACAGATCCTGCCCGGCTTTCTTGAGAAGGGTTTGGACTTCGCCGACTTCGCTTATGCGTTCGCCCAAAGGCCTTTTCTAATCACGTCGGCGATCCGGGACTACTTTCCCATCGTGGGAGCGCGGGCCGCGCACGCGGAAATGAAGCGGCTCTCAAACTTGCTGGACCAGCCGACGCGGGCGGGCTTTTTTGAGTACGACGATCCGCACGGCTGGAGCCAGCCGCGGCGGGAAGCAGCCGTGCGTTGGTTTGCCCGCTACTTCGACAATCGGGAAACCGAGGGGCGGGAGGCGCCGTCCGATTCAGAAGAGGAGTCCATTTTGTACGCAGCGCCGGAGGGAAGAGTGGGCGGGCCGACGGTTGCGGACTGGAATCGCGCACAAGCCCGGGCACTCGAGGTGAAATGGGCGCCGCCTACCAGACAAAAACTAGAGGCGCTGTTGCGGATGCCGGCGCCGGAGCTTGGGAAAAACCTGATCGTCCCGGGAACGCGTGCGGGGAAAACGTGGATCGTCGTGGCGGCATCGCAGGTGGATAATCCGGTTGGCCAAGAACTGGTGGCGAGCGGGCATACTGTGGAAGTCGTCGTGCCGCGCGGAGCCAATGCGAATGCGGGACGCGGCAGCAGCGGATACGGCTACGATTACCAATTGGCTGCGCGGGCGTGGCTGCTGGGCCGGAACGTGCCGGGGATGCAAACGGCGGACCTCCTGAGCGCGATTCGCAAACGGACCAGTGAAGGCTTCCGCGTTTGGCTCTATGCGCAAGGTGCGCTGGCGCCCGCGGCGGTCTTTGCGGCAGCGCTGGAACCGGGTGTTGAGCGGGTGGTGCTGGACGGGGCAATTGGATCGTATCGGGATGTGGTGGATGCGCGCGTGCAGGTAGGGCAGGCGCTGAGCGTGGTTCCGGGGATCCTGGAGCATTTCGATTTGCCCCAATTGCGCGGCCTGAGCGAGGCCGAGTTTTTGGAGATTAATCCGCGCGCACCGAACGGCAGCCTGGTGGAGCGGAAAGGGGCGCGGCGGCGTGGCGAAGACTGGCCGCTACGGCGGGTGCTGCCAGAATGGTTTCTCTAATGACGACGGTCTGGTTGGTATTGACGATGTGGTGGATGCAGGAAGACCCCGGTCCGCCAGTGATTAAGCGTGGGCCGAATGCTCCGCGCAAGAAGGTGGACAACAAGCCGGCGACGCCGCTGCCGCTGCCTGCCTCGTCGCCGCCCGCGGGCGAGCAACCGAGCGGAGAGGCTGCTTCCGCCAATGCCGCTCCGGCTAATCCTCCCACCGCCGCCGCGACTCTGACCGAGCTCTTGATACCGGGCAGGCCGCCGCTGCTCTCTAAGGCCTATGACATCGCGGTCGAATTCAATGCCACGCTGCCGAACTTTGTTTGCGACGAGATCGTCGACCGCTTCGAATCGGGCTCCAAGCCCGAGAAGTGGAAAAAGAAAGACAAGGTGGAGGTGGAGGTGATGTACGTGAACGGCAAGGAGGATTACGCGAATCCGCGCATCAATGGCAAGCCGTTCAAGGGGGTGAGCATTGAGGATACGGGTTCTTGGTCGCGCGGGGATTGGGGCACGGTGCTGATCGATGTGTTGAGCCCGGCGTCGCAAGCCGAGTTCAAGCAGCGTCCGGCGGGCAAGGACAGCGACAAGATTGCTGGTATCGAAACGCTCGTTTTCGACCTGAATGTAAAGAAGGCTAACTCGCACTGGACGATCGCCTATGGCACCAAGATCCAGCCGGCTTATAGCGGGAGTATCTGGGTGGATCCGTTATCGGCGCGGGTGCTGCGCATTGAGATGCAGGGGCGCAATCTGCCGCAGACCTATGAGCTGGACGCGGTGGAGTTTACGGTTGAGTATGGCTGGGTGGAGATCAGCGGGCAGAAGTATTTGATGCCGGCGACGGCGTCGAATCTGGCCTGCCGACGCTACACGACGAATTGTACAAAGAACGAGCTGGTGTTTAAGAACTACCGGAAGTTCGCGACTGAGAGCTCGATTTCGACGACGGAGTCTGAGATCAGCTTTGGCGACGAGAAGCCGGGGGAAGCGGCGAAGCCCGCGCCCGCCAAGCCTGGAACAAAGAAAAAGAAGAAGTAGAGGTTAGACACCAGGCTACAGCCGCGGCAGCACTTGCCGACTTCCTCTCTGAAAGTATGCGGCGGAGAACTGCGTGGGCGCTTCCTATTTCTACTCGGCAGAGTAGGCTGACGTATGGCAGCTGTTGTTAACGCCGAAGCTACGCTTTCGTCTGCGTAACCTCGCTACTATAGTTTATTTTCGGCTTGATACGGGGAGTCCTTCCTGCCCAATGGCTTGGCCAGAAAGTCTACTCAAATCTACTGGTACAGAGGACTTGCTGTCGAGGCTATGAGCCGTCAATTTTACCGGTAATGCCATATTGGTCGGGTTTGAAATGAGCACGGAAACCTGACCATTTGCGGCGGTGGAAGTAGGCAACCAAACAGGTACCCTCGCATTATTGTTTGCGGAGTGCAAGTAGATTGGTATTCCCTGCTGAAGCTGAGAATTTGCTTCAACGCCAGCAATTATGACACGTTGGGCACCTTGAGCAGATACCCCGGGTGGATTTCGAAAGGTATGAATGGAAAGGTTGGTCAGGCTGGCGGCGATTAGGGTTAGTAAAATCTTGGTGTAAACGTCGATTCTCATGCGCCAAGGATAGTCAGGTGCAATGACGCTTTAATTACAACGCTACTGAATTTGACAACGTAGGTAAGCAGACTAAATAGTAGGTAATGTAGGCTTCGGAATAGTTGAGGTCTGGGCGGCGGCACGGCCTTCTTCTACGCCAGCGCGGCTAGTTCGCGGGCCGTGGATTCCTCGACATCCTTGTGAAGCGAGTTGCCATGCGCGTCCATAGTGACAATGGCGGCGAAGTCTTCGACGTCGAGGTGCCACATGGCTTCGGGGATGCCAAATTCCATCAGGTCGACGCCAGCCACGCGCTTGACGGTACGGGCGTAGAACTGCGCGGCGCCCCCGATGCCGTTCAAGTACACGGCGCCAAACTGCTTCAACGCGGCGGAAGTCTTGTCGCCCATGCCGCCCTTACCGATAACGGCACGCACGCCGTATTTTTCGATGATGGTGGCCTGGTAGGGCTCCTCGCGCGACGACGTGGTGGGGCCCGCGGCCTTCACCTGCCATTCCTCGCCGGACTTCATCATGACGGGCCCGCAATGATAGATGATCTGCCCCTGGAGGTCCATGGGCGGCGGGTTCTTTATCAGGTGGGCGTGGACGGCATCACGGCCCGTATAGACGCGGCCGCGGATGAGCACGACGTCGCCGACTTTCAAGGCGCGCACTTGCTCCTCGCTAACGGGCGCGGTGAGCACCACTTCGCGGCCCGTCAGCGGGAAGCCGCTGCCCGTAGCCATTTTCTGGACCGGCCGTTCGGGGTCGCGATAGAGCCACCGCGTAATGGCGCCGGTCGCGGGATCGAGACGAATCCCAAGACGGCGGAAAGCCCAACAATCGTAGGCCACGCTGACAAAGAAACTGGCCGGCAGGCGATTGGCCGCGACCACCTTACAACCAATGAGGCTGGCCTTGCCGCCGAAGCCCATGGCGCCGATGGAGATCCGGTTGGCTTCCTCCATCACCTCGGCTTCCAGTTGCGCCAGCACGGGGTCTGGATTCGTATCGTCGAGGGTACGGAAGAGCTGTTCCTTGGCGAGCCAATAGCCATGGGCGCGGTCGCTGCCGATGCAGACGCCGATGGCCCCAGGGGCGCAGCCTTGGCCCTGGGCTTGCCACACCGCATGCAGGAGGCACTTCTTTACGCCTTCGAGATCGCGCCCGGCCTTGCCGATGTGGTCGAGCGTGGCGGGCAGAGAGTATTGAATGTTCTTGTTCTCGCAGCCGCCGCCCTTGAGCAAGAGCTTGACCTCAATTTCCTCCTGCTCCCATTGCGCAAAGTGGATCACCGGAGTTTCGTGGCCGAGGTTGTCGCCGGAGTTCTTGCCGGTGAGACTATCGACGGAGTTGGGGCGGAGTTTGCCGCGCTTGGTGGCTTCCGCCACGGCGGACTCGATGGCCCGCTTCAGCTCGATCTGATTTACCCCTACAGGCGTGTGCACCACAAAGGTGGGCATGCCGGTGTCCTGGCAAATGGGTCCCGTGTCGTCGGCGGCCATATCGATATTAGTGGCGATGATGGAGAGGGCCTGCGAGCTTTGGGTGTGAGGGGTTTCGGCGGCAATCGTCGTGCCCATGGCCGCGCGCACGTCGGGCGGCAGGTTGGTGGAGGTTTGGGTGATCAGTTCGACAAGGGAGCCGGCAAGGAATTGCATTCCTTCAATTTACGAGAAAACGCACCTGCGCGGTCATGGAAGGCCTGATAGAAGGAGAGGGAGAAAGGAACTCGACGAAGGCCTGGCCCTCTTTGACTTCGCGGACTTTGGCCGCCAGCGGCGTGGGGCCCGCCTCGGCGATTTGGACGAGCGCATTGGAGCCCGCGGCAATCTTGCCGGTGAGGGCGGCCGGGACGTCGACAACGACCTCGAGGTCGGTTAAGTCAATGGCGATTTCAAAGAGGTCTGCGATGTCGCGGGTGACTTCGTCGCCGTTGTCCTTTTTGTGACTTACAAGCAGGCCGGATACCGGCGCCTTGATTTCTCCTGTGAGCAATTCAGCTTCGGCCTGTTCGGCTTCTTCGGTCGCGTCGGTGGCTTTCGCGCGGGCCTCGTCGACGAACTTCTGCACCGCACTCGCGCGGGCCTCCGCCACGCGCAGGCTATTCTCCAGGCGCTTGTTTTCTTCCGCCAAACTCGCAAAGTCCGCCTCGGCCTTGTCGTAGCTCTTTTTTGCGCCCGCGCCCTCGCGGAAGAGCAGCTTCTGCCTTTCAAAATTCCGGCTCGCGGTTTCCAGCTCAGATCGGACGCGGACCGCTTCGGCCGCCGCGCGGCTGGATTCCAGCCTGGCCGCGATTAATTGGCTTTCAAGGTCCGTCAGTTTGGACTTGAGCTTCTCGAGTTCTTCGGCCGCGCTTTGCTTGGCCGTTTCCATGGCCGTGTTCTGGATCTTGCCCAAGACTTGGCCTTCGAAGACTTCTTCGCCGTCGGTAACGGTCAGCTCCTCGACGGTCCCGTCAATCGGAGCGGGGACGAGGACCGATTTCCGGGCGCGGATCTTTCCGGTGTAGGTGGTTTGGACCGGGTCGGGCGCGGCGTTAGCGGCCGAAGCAGGCGGTGGACTCTGACGGCGCTGGTAATCCTGGACGGCGTAGTAGGCTAGGGCCGCAAGTCCCGCGATAGCGGCAAGAGCGCCCAAGTAGATCCAATTGCCTTGGCCGATTTTAGGTCTTTCCATCCGGGCCTTTCCCCACTGTACTTCCAGAACTGGCCCGATGGCCGCGAGCGGGTGAGAAATCGTTCGCCGGAGCGCCGTCTGCAGGAGCGGCCGGAAGGGTGCCGATCCCACAATTCCGGCCGTTCGGCAACGAAGTAGTTGAGATGGCGCAGGGTGGCGCGGGCGGTCCTGAATTCTGTGGCCAATTGAGCGAGCGTGGCGCTTTGCGGCGCCCGGGTCGGATCGATGTCGCGCAAGGTTAGGAAGAGGTCGCCCGCCAACGTGAAGGCGGCGGATTCTTGATGCGTTAGGCCGAAGGTGAAGTTGTGCAGTGCGTCTTCTCCAGGGTCGTCGGCCCGGTCGCGCGGGCCCTCGACGATGTTCCAGGGAGGCCAAGCGATCGCGGTTTCGAGCCCCAGGACTTTCTACCCGGCCAACGCGGCGGCGAAAGATGCGTTCCAGCGGAGCGTCGGCGTTTGGCCACTGGTCGGGGGCCAGCAGCAGAAATTGGCGTAGCGCGCTCCGGGAGTCTGGCAGGGAAGTAGCAGAATGGCAGGGGACCAGGTAGTTCCAGCGGGAGCACAGCAGCGGATACGGGGTGATGTGATGCGGAGCCAGCGAGAGGAAGACGCTTGACTCTATCCCAAGGGAAGGGTTTGCAATAGAAGGGTGTTTTCGATTGGCGAATTTTCCAAGTTGGCGCGGGTGAGCCTGAAGGCGCTTCGGCTTTACGACGCGATGGGACTTCTCAGGCCGGCGCGGGTAGATGCCGCCAGTGGCTACCGGTATTACTCGGCTTCACAACTGGCAAGGCTGAACCGCATCCTGGTGTTGAAGGAGTTAGGATTCGCCCTGGAGCGCATTAGCCCCTTACTTGAGGCGAGCCTGAGCGTGGCCGAGTTGGAAGGGATGTTGCGGCTGCGGCGCGAGGAGCAACGCAGCGAGGCGGCGGAAGCGGCCGCGCGCCTGGAAAGCATTGAGCAGGTTATCGAAGAACTGAAACGAGAGGGAGAGTTTATGGAAGCCATGATCAAAATGACTTCGCCCGCCTGGGCCGTGACCCTGACGCGCCGGGTCCCGGCCTACAACGAAGTGGGAAGCCTCTACCCAGAGGTTTACGAGCAGGTGGGAGCGAAGGCCGAAGGAAGCATTCCCATCGCGATCTGGCACGATTCGGGTCCGCAGGAGCAGGGCGTGCTGGCCGAGGCGGGAGTCTTGATGAAGGAGCCGATGCCCGTCCAAGGCGCCTTGCAGTGTTATGAGTTGCCAGTGGTGGAGGTGGCTGCGTTTGTGCATCGGGGCAGCTACGCGGGAATTAAGGGGGCTTTTGGGCGATTGATGGCCTGGATGGAGGAACGGGGATGGTCTCTGGCGGGCCCGCCGCGTGAGTTGTACTTGTACTTCAGGTTCCCGGTAAGGCAGGATGACGAATCCTATGTGACGGAAATTCAGATCCCGGTCCGGAAGGCGGATTGATGGCCAAGAAATCGGCGTGGGAAAAAATGCGATGCGGCAAGCGGCCGAAGGTGGTACTCAATCTGCCGGCGGCACTACAAAAGTGGTTTCCGCCCGGTACGCCGCAAGAGGCCCGGACCATGCTGGTTTCCTGTCCGGAAGAAGTGGAAAGCTTTATCGCTTCCCTCGCCCCAGGCCGATGTATCACGCTGAGCGAATTACGGGCAGAACTCGCGCGCCGGCACGATGCGGCCATTGCGTGCCCCCTTTCGACGGCCATCTTCGTCAATCTGGTGGCTCGGGCTTATGCCGAACGAGAGGCCGAAACGGGGAAGGAGTCTATTGGCTGGTGGCGCGTCCTCGGGGCCGGAGGCAAACTGAATCCAAAATTTCCGGGGGGAACGGCGGAGCAGCGACGACGCCTCGCTGAGGAAGGTATCCTGTTGCCCTGAAAGCCCAGCTAGGGCAGCATTCGCGACAGGTCTCGGAGATCAAAGCCGATGCGTTTGTCGGAGATCAGCTGTTTGGCCGAAATACGCTCCCTGGCCAAGGAGCCGTCTTCGTTGTGCTCGTGTGTCTTTCCCAGGATGTGATAGAGCTCGTGGGCCAACACGCGTCCTAATGCGCGGCCCAGGAGTTTGTCTGCGATTTTTCTTTCCCCGCCAAACAGCGCGCCGGCCACGGAATTGGCAACGCGGGTACACTCCACCTCGGCGAAGGGCAAAATTTCTCCGTTAGTCGAGTGGGTAAAGGCGTACGGTCCCTGCTCGTCCATCATCGGGATCAGACGTTCCATCTTGCAGGTTCCCTTCAACCTCACTACAACGATATCGTCGAAGTTTTCGTCTACACCGGTTTGGGACTTCATGCGGATGTCCAGTTCTCGCCCGGTATCTTTCATGATGAAATTCAGCTCAGACTTCATTTCATCCAAGGCAACTGGGGAGGCCTTGCCATCGATGGAGAGTAGGACGGTGAGTTTCGGTAGGGGAAGCGCCGAAGCAAAACTTGCCAAACCGAGGGATAAGAGTGCGATCGACAGAGAACGCATAAGCTACTTGGCCTCGCTTTCCTTTATATACGCGAAAAAGGCTGCACTGCTACGAAAAAATTATCGGGTCCAATCGAGATTTCTATTAGAGAGAATTTTAGGGCTAGTGTTTTGTTGCAGTTAATGTGTAGTTGCGCAGGACTTGCCCCTTATATAAACAAACATTCGTCAATCAAATTGAGGCTACGGCAAGGTTTCCGTGTGCGCCCGGTTCGAGTTCGCTAGGTGGGCATAGAAGCCCAGGTCCTGGTTGGTGAACATCTTTACCAACAAGAAAATCTGCCCCGCGTGATAGGAAAAGTGCTCCGTGACGTGAAAAACGGCTTCGAGCACCGTCACCCGGTAGCCCTGCGGATGAATCACCTCGGTCAGTTGGCTGGGCGCAATGGTCCCCAAAGCGGACAAGACTTCCGCGACGGTGCTCTGAAAGCGACCCAGGATCTCTGGCCGGTCCAGGACTCCCGGCGCGAACTCGGCGTCCCGGTCGCGGTGGTCCGGTTGGCCCAGGAAGCCTGCCAGAATCCATTGCCGCAGGTTGCCCTCGAGATGCAGCAGCAAATTCGCCACCGAGTTGGAAGCCTCGTTGGAAGACCAGCCGAACTGCTCGTCGCTAAGCTGCGCCTGTGCGGCCAGTATTCGGACGGAAAGGGTCTCTAGTTTAGCGGCGGCAAAGCCCAGGAAGATCGATTCGGGGGTAACGCTCAAGGAGTGCATCGCGACAGTTATCTCTGATAGCATTAACGCGAAAACAGGAGTTGCAATGAGTTCACGCAGACTATTTTTGATGGGCGCCATGGCCGCGCCGCTCTACTCTGCCGCCCGGCAGCCGGGGGAGAAAATTCGGGTAGCGGTGCTAGGCGTCAATGGGCGCGGTAAAGATCACATTTCGGGCTTTATGGGCCTGAAGGACGCCGAGGTGGTTTGCCTCTGCGATCCGGACGGCGATTTGGTGGCCAAGCGCGCCGACGAATTCCAGACCAAATACGGCAAGAAGGTTGAGACGCAGAAAGATCTGCGCAAAGTGTTCGACGACAAGGGCATCGATGCTGTTTCGATCGCCACTCCGAACCATTGGCATTCTCTGGCGGCAATTTGGGCCTGCCAGGCGGGCAAGGACGTGTATGTCGAAAAGCCCGGCAGCCACAACATTTTTGAAGGCCGCAAGCTGGTGGAAGCCGCCGCCAAGTACAAGCGCATCGTGCAGCACGGCGTGCAGTTGCGTTCGAGCGAGGCCCTGCGCGAAGGCGTGGAACTGCTGCGCAAGGGCGCCATCGGCGAGGTTTACATGTCGCGCGGCTTAGTCTTCCGCAACCGCCCTTCGATCGGCAAAAAGCAGCCGGAAGCCGTCCCGGCCAATTTCGATTACGACTTGTGGGAAGGCCCGGCGACGCATGTGCCCTTCAGCCGCCGCCACGTACACTACAACTGGCACTGGCATTGGCATTGGGGCAACGGCGACGTCGGCAACCAGGGCATTCACGAAACTGACATGTGCATGTGGGGCCTGGGCGTGGACACGCTGCCGGAAAAGATCACGTCGATGGGCGGCAAGTTCACCTGGGACGACGACAAAGAGACGCCGGAAGTGCAGACCTCGCTCTATCATTACCCGCAGCTCAAGAAAATGATCCAGTTCGAAGTGCGTCACTGGCATACCAATGCCGAGGACGGCGCCTCCGTCGGCAACCTTTTCTACGGCAAAGACGGCTACATGGTCGTCAAGGGCTACGACACCTTCGAAATCTATCTCGGACCGAAGAAGGAAAAGGGCCCCGCGCGCAAGGCCGGCGGCAACCACTACCAGAACTTCATCGATGCGGTGTACTCGCGCAAGACCAGCGATCAGCACGGCCCGGTCGAAACGGCGCATTTGTCCAGTGCGCTGGCCCACCTGGGGAACATCAGCTACCGCCTGGACCGGGTGCTGCACTTCGATCCCACCAAGGAAAAGTTCGTCAAGGACCCGGAGGCCGACAAGATGCTCAAGCGGACCTACCGTAAGGGCTTTGAGGTGCCGGAAAAGGTGTAGGCGCTTTTGCGAGCCAGGAATGCCAACGGCCCTTCCCGCGGGAAGGGCTTTCTTATTGGGTGCCTGCGGCCAAGGTAGCCGTGGGCCTGGGCGCCACGTTATACCAGCGGTACTCGAATTCCTGCCTGATCGTCTTGACGAGCATCACCCGGACGTCGAAACGGGCGCGCTGCCAGGAATTGAACCAGTGCTCGGGGGTCATCTTCTTGCGTTCGAATTCAAAGCGGCTGCCCTTTTCCACGCGGCCTATTACGCCAAAGCCGATGTTAACGGTGTCAAATACCTCGGCGTCCAACTTGGCGATTTCGTTCTCCGCCGTATGGATCCAAACGCGGCCCCGCACCTTCTCAAAAGCCTTGGCGCGCATATTCCTGGCGCGGTAGTTGGGGCGAGGGGCAAAATCGAAGGGCTGCAGCGAGGGGTCGTCCCGCGCTTCCAGCGGCTTCCGGGTGAAGTCCAGGGCGTCGGCAAGTTCATTGAGCCATTCGTTCATTTCGTCGCGGGCGTTGACTGGCTGCGATTGTTTGGCGCGCACGCTGGCAACGCTCTTGGCCAGGCGGGACTCCTGCTTCAGGCTCTCGGCTTTCGGCAGGGGTTGGCCATCACGGGCGACCAGACGGGTAACCATCTGTTCTTCCCAGGCATCCCGGCGGTAAACGAAGCTGTTGGAGGCTCGCAGCTTGCCGGCGGAATCGTACTCCTTCTTCAGCGCGCTCTGCTCATAGAGATGGTTACGAAGCTGCTTGTCATGGAACGACATCTTCGCGAAAGCGGCGCGGATGACCTCGCGGTTGGTCTCAAGCTCGGAATCGGCGGCAAGTAAAAGAAGAAAAAGGTACTGCAAGGTATTCCCGTCTCTAACAGTCGATCATAAAAACATGAAGCCTGTTTCGTCGGTGGAAAAGTATGGCAATAGTTTGTTCCGGGTGACGGAGGATGTCGCGCGGGCCGCAGACGGTTTTGAGATTAAACGCGCGGTGGTTCGGCATCCCGGTTCGGCTACCGTTTTCGCGGTGGACGAAAAGAAGCGCGTGCTACTGGTGGAGCAATTCCGGATGCCTGCGGGCAAGAAGCTTTGGGAAATTCCCGCGGGAAAAATCGACGAGGGCGAATCTCCGCTGCAGGCCGCCAAACGCGAATTGAAGGAGGAAACCGGGTACCGCGCGCGGAAGTGGACCAAGCTCGCGCTGTTCTGGCCTAGCCCGGGCTTCTTAGCCGAGCGGACCTGGATCTACCTCGCAGAACAACTGATCGCCGGCGCCGCCGAGCCGATGGAGGACGAACGCATTCAGCTTCGCTGGTTCGAGATGCGCGAAATCGACAAACTGGTCCGTGAGGGCAAGTTGCCGGACGGCAAGACTATGCTGGCCTTCCTTACCTGGAAGCGCTACTTCGCAGCCAAAGGCTAAGCGCGGCGATGGCCTTCCCCCGATGGCTAAGCGCGAGCTTCTCATCGGCACGCAACTCGGCGAAAGTGCGCCCGGAAGGCGGATGCCAAAAATGCGGATCGTAGCCGAAACCGCCTGCGCCGCGAGCCTCATCGATAATCTCGCCGTGCACCTTACCTTCAAAGCTCGCGAGCAACCGCCCAGCCCGGGCGACCGCGATGACCGCTACGTAATGGGCCGAGCGATCCTCACGATTGCGCAGTTGCGCAAGGAGGTGCCGGTTATTGGCTTCGTCCCCACTACCCGCGCCCGCCCGCTCGGCGTAACGGGCCGAATACACGCCTGGGCCGCCGTCTAAGGAGTCGACACAAAGCCCAGAGTCCTCGGCTAAGACCGTGCCCAAGACCGCTTCGCCCGTCGCCAGCGAGTAGTAAACGGCCTTCAACGCCGCGTTTTCGGCAAAGGTCGTTCCGGTCTCTTCAGGCGAGGGAATGCCGCTCAAACCGGGCAAGAGCTCGACAGCAAGTCCGGAGGCCAGGAACTCGCGCACCTTAGCGGGATTCGAAGTGGCGAGATAGAGCTTCATTTTGCAGCGCGATCAAACGGCGAACCCCGTCGCGCCCCAGCGCGATCATCTCAGCCAAATTCGGATCGTCGAAAGGCGTTTGTTCGGCCGTCGCTTGCAGTTCCACAAACTTGCCGCCCGAGGTCAAGACCAGGTTCATGTCCACCTCGGCTGAGGAATCCTCCTCGTAGTTGAGGTCCAGCATCGCCGACCCTCGCACCATGCCCACGCTGGTGGCGGCCACGTTTTCCCGCAGCGGGTTCTTCTTCAAGACGCCGCCATGGGCCAAATTCCGGATGGCGATGGCCAGGGCCACATAGGCGCCGGTAATGGCGGCTGTGCGCGTCCCGCCGTCGGCCTGAATGACGTCGCAATCGAGAGTAATGCTGCGTTCGCCCAGCGCGGGCAGGTCCACGACCGCCCGGAGAGCCCGGCCGATCAGGCGTTGGATCTCGAGCGTCCGGCCGGATTGCCGACCTTTGGACACCTCGCGTGGCGTGCGCGTGATCGTGGCACGCGGCAGCATGGAGTATTCCGCCGTCACCCAGCCGCTGCCTTTGCCCCGCAGAAAGCCGGGCACCGTCTCATCCACGCTCGCCGCGCACAACACCCGCGTGTGGCCCACGGAAATCAGCGCGCATCCCTCGGCGGTGACAATGTAATTTGTGTCGATCGAAATGGAGCGTAAATCCGACTGCCCACGTCCATCGCCTCGTGGCTTGAACTCGCGAGACTTCACTTGGCCACTCCGGACTTTAAGCTCGAAGTAAGCAGCGCGTAGAAGAACATGGAAAGTAGACCGATGCCCACCAGCACAATCACCATACAAGGCAGCGCCCCAATAAACGACCGCGGCGTTATCTTCTCCGCTTCGGGCGCGCCCCCTCTTTTCAAACCGCTCTTGGACTTGGACGCGCCGGGTAACTTGGAGCCGCCGCCGGGCGGCCTCGATTTTGCCATACAATTTCGATGCTATCCCATGCCCCTGCTTCTCACCCTCGCTTTTATACTTTTGTTCTCCTCGTGCCAGTCCGCCGTCCGGCCGTTGGAGCTGCCTGCGGCGACGGAAGGAGGTTGGAGGCGCTCTTCTCTGGAAGCGCTGGACGCCTCCAAGAAACCCGAATGGATGGCCCGCCTGGGCGTGAAAGACTCGAAGCGTGCCACCTTCACCGGACCCATCGACGTCGAAGTGGACTTTTACGAGATGAGCTCCAGCGCGGCGGCCCTAGAATGCTCTCAACTGTGGAAAAAGCTGCCGGCCGAAACCTTCGTCATGCGGGACAACTACTTTCTGGTGATCCGCAGCCAGCACCCGAACCGGGAATCGTTGATGGACTTTAGCCGTGGCCTGGAAAAAGCGCTCGCGCGATAAGCGGCCCGTCCCGGAGGTCTCCCCGCGCACCGTGCCGCGGCTCCAGGAGGTGGCGGTCTTCCTTCTCATCCTGGGCACACTGGGCATGGTAGGCGCGACCGAAGGCTTGCCGGTGCTGACGGTGCTGGTCTGCTTGTCGGTGGTTGCCATTCGCGCGGGGGGCTTCACGCTTTCCACCAACATGGGCTGCGCGCTGCTGGTGTCTGTGGGCGGCGCCGCGCCTTTGTACTGGTTCTTCCTGCGCAGTTGGGGCAGCTTCAGCATCAAGGACTTTCTGCTGGCCGTACTCATGGTTTTTTTACTCAGCGCGCAGTCCGGCCGGGATTTCGCCGCCGTGTCCAGCTATTGCGTCTGGATCCTGATGGCTTCGCTGTTTCCCTCCAGTGGGCCGCAACAATGGTTCCTGCTGGGCATCCTCTTTGGTTGGTTTCTGGTGGTGCAAAGCCTCAATGAATTGCGCCGCTGCCGCGAGCTCAATCCCGATTGGCAGGGCCTGGACGGTTGGCGCCTGATCCGGCCCCTGCTGGGTTTCTCTTTACTCAGCGTGATGGGCATTGGCGCGATAGCCGCGGGGCTTTACCTGATGCTGCCGCGCAACCCGGCGAATTCATTCCATTTCAACTTTCAGCCGCTGCGGCGCCTGGTCGGCTTCTCAAACTCCGTGCGGCTGGGAGAGATCGGGGATCTGCAGCAGGATCAGACTCCCGCCTTTCGGGTGCGCTTTCTGCGTGGGCAAGCCCCCCCGCTGCTGCGCTGGCGGGGCGCCGCACTGGCAGACTTCAATGGCAACACCTGGATGAACAAACTGGAAGCCTGGAACGAGTTTTCCGAGGCCGGCAAGATCATCATTGCCAGCGACGAACAACGCCGGCGCCCAGGGGAGCGGCTCTTTTATGAGATCCAGAGCCTGGCCGCTATGGACCGCGTAATCCTGGCCGCGGGCGTTCCCGAGTACGCCTATTTGCCCGAAGGCCGCTTGCGGATTAACGGCGAGGGCGGTCTGCGCCAAATCGCCGCCGACGGGGCGCTGCCCAATTACTCTTTGTCGGTTTGGATAGGCGCGGAGCCCGGCCTCGAAGGCCACGCGCTGGCCAGCGATGCCAACTTCGCCATGGCGCCGCTGCGGCGCGAACAATATCTGCGGCTGCCCAGTTTGCATCCACGTATCCGCGAACTGGCTGAAACCCTGACCATGGCCCGAAGCGACGCCTATCAAAAAGCCTTGGCGATTGAAGACCATCTCCGGGCCAACTATGGCTATTCGCTCCAGGCGGGAATCGGCTCCAGCCAGCCGCTCTTCGATTTCTTGTTTCTGGCCAAAGCCGGCCACTGCGAGTACTTTGCCAGCGCGATGGCGGTCCTCTTGCGCAGCGTCGGCGTGCCGTCGCGCGTGGTTACGGGGTTCTATACCGCCTTGCCGCAACCCGTGGGCGATTGGTATGTGATTCGGGGCGCCGATGCGCACAGCTGGGTGGAGGTCTGGCTGGAGGGCAAAGGATGGATGGTGTTCGACCCCACGCCGCCCGGGGCCTCTGAGGAACGCGTGTCGGAATGGGCGCAGTGGCTCCGGCGCATGGAAGACCGCATGTTGATCTATAGCGAGGATTGGATGGGCGGCGCCGCGGGCCTGCGGAGGCCTAGCATTCCCGAGCTCGATCTGGATTGGGCCCGGCTGGCCGAATATGGCGCCGCGCTGAGCCTGGTCGGGTTGCTCGCGTGGTTTCTGCTGCGTTGGCGGCCGATGCGGGGCGGAGAGCGGCACGCGGCCTCCCTTCTGTACGAACGATACCTGGCCGCGGAAGGTATCGAACGCCAGGCGCACCAGACGGCGCGCGAGCTACCGGGCCAAACAACGGAGATTCGGCTAGCCTATGAACGGGCGCGCTTCAGCCAAGGCGGAGAGGCCTTGCGCGAGCTGCGCCGTCTGGTGCAGGCGCGGGAAGCGGCCGCTTCCCGCTAAGCGAGCGGCACGCCGTCGCGCTCGTTATACTTTCTCGATATGCAACGGCGCGAAATCCTCTCCTTTTCCGGTCTCTTTGCCGCGGGCGCGGCCAGCGCTTTCGCTCAGGCGGCGGGCCCTGGCGGAGCGCGGGATGAAAATTTCTGGACCCTGGTGCGCCGCCAATTTCCCTTACGGGATGGCTTGATCTACTGCAACGCCGCCAACGTTTGCCCCGCCTCGCTGCCCGTGCTGGAGCGCCACCAGAGTTTTCTGCGCGATTTTGAAGGCGACCCCAGCTTCCAGAACCGGGCGAAGTTCGGGCCCTTGCGCGAAAAGGTGCGCGAACAAGCCGCACGCTTCTTTGGCGTGACGTCCAATGAGCTTGCCTTCACCCGCAACACCAGCGAGGCGTCGAACATGGTCGTGCATGGTCTGGACCTTGGGCCTGGAGACGATGTTGTCATCGTCGAAGACAATCACCCGTCCAACAACGACTCCTGGAAAAATCAGGCGCTGCGCCGCAAGTTCAACATCGTCACTGTCGCCGCCACGCAGTTAATCGATACCCCAGCCGCTCTCGCCGCTAAAATCGAAGCCGCTCTGACGCCCAAGACCAAGGTGCTGGCTCTCACCCATGTCACCAGCAGCACCGGCACCCTCTATCCAGCCGAGGCGATCGCCAAACTCACGCGGGCGAAGGATATCTGGTTTCATTTGGACGGCGCGCAGAGTGCCGGCATGTTGCCCGTGGATCTGCGGCGTATCGATTGCGATTCCTATGCCACCAGTTCACACAAATGGCTGATGGGGCCGCTGGAGGCGGGCGTGCTCTATGTAACCAGCCACCAGCAAAAGCGCGTCTGGCCCTCCATCGTGAGCGTCGGGTACAGCGGCGAGAGCGCCCGCGGGGCCCGCGCCTTTGAAGCCTTTGGCCAACGCGACGACGCTCGGCTGGCGGCTCTCGAAGCCACGCTGGGCTTTCTCGACCTGATTGGGATGAAAGACGTCGAAGCCCGCATTCGCCAATTGACCACTCGTCTGATGAACAAGCTCGAGGGCAGCCCCAAAGCGCAATTGCGCACCAACCGGGAGCCTTCTCTCTTCTGCGGCGTAGTGAAGGTGGATTTGCCGGGCGTCGATTTGCGCGCATTGGACGCGAAGCTCTACCGCGAGCAGGGCATGGCCTTTAGCGTCACCGCGGACGGCCCGATGCGCGGCATTCGCGTTTCCCCGCACGTTTACAACACGCTGGAACAGATGGACCGGGTTGCCGACGCCTTCCTGAAGGCATGAGCACGCTTTCGGAACTGCTGCTGGAACCGGGGGTATTCTCGTTGGGCTCGGCGGCGGTCTTAGGGGCGGCGCATGCGTTGACGCCCGGCCATGGAAAGACTGTGGTTGCCGCCTATCTGGTGGGTTCGCGCGGAAATGCCTTCGACGCCTTGCGCCTCGGTCTGATCGTTACTTTCACGCATACCGCGAGCGTGTTCCTACTGGGGATCCTCGCCTACTATTTGGCCGAGCAGGTGGATCTGCAACGGTTCTACCCTTGGATCGCCAAGCTAAGCGGCGTCTTGATCGCGACTATCGGCGTCTGGTCGCTCGTAACGCGTTTGCGCGGCCAGGCGATGCCCACGCCTGCGCCGGTCTCACCGCTGAGTACCGGCCACGCGCACGCTTTGCCCCTGAAAGCACTGGGCGTTTCCGGCGGGATTGTGCCATGCCCGGAGGCGCTGGCGCTACTGCTGCTGGCTCTCTCTCGTGGCCAGAGCCTTTACGGGCTGGGCCTTTTGCTGAGCTTTTCGGTGGGATTAGCGGTCATCTTGGTCGTCATGGGTTTGGCGGCGGTGGCTGTGCTTCCTTCTTTGCATCGCTTCGAATCGCTATCCCGGGTGCTGCCCTTGATGAGCGCCTTAGTCTTGATGGTGGTCGGGATAGCCTTATTGCTGTGAAACAGCGCGCCGTCTTGATTAGCGGGGTCTCGTCGGGCATTGGCCTGGCGGCGGCCAAGAGTTGCATCCAGGCGGGCTTCTTCGTTTTCGGCAGCATACGCAAGCCGCAGGACGCTCCCGCTCTGGGCGAGAATTTTCATCCGCTGGTCTTGGACGTCACAGATCGGGCCGATTTAGAGGCCGCCCGCCGGGAAGTGGAGCGCCGCCTTGGCGCGATGCGCCTCTACGGCCTCGTCAACAATGCGGGCATTGCCGTGCCGGGGCCGCTGCTCGAGGTGCCGGAGGAAGAACTGCGCCGCCAGTTCGAGGTGAACTTCTTTGCGCCCATCGCGGTGACGCGCGAGTTCGCACCCCTTATGCCGCAAGGACGCGTGATCATGGTCAGCTCGATTTCGGGCCGGACCGGCTATCCGTTTCTCGGCGCCTATGCCGCTTCCAAACACGCCCTGGAAGGGGCGAGCGAAAGCCTGCGGCGCGAACTCCTGCTTAGCGACACGGACGTCATTCTGCTCTGCCCCGGCGCCATCCGGACGCCCATCTGGAGCAAGTCCAGCTTTACGCCGTACCTCGGCGGAGCCTACTCCAAGGCCCTGCGCGTGGCCGAAGGCGAATTTCAAAAAATGGCCGAGGGCGGTCTTGACGCGGCTGCCATGGGCCAATTGATCGTTCATATCTTCACCACGCCTTATCCGCGAGTGCGCTACACCCCCGTGCCCGGCAAGTTTCTCCAGTGGACACTGCCGCGCCTGCTGCCGGCCCGCTGGCTCGACCGTTTGATTGCCCGGCGCTTGGGGCTACGATAAGAAGTTCATGGCCTTCATTCACGACGATTTCCTGCTCGAAACGGACGCCGCGCGCCGCCTCTATCATTCCTTCGCCGCCGCGGAGCCGATCCTCGACTATCACTCCCACCTGCCGCCGAAGGACATTGCCGAGAATCGGCAGTTCGCCAACCTCTTTGAGATCTGGCTCGAAGGCGATCACTACAAGTGGCGGGCGATGCGCGCCAACGACGTAGCCGAAGAGTTCTGCACCGGCGACGCGAGCCCCTACGAAAAGTTCCTGGCTTACGCAAGAACAGTGCCACAGACACTGCGCAATCCGCTCTATCACTGGACGCACCTCGAGCTCCAACGCTACTTTCACATCGATACCCTGCTTAACGAGGACAGCGCTCCCCGCATCTGGGAACAGGCCAATGCACAACTGGCTGGCGAGGACCTGCGCGTCTGGGGCATCTTCAAGAAATTTGGCGTGAAGGCCGTCTGCACCACCGACGATCCCGCCGACGACCTGGGCTATCACAAGGCCATTGCGAAAAGCGATTGCCCCGCCAAGGTCTATCCCACCTTTCGTCCGGACAACGCTTTGAACGTGCGCCGCCCGGACCAGTTTCTGCCTTGGCTTGAGCGCCTCTACGAATCGAGCGGCCACAGCATCGATAGTTTTACGGCCTACCTCGCCGCGCTGGACCAGCGCCATGGCGCCTTTCACGACCTAGGCGGCCGCCTAAGCGATCACGGCATGAACCGCTGCTGGGCTAAGTTCTGCGACGCAGCCGAAGCTGGTGAAATCTTCGATAAGGCCCGCGAGGGCGGGGAAGTGAGCGCGGAAGAACACGAGCGCTTCGCCAGCTTCATGATGTTGTACTTCGGCCAATTGGATGCCAAACGCGGCTGGACCAAGCAACTGCATCTGGGCGCGCGCCGCAGCGTGAACGGAGCAGCGTATCGCGACCTTGGCCCCGATAAAGGTTTCGATTCGATTGGCGATTGGGAGCAAGGCGACTCGCTTGCCGCCTACCTCGACCGCCTGGCCCAGGATGGCGCCTTACCCAAAATGGTGCTCTACAATTTGAATCCGGCCGACAACTACGCCTTCGCCACCATGACCGGCAACTTTCGCGGGCTGCGTTTTGGCAGCGGCTGGTGGTTTCTCGATCAGAAGGAAGCCATGGAGTGGCAAATCAATGCCCTTTCCAATTGCGGCCTGCTGGCGAAGTTTCTGGGCATGCTGACGGATTCGCGCAGCTTCATGAGTTTCCCGCGCCATGAGTACTTCCGGCGCACGCTTTGCAACCTGGTGGGGTCCGATGTCGAAAAAGGCTTGCTGCCTAATGACGACGCCCTGGTCGGCGGCATGATTCGCAACATCTGCTACGCCAATGCCCGGGACTTTTTGGGCCTCGCCGTTTAGTTAACGGTTATATCGTCCGCGCATGCGCCGCGCGAGCTTTTCGATCTCTTCGAGCTTCTTGAGCAAACCCGTGGAAAGGACGTGGTGGCCGAACTTCTCCAGTTCGGCCTCAATGTCCTTCGTAAGCTCCCCCATGCGCTTCACGTCGGCCAGCATGCGCTTATGCTCGGACTTCAAGATGGCTTCCGATTGCAGCGTCCCATCGGGCAGGCGCTTGGGCTGTTCCTCCTGGTTCGGCTTGGGGAGATCCTGCCCGGCTAGTAGCAACGCGAGAAAGGTATGGCGATCGAAAAGCATGCGGCGCGGCCTCTCTTCATTCTGAGGGAAAGCGTTGGCGTTAGTGGTTATGGCGGGGAATATCCTCGCCCACCCGCCGGTACTTTACCGCGAATTCCAGCACCCCGCCAGTCTCAAGCTGTCCAACGTGCTGGCGGTAAAGCTCCTGCCAGGGCGTGGCCGTCTGCGCGATGGGTAGGCTGACGCTCTTACGCCGCTCGGCGATTTCTTCGTCGCCGATCAAGACGTCCACCCGCCGTGCGTTCAAATCGACGTGGATGCGGTCGCCCGTGCGCAAGATGGCCAAATTCCCGCCCGCCGCGGCTTCCGGTGACGCATTCAGGATCGACGCGCTTGCGCTGGTGCCGCTTTGCCGTCCGTCGCCCATCGTCGGCAATTGATTCACGCCGATACGCACCAGCTTGTCCGGCGGCAGCATGTTTACGACCTCGGCGGCGCCCGGATAGCCGATCGGCCCACAGCCGCGGATCACCAGAATTGAATCTTCGTCGATCTCCAGCGTCGGATCGTTGATACGTTCGTGGTAGTCCTCGGGCCCATCAAAGACCACCGCCCGCGCCGTAAAGGTATTCTCGGCTCCAGGCTGCGACAGAAAGCGCGCGCGGAACTCGGGGCCAATCACAGAGCTCTTCACCAGCGCCGTCGAGAACAGATTCCCACTCATCACGAGAAAGCCCGCATTCTCCGCCAACGGATTCTCGTAGCTGCGAATCACGTTTGCGTCTACGCTGCGGAAGTGGCGATAGAGCTCCCCCATCGACGCGCCCGCCACGCTGCGCGCGCCCTCGCGGATCTTCCCGGCCTGGATCAATTCGCCAATCACGGCGGGAATCCCACCCGCCAAGTGAAAGCTCTCCGTTAGGTACTCGCCCGCCGGCTGCACATTGGCCAGCAGCGGAATTTCGTGCCCCACCGTCTCCCAATCTTTCGTGTTCAGTTCGACTCCCGCATGCCGCGCGATGGCCACCAAATGCGGAGGGCAATTCGTGCTGCCGCCGATTGCGCTGCACACGACGATAGCGTTCTCAAACGCTTCCCGCGTTAGAATCTGCGACGGCTTCAGGTCCTCCCGCACCATCTCCACAATGCGCTTGCCCGTGCGGTAGGACATTTGCGCGCGCTCCCGGTACGGCGCTGGAATCACCGCGCATCCGGGCAGGCTCATGCCCAGCGCCTCGGCCAGCGAGTTCATGGAGGATGCCGTCCCCATCGTGTTGCAGTGCCCCGGACTGGGCGCCGAAGCCATCACCATCTCCATAAACGTCTCGTAGCCGATCTCGCCCGCCGCATGCATCCGCCGCGCCTCCCAGACGCTCATACCGCTGCCTGCCAGCTTTCCGTTGTAGTAGCTATTCAGCATGGGCCCGCCGCTCAGGACGATGGCGGGAATATCCACCGTCGCCGCGGCCATCAAGCAGGCGGGCGTCGTCTTATCGCAGCCTGTCGTCAAAACGACGCCGTCGAAAAAGTAGCCATGCAAAATTTCCACCAAACCCAGGTACGCAAGGTTGCGGTCCAGCGCCGCGGTGGGACGACGGCAATTTTCGAAGATGGGATGCACCGGGAAAACAAAGGGAATCCCGCCCGCGTCGCGAATGCCGTCCCGGACGCGCGTTGCCAGGTCGAGGTGAATTCGATTACAGGGAGAAAGGTCGCTGCCCGTCTGCGCGATACCGATGATGGGTTTGCCCGATTGCAGTTCCTCCCGCGTCAGGCCGTAGTTGGCATAGCGCTCCAGGTAGACGGCGGTCATGCCCAGGTTGTCCGGGTTTTGGAACCAATTCTGGCTGCGCAAAGGGAATTTTCGATCTCGATTCATCGCTCTTGCCATGATCGCTCATGTTCCGGGCCACTTCAGCCGATTCGAACACAGGGCGAAACAATCTCGACAATCGCGTTTCAATCCTTGCGATTTCTTCATGAGGCCTATTCAATTTTGTGATAGGTTAATGCCAAACCCAATTCCTATTCAGGGAGAAAGGCAAACTATGAAAACTAAGCTGTTTTCCTTGCTTGCAATGTTGCTTCTGGCCGGAGTCTCGCTCAGCGCGCAGACTCTCGGCGACGTGACCGGCGTGGTGACCGACCCTCAGGGCGCACCCATCACCGGAGCGAATGTGCTTCTAACCAATACCGCGACCAATGCCAATCGTACCGTTACGACAAATAGTGAAGGGCTCTATGCTTTTCCGGCACTGCTCCCCGGTACCTATACCGTCAAGATCGATAAGCCCGGGTTCAAGACCTATACCCAGAGCAATGTCGAGGTGCAAGTGCAAGGGCAACTGCGCGTCGACGTCGCCATGCAGCTAGGGCAAGTGAGCGAGACCGTCGAAGTCACGGCTTCCGCCGCTTCGCTGAACACGGAAAATGCGACCGTGGGTACGGTTGTCGAACAAAAGCGCATTGTTGAGTTGCCGCTTAACGGCCGCAACTATTTGCAGTTGACGGCGCTTGCGCCTAACGTGAGCTTCGGCTTCCCCAGCGCGGGACAGGCCGACGGCCGCCAGGGCGGCGACCGCGCCAATCAGAATATCTCCGTCGCCGGTGCGCGTGGCAACTTCAATCGCTTCACGCTGGACGGTGTGGAGAATACCGACCCCAACTTCAATACCTACGTCATCTTCCCTTCGGCGGAGGCGCTGCAGGAATTTAAGGTGCAGTCCGGTGTCTACCCCGCCGAGTTCGGCCGCGGTGCGACGCAGATTAACGTGTCCACCAAGGGCGGCGGAAACCAATTCCATGGCTCGCTCTACGAATTCCTCCGCAACGAAAAGATGGATGCGAAGAATTACTTCTTTGCGCCCGCCGGCTCGACGGAGCGGCCCAAGGATCCCTTTAAGTGGAATCAGTTCGGCTTCGTTTTGAGCGGGCCGGTTACGATCCCCAAACTCTTCAACGGCAAGAACCGCCTTTTCTTTATGACCAACTATGAGTGGTTCCGCCAGCGCCGCAATGTCATCGGCCAATACCAATTGCCCAGCGCCGCGCAACGCACCGGCGACTTCTCGGGCATTTCCACTCCGATCTACGACCCCGCGACGCGGGCGCTTGTTAACGGCGTGATCACGGCGCAGCAGTTCCCCGGCAATCGTATTCCCACGAATCGCATCAACGCGGTTTCCCAACGCCTTCTCGAGTTCTATCCAGCCCCGAACTCTCCCGGCACCGGCAACAACCACTTCATCGCGTTGGGCCGGCCGATCAACAAGGACCAATTCATTCAGCGCTTCGATTTTGTCGAAAGCTCGAACTCGAACTGGTTCGGACGCTACTCGAAGTCCGACGAAAACCAACTCATCGGATCGCTGTTTCAGAATGGCGAGGCCATCATCACCGACGCAAGCCAATGGACCGTTACCAACACCCGTGTGATCACCTCGAACATTGTGAACGAGTTCCGCTTCGGCTTGACCAAGTTCTATAACACCACCGGTCCCGAACTCGCCTTTACCAGGGACGTCGTAGGTTCTCTTGGTATCCCAGGCCTGGCCTCGGGTCCGCCCGTTCAGTGGGGTATTCCCAATGTCTCGCTCCAGGGCGTATATTCCGGCTTTGGCAACTCTTCGGAAGGACCCTACGAGAACAACAACCGCGCCATTCAGTTCATCAACAACCTGAGCTGGATTCGCGGCAAACACACCATCAAGTTCGGCGGCGAAATCCGCAACGACCAGTACAACCAGGTCGGCAATCAGTTCGCCCGCGGTCAATTCACCTTCGATCGGCCCCAGACTGCCCTTCCGGGTTTGGCGGGCAGCGGAGACCCGTTTGCGGGCTTCCTGCTGGGAACCCTTCAGCAATCGGAAGCTGCCGTCTCCATCGCCCAGGCCCAATTCCGGGCCACGGGCTTCGCTTTCTATGTGGACGATACCTGGCGCCTCTCCCGCAAGCTGACCCTCAACCTCGGCCTTCGTTATGAGAACACGCCGCCGTGGACCGACCAGACCGGCACCTTGTTTAACGCCATCGTTCCCTTCGACGTCGATCCGCAGGACCCGTTCAACGCGATCGTCAGGGATCAGTCCCAGCATCCGTACTTCCTCCGCCAGGGTGCCCCCCGGCAAGATTGCTATGAAGGCATTAATCTTCGCTGGGTGGCGCGGACCGGCAACTTGAGCAACTTCCCCATTCAGGTTCGTTGCGACGGCTCGCTCGGTGACCGCTTGGTCGCTCGCGACAATAACGACTGGGCGCCCCGCATCGGCGCGGCTTACCAGTTGAACGAAAAGACCGTGATCCGCGCCGGCGTCGGTATGTTCTACTCCCAGGACACCGGCAACCCGCGCTTCGACATGGCCCGCAACCTGGCAGGCCGTTTGCGCGCCAATCCGAATCCGCAGTTCCCGGATCTCCTTTGGCAGAACTCTCTTGCCAGCATCGCCGGTGGGACTGCGAACGTCGTCGGCCCTTACTCCTTTGCGAACCCCTACAACCGCCGCACGCCGCGCACTTTGCAGTACCTCTTCAATGTGCAGCGCGAGTTTGGCCAGAACCTCACCTTCGAGATCGGTTATCTCGGTTCCACCAGCCGCCGTCTGGAAAGCCTACGCGCCTCCAACGAGGCCGTGCCGGTCAATCCAGCTCTCAGCGCGCTCACAGTGCCGGAACGCTCGCCCTTCCCCGAGTTTGGACGCATCCAGCTTGTGGACAACGATGGCATCGGCAACTACAACTCGTTGGGCATGAAGTTGACCAAGCGTTACAGCGCGGGCCTGACTGCGCTCTTCGCCTATACCTGGTCCAAATCGCTCGACACCTCGTCGTCGATTCGCACCCAAGGCGACGATACGCTCTTTCCCCAGAACAGCGGCTGCCGCAGCTGTGAGTACGGGTTGAGCGCTTTCCACACCTCGCACCGCTTCGTCTCCAGCATCCTCTACGACCTGCCCTTCGGCCGCGGCCGGACCGTCAACATCGAGAATGCCTTCCTGAATACGATCGCTGGCGGCTGGCAGTTGGGTGGCATTTTCACCCTACAGTCCGGCTTCCCCTTCACCGTCACCAATGGCTCCGACACTTCGAATACGGGCGCGTTCTTCGACCGCCCGAATGCGACGGGCCAAGACCCGCAAGTCAGCGACGTCTCGACCGAGAATGGCTTCAACACCGCCGCCTTCGCTCGTAACGCTCCGGGTACCTACGGCAACGTGGGCCGCAACACGGGGATCGGACCGGCCTTCATCCGCTTGGATTTCTCGACCTTGAAAAACTTCAAGATGCCCTACGCGGAGAGTCACAATCTCCAGTTCCGCTTTGAAGCCTTCAATCTCCCTAATCATCCGAACTGGGGCACCCCCAATCGCGACATCAATAACTCAAACCTGTTCGGCAAGATCCGCGGCACACGCGGTGACATGCGCAACCTGCAGCTCGCCCTGCGTTATACGTTCTAAGCGAGCGGTTCCCACCAACCACCCAACGCCCGGTTGCTCCCAGAGCAGCCGGGCGTTTTGTTAGTGCACTCGTTCGGGCGAATAGGGGCGCGGGTCGATGGCCGGCGCCCGGCCCAAAATCAAATCTCTCAGCAGCGCGCCCGTCGCCATTGCCGTGCTAATCCCTAATCCCTCGTGCCCCGCGCCGATATAAACCGACTCCATACCGGGCACCCTGCCGATATACGGCAGCTTATCCGCAGTCGCCGCGCGAAATCCGGTCCAGGTTCGAGCGATGCGTGGTACGGCCAGGCCGGGCAAATACTCCGCGACCCGCCCCAGCATCTTCGCCATCATGTGCTCTTCCACCGCTGGATCGTCCACGCCAAACTGTCGCGAACTCCCCAGCAGCAGCCGCCCGCCCAGCCGTGGCTGCACGTTAAAAGCCACGCTCTCCCGCGCGTTCCCCTGCACGCTTTTCAGGTAGCCCAACTCAATCAAGTCGTGCCGGATAAAGCCCTCGTAGCCCGTCGCTAGCGCCAGATGCCCCTTGCGCGCCTTCATCGGCAATTGCGGAAAAAAGTCCACCGCGTCCAGTCCGCTGGCGCACACCACTGCGTCGGCCTCGCGCCGGCTGCCGTCTTCCAGGTGAACGCAACGCTCCCCGATGTGCAACACCTTCGCCTGCACTACTTGTGCCGCTTTGGCCAGCCAGCGCGCCGCCTCCGGCGCAAACACCACCGCATCGCCCGGTACGCGCAAGCCCCCCGCCAGCCCTTCCCGCAATTGCGGTTCCGCCGCTGCGACTTGCCGCGTGTCCAGCAGTTCCGCTGCGACGCCGTTCTCTGCGTAAAAACGCTGCAGCGGGCGAATGTATTCCAGTTCCTCCCTATCGGCGGCCACCCACAACGTGCCGGTCCGCTGATATTCGCAGGCTGCGGGCGCCCGCCCCGCCACTTCATCCCATAACGCGCGGGAGTAACGCGTTAGCGCAAATTCAGCGGGGTTATCGTTCATCACGACGATATGCCCCATGCCCGCGGCCGTCGCCGCGCCGCCGATTTCGCCCCGCTCGAAAAGGGTAACCGCGATTCCTTCCGCCGCCAAATAGTGAGCGATCGACGTGCCCACAATTCCCCCGCCCACCACAATCACCGTAGCGCTCTTGGTCATCTTGGAATCCCCCAGCAGAACGGATCCGATTCATCCAGCAGCACTATCGTATCGCCGTTCACCCAGGCCTGCCCGCGGATTGTGGGCAGAATCGCCCCCTCCTGAATGCGGTAGCTCCCCTCAAACAGGCTTCCGACGATGCTCTCCTGTTTCCATATCTCTCCCGGCTTCAACTTGCCGCCGGCCGCCAGACACGCCAACTTCGCGCTAGTGCCCGTGCCGCACGGAGAGCGGTCGTAAGCCTGCCCCGGACACAGCACAAAATTGCGGCTGTTGGCCTCCCCCCTAGGCGGCCCGAAGATCTCTACGTGATCGATCTCCGCTTCGCGATCGCCGCAGATCCCGTTCTTGCCCAAGGCCGCCTGGATCGCCATTGCATAGGCTGTCAGCCGCTCCACGTTGCCGATTTCGAGCGTATAAGCGGTGGCTTCCGTAAGAAAGAACCAATTGCCGCCCCATGCGATATCGCCTTGCACGCGGCCGTATCCGTCCACTTCTACAGCCACTCCCTCTCGGTATCGATAGCTGGCTACATTTTCCACGCTGATTTGCCCATCCGCCTCGAGTGTCGCCGTCACTCGCCCCACCGGTGTCTCCAACCCGATCGGCCCCGTTTTCGCGCGCCCCAAGTAGCGCAGCGCCTCCACCACGCCCATCGTGCCGTGCCCGCACATGCCCAGGTATCCCACGTTGTTGAAAAAGATTACGCCGTCCGGCTCCACCAGCAGCGCCCCCACCATCACATCGCTGCCACGCGGCTCATTCACTAGCGCGCGCCGGTAGTGGTCGAATTGCTCGCGGAAGCAATCCCGCCTCTCGGCCAGCGTCGCGCCTCTTAGCGCCGGACCACCCTCGACCACCACGCGCGTCGGCTCGCCCCCCGTGTGCGTGTCGATGACGCGCATCCGCTTCATTGCGGTCTCTTGGCCACAGCCTGTCGAATGATCGCAAGGATTCTCGCCCGTTCCGCCCCCACCAACGGCAGGCGCGGCGCCCGCGTCTTTTCGCTCCCCATCCCCACCTCGGCCATGCACAGCTTAATGTACTGCACCAGCTTGACGTGCGTGTCCAGGTGCAACAGCGGCGTGTACCAGCGGTAGAGCTCCAACGCCTCCGTCCAACGCCCCGCCACGCAGTGTTCCCACAGCTTGCGGTTTTCTTCGGGGAATGCGTTCACCAGGCCCGACACCCAGCCGGTCGCGCCCAGCATCGCGCATTCCAGCACCAGGTCGTCCACGCCGCTGAAGAGGATGTAACGGTCGCCCAAGGCGTTCTTCAGGTCCGTGATGCGCCGCGGGTCGCCGCTCGATTCTTTCACGGCCACCAGCGTCTTTTCGTCGCCCAGTTCCTGCAGGGACGCTGGCTTCAGATCAACGTGATAGGCCGGAGGATTGTTGTAGATCATAATCGGCAGTCCGCTGGCCCTGGCCACACCGCGAAAATGCGCTACCGCCTCGCGCTGGTCCGCCTTGTAAACCATCGCTGGCAGCACCATCAGCCCATCAAGGCCGATCTTCTCGCAATCCGCCGCATAGCGCGCCGCCAGGCGCGTGGTCGTCTCCGCCACGCCCGACAGCACCGGAATTCTTCCCGCCACGCGCGCCTTCAATTCCCGCAACACGGTCAGCTTTTCGTCGTATTCGAGCGCCGTGTTCTCCCCCACGCTGCCCAGCAGGATCACGCCGTGGATACCGGCGCCGATCAGTTTCTCCAGGTGCGCCGCCGTCGCCTCGATATCGATCGATTCGTCGTCGCGAAATTGCGTCGTCAATGCCGGATAAACGCCGTGCCAGTCTGGGAGCATAAGTTCTAATCTACAACCTCGCCCTGCTCTCCGCATGCTGAGCCATCGGGCTTTAACTTAATCTTTCCGTGAGGAAAGGCCCCCCGCAAGGGAGGCCTTTTGTGTTAGCGTCAGTGTCTCGATGACACCCAAACTTAGATGTAGTGTCTACGCCCTTGCCTTACTCTGCGGAGCCCAAACTTTGCCTGGGCAAACGTTCTTCAATGTTGATACCCCGGTCGCTCGCTGCGGGGTCTTAGAGGCGTGGACGGCAACCTTTCCGCCGGGCAACTACCCCTCGGCGTTTTCGTTGGATTTGATGCAGAAGACCCTTCCGGGTTTTCGAGCTGCGGTGTTTTCGAAGTATTTCGGGAAGTCCTATGTCGACCTCGACAACCGGGACCGCATGTCTGTGCATCAGAGCCTTAAGGGTTGTTTCAATGACTGGCGCCGGTTCGGGCTCGTGTTTGCCTTTGGGCACAGCTCCTCGCAATATTCGCTCGCGTGGATAAAGAAGGTCACCGATGACGAGGGTGCGGGCGCAAGCGCACCTGGGTCGCCAGACGCTCCAGTATCGGCCGCTACCGTTGAGGCCCGCGGGCTCCTTCGCAGTCCGCTTTTACTAGAGACACCCGACTTCCTCGTTTTCTTTAAAGGTTGCGGGAATCGCTTCGGGTTCACGATTGCCGAGGTGGTCGCGCGTAAGCCTGCCGAATTCCATTTTTCCGCCGGAAACGCCGAATATCGTGGCTTTCTCGAAAGCACCGTATTTCCAGCATTGACGGCACGTTGCGCCGGCGCAGAGACATTTTCTGTCTCTAACTATCTCGTTGGGATTCACGTGACGCATGACACCCTCGTCGAAGGTGCGGCGGCAGAACGGGGAAAGCCGGAGCGCCCGATCAACGATTTGGTGGTGAAGCGCAACGGCGGAATCTACCAGTACCAGAATGGGTCTTTTGGCGAGTCTTCTCTTGCTGAAATCCGCCGGACGCGGGCCAACAATCTCGCGGCAACTGAGGCCAAATCCAGAGCCGAAGAGGACACCAAGCGGGCGGCCATCGAGACGGCAAGAGGGGCGGCGGCAAATCGGGCGCAGATACGGCAGCAAACGCTTGCGGCGCTCGCCGCTAAAACCGATACCGCAAGCAAGTGGTATCGCGGAATGATGACCGCGAAAGGAATCAGCCGCGCCGAATACCTGCGCCAGATCGGTCCGGTTTCGCTGTCGATCAATCCGCCTGCGCGAAGTCCTATTAGCAGCCAGGAATTTTCGGCGCTCGTGATGAAAGCCGCGTCAGGCGCTGGAATTGTCGTCTCCCCCAAGAGCCATTCTACGTTTGAAGTCTCCTTCGATTTCATGCCAAGGAAGTATTCCGCGACGACCACCAAAGGGGCCCTAATCGAAGCACAAGGAGGAGCGGAGTACACCCTATTGTCCTCCGAGATAAAGGTCAACGTGTGGGCAATGGTCCGCCGGCCTTTCGGCTTTGTCCCCGCCCGAGTAACGGTCGCATTTGGAAACGTGGTGTCCGCAAAGCTAGGGCTCGTCGTGTCCGCTCAAGAGGTTGCTGCGGTTTTACAGGATTGCTTTCAGGCCGTATTTAGTGAGTCAGGTCGATTGTCCGGTCCGGCTGTGTCCGACGAGGAATGGATGGATTTGACCGCCGCCTACGCCGGATCGGCCCTTCAGCAGCACCGTGACTTTGAGGAAAAGATGAAGAGCCAGGCGCCAGGCGCTATGCCAGGCATTCAAGGGCTCGATAAGATAACCCGCGTCGACCAGGTTCTGCCACCCGGCTTGCAAATGGTCGAAAGGCTTGTGACCACAACGCCGACGGAAATGCTGCTCGATCTGATCGGCCCGGTTAATCCCCGGACGCGGCGTGTTTTGACAAAGGATCAGCCACCACCCTCCGATGCGATTTCTCTTTGGTCCGCAGCGCTTGCCGATCGTAAGATCGCCGTCGACCCGAAGAATGTGCCGGCGGGTTTTCTGCCCATTCTGGTGCAACGCTTCGGCTCCGTGGGCCTGCCCGTTCAGGTCGGAGATCGGGAGGCGGGCCCCAGCGCAGTCCTCGGACAAGCGGTCGTTTTTGAACCAAACTGTATGGTTCAAAATTCGGCGTACCAGTTCTATCGCGTTGATTGCGCCACCGCGTCGGCAACTGTCTTGGAACCCGAGGCGTACGCTGGAGACGCGTTTCGCAGCGCGTTAGATAAATCCATGGCCAGTTTGCTCGCACAATTGGATGCCGCGCCGCGTGCGTCACGCGCTGAACCGGACCTGTTGCCGACTGAACCCTATACGGTCGAGGTAGCCTACCAGCGGCTCAACCGAAGGCGGTTCGACGGAGCGGCGCGGCCTTTGATCGTTCGAATCCTGAATGGCGGGGTCGTGGTGGCGGGTTTCGAAAAGGCAACGGGCGAGTTCAAGGTCATCGAGCTGCCCGACTTGAGTCAGGTGCGGGACGCCATGCGCGGGCATCGCGGCCGAACGCCGCAACAAATTGTCGAGTACGCCCGCACCAGGTTCGAGGGCTTTCGATTCATCGAAGCGAACTATGGGTTGAGTATTGGCGATCCGGAACAGTATGCCGATAAGCTCTCACGGTTGCCAGTGACCCAACTGGATGTCCCGCCGAAGCTTCATTAGCCTGGCGGCCGGGCCTTCTGCTTTGATATAACAGACGGCATGAAACTAGTGCTGGGAATTGTCATTGCGGGCTTGAGCCTCTTCGCCGGGACGCCGGAGGAGGACGTCAAGCAAGCCATCGAGCAGTGGAAAACCGCCGTCATCCAAAAGGACAAAGGCGCCCTGGACCGCCTGATTCACCCACAAGTCACCTACGGCCACTCCAACGCCAAGATGGAAAACAAGCAACAGGCCATTGACGCCTTCCTGGCGCCCACCATGCAGTACCACGCCATTGACATGGCGGACACGACCGTTCGCTTAAAGGGAAACACCGCGCTCGTTCAAACGATCATGACAGTAAAGAACGCGCAGAACGGCGAAAGCCGGACGCTCCCCTTAAGCGTGCTCATGGTCTGGGTAAAGGAAAAGGGGGGCTGGCAGCTTCTTGCTCGCCAATCCACGCGTCTACCATAGGAGGTACGTTTCATGAATCGCAGATGCTTTTTGGGTGCGCTCGCCCTGCCGTTACTGGCGCAGAATACCGAAGCCGAACTGGTCGAGAAGATCCGCAAAGAACTGGTGACGTTGCCCTATTACGGGTGCTTCGATTTTCTGACCTTTAAGATAGAAGGCTCCACGCTCACCTTGGGCGGTTACGCTCTGCGTCCTACCCTGAAGGACGACGCCGAACGGGTCCTGAAAGGAATGGAGCGCATCACCAAAATCGAAAACGAAATCGAAGTGCTCCCGTTGTCTCCCAATGACGACGATATTCGCTGGGGCGTCTTCCGCGCTATTTATCGCGATCCCTTCTTTCAGCGCTATGCCCCCGGTGGCGGATTTTACGGCGGGGAGTTCGGACGGCGTTCCGGCGGCGCTTTCTTTGGCGGGCCCTTTGAGCGCTGGAACCGTCCCGCTGGATCCCTGGAGCCGCTCGGCGCTTACCCCATTCACATCATCGTCAAAGGCGGCAACGTCCTGCTGGTCGGTATCGTCGACAATAAATCCGATAGCGACCGCGCCAACCTATTGGCCAACGGCGTGCCGGGCTCCTTCAGCGTCAAGAACCTTCTCGAGGTGGACCACGCCCAGATGATGCGGAAAAAGAAAAAGTAGCCGCACCAGCACCACCCAAAGCAACTGGGCGGCCAGCAGGTGGGTAATTTGCATCCAACCGGGCGCCGCCAGCGCAATGTTCGCTAAGCCCAGCAGCACCTGAATGCCCGTCAGCGCCAAGCCCGCCGCGGCCCAACGATTTCGGCTGCTCCGCTGTATCAGGGCAAAGAGCCCCAACATCAGCATGGCCGTAACAGCCGCCACCACCGGGTGAATGATCCGCAGCCGCACCAGAAAATGTTGGCTCGGCCGCAAATCGTCGGCTAGCTTCGCTATCAATTCCGGTCCCATCGCCGGGGATTGGGGAAAGAGGGTATCGCCCAACGCGGTGATCGCGCCCGTCATACTGGTCAGCACCACCATGGCCATCACTGCCAGCAACAGATTCCGATGGCCAGCGCTCCGCTCCGCAGGCGTGGATTCCGCCTTCACCGCCGTCGCTACCGCGCACAACATCAACGCCAAAGTGTTCATCAAGTGCAGCGAAATCACAACCGCTCGGCTTAAGCTCGCATCGCCCGCCACCAATTCTTTTTTCACCAATACCGCGCCAATAAAGCCCTCGAGCAGCAAGAAGACAAAACTTGCCAAGGCCCAACGGAATGCCGGAGTGCGTCGCGACCACACGAGCAACGCCAAGCCCATTACCCCTGAGAGCCCGCTCGTCAAGCGATGCCCCAACTCAATCAAAGTCTTGCTGGAAGGATCGGGCGGGAGCACCACCCCTTGGCACATCGGCCAATGATTCCCGCAACCCGCCCCCGATCCCGTAATGCGCACCCAAGCGCCGAATAAAATGACTAGGATCAGATAGGCCGCAAAGCCCCAGGCAAACCTCGCCAGCGACATCTACTTTCCTTCCAGCAGGAACGTGGCCGTGATCCCTTCCATGGTCGAAAAGCCGCCCTGCCCGCTCGATAAATACGTCGTCGCGCCTTTGGCTTCTCCAAGAAACAAATGCGCTCTCTCTTCTACTTGGACGTCCCGATATTCCAACGCGCCGTAAAACATCACTGGAAACTTTGCCGTCGCCGGCGATTGCCGGTCCTGGACCACATAACGCTCGCGGGTGGCCATTTTCAGTCCCCGCTCCCAAGCCGCCTGATCGGTCGTCGCCCCGTCAAAGGTCGGTAGAGATGCGCTGGCATCGTTGGGGGCCAGCACCAGCGTCTCGCGGTTTGCCACGATGTATTCGGGCAGGTCGATAGTTTGACCTTCGCGTTCTGTCTTGGTCTTTGCTACCACGCGCGTCCAGGGAATGGCCGAGGCGATGGCCTTTCTTTCGGCGGCGGGAAACTTTGCCACTACCGCGTCGTCCGTCAACAGGCTCAAAATCGCCCGCTTCTGCGCCAATTCCGCCCGGAAGGAATTCACTACGCAAACCTTGCCTTCCCGATAGGCACGCACGAGAGGATGGTTCAGGTCGAAGCGCAAAAGAAATTCATGCAGGCTTGAGGCGCGAAACACTAGGTCGATCTTGAAGTCGCCCTTCACCAGATTGCCTTGCCGGTAGTCGAGCTGCTCCGGGCTTGCCAGTTCGGTCGCATATCCGTGCTGCCGGAAAAGCTCCGCCATCACCGCCGATTCCGCCGCTTCCACCGTCTGAAAGGGCTGCCGGAACTCGAGCAATGCGATATTGGGCTGCTTTTTACCGCCCGACAGCTTATAGGCTTTGGCAATGGCCGACAAAAGGTGCTTCAGTCCGCTGAGCTTGGATAGCTTCTGGACTTTTCGGAATTCTTTAACCGGCGCCGCGTCATAGATCAGATCGCTCAAATGCTCGGCGTAGGCCAGGCCGGCCGCGGAAGAGGCCTGAAAGTTCCGGATGACCGGGTGGCCGCCCGCATCAAAGGCCTGAAACAAGCTTGTGACGTGCGGAAAGGTGTAGCCCGGATCGATCGACGCCAACATGCGCTCGGCTGGCAGCAGTTCCAGCCGCTGCAATAGCGCCGGCGAACTCAATGCGGCCTTTTCGATGCGCTCAATGGCTTGGAACAGCAACCCACTGGTTTTCGCTAACTGTTCGAACTGCTTTTTCTCCAGAAAGTGCGGCCGCAAAAAGGGGGACGCAAGACGCGTGCCCGACAACATACCCAGCGAACGCATCTTTGCCTCGAGCGCATGGGCCCATTCCAGGTTTTGATACGTGGCCGATTCTAGGATTTTGTGATATCGGACGACCGCATCGTCCCTGTGCTTTTGCGCCATCGCAGCGAACTTAGATATCAGTATGGCATAGGCTACCGAATGTACCAAGTTTCGCGCGGCGTAAATCCTGCGCTAAGCTATTGAAAGGCAGAGACTTGATCGTTCTGTGCCACTAAGGATCGCCGATGCTAAATTTTTTGCTAAAAACACTGTGTTTTGCAGTAATTCTGTCTTATTCTGGGCTAATTTCGTTTGCCGACGATGGAATTTGGCTCGTTAACGAATTCCCTCGCGCCGCGGTGAAAAAAGCTCACGGTTTCGACGTTTCCGATTCCTTCCTCGACCAACTGCGTCTGGGGAGTGTCCGCTTCAATAATGGCGGCAGCGGCAGCTTCGTTTCGGCCGAAGGATTAGTCTTCACGAATCACCACGTGGGCGCGGAGTGCATCCAGCAGCTCTCCACGAAAGAAAACGACTATATGAAAAACGGATTTCAAGCCAAGTCGAAATCCGAAGAAAAGCCTTGCCCGGATCTCGAGCTAAATGTCCTCCTTCGCATTGAAAATGTAAGCGAACAGGTTAAGGCCGGCATCGACGCCAAGACCCCACCCGCGGAGGCCAACTCGCTGCGCCGCTCCCGGATGAGTGAGATTGAAAAGGCGTGCAGCGCCAAATCCTCGAATCGCTGCGATGTGGTCACCCTGTTTAGCGGTGGTCAATACCACCTTTACGAGTACAAGAAGTACAGCGATATTCGTCTGGTATTCGCCCCAGAGAAAGACATCGCCTTCTTCGGCGGCGATCCGGATAACTTCACCTATCCCCGTTGGAATCTCGACATTACGTTCTTTCGAGCCTACGAGAACAACCAGCCGGTTAAACCCATGCACTGGTTCCCATGGTCTAAACAGGGCATCCGCAAGGGGGACTTGACCTTCGTCTCGGGCCACCCGGGCTCAACGGGACGGTTGAACACGTTGGCTGAACTCGAGTTCCAACGCGACATCAGTTTGCCTTTTAATCTGAACCGCATCGGCAAGTTAATCGCCGCCCTGAAGGCCTACGGCGCCCAAGGGCCGGAACAGGCCCGGATCGCACAGGAGGAAATCTTTTCCAACGAGAACAGCCAAAAGGCCCTCCTCGGTTTCTACGGGGGCTTGAAAAATCCGCAATTCCTGGCCAAGAAGGCGGAGCAGGAAAAAGAGCTGCGCCGCCGCATTGCCGCCGACCCCGCCAAGCAACAACTCTATGGCTCGGCGTGGGATGAACTCGGCAAGGCGATCTCCTCCTTCCGCACCCTCTATCAAGACTATGCTTCGTGGGAAACGAACCCCACCCGCGCCTCGCAGTTGATGAGTATTGGCCGCCAGGTCTATCGTTTGGCCCACGAAAGAACGAAGCCAAGTGGCGAACGGCTGCGCGAATACTCCGAAGCCGGTCTCCCCAGTCTGGAATCGTCCCTTTATTCAAAGATCCCTATCGATGCGGGCTTGGAGAGCGCCGTGCTGGCCGAGTATCTTCGTTGGCTGGTGGAGATTCGCGGCGCCCAGGATCCGCTGGTCGCGCAACTGTTGGGCGGCAAAGATCCCGCGACGGTCGCGCGCGAAGCGATCGCTTCCACCAAGCTGCTGGAAGTCGACGAGCGTAAGCGCCTGGCCGCCTCGGCCTCGCTTGTCAACGAGTCCAACGACGGCATTCTCCGCATCGTGCGCATTCTGGACACGCCGGCTCGCGCGGCGCGCAAACGCGTCGAAGATGAAGTGCAGGCCCAGCAAACAATCCATACGGCCCGTCTGGCGCAGGCGCAATACTCTCTGGGTGGCAATGTCTATCCGGATGCAACGTTCACGTTGCGCATCAGCTATGGCCCGGCGATCGGCTATAAGAATGCGCAAGGCAAAACGATTCCTTTCGCCACCGATTTCGCGGGCCTTTATCCGCGTGCCACGGGGGTGGATCCTTTCGCCCTGCCGCCCCGGTGGCTCGACCGGAAGAAGGAGTTGAACCCAAAAGTCGCTTTCAACTTCGTAACCACTTGCGACACGCACGGCGGCAACTCCGGCAGTCCCACGGTCAATACACGGGGCGAAATTGTCGGGATTCTCTTTGATGGAAACATCGAAGGCTTGCCCAATCGATTTCTTTACACCGACGAACAGGCGCGCAGCGTGCACGTGGCGAGCCAGGGAATCGTCGAGGCGCTGCGCAGCGTCTATGCGGCCACGGGGCTACTAGCCGAACTCGGCGTCCGCTAGCCCCAAACCGGGCTCAAATGCGGCTACACTAGGCGGTTTGGATTCCGATCTTGATCGCGCCGCGCTGCTAGAGGAGCGCCTTCGGCTCTTGGCCGAGGGTACCGGCGACCTGCTCTACGATCTCGATTGTTCGACGCGCCAGCTCGATTGGGGCACTAGCCTCCGCGCCTTTGGCTATCCAGACGAACTAAGGCTTACGCCGCTGAGTTGGTGGGAAGAGCGTATTCATCCGGAAGACAGCGCGACCCCCCTGGCGGATTTCGCTCAGGTCCTGGCCGGGAGAGAGCGCCGCTACGTTGCCCAGTACCGCTTCCGCTGCGCCGACGGCAGCTACCGGCATGTTTGGGATCGCGGGACGCTGGTAACGGATGCGCGGGGCGTGCCGGTACGAGTAGTGGGACATATGGAGGATTTGCATCTCCACTACCAGATGTTCTTGTTCAATCCCCAGCCGATGTGGGTTTTCCATCGCCAGTCTCTGCAGTTTCTAGCCGTGAACGATGCCGCTTTACAGCATTACGGCTACGGCAAAGACGAGTTCCTGCAGCTTTTCCTGACCGACATCCGTCCCGCCGAAGACGTCGAGCGCCTTAAGGCGGTGGTGGCCAGTCCCGACCGTCAACACGAGGGCCGTAATGCTTGGCGTCATCTCAAAAAGAACGGTGAAACGATCCAAGTCGAGGTTCGGACGCAGGACGTGGATTGGCACGGCCAGCCCGCGCGGATCGCGCTCATGACCGATGTGACCAACCGGCTAGCCGCGGAGGAAAAGTTCAGAACCCGGCAGCAGTTGGAGGCCGTGGCCCTGATTGCCGGCGGCTTGGCCCACGACTTCAATAATCTCCTCACCGTCATTGGCGGCCAGAGCCAGCGCCTTTTGGAGCGGCGGGACTGGGGCCAGCATCCCGATGCTCGTGCCGCCTTCGAGACGATCCACGAAGCGAGCTTGCGGGCCTCCCAATTGGTGCGGCGTCTGCTCTCCTTTACGCGCGGAGAGCGCCCAGAGCCCCAAGTGATTGTTCCGCAGGCGTTTCTAGAGGATTTTGCGCCGTTTCTCCGCAAGATTGTGCCCGAGCCGTTGCAGCTGGTGTGCACGGCCGACAGCCAAGCGCCGGCAATTGAGGCCGATCCTACGCAGTTGGAGCAAGTTCTTCTGAATCTGGTCTGGAACGCGGTGGACGCTCTCGAGGGAGGGCGCGGCACGGTGACGGTCCGTTTTCAGGACGCCTCCCCGGGCGCCCAGCCAGTCTTGAGGATCGAGGTGGAAGACGACGGCCCCGGCATGAGCGCTGAAATCGCGCAACGCGTTTTTGAGCCGCTCTTCGGTACGAAGCCCGCCGGTAAAGGATCGGGGCTGGGCCTCTCCACGGCCAACGCGATTTTGCGGAGTATGGGAGCCGCCATGCAACTGGAAACCAGTCCGGGCCACGGCGCGCGCTTCTGGATCGACATTCCCGGTGTCCGCCTGGCGCCCCCGCCGCCGGCCCCGGCCGCTCCTCGCTTGGCGGCTCGGATTCTTCTGATCGACGACGATGCGCGGGTTCGCGCCACGGTGCGGGCCCAGCTTGAGGACGAGGGACTTGAAGTCACCGAAGCCGCCGACGGACAGGCGGGAACGCTTTTGCTCGAAGCCTATCCTTTCGATCTCGTAATCACCGACCTGGTAATGCCCGAGCGGGAAGGGCTCGAAATCATTCAGTACCTCCGTCGCCGCCATCCGGCCATTCCGGTAATCGCCATGTCGGGCGCCTTTGAAGGGCAGTTTCTGCATATGGCCAAGACCTTCGGCGCCGCCGCCGTACTGGTCAAACCGGTTGCCGCCGCGAGGCTACTCAGCTCCGTCCGGAATTTGTTGCAGGATGCGCAGCGCCCGCCAACAGACGCAGCAGCGCGACCCCGTTCTCTTTAATCCAGAAGTGGCCGCCGGGCAGGCTTTGCGAGTGAAAGGCGTTGGTGGTGAGCTCGGACCAGGCGTCGACGTCAGAAGGACTCAAGCCGGTTTCTTCCTCGCCCCGAAAGGCCCAAAGGGGACAGGCCAGCGGCCGGATCGCCCCTGGCCGGTAAGAGTTGAAGAGAGCGAGGTCCGCCTCCAAAGGGCTGAGCCCGCCTAGCGCGGCTTGGGATACGGCGGGCAGATTTAGGCGCAACTGCGGGGCCCGGCAACTGCCGGCCACAAATCCAGATAGCGGCCCCTTCCATAGCAGCGCCGTTTCGTAGGCCAATGCCGCCCCCATGGAATGCCCGAGAAAATAGACCTCAAGGTTGGGATTCAGCACAGTTCTCAGTTCCTGAGCGATGCTCCGTGCCAAGCCTGGCAACGAGGCGTCTTGCGGATATCCAGCCCGGTTCTCTCTCTGGGGCAGGACCACGGGGAGCAACCGAAAAATCGAACCCAAAGTGTCTTCCGCGAAGCGCCAGGACAGCCCGCCAGCGCCCGCCCAAGGAAAGAGAACGATTTGTGCTTCCCCTGGCAAGGCGCCCCGCTCGAGGGGAAAAAAGCGGTCGCGCTTTTGGTCCAAGCGTTTCCGGATGCGCAGATTGAGGAGCTTACGGCGCGGAGCGCTCCATCCTCGTTCCGGCCTGGGGCCGGCCGATTGGCTTCGTTTTGGCCGCGCCAAAGTCCGGTCGAAGACGAACTCCAGCGGGCGCGTGCTCAGCCCCTCAATATACTTGAGAGCGGCTTCGCGGCCTTGCCTGCTCAGACGGGACCAAAAGCTCGCATCGTCCGTCAGCTGCACAAGGGCTTTCCGCCAGGGCGCCACGTCCTGGGCCGGAATGACCGCCTCCGGCGCCATTTGTTCGCTCACACTGGCTTTGTAAAGACGGATCGGCTCGACTGGCAAGACGAAGTCCATGCCGCACATGGCTTCCCGCAGCCCACCAACGTCGCTCGCGAGCACGGGAACGCCGCGCGAAAGGCTTTCGAGGACCACCCGGCTGCGCGCCTCGGCCCACAAGCTCGGAACCAGCGTGACGCGTGTCTGGCGCAGAATATCCGTGATGTCGTCGGCCCGCTCCAGAATCCGGATGTTGGCCCGGGCCTCCAGGGCGGCGATATCTTCGGAGGTCGTGCCCCAACTGGGCACCGCGGCGAAGCGCAAATCGGGCAGCGCGTCGGCCAGAGCGAGCAGGATAGGGAGCCCTTTGACGCCGCTGGGATTTACCAGGGTGATGTAGGGATTTTCGAAACGGCCGACGTCGGGCGGATTCCGGTCGTCGGAAAGCGAAATGGGGACGTGCACCGCGTCGAGTTGCGCATAAGTGCGGCAGTATTCGGCTACATAGTGGCTGACGCCCACCACGGCGTCGGCTCTGGCCAAGCGGGCCGCGCGGTCTTCGTTCAGGGTAGAGGCGTCCGGCCCGAAGGGCAGGGCGACGGTAGCGCGCACGAGGTAGATCACCCGGGCGTGGGGGTGTTCGAGGGCCAGATCGAGAAAGAGGTGGGCGGGATCGTCGGTCGAGGCAAAGATCAGGTCTGGCTGGAAGCCTTCCAAGCGGGCGCGAAATGCCTGCCTGAGATTGCTCTCCCGGGTGATCGCGTGCACCCGCACCCCGTCCAATTGGAATTCAAGACCGCCCGGGTGCTCGGTTGCCTGGATCCCATAGGCGCCCAGTTGGGTCCGATAGGCTTGGTGGGCATCCGCGCCAAAGCGTTCCAGGCGAGTAAACACTGCAACGGTGTGGCCTTGGCGGGCGAGGTGTTCCATGAGCAGGCGATTCGACTTATCGCCGCCGCCGGAAGCCGGAAAGTAAGTGGAGTTATGGATCAGCAGGATGCGGCGCCGTTTGGGGCGAAGCCCGCTCAGGAACTCCGCGAGGTCGGAGGGCTGCCAGTGTTCAACCAAGGCGCGCGCGGCAGCTTGGCCGCTGTTCCGTTCGCGCTCATAAAGCAGCGGCTCGGAAAGCATCCTGCCAAGGGCCTGGGCCCAAGCTTCCAAGGGCTGCGCGTCCACGTCGCCGATGGGCATACCGGTGGAATCCATCTCCGGGGTCCAGCGGCGAATCGGCAATATCGGTTGCCGCATCGCGCTGGCGGCGGCCGATTCAGCCAAGCCCCCATAGTCGGCGGCCAGGACGGGGATGCCGCGCAGGAACGCTTCCGTGGCCACCAGGCCATAGCCCTCGTACCAAAGGGAAGGCGCGAGCAGAAGCTTGGTGCGGGCAAAGACTTCTTCGATGTCCTGGATGGGCTCAGTCACCTGGACATTAGGAAGCGCCCGTAGCGCTGCCAGATCGCGCTCCGTGGTACCCCAGCCGCGCAAGGCTTCAAAGCGTTGCTGGGGAAAGCGCCGGGCGAGTTCCAAAAAAATGGGCAGCCCTTTCACTTGGCACGGATTGATCAAGAGCACGTTGCCCTGCGCATAGTTGCGATACTCCGGCCACGGCGCCGCTCCGTAAATGCTGGGATGGATGACTTGGGCGGGGCGACCCAGGTGCGCTTCAATATAGGCCGCCATGTGCTTGCCGATAGCGACGATGGCTACGGCGTCGCGCAGAATCTCGGCCGCTTCGCGATCGGGATGCCAGGCTTCGGGACCAAAGGGAAACCATTGGGGCGTATGGGCCAGATAAACCAGCCGAGAGGGCGCGGCGCGATAGCTTTCGCGCAGGAGGATATGGGAGACGTCTTCGCTCGAGACCAGGACCAGATCGGGTTCCCAGAGGGCGATGGCCTCGGCTACGGGGGCGGCGTCGCGGGCGAGATTGGGGTGCCTTTCGATCTCCAGCCCATCGAGAGAAATCGTTCCGGTCTGTCCAGGGACCGCCGAGCACACGACGCGGCACTGGTGGCCGAGGCGGGCGAGCGCGCGCAGCCATACCAGATTGCTGCGGGTCGAACCACCTCTCGGGGGGTGATAGGACGCGCTAGCCGCCAATAAGATTCGCATGGGCGAAGGCGGTCTCCTGTGAATCCTCGATGGCAAGGGCGGCGGCCACTTCCTCATCGCTCATGCGGGCGATCTCTTCGCATAGCGTTTCGTAGTCCCGGCGGCCAAGGCCGGAGAAAACGAGAGCCTCGTCGATGCGGCGCGCCATGCGTTCCAAGCTCATGTCGATGGAATAGGCTTCGTCGATGCCCAGTTCGACTCCAAAGCTTTCGCCGATCCTTGTGAGCAACAAAACGGCAAGCAAAGAATGGCCGCCGAGTTCGAAGAAGTTGCTCTCGGGCCGCGCAGCCGCGCCGGGCAGGAGATCTTGCCAGAGGGCAGCCAGGCGAAACTCAGTAGGGGTGGCGAAGTTTTCGGGCGAAAGCTGTGTCTTTGGCCGCATGGCCCGCTTGATCTTTTCCACCGAAGAAAGCTCGCGCGCAATGCGGCCGTAATCGATCAACCGCACCCGCCGAGAACCCTGAATGCGCTTATCGGGCGCGGGACGGGGCGCTTCGTCCACCCGGAGTTGCGCTTCGGCCAATGCTGCGACGCCCGCGAGGAAAGGGAATTCGGCGGCGCCCAGGCTGAACAGAAAGGCTTCGGCAGGCTGGTTCCGTTCGGTCTTAATGAAGGGGAGGACGACCTCCCGCAGCCCAAGCCGTTCCGCGTGCTCGGCGAGCCAGCGCATGACGGCATGTTCCACGCCTCGGCCCAAGACGCGGCAACTCAGCAGGAAGTTGTCCACGCGGTACTGGCGTCCGGCGGCCTTGCCTAGCAGCAGACCGGTGAAGCCATAGTCGCCAAAACGGTCGGAGACCTGGATTCGGAAGATTTCGGTATGGGCGGTCCAGAGCGCCTCCAGTTCGCCGACGCTGAGCCGCTCGGTGGTGAGGTTGAATTGATTGGTTCGTTGGGTGAGTTGGGCGGCGCGGATGAAATCGGATTCCGACAAGCCGCTGACCTCGACTTGGAGTTCGAGGCTGGCGTAGAAGTTCTCCAGAGAGTTCGCACTGCCCAGCGCGCGGCCGAACTCCTGGGTCCGCTCGTAACTTTCCGCGCGGGTGCGATCCGTCTCAGTAAGGCGGAAGCGATCCAAGGCCCAGAGGTGGCGCACGAAGACCTCTAGCTCCTCGCTGCGTTCGGGAAGCGCCAGGCTGATGACCTCGGGGAGGTCTTCGGCCATTTCGGCCACCTCCTTTTCGTTGTCGTCCAGGAAGACAAAGCTATCCAGACCTAGAGAAAGCTCCGAGGCGAGCGCGCTAAGCCCGGAGGCTTTCGGTTCCCAATTGATTCGATGGGCGCTAATGTGGGGCCAGGAAAGAGGGAACTCGGGATGGGCGGCAAAGGTGGCCTCGACATCGGCCTGATTATTCTTCGACAAAAGGGTGAGGAGGGTGCCCTGCTCCCGTTGGGCAGCGGCAAAGCGTTGCAGCGCGGCGTGGCCAGGGAGCAACCGGACCGCTTCGGGGCCGTCCTCCCCACAAACTCCGTGCCACAGAGTGTTGTCGCAATCGAGGGCCAAGACCTTAGCGGGAGGATTCTGTAGAGAATGCGCAAAGCGGACAATGGCCGCCGACAGAGCGATGAAGTAGTCCTCCGTGTAGGGGATGGCTCCCAGGAGCTCGCCTTCCGGACTGTAGGGGAAGGGAACGGGATAGCGGGCGGAGATCCATTGAGGCGAAAGCCCGAAGACGCCCGAGTGGGACTGCAAAGAAGCCAGAAACGAATCCGGACTCCAGGACGTCTCGCCTTCGGGGCAAGGGATGACCAGGTAGGGAATAGCCGCGGCGGGCAGGCTGAGAATGGCTTGCTGCAGGGCGGCGAGGTTCTCCTGGCGGCGGTTGGGTTCGCCTAGGTCCCGGTAGCGGAAAAGCACGACGTTCAAACCATGGCGATTGGAGCGCAGGACGCTTGTGGGGTCCAGCAGCGATTGCATGACTTGGCCGAAAGGGGCAAAGGCTACTTCCAAGTCTACGGCCAACGTTTCATTCCAGAACCGGAGCGCCGCGGCAATCGGTTCGGCCGTAAACGTAGCTGTAACGGCAATGCAATAGGGAGAAGAGTCGCGCACCGTGAACCTTCATTTTACTGCGAAGACCATAAGCAGCCGTCTAACGCGAGGAGGAAAAACCGCCGATTTAGGTTTGGAGTATCTGATCGTCCTTAGGATTCGTGTGCGTTCCCTGGCTCATGGCAGGATCTGGAGTTGGTCTCCCGGCCTTTACGACTTCAGCAGGCTTTGCAGCCTGGCGGTGATCCTTGTCTCCCTTTTCAGTCTGGCGCTGCACTTGGGCGGGCATTTGGACACGCCGATGGCCAAGATGCTGGTTGAGGTGCCCGCGGCGGCAGCGCTGTCGTTTCTTCTGTTGGCGTTCAGTTTGCGCTTGGGGTCCAGGGGGGCGGCCCCTTCTCGAATTGCGCTCCTATGTGCCGCCGCAGCCGCCTTGTTGACGCTGCTCGATTCCGTGCCGGGGGCTTTGGGGCCGGCGCAAGCGAAAACGCCTTTCTTGTTGGCGGCCTGCCACTCCATGCTGGCGACGGTGCTGATGCTGCGTTCGGACCCAAGGACGGATTTTGCGCGCCGGGTCCTAGGAGCCTCGACCGCACTCACCGGGAGTTGGTTTCTGGCGGCAAATCTTTATGGACTTAGTGGCGATGCTGCCTGGATGAGCGATCCGCTCAGCGCCGGTATGGTTTTGCTGCTGTGCACGGCGCTGCTCATGCAGGAGCCGGGCCGCGGCTTGGTGCCTCAGGGGGCGGGAAACATATTTGGGCCGGGCCCTTCCATCGCCTTGCTGGCAGCCGCTTTCGCGGTTCCGACTCTGCTTGGCTGGCTGCTGCTGGGTGCGCAACGCCGCCTGGGCTGGCACGAAAATGTCTCCATGGCGCTGCATGTACTTTCCACGTTCTGTGTGATGGCGGTGCTCTTGTTGGCCGCAATGCATACGGCGCGGAGCCGCCTGCTGGAAGAGCAATTACGCAAGCGGGAATTCGAACAGGCCGAACGAATTCTCTCGGGGCTGTTGGAGCAGGGCAGCGAAGTGATGTTGAAGCTGGACTTAAGTGGCCGACTGCTGGGAGCGAGCCCAAACGCCTGCCGTTATCTGCGCATGCCGCTCGGGGCGCACTTGAGAGACTTATTGATGCCCGCCAGCGCGGGACCTTTGCTGGACTGCGGCCGCAGCCTGCTGGACGCGCTGGCCGCGAACGCGGTGTTGCAATTCCGCAGCCAATCCGGGGAAGCGTTGCCGTTGTTGATCCACGCCGCCCGCCATCGCTTGGATGGCCAAGATCGTATCTTGCTGGTCGGCCGGGCGTTACCGTTGGGGCTGCGGCCGTCCGGATCCAGCGAAAGCCTGCTGAGCCGCGCGGGCTAAACTGAAGACCAGTATGCCCATCTATGAGTACCATTGCGAAGCGTGTGGCGGACAGTTTGAGAAGTTGCGGCCGCTACGGGACGCCGAAGCGCCCGCTGAGTGCCCGCACTGCACCTCGCCGCGTACAGAGCGCAGCTTGAGCGTTTGCCGCGTGGGCTCGCCCTCCGGCGATGGCACGGGGCGGGGCCGAGGAGCGGACTGCGCGCCCGGGTCGCGCTTCACTTGAGCCCGCTAAGGCGCTAGCCCGGGGGGCTAGTTAATGTTGGCGGGGCCGCGAAATGAACGTTCGATCTCGTCTTTGGGATCGGTGCTGACGGGGGAGTCCCTCCATAGCCAGCGCATCATTTCGGGCACCACTGTACCGCCGTGCTTCTGACCATGGCGGCCGATGCTCCAGTGATAGTTGTGATCGTAGCCCTTTTCTTCCAGCGCTTTCTGCAGGCGGACGTTTTGCAAAAACCAGTCCCGGCGCTCGTCATACTTGCCGTCGCGACCCATCCCGCGATTGTCATTGCGTCCGTCGACCAGAAAGATGCGAATGGGCTTCTTCTCGCTCTTACGCACAATGTCGGCGTATTCGTGCCCGCCGCGGATATTCGTGAAGCTGCCGACATTGCTCAAGACTTTGCGGAACTCGTTCGGACGATGCCAGGCGACGGTAAAGGCGGCGATCGCGCCACTGCTGGAGCCCCCGATGCCGCGATGCTCGGGATTGCTGGAGATGTTGTATTCCTTCTTGAGGACCGGCAGCAGTTCGTCGCAGATCACCCGCGCATATTTGTCGTCCAGAGTGTTGTACTCCGTGGGACGGTTGGTTGTCCGGTCGCCCCATTCGCGCAGATTGGGTTCCGGCTGTTCGGGGGTACGGCCGGGGTTGATGAATACGGTCAGCAGAACGGGGATCTCGCGGCGGTAGGTGAGATTGTCGATCACGTTGCGCATGCGGATGTCGCCCTCGTCGGCTAGAAAAGCCTGGCCGTCGTTGAGGACCATCAGGCCGGCGGCCACTTTAGGATCGTATTGCGCGGGTACATAGACCCAGTAGGTGTGCTGGGTGCCTGGATAGGCTTGGCTGGGCAGCGTGAAGGGGCCATTGAGTTTGCCCTTCGGCACGCCTTCCTGGGGCAGAGAATCAGGCCCTAGGCGGAAATGGATATCGGTGTTCGGTTGGGGTGGCGCTTGGCCCCAGAGCAAAAGGCCGCTCAAAGCAAAGGTCAGGCTGCGAATCATGCCCGCCATAATATCGAGAATTCCCGCGCCTGAAAATAAAAGAGCCCGGCTGGGAAGAGCCGGGCCCAGCGAGCGTGCGACTAGCGGACTTTAGAGGCGCGCTTCGCAACCGAGAATCTGGCCAAAGGCATTAAAGCGATCATTGCCCAGGCCACAGTTGATAACGGGGAACTGGTCGTTGGGAAAGCCGGAGCCGAAGATGCCGGTGTCCGTTGTGAGGCTGAGAATATCGTCGCCGTCGCCGCCGAGCAACACGGTCCGCAGCGATTGGGAACTCTGAAGGCGTCCCTTGATAATCTGCAAAAGTTCGTCGTTGCCCGGGCCACCGTTCAAGGTCAGGCCTGTGACCGTGCTAAAGGCTTGCGTCTCAAAAAGGAAGAGGTCGTTACCGGCGCGGCCCAGAACTGTGCCGCTCTGGCTAACCGTGCTGCCCGAGGCGGAAACGATGGCTTCGATTTTGTCGGCGCCCGCGCCCGAATCGATCGCCCAATTGATGTTCACCTGAGCCGGCCGGGACTGATTGATCTTGTACAGCAATTCGTCAGCCGCGGCGGTGGCTCCTGCCCGGACATCCACTTCCAAAGCGGCGGCATGGGAACCGATTTCCAAAGACGTTTTGGGCGCGGTGCCGGCAAAGGCGACGCGGAGGAAGTCCGACGTATTGGAAGACTGCACCTTGGCCGCGATCTCCGCAGCCGAACCGGCTTCGATGTGGACCGAAGCGCTGCCGCTTTCCGATTCGACTTCGACGCCAACGAAGCTCTGCGCACCGGGCGCGGACATTGTGGCGATGTTCGCCGACGGGGCCGTTCCGCCGGCTAGAATCTTCCAGTTCAGCTTGGTTTCGGATTGTCCTGAGCCGGTATCGACGCGGACGTCAAAGCTGCCGGGAGTGATGACGCTAACTTCCACCTTGTCGTTGCCTGCGCCGGTGTTAACCGCAACGCCGCTCAACCCGGAATAGGGTGTGCCGTCGGCTAAACCGGGAAAGCCAAATATACGGGCCGTGTTCCCGTCGACTTCAACTTTCACAGTCTGGCCGGTGCCAGGAGTAGAAAGCGAGAGACGTCCGCCCACCACAGTGGCTTGGGTTTGCGCGCCGGCGGGGAGTCCGGAAAGAAGGGCCAAGAGAGCCGAATGAGCGCTGACTACAGCAAAACTACGCAGTTTCATGAGAATTCCTTTATGCGACGCGCCCGTAGAAATAAACGGGCGTCAAAGGAAGAGGGGAACGCGAGGCCGTCAAAAATATAGATGGCGCGAGAATTTTTGCTCTTAGGTTAAAGGAAAGTCTTGAATTCCATGACGTCGCCGTCTTCGACGACATATTCCTTGCCTTCGGTGCGGAGCTTGCCCAGTTCGCGAGCACGGGCGAATGAGCCGAGAGCAACCAGGTCCGCGTAGGCGATGGTTTCCGCGCTGATAAACGATTTTTCGAAATCCGAGTGAATCACACCGGCGGCCTGCGGGGCTTTCCAACCGGCCTCGATAGTCCAAGCGCGGGTTTCTTTCACGCCGGTGGTGAGGTAGGTTCTGAGGCCAAGGAGATGATAGGCCTCACGGATGAGGTTTCCGACGCCAGACTCGGAAACGCCAAGGCCGTCCAGGTATTCCTGAGCCTCCTCGGCAGCCAGCATGACGAGCTCGCTTTCAATTTCGGCCGAGACGACGACGGCGCGGGTGCCATGGTGCTCGGCGACATAGGCGCGGACTTTACCCACGTAGGGATTGGCCTCGGGGTCGGCGAGGTCGCCTTCAGCGACGTTGCAAGCGTAGAGGGTCGGCTTATTCGTCAAGAGGAAGAGCGGTTTGGCGAGCGCTTTTTCTTCGTCCGTCATCTCGAGGGTCACGGCGTACTTGCCAGCCGACAGGTGCGGTTCCAGACGCTCGATCAGTTCGAGGGTAGCGACGGCCTTCTTATCTCCGGCGCGGGCCAGCTTGGGCAGCTTGCCTTTTTGTTTTTCCAGTGACTCCAGGTCGGCGAGGATCAATTCGGTATTGATGATTTCGATGTCGCGGACGGGGTCGACGGTGTCCATGACGTGTTCGATATTGGAGTTTTCAAAGCAACGCACCACCTGGACAATGGCGTCCACTTCGCGGATGTGCCCGAGGAACTGGTTGCCGAGGCCTTCGCCCTTGGAGGCGCCGGCGACCAGGCCGGCGATATCGACGAATTGAAAGACGGCGGGAATCAGCTTTTCGGATTTGGAAATGCCGCTGAGGACGGCCAGGCGCTCGTCGGGAACCGTGACCATGCCTTCATTGGGCTCAATGGTGCAAAAGCGGTAATTTGCCGCCATCGCCTTGCGCGATTTCGTGAGTGCGTTAAAGAGCGTGGATTTACCCACATTGGGAAGACCAACAATGCCTGCTTGCAACATGTTTACGGGAAACCTTCAGTGTAGCGGTAGTGGCCACTCCCCCACAGCCCGATAAGAAGGCGGCGAGGTGAGAAGATATGGAGCATGATGCGCTGGATTGGGCTGCTAGCCCTCTCGCTCTCCGCCGTGGCGCCGGTTGTTGCGCTGCCAGGCATTGCGCCTGACGAATACGCGGCCCGGCGGGAAAAGCTGCGCCAGGCGGCGCCGGATAGCGTGATCGTGATGTTCGCGCTGCAGCCGCCACCCGATACCCACGACCGCAACGGATTCTTTCAAGAGGCGAACTTTTACTACTTGAGCGGCTGGAACGAACCGTTTGCGGCGATGCTTCTGTGTTCGGGTTGCGAGGGGCCGCTCAGAGAGGTTTTCTTTGTGCCCAAACGCAACGAACGCCGCGAGCGCTACGAGGGACGCCATGTGGCGCCGGGCGATGCGGACGCGCCCGCGCGCACGGGTTTCGCCGAGGTTCGTTCTTTAGACCGGCTGGAGGCGACGCTAGCCGAGGCCTTAGCGCAGGCGAACGGGCTGTATACGTTGTTTGACGGCCGGGAGGCCGCGATCCGGGCGTTGGCTCCCTTGCGGGGGCTTAAGGACGCGCGCCCCCTGATAACCGCGCAACGGATGATCAAAAGTCCGGCGGAACTGGCGGTAATGCAAGCCGCTATCGACGCGACGCTGGAGGCGCACCGCGAAAGCTGGCGCGTAACGAAACCGGGTCGCTACGAGTATGAGGTTTCAGCGGCCATGCAACAGGTTTATACGGCGCGGGGCTGTGAACGCAATGCGTACCCACCCATTGTGGGTAGCGGGCCGAATAGCGTCGTGCTGCACTATTCGGCGAGCAAACGGCGTATGGATGCGGGCGATATCCTGCTGATGGACGTGGGTGGGGAGTGCGCGATGTACGCGGCCGATATCACGCGCAGCATTCCGGTGAATGGGCAGTGGACGGCGCGGCAGAAGGAAATTTACAACCTAGTCTTGGGAGCGCAGAACGCGGCGATCGCCCAGGCCAAGCCCGGCATTAAACTGCTGGACCTGACGCGTTTCGCGCAGGAGTATTTGGATAAGCAGGGAAAAGGCCCGAACGGCAAGCCGTGGCGCGACTATATGTTGCATCCGATCAGCCACCACATCGGTTTGGACGTGCACGACGCTTACGACCCGAACGCGCCGCTGGCCGAGGGGATGGTGGTGACCGTGGAGCCGGGCATCTACCTGGCCGAAGAAAACTTGGGTATCCGCATTGAGGACATGATTGTGCTGACCAAAGATGGCGCGCGCGTGTTGAGCGGTGCGCTGACGCGGGCGCCGGACGATATCGAACGTGCGATGAAGCAGGAGAAAAAGCCCTGATATTGCCCTCGCTGCGCCGCGCGCAATTCATGACGCTATGCGCTCTGTTGGCGCTGTGCCTGGTGCTGGCGGTGGCGGCGGGATGGACGCGCCTGGCCGCGCAACTGGACGGACAAGCCTACGATTGGCTGTTTTCCACGAGGCGTTCGGCCCCTTGGAAAACGAAAGCCGCGATCCTGGCCATCGACGAAGCGAGCCTAATCGAAATGGGCGGCGCGCGCAATTTGCGCGCGCGGCTTACCGAAGCGCTCGCGCAAGTGTGTGCCACGAAGCCGGTGGCGCTGGCGATCGACCTGATGATCTCCAGCGCCGACGATCCGAAGGTGGACGAAGCGCTGGCGGCAGCGCTGAAGCGATGCCCGAGCGTGGTGCTGGCGGCCGACATTATGCGCGATGGGCAGACCTGGGAAGAACCCGCACCGCTCTTTCGTCGCCAGGCCGCCAGCCTGGGCCATGTGCATGCGGACCCCGACCCGGTTTCGCGGCGCATTCCGCTGGAAAAGGCCACCGGCGGCAAACGTACGTGGGCGCTGGCGCTGGAAGCATTTCGCCTCTCTCGTCAAGCCGGTCCGATTCTCGAATCGCCGCACGATCTGGAGATCGGCTTAACCAAAATCCCGGCCGCCCGCAGCACGGCCCGGAGCGTCTACATTGTCTACTCCCCGACGCCGATTGAGCAGGTGAGCCTGAAGGATCTGCGCGCCGACCCGAGGCTGGCGCTGCGCTTGGCCAATCGTGCGGTTTTCGTTGGGTTCACCGATCAGAGCGCCGCGCGGGACCGGCTGATGACGCCGATGGGTTATCTGATGACGGGTGTGGAGATCCACGCTCATCTTTTCGAAACGCTCGACCAAGGGGTTTTCCTGCGCGATGCGGGCCCGGCCCTGCCCGTACTTTTGACGGCAGCCGCACTGCTGGGAGCCGGACTGATTTTTGCGTTCTTAAGCGGATGGGCCGCCTGGGTGCTGGCTGGAGCGCTGCTGCTGGTGGTGCACCTGGCGCCGGGCTGGTACTTCGATTCGCACATTGTGTTGCCTCCGACGATGCCGCTGCTGGGGGTGTGGCTCGGCGTGATCGCCGCGGCCAGTTTCCACCATTTTGTGATTCGGCGGCAGTGGCAACGCAGCGAAGCCGATAAGACCCGCTATCAGCAGGCAATACAATTTGTCACCCATGAAATGAAGACTCCGCTGACGGCGATCCAGGGATCGAGCGAGATCATGAGCCGCTACAAGCTCAACGAGGATAAGCAGAAGCAAATCGCGCAAATGATTCATTCCGAGTCCAAGCGCCTGGCGCAGATGATCCAGACCTTTCTCGACGTGGAGCGCTTGGCGGGCGGCGAAATGGAGTTGAAGCGGGAGGCCTTCCGTTTGTGCGAGGTCCTGTTGCAGGCGCTGGACCGGGCGCGGATTTTAGCCGAACGCAAGGAGATGACTCTGGACGTGGGGGCCATTCCGCAGGGCTACGTACGCGGGGACCGGGAGATGCTGGAGTACGCCTTTTATAACTTGCTCAACAACGCCGTGAAGTACTCGAGTGTCGGCACGCGCATCGAATGCCGGGCGGAAATCGCCGGCGAGAGCCTGCGCATCTCCATTCGCGACGAAGGCATGGGGATGGAGCCGTCGGACTTGAAGCGAATTTTCGACCGCTTCTACCGCTCCAAGCGCGCCGAGGAAAGCGGGATCTCCGGCACGGGCATCGGGCTCAGCATCGTGCACGAGATTGTGCAGCGCCACGAGGGGTCTATCCAGGTGGAAAGCGAATTGGGCCGCGGTAGCGTATTTACCGTCACTCTTCCGCTTGCTTCGCTAGACTCGCCATACTCGCTAGACTCGAAGGAAGTGCATGCCGATCAGCGAACCACTTCTACTCGTCGAGGATGACGCAAGCGTCCGCGGGACGCTGCTCACCTTTCTGGACCTCGAGGGATACCAGGTCGAAGCGGTATCTAATACGCGCGCAGCGTTAGAGAAGCTGGCGGCCCGCGCCTATCCGGTCGTGATTAGCGACATTTATCTCGACGAAAGGACCGGCCTCGATGTGTTGCGCGCGGCCAAGGACACGAATCCCGCTTGCCGCGTGATTCTGATGAGCGCCCGCGGCAGCATGGAGACGGTCATGGCGGCTACCCGCGGCGGCGCCTTTGAGTATCTGGCAAAGCCCTTCGAACTGGACGACCTGCTGGGCGCGCTGCAGAAAGCCGAAGCCGAGATTAACGGCTCGAGAGAAAAAGACCGCGAGACGGAAATCGACGATCTACCCGAGACGGAAATGATCGGCAGCTCCGCGCCGATGGTGGAAATCTACAAGCTGCTGAGCCAGGTGGCGCCCACCGATGCGACCGTCTTGATCACCGGCGAGACCGGGACGGGCAAGGAACTGATCGCGCGCATGATCCACTCTCACTCGCGGCGCGTGACCGGGCCCTTCGTGCCCGTGGATTGCGGCAGCATTACGCCCTCGTTACTCGAAGCGGAACTGTTTGGGGCCATGAAGGGTTCCTATACCGGGGCGGACCGGGATCGTGCGGGCGTCTTTGAGGCGGCCAGCAAAGGCACGGTGTTTTTGGACGAAATTGGCGAGATCGATTTTGGCTTCCAATTGAAGCTGCTGCGCTTTTTACAGGAGCGCGAAGTGCGGCCGGTGGGCTCGAGCCGCCCGAAGAGTGTGGATGTGCGCGTGGTAGCGGCCACGAACCGGGACATGACGAAGCTGGTGGAAGAGGGAAAGTTTCGCGAGGATCTCTGGTTCCGCCTCAATGTGGTGCGCCTGCCATTGCCGCCGTTGCGGGAGCGCCGGGGCGATATTCCCTTATTGGCGCATTTCTTCCTCCGCAAATATAACGAGCGCTACGGTCTAACGGCCGTGCTGACGGCTTCGGGACTGAAGGCGCTGGAGGACTCGCTCTGGCCCGGCAACGTGCGCCAGTTGCAGCATCTGATGGAGCGGTTGGCGATTCTCGCGCCCGGGGGGCGTATCGACGGCGAAAGTGTGGAGGATGCGCTGCACGACGCCCAACATCACGAAGCGGCCGGCGATAGTTTGAAGGATACCGAGCGGGAACAGATTTTGAAAGTACTCGCGACCGTGGGGAACAACAAGAGCCGCGCGGCCAAGATCCTGGGTATCGAGCGCAAGACCCTGTACCGGAAGCTCGAGCGCATGGGCATCGCTTAGCCGCGGTACTAGCTGAGACTATCGGCCAGGCTGAAGATCGGCAGGTAGAGAGCGATCAGGACGAAGGCCACGAAGGCGCCCATAAATAGCATGATGACGGGTTCGATGAGACTCAAGACGGCGGCTAGCTTCGTCTGCACATCGTCTTCATAGAACTCCGCCACGCTGCCGAGCATCGTCGGCAGAGCGCCCGTTGATTCCCCTACCTCCATCATGTCCACGGCGAGCGGGGGGAAGATGCCGGTCTTGGCGAGCGAATCCGACAAGGGCTGCCCTTCGCGCACCAGTTGGCTCGCCTGGGCCAGGGCCTTGCGAATCAGCTTTGAACCGACGGACTCGCCTGCGGTTTGAATCGCCTGGAGCAAAGGAATGCCTCCTATTAACAGCGTGCTCAGCACGCGGGCCAATTGCGCTACCTGGAACTTGGTCCAAATCTCGCCAAAGAGCGGGATCCGCATCTTGATACGGTCTAGGGTTTCCTGGGCGCCTTCCGTTCGGCTCCACCAATAGAGGCCGCCCACCGCGGCCAAGAGCAAGACAAACGCCGCCAGCACATAGTTGCTCGCCGTAGTCGAGATCGCCACCAGAATCAACGTCGCCGTGGGCAGTTCCGCATTGAGCGTGTTGTAGAGCTCGGCGAATTTGGGCACGACGAAAGTGATCAAGAAGACGATGAGCGCCAGCACCAGCGTAAAGAGGAGCGCGGGATAGATAAGCGCCGTAATCAACTTCTTGCGTACGCTGAGCGCGAGGCGTTGGTAGGTGATGTAGCGGTCGAGAACCTCCACCAGGCTGCCGGCCCGTTCGCCGGCCATGACGGTGGTGATGTACATGGGCGGGAAAATCCCTTGGGCCTGAAAGGCGCTGCTGAGCAGGGACCCGGTCTTCACCTCGTCGCGCACGGCTGTTATGGGCCCGCGCAGTTTCTCATCGGTTAAGCGTTCGGCCAAGAGATCCAGGCCTTTTAAGATCGGTAAGCCGGCGCGGATCAAGGTGACGAACTGCTGGTTGAGAATCAGGAACTTCTCCATGGGTACGCTGCCCCGGGAGGCGCCCCGGGTGGAGAATCCGCCTTTGGCCGTGACGGAATAAACTAGGAAGCCCTGGCGCGTGTAACGGTCCCGGAGTTCTCCTTCGTTGCGCGCCTCGGCGCTGACTTGATGCACTTGTCCACGCGGGTCGGCGTATTTTAGGGTAAATTCGGCCACTCGCTAAATTATGACGCTTCGCGCTACCCAGTCGTGCAATTTCGGCGTTACTTCAATTCGACGATCGCAATGTTTCGGTAGCGATGCTTGCCGCCGGGGACCCAGCGCTGGTTCTTCGCCTTCGGGTCTGAGCGATGTGTTTGCAGGGCGATCATGCCGCCTTCGATGCCACTGCGGGCATGATTCATGCTGTCGGTCCAGTCCGCGGTCTGGTGGCCGTTGATCCAGACTTGAATGTGCGGTACGTCGCCTTCGATGCGAATTTTGAAGGCGTTCCAGTCGTCCTTTTTCCAGTACTTCATCCATTCGCGGTCGGTCTTCTTGCCCGTTCCCACCTGCGGCTCACCGGGCTTGGATTGAATTTCGGGAATCCGTTCGCCGTAGATGCCGCCCACCACGCCGCCCTCCAGATAGTCCAGCAGCACCTGGTAGGCCTCGCCCTTTTCCGTACTGCGCAGAAAGATGCCTCCGTCGCAACCCCAATCCGGCTTCACCTCGAGATACAGTTCGAAGTTTTTGTAGATTTTGTCCGTCAGCAGGATGCCTCCATTGCCGGGCTTGTCCTGGGTCACCGTCAAAACGCCGTTCTCTACCGTCCAGGCCTTCGTGTTGCCGTGATGGTTCACCTCGCTGATGTGCCAGCCCGTCAGGTCTTTGCCGTTCCAAAGCTTCTTGGCCTTTTTCGGCACACCATCTTCCGCCAGCAGGGCCGTCGCGATCAGGATCCAGGTCATTCGCATGCCGTCATTCTATTTGAAGCGGGCCAGGGCCGCATAGCTTGCGCCGGTGGCCCGGCGGAAGTCTTCCGGCGAGAGCAGTAGCTGGACGCCTCGTTGCCCCGCAGAGACGCTGATCAGCGGGAAGAGCTGGGCCAACTCGTCCAGGAAGACTGGATAGTCCTTCTTAGCCGCCAGGGCCGTCACGCCTCCCCGTATATAGCCCGTCAGCCCCGGCAGTTCTTTGACCGCGACCGTATCGACCTTGCGCTCTTCGGCGGCCCTGGCTAAAGCCTTGAGATCCAATTCCGTGTTGCCGGGGATCACGGCCATCAATATCGAGCCCGAGTCCCCGCGCGCCACCAGCGTCTTGAAAACCTGCTCGCCTGGCAGGCCCACCTTTGCCGCTACCGCTTCCGCGCTCAGATCCTCCTCGTCCCAGTCGTACTCCCGCACGGAAAAAGCGATCTCCATCGATTCCAGGAAACGCATCGCGTTGGTTTTCGCTCCCATGGTTTGCAGTATCCCGCCAATCCTGTGGCGGAAAAGTCCAGGATCGCCCCCTCTCTCCGGCAACTCTTCCTATGATGGAAGAGTGCGGGGTTGTCTGACCTGAAAGTTCGACTCAAAGTTTCCCGACCATCCCGGCGCGCCTTCCGCCTGGTGGCGTTGGGTGTAGCGGCGCTGGCGGCCTTGATCAATGTGACCTATTCGGAATGGGCGCGGATCCAACTGGGACGCGAGTCCGTATCCCGGTCGGTGGACCTTTGGCGGACCTTCACGTTGGTGGATACGGCAGAGGCCGACTATCAACTGGCGCAATGGAATCAAAGTCCGCAAGTGGAGGAGTCCGCCCAAGCCTTGCGCAAGTATGCGCAATCTTTTGGTGAGCTGCGCAGCGCCGAGGAACGCGCGGCGGTTCAGAATTTGAACTTGTTTATTGCCAAGCGGGCGCGGGCGGCCTCGCTCGCGCAGAGCGCCATGGTGGATGGGGTCTTTCAGGAACAGATGCGCGAGGTCCGCACGGCCATTGAAAAGACGGACGCGCTGGAGAAACGGCGCCTGGAAGTGGATATGGCCCAAATGCGGGCCGATATGGTGGGGCGCCTCTTCTACGTAATGCTGGCTTTGGTGGCGTTTTTGGGCCTGCACTGGATGCTGACGCGCCGCCGGAGCTCAGGCACGCGCCGGCGCCGGAGTACCGTGAAGCGGTTCCGCGTACAGTAAATCGCCCGAGATCCCGTCGTAATACTGGATCAGCACCTGGGGTCTGGGATAGGCAACCCAACGCATCTTGTCCGCGGTCTTCGGATTCGGGTAGACATTGTTCACCGACGCGATGGCATAAACGGGCCACTTGCGCAAGGCCGGAGGCACGTCGTTTCGCATGTAACTGGACCAGCGGATCTCGCATTTCCGGCCTCGCGAATCGTAGATTCCATTGGCGGGGCGAGAGCCTTCGCTGGTCATGGGATGGTTCTGTGAGTTGTGAGGCCCGGAGGCGAATTCCCACACGCGGTCTGTCACCTTGATGGCCCAGGAGTTATGCAGATCCCCGGTCATGATGGCCACAGGTTTACCCAGCGAATCCCAGAATTCGATTAGCTCTTCGCGTTCGGCCAGAAAGGCGGTCCACGCGTCGTCTTTGCCCTTGATGGGATCGTTCGATCCCGGCGTGCCCACGTGGGGGATCATCAAGTCCACCGTGGAGGCGATGAAGAAGAATTCCGCGTCGCTGGCCGCCATCGATTTCTTCAGCCAATCCGTCTGGCGCCGGCTGAGCATGGACAGGCCCGCGCGGCGGGGATTCTCGCTGTCGTGCATATCCCGCAGACCGCGCGTATCGAGCAGATACGTTTCCACATTGCCCACGCGGAATTTTGCGTAGCCGTGCCGGCCTATCGAATAAGCGCACGAGGCCGTTTCTTTCGCGCGCGGCGTGATGCGCAAGCGGTTCCTGTCGATCACGCCGACAATGCCGTATACGCCCGCGTTGGGGTGCCCGGGCGGCAAGCCCCGGCGATTCGGCACGCCCGCCAGTTGGCCCCCCCAATGGATATGCAGTGTGCCGGCCTCTTCCAACTTGAGCTTGGTGAAATCGGCCAGCGGATCGAATAGAACATCGCTGCCCGCCTCCACTTTCGCCTCGCCAAACTGAATGCCCTGCTTCGTGGCCACCGGATTGGACCCGGCGATGTAGTCGTACCAGGCCTTAAGTGCAATGTCGCGGAAAACGGCTTCCCGCGTGGCGACGCCCGGCGTGCCAGTGCCAAAGACGTCGTTTAGGATTTCGTGGTCGTCGGGGGTAAAGTATCCCGGTACGCGCCGGTGCCACTCGGCGAGGGCCACGCCCCGCTCGAGGTAGAGCTTGTAGTTCTCCCAGACGCCGACCAGGCTGGGGGCTAATTTGAGAATCGCCGGAGTAGCCGCGGCGTCGATCCCCACCTGAGTGCGCCATTGCTCCAGCGTGAAGTCGCGCTTTTCTTCATAGAGCCAGTCTCCGTTCATGATGCTGTAGAGCGTCTTGTCGGCGTGCTTCTTGTTGAGGTTCTGATAGGCGAAGAGTTCCGGCCCGAGGCTGGTGGGGTTGCGCTGGTTCGCACAACTGCCAAAGGCGAAGGAGAAATTGAAGAGGCCTTTGGGGTTGGTTTCCGCGTCGGCAAAGTCTTCCGGCTTGGGGAGCGTGCGAAAGGTCGCGATCTGGGTTTCGTCGGCCCCCTCGAAGGTGAGGAAATACTTGGTGTTGGACTCAAGGCCGCCCACGCGCACCCAGGCTGAGCAATCCTTGTCTAGCGTAGTGGACGCGGTAGCCACATTGCGCAATTGGCCGCGCTGTTTTCCCACGTACACGCGCAGTTCTCCGGGCCGTCGAGTGCGGCCCCAAACATGAATCGCGTCCGCCTCGACATGGCCAAGGAAGGGGCCATGGGAGATCGCTTTTTCCGCCCGTGCTGCCTCCTGTGCGGCGGCCTGTGCGGCGAAGAAGGACGCACTGGTAAAGTCCCGGCGATTGAATTTCATCGCCCGAAAATATCACAGTGCGCAGCTTAGGATTGGCGTAGCACCAGAGCGGCTAGGGCAAGTGTGACCATGGCGATGGAGCCCGCCAGAAACACCAGCGTACCCTTCTGCGCCACACGGCTTCGAATCCGGACAACCATCTAATCTCTCCTACTACCGCATATCGGTTGCTATCTACGTAACTTTCGTCGCGAGTTAAAAGATTCGGGAAAATGCGCCCACGTGGCGTTTGGATCCATCCCTATTAGCGGACAGACTTCTGCCTCTCCCTAGCTCTGCTTCCTAGACAGCGCCAGGGCCCTCTGGTTCGCGACCGCCGCGTTCCGCCGCTAGGTACGCATCCACTAGAAAGGGAACGATGTCCAACTCCACACTGCGCTTTCTCAGCAACCTGTGCTTTTATGCCGGCTTTGTCTCCATCGCCGCCTCTATCGCGATTTGGTTTCTCTTCAAAGAGCCCGACGCCGCCCACGGCGAGCGCTTTGGTATTTTTGTCGGTCTCTGGGCCCCTACCTTCTTTGCCCTTTCAGATCGTTACGATCGCTACGCTTCTACCCCGAAAGCGTAGCTGGCCGATTTTTTTGTATTTTTAGCTAACCGCCGCGCGGTGTGGCAGTCTGTCCCCTAGATGCCGCCGAGTGACTCCGATCTCGTTTCCGCCGTCCTGGGCGGCGACCGGGAACAATATCGACATCTCGTCGAACGCCACACCCGCAGCGTCTTTCGCCTGGCTTGGCGGGTCACGGGATCCCCCGATGAAGCCGAAGATGTCGTCCAGGAAACGTTCCTCCGTGCGTTTCGCTCCCTCGACCGTTTTGACCGGCGCGCCAGCTTCCTGACTTGGATCCTCCGCATCGCCTCCAACTATTCCCTTGATCTGGTCCGCGCCCGCAAACGCGTTGTTTCCCCAAGCGAAGAATTCCCCGACATCCCCGACACCGCTCCCGCGGCGGACCGCCTGCTATTCGATACCCAAATCAAAGCCCGCCTCGCCGAGGGCATGCAAACCCTCAGCGAGCAGGAGCGCGGCGCTTTTGTTCTGCGCCATTTTGAAGGCCAGTCTATCGGCGAAATCAGCGCCATCCTCGGCATGGGCGAAAGCGCCGCCAAACATAGCGTCTTCCGTGCCGTCAAAAAACTCCGCCGCTATCTCGAACCCGCCCTAGGAGGTACCGCCTGATGACCCATCTGAGCGACGAGGATCTCGTCCTTCATTACTACGGCGAACTCGACGCCGCCCCGCACCTGGACTCCTGCCCCGCCTGCCGGGAAAGCTGGCGCCGCCTCCAGGCCTCCCTCAATCTCATGTCCACCTATGACGCTCCCGAGCCCCACCCCCAGCTCGCCACCAAAGTATGGCACGCGATCGCGCCGGAAATACGCCCCGCCGCGCCGCGCCGCGTCCGCCCCAATTGGGCCCTTGGGTTTGCCGTTCCCGCGCTGGCCGCCACGCTAGCTGTCGCCTTCTATCTGGGCCGTGTTTCCAAGGACCCCGACGGCGTTACCGGGATTGCCTATCTGCCTCAGAAGCAGATTCTTCGCGCCCATGCCGCGGAACATTTGGAACGCAGCAAACTGGTGCTGCTCGAAACCGTCCATAGCAAAGACGGCCATCGCGATCAAGACCCGGAGCGCAACCGGCAACGCGCCGAAGAACTGCTCTCCACCAACCGTCTGCTGCGTCGCGGCGCGGTGGCCAGCGGGCAGCTTCGCCTGGCGGAAGCTCTTGAGGAGCTCGAGCGGATCCTGGTTGAAATCGCGCATGCGCCCGAAGGTGCCGCCACCGATGCCGTTGCGGCCGAAGCCGCCGCTGCGCTCCGCGCCCGCATCGAAAGCCAGGGCACTCTCTTCCGCCTGGCTGTAGTTGAAAACGAAATCGAGAACAAGAAGAAAGCCACCGAGGTGACCGAAGAATGAAACCCTTATCCCTGCTCCTGCTCGCCGCCCCATTATTTCTAGGCGCCGATGCCGATGAAAAAAACTACCAACAGGCCATCAGCCTGATCGACAGCCGTGAGTACCGGGAGGCGCTATCGAAGCTAAAGGCTGAAGTGGCCGCCATGTCCTCGCGTGCCGACGCCTCGTTGTATTGGACTGCCTACGCCCAATCGAAACTGGGTGAGTCCGCCGCGGCTCTCGAGTCCCTGGCCGTGCTCCAAGCTAAGTTCGGCCGCAGTTCCTGGCTGAATGACGCCCGCGCCCTGCAGCTCGAAATCCAGCAGGCCTCGGGCAAGCCGGTTGCCCCGGAAGCCCAGGCCGACGAGGACCTAAAGCTGATGGCCATCCAAGGCCTCATGCACGCCGACCCCGAGCGCAGCCTTCCGCTGCTGGAAAAGCTCCTCAACGATTCCTCCAAGAGCGCCAAGCTCAAGCAAAAAGCTCTCTTCGTCCTTGCCCAGAGCGGCACCCCCAAGGCCCAGGAAATCCTGGCCGGCGTCGCCCGAGGCGCCTCCAATCCCGAGCTTCAGAAATCCGCCATCCATAACCTGGGCATCGGCGGCAAGAAAAATGCCGCGCTGCTTGAGACCGTCTACACGTCTTCGTCGGATGCCAAGGTCAAAAAGGAAATTCTGCACGCCTACATGATCATGGGCGATAAAGAGCGCCTTTTTTCTCTTGCCAAAGGTGAGAAGGACGAATCCCTCCGCGCCTCTTCCATCCACTGGCTCGGCGTCTCGGGCGGCCGCGAGCAGCTTGCTCAGCTGTACGCGTCCGAACCCAGCGCTAAGGTCAAGAAAGACATTCTCCACGGCCTCATGGTTTCCGGCGATAAGGAGCGGCTCTTCGCCCTTGCTAAGTCCGAGAAGGACGAAAGTCTGCGCAGCTCGGCGATCCATTGGCTTGGCGTCTCTGGAGGGCGCGAGCAACTCGCGCAAATGTACCCCGTCGAAACGAGCGCCAAAGTCAAACGCGACATCCTGCAGGGTTTCTTTGTGGGTGGCGCCGCCAAGCAACTCGTCGAAGTCGCTCGCGCCGAAAAGGATCCCGAACTCAAACGCGATGCCGTCCGCAAGCTCAGCATGATGAACTCGAAAGAAGCCACCGACTTCATGCTGGAGCTCCTCAAGTGAGGCCCGCCCTCTTGCTGCTCTGGGCCAGCTTGACGGCCTGCGCCGAGTCCAGCCTGGAGCGCAAAATCTTGGCGGCCGCGCCCTCCGGCCTGGCCTGGGTCACTTATGAGGTCCCCCTGCAATCAGGCAGCGGCACGATTTGCAGTCATTGGGATAACGGCGGCTTCTCCAGCCGCCAATCCAAACTTCTGCTGGACGGCCCCCGCAAGCTCCGCCTGCTCTTCCGCGTCAATGCGGGCAAGATCGAAAAAATGTCCTTGGCCAGTGAAGATTGTTCGGTGGAGCCGGGTACGCAGTCCCTCGTCAGTTTAGCCGGCGTTAGCCCGGAGGAAAGCATCGACTTCCTTGCCTCCCGCGAGGACGATTCTTCGCTCTTCGCTCTCTCGCTCCACGACCATCCCGCCGCCACCCCCAAGCTCATCGAGCTTTGCAAAAGCTCCGCCAATCCCAAGCGCCAAAAGAAAGCCTTCTTCTGGCTTGCTCGCTCGAAGGATCCGGCCGCTTTGGCCTACATCGACAAGATTCTACGCTAGGGCTACTTTCTCATGAAGAAATGATTGTCATGATAGAATGAATGTCATGACTAACCCGATCCAACTCCGGCGTCATGATGTTGTGGTGAGCGCCCGCGAATTGGCCGCCCTGCTGGGCGTTTCCTTAACCGAGGCTGTCGCTCAGGCGATTTACGAAAAGCTCGCCAGTGCGAAAGCGGATGCCGAAGCAGATCGTTCTGAGCGCCGCCAACGCGCTCTGGAAGCGATACGCGCAATCCAACGCTTGCCGCACATCGGACCGCGCTTGACCGACGCAGATCTATACGACGAAGACGGACTGCCTAAATGACGTTCGTGGTGGACGCCTCCGCCCTCCTGGCGGTCTTTTTGCAGGAGCCCGATGCGGACGAGTATGCGCAGAAGCTTCTCGACGCCAGCACGATCTACATTTCCCCGGTGAACTGGTGGGAAGTGCAGGTGAATCTGCGAAATGTCCTAGGTGAGCCGGCGATGGAACGCGCCGTTGGCTCGATGAAGGAACTCGGGATCGCCGTGGAGCCCATCACGATGGAACAGGCGGCCATCGCGGTCGGTGTTAGAGGGCAATTTGGCGGACGCCCCGCCCGCCTCAATCTGGGCGACTGCTTTGCCTACGCCCTGGCGGCATCGAAGAAGCTTCCGCTCCTTTACAAAGGCGGAGACTTCTCCCACACCGGCATCCCATCGGCCTAGGCAGCCTTCGCTTTCTCCAGCCCCAGCACCACGTTCTCCTTCACGTGCTCCATCGTCACCATCTCGGAAATCGCGGCCGTTAAATTTGCATTCTTCAAGTTCCAAATGTACGCCTTCCGCATCGGGCTCAGTTCCCCCGGTACCGCCGCATTCAGCTTCGCCATGTGCTCGGCCGGCGTCTGCCGGGGCGGGCGAAAATTGAACGGCCGCGCCGTCTTCATCGAAATCACGCCTAAGCCCGCCTTCTTGGCCGCCGCAATCGCCGGCGCGACATAGGGCGCGTTCACCATATTGAACGCCACCATCGCCGCCGAATACACCTTTGCCTTCACGGCCGCCTCCAGCACCCCACCCGGGTCCGTGTGCGAGGAAAGCCCTAGATGCCGCACCTTGCCGGCTTTCTTCAACGTCTCAAACGCTTCAAAGATTTCCGGATGATTCAGAATCTCGTAGGGCGTGTTGCCGCCGTGCGGGCACATCAGCAGGTCCAGGTGATCCGTCCCCAGCTTCGTGAGGCTCTGGTCCACGCTATTCAGGATGATCTGCTTGTAGTTCTTGTCGCGGTCGATTTTGTCGCCATACTTCGCCGCCATCACATTAGCCAGCGCCGCCGCATCCAGTTCGCCCCGCTGCCCATTGAAGTAATCGATAAAATACTCGGGCGCGTCGGCCTTGCGCCGCGCAATCTCTTCCAGCGCCAATCCCTTCAGGCGCTTTTGCTCCGTCTCGTCCAGGGACGCATAGATATCCGCGTATAGCTTGTTGCGGTTGATATCCCACACGCTCACCTTCGAGTTAACAAAAAACAGATCCCGCTTCCGGCGTTTTAGCACCTCGGCATAGCCCAGCTCGCTCTGCCCCCCGCCGTAGGCCGGCGCCGTATCCAAATAGTTCAATCCCAAGTCCGCCGCCGCCAGCACATGCTCGTAGTTCTTCGGCGAAATCGTGTTGCCGCCCATCACGATCTCGCTCACCATGAAGCCCGTGCGACCCAAGGGCCGATAGGCCATGCCGCTCACCTTATTGCGCCATTCGCCTTTGGCCTTGGCCGGTGCGGCATCGGCTTTCATTGCCAGAAAGGGAGCCAGGCTCGCGGCCGTGGCCGAAATCAGAAATTCGCGGCGTTGCATACCGCGATTGTATGCGTTTTATTCGAGCTGTTTGGAAGCCTCTTCCCATTCGGCCAGTAAGCGCTCCACCTGCCCGCGTTTGGCCTCGGCCAAGTCCGCCACCCGCTGCGACTCCTCCGCGCTCACATAGTTGCTCAACTGTTCTTCCAGCGCGCCAATCTCCGCTTCCAAGCGCGCAATCTCTTCTTCTATCTCCGCGCAGCGCTGCTCCAATTGTTTGGCCTTCATCGGATTCAAGCGCTTCGGCGCCGCTTCGCGCGAGATCTCCTCTTTCGCGGGTGCGGCCACGGCGACGGCTAGATTGGCCGGCGCGGCTCTTTCGGCCTCCCGCCGCTTTTGGTCCAGAAACTCCGCATAGTTCCCTGGGTATGCCGTCACTTTTTTCCCGGCCACCTCGAAGACCTTCTTTGCCAGCTCGTCCATAAAGTAGCGGTCGTGGCTGACGAAGACCACTGTGCCTTCATAGTTCCGCAGCGCATTGAGCAGCACTTCCTTCGCGCGCATGTCCAGGTGGTTCGTGGGCTCGTCCAATAGAACGAAGTTCGAAGGCTGCGTCAGAAGCTTCGCAATCGCATAGCGGTTTCTCTCCCCGCCGCTCAACACGCCGATCTTCTTGAACACATCGTCATTGGAGAATAAGAAACATCCCAGCAGGCTCCGCAATTCCGTCTCGGTTGCCTTTGGCGCCGCGGTGCAGATATCGTCCAGCAGTGTCGATTCCGGGTCCAGCGTCTTATATTGATCCTGCGCAAAGTAATCGAACTCGACGTTATGGCCTAACTTGTATTCTCCAGCCGACACCGCCTCCGTACCCGCCAGGATCTTAATTAACGTCGACTTGCCCGCCCCATTGTGCCCCACCAACGCAATGCGGTCCCCTCGCTCGATCGTGAAGCCCACGTCGCAAAACACTTCTTTGGCCCCATAACTCTTGGCCACACCCTTGAACTCGGCCACGATCCTCCCGCTGGGCTGCGGGGCGGGGAAGCGGAAATGAATGATCGGCTCTTCCTCGGGAATCTCGATGACGTCGATCTTTTCCAGTTCCCGCAGCCGGCTCTGCACTTGCTTGGCCTTCGTGGCCTTGGCGCGGAAGCGGTCGGCGAACGCCTCAATCTGGCTCACGCGCTCCTGTTGGTTCTTCTGCGCCGCCCGCATTTGCGCCAAGCGCTCTTCCTTCTGGCGAGAGTAATGCGAGTAATTGCCCGAGTAAATCGTTACTTTCTTGTTCCAAACCTCGACGGTCTTGGTCACCGTCACATCCAGAAAGTAGCGGTCGTGCGAAATCAGAATAAAGGCATTGGGGTAATTATTGAGATACTCCTCCAGCCAATTCCGCGCCTCGATGTCCAGGTGGTTCGTCGGCTCGTCCAGCAGCAGCGCCTCGGGTTTAGCCAGCAGCAGTTTGGCTAGTGCGATCCGCATTTGCCAGCCGCCGGAGAATTCCTCGCAAGGCCGCACCCAGTCTTCCTTGCCAAAACCCAATCCGCTCAGCACGCTCCCCACGTGCGCTTCGATCATGTATCCATCCGCCGCCCGGAACTGCGCGTCCAAGTGTGAGAATCGCTCCGCCTGCGTCTGGTAGGCCGCGCTCTCGGGGTCCAATTCCGACATCGTTCCCAATGCGGTTTCCATGTCGCGCTCCATCTGCTTCAGATGCTCAAAGACGCTTAAGCACTCGGCAAACACGCTGCGCCCCTCGGTCTTCAAACCATCCTGGGGCAGATAGCCAATCCGCATGTTGCGCATCCGCGACAGCTCGCCTGAGTCCGTCTGCTCCAGCCCCGCGATGATCTTCATCAACGTGGATTTGCCCGTGCCATTCGCGCCCACCAGCCCGATGCGGTCCTTGGGGCCGATCAGCCAGTTCACATCGTCAAACAAGACCTTTGGGCCGAATCGCTTGCCGGCCCCTGTAAATTGAATCATTGAAGTTAAATCATTGCCGTAGCAACGGTCCGCCGCCCCGTTCCGCTGTCAATTTCCCATCCTCCACGGCCAGCTTCCCGTTTACCATCACCACATCAAAACCGCTCGAGTACTGATGCGGATTCTCAAACGTCGCGTTGTCCCGCACCGCCTCCGGATCAAACAGCACCAGGTCCGCCGCGAAGCCTTCGCGCAGCAGTCCCCGATTCTTGAACTCGAAAATCTGCGCGGGCAAGCTCGTCATCTTCCGTACCGCTTCCTCCAGCGGCAACACCTGGCGCAAGCGCACATACTCGTTCAGCACCCGCGCATTGGTGCCGTAGTTCCGCGGGTGCGGCCGTCCCGCGCCAAACTGCACCACCCCGCCGTCGCTCGCCACGGCCGTATTGCGGTAGCGCATGATGTTCATGACATCCTCTTCGCTCATGGCCTTGGTCACTACGCTCACGCCGCCCTTTTCCATCAATTCCAAGACCGTTTCGACATCCGCCTCGTGCGAATCCTTCCGCCCACGCAGACGTGAAATCTCGCGTAGATTCTTCCCTTCATAGTTCCGCTCAAAGCTGCAGGCCGCCACCGCCGTGTACTCAAAATCGTCATAGCCGCGCTTCTTGTTGAACTCCAGCACTTCGGCGAAAATCTTCTTGCGCGTCTCGGGATCTTGCAGCCTTTCCTTCAGCTTCTCCTGCCCTCCGGCCAGCGCCCAGTTCGGAAGCGTAGTTCCCAATCCCGTCGAGTAAGCGATGTATGGATATTGATCCACCGTCGCCTGCACGCCCATCGCCCGGTACTTCTCTATCAGGTCGAGCATCTTCTGCGTATTGCCCCAGTAGGCTTTCGTATCCTGCTTCAAGTGGGAAATCTGCACGCGCGCCCCCGCCTCCTTGCCCACCACCAGCGCCTCTTCAATCGCCTCCATCACCGCCTCGCCCTCATCGCGCAAGTGCGACGTGTAGATGCCTCCGTGCCGGGCGGCCACCTTGGCCAATTCAATAATTTCGCTGGTCGGCGTGTACATCCCCGGCACGTATTCCAGGCCCGTTGAGAACCCCACCGCCCCGGCCAGCATCGCGCGTTCGACCATCGCTTTCATGCGCTCTAGCTCTTCGGGAGTCGCCTTCCGGTCGTCGGAGCCAATCACCTCGCGCCGGATCGAGTTATGCCCCACCAGCGTCGCCACATTGATCCCCACCCGCAGTTTCTCCAGGCGCGCAAAGAAGTCCTTCAAGTCAAGCTCGCTCCCTCCGCAGTTCCCCGTCACCACCGTCGTCACGCCGTCGCGCAGGAAGTTTTCCGCTTGTGGCAAGCGCACAATGCCCGCCTCGGAATGCGTGTGCACGTCGATGAAGCCCGGCGTCAGCACGCGATTCTTGGCGTCGATAATGCGACCTGCGGTCTTAGCCTCCAAGCGCCCAATCGCCGCAATCTTGCCGTCCTTGACGCCCACGTCGGCCCGATACCAGGGGTTCGCGCTCCCATCGACAATCCGCGCGCCGCGAATCAAAACGTCAAAATCCGCCGCGCTTAGCGTGGCGGCCAGCAGGAATAGAAGCTTCATGCCCGCTTAGTTTACGAAAAAGTCGAAGCTTTTGGCCAGAAACTCGCGCATCTCCCCGCGCTTCACCACCGCATCCAAAAACCCGTGCTCGACTAAAAACTCGCTGCGCTGAAAGCCATCCGGAAGCTTTTGCCGGATCGTCTGTTCAATCACGCGCGGCCCCGCGAAGCCAATCAACGCCCCCGGCTCGGCAATGTTCAAATCGCCCAACATCGCGAAGCTGGCGGTCACCCCGCCTGTTGTCGGGTCCGTCAACACGCTGATGTAAGGCACGCCAGCCTCATCCAGGCGCATGAGGGCCGAGGAGATCTTGGCCATCTGCATCAGGCTCACCGCGCCTTCCTGCATCCTTGCCCCGCCGGTGGCGCTCACAATCACCAACGGCTGCACCTGCTCAAAGCTCCGCTCGATGGCCCGCGTGATGGTTTCCCCCACTACCGCGCCCATACTGCCGCCAATAAACTTCAGCTCCATCGCGCACGCGTTTACCGTGTGCTCGCCAATCTTACCCTGCCCGCTCAAGATGGCGTCTCGCATCCCAAGGTTCTTCTCCATGGCCGCCAATCGTTCGGAATACGGCTTGGAGTCGGTAAACTCTAGCGGGTCTGTCGAGCGTAGGTCCCCGTCGAATTCGATCCACTCATCGTCAAACAACAGGTCCAAGCGCATCCGCGCATCGATACGAAAGTGATAGCCGCACTTGGGACAGACCAAGAGATTCTTTTCCAGATCCTGCCGGAAAAGGATCTGCTTGCAGCCGTCGCACTTCGTCCACAGCCCTTCCGTCCGCACGGTGCGGTCGGCGTCGCTCGGAGTCTCCACACTGGGCTTGTCGCGTTTCCACCAAGGCATGTAAACTCCCAGTCTAGCGGGGAAAGAGTCTAGCGGGGATAGGGGTGTCCCCGCAGCGTGGCAAAGGCCCGGTAAATCTGCTCGGCCAGCATTGCCCGCGCCAGTTCATGCGGAAACGTCATCGCGCTTAAGCTCAACAACACATCGGCGCGCGCTCTCCATTCGCTGGGTAAGCCGTCGTGCCCGCCTAATAAGAACACTACGTCCCGCCCCAGATCCTCGCACTCGCGCGTGAATTCGATGAACTGGGCCGAATCCCATTTTTTTCCCGCCGGGTCCAGAAACACCTTCCTCGCGCTGGCGTGTTTCGTGAACAGGTCATAGCGCCCCGGTACAATCTCCCGCATCGCGACCGTCGCCCACCGCGACGTTCGCTTCAGGAATTCTTCCGCCAGAGCCCCCGCATGCTCGTCGCGCGCCTTCCCGATAAACAAGACATCCAGCCGCATCAATCGATACTATAGGTTGTCTCGCGATGTCCTTTGAACTCATCATCCGCGCCCAGGACGGCTCCTCCCGCTCCGTTCCTCTCGATACGCAACGCATCGGCCTTGGCCGGGCCACCACCAACGAGCTTTGCTACGCCGAAGATTTCGGCCTCTCCCGCCAGCACTTGGCCTTTGAACTAGCCAACGGGCAGTGGGTCGTACGCGACCTTGGCTCCAAGAATGGCACCCTCCTGAATGGCTTTCGCATCTCGGCCGCCACACCGCTCACCAATGGCGACGTGGTCAATGCCGGCCATCTCCAGATCACCTTTTCCACCGGCGAGGAAACCGTTGAGGATATGGGTACCGTCGTTTTCGTCGAACAGGCCGAGGTCGAATCGGCCCCGGAAAACACGGTCGTCGCGAGCCTCTCGGATCTTAAACCCGGCGCTTCCGTCGCCAGCGAGCGCCATGCCGAAGCCCTTGTGCGTGCCGGCCGCGAATTGGCCGGCCACCTTTCTTTGGCCGAACTCTTCACCCTCATCCTCGACCTCAGCGTGGATGCTGTGGGTGGCGCCCGCGCCGTGCTCATGACCCTGGAAAATGGCGAACTCGTTGCCCGCGCCAACCGCAGCGACGGCTTCCGCATCTCCAAGACCGTTCGCGATCAGGTCATCAACGATAAGCGCTCCCTGCTCGTTCGCGACACCAGCGCCGACGAACTCTTCAAAATGCAGGCTTCCATCGTCCTCCAACGGGTCAAGAGCTTCATGGCCGTGCCTCTCCAAACCAACGAAAAAGTCATTGGCCTCATTTACATCGATCAACCCGACATCACTCGCGAATTCACCGCCGACGATTTGAGCCTCCTCACCGTCATGGCCAACGTCGCCGCCATCCGCATCGAGCATGCGCGCCTGAATGAAGTCGAGCAGCAGGAGCGCATGATGGCCAAGGAGCTGTCGCAAGCCGGCGAAATCCAGCGCCGCCTTTTGCCAGCCGCGGCGCCCAAGATTCCCGGGCTCCTTCTAGCGGGAATGAATCTCCCCTGCCGCACCGTCGGCGGCGACTATTACGATTTCTTTCCGCTGCCCGACGGCAAAGTGGCTCTGGTCGTCGGCGACGTCGCCGGCAAAGGGATGCCCGCCGCCATGCTCATGTCCAGCCTCCAGGCACGCCTTCAAATCCTGCTCGAAACCGACGACAACCCCGCCACGATCGTGCAGCGGCTAAACAGGTCGATTTCGGCGAATTGTCCGGACAACCGTTTCATCACCTTCTTTCTCGGCATTGTCGACCCCGCCACCGGTCATATCCGCTATTGCAACGCCGGCCACAATCCGCCGATCCTGTTGCGCGCCGGCGGTTTCCCGGAAACGCTCCAGGGCGGCGGCATTATCCTCGGCATCCTGCCCAGCGCCCAATACACCGAGCACCAGGCCCAGATGGAGCCGGGCGATACTCTCGTTCTTTTCAGCGACGGCGTCAGCGAAGCCATGCCCCTCGGCATCGACGAGGAATTCGGCGACATGCGCATCTCCATGGCCGTCTTGAACCGCTCCAGCCAGACACCCCAGCAAATCATCGATGGCATCATGGACGACCTCCAGACCTGGTGCGCCGGCTCTCCCTACGCCGACGACGTCACGATTCTCATCGCCAAGCGGCCCTGATTCGCATATTATGTAGGGCAATGTTTCGTAACGGATTGAGTGTATTCTTCCCCGCTTATAACGACGCACCTTCTCTGCCTGGCCTGATCGCCAAAACGTTCGCCGTCTGCCGCGCTCATGTCGCGAGCTTTGAAGTGATCGTCGTCAATGATGGCAGCCAGGATTCCACCGCCGAAGTCCTGGCCCAGCTCCAGCAACAATTCGGCCCCGAACTCCGCGTCGTCACCCACCCCGTCAATCGCGGCTACGGCGGCGCCCTCCGCAGCGGTTTTGCCGCCGCCACCATGGAATTCGTCTTCTATACCGACGGAGACAGCCAGTATGACGTCCACGAGCTTCCCAAGCTTCTGGAACTCATGGGCCCCAACGTCAGCTTCGTCAATGGCTACAAGCTCGAACGCAACGATCCCTGGCACCGCATCGTCATCGGCAAAGTCTACAACCAATTTGCCCGCCTTCTCTTCAACGTCAAACTTCGCGACATCGATTGCGACTTCCGCCTCATCCGCCGTAGCCTCCTCGAAGCCATTGAACTCGAATCCACCTCCGGCACCATTTGCGTCGAACTGGTCCGCAAGCTCGAACTCTGCGGCATGGACGTTGAGGAAGTCGGCGTCCATCATTACCCTCGCCTCTACGGCCGCAGCCAGTTCTTCCGCATCAAGAGTCTGTTCAAAACCTTCTACCAACTCGTCCGGCTTTGGATGTGGCTCCTCGTCCTGCCCCGTCTCGGCTGGAAGCGGACGCATGCGCATTCCAATAGCTAATCTCAAGCCGTCGATCGAGGAAACCCGCCCATCCTGGCAAGCCAATTTCGACGCCCTCCTCGCTCGCGGTCATTACATTCTCGGCCCCGAGGTGGAACGCTTTGAATCCCGGTGGGCGGGCTACCTGGGGGCCAAACACTCGGTCGGCGTTTCTACGGGTTCTACCGCCATTGAGCTCTGCCTGCGCGATCTCAAAGTCACCGGCCAAGTCTTAACCAGCGCCCTTACCGCGCCCTTCACCGGCGTCTCCATCGCCGCTTCGGGCGCCACGCCTGTCTTTGCCGACATCGATCCTGAGACGCTCCAAATCGACCCCGACGACCTTGGCAACCGCATCACCAAGAAGACCGCCGCGCTCCTTCCCGTTCACCTCTACGGACAGCCCTGCCGCATCGCCGCCATCCGGAAGCTCTCCCGCCTGCCTATCGTTCAAGATGCCTGCCAAGCGCACGGCGCGGCGCGTTTCCACGATTACGGGGATTACATCGCCTATAGCTTTTACCCCACGAAGAACCTGGGCTGCCTGGGCGACGGGGGTGCAATCGTCACTAACAAGCCGACGATTGCCAAGCGCCTGCGTCAATTGCGCGATGGAGGCCGCAAGCCTGGCACGCAACTCAGCGTGGGACCCGGCATTAACGCGCGCCTCGATGAACTCCAAGCCTGCTTCCTTAACGCTTTCCTCGATCGCCTCCCCGCCTGGACGGAGTCCCGCCGCCGCCTCGCTTCTCTCTACGATCAGGCCCTCAGGCATGTCACCCCCGTCAAGACTCATCCTTGCAGCGTCCGCCACCTTTACGTCGTGCGCGCCCCCCGCCGCGACAAGCTCCGCGCCTACCTCGCTCAAAAGGGCATTGGCACCGGCATCCATTACCCCGTCCCGCTCCACCTCCATCCCGCCTTTGCCGCATCCAAGCAAAAGAAAGGCAGCCTCCCCCACGCCGAAAAGGCCTGCCGGGAAATCCTCTCGCTTCCCTTGTGGCCGCAACTCGGCGAATCCAGCGTCCTTGAAGTAGCCGAAGCCATCCAGGGTTTTTACCGCTCATGAGCTACGACTTTTATCGCGAGCGTCCCGTACTCGTCACCGGCGGCTTGGGCTTTATCGGCTCCAATGTCGCCCTTCGTTTGGCCACGCTCGGCGCCCGCGTCACCGTTGTCGATTCCAGCCGCTCCGGCTGCGGCGCTAACGACTTCAACCTCGCCGGCTCGCCCGTGGAAATCCTCCGCCACGACCTCGCCGAGCCCGAGCTTTTCCGCGACGCGATCGCCCAGGCCCAAACCATCTTCAACCTCGCCGGCGAAATCTCCCACACCCATTCCATGCAATTCCCCGAGCGCGACCTCCACATCAACACCGTCGCCCAATTGCGTTTCCTCCAGGCCTGCGCCGAATTGAACCCCGGCGTTCGCATCGTCTATGCCGGCACCCGCCAGGTCTTCGGCCGCCCGCAGTACTTGCCCGTGGACGAAAAGCACCCCGTCCGCCCCGTCGATTTCAATGGCGTTCACAAATACGCCGCCTCCATGTACCACCTCATGATGAGCGACCTCGGCCAGTTAGACGCGGTCATCCTCCGCCTTACCAACGTCTACGGCCCCCGCATGAGCGTCAACGTCTACGGCCAGGGTTTCCTCGGCGTCTTCTTTCGCTTGGCTCTTTTGGGCGAGCAGATTACCGTCTTCGGCGATGGCGAGCAACTTCGCGATCCTTTGTATGTCGAAGACGCCGTCGACGCCTTCCTGCTGGCCGGCCAAGGAACGCTTCGCCGCCGCCGCGAGTTCAATATCGGCGGACCCGCCGCGGTCTGTCTCTCTTCGATTGCCGCCACCATTGCCGCCGCCGCCGGCGCGCCTACGCCCCAGTCCGCCGCCTTCCCGCCTCACTTGAAGCCCATCGACATCGGCAGCTACTACACCTCCAGCCAGCGCTTCGCCTCTTCCTTCGGTTGGGAACCCCACTTCTCTTTCGAAGACGGTGCCGCCCGTACCCTTGGCTTCTATCGCGAGAACCTCGATCATTACCTCCGCGTCGGCGAGCCCCCGCGCAAAGACCTCCCGGAGTACTCCGGCCGCCGCCGCCGTCTCGAGTTCCAGTAGATGAACCCCGCCGAATTTCAAAACATCGCTCGCGCCGAGCATGAGATGTGGTGGTTCCGTGGCATGCGCTCGATCCTCCGCGCCTGGGTCGCCCGCCTCGGCACGCGTCTGGGCCGGCCACGCTTTCAGCGCGTGCTCGAGGCCGGCTGCGGCACCGGCTATATGTCGAGGTGGATGGCGGATGAATTTGGCTGGTCCATCACGCCGCTCGATCTCGATTTCGGCGGCCTTTCGCATGCGCGTGTCCCCCGCCGCACCCAAGCCGACATCACGCGCCTGCCTTTTCGCGACGCGTCCTTTGATGCCCTCGTCAGCCTAGACGTCATCGTGCATCTCGAGAAAGGCCAAGAAGGCCTGGCCCTCGACGAATTCGCCCGCGTGCTCGAGCCCGGTGGCCGCTTGATCCTGCGCGCTAGCGCCCTCGACATCCTCCGCAGCCGCCACTCGCAATTCGCTCATGAGCGCCAGCGCTTCACGGCCTCACGCCTCCGCGCGGCTCTCGCCTCCTCCGGCTTCACTGTGGATCACCTGAGCTATGCCAACAGCCTTCTTCTCCCCGTCGCACTCTTCAAATTTCGCCTCTGGGAACCTCTCACCAATCAGCCCCCCGAATCCGGCGTCCAGGTCCCTCCGTCGCCACTGAACCAATTGCTGGAGCTTCCGCTCCAGATCGAAGCCGGTCTGCTTTCCATGGGCCTCAATCTCCCTCTCGGCCAATCGCTGCTGATCCTTGCCCGCCGCTCTTAGTCGAGCAGCCGCGACAACTCTCGATCAAATCGCAGGCGCAGCTCCCCACCCACCAACGAAACCGTCCCCTCGACGTCGTACTCCACCCGCGCGAAGTCGCCTCTCGTTTCGAATTGATAGCCGCTCAAGTAAGTCCCTTGCGCATCGAAACGCCAGATGAAGTCCACCGTCTTCTCCATGGCCGTTCTTCCCGCCACATAAAATTCTCCGTCGGCCCCTCGCTCTGGATTGCGCACCCATTCGATCCCATCCAGCGGATACAACCACTCAAAAAGCAGTCGCCTGCTGAAAGTCAGCTCCGCCACCTTCAAATAGGTCTGCTTCGGCCCGATCGCAAATAGCTTGTGCCCCGCCGCTTTGACCGCGTCCACCTTCCTTCCCTCAATGACGCGCAATAACTCCCCGGGTAATTTCTCCGCCTCCCGCCAACTTAGGCCGTCATCCTGGGACACCAAGATCTTGTCTCTAACTCGCCCATACAGGCCCTCTTCACGCGCCACCAGACGGTCGAAATCGAAGCCCGGATTCACCCTTCGCGGCTTGGCTTGGGCGTCGTCGTAGAAGCACAACTCCTCCCCAAACTGCAAGACAAAGCCCCGCCCTGGCCGCCCTGTAAATGTACTGCTTCCATCCTGCCCGCGGGACTCTGGCATCTCGCGCCACTCCCTGTCGCCAAACCGCGCAAACCAACCCACAAAGCTGCGCGCCACGATTCCGCCGTCGCCGCCTCCTGTAATAAACAAGTCCGTTACCCAAGGTCCCAGGCTAAGGCCGACCCGCGTCCCGGGCAAATTCCCCGTGATGTTGCGCCACGGCAAGCCTTTGCCGCCGAGAAAAAATACAGGGTTCCATTACCCGGTGCCGCCACTGGTGTCCAGGTCTTCCCCTGATCTCCGGACTCGAGCACGAAATCCTCCTGGACCTCGCGATTAGCCTGGAGAAAGGTCTCCTCCGCCTGCTGTCCCGCCAATGCCCAGCACCCGGCCAGTAGAGCCGCCCATAACTTCTTCATAACGTCTCCCCTCTCATTATCCCCCCCCAGGCGCTGTATTTGAACCGTCACCTGGCCGAAGCCTGTCCGCAATCCTCCCGTCCTACACTAGTGCCGAATCCATGAATCTTATCCTGGCCTTTCTGCTTACTCTCGCTTCCCTCCAAGCCCAACCCAAGAGCGACCTCCCTGCCGCCCCCGCCTCTTTAAAGATCAACGAAATCCAGGTTCTCGGCACGCACAACAGCTATGCCCAGCCCGTCGATCCGCGCGTGCTCGCCATGGTCGATCCGGCCTTGGCCAAGATGTTCGCCGCCATGAGCACCCGCATGGCTCCCGAACAGCTTGCCCGTTTCAAGGAAGAGCACCCCAATGAACTCACCTTCAGCGAGGGCCTCTCCTACAAGCACCCCGATCTAAAGACGCAGCTTGACGCCGGCTTACGCAGCCTAGAGATCGACGTGAATCCCGACCCTACGGGCGGCCGCTTCCTCCAACCCGCCTCCTACCGCATCCTTCGCGAGAAAGGAATAACAGACCTGGCCCCGCACGACACGACTGGTCTTGATCAGCCGGGCTTCAAAGTCCTCCACGTGCCCGATATCGACTTCCGCAGCCACTGCAACACCTTCCAGCTCTGCCTCACCCAGATTCGCGAATGGTCCGATGCGCATCCCGGCCATGTGCCGCTCTTTATCCTCATCGAGGCCAAGAGCCAAGGCATTCCCATCCTTCCCGGCGCGACCCAACTGGCTCCTTTCGACGCCAAAGCCTTTGATGCCCTCGACTCGGAAATCCTCTCCGTCCTGGGCCGCCAGCGCGTTATCACGCCCGACGATGTCCGCGGCAAGTACAAGACGCTCAATCAGGCGGTTCTCGCCAAGAACTGGCCCACGCTCAAGGCCGCGCGCGGCAAGATTCTCTTCCTGATGATCACCGCCTCCGGTCCAGCCGACACGGCCGGCTATTTGAGCGGCCACCCGTCGCTTGCAGGCCGCGTTGCTTTCCTGTCGTCTAAGCCCGGAGAAGACCACGCCGCCTTCGTCATGTACGATAACGCCCTGGCCCGGTCCAAAGAGATCCAGGAGGCCGTCCAAAGCGGCTACCTCGTCCGCACCCGCTCCGACATCGAAACGGCGGAGGCCAAGCTCAACGACCTCACTCGCGCCCAGGCCGCCTTCTCCAGCGGCGCCCAAGTCGTGTCCACAGATTTCTTCCGCCCCGGCAACGCCTACGGCACTCCCTATGTCGTTACCCTGCCCGGAGGCCAGGCCGCCCGCTGCAACCCGCAAATCCCCACCGCCTGCCGCTAAGCCTCGATATACTTAGTGCCATGCACCGCCGCGCGATGTTCCTAACCGCCGCTGCGCTCCCGTTGACGCAAAGTCTCTTGGCCCAGGCCCCCGCGCCTCCCAAGACGCACTTGAAAGTCGGCGACGATGCGCCCGATTTCTCGGTCCCCACTACGATGGGCAAGCCGTTTAAGCTTTCTGATTTCAAGGGTAAGAATGGCGTCGTTGTCGCCTTCTTCCCCGCCGCTTTCACTGGTGGTTGAACGAAGGAAATGACCGGGTTCCAGGCTGGAATCCAAAAGTTTAAAGAGATGGGTTTTGAGGTGATCGGTATTTCCACCGACAATACCCCAAGCTTGAGCTACTGGGCCAAGGAAGTCTTGAAGGCGGAATTCCCGCTGGGCAGCGACTTTGGCCAGCGAAAGACCGCGGAAGCCTACGGCGTCCTGATGAAGGACCGGGGCATCGCCAACCGGGCTACTTTCGTCGTCGACGTGGATGGCAAGATCAACAGTATCGAAGAGGGCAGCACGGCGATCGATGTCAATAACGCGATGACCGCCTGCAGCCGCGCCAAAGGCAAGAAGTAGCCCTTAGCAAAGACGTACTCAAGCGGACAGCGCCCAACGGCGGCTGTCCGTTTGCGTTTTTGCAGGCTTGAAGTCGGCGCTGCCAAACTCGAAGCTCATTTGCCGCGCGCACGACGCTGCCACGCTCACCAGCACCTGCAGGTGCGCGCGCCAGCTGGGAAGCTCCAGCATTCGGCTCCGCCAAGCCGCAGCCCCTAGGTAATCTTTCGCCCGGCCCCGCAGCCCGCTCCCAGGGCGATCATACAGGGGTTTCTGGGGATAGGGCCTCACGCTAGCCCCGTTCCGGACCAATTCTGCCGCCACTCCCCCGGCCAGAATTTGCGGATCCACTTCAATAAGATGCTCCCCCCAGCCGCGTAGCCCCGGTGCGATCGTTTCCCATGCCGCCACCGGGCCTTCGCCGCAAAGCTGTATGGGAATCCCTCTTGGGGCCGTCGCCGCTTCAATCGCTTGCCACGGCGCAAAGCAGCCATACTCCGCTTCCAGCACCACCCGCCGGGTGTGAAGCCCGATGCGCGCCTCCACCTGCATCCGGTTCGGGCCTCCGGTCGTTGGGTCCACGTCGGCCAGCACGGGCGTCGCCCCTTCGGCCAATACCAGGCTAAGCAGCCGGTCCGACGCATTTACGGAAAGGATGATTTCTGCTTCCATGGCGGGGCAAGAGTGTAAGCTTATTGATTCCACCACACCTAGAATCGGGATTCCAGCGGAAAACTTCAATCGGGAAGAATTCCTTTGTTTCCTTAGACTTCACTCGCCCCGCTTGTGCTAGTCTGGAATCTTGTCATGCGTGTCCCCGAACTAATTCAGCGTAAACGAGACGGCGAAGAGCTCGACCGTGAAGAACTAAGCTTTCTCGTCCAAGGTTATACCCGGGGCGAAATCCCCGACTACCAGATGTCCGCTTTCTTGATGGCCGTCTACTTTAAGGGACTCACCGAACCGGAAACCGACAGCTTGACCCAAGTCATCATCGAAAGCGGCGAACGGGTCGATCTGTCCATGCTGCCGGGCCTCAAAGTCGATAAGCACTCCACCGGCGGCGTTGGCGACAAAACCAGCCTCATCGCGGCGCCCCTGGCCGCGGCGGCCGGCGTTACCGTCCCCATGATTAGCGGCCGCGGTCTTGGCCATACCGGTGGGACGATCGACAAGCTCGAAGCGATTCCCGGATTCAACGTCAATCTCAACCTCGAACAATTCAAAGAACTCCTCGCCCAGCACCAGTTGGCCTTCATCAGCCAAACCGAGCAAATTGCTCCCGCCGACGGCAAGCTCTACTCCCTCCGCGATGTCACGGCGACCGTCGAAAGCATCCCCCTCATCGCTAGCTCCATCATGTCCAAGAAGATCGCCGTCGGCCTCGACGCCTTGATCCTTGACGTCAAGGTCGGCTCCGGCGCTTTCATGAAAAAGCAGATCGAAGCCCGCCGCCTGGCCCAGTTGATGGTGGGCATCGGCCGCCGTCTGGACAAGAAAGTCCAAGCCCTCATCACCGACATGAACCAGCCCCTGGGCTACGCCGTCGGAAACGCCCTGGAAGTGATGGAAGTCTCGCAGACGCTCCAGAACTCGGGCCCCATCGATTTGACCCGCCTCAGCCTCGAACTGGCGGCACGAATGATCTATCTGGGCAAGGTGGCTCCGACGCTGGACGCCGCGCGCGAACTGGCGCAGTCGAAGCTCCTCGATGGCTCCGGCTACCGGAAGCTCAAAGACGTCATCACCGCCCAAGGTGGCAACCCCCAAGTGCTCGACCGCTTCGACCTCTTGCCCAACGCGACCGGCATGCGCGAAATCGTCACCACGCGCGGCGGCTACGTTAGCGCCATCGACGCCGAAGATATCGGCAAGGCCGTCATGATGATCGGCGGCGGCCGTACCTCGAAGGAAGATGTGATCGATCACGCGGTCGGCATCATCCTCGAAGTCAAGTCCGGGCAAAAGGTCGACGCGGGTGCCGTGCTCTGCCGCCTTTATCACACCACCGAGAACAATCTCGACGAAGCCGCGGAGTTGGTCGAAGGCGCCTTCCGCATCTCGGCCAGCGCCCCCGAGCAACGCGATATCATTCTCGAAGTCGTCGGCTAGCCTTTCCAGCGCCGGCCTGCCTCTATGGATCGCTTCACCGGCCTGCTCGGCATCGTTCTGATCGTTGGCGGTTGTTACTGGTTTTCCAGCGCCCGCCACGCCATTAAAGCTCGTCTTCTACTTTGGGGCCTGGGGCTGCAATTCGGCTTTGCGCTCCTGGTCTTGAAGACGCCCTTTGGGCAGGTCTTCCAGGCGGCTTCGACGGCCGTGAATGCGCTGCTCGCTTACTCCGAGGAAGGCGCGGCGTTCCTCTTTGGCCAACAACTCGGCAAGTCCAGCGGCAGCTTTGGCGTCGTCTTCGCCTTCCAGGTTCTGCCTATCGTGATCTTCATCGCAAGCCTGTTTAGCGTGCTCTACTACTTCGGCGTCATGCAAATCGTCATCCGGGCCATGGCCCAGCTGATGCGGCGCACGATGGGCGGTTCGGGCGCGGAATCGACCAACGTCGCGGCCAGTATCTTTATGGGCCAAACGGAAGCGCCGTTAACCATCCGCCCTTTTCTCGCCGGGTTGACCGAAAGCGAGCTTTTCACGATCATGACCAGCGGCATGGCCCACGTATCGGGCGCCGTGATGGCCGCCTATGTGAAGTTCGCGGGTGTGTCTATTGAACACCTTCTCACGGCCGTTATCATGACCGCGCCGGCCACCATCATGCTGGCCAAGATGCTGGTGCCCGAGACCGGCGCGCCCGAGACCTCCGGCGAGGTGGCGCTCGAGGTGGAAAAGCCCGGCATCAATGTGATCGACGCCGCAGCCCGCGGCGCGGGCGACGGCTTGTCCCTCGCGCTGAATATCGGCGCGATGCTAATAGCCTTTCTCAGCCTCATCGCCTTGGTGAATGGCATCCTGGGCGGCGTGGGCCTGCCCACCTTGCAGCAGATGCTGGGCTACGCCTTTGCTCCCGTGGCCTGGCTCCTGGGCGTGGCCTGGGACGATTGCCGTACCATCGGGCAGTTCCTGGGCACGCGCCTCGTCCTGAACGAGTTCGTCGCCTTTATTGAACTCGGCAAAGTGAAGGACATGCTCAATCCACGTTCTTTCACCATCGCCACCTTCGCCCTCTGTGGCTTTGCCAACCTCAGTTCCATCGCGATTCAGGTGGGCGGCATCGGAGCCCTCGCTCCCACGCGCAAGAGCGACATCGCGCGCCTGGGCTTAAAGGCCGTGGCCGCCGGAACGCTGGCCAATTTCATGTCAGCCTGTATAGCGGGAATCCTTTTATGATCGAAGCGCTCGCGTACCTGCAGTCCCGCCTCAGCCAAGCCCCCGAAGCCGTGATCGTGCTCGGATCGGGGCTAGGCCCCTTGGCCGATGCTGTGGAAAGCCCCACGGTGGTCCCTTACGCGGAGATTCCTGGTTGGCCGCAATCCACTGCGGTGGGGCATGCCGGCAAGCTCGTTTTTGGGCAAGTTGCCGGACGCCGCGTAGCCGTCTTGAGCGGCCGCGCGCATCTCTACGAGGGACACTCGATCAACCAGGTGGTGCTGGGCGTGAAGGTGCTGGCCAAATTGGGCGCGCGGAAATTCATCCTCACCAACGCCGCCGGTGGCATCAACCTCACTTATTCGCGCGGGACCCTCGTCTTGATCACGGACCACATCAATCTCCAGGGCACCAATCCTCTCCTGGGACCCAACGACGATTCGCTCGGGCCCCGCTTCCCCGATATGACCTTCGTCTACTCGCCCCGGCTACGCGAATTGGCTTTGGATACGGCCAGGAAGCTGATGTTGCCGTTGCACACCGGCGTCTATGCTTGCCTGAGCGGACCCACCTACGAGACCCCGGCGGAAATTCGCTACCTCCGCATCATTGGCGCCGATCTGGTGGGCATGTCGACGGTACCCGAAGCCATCGCGCTGAATCACATGGGCTGCGAAGTGCTGGGTCTGAGTTGCGTCACGAACATGGCCGCCGGCATCACCAACGAGAAGATCCATCACGAAGAAGTGCTGGAGACGGGGCGCGAAGTGCGTGAGCGCTTTATCCAGTTACTGACCGCTTTACTGCCCTCCGTCTAGGCGGGGCCCTAGCGGTGGTGCTGGTCGTCGAACTTTCTCAGGTCCAGCGTCGGCGGCAAAATCCCGAGCGTGACGATGGCGAAAGTAAATACCTTGGTTTCGGGCTCCAAGTGCCCTCCATAGGCGGGGCCGCTTCCGGCCAGCGTCAAATGCGCATGGACCTTGCCGTTCAGCACCGCGCCCTGGATGTTCAGAATATCGGCGGGCTTGGCGGCGTCCTTGATGAAGTCGTCTTTGGCTGGGATCGTTGCGTTGGCCACCACGTGATAGTGGCTCGCGGTAACGCTGCCAAAGCCGCCCAGAATCACGGCGTTTTCAATCTTGCGCTCTGCCACCTGCTTGCGCAATTCGGCCAGCAGGTCCGTGCCGTTCTTGCAGCGGATTAGGACGACCCGCTCAAACTTCGTTTCGAGCGAGTAAGAAGTCGGCACGGGGGCCTGGGCAAGTAACGTAAGGGCGGTAATGGTCAAGGCGATCATGCTGGGATCGTATCACCGCGCCAATACTGGAAGCATGGAACAAATCCGGGACCGCCGCTGCTCCAAGTGCAACGGCGAAATGGAAATCGGCTTTGGCGCCGACGTTGACCATAACTACGTTCGGCCCGCACGCTGGCTGAAGGGGCCACCGCAGAAAGGTTGGTGGGGCGGAGTGAAAACATCGGGTCTGGAATGCCGCCGCATCGACTACTGGCGCTGCACTCGTTGCGGGTTGCTTGAAGCCTACGCGGTGGAAATCGTCAATGCTCCAGGCTTCCTCTCGTCTTAGGTCCCAGGTGGCCCGCGCACCAAAGAAAAAGCCCGCCAGCTTGCGCTGACGGGCCATTCCGATAGGAGATCGGGCTACTGTTTAGTAGTCCATTTCGGGGCCGTGGTGGCCGCCGCCGGCCGGGGCCGGGGACTTCTTCTCGGGGATCTCGCAGATCATCGCTTCGGTCGTCAGCATGAGGCCGGAGATCGAGGCGGAGTTCTGCAGCGCCGAGCGGGTCACCTTCGCGGGGTCGATGACGCCCGAGGCAACCAGGTCTTCAAAGACGCCTGTCGCGGCATTGAAGCCATAGTTCTTGTCGGAGCTGGCGCGAACCTTCTCGACGATCGTCGCGCCTTCAAAACCGGCGTTGCCGGAGATCTGGCGGACGGGCTCTTCGCAAGCGCGCTTGATGATGTTGACGCCGATGGCCTCGTCGGCCTCGAGCTTCATGTCGTTCAAGGCGATGGAGGCGCGGAGCAGCGCGACGCCGCCGCCGGCCACGATGCCTTCTTCCACGGCTGCGCGCGTGGCGTGCAGCGCGTCTTCGACGCGGGCCTTCTTTTCCTTCATTTCGGTCTCGGTGGCAGCGCCAACCTTGATCACGGCCACGCCGCCGGCGAGCTTCGCCAGGCGCTCTTGCAGCTTTTCACGGTCGTAATCGGAGGTGGTTTCTTCGATCTGGGCGCGGAGCTGCTTGATGCGGCCCTCGATGCCCTTTTCGGCGCCGGCACCGTCGATGATGGTCGTGTTGTCCTTGTCGACCACGATGCGCTTGGCGCGGCCGAGGTCTTCCAGGCGCACGCCTTCGAGCTTGATGCCGGTCTCTTCCATGATCGACTTGCCGCCGGTCAGGATCGCGATGTCGTCCAGCATGGCCTTGCGGCGGTCACCGAAGCCGGGAGCCTTCACGGCGCAGACGTTCAGCGTGCCACGGAGCTTGTTCACGACGAGCGTGGCGAGCGCTTCGCCTTCCACTTCCTCGGCGATGATAATGAGCGGACGGCCCGAGCGGGCGATCTGCTCCAGCAGGGGCAGAAGGTCCTTCATGTTGCTGATCTTCTTTTCATGGATCAGGATGTAGGGATCCTCGAGCACCGCTTCCATGCGGTCCGGATCGCTGATGAAGTAGGGGCTCAGGTAGCCGCGGTCGAACTGCATACCTTCGACGGTCTGGAGTTCGGTGTGCATCGTCTTGGACTCTTCCACCGTGATGACGCCGTCCTTGCCCACCTTCTTCATCGCTTCGGCGATGGTGTTGCCAATTTCGGTGTCGCCGTTAGCGGAAATCGTACCAACCTGGGCGATCTTATCGTCCGAGGTGACCTTGACGGCCTGCTTTTCGATTTCCTTCACAACCACTTCGACGGCCTTGTCGATGCCGCGCTTCAGCGCCATCGGGTTCGCACCGGCGGCGACGTGCTTCACGCCTTCGCGGAAGATGGACTGGGCGAGGATCGTGGCGGTCGTGGTCCCGTCACCGGCGATGTCGCTGGTCTTGGAGGCCACTTCGCGCACCATCTGGGCGCCCATGTTTTCGAGCGGGTCGCGGAGTTCCACTTCCTTGGCGACGGTGACGCCGTCCTTGGTGATGGTCGGGCCGCCGAACTTCTTCTCGAGAACGACGTTGCGTCCCTTGGGGCCCAGGGTTACCTTCACGGCATCGGCCAACTGATTGACGCCGCGCAGGATCGCCTGCCGGCTGTTTTCGCTATAAACAATTTGCTTTGCGGGCATGTTCTTTTTTCTCCTCTATGCTTTCTTATTTTTCGAGGATGCCGAGGACTTCGTCCTCGCGCATGATCAGGTACTCGTTGGCATCGAGCTTGATGTCGCTGCCCGAGTACTTGCCAAACAGGATCTGGTCGCCCGGCTTAACATCCAGGGCCACCACTTTGCCGTCGTCCAGGCGCTTACCTTTTCCTACGGCCACCACTTCACCCTTCTGGGGCTTTTCTTTAGCCGAATCCGGGATATACAACCCGTTGATCATCTCGGCGTCGCCTTCCAGGCGCTTCACTACAATCCGGTCGTACAGCGGACGAATGTTCATCGCGGAACTACCTCCCTTAAAACTTTTGGTTGATTCGACAAATCTCAATGTGAGATTCGTACACCACTTGTTTTAGCACACGATTGCACTAACTGCTAAAAAAATTCTCTAAGCTATTGAAAATAAAAAGAAAATAGTTTGTGCGCTACACGAATAGAGTTGCTAGCTCCGCTGCGCATTCAAGAAATATGAGTCTAGGAGGCTAATATTTTTGCGATTTGAAATCGCTACAATCCTTCTTCATATGAGGTTCCTTGGACTCTTGGCTTTGTTTTGTTGGGGCTTATCGGCCCAAAGCGTGGAGGAGTTGCTGTGGCAAAAGCTGTCCACCAAGGTCGAGGCCTATGACCGCCAAATGGAAGGGGTGCTGGGCGTCGCGGTCGTCGACCTCAAGACGGGTCGCCGCTGGGGCTACCACGCCGATAGCATCTTTACCCAGGCCAGCCTGATTAAGGTCCCAATCTTGATTGAAGTGTTTCGCTTGAAGGAAGAGGGGCTACTTCGTTTCGACCAAAGCGTGACCCTGGAAACCCGCGAACTCGTCGGGGGCAGCGGCGTGATCCAGAACCGTCTCAAGAACGGCCCTGTTCAGCTGACCGTGGAGGAACTGGTGCGTGAAATGATCGCCTCCAGCGACAACACGGCCACCAATTGGTTGATTCGGCGGGTGGGCATGGCCAATGTAAACAAGACGGTACGGGAACTCGGCTTTGCCGAAACCAGGCTGCAGCGCGTCATGATCGATCAGGCAGCCGCCTCGCGCAACGAAGAAAACGTCTCCACTCCGAACGAAATGGCCACGATTCTGGAGCGCATTTACCGTGGTCAGATCTTGAGCCGGCAGGCTTGCGAAGGAATGCTCGCGTTTTTGCGGCTGGTAAGAGGCGACATGGACAAAGGCGTAGCGGCCGGAACCGCGATTGCTTCGAAAACCGGCTCCGTGGACGGCGTGCGCACTCAGACGGGCATCATCTATCTGAAAAATCGCCCTTTCGTGCTGAGTGTCATGGGCACTTTTCTGACCGAGCCAAAGTCGCCCATTGAAGACGTAACCCGCATCGTCTACGAGCACATGAGCAAGCTCGACCGCGGGAACCTTTACGGCAACCTTGGCGTACGCTAATGCTTATGGATCTCAAAGGAAAACGCATCGCCGTGCTGGTAGACCAGCTTTACCAGGAACTCGAAGTTTGGTATCCCTATTACCGCTTTCGGGAGGCGGGCGCCGAGGTGCATTTGGTAGGCGCCGAAGCGGGCAAGACTTACCCGAGCAAGCTTGGTTATCCCGCTGTGGCGGACCTCTCCTATGCGGCCCTGCGGGTGGAAGACTATGACGGAGTGATCGCGCCCGGCGGTTTTGCGCCCGATTACATCCGTCGGCACAAGGAAGCCACGGATTTTGTGCATCGCATGGACCAAGCCGGCAAACTGGTCGCGGCGATCTGCCACGGGCCCTGGGTCCTGTGTTCCTCGAATATGTTGCGGGGCCGCAAGGCCACCAGCTTTATCGCGGTGAAGGACGATGTGGTGAACGCGGGCGCCGAATGGACGGACGCCGAAGTAGTGGTGGACCGGAATCTGGTGACCTCCCGCAAACCGGACGACCTGCCCGCGTTTTGCGCAGCTTCTATCCGCATCGTGGCCGGACAGTAGCGCACATGGCGGAAGCGGCAATCGCGGTACGGGGGCTGAAAAAGAGCTACGGCGCGGGCTCGACGCTCGTAGAGGCCGTGCGCGGCATCGACTTTGAGGTAGCGGCCGGCGAGGTTTTGGGTCTGTTGGGTCCCAACGGGGCGGGGAAGACGACGACGGTAGAAATTCTCGAAGGGATCCGGACCCGCAGCGATGGCGACGTGCGGGTGCTGGGAATCGACCCCGAGCGCGAAACCAAGCAATTGAAGGAGCGCATCGGCGTGTGCCTACAGTCCACCAACCTGCCGGAGAAGATGAAGGTCAGCGAGGCGTTGGATCTTTTCTCGGCCTTCTACCAGCGCGGCGCCGACAAGCGCAAGCTGTTGGAGCGCCTCCAACTTATCGAAAAACAAGACGCCTACTATGGCACCCTTTCCGGAGGCCAGAAACAACGCGTGGCGATTGCGCTGGCGCTCGTGAACGACCCGCAAATCGTCTTTTTCGACGAGCCCACCACGGGCCTCGACCCCCAAGTCCGTCAGGAAATCCACCGTCTGATTGAAGAACTGAAGCACGACCAGCGCACTATCATTCTGACCACGCATTACATCGAGGAGGCAGAGCGTCTCTGCGACCGGGTAGCGATTATCGACGAGGGGCGCATCATTGCCTCCGGGACCCCGAAAGAAATCCAATCGCGCACTTTGGGCGAAACGCGTATCGAGATCCACGTGGAAAAGCCCGTCGAAGGAGAGGCGCCCGCGGGCGTCACGCTCAGCGCGGACCGCCGGCATCTAAGCGCCACCAGCGCCCAGGCGGCCCGCAAGCTTTCGGACTTGCTGCGCTGGGTGGACGAGCGCGGTTTGGGTCTCGAAGATATCGCTTTGAAGAAGCCGACGCTCGAGGACGTTTTTATCGAACTTACGGGAAAGAAGCTGCGGGAATAAGCGATGCGCCCTTATTTAGCCCACATACTGTCTAACTTGCGCCTGACGACGCGTGAGCGTACGGTCCTGTTCTTTAACTACGCGTTCCCGCTCGGTTTTTACTTTCTCTTTGCGGGGCTGAACAAATCGAAAGAGACCAATACGATCAGCGCCGTACTGACCAGCGTCCTGACGATCGGCGTTTTGGGGAACGGATTTTTCGGCGGCGGTCTCCGCGCCGTGATGGAGCGCGAAAACGGCATTCTCCGCCGTTTTAAGGTGGCTCCGCCCGGGGCGCTGCCGATACTGGTGAGCAGCCTGGTCGTCGGCGCGCTGCAGTATCTGCCGGTGGTCGTCCTGATGCTGGGCATCAGCGTCGGCTATTACGGCATGCCGTGGCCGGAAAACTGGGTGAGTTTCTTCTGCTTTGTGGTGATCGCGAACTTCGCGTTTCGAGCCTTGGGCGGTATCATCGCCTCGGTGGCTAACAGCGCCGCTGAAAGTAACATCATCATCCAGTGCTTTTACTTTCCCATGATGTTTTTGAGCGGCGCGACTTTCCCGGTCACCTTCCTGCCCGACTGGGTGCAAGGGGTTTCCCAATTCCTCCCCGCCACCCACTTGGTGAGCGGGCTGCAGGGCATCCTGCTGCAAAAGGAGTCGCTGGCCGATAACTGGAAGGCCGCCGCCGCGCTGCTGCTTACCGCGGCGGCCTGCACGCTGATCTCGGTGAAAATCTTCCGCTGGGAAAAGCAGGAAAAGCTGCCCGGGAAAGCCAAGCTGTGGGTGCTGGCCGTGCTGGCGCCTTTTGTGGTGATGGGTGCGTGGAACATCCAGAGCCGCGAGAATCTGAAAAAGAGCCTCACGCAGGAACGGGCGCTACGGCAGGGGCAGAGCACTTTGATCCAGCATGCGCGCATCTTCACGGCGACGGGCGAGGTAATCGAGTCCGGCAGTGTGCTGGTGCGGGACGGCAAGATCGCCCAGATTTACCGGGGCGCCGCGCCGGAAGCCAAGTCTCTGAACGCGATCGAAGTAGAGGGCGCGGGAAAGACGCTGTTGCCCGGCTTGATTGACGTACATGTGCACTTGGGCGCCCCGGGGGGCGTCTTCAAGGACCCCAAGAACTACAGCGATCCGAAACTTCCCGAGCGCCGCCTGCAGGCCTATCTGTTTTCGGGCGTGACGACCGTGAAGAGCACGGGAGATTGGATCGACTCCGTACTCGAGGTGCGCGAAAAGCAGCGCCGAAACGAAATCCTGGCGAGCGAACTTTACGCTGTGGGGCCGTTGTTCACAGCCGACGGCGGCCACCCGACCCAGATGCTCGATTACATGCCGCCGCAGATGAAGGAGACGGGCCGCGCGCAATTTGTTCGTCTTCCCAAGACGGCCGACGAGGCGCGCCGGATGGTGCGGGAGTTGAAACAACGCGGCGTCGATGGCATCAAGGCGGTGCTCGAAAAAGGCGGCGACAAGCTCCCGATGAAGCGTTTCGATCTGGGCTTGCTCAAGGCGGTGTGCGAAGAAGCCAAGACGCAGGGCCTGAAGGTGGTGGTGCACACCAGCGATCCCGAAGATGTACGCGACGCGCTGGCAGCGGGCGCGGCGGGCGTCGAGCACGGAAGCATCTGGCAGCCGCTGCCGGACGAATTGATCGCCAGGATGGCGGAGCGCGGCTTTTACTACGACCCGACGTTGCACGTTTTCGAGGCCATCCGGATGCTGAAGGAAAACGACTTCAAGCCGCTTGAAGATAGCCTATTGCAGCAAGCGGTGCCGCTCGACCTGTTGAATTGGACCAAGCAGTCCTTTGTGAGCCGGGAGTCGCGGGAGCGCGCTTCGCCTTACCCGGTAAATTTGCCCGGGGCCATGGACAATCTAAAACGCGCCGCTGCGGCGGGAGTAAGAGTCGTGACCGGCAGCGATGCGGGGAACATGCTTGTCTTTCATGGTCCGACGGTGCAGACCGAGATTGCCCTGTGGGCGCGTGCGGGGCTTCCCCTCCGCGACGCTCTCACGGCGGCCACCAAGACGGCGGCGGAACTGCTGGGCCAGGAAAAACGCATCGGCACGATCGAAATCGGCAAGCAAGCCAACCTCCTCCTGGTGGACGGTAATCCGCTGGAAGATGCCGCCGCCTTGCGCCGGATCGCGCTGGTGATGCTCAAGGGCGAGCGCGTGAGCCGGGTTACTTTGCTAAAGGACGACGAATAGCTCCGGCGGCCCAATCACCGTTGGAGCACGCGCAGCGCCCAGAGCAATTGCAGCACGAAGGAGACGGCGACCAGCCCCAGCGCGCCCAGTCCCGCAAGGTTCCAGGAGCGGTTGAAGCTTGGCCGCACCAGGTCGAGCTTTCCGGCGGCATAGATGAAGACAAAGCCTCCCGCAATGCCCCCGATGTGGGCCCAATTGTCGGTGTGACCGCTGAAGGCCGTGAGCAGGATCGCGATAATCGCCGAGTTGATGTAGGCGCTGCGCATGTAGCGGCCCATCAGTCCACCCTGGACCGTTGCGCTGGCGATCAGCGCGCCGAGCAGGCCGAAGATCCCCGCCGAAGCGCCCACGCTGGGTATGGCCGGAGAAAAGATGCTGCTAGCCAGAAAGCCGGTGATGGTGCTGAAGACGTAGACGCAAATGTAGCGGCCGGTTCCGGTGACTTCCTCTACCTCCGCCCCCAGTTGGTACAGGCCCCACGAATTGAAGACGATATGCAGGAGCGACCCATGCAGGAAGCCGGCCGTAATGAGCCGCCACCATTGCCCGCCAAAGATGAAAGGCGCATACTTGCAGCCGAAGAGGTAAAGCGCGTTCATGGACGGGTCAAAGAGCGCGGGGCTGGAAGAGTTCTGCCGGTCAAAGAGAATCGTCGCCAGATAAAATAGGAGATTCGCGGCCAGTATGTACTGCGTCATGCGGCCATCGCGCGGTAAAAGTTCGGATAAGGCGCGGCTGTCGAAGGGGTTGGCAGACGTTTGAGGGACCAGGGCGAAATCGCAATACGGGCAAATGCGATCCGCCCGGCTGATGAATGCCCGGCAATTCGGGCAAATCGGGCGGGCTTCCACCCTTTGATTGTAGAGTGAGGATGGTCGAGACATGAACGCAACCCGGAAAGAAATCGCGCATCTCATTGCGATCCGGCTAGAGGCGGAGGCCGCTGCCGCGCGAGAGGAATTCGCCTCCACACGGCGTGTCCGGAGCTTTAGCGTGGACTCTCTGCTGCCCGAAGACTTAGCTGCGGCGATCGCTCAGGCGTTCCCCCCGCTCGAAAAGATGGTGCTGAAGAGTCACTTGGGCGAGCGCAAGTACGTGGGCGTGCAAATGGACCAGTACGATCCGCTGCTCGAAGAGACGATTTACGCCTTTCAGGAGCCGAGCGTGGTGGAAGCTGTAAGCCGCATTACGGGGATCGAGGGCCTGCTGCCGGACGAGCGGCTCTATGCCGGCGGCATCAGTGCGATGGAGGAGGGCCATTACCTTAACCCTCACCTTGATAACTCGCACGATGCGGAGCGAAAACGCTTCCGCGCGCTCAACCTTCTTTACTACGCGACGCCGGGCTGGCGTCTGGATTACGGCGGGAATCTCGAACTCTGGGACGACGGGCCCAAGGGCCGGCCCCGCCCGATCGAAAGCCGCTTCAATCGACTCGCCGTAATGCAGACCGACAAGACCAGTTGGCACTCGGTGAGCCCGGTGCGGCATGCGGGAGTGCGCCGCTGCGTGTCCAATTACTTCTTTACCCTGGCACCCGTCGACGGCCACGAGGACTATCACGTCACCAGTTTTCGGGGCCGGCCGGAGGAGACTCTCAAGGATCTGGTGATGCAGGCCGATAATGGTCTAAGGCAAACCGTCAAGACACTGACCGGCGAACGGATTTTCCGCAACCCGCACGTTTACAAAAAAGAACATTGACGGGGTGCGCAAAATGGGCTGCGATTGTGTAAATTAAGAGGTTTCATGGCATTTCCCCGCGAACTTGCGCAGGCCATTGTCGAAGTGGGCAAGCTGATGTACCAGAAGGGTTGGGTTGCGGCCAACGACGGCAACATTAGCGTGCGCCTGGACGAAGGCCGGATGTTGTGCACGCCGACGGGCGTGAGCAAAGGTATGATGCGGGCCGAAGACATGATTGTGGCGGACCTGACGGGGCGAAAACTGGACGGGGAGCGCGCCTGCACCACAGAAATCACCATGCATTGCACGGTGTATCAGATGCGGCCGGACATCAAGGCTGTCGTGCACGCCCATCCCCCCGTATCCACAGGCTTTGCCGTCGCGGGGCGGCCTTTAAACCTGGCCATTCTTCCTGAAGCTGTAGTGGCCTTGGGAACGGTGCCGCTGGCCGACTATGGGTTGCCCGGGACACCGGAGTTGAGCGCGCGCCTGGCGCCTTTCATTCCGAACCACGATGCGTTGCTGATGGCGAACCACGGCGTGGTCTGTTACGCGGACACCCTGGAGAAAGCGTTTTTTCGCCTCGAGACCGTGGAACACCTCTCTCGCATTGCGCTGGTAGCCGAGATGCTGGGCGGGCCGCGTTTGCTTTCCCGCTGGGATGTGAACCGGCTGATGGACGCCCGTAGCCGCTACGGAATTCACTTTGCTCCCGGGGCGGAACCCGAAGCGCCACTGGCCGCTGAGGATGTGATTCCGCTGCAGCGCGATGACCGCATCGAGATCAGTAAGAGCGAACTGACGGCCATCTTGGACGAGGTTCTGCGTTCGCGCGGTCTGGTTCTCGATTAGCTGGCGAACTCGCGCTCGACGCCGACTTCGAGGCCGCTCGCGCCACGAGCGCGGCGAAACGGCTTTTCGCGCAGGAAAATCGCCAGCAACGCCAGGATGACAATTACCTTGGCTCCTTCCAGCGAAGAGTACGCCGTGTGCAGCGATTGTACGCGCTTGCGGAGTACCAACTCCTTATCGCTGGCAACGAAATCCAGGGCGCGTCCGTAGCCGACGATGCCGGGCGTGATCACGAACTGCATGACGCCAGTCAGCGAGACGAGCAGGACGCCCATCGCCAATACAAGTTTTCCCTCTTTCGTGGCAAAGAGCAGGAGCCCGAACAAAAGAAGCGCCAGCCCCAATTGTCCGTAGCCCCACATGTCGAATAGTGCGCGGTTGACCTCGGCCGCCTCGTGGCGGAAAAGCTGGGTCATGCGTTCCGGGCCCAGGATCTTGATGTATGCGGCTAATTCCGGCTGCGGGTTGGCCACCAGGCCCCGGACGATACGGAAGTTCATCACGGCGACAAAGGCCATGAAGAAACTGGCACCCAACCAGAGGCCGAGCAGGGTACAGACAAAGCGGCGGGAATTCATGAGTACCGGTGAAAGCTTCAGTTTATCGCGTCATAATGAGGACGGAAACAAGGACCGCATGAAGACGAGCAACCGAAGTTGGAATCGCCGGGCGTGGTTCGCCACGGCACTGGCAAGCCCATTAGCCGCGCCGCTGGCGGCCGAGCCGGTGGCGATGCCGCGCAAGATTCGCGTGGGCGTGGTGGGTACCGAAGGCCATTTGGATGAAATCCTGCGGCCGCTCGCGGTGCTGCCCGATGTGGAAGTCGTCGCCTTCTCTGACGTCCAGGAGAGCGGCCGAACGGCTCTGGCCAAGCGCCCGCAACTGAAGCTGGCGAAGGCCTTTGACGACCCCCGCCGGATGATGGACGAGATGAAGCTGGACGTGGTGGGCGTGGTGAACGACGATGGCGCGCGGGCGCGTGTGGTGCTCGACGTCGTCGAACGGGGAATCCACTGTGTGGCGGAAAAGCCACTGGCCATCGAGCGGAAGGACTTGGCGAAGATCAAGAAGGCCGTTCTGGCCTCGAAGGCGAAGTTCGCCATGTTGACGCCGTTGCGCTATGCGCCGCCGTTTCTGGCCGTCCGCCAGGTGGTCGCCTCCGGCGAGGTGGGAGAGGTCCTGCTGCTTGGCGGGCAGAAGTCGTATAAGCGCGGAGCGTCGAGCGCCTGGAAGAACCAGCGCGAAACTTATGGCAGCACGATGTTGTGGATCGGGCCGCATTTGATCGACCTCTTCTACTTTGCGGGCCAAGTGAAGATGACCGAGGCGTTTTGTTGGCAGGCCAACGTAGCGGACCCTTCCATTGGAATCCGCGAAAACGTGGTGGGGGCCGTGCTGCGCCTGGCCAACGGCGGCGTGGCGGAAATGCGGATGGATTATTTGCGTCCGGATAGCGCGCCCACCCATGAAGACGACCGCTTGCGCGTGGCCGGCACGAAGGGTATCGTCGAATACACAGCGGCCACGGGCGTGACGGTAATGAGCGAGGGCGCTAAACCGCGCGTGATCGAGCGAATGCCGGAAAGGCGCTTTCTCTTTGTGGATTTTCTCAACCATGTCTACAACGGAAAGCCCGCCGCGCAGACCTTGGAAGAGATCTTTCACGTCAGCGATGCAATCCAGGCCGCCGAGGATAGCTCCCGGCTGCTGCGCCCCGTTAAGGTCTGAAGTGTTAGCTTGAAGGTAACGGAGGGATGGCCGAGCGGTTTATGGCAGCGGTCTTGAAAACCGCCGTAGTCGAAAGGCTACCGTGAGTTCGAATCTCACTCCCTCCGCCATTTCTACTTCACGAATTCTATCTCCCACTCGCTGCGCGAACCCATGAAGAAGCGCGCCACGCGTCCCGCTTTTTTATCCGTTTGCCCCGCTTCGATGCCCGCAATCATGGGATACCATCCGCCGCCTTCGAGAATGCGCTCTGGCTGCGTCCAAGTTTCGGGCGCCGACAGGTCCGGCGCAAAGCTGAGATAAATTCCTTCCTGCGGCCAGCCGGGGGAACAGCAGGCGTGATTCATGACGATCACGAAACTGCCCAGATGTTCGTTCCAATGGATGGCCGGTCCCCAGAGCGCATCGGTAGTTTCTTCCTGCCACGAAACGCTGGCCGCAAAGACAGGGGTTACTTCGCCGCCCAAGCCCGGTTCGTCCCAAGCGCCGTTAAAGCGCTTATAGACGGCAAACTGCGGGTTATCGCGGTCGGCGATGGCCATGCGCGCGACGGCGATCCCTTGACTGGCGAGGTCGCCGGAGTAGTTGGAAAACAGGAAGTAGAGGTAGTCGCCCGCGGGATCCTGGATCACGCTGAAGTCTCCGTGCCCGCCGGCGAAATAGCCGTTTTTCGAGTTGCAGTCGGGTTCGCCCGCAGGACTTAAGACGATGCCCAGGTCGTGGAAGGTAAGGCCGTCGTCGTCGCTGCGCAGGGCGCCGATCACCGGCATCGAAAGCGGCGCTTGCTCACAGTGCAGAAATTGTTCGTGGTGGTACCAGGCATAGAGCTTGCCGTCGGGCGCTAGCCACGTGGCTTCGATCCAAAGGGGAGCGTGCTCGTAACTATAGAAGCGCGCCGCCCGCACGCTGCCCTGCTTAAGCAGGCTTTCGCCCTCGCTGCGGATGGGCATGCCGTCGGAGTGAAAAACGACTAACTGGCCGCGGGCGTTCCAGTGCATGGGCGTGTTGGAATCCGATACGCCCAGCAGTTGGATCGGTTCGGCGGGCCGCAACTGCACGCTCTGCGCGAAGGAGGCCGCCGCCAGTAGTAAACTTGGGATAAGTTTCTGCATGCGCTACCACCAGTAGACCGCAGCCAGCGCCATCCCGTTTCTTTACAAATCGCCGATCATGAAAGCCCTTCTCCTCTCGGACTACAAAAAACTCGAACTCATCGATATGCCTAAGCCCCAGATCGGGCCCGAGGACGTGCTGGTGAAAGTGCGCGCCTGCGGTATTTGCGGCAGCGATATTCATGGCTACGACGGTTCCACCGGGCGGCGCATTCCGCCTCTCGTGATGGGTCATGAAGCGGCCGGGGAAATCGTGGAGACGGGCTCCGCCGTGCAGCAATGGAAAGAGGGGGACCGGGTTACCTTTGACTCGACCGTTTCCTGCGGGCGATGTTACTTCTGCCAGCGCGGGGAAATCAATCTCTGCGAGAACCGCCAAGTCTTGGGCGTTAGTTGTGGAGAGTACCGCCGTCATGGCGCCTTTGCCGAGTATGTCCAGGTTCCGCAAAACATTCTTTACGCATTGCCGGACAATCTGCCGTACCACTACGCGGCCCTGATCGAGGCCGTGTCGATTGGCGTGCACGCCGTGAACCTCACACCGCTGCAACTGGGCGCTTCCGCCTTGGTGGTGGGCAGCGGCATGATCGGACTCTTGACGGTGCAGGCGTTGCGGCTGGCGGGTTGCGGCACCATCATTGCCGTGGATCTCGAGGATTCCAAGCTTGACTTAGCCAAGCAACTGGGTGCGGACGTGGGCCTAAATCCTCGCCACATCGACATCGTTCCGGCGGTGCAGGAACTGACGGGCGGGCGCGGCGCGGACGTGGCGATTGAAGTGGTGGGTGCAGGCAAGCCGATCGAGACGGCGATCCTGGGCGTCAAGAAAGGCGGCACCGTCACTTTGGTAGGCAACATCACTCCGAAGGTGGAGATTCCGCTGCAGGTCGTCGTCAGCCGGCAATTGCGGCTCCAAGGCTCGGCGGCCAGCTCCGGTGAGTTTCCGCAGTGCATCGATTTGCTGGCCCGCGGGGCCATCAAGGTGGATCCGATTATCTCGGCGCTCTCGCCGCTGGAAGAGGGACCGCGCTGGTTTGAGCGCCTCTACGGTCACGAAGCCGGCGTGATGAAAGTTGTGCTCACGCCCAACGGCTGATAGGGCGTATTCACAAAATCAATCGGGCATTCGTTGAGCTTTGCCCCGCGCTTTGCGACCATGACGGAAAGCGAATGCCCCTGGCTCCCGATCAGTTGCGTAAGGTCAGCCTAAGTGTGATGCTCCGCATTACGGCTATGGACGTTTGCTGCGGCCCGCCTCGACTCTAAGTTCCCATTTCCCATTCGAAACCGACGGAGCTTGAAAGGAGGCCATCATGGCCTTGGAGACCTTATTGTTTGAAGAGCGCTTGGCGGGCGGCGCCAGTTTTGCGCATGTGCTGAAGCGCGGCACGTCCCTGCGCATCACCGACGTGGAGGGCGGCGCCAATGTTCCGGCCACCTTCTTTAACTACGAGCTGCTGGTGGAGCGCTACAACATGGCCGACACGCTTAAGGCCCAGCATATTGCCCACTTGACGGCGGGCTTTTGTATCTACTCCGACATGGGCCGCGTGCTGTGTTCCATTACGCACGACACCGTCGGTTGGCACGATCCCCTTGGTGCCCATGCGACGGCCGCCAGCACTCTTGCCAAATACGGACCCGCGCCGTATCAGGAGAAGCGCAACGATTGGCATCGCAACAGCCGGGACAATTTCTTGCGCGAGCTGATGAAGTTCGGGCTCGGCATCCGGGACCTGCAGGCGCACATCAACTTCTTCTCTAAGGTCCGTGTGGAATTGGACGGCTCGATGCACTTTGTGCCCGGCAACTCCAAGCCTGGCGACTATGTGGAACTGCGGGCGGAAATGAACACGCTCGTAATCCTCGACACAAATCCGCATCCGCTGGATCCTAACCCTCAATATCGGCCGAAGCCGGTCCATCTGGCCTTTCGCCGCGTGCCGCCGCCGGGGCCGGACGACCCCTGCCGCGTGTCCCGGCCCGAAAACGAGCGCGGCTTTATCAATAGCGAACGATACTTCCTCTAAAGGAGCGAGAGCATGGCGGATCGAATCATTCAGGAAAGCCCGCTCGCGGAAGCCGGCGCCATTTACAACGCGGTTGTGCCGGCCGGTGAGGGCTGGATTCACGAAATCAAAAAAGGGCAGACTTTTCGCATCGTCGACCTTGAAGGCAACCAAGCCGTCGACACGCTCTTCTACAACGCGGCGGATTTTGCCGAGCGCTACAGCGCCCTGGACACGTTGAACGCGCAGCGCAATATTTACCTCACCACCGGCTCCAAACTGCTCTCGAACCTGGGCAATGTGATGCTCGAGATCACCGCCGATACCTGCGGGCGCCACGATACGCTGGGCGGCGCCTGCGCGGCGGAGTCCAACCAGGTGCGCTATGCGATTGAAAAGCGCTACATGCACAATTGCCGGAACATCTTTACGCTGGCCATGGCGCACTGGAAGGTGCCGGCCACCAAGCGCGACGTCACTTCCAACGTGAACTTCTTCATGAATGTGCCGGTAACGCCGGAGGGCAAGCTGACCTTTGAAGACGGCATTAGCGACGCGGGCAAGTACGTTGAAATGCGCATGGAAATGGACGTCGCCGTTGTCATTAGCAACTGCCCGCAATTAAACAACCCCTGCAATGCGTACAATCCGACGCCCATCCGCGTGCTGGTTTGGGACACGGTCTAAGCGCGGCCTAAGCACCCTATGTTCCACAAAATTTTGATTGCCAACCGCGGCGCGATTGCCTGCCGGATCATCCGCACCCTTCGCCGGATGGGAATCGCGAGCGTGGCCGTTTATTCGGAAGCCGACCGCCATTCCGCGCATGTCGAGCAAGCCGACGAGGCGCATCTGCTGGGGCCGGCCCCAGCGGCGCAGAGCTATCTGTTGGGCGCAAAAATCATTGAGATTGCCCAGCGCGTTGGGGCCCAGGCTATCCACCCCGGCTATGGCTTTTTGAGCGAAAACGCCGACTTTGCCGCGTCGTGCGAAGCGGCGGGCCTCGTTTTTCTCGGTCCCAGCCCGGACCAGATGCGCGCCTTTGGCCTAAAACATCGCGCGCGGGAATTAGCGCAGGCGGCCGCCGTGCCGCTCTTGCCAGGTACCGCGCTGCTAACCTCGGCGGACGAAGCGGCCGCCCTGGCCGCGCCGATCGCTTACCCCGTTATGCTCAAAAGCACGGCGGGCGGCGGGGGCATCGGCATGCGCCTTTGCCGCGACGAGGCGGAGTTACGCGAGAATTATGCGGCCGTCGAGCGCCTGAGCCTCGCTAATTTCAAGGATGCGGGGCTGTATCTGGAGAAATTCGTCGAACGCGCCCGGCACATCGAGGTGCAGATCTTCGGCGACGGGGCGGGGAAGGTAATCGCCTTGGGCGAGCGCGATTGCTCCGTCCAACGCCGCAATCAAAAGATCATCGAAGAGACTCCGGCGCCGGGCCTTCGTGCGGCGGAACGCGCCGAACTCTGCGCCATCGCCGAGCGCCTGGGCTCGAGCGTCGCTTACCGTTCGGCGGGTACGGTGGAGTTTGTTTACGACGTCGATAGCGCCCGCTACTACTTTCTCGAAGTGAACACGCGCCTCCAGGTAGAGCATGGCGTGACGGAAGAAGTATGCGGCGTGGACCTGGTGGAATGGATGGTCCGGGTGGGCGCGGGGGAACTGGGCGACCTTGAGGCGCAGCGGCCACGGCCCAACGGCGCATCCATCCAGGTGCGTCTTTATGCCGAAGATCCGGCCCAAGGCTTCCAGCCCGCGGCGGGCTTGCTCAGCAATGTCGTGTGGCCAGCCACAGGGGCGCGTATCGATACGTGGGTAGCCAGCGGAAGCGACGTCACGGCCTTCTACGACCCGCTGCTGGCCAAGCTTATCGTGCATGGGGAAAACCGCGCCGCCGCTCTCGCCAAACTACAAACGGCTCTTAGCGAAACCCGGCTGGACGGCATCGAGAACAACCTGCGCTATCTGCGCCGGCTGGTGGCTGCTCCGGAGTTTCTCCGCGGAGAAGTGTACACCGGGCTTACGGCTGCCTTCCAATATCAACCCGCCCGTATCGAGGTGCTGGATGGCGGCACGATGACTACCGTCCAGGATTGGCCGGGCCGGCAAGGTTATTGGGACGTGGGCGTTCCTCCTTCAGGCCCCATGGACGATTTGAGCTTCCGGCTGGGCAACCGGCTCTTGGGCAACCCTGAGGGCGCCGCCGGTCTCGAGTGCACGCTCACGGGGCCAACCCTGCGCTTCAACACCGCTTGCCGGATTGCCTTAACCGGCGCCGTTATGGAAGCCTTGCTGGACGGAGAACCAGTGGAATGGGGCGCCCCGGTGGACGTCCCGCCCGGCGCGCTGCTCGAGATGGGCGCGATCACCGGCGCCGGTTCGCGCGCCTACTTGCTGGTGGCCGGCAGCTTGGACATCCCCGACTACCTCGGCTCCAAAAGCACCTTTACGCTGGGAAAGTTCGGCGGGCACGGAGGCCGGGCGCTGCGGACCGGAGACGTGCTCCACCTGGCCGAAAACCCGACGGAAGCCCCAGAATCCCTCTCCCTGCCCGTGCTCACCAACCGCTGGCACATCGAAGTGCTGCACGGTCCTCACGGCGCGCCCGATTTCTTCACCACCGAAGACATCGATACCTTCTATGCCACCGATTGGAAGGTGCACTACAACTCCTCGCGCACCGGCGTGCGGCTCCTCGGGCCGAAGCCTCAATGGGCCCGGCGCGACGGCGGAGAGGCTGGGCTTCACCCCTCCAACATTCACGACAACGCGTACGCCATCGGTACCGTCGACTTTACCGGGGATATGCCGGTCCTGCTCGGCCCCGACGGTCCAAGCCTGGGCGGTTTCGTCTGCCCGGCCACAGTGGCCAGCGGGGACCTCTGGAAGCTGGGCCAACTCAAGGCCGGCGATTGGGTTCGTTTTCACGCGCCGGACCGCGAGGCTGTGCTGCGCCGTTCGGGCGATGTGGTCTATCGCCAGGCGGGAGACCGTTACCTGCTCGTGGAATACGGCGACCTGGTGCTGGATCTGACCCTGCGCTTCCGCGTGCAGGCGGTCTACAACTGGTTTCTCGCGCACAAGCCTGCAGGCGTCATCGACGTGACGCCCGGCATCCGCTCCTTCCAAGTCCATTACGATCCCTCCCGTGTGGACCGCGCTTCGCTGCTCGATCTGATCGACCGTGCCGAGGACGACCTGGCCTCTCACCGCCAAACGAAAGTGCCCTCGCGCGAGGTCTGGCTGCCCCTCAGTTGGGACGATCCGGCCACGCGCGAAGCCATTGATAAGTACACGCGCTCCGTGCGTCCGGACGCGCCGTGGTGCCCGTCGAACATCGAGTTCATCCGTCGCATTAATGGCCTCGAGAGCGTGGACGACGTCTACCGCACGGTTTTTGAGGCGAGTTATCTGGTCTTGGGCCTGGGCGACGTTTATCTCGGCGCGCCGGTGGCCACGCCGCTGGACCCGCGCCACCGCCTGGTCACCACCAAGTACAACCCGGCCCGGACCTGGACGGCGGAAAATTCGGTCGGCATCGGCGGCGCCTACCTTTGCGTCTACGGCATGGAAGGACCGGGCGGCTACCAATTCGTGGGCCGCACCATCCAAATGTGGAATACCTACCGCACCACGAAGGAATTCCTGCCCGGCTCCCCCTGGCTGCTGCGCTTCTTTGACCGCATCCGCTTCTTCCCGGTCTCGGCGGAGGAACTCTTGCGCTTGCGAGAGGATTTCCCCAACGGGCGCTATTCGATTCGCATTGAAGACGGCGAATTCGACCTCGAAGCGTACCAGCGCTTCCTGGCCTCGATTGCCGGTCCCGCCGCTCAATTCCAGGCGCAGCAACAGGCGGCTTTTCGGGCCGAACGCGAGCGCTGGGCCGCCACGGGAGCCGACCGCGTGGAGGAAAACGACGCCCTCTCTCCCGAGGCGATACCGGACATCCCCGTGCCTCCCGGCCATAAGGCTTTGCGCGCCTCGACGGCCGGCAGCGTTTGGAGCGTCGAAGCCCGCGAAGGCGATCGCTTGCGCCCGGGCCAAAAAGTCATTCTGCTCGAGGCCATGAAAATGGAAGTCGCCGTGGCCACTCTCAACGGCGGCACTCTTGCGGCCGTTTACGCCCGGGCGGGCCAAACCGTACAACCGGGGCAAATCCTGGCCCTTATGAAAGCAGACTAACCGATGAATCAGACCCTAAAGCCCACTGAAGCCGTGGCTCAAGCCTACGCCCGCATCCGGGAGCATCGCGCGGGCGCCAACCAGCCTGTCTGGATCAGCCTCGTTGAAGAGTCCGTGGCCCTCTCGCGGGCCGCTGCGCTAGAGGCGCACCCCGAGGCCTCCGCAAAGCCGCTCTACGGGCTCACTTTCGCCGTCAAGGACAACATCGACGTGGCCGGCTTGCCGACGACGGCGGGCTGCCCCGCCTACGCTCACGCGCCCGCCCGCAGCGCGTCCGTGGTCGAGGCGCTCGAAAGCGCCGGCGCGATCCTAATCGGCAAGACCAACCTGGACCAATTCGCCACCGGCCTGGTAGGCACGCGATCGCCGCACGGGGCCTGTTCCAGCGTCTACGATGCGCGCTATATCTCCGGCGGCTCCAGTTCGGGTAGCGGCGTTGCCGTCGCGTTGGGTCTGGTCGATTTTTCACTTGGAACAGATACGGCCGGTAGCGGGCGAGTGCCGGCGGCCTTCAACAACATTTGCGGCCTGAAGCCGACTCGGGGACTCCTGAGCGCCACTGGCGTCGTGCCGGCCTGCCGGACGCTCGATTGCGTTTCCATTTTTGCGCAGCAAGCGCAACGGGCTTTCCGAGTCTTTCGCGCCGCCGCACAGCCCGATGCCTCCGACTTTCTCTCCCGCCCCTGGCAGCCCGGCAAAGGCGCTTCCTGGCACCCCACGCGGCCCCGGCTGGGCGTTCCGCGCGCCGAGCAGCTTGAGTTTTTTGGCGACGACGAAGCGCGCAAACTCTACAGCCAAAGCCTCGCTCGCTTTGCGGCCGCCGGCGCCACGCTGGTCGAATTCGACTACTCGCCCTTTCGTGAGACGGCCAACTTGCTGTACAGCGGCCCCTGGGTGGCGGAACGGCTGGCCGCCATTGAGGCCTTTGCGCTCGCCCACGAAGCCGAGATGGACCCCGTGGTCGCCAAAATCGTCCTGGGCGCGCGCCAGTATTCGGCGGTCGATAGCTTCCGCGCGCTTTATCGCTTGGGCGATCTGCGTCGTGCAACCGAAGGCGTCTGGACCCACATCGACGCGATGCTACTGCCCACCACGGGAACGATCTTTACGCACCAGGAAATCGCCGCGGAGCCCTTCGCCCGCAACACGCAGCTTGGCTATTACACGAATTTCGTCAACTTGCTGGACTTAAGCGCCCTGGCGATTCCCGCCGGCTTTCGCCCAAACGGTTTGCCCTTCGGCGTCACCTTAATCGCACCCGCTATGGCCGAGGCCGCCCTAACCGCTACCGCTCTGGCGCAGAGTGTGCCGGCGCCCGGCTTTATCGATGTGGCCGTCTTGGGCGCCCACCTGAGCGGGCAACCTCTCAATCACCAATTGACCTCTCGCGGCGCATGGCTGAAGGAAAGCGCCCGGACGGCGCCCCCTTATCGCTTTTACGCGCTTGCTAATTCTGTACCCGCCAAACCCGGCTTGGTTCGTGAGCCCGGATTTTCCGGGCCTGGGATCGAACTCGAGATCTGGTCTATTCCCGAGGCGGAATTCGGCGGCTTTGTCGCGGCGATTCCCAAGCCACTGGGCATTGGCACCGTGGAATTGAGCGATGGCCGCGAGGTGAAGTGCTTCCTGGCGGAAACGTATGCGCTGGCTGGCGCGGCGGACATTACTGCCTTGGGCGGATGGCGCGCTTACCTGGCCTCGCGCGCGCAATAAGCGCGCCCACTTAGGCGCGCGCTTGGGCGGCCGCTAGAGGGCTGCCGTAATAGTAACGGGCCCAGTCTTTCGTCAGGTACACGCTCAGGCGCGCTCCATCGGTCGTGCTCATTTCCAGATAATCCAGAAACACGCCCCGCACCGGTTCGTCGAAGCGCCGGATGCCTAATTCTTTGCGTCCAAAGGGACTGGGAACGCAAAGCGTCCCCCCGCTGCCCAGCCGCGTCAGGTAGGCCGCCCGAAGCCGCCCCAAACTCTTGCCCCCGCGCACAAAGCACAGGACCGTGCGCCCGCCGCCTTGGCGTGCCCATTCCGGCACCTCGTCTACATCGGGTTCGGCAAAGTTGCTGACGCGGCCCACTAAGGTGCGCAGCATGAAGCGGAGGATCCGGTACAGGTACGGGATGGCCAACGCGATCCCCACCACGGCCGTTACCGCAATCGGCAGAGCCACCCAAGGGTAGTTGTAGGCCAATATCAGGAGCCCCACGACGCCAAAATCCTCCGCCATGCTGATGGCCGAATGCGTGATCGGGTCCGGTACGGCGTGGGCGGCTAGGCGCGTTCCCATTTTTGTCGCGTGCGCCCCCAGCGCCACACTGCCGCCGGCCAGGATGGCGAGAGCCTGAACCATAGGATCTAGCTTCGCCGTTGCCCCGTAAGCCAGCAGCGCCCCGCCAATTGGCCGGATGAAGGTGTGTATGCCATCCCAAATGGGCGTGAAACCAGGTACTTTATCGGCAACAAATTCCGCCGCGTACATGAGCCCGGCCACTGCCAGGACGGCCGGATGGCTCAAGATCTCCAGGCCGGGGGGAACGCTGGTGATCCAACCCAGGCGATGGGCAAACCCCACGGTCAAAACAGCGGCATACAGATTGATGCCCGATGCGAGGCCGAGCCCCAGTAAGCTTGACAAGCCTTGTGCGAAATCCATGAAAAAAACAAGATCCTTACGCCAAATTCGCTTCCAACAGTTAACGGCCCCGCATGCGGCGAAACTCCACCTTGCTTGCGCTCCCGCCCACTTGGGGGGCCCCAGCCATTATTGTCCGATTGAAACCAAATCGGAACCGGGAGTCAAGCCCCCTCCCGGCTTCCAAGGAGGGCTATTCTCAGAGTCTTCTCTAGGTTGACTCTAAGGTGAAAGACTCATTGTTCAGGCGAAGAGCCCCCTCTACACTACCAATATGGCCTAGTACCCATGGACCGAACGTCCTTCAGGGAACGTCCGTAGGAAAGTTGCCGCGCGGCATTCCATCTCAAGCAGAGCCCGACTAAGGCACGAGAGCAAAACCGCCGATAGAGCGGTTGGATCTTCGGCAAAGATCGTGGCGAGCCGTGATGGGCGTCCGCGTCCAGGCGACAGTAAGGCAGGTTTCGGCGAAAGAATTATGGGTTTCGAACTCGGGTCGATTGTCGGCGACTATCAATTTATCGACGTCCTCGAAAGTAGCCGCGAGGAGACGACGTACAAAGTACGCAACGTCCCCGCGCAGCGCTTCGAGACCTTGCGCGTTCTGAACGACTTCCAGACCTCCGACCCCATTCGCTTCGAGCGCTTCCAACGCGAAGCCAAGATACTTGCCCGCCTGAACCACCCCCATATCGTTTCCTATTGCGCCAGCGCCAAGCTGGACGGCCGCTTCGTGCTGGCTACCGAATTGGTGGAGGGCTCGAGTTTGGCCGAGCGCCTGGAGGTAGGCCGCGTGAGCCTGCCCGACGCGGTCCGCATCGTTTGGCAAACGCTTGAGGCCCTGGAATGCGCGCATGGCGAGGGGATAGTCCACCGGGACGTCAGCCCGGCCAATATCTTCCTATCCGCGGAGGGTGACGTAAAGCTGAGCGGATTCGCGCTCGCGCGCAGTACCGCGGACCCCAGGCTTACCCAGGCGGGTGCGGCCATCGGCTCGGCCCACTATATGTCGCCCGAGCAGGTGCAAGCCAACGGAGAACTCGATTGCCGGGCAGACCTCTACTCTCTCGGCGCCGTCTTCTACGAACTTGTCGCGGGGCGCAAGCCATTCTCGGGTCATAGCCAATTCGATGTGATGCTGGCGCAGGTGGAACAAACGCCCGTGCCTCCCAGCCATTGGGAGCGGCACGCGGGCGACGAGTTGGACCGCGTAATTCTAAAGGCTCTCGAAAAGCGCCGCGAAGATCGCTTCGCCAGCGCCGCCGAGTTCCGGGAAGCTCTGATGGGAGTGCACCTGGGCGCCTCTGGAGAGGCCGGAGAAAATCTCGAAGCGGCGCTTTTGCGCCAGAAAGAGAGCCGGCGCCGAGAGCAGGAATCGGCAGAAAAGCGCCTGCAGCACCAGGAACAAATTGCGGCTTTGGCCTCTGGAATCGGGGCCGTCCCGGCCCGCCCCAAAATCAATGGGCCCTTCCGGCTAATGGTGGTGGTGGCCATTACGGCGCTCGCGCTGTGCGTGTTTTTTTGGATGAACGCTCTTCGCTGAGGACCTGATGACTTTACAAGTGGGCGATTCGATCGGGCATTACGAGATCGTAGAGGAGCTGGGCGCCGGCGGCAACGGCCGCGTGCTCAAGGTCCAGCACCTGATCACTCGCCGCCGGGAGGCGATGAAGATCCTCGCCGACGGCAAGCCCGATTCGCAGGAACAGGCCCACCGCTTCCTGCGCGAAATCCGCCTGCAGGCCAGCCTCGACCATCCCAATATCGCCGCCGTGCTCAACGCTTTCTGGCTGGAGGACGACCTCGTGATGGTCATGGAATTGATCGATGGCCAGACGCTGGCTTCCTTGGTCGAATTGCGCCGCTTCTCGCTAGACCAAAGCCTCACGATCATTCGCCAGGTGCTACTGGCGCTCTCCTACGCCCACCAAAATGGCGTGATCCACCGCGACGTTTCTCCGGGCAATATCATCGTCAGCCCGAATGGCCGCATCAAGCTGACGGACTTCGGCCTGGCCAAGGGCGTCTCGGACCCCCATGTCACCGAGATGGGCGGCATGTACGGGACTCCTTTCTATATCTCCCCGGAACAGGTGCGCGGCACGGCTACCGTGGACCATCGCACCGACATCTATTCGACGGCGATCGTTCTCTATGAGCTACTCACGGGCACCCGTCCCTTTATCGCCCCGTCCAGCTTTCTGCTCATGCAAGCGCACGTCCAGCAGATTCCCGAGCCCCCCATTTTTCGCAATGCGGCCATTCCTCAGTTCCTAAATGCCGCCATTCTGAAGGCTATGGCGAAGAACCCGGCAGACCGCTTCCAGAGCGCGGACGAATTCCTCGCCGCTATTGACGGCCCCCAGGCTGCGGCCGCTCCCGCGCAAGCCGCCACGATTACCCAGCCTAGTGCGACGCCCCATCTGACTGCAACACCCCTTCCGCAGCACGAACCCGCCCCCGTCCAGCCCGCCCCCCTACCGGCCGCCCCCATACCGGCCGCTCCCATACCGGCCGCTCCCATACCGGCCGCTCCCGAGTACACCCATTCTTTCCTGACCCCCGTCAATCCGGACTATACGGCGGACCTCGAGCCGGGCTCAAAGAAAGCTTCGGCGAAAAGCCCTAGCGCTTCGCCAAAGAACTCTGCGCCCCCATCTGCCCTCGGCCGTAAGTCGCCGCTTCTGGGCGCCTTGATCGGACTGGGTGTGGTGGCAGCGATCGTCATCCCGCTCCTTCTCTATCGGTCCGCCTCCAGACCCACCCCTGCGTCCGCTAGTCCAGTCGCGACCCCAAATAGCGTCGCGCTTCCCGCCCCAACCAGCCGGAGCGAGGTCCCCTCGCCCGTCGCTCCCGCGGCCGAGCCCATTCAACTGACGCCGGGTCCTAGGTCCTTACCGGGCGAGCCGATTCGCACCGTTCCCACGCGCACAGGCGCCGCGACGCCTCGGCCTCGCACCAGAACGGTGACCGCGCCCCAGCCGCTCCAGATGAAAATCTGGGGAGCATCGCCTGCGTCCGAACCAGCTCCTTCTACGGCGGCCGCTCCCAAGACGCCCCTTCCCGCCCGCGCCCCCACGGAGCGTACAGAACGTCTGGAAGAGCCACCAACGCTCGCTCCCTCGCGCAGCCCGGTTGTGCTTTCTCCCGCGGTCACTCCTACCGTGCAGCCTCTGCCGCAGGCCCCGCCGGAACGCAAAGGCCTTTTCCGCCGCCTGGCGCGCGGCATGAAAGCCCTCAATCCCATCAAGCGCGACCCCCAGACCGCGCCGGCAACCAGCCCCGCGGCGAAGCCCTAAGTCCTAAACACTTAAGTCCTAAACACTTAAGCCCTAAATTCTGGCGCCGCCAGCGCCTTCTTCATACTCGATTCGAAGCTGTCGCGGGAAACCGCCACCAGTTTTCGCATCTCCGCGCTTTCGTATTCCTTCCGAACGCTATTGGGCTGCGCTTTGAGCAGACGTTGCAGGCCGGCCTCTCCCAACTCGTCTTGCATACCCCGCAGCGCTCGATAATATCCGCGCTGTCCCTTTAATTTGCGGCTGCCATTTACCAGTGCGCCCAGCACTTCTCCCCGATCGCTCTCTGAGAGACTCGGGTGCCGCGCCACATTACGTCCCCACTCGTCTAGAAACGGCGCTTGCGGCAGCAGTAAATCCGGCGTCTGGCGCAGCGCCTTGATGCCCCGCAACGGATAGTTGCGATGCCCTTCGGGCGACATCAGCTTCTTGTAGATCTTGGCGGCCTGCGCGAAGATTCCTCCAAAGGGCCGTGTGTTTTCGTGCGCTAGCCTTCCGAAGTCCTGCCGGGCCCTTTCATAAAGGGGGCCTTGCGGCCAGTAGGAAAGGCCCTGGTCCACGTCTCCCACATTATGCGTGAGCCACGCGGCCAGGCGCAGCGCGTCGAGTTCCCGGCCCTTGGTTTCCAGCGCCGTGACGAATTCAATCGTCTCGCGCCGCAATTCCTCGCTCACCGCCGCGTAGGCCGCCTCGGCGTCGCTTCCGCTGCCCTGCTTAAGGAACGTCTGTAGCGCGCCCATCAGTACGCTCAACTGCTCGCCGTTATGGCCGCTCACTGGGCCCAAGCCCGCCAGTTCCGTGTAGCGCGCCGAGATTCCTTCCATGGGCCACCGCATCGCCTGGCGGGCGAACGCAAACATGCGTTGCTGCCCGTCGAGGGCGGAATGCTCCTTCCACAGCAGGCCCCGGATCTTGGAATCCACATCCGTGGGGATGTATGTCGCCACCGTCGCATGGTGCGCGGCCAGGCATAGCGCAAAATAGTCTTCCACATAGGCGTCCCGGTCCGCCGGCCAATCGTAGCCCCGCTTTACCGCTAACAAAATGCGCCGGAAGTCCAATTCCAGCAAACGCCCCCCCAAAGCCGGGGCGTCGCTGCTAAACAGGTACGGCGCGGTATTCTCAACCCACTCAACCAGAGTGGCCGGTTGGATGTAATCCAGCATGAACGCGCTTAGGGATGCGAGGGCCAACGAGGCGCGCGCTTTTCGCGAAATGCCTTCACGCCTTCGGCAAAGTCCAGGCTCTCAAAGTTCTCCTGCCGCGTTCGCAACGCTTCGCCAATCGCCGCGTCCGGGGCCAACCCGCGCACGCGCTGCACAAAGCCCATCCCACGCTGCACCGTTTCGGTCGAAGCGTTGGCGATGGCTTGCGCGATCGCTTCGGCCCGTTCGTCCAATTCAAAATTGGGAACCACTTCGCTGATTAAACCCCAGGCCAGCGCTTCCGGCGTGTTGAAGACCTTGCTTGAGAGCGTCAACTCGAGAGTTCGTCTGGCGCCCAGCGCCATTTCGAGCGACGCGTAGATTGCGTAAGGCCACATGCCCAGGCGGATCTCGGTCAGTCCAAACGTCGACCCGTGCGCCGCAATCGCAATGTGCGCATTGGCCACCAGCCCCAGTCCGCCCCCCAGCGCCGGGCCATTGACGGCGCAAATGATCGGCTTAGTGGAGCGCCGCCCCAACGAGAAAAGCTCCCCGTGAATTTCGGTCGCGCCGCGAGCGTCCGCGCCTGTGGCCTCCTCCAGATCCATGCCCGTGCAGAAGACGCTGCCGTTCGCCTTCCAAAGAATTGCGCCGATGCCGTCGTCGCTCTGGGCTTCGTGGCAGGCGGCCAGCAGCGCATGGGTCAGCTCATAACATAAGGCGTTGCGTTTGTCCGGACGGTTGAGCGTCAGCTCCAGGACGCGGCCATTCCGCACGGCATCAAGAAAGGGTGTGGGCGACAGATTGCTCCTCCGGGGTCAGCTCTATTTCTAAATTCAGGATCGCACCCCCGAAGCCTTTGCCTTGCGCATCCGAGCGCAAACTCAGCGTCCCCCCGCCATCCAAGGCCCCCTCGCACACAAAATTCACCGCCTCGATGTTCGGCATCTCATAGCGGCGCACCGCGCCCGCCACCAGGTCTGCAAAATGCCGCCCTACGCGCTCGGCCGTCACTTCTCGCAAAATCGCATCGTAGAGGCTGGGATGCCGCGCGATCACGCCAATGTTCACCAGATTCCCCTTGTCGCCGGAGCGTGCGTGCGCGATCTCCGATAGCCGACTGCGAATCATCCCAGCACCGCCACGGTCGCCTGCACTGCGTCGCGCGGCAGCAACGCGGGCCAATACGCCATCACCTCATGCACCTTCGGCCGGCCTTCACCATAGCCGGTGGCTCCAGGGGGGCCATTGAGAACCAAGGGAATCATTTCTCGCGTCCAGCGTTCCACCGGCGCCCGTTCCCGCGCCCGCACCGCTAGCCGCAGCATCGCCGTCTCGTGCCCAAAGACTTCCGTCCGCGTCCTCTCGAAGCTAAGTCCCAGATCCCGGCAGCGCGCGCTTACAATCTCCGCGGCACGCCTGGCTTTTTCGCCTCCGTCCGGCGCGGAGTATACGAGCGTACCTGCCGCCTTCCAACCCCAATGGTAGGAGATGCTCGCCTTCAGGAGCTCCGGTCTTGGCCGCCCCAGCGCCGGGCTAATGCGGACTCGGTTTTCGCCGTCCGCTTGTAGCCGCACGCTTCTAAAATCCGCAACCACATCGGGCGTGTAGTACGAAGCCGGATCACCAATTTCATAAACAAGTTGCTCTTTCACCGAGGCTAGCGACACCAATCCCCCAGATGGGCCATCAAGGTAGCGCGCGTGTTTGGTGATCAGCGACGAACCATCTTCGTGCGCCTCGATCACAGGGTAGGCAATACGCGCAAGATCTGGAATGGCGCGCCAATCCGCCAGGCAGTTGCCGCCCGTGCACTGCGCGCCGCACTCGACAATGTGCCCCGCCACCACGCCCGACGCCAGGCGGTTCCAATCGTCCTCGCGCCAGCCGAACCGGTGAATCATTGGCGCCAGCGCGAGCGCCGCATCGGCGCAACGCCCCGTCACCACCACATCGGCGCCGCAGGCAAGGGCCTCGGCTAAGGGGAAAGCCCCTAGATAGGCGTTCGCGCTCCGTAGCAGCGGTCGAATCGTGGCCAGCGCCTCGCCCGTATCCATATTGGCCAGCTCGTGCCCCGCCGCCAGCAACTCATCGATGCGGGGCAAAATGTGATCGCCTTCCACCACCGCCACCCGCAGCTCCGGGCAGCGCCGCCGGATTTCCTCCGCGCAAGCGCATGGATTCACGCCTCCTGCATTAGCCAGCACCGGGATGCGCCGCTCGCGAATCGTTTTGGAAATCCGCTCCACCAAAGGCGGAAAATCCCGCGCGTAGCCGAATTGCGGATTCTCCGCATACTGCTTCTGCAAAATCGACATCGTCACTTCGGCCAGATAGTCGAGGGCGAGATAGTCCAACGGTCCGTCCTCCACCAGCCGCACCGGCGCCTCGGGCGCATCGCCCCAGAATCCCTGCCCAAACCCGATTCGGATCACCGCGCGCAAACCTCCAGCAGGAACGCCAACGTCTCACGCGTCTTCAAGGGATCCAGAATCGCGTCCACATAGCCGCGTGCCGCCGCGTGCCGCGCGTCCAGCCAGCGCTCGTAATCCGCCCGCGTTTGCGCGATCTTAGCCGCCAGTTCCGGCGCGACGGCCTCCCCCGCCGCCTTCAGCCGGTCCAGTTCTGGTCCGTGGATGGCCTGGACGGCCGAATCGCCCTCCATCACGCCGATTCGCGCCGTCGGCCAGGCCAGCGCAAAGTCCGGGTCGAAGCCCTGTCCCGCCATCGCGTAATAACCCGCACCGGAAGAATGATTGACGCTCAGCACGATCTTGGGAACGGTGGCGCAGGCCATCGTCTCCACCATCTCGGCACCGGCGCGAATGATCCCGCTTTCTTCCGCCTGCCGCCCCACCATGAAGCCCGAGACGTCCTGCAAATACAGCAGCGGCAGGCCATGCCGCTCGGCGGTCTCGACAAAGTACGCCGCCTTGCGCGCGCTTTCCGTATATAGGATGCCGCCGATGCGCGCCCCCAGGCTGGTTTTGAAAAAGCCCCGGCGGTTGGCCATCACCGCGATCGTGTGGCCGTGCAGGCGGGCGTGCGCGCAAAGCAGCTCCGGCGCATAGTCGCCCTGGAATTCCTCCAGCGAGCCTGCGTCCACGATTCGCTTCAGCACAGCGGCCATGTCGTAAGGCTGGCGGTGGTCTGCCGGAATCAAATCGTATAAATCCTCGGCCGGCAGTTCCGGAGCACGCATCTCCGCTTGCTCGGCTGGCCGCTTGCGAGGCAGTTCCCGGACGCGTGCCCGCATCAAGTCTAAGCACTCCTCGTCGTTCTTTGCTTTCTGGTGGGCCACGCCGCTAACGCTGGTGTGCATCGCCGCACCGCCCAGAGACTCCGCGCTCGCCGCCTCCCCCGTGGCGCCCTTTACCAGATTCGGTCCCCCCAGCCCCATGAAGCTGGTACCCTCCACCATCACAATCCAATCGCTCAAGGCCGGTAAGTACGCGCCCCCCGCAATACACATCCCCATCACCGCGGCCAGTTGCGGCACCCGCAACTTTCGCCGCAGAATCGAGCAGTTGTAGAAAATCCGCGCCGCACCATACTTGCCGGGAAAGATCGAATCCTGCAGAGGCAGATTCACTCCAGCCGAGTCCACCAGGTAGAGGATGGGAATCCTCTGCCGCATCGCGATTTCCTGCGCCCGCAGAATCTTGGGGATCGTCTCCGGCCACCAAGCCCCCGCCTTTACCGTTGCGTCGTTGGCCACCACCACCACCGGACGGCCCTCCACTCGTCCCAGCACCGTCACCACTCCCGCCGCCGGAGCTTGGCCGTCGTATTGATCATGCGCCAGCAGCAATCCAAGCTCTAACACCGGCGAACCCAGGTCGAGCAGCCGCCTCACGCGCTCCCGCGCCGTGAGTTTCCCTTGTTTGTGCTGCTTGGCGATCTTCTCGGCGCCCCCGCCTTGCCGCAGACGCTCTTCCAGCGTTTCCAGCTCTCCCAACAAGCCGCGCATCATGCCTCAACTATAAGATAGAAGTCTGGATGACCTTTCTCGACGCGAAGACCGCGCGCGTTTGCTGCACGATTCTGGCCTTCGCGCTCGCGCTCTGGATGTCCTGGACGCTGCGGGAACTCGTTTTTCTCCTCTTGCTGGGTCTCTTCCTTGCCTACACGATTGAGCCCTTGATCGGTTATCTGCGCCGCATCGCTCCCCGTTCCATTTCGCGCAATCTCGCCATTGTCGTCGTATTCGTCGCCGTGTTGGCTCTCGTTTCCGTCGCCGCGGCTTGGCTGGGCCGTCGCGTCGCCGAACAAGCGGTCGCTCTGATGGCCAAGCTTCCCGATCTCTCCCGCGAGCCCACCCGCTTTAGCGGCTTTCCCCTTCCCGAAGCCCTCGAACCCTTCCGGGACGACGTCCTGAAATTTGGGATGGACCTGGTACAGCAGGTGGCCGGCAGCCTGCTTAGCGGCCTTGGCGGCGCCACCCTCTTCATCCTCGTGCCGATTTTCGCCCTCTATTTTTTGAAGGACGGCCCCTTGCTGCGCGACGGCTTTCTCGCCTTTTTCGCCCAGTTCACCGACCCCGCCGGACTCAGGGGCCTCTTCGGCGAATTCCACGACCTCTTAAGCAAATACATCCGCGCCTTGCTGCTGCTCAGCCTGCTGGTCTTCGCTGTCTATACCGTCTTCTACCAGGTCGCGGGTGTGCCCTACGCGCTGCTGCTGGCCACGCTCGCCGCCTTGCTTGAAATCATCCCCATCGCCGGCTGGATCAGCGCCGCGGGCATCAGCACTCTCATCGCCGCCTTTAGCGGCTACCCTCATTGGGGCTGGATGTTGATTTTCTATCTTGTGTTCCGGGTTGTCCAGGACTACGTTTTCGTTCCCTATCTGATGAGCGAGGGCATTGAACTGCACGCCATCGTCGTGCTCGCCGGGGTAATCGCCGGCGAGTTGCTGGGCGGTGTCCCCGGTATGTTTCTCTCCATCCCCGCGCTGGCCGCGGCCCGTATCCTATGGCGGCATTTCTACAGAGTCTGACGGCCCTGTTCCTGCTCGCTACCCTCGCCTCGGCCCATTCGATTAGCGTCAGCGTGGGCGAAGGCAAGATCGAGGGAGACACCTTAACGCTTTCCTTGCGCATTCCGCGCTATGAAGCCGAACATTTGGGCCAGGCCCAGGCCGCCGCCGCCTTTCGTTTCCGCGACGCCACGATTACGGCGCAGGCCTGTGCCTTCGAAGCCGACGAATTCCGCTGCCAATTCACCTACCGCTTTTCACAACCCGTCGGCGAGCGCCTCGAGGCGGAAGTCCAACTCGCCCGCGTGACGGTGCCCAATCACGTCCACATCCTCCACCTCAGCCGCGCGGGCGTCCAGCGCCAAGCCATCTTCGACCGTGCCTTTGAACGCGACACCCTCGATTTCCACCAGTCCAGCATGGCCGAAACCGCCTCTCGAGGCGCGCGCCTCGGCGCCGCCCAGCTCCTCTTCCAACCGGTTGTGCTGGTCCTGCTGGCCACGATCGGTCTGCTCAAGCGGCCCTGGGTCTACCTGGCCGCCTCCGCTGTTTCTTTTCTCGCAGTTTTGCCCGACCGTTTCTATGCCACCCCGGGCTTCTTCGAACTCGCGGGCGCCGTGGCCATCGCCTATCTCGCCATCGAACGCCTCGCCTTCCCCGACGCCGCACCGCATTGGCTCGCCTTCGCTCTCATTGGCGCCATTGAAGGCGCGGGTCTCGCGGTCCTGGCCCGCCCCACCGCTGCCGCGGCGCTTTCTTTCGGCGCCGGTAATCTGCTGCTACAAGCTTTCTTGAGCCTTCTCGCCTGGCAATTGGCGCGTGGATGGGGGAAGCGGTGGTGGCGGGGAACTTTTGCCGCGCTCGCCGCGTTTGGAATTCTGGAGAGTCTATGGATCTACGTAAAGCGATTCTAGTCGTTGCCCTTGCTTCGGCCTGTGCGGCCCAGGAGATCGCCGCCAAGGCGGACGCCTTCCTTTCCGCCTATGAGCAACAGAAAAAATTCAGCGGCGTGGCCGTGATCGCCAAGGACGGCAAGCCCCTTTTCGCCAAGGCCTATGGGATGGCGAATGCCGATTGGCGCATTCCGAACGATCTCGAGACCCGCTTCCGCCTCGGCAGCATCACCAAGCAATTCACGGCCGCCGCAATTCTGAAGCTCGAAGAACAGGGCAAGCTCAAGACGGGCGCCAAGGCCTGCGACTACCTGCCTTCCTGCCCCCCGCTCTGGCAATCTCTCACCATTCACCAACTGCTCAATCACACCGCCGGCCTGCCCAACTTCACGGCCGTGGACGCCTACCGCACCATTCAGTCCCGGCCCTCCCGCTCTCAGGAGCAACTGAAGCTCATCGAGGGCAAGCCTCTTGATTTCGACCCCGGCACCAAGTTTTCTTACTCCAATACCGGCTACCTCTTGCTTGGCCTCATCATCGAGAAAGCGTCCGGCATGCCGTTTGAGGCCTACCTGGCGAAGGAAATTTTCACCCCAGCCGGCATGACCTCGACGCTCTCGGATTCCACGAACGCCGTTATCCCGAAACGCGCCGAAGGCTATGTCTCGAACGGAGGCAAAATGACCCGCGCCAAGTTCATCGACATGTCCATACCCGGCGCCGCGGGCAACGTCCTGTCTACCGCCGAGGACCTCGTGCGCTGGGACCGCGCGCTGGCTGAAAACAAGGTGATCTCCGCGGAAAGCCGCGCCCGCATGCTCACCGCCGAAAAAGGCAACTACGGTTACGGCTCCACGGTCGGCAACCTCCAGGGCAAGCGCGTGGACGGCCACGGCGGCGGCATCGACGGCTTTGTTACCAACTTCGCCCGCATCGCCGACGATAATGTTGCGGTGATCGTCCTTTCCAATTTCGAGGACGCGCCGCTCGGAGAAATCTTCAACGGCCTGATGCGCCTTTCCCAAGGCGGCGCCGTCGAACTCCCCGTTCTGCGCCAGGAAATCGAACTCGATACGGCGACGCTCGACGAGTACCTGGGCCGCTACGAAATCGCGCCCACCTTCAGCATCGTCTTCACTCGCGAGGGCAAACAACTGATCACCCAGGGCACCGGTCAGGGCAAGCTCCCCGTCTTTGCCGAAGCCAAAGATAAGCTCTTTGCCAAGGCCGTCAACGCCACTCTGGAAATACAGCGGGCGAACGGTAAAGTCACCGGCCTCATCCTGAAGCAGGGCGGGCGTGAGATTAAGGCCCCCAAGGTCGAATAACCGTGGCCTGAATGCTCCTTGACCCCGGCGGCCAATTCTTCTAACCTTTGCCAGGAGAGGAAGAAACGGCATGCCTTCAGACAGGGAATTCCTGCAGGGACATTGGCGCATCGCGTCGCTCGAAGTGGATGGCGCAAACGTCGGCGCAGGTCTTCTGGCCGGCGCTTCGATAACGCTCGCCGGTGACCGTTTCGTCACTGCCAGCATGGGTGTTGAATACGCGGGTCAACTTCTCTTGCACCCGGACACTTCGCCCAAGTCCCTGGCCCTCCGCTTTGAATCCGGACCCGAAGCCGGCAATACCAATTACGGCATTTACGAAGTAAGCGGCGACGGCTGGCGCCTGTGCTTGAACGTGAGCGGCGGTCCGGCGCCCGCCTCCTTTGCTACCGCCCCTGGTTCAGGATTCGCGCTCGAATCCTTGGTTCGCGCTTCCTCGCCGCCTGCCTCCCCATCCAAGCCCAGTGCCGCACCCTTGGAGCCCATCGAGGAACTACAAGGCGAATGGCTCATGCTCAGCTGCTTGCGGGGCGGGGAACCGCTTCCGCCTGATTTTGTCCGCCACGGTAAACGCCGCGTGCAGGGTCTCGACACCACCCTGCACTTCGGCCCGCAACTTTTCATGAAAGGTCATCTAACCCGCGATGCGGGCGGCGCCGTCCTGCATCACACCGCCGGCCAACTGACCGACGCGACCCAATTGGGCATTTTTGAAGTCGACGGAGATACGCTCAAGACTTGCTTTGCCCCATCAGGCGGCACGCGGCCTGCGAGCTTTAGGTCCACCGCCCAGGGCGGGGAAACCTTGTCCACGTGGAAGCGCGTGGGGCCCTAGAAGTTTACGATCTTTGCGAAGCCGGCCGGGTCCAGCGAGGCCCCTCCCACCAGCGCCCCGTCGATCTCCGCTTCGGCCATCAGGGAGCTGACATTCTCGGGCTTTACCGAACCCCCATAGAGAATCCGCACGCTCGCCGCCGCCTCGTCCCCGAACTTCACACTCACCAATCCTCGAATCACTTGGTGCGCTTCGGCCGCCATCGCGGGCGTAGCCGTCTTGCCCGTCCCAATCGCCCACACGGGCTCATATGCGATCGCGACTTGCGAAAACTCCTCGCCCGTCAAGCCCGCGATGCCGCCCGCGAACTGCTTCTCCAGCACCGCCTCAGTCTCGCCCGCTTCGCGCTCGGCCAGCATCTCACCCACGCACAAGATCACCTTCAACCCCGCCGCAATCGCCGCCTGCGTCCGCTTCAACACCGTGTCGTCCGTCTCGCCGAAATATTGCCGCCGCTCGGAGTGGCCCACGATCACCCACGTGCAGCCAATCGCCTTCAACATCGGCCCTGAAATCTCGCCCGTAAACGCGCCTTCTTTAGCCCAATACAGATTCTGGGCCCCAATGGCCACCTTCGATCCCTCGGCCGCACTCAAGGCCGCCGCAAGGTCGATGTACGGCGCGCACACAGCCACGTCACAATGGTCCGCCGCGACCACCAACGGCAGGAAAGCGGTAAAAAAGGAGCTTGTCTCGGCCGGCGTCTTGAACATCTTCCAATTCGCCGCCATCAAGGGTTTACGCATAAGCCGTTAGTTTAGCGTTCCAGCTTCACGCCCAGAATCGAGGCAAACTTCGCCGCCGCATCCTCCATCGGCATCGCGGGCAGCTTGGCCGGCGCAATCCCTTCGCCCCACAAAAGAAACGCCGCCCGGTAATCGCTCAAGCCCGGCCAGAAGCCGTGATTGCCGATCTCGTGCGGCGGCATCGCGAGTTTGGTTGCACCCGCGCCCCCATACTGAAAGCCCTCATGCCGCTTTGGTTCAAACGCGGCCACCATCCCCTTGCTCATCTCCGGCGCAAAGCGGGCCACTTCCCCGGGCGGCACTTTGCGGCCCAGGTAACCGGATTTCTCCAGTTTCTCCGCCGCCTCGGCGCTGAGCGCAAACAGCAGCCCCCCGTAGCTGCGCACTTTACCGGCAAGCCCCAATTCCATGTCCAGTACGGCGACGCTCAACTCGCGGTCCACCCTCTCAAAGCCGTGATCGCTCACCACCGCAATCACCGCACTCGCCGGCGCGGCCGCGACGATCTCCGCAATGTACGCGTCAGTTTGTTCCAGCGTCGCGTTGGCCTCTTTCTCGTAAGGCCCATGATCGTGCGCCACGGCGTCCAGGTCCACGAAATGCAGCAACAACAAATCGGGCCTTTCGTGTTTTAGCAGATACACGGTCGCCACCTTGCGCGTCCGGTCGTCCACCCAGGATTGCCGGAAGCTGGGATCAATCTTTTCGATCTTTTCCACCAAGCCCGGCGTCGCCTTCTCATAGATCGAAATGTAGTCCATGCTGCCGCCCAGACGGCCCCGGAAGTACTCGGGCAGATTGAAGTCGATATCCGCGTTCACCGTCACCGGCCACGTAATCGCCGCGCTTTTCAAGCCCGCCTTGCGCGTGGCATGCCACAGCGTCTTGGTCTTGAGCATGTCGGCGAACCAGTAATAGTCGCCCGTATCCTGCCGCGGCCGGCGATTGCTCAAAATCCCATGCTCGCGCGGCGGCACGCCCGTAATCAGCGTCGTATGCGAGGGCCAGGTGACCGTCGGCACCACGCCCGCCATTCCGTCGGCCCAGGCGCCTTCGCGCATCAGTTTGCGCAAGGTGGGAATCTTCAGCCCCAGCTTGTCCGCATCGCGTAGGTAGCGGTGGTCCAACCCATCGACACTAATCACCACCAAGGGGCGCCGTTGCGCAAAAAGAGAAATGGCCGCGAGCAGCAGAATGACGATTCGCATAACGCCATTCTCGCCCCGCGGCCATTACTTTGCGATGAAAAGTCGCCCCTATCGCAGCGTGTTCAACAGGCTGATGCCGAAGCGCACATCCTTGCGCCAGCGCTCCAGGTCTGTCCCTTCGCGCTCAATCACCAGAGGACCCGTATAGCCGATCTCTTTCAGCTTCTTCACATAACGCTCGATGCCGACGCTGCCTTGGCCAAGCGGCTTCTCCGTCCCCAAGCTGCCGGGTTTGGCCGGGTCCGGCCAATCGCCGTCTTTCACGTGCACGCTCCGGATGTGGCCTTTCAATACTTCCATGGCCTCGATCGGGTCGCTGGTCCCGTACAGAATCATGTTCGCCGGATCGAAGTTGATCGCCAGGTTCGGCCGGTCCGTATCCACCAGAAAATCCAGCAGCACGGGCGCCGGCTCCTGGCCGGTCTCCAGGTGAAAGCTTACGCCAACATTGGCCGCATAGTCGCAGATCCGCCGCACCATCGCCTGCACGGCCACGTAATCCGGATGATTCTTATCGTGCGGCACAAAGCCGATGTGGCAAGCGAAAACGGGAATGCCCGCTTGCGCCGCGAAGTCGATCAGCCCCAACGTGCGCGCCTCCCGCGCTTCCCGCGTCGCGGGCGGAATAAATCCCACGGTATTTTCGACGGTAGGAATGTCCGCATAATCCTCGCCGGTGTAGGCGCCGGTAACCGTCAATAGCGTTAGTTCGGCCTCCTCGGCCGCCGCCATCCATTCGGCCGCATTCCAATCGATCACAAAGTCGCCGCTCGCGCCCAACTGCGCACAGTTCACGCCCAGCTCCTTCAATGCCTGCAATTGCACCAGCGCGGGTTGATCGTTCCGCGCCCAAAAAATTACGCCCGTTTCGAGCGCTTTCAAATTCGACATTCCAAGACCTTTCCTTTTTGCTCGCGCGAGGCGAGCAGTAGATTTGCTAGCGTGACGGAGCGCGCCGAATCCGCCGGCCGGCACCTAGCGGGTTCGACGCCAGCCTCCACGCACCTCACAAAATATTCGATCTCCGCCTGGTACCCATCCACCTCGCCCGCCTCCACGAGGCTGGCCCCCCGTGCCGCTTGATAGAGGGTCGCCTTCGGCTCCCGAACGTGGTAATCCATCGTGCCGTTTTCCGCCACCACCGTGTACTCCATCGAAAACGGGTAGCCTTCGTGATGCCATCCGCCCGTGATGGTCGCCGTGAATTTAGGATAAAAGAGCTCTGCGGTGATCACGTCGATCTGCCGCTCAAGTTCCTCGTGCCCCGTCGCGCTCACGCGTTCCGGCGCGCCAAACAGGTACAGGGCCATATCGATGTCGTGGATCAGGAGATCGAAAACACCCCCGCCCGACTGCGTCTTGTCTCGCAGCCAGGGGCCCCAGCCCGGCGCTGCGCACTTGCGCCGAAGTAGCGCCGTCCTCACCTCGCCCGCCCGGCCTTCGTCCAGCCAATTTTTCAGCCCCACGTAGGCCGGAAAAAAGCGAAGAACCTGCGCCACCATCAACGTCTTCTTGGCCTCATCCGCTGCGGCCATCATCCGCGCGCAGGCGGCCTCGTCGATGGCCATGGGCTTCTCCACCAATACGTGCTTGCCCGCCCGCAACGCTTCAATCGCAAAAGCCTCATGCAGTTTGGTGGGGAGGCACAGGTCCACGGCCTCTATCTCGCGGTCCAGCAGCACTTCGGGAAAGCTACGGTACGTCTTCAATTGCGAAAAATCCATCGCCGCGTCGAAGCCGGGCATATTGCCCGCGACGCCCGATAGGTCGCCTTGCAGTTTCTTATCGTCGCGCGACACGACGGCCAGTTTCAGCCCGGAGATGCGGCTTGCCGCTTTGAGGTGGGTGGCCCCCATGAATCCGAGGCCGACGATTGCTAAGGTCATGCTGCTAGGGTCTTTCGACCCTAAAAGCGTAGCATTGGTTGCCGCCCTTACATCGTTACGACGTCAAAATGAAAGCGTTCCGGCGGCAGATCCGACACCGGTCCCGTGCTCAGGTGCGACCAGGTTTCAAAAGCCGACTTCGCCAGTGTCCCGTTCAAATAGAAAAGGAACTGATCGCTAAAGCAGGCCAACGGCGGCGGCTGCCGGAACGTAAGGCGGAGGCCCACAGAACCCTCCAGCGGTACGCCTTCCGTGGAGGGGATGCCCTTGGCCTTGTCTTCCAGCAACGTCACAAAACTGGCGCGCCCCGCGTGCGGCCAAAGGTCGGCCTTCAATAGCGGCCTTAAATCGCTCCGCATCTCGAAGGTCATCTCGCACTGCCGGATCCACTCGAGAATCGAGTCCCCCCAAGCCCATTGGTGCTGAAAGGTCAGATACTGGTCGACTAGATTGAGCGCCAGGTCCATGCGTCGCCGCTCATAGTCAAGTTCAAGAGCCGGGTCGGGAATCGGCGGGTGGTGGATCATATCGCCCGCCTCCAAGACCTCCGATGCCATCGTCATCATCTTTTCCATGCGTCGGCTTCCGCCAGCACAGACCGGTGTCGAACGGACCAGCAACGGGGGCAGTTCGTGCGTTCGGTCCCCTGGAAGCTCCACGAATTTGCGTTCGCCAAGAATCTCCATAGTTACCTCGCTACCACTACTCAGGCATATCGGCCGCGCCGACATGTTCCTGCAATTATAGGACGTGGACGAAAAAGTTCAAGTTCCAAATTGCGGAATTTGTTGCGCGCTACTGCTCGACAAACGCTAGGCGTCCGATTCGCACGTCTTTTTCCACTGAGACCTTCATCGACGCGGCATCCCCTTCCAAACTTCCCGCATAGGGCGGCAACGCCTTACCGCCAATCGATACGCTCTGCCGCAGACTCTTTCCCGCGATCGTCAGCTCTACCTCGATCTCTTCCACCTTGTCGAGCGCGACCTCGGTCGTTCCCGCCGGCGAGAGAAATTTCTTATCGGCGAATGCGAACTTCACATTCCCCACGCCCCAACCGATTCTCTTTACGCCCCCAAAAGGACCCTTGGCCGGCCGCAGCGTAAATGTGTACTTGCCCGCCAATCCCGCGCAGGGTAACGCGGTTGCCCGGGCGGCTCGGAAGCTGCCGCCGTCTCTCACAAAGCCCACGGTCGCCAACTCCTCCACTCCACATCCACTCTGGGCCTTGGCCGAACTCTTCTTCTCCCGCATTGCCACCGCCACCGGAAAAACCGTTCCGCCCTTGCCTGCCGTCGAAAAGCTGCCTTCGAAATTCTCGAAGCCTTCCTTGGCCACCGACACAGTCAACGGGCCCTCCGGGCAATCCGCTTTCACCGCACCTTTGGACTTGGCTTCGCTGCCTCCGTCCGGGCCGCAGCGCCAGCGTACCGCCGAGTCGGGCGGCGCCTGGATTTCCACGTTCACGGGCAGCAAGTCAAGCTTGGCGTCCACGGGTTCGAACACGCGCCCATTCGGCGCTACCGTCACGCCCATCCTGGCTTTATAGCGCGGTGCGTTCACAATATCCACGCGATGGCTCCCCAAACCCACTGCCGCGATTTCGAAGGTCCCCGCCGCGCTAGCCCGGCCCGCCGTCTGCCCATCGATTCGAATCTCGGTGCCCGCCAGAGCATTTAAAAATCTCAGAGCGGCGCTCTTGGGCACTTCGCGCAGTTCCACATTCAAGGCTACGGTCTCGCGCGCCTTCACCGTCACTTGTTTTCGTTCGCCCTCAAAACCTTCCTTGGTCGGCACGATCGTATGTTCGCCCGCGCTCAATCCCTGCAGCAGCATGCAACCCTTCACCACCGGATACTTAGCCGCCGCGCCGTCCAGAATCACGCCAAAGCCTTCCTGATTGGCGCACAAGCGCAGGGCGCCAATGCGCGAGTTAAAGAAGAGGTGAATCGTCAGGCTGGGGAATGCGTTATTCTGCGCCACCAGATTCGTCACCACATTGGCGCCGTCCAGGAACTGCAGTCCGCGCGGTCCCCGAATCTTCATCGCCGCCGTCTTGTCCAGCACTTCTCCCTCGGCGGTCCGCATGCCGTTGACGTTCGTCCATAGCTCGGATTCTTCGCCCAGATTTGCCGCGGCAATGGTGTTTTGGCCCGCAGCCACGTTCACGATTTTCGGCATCGCCCCCGGGCTCACTTCCACGCTCACTTTGGCCACTGCCCCGTCTTTGGCAATCAGGATATTGTGCGTTCCCGCCGGCAACTCCGCCTCCAGGCGCTTACCCGTCACCGCGCCCAGGTTTTGTTCGTCCAACTTCACCTGCGCCCCGTCCCAGTCCGCCGAGATCAGCAGACGTGCGGGTAGGGCCGCCATCGCAGGCACCGGGAAGGCCACGCCCTTGGCGCCCGCCCCCACGTTTACGCGGCCGCTAAACGGTTCGAACCCGGCCCGGCTCACCACAATCGTGTGCTCGCCCGCGCTCAGTTGAATTTCCGCGCCGTCTCCCGCGCTCACCGGCTTCCCGTCGATCTCCAGCGTTGCTCCGGCCGCTAAGCCTTGTAGCCGCACGGTGCCGCTCGCTTCTCCCGCATTGGCGCTTTGCGTTTTCACCACGGTGCTGTCGGCTGAGCGCCTCCAGGCATAGATCGACCCGCCGATCAAGACTGCCGTAAAGATCACCAACGCGTACGTGGTCCACGGCGGGCCGCTGGACGGACCCTTTGGCTGGGACGGCGGCGTAACCTTAGGCTTTGCCGGAGGCTGTGCTTCGTTCTTTTGTTCCGCCGCATTTTGCGCAGCGGCTGGCGCAGTAGCTGGCGCAGCGGGCGATTTGATGGGTGCTGCGACCGCTTCGGCTGCCGGCCCTCTCCGCTCTGGGCTGGGCGCCGGCGCCACAACGGGGATCGGCATCACTGAGGTCGCACCCAGAGGGTCGCCCATTCCGCTTCCCCGGGACAGCATACTCGGAGATTCCGCCACGCCCCCGGATACAGCCGCGCCAGCCACCGCCGCCATTGCCTTGGGCACCGGCATCTGCCGCGTCGCCTCCGCCTGCGCGGGAGCGTGGTTGGGTTGCCCCGCCGGATAAATATCCTGCAGGTAGGCCAGACGCTCTTCGGCCTGGGCCGTATGACCCTGGTCGGCACGCAGCTTGGACTTGGCCACTACATCGCGCACCGCCGCCAGACGATCCTGCAGCTTCTGCGTCCATTGCTCGATCTCGCGGTTATTCGGAAATTCCTTCGCCGCCGCCTGCAACACCGCCAATCGCCGCTCCAGATCCTGCTCATGCTCGGCGTACTGCATCAATTGCCCAAAGCGCAGTACCTTCACGCGCGCCATGCCCTCTTCGGCCGTGGCCGCCAATCCTACAAAAAGCGGGTGACCCGGAAATGCGGCGATCGCCTGCTTGGCGGTGCCAAAGGCCTTGTCGAAAGCGCCCGCCGCCAAATGCCCATGAATCTCAAAACGATAGCGTTCCACGGTCGCGTAGGCCCGCTCGGCCTCCGCCAGAAAGTCCCGGAAGTTCGCTCCGCTCCCCGAGCCGGTCTCCGGCGCCTCGTTCTCTAGCTCCAGGACTCGCCGCAGCATGCCAATCGCCGTCGCAAACTCCCGCGCGTCGAAGGCCTCCCGGCCCGCCTTATAAAGTTCGTCCTTCTCGCGCCGCGCCGACTTGTAGGATTCCTCCCGCAACTCGAGATGCTGCAACAGCCCCAGCGCCTCGGCGTGCTTGGGCTCCGTCGCCAGCACCATCTCGAGCGACTGCCGCGCCCGCGGATAATCGTGGCCTTCCAACTCCCGCTTGGCCCGCATCAAATGCTCGTTCAAGCGCCGCTGGGTGATCTTTTCTTCCACCACCTGCTTGAGCTCCAGCGCCTTCATGTGCGTGGGCGAATTCCGCAGGATCCACTGGATTTCGTCCAGCGCCAGATCGTATTCTTCGTAATCGATCCCGCGCTGCGCACTGCTTAACCGCTTGCCGATTTCCCGCTGCTGAATCGCCTCGTCCGCCTTATGCCGCAGCGGACCCACCTGCGGATCGACGAATCCCGCCTCTTCAATGTCCCGCAGCACGTCCCGCGCCAATTCGTAGTTCTCTAAATCGAAGGCCTCCCGCGCCCGCTGCACCCGCGTCTGAATGCGGTTCGGGTCCAAGGCCTCGATCGCCTCGTTGCGCAACGCGCGGCTTAGCATTTGCGCAAATTCACTGGCGCTCGCCCAGCGATGCTGCGGCCGTTTTGCCATCGATTTCGCAATCACCTTGCTCACCGCGGGCGGCACTGCCGGGTTCAAAACGTGCACCGGCGTGGCAATGCCTTCCCGAATCTGGCGGAAAACTTCCGTTTGGTCCGGACCTGAAAACGGTTTCTTCTGCGTCAGCGATTCGTAGCACACCACCGCGAGCGAAAACAAATCCGAACTCGCCGAGCACTGGCTCCCCATCGTCTGCTCCGGTGACATGTAGCTTTCGGTCCCTATCACCAGCCCCGTGGTTCCGCCCGCCAATTGTGCGATGCCGAAATCGATCAGCTTCACCGACCCGTTGTTGAGCACAAATATATTGCTTGGCTTAATGTCCCGATGCACCAATTGCAATTCGTGGATCGCCTGCAGGCCCTCGGCCACCCGAATCGCCAGGTCCACCACCTTCTCCACCGGCAGCGGCGCGTTGGATAGGGCCAAGATCTGGGCCAGCGTCTGCCCCCGCAGCAACGGCATGACAAAAAACGGGCGTGAGCTGCCGTTTTCTTCGTACTCGCCGCTATCGTAAATCTCAATCACATTGGCATGATTGAGGTTAGCGATCATCCGCCATTCGCGCCGGAATAACTGCAAGGCTTTGGCGTTATCCATATCCGCCAAGGATTTAATGGCGACTTCCCGCCCCATTTCCCGGTCAAAGGCCCGGTAAACGCGCCCCATACCGCCGCTGCCAATAATCTCGCGAACTTCGTAACGGCCTTTGATCAACATAAGGGGGAGTCTTGAGATTTATCATACTGGCATACACTAGTAAACTCACAAACTAGTAGTACTATCTAAACTCCAAAGTTTACTAGCACTTCCGCCGATACTCTGCCCATGACCCCGCTGCTCCTGCTCCCCTTGCTGCTCCAGGATGCCCAGACCTCTTCGCCCGATTTGGCTCTCCACTATCCCAGCGCGCAAGTGTCCTCCGGCGTAGCCCGGGAGATGCTGGACGCCCTCGACGAAGAGTACGCGCGCGTCCGCCACGATCTGGGCTGCGTGATCGGCTCTAAGATCACGGCCATCGTGATCCCGCTCGCCACCTGGGAACAGATGGGCCATTCTCCTTGGTCCGGCGGACTCTTCGACGGGCGCATCCAGGTGCCGCTGGTCTATGAACGCTCCCGCGTCGGCCCCAAAATGCGCGAGGTTTTCGCTCATGAAATCGTCCACGCCTGCATTGCGCGTCTTGGCAAGCACCCCACGTGGCTGCATGAGGGCCTCGCGCAGTACCTGAGCGGGGTCCGCCTCTCGAACGACAACAAGCGTATCCTGCGCCAGGCCGTGGCTGCGGGCAAATTGCCAGGCCTGGAGCGTCTGGCCGGGCCCTGGGGCCACTTCAGCGCCGCGCAGGCCTCGACGGCCTACGCCTACGGGTTACTGGCCGCCGAGTCCCTCATCGAAGCTGAAGGCATGGAGGCGGTCCGCCAGACGCTCAAACAGCCTGCGCAGGTTCCCGCCCTCACCGCACGGCTGAACTCTCGGCTTAAGGAATAGTGATGCCCACTGCCGCGGCGAAGACCGGCCGCTCCGCCGTCGTCATCCACGCCTCCAGGGTATAGCGTCCGGCTTTCGGCCTCGGCACATTCACCCTTTGCAACCAGTCTCCGTAGAACACCGTAGTGTGCTCGGCGGGCGCGAAGACTAGCCCCTCGCTCCAGGTGTACACCACGGCGCCGTTAGAATCGCGCAGAAGGATGTCGTATTCCTGCGCACTGGGAAAGCGCAGGGTCACTTCCTCCAAGGAGTTGCTGGCCAAACGAAGAAATACCTCCAGATAGTCCCGGCCTTCGACGGAAGCGGCGCTAACGGTGAAGTTGCCGGCGGGCAAAGCTTCGATGACTCTCTTGCCCACTCGTGCCCGCACGAGGTCGAAATGGCGCGGTCCGGCTATGCTGCTTTTTACGCGTCGCAGCATCCCGATGTTTTCGGCGAACTGTTCCAGCTCCACGCCCTCGTCGGCGCAGCCGAACGAGCGGTAGCGGACATCCACCGTGCCGTAGCGTCCGGCCCCGCCTTCAAATCGCCCGGGCTCGTTTTGCCGCTGTCCTTCCTGGTCGCAGGGCCGAAAGGGTGCTTGCCACCAGGCCCCGCGCGCCTCCTCCAAGGAGAGTAGGGTCTCGTCTTGTTCGCGCTCGCCGTTCCACCACACCAACGATCCGTGCTCGTCATAGCGGACCCATAGCCGCTCGGACACGTATCCGCTCAAGGAATGATATTCCCGGCCGTCAATGTAGGCGGGTTGACTGACCCGGATCTGGAACTCGACTCCGGTCTTGGCTTCCCGGTAGGTCCAGGAATTGCCGTTTGCTAAGGGCAGCGGTTCAGCTTGCACGGACAAAACCGCGAAGAAGGTTAGAAGTAAAGCTTTCATAACCGACCACGCGAGGCGTAGACGAAAATCGGCTCAGGCGTTCTGAATCTGTACTAGCTTGGCCGATTCTGCCGGGGACGAAAAGGACAGCACGTCCATCGGGCACACCGTAATGCAAATTCCGCAGCCGATGCAGCACGAGTTCGCGTTGTTTAATTCTTGCTGGTTCAAGGCAAACTTCATCACGTCGATGCCGACCTGGCAGTTCCGCGTGCATTCCCCGCAGGAAATGCACTTGTCATTGGCGGAGATCGCAAAACGGCTCCAGCGCATCCGCGTATAAAACGCACTGAAAATCTCCATCAGCTTCGCCAGCGGACACCAATAGCGGCACCACACCTTCCCGCCCAAAAACGGATACAGCGCCACGGGGATAATCCCTACCAGCCACGTATCCACGATCAGCCGGTAGTATTTGATTCCTTGCCCGGCGGGCTCGCGGAACGCCCGCACGGCGTCCTGGCCCCAGAGCAGCAGGCTCACTCCCACGGCCACGGCCAACACCACGGCATTCATCTGTTCCCACTTGCGCGCAGTGGAGCCCTTCGGCGCCAAGTGCCGCCAGCGGTCGCCCAAGGTTTCCGCGAGTCCACCGCAGCCGCAAATCCAGGTGCAGTAGCGCTTCCCCTGAAAGAGCACCAACACGGGGATGATCACAAAACTGAGGATGATTCCCCATACAAGCCAGACGTCGTGCGGGTTGCCCGAAAACGTGTAAAAGAATAACGGCCACGCGTAGACCAGCCCGTAGCTGCGCCAGGCGTTGCCGGCGAAGTCGGGGTCTTTAGCCAGGCTCTCGCCCACCCATTGGTACTTCACCGCCCACTGAAACAGGAACTCCGGGATCAGGAAGAAAAAGGTCCACTGAAAAAAGATCAGGCTCGAAAAACGCCACACCTGAAAACGGTCTTTGCGGTCGAAGCCCCAACGCTTCATCGCCTGCAAACCAAAGATCGTCACCACCGCCGTGTAGAGCACCGTGTACCAAAAGCTCCAGCCGCGGCCGAAGAAGCTCAGCGCCTCGTAGCCCCAGCCGGTAAAGGGCCAGAACTCCTCGCCCTTGCCGTACTTGATGCCGTAGATTGAATAGGCCACCGCGAAGGTGATCAACAAGGCCAACCAGCGCTTCCAGGTCCATTCGCTTTCCAGGCGCAGTCCCAAACGCTTGAGGAAGTCCACCGGCACATCCGCGCCGATCAACACGTAGACGGCATCGTAGCCGAGCGGATCTTCGAAGCCCCTGATGTTGTGCTTCAACTTCACTTCGACGCTCGATTCGGCAAGCGCTTTCCGGTTCCGTGCATTGGCCCGGTTGATGGCTTCGCCCCGGTACGAAAGGGTGACCCGGTTATGCTGGCTCAGCGTGACGGCCGCCTCGACCGCGGAGTCGCCGCCGCCCACGACCAAAATGCTCTCCCCACGGTGAATGTTGGGGTTGTAGAGCCGGTGCATCACGCGCGGATGGTCTTCGCCCGGCACGCCGAGTTCGCGTGGATTGCCCCGCACCCCGCTCGCCACCACAACAAACCTCGCCTCCACCTGGCCCGCCGTCGTTTCCAGACGCAAAGGGCTCCCCTCCTGAAGGCCCGTCACTTCCACGCCTTCCCGCACCTCCAACCCCGCCTCTTCGGCCTGCTTCCGCCAAGTGGCAATCAGCTCATCCTTGGTGTTTTCTTCAAAGCGCAAGGCGGAAGGATTGGCAATCTCTTTTGGCTCGTCGTAAATCCATTTGCCTTGCGGAAAGTTCACGAAGGTCGCCGCCAGTTGCGCCTTCTCCAACACCACAATGCGGTGTCCAAGCTCTTTCAGCCTCAGCGCGACGGCAAGCCCCGAGGCGCCCGCGCCGACAATGGCCACGTCGTAGGGAGCGCTATGGGTGAATTGCAGACGCTGCGCCAGATGCTTCGCTAGTTTTTCGCCTTGCTCAAGGGCTAGCTTGACCACAGGCGCACCAGCCAGGTCGCCAACCACATAAACGCCTTCTACCGAACTCTCAAAATTCTCCCCAAGGTGCGGCCGCGGCGTTGGCATGGCCGCGGAGGCGAAAATTCTACTTAACCCTAACAATTCCATGAGAGCTTCCCCTTACAAAAGGCACTAAGTCACTAGATGCCCATCCATCGAGTACTACGCGCCGAACTGATCCTGCTTCTCATCATCGCTCTGTTTGCGGCCAACGCCGCTTCGAGCGAAGCCGAGTACATTGGCGGGACGCTTCCCGACTTCAAAGCAGGTACCGACGGAAAGCTCGAAATGGGCCAGACCGATATCCTCCGTTATGGAGGCAAAGCGCAGAAGATCGAGATCGATTACGCCCAAGTCCGCTCCATCGAGTACGGCCAAAAAGTAGACCGGCGTTATCTTGAAGCCGTGCTCGTTTCGCCTTTATTCCTGCTCAGCAAGAAAAGAGCTCATTTTCTCACCATTCATTTTCGCGACGGCAAAGGCATCGACCAAGCCATGGTGCTACGGATTCCGAAGTCCGCTGTCCGCCCGACATTGGCTAGCCTGGAAGCCCGCACGGGCCTTAAGGTGAAAGTGCAAGACGATGAAGCAAGGAAGGCGTACCGCAGCTAGACAGCTCCTGCTCGGGTTCACGTTATCGAACCTGCAAGCAGCCGAAGAATCGAAGCCGCCCCCAACTTTGATTCCGAGCCCCCTAGACGAAGGTTTGACGCAACTGCTGCGCATCCGCCGCCTCCATATCGAGGCGCTCACGGGTGGCGAGGCGGCCAGCCAGATTCGCGACATGATCATCGCCGCCATTCAGTCCTCAGGCCTCTTTGCGATTACGGAGAATTCCGAGCGCGCCGACGCCTTTCTTCGCGGCACGGCCGAGGATCTGGTCTTTCAGGAACAGTTTCAATCCAGCGAATCCATCGGCATCCGCAGCGGCCTCACGACGGGCCGCAGTTCCGAGCGTGTGGCCGCCAATCTCGGCGTCACCAATACGGAAAACACCCGCATTCAGGAGCGCAAGCACGAAGCTGTCGCCGCCGTCCGCATCGTGAACAAAGAGGGTGATGTACTGTGGTCCACCACCCAGGAGAGTCTAGGCGCCAAGCATCGCGGCGCCTCGGCCGATGTGGCCGAAAAGATCACCCGCCAATTGCGCAGCGACGTGGAAAGAGCGCGGAAGCTCCCCGTCGCCAAAGCTTCCAACTAGCGGTAGGGCTTCCGGATCGCGAGCCAACGGAACTGACGAGGCTTCGGGAATGCGGCAAAACGTCGGCCTTGCGATAGGAAGTCGAAACAACCCGCGCGGGCCTAGTGCTTTGCGATTGCCTCGAACGCTGCGAATTGTTCGGGACTTGGTTTGAGGGCCGCGTCACGTTGTGTCGAAAGAAGCCAACGTGGGGTGCTAAGCATCGCTCTTTTCCATCCCCAATACTATGCTTAGCGAAAGCCGGAAAACGGCGAAACGGCCGTGCCGAAGCATTGTGGCCCGCGTTTAGCGGCCTCGGCAAAGAAAGACGAAGCGAGTGCTTCTTCCGTGAATGGTTGGCTAAGGTGGGGTGCTATACGCCGCGCTCCTGTACGCGGATCGTCTTGCGCGTACCGGAGTGTCCCGCGAGAATTTCGATATCCCCGAGCGGCACGGCGAAATGCTGGGCCAAGAGCCGGCGCAATTCTTCGTTCGCTTTGCCGCCTTCCGGTACCGCGGCGACCCGTACCTTCAGCGTGCCATCGGACATGGTGCCCACTACCTCGCTGCGGGAGGCGCGCGGAACTACTTTAACCCCGTAAACCACATCTGCCCGGCGGGAACATCCTGCGGCACGTCCAGACGCAACTGCCCGCGCTTGCCGCTTAACTCGACGAAGGCCACCTTCTCGATCAGGCAGGAGCCTTTGCCGTAGCAGGCAAAGACGAAATCGCTAATCTCGTTAAGATTCGCGCCGGGGGGCAATTCGAGGGCGAGACGCATCCAGCCGCTGCGTTCGACCGTATTGCCAAGCGCGCCCAGATGGCTTAATTGGAGCCGGGGCATGGTGCGAGTCTTGGAGCCAAAGGCAAGCCGCCCGCCCTCGCGCACTGTGGCCTTCAGTTCCACGAAGAGGTAATTCTGGGGGTCGGAGATGTCCTCGCCGCGCACGACGCCGTAGGGCCGCAGCTTCTTCTCCCGGATCAGCTCTTCGCGGGCTATCTTCCACGTTTCCGGATGCAGGTCCATGACGTGCTCGCGGGAATGATTTGTCAGGTCGACCATAAAAGGATCGAGCTCGATCCGCTTCCCTTTGGGTTTCACGGCGCCGGCCACCATGTTGTTACGGGTTACTGGCTCGAGCAAGGGGCGATCGCCCTCAAAAGGGCCCGCGAAGGGAAGGTCCTGGTGATCCTTGGTTTGAATCTCGCGCCGCAGCACCGTGTTGTCTTCCTTGAGCCAAACCTTATATATGTACTCGATGTCGGTGGTGCGTCCCCAGCGCGCCATCAGGCTGCGCGTGGAGGTGCCACCGTCTTCGTTGGAAAAGATCACGGTGAAGGTCAGGCTGCGCTCGCCTTCGTTCCATTCGGAATACATCAACAGCGGGACATCGGAGCCCGTGCCGATCGCGTCGGCCCGTTCAAAAAGCACGGGCGCGTGCTTCTTCCAGTCCTTGGGCGCTTCCGCCCGGAGCGATGCGCAGACGAGCAGCAGAGCGAGCAAGGACTCAATCGTCTTCAAGAGCTTGCCCGTGGGACAGGGCTTTTCCAGAACTGCATCCACCATTTTTGCCTCCTCAAAGCCGGCCAGGTCGGCCGTATAGCCACTTAAAACCACAACCTTGGGCGCCGGTACTTCCCGCTTTGCCGCCCGGATGGCCTCGAGACCGTTTTCGAGCTTGGGCATCCGTAAATCCATCAAAACAAGATCGGCTTCGCCCTCGACTATGCTGTGCCCCTTCGCCTCCAGCAACAGGGTCCGAATCTCGCGCTGGTTTAAGTCGTCTTCGAGCAGGCGAATGCGGGGCATTATTCGAACACCAAGCCCGCCATCACCATTTGGGGCGGCCGGTTGTTCCAGTTGGCGGGGATCGTGTCAAAGGGCAGGCGATATGGCTTCGTTTCGCCCGCTGGGAGGCCGCCCTTGTCGGCGCGGACAATCGGGACGGTTTCCCGCAGGATGGGCTGGCCAAAGGGGTCGTAAAAGATACAGGTTAAATCAACCCGCTGGAGGCCGCGGGCGCCCTTATTGGAGATTTTCCCTGTGATTTCAACCAGTTGCTGGCCGCCGAAACTTTCCGCAGCCTTCATTTCGAAATCCGAGAGGCCAAGGTTGGCGATATAGGCTTTGGCCTCCGAGGCCGAGGCTGCAACGCTTGGCTTCGTTTTGTCGCAAGCCGCCAGGAGTAGGGAAAGCCCAAAAACAACCGCGAGGCGCATTCTTTGACAGAATAACCGACCTGTGGAGAAAATATATGAGTATCAAACGCTAAGATTATGTTATAGTCTGAATATGGACTTCAACCGCTTCACTGAGAAGGTGCAGGAAGCCTTGCGCAGTGCCCAGGGCCTGGCCCTCGAGAAACAAAATCAGCAGGTCGATGTCGAGCACATCTTAGCCGCCCTGTTGGACCAGCCCGGTGGCTTGGCGCAGGCGATTCTGCGGAAGGCCGAAGTGGATCCGGCTATTGTGCATGGACGTTTACTAAAGGAAGTTGACAAGTATCCCAAGGTGTCAACGCCTTCGGGCGGACCGGATCAAGTGTATGTGACGGTACGGCTGACGAAGCTTTTTTCCGACGCCGAAGAAGAGGCCAAAAAGCGCAAGGACGATTTTTTGAGCGTGGAGCACCTGTTGCTATCGGCGGCCAAGGACCAAGGGGCGAGCGGACGGATTTTTAAGGAAGAGGGGCTAACGCGCGAAAGGCTGGAGAAGGCAATCCACGGAGTGCGGGGCAGCCAGAGGGTAACGAGCCAGAATCCGGAAGTCACCTACGAATCATTGGAAAAATACGGGAAGGATCTGACGCAACTGGCGGCGCAGGGCAAACTGGACCCGGTGATTGGCCGGGACGAAGAGATTCGCCGCGTGGTGCAGGTACTGAGCCGGCGGACCAAAAACAACCCCGTGCTGATCGGCGAGCCGGGGGTGGGTAAAACGGCGATCGCCGAAGGCCTGGCGCAGCGAATCGTGAGAGGCGACATTCCCGAAGGGCTCAAGAACAAAAAGGTTGTCAGCCTGGACATGGGCGCGCTGATTGCGGGCGCAAAGTTCCGCGGCGAATTTGAAGAGCGTCTGAAGGCGGTGTTGAAGGAAGTGACCAGCTCCGAGGGGCAAATCATCCTTTTCATCGACGAACTGCACACGGTGGTGGGGGCGGGGAAAGCCGAAGGATCCATGGACGCGGGCAACCTGCTGAAGCCGATGCTGGCGCGCGGGGAACTGCATTGCATTGGCGCGACGACGCTGGACGAATATCGCAAATACATCGAAAAAGACGCCGCGCTCGAACGCCGTTTCCAACCCGTAATGGTGGACCAACCGAGCGTGGAAGACACGATCTCGATCTTGCGCGGCTTGAAGGAGCGCTACGAGCTGCATCATGGCGTGCGCATCAAGGACGGAGCGCTGGTGGGCGCGGCGGTGCTGTCCAATCGGTATATCGCCGACCGATTTCTTCCGGACAAGGCGATCGATCTGGTGGACGAAGCGGCCGCGAAGCTGCGCACGGAGATCGATTCGATGCCGACGGAGCTCGACGAGCTAAGCCGTCGCGTGATGCAGCTTGAGATTGAGCGCGAGGCGTTGAAGAAGGAAAGCGATTTGGCGTCCAAGGACCGTTTGGAGAAGCTGGAAAAGGAGCTGGCGGACCTGAAGGTAGCCGCCGATTCGCTAAAGGCCCAGTGGGACCTCGAAAAAGGCGGCGTGGAGCGCCTGCGGCAAATTCGCGAACAACTGGAACAGAAACGGGTGGACCTGGAGCGCGCCGAGCGGCAGGCGGACTTCAACGCCGCGGCCAAGATCAAGTTTGGCGAGATTCCGGGGCTCGAGCGGGAACTGGCCGAGACCGAGGAAAAGCTCGCCGCCAAGCAAGGGCAGACTAAGCTTCTGAAGGAAGAGGTGAGCGAGGAAGATATCGCCGCGGTGGTGGCGCGTTGGACCGGCATACCGGTAGCGAAGTTGCTGGAAGGAGAAATGCAGAAGCTGCTCCAACTGGAAGGCGAACTGCATCAGCGCGTGATCGGCCAGGATGAAGCGGTGACGGCGGTGGCGGAATCCGTGCTGCGGGCACGCTCGGGCATCAAGGACCCGAAGCGGCCGATCGGCAGCTTTATCTTTCTGGGGCCAACCGGCGTGGGCAAGACGGAATTGGCCCGGGCGCTGGCGCAGTTTCTGTTTGACGACGAGCGCGCGATGGTCCGCATCGACATGACCGAATACCAGGAAAAGCACAACGTCTCGCGGCTGATCGGCGCGCCGCCCGGATATGTGGGCTATGAGGAAGGCGGCCAGTTGACCGAACTGGTGCGGCGCCGGCCGTATTGCGTGGTGCTCTTCGACGAGATTGAGAAGGCGCACCCGGATGTCTTCAACGTGCTGTTGCAAATCCTGGACGAGGGCCACCTGACGGATGGGCAGGGGCGGCGGGTGGACTTCAAGAACACGATCATCATCATGACGTCGAACATAGGCTCGCAGCGCATTCTCGAGTTCCGCGGCGGCGGCGAGGGCGGCGAGTACGACATGATGAAGATCTCGGTGATGGAAGAGATGCGGCGCTTCTTCCGGCCGGAGTTTTTGAACCGTGTGGACGAAACGATCGTGTTCCATTCACTCTCGGAAGAGCATCTGGAGCGGATTGTGGATATCCAATTGGGCGGCCTGCGGGCACGCCTGGCGGACCGCAAGATTAGGCTCGCGTTAACGCCCGAGGCGCGGGCGCACATTGTGCGGGTGGGCTACGATCCCACTTACGGAGCGCGGCCGCTGAAGCGCGCGATCCAGAAGGAACTCGAAACACCGCTCGCCCGCAAACTGCTGGCGGGCGAGGTGAAGGACGGCATGAATCTGGAAATCGACTACACGCGCGGCAATGGCGGGCTGGACTTCCGGCCCGCCACCGCTTAGGGTTTAGGGGTTTTGTTGGGGGAAGAAGTTAACGGGCACGTCCACGTGCTCGACGCTGAACAAGGAAGCCTTGGCGGGATCGACGCTGACGCGAATCCAGTGCACGTCGGCCGAGCCGGGGACTTCCAGGCGCGTCAGGTTATCGAGCAGGGCACCCGTGCGGAGGCTGATGAGCGGCTTATCGTAATGGAATTCGTGCGAATCGCCGTGAATGAGCAGGACCGGCTTCTTGAAAGTAATAACTTCGTCTTCCAGGACGAAGAAGGAATCGCGGAAGCCTTCCTCTAGGCCCGTGATCCGCACGCGCGGGCCCAGGAAGCCGGGGTTGGCCTGGGTGACGAGAACGACGCCGCCAAAGTTGTTATCGCGCGCGACGCTAAAGACGGTCTTGAGCCAGTTGAAGTTGGCGTGGGTACGCTCGCGCCACTCGGCGTCGTTGACGGCGTTGCGGCCGAGATTGTTGTTGCTGCCGATGATGTGGATGGTGGCAAAGAGGACATTGCCCTGGCTCCACATTTCGTTTTCGACATAGGTGGAATAGCGGCGGTCTTCGCTTTGCTGGGTGAGGGTGAGCTTGCGGCGGCCAAAGGACTGGTTGTTGGGATAGAAGATATTGCGCAGGTAGCGCAGGCGCTCGAGGGAATCGAAGCTGCCGTTGTTCTCGCGGTGGCAATCCGTCCACTCGTTGTCGCCGGGCGTCAGGATCATAGGGATGTCGAAGGCGTCAAAGCTTTCCCGGCGGTTGGCGAACATGGCGTTGTCGCAGAGGGTGCTGCCGCTTTTGACGTCACCGGTATGGACGATAAAGGTGAGGCTGGAGGCCGCCTGGTTGATCGAGGCCTGGAGGGCGGGCCATTTGGCGATGCCCGCCGCGCCGTACTGCTGGTCGCCGATGGCGGCGAAATCAAAGCGGGCCGCCGTGGGGCGGTGACGGGTCAAGTAAGTAGCCAAGAGGGCGGGATCGGGGCCGCTGGGGCCGGCTTGGCACCAGAGACTGGCAGCGGAGAGCGCGGATAAGGCCGCAACGAGGAGTAGACGCATAAACATAGGCGCAGTGAGGCTAGCACCTGCGAATGAATGTTTGATTGCGTTAAGGTTGCGATTTAGTTTCGGCTTAGCGATCAAAGCCGTCGGCGAGTTCCGCTGACCACTGGCGTTCGAGCATCCGGGAGTATTCTCCGGAGGCGTAGAGGTCGAATTCGAACTGGGAGGGACGGATGTCGCCGAAGCTCCAGAGGAGTTGGCGGCAAACGAAGAGCTGGTCGGCGTAGCGGTAGTAGTGGCGAATGAAGTCGTCGGTGAGCTGGCTGCGGACGGGCACGTCCTGGAAGACGGCGTTGAGCCCGAGAGCGCGGGTGAAGATGCTTTTGTAGTCCGCCACGCCCCATTGCTTGAGTTTTTCGCGGATATTTTTCGGTGGGTCTTCGACCAATATGGCGGCAAAGCTTTGATAGCAAAAGCCCGCGCGCTTGAGGTCTTCGTCGCGTTCGACCACATCGAGACACTGCTCAATCCAGCGCAGGAGGTCCCGGCCGACGTAGAAGAGCATGCGAATCTCGCAGAAGCGCCCGTCGATGAGCTTGAGATCGAGTTCTTCGCGGGTCATCGCGCCGCTAGGCAGCAGGCCCTGGAGCATGAGGCTCGCACGCGAGCTTTCCACCAGTTTGTCGGGCCCGGCGGCTTCCGCAAACGGATGCAGGATCAGGGGCGGCAGTTTCCAGCTTTGGGTGCGGGTGGCGGGAGTTCCTGTGACGATGGGCATGAAGGGGGCGATCGCTCTTTCTCAGCTTATCGGCACCAACGCGCCGCATGATTACTAGATTAATGTGTTTCTCATAGAGAAGGTAGGGGCCGGGACGAAGCCCGGTACCGGATAGAAGGTACTGCCTAACTCTAGGCTGAAAACCTTAGCGCCTCGCGGTGAGCAGCACTTTGACGGTTAAGGTCTCGGCGCCGCGGAGCACTTTCACCTCGACTTCATCGCCGGGCTGCTTGGAGCGCAGGAGGTAGGTGTAGTCCTGGAGATTCTTGACCGGCTTCGCGTCGAATTCGACGAGGATGTCGCCGCCGCGCAAGCCGGCCTTTTCGGCGGGGCTGCCGGAGCGGACGTCGGCGAACTTGACGCCATTGGGCACTTCGGCGAAGTCCGGCACGCTGCCGAAGTAGGGCCCGTAGCCGCCGCCGGAAGATCCGGTGGCGGAAGAGGCCGAGCCGGGCATGAGCGGCGGTTCCACCTTGACAAACTGGGGGCGCGCGGGGGCATTGGCCAATTCTTCCAGCGTCGAGGCGACGACGCGAATCAGTTTCTCGTAGGGGCCGGTCTCGATCTTGTCCCACGTGTCGGAAGGGCGGTGGTAGTCGCTATGAAGACCACTGAAGAAAAACAGGGCGGGAATCTGGCGCGCGCTAAAAGAGGTATGGTCGCTGCCGCCGATGCTGAGGTTGTCGCTTATCTCCGGTTTGAGGCCGCTGTGGCCTTGGAGGGCGGCGTCAATCAGCGGGCGGAAGTTCGAGCCGGTGGCGGCGCCGGCGAGATAAAACTTGCCGTCTTTCATGCGGCCCACCATATCGAGGTTAATCATGGCGGCGAGATTTTCGATCGGATACGGCATATGGGCGGCCAGGTGGCTGGAGCCTAGGAGGCCAATCTCTTCCCCCGAGAAGGCGACAAAAAGAATGCCGCGTTTGGGCTTGGGCCGCGCGGAGAAGTAGCGAGCCAATTCCATGACGGCCGCCGTGCCACTGGCATTGTCGTCGGCGCCGGGATGCAGTTTAGGCACTTCGGAGGGCGCCATGGAGAATTGCCGTCCGAAGCCGAGGTGGTCGTAATGCGCGCCGATGACGATGTATTCGGCGCTTTCGCCCGGCAAAAAGCCCGCGACGTTGTGCGTGGGGCGCAGGACGCGGTCGATTTCGATATGCAATTTGGCCGTCAGGCTGGGAGGGAAGCGGAAGCTTTGGGGCTCGAGAGTACGGTCGATGGCTTTGACGATGCCGGAGAGGTCGTGGCCGCTCGAGTCAAACCAAGCCTGGGCGCGGTCCGCGCGGACTTGAATAGCGGGAATACCCATATCCAGGGCGCCGGATTGATTACCGAAGGCGTCTAGCTTTTCACGATCTTCGGGGAAGGTAACGGCATTGTTGATGAGGATAACGGCCGTGGCGCCGTGGATCTTGGCGTTGGTGACTTTTGCTTCGAGGCCGGCGTGGCGGGTCCGGGTCTTGCCTTGGAATGGACTCTTTTCGTCCTGGTCCTGAGGTTCGTAGCGCAGGATTACGACGATTTTGCCTTTGGCGTCAATTTGGGCGTAGTCGTCGTAGTGGTACTCGGCGGCGGTGATGCCGTAGCCGGCAAAGACCATCTCTCCCGCGGCGTCGCCCGAGGCGGAAAACACGCGGGGGAGGAAGTCCTTGGCAACTGTCAAGGTTTGGCCGTTAACCTCGAGCGTGTTTCGGGCGCCGAGCTTGGACTCGGTATTGACGGTAAATTTCTGGAGGTAGCTGAGCTTCTGGCCCGGCTCGACGAAGGGCGTTTTGAGACCGGATTTTTTGAAGCTCTTGGCGATCCACTCGGCGGCCTTGTCCAGCTCCGGAGTGCCCGTAAAGCGGCCTTGGTATTGGGGGCTAGAGAGATGCTTAACGTCTTCCAGCATGCGGCGGCCGTCGACGGATTGCGGCAGGCGGGCGCCGCTAAGGGCGAGGACAATGACCAGGGAAAGAGAGATGCGCTTCATGGCTAGTTGCTGCCCGGCGCCTTCAGGCTGACGCTGCAGCAGGCGGTATCGCCCGCGTTCTTGGCCGTTTCCTGATATTTGAGTTCGATGTCGATGACGCGCTGGACGCTTTCCCAGGGCACCGAACCAGCCAGCTTGCGGCCGTTGATGAAGAGGGTGGGCGTGGAATTGAGGCCTAGGGCCTTGGCGGCGGCGATGTCTTTTTCGACGTCGGGCTCGGTTTCTTTCGAGTCGATACAGCGGGTGAGTTGCAGGATATCGAGGCCGTTGGCGGGGGCCCAGGCCATGACGAGCGGGCGCAGGGTTTCCGCGCTTAGGGTTTGTTGCTGTTCAAAGGCCCAATCATGGAATTTCCAGAAGTTTTCTTCGCCCTGCCGGTGGGCACAACGGGCGGCGATGGCAGCGGGTTTGGCCCAGGGGTGGATTTGTTCGAGGGGGAAGTCGTGGAAGTAAAGACGGACCTGTTTGGGGTATTTCTGGATGAGATTCGCGCGGAGGATCTTAGCCTCTTCCTTGCAGTAGGGACATTGAAAGTCGGTATAGAGGGCGACGACGACGGGGGCGCCGGGCGTGCCGAGGGAGGGCGCGTTGCCGTTGTTGATAAGGGCGAGGTCTTTGGAGAAGGGGTTGGCGTTGAGGTCGAAAACGTCGCCGCGGAGGATGCGGGAGAGGTCTTTGTTGACGAGGTACCTCTGCTCGCTGAAGCGCTCGCCGAGGGAGGCGCGGACTTCGACTTGGAAGAAGCCGGGGAGTTCGGGGGAGGGCTGGGGGTCGCGGATGGCGACGGAGATGTCGGGGGTCCAGAGGTTGAGATGGCGGAGGAAGGATTCGAGCTTGGGCTTGTTGAAGGGGGGGATGGCGGTGTTGCCTGTCGCGATGCTGCTTTTGGCCTTGGGAACGGGGGCTTTCTTAGGAGCCTGGGCGAAGGCGCAAGAGAGTAGCAGGAGCGCGGCCGCGGCGCGCACGAAGAACTTCATCCTTATATCTTGGCAGATGGAGCTAAGCTGAAAGGCCCTGTTACAGCACCGGGCCGATGCGCCAGGGCACGAATTCGTTGTGGCCGAGTTTTTCGGCGCAGGTTTTTTCGCCGCTGGCGGCGCGGAGGCAGAGGTCGAAGATTTCCTGGCCGATTTGTTCGACGGTGGCTTCGCCGTCGACAATGCGGCCCGCATTGACGTCCATGTTTTCGCGCATGCGCTTGAAGGTGGCCGAATTGGTGGCGATTTTGATCACAGGCACCGTCGGGAAACCAATGGCGCTGCCGCGGCCGGTGGTGAAGGCGATGAGGTTTACGCCGCCCGCGGCGAGGCCGCTTAAGGAGACTGGATCGTAGCCGGGGGTGTTCATGAAGTTAAAGCCCGGGGCGGTGACGCGCTCGGCGTAATCGACGGCATCCATCATGGGCGAGGTGCCGGCCTTGGCCGAGGCGCCGAGGCTTTTTTCAAGAATGTTCGACAGGCCGCCCTCTTTATTGCCGGGGCTGGGATTGTCGTCGAAACTGCCGCCGAACTGGCGCAGATAGCGCTTGTAGCCATTGATGAAGCCGAGGAACTTTTCGGCCACTTCGCGGCTGCGGGCGCGTTTGACCAGCAGGTGTTCGGCGCCAAAGCACTCGGTGGTTTCGGCGAGGACCGCGCTGGCGCCAATGGCGGCCAACATGTCGCTGCATTTGCCCAGGGCGGGGTTGGCGGAAATGCCGGAGAAGCTATCGCTGCCGCCGCAGTTGAGCCCCAGTTGTATTTTCGAGGCGGGGACGCTGACGCGGCCTTGGGCGCTCATTTCTTCCATGAACTCCTGAATGCGGGTGCGCGCGGCCTCCACGGTGCCGCGGGTGCCGCCCGAGTTTTGAAGCGTCATGCCGTGAAGGCGCTCGCTGCGTGGGGCGTTGGGGCCAAGGTAGTGATCGATTTGATTCACCTCGCAGCCCAGGCCAATGATCAAAGCAGCGCCGACGTTGGGGTGATTCAAAATGCCCGCGAGGGTGCGGCGCAATTGCTCGGTATCGGGCCCGATGGTGTGGCCGCAGCCTTCGCCATGGGGGAAGGCCACGACGCCATCGACATGCTTCGGCAGGCCCATTTTGTCGAAGGATTCCGCGATCCAGTTCACGGTGTAGGCGGCGCAGTTGGAGGCGGCGACGACGGCGACATAGTTGCGTGTACCGGCGCGGCCGTCCTCGCGGAGGAAGCCCTCAAAGGTGGGCATCTTGGCGGGCAGGGCGGGGAAGGGAATGACGCCGGTGGGGAACTCAAAGCCCACTTCATGATCTTCGAAGGCGAGGTTATGGACATGGATGTGGCGGCCGACGGGGATGTCCACGCGGGCGACGCCGATGGGTTGGCCATAGCGGATGGCATGCTGGCCTTGGGCAATGGGGTGCAAGCAGACCTTATGCCCGGCGGGCACGCTATCCAAGACTTCCACGCTGTGCCCGGCAATGGAGAGGCGTTGGCCGGGAGAGAGCGGCACGCGCGCAATGGCGACGTTGTCGGAGGCGTGGAGGCGGATGGCGGAATTCTCCGCGGTGGGCAATTTAGCGATGTCGAGTAGACTCATGAAGCACCCTCATTATAATTGAGGGGTGCTAGAGGGCGAAGCGCGCAAGCGCGCGTGTTTATTGGGGATATTGGCCCTGGCATACATTTACATTCTGCCGGAGAGCGGCATCTTGGGCCCGGACGAGGCGCGCTATGCGGCGATTGGACAGCGGATGGCGACGAGCGGAGACTGGATTACGCCCGTGCTGTGGGGCGCGCCGTGGTTTGAGAAGCCGCCTCTACTTTATTGGATGATCGCGGCTTTTAGCCAGACGGGGCTGGACGCGGATTGGGCGGTACGGCTGCCGGTGGCGCTGTCGGCGCTAGGCTTAGTGGCGTTGATGCCCACGCTCGAGGCCATGCTGGTGCTGGGTACGAGCCTGGGCTGGTTGGCGCTAAGCCAAGTGGCGGTGACCGATATTCCTCTCAGCGTGTGCTTCCAGGCCTTTGCGATCTTGCTGCTTCGGGGGAGGCCGGGATGGGCGGGATTCTTTCTGGGGCTGGCGGTGCTGGCGAAGGGTTTGGTGCCGCTGGTGCTCGCCTTGCCCTTGGTGTGGCTTTACCGGCGGGAATGGCGAACGTGGGCGATTGCGGCCGCTACCGCGGCGCCGTGGTATCTGGCTTGTTACGCGCGCAACGGACAGGCGTTCATCGATGAGTTTATCTGGAAGCACCACGTATCGCGTTTTCTATCGCCCGACTTACAACATGTTCAGCCCGTCTGGTTCTATGTGCCTATCTTGAGCGTGCTGTTTCTGCCTTGGACTCCCGCGCTGATCCGTAAACGGCTGGCACCGGAAGAAAGACCGCAGTTGCTGGTGGCGGCGTGGGGGCTGGTATTTTTTAGCGTTTCCACTAATAAGTTGCCCGCCTATGTGCTGCCGCTGCTGCCGTCGCTGGCGATGCTCGCGGCGCCGCGGCTTAAGCGCGGACATTACATGGCGGCGGCGGCTTTGTTTGCGCTGTTGCCCGCTTTTGCCGCCTGGGTGCCGGTGGCGATCGATAGCGGGCTGAGCAAGGTGGATTTTCGCGCAGTAAATTGGCTTTTCGTAGGGCTGGCGCTCGCGGCGGGGGCCATGGCGGCAAAGTTTCCACGCCGGACGGCGCTGCTGGCGTTTGCGGTGGGCGTAGTGGCGCTGAAGTCCGCGGTGTATCCGGCGCTGGCGGGCACGGTGAGTGCCAAGGGTCGGGTAAAGGTGTGCGTACCGGAGGGGGCGTCGCGCGGGTATCGCTATAGCCTGTACTATTACGCGGGAAGGGAAGTGCCGGAATGCACCGCGGAAGGCGGCGAAGCGGGGGAAAAAAAATAGGGGCGGCGGGACCTAAAGTCGCACCGCCCCTTTAGAGGCAGATTGCAGTCAGAGAGAGCTTCGGAGAGCGCTATTGGATGCGGATCTTGACGTTGCCTTCGTCCAGCGATCCGGTGTCGGCGGCGCCTTCGATGGCGGTGCCGCCGCGGTGAAAGATCGTATTGCGGCGCATGGCGTTGGCGCCCGAGCTGGAGACAAGTTGAATGCCGGTGCGGTAGCCGGAAATGAGGTTGCCTTCCATCATGTCGTAGCGCGGGCCGCGGAGATCGGTGTCGGTAGGGTTGTAACAAATGCCAATTACTCCGTTGGTGCCGCCGGTCATGGAGTTATTCACAATCGTGTTGCCGCGGGAGTTGCCGCCGCGGACGAAGATGCCGAGGCCGGTGTTGGAGATATTGTTATCGCGCACAACGACGGCCGAGCTCTGGGCGATCATGACGGCCGTTTCCGGAGGGCCGCTGGTGGGCACCAGATTCATAGCACGAATGTTGAGGCCGGTAACGGTGACATTGCTCGAATCGGCGACGCGGACACCGATGGCGAAATTGGCGATGTTGCCATTGCGGATGGTGACTCCATTAGCGCCGGAGACCTCGATGCCGGTTCCGGTGAGATTGCCGGGGCCCTGCAACTGGCGGCCGTTCATGTCGATGGTGACGCCGGAGGCCATTACGCGGATGGCAATGCCCGAGCCGGTGCTGAAGCTATCGACGGGCAACTGATAGAGCCCCGGTTCGGTGATGACGGCGGGTATGTTTAAGCGCCGGCCCTCCGGCTGAGCGAAGGCGAGGCTGGTCCCCAGGCAGGTAAGTGTGGCGGTGAGAAGTAAGTTGTAATTGCGAAACATAGGCTTCCTTTCGCAGGGACTGTCGCGGGGGGAGAAGGAATTCCCCCCCGGGGGGAAACATATTTTTCCTGCGACAGTGAAAGAAAGGAGCAAGGAACGCATCGTCGCCGAACAAGTGCAAGCCGATCTCGAACTGGTGCGCGCCGTATTGGCCCGCGACCGTAAGGCCAGTGCGGACTTCGTGCGGTTTTATACGGATCAAGTGCATCGCTACGTCTGGAGGCGATTGGCCCCGCGTACAGAGTTGGCGGAGGATCTGGTGCAGGAGATCATGCTGGCCGCCTGGTCGGGCTTGAAGAACTACACGGGGGAAGCGCCGCTGGCCCACTGGATCTCCGCCGTGGCCCGGTTTAAGGTAAGCGACTATTACCGGGCGCGGCTACGTGCCGTAGAGGCGGTTGAGGACGACAGCGCAGCCGCGAATGTGGAAGACCGCGCCGAGAGGCCGGATTTGCAGGTGGAGAAAACATTGCTGGCCGAGCGGGCCGCGCGTATTCTCGGGCAAATGCGGGAAGAATACGCGGTCGTTTTGCGATGGAGATATTGGGAGGGATTTTCCGCCCGCGAAATGGCTGCCGATATAGGCCGCTCGGAAAAGAGTATTGAACGGACGCTTGCGCGCGCCCGCAGGGAATTTGAACGGATTTGGATCGCTCAGGAAGGAGGCTCGAGGTGAAGGACGAAGAAATCGAAATACTGGTTGGTCTGGCCGAAGGCGCGCCGCTTGCGGGCGATTTAGCCTCCAGCCGTCTGCGGTCTCGAATCTATTCGGCGATGATGTTGGCGGCCGAGGCCGAAGGACCGCTCCGGGCCCTGGATCAGACTTGCGCCGACGGCCGGGAGCTGTGCGTGTTTGAGAAGCTGGTGGAGATTTCTCCCGCCGGCGCGGCGATCCAAAGCTTGAATTATTGCCGCACCTGCCATGCGCGCGTGTTGGGGGAAACGGTGGAGAACGCACCGATTCATTGGCACGGCTGCCCGTATGCAGCCTTCAAAAACGGCTAGAAGCTCTTGACGATTCCAAAGAGATGTTGAAAGTTCATTAGATTCTTCGAGCCCGGCGGGGTTAGACCCTTTGAAAACAAATTGGGCGTTAATGTTTCGGAGAACGAGTAGCGGAAAGCCCAGCCGTCCCACAATTTAAGGTCGGCCCCAACGGCGACGCGCAAGCCGGGATACCAGGCCGAAGCCGCGGCGGACGGCGGGGCAGGCCCAGAAGGAGAAACCGCGATCGAGACTTGCTCCCGGGCCAGGCGAATGGCCCCCGTGCCAGCCGAAAGATAAGGCCGAACGCGGCTGGCGAGGGAACGGAAGTAGAGCATCCCGTCGAGGACGAACTGATCCTGGCGGCTGCGATTGCGCGCGGCATAAAAGCCGTTGCCCGCGACCGCCGATAGCGTCACCTCGTTGCGGTTCCAGATGTAATTGCCCTGCACGCTGATCCAATCGTTGAAATGCCGGCCGACGCCGAGGTTGAAAGCAGCGCCAGCGCGCGCCGCATAGGAGGAGGCCAGAGCCCCTTGGCTAAAGTCCGTTTGAGCGTCTCCGGAAAGAATAGCCAGGCCGCCTAGGACGGCGACGAAATTCCGATTCTCTTCCCCGGCCAACGGCCCGACCCAAAGTAGCGCCCCAAGCCGCGCGGTGGCGAACAGCAAAAACCTCGTCATGAAATTCTATAGTCGCAAGAAGATGGCGCGCTTCTCGAGAAAGCGAAGAAAGCTCCAGGTAATCAAGAAATAGATGCCGGTGATGGAGACGACCCAGTAGAGCGGCGCGTCCTTGGGCGCGAATTTCCCTGCCGCATCGCCCACCATCATGTGAATTAGGTAGCCGGCCAGGGCGTTGGTGCCGAGCGTGGTGAAAAAGGCCCAGGAGAGGCCGGGCTTTCGGGCGTCGCAGAGCCAAAGGAAGACGGCATAGACCAGAAGCGAAAAACCCGCGCTGAAGACTTGGTAGCTCAGGCTGCCGGCCCGCTGCGTCATCGTCCAAAGATCGACAGGGCGCCAGGGCGGCCAGAAGGGCGGGGCTTCCAGGCCGTGGATGCAACTGATGGCGTAGCCCAGCAGGCTGAGCCCGAAGCCCCAGCGCAGCAACCAAGGCAGGGCGGCGGTGGCGCCGAGCCTTTTGACCGCGTCATAGGCCAGCGCGCCGGCGAGTGTGGGCAAGGTCCAGCTCAGAAAGCCAAGCGGGCCGCCGTCGATCACGCGGACGCGTTGCAGAAAATCGAACCAGAACCACGCGCTCAGCCCAAGGTGAAGTAGACCGCTGGCGGCTGCGAAAAGGATGAGGTCCCGGCTGCGGCGGTGCATGACGGGCAGGATCCAGATGGTGGTGACGCCGATGTGAGTGAGGGCCTGGAAGGGATTGCGCAGGAAACTTTTTTCAAAGAATCCACGCCATCCCAGTGCTTCCAGTTGCGCCCAGGACTTGTAGTTTCCATCCAACTGGTACACGACCAGGCCCAGCAGAATCAGACCAAGACCGCGCTGCAGCATGGCCTTACGCGTGGCGCTGAGCCCCTCCCGCTCGACGCCCTTGAGGAAGCCCAAGCGCATGGCAAAGCCGACGGCGAAGAAGAAGTGCGGCATGATCGTATCGGCATAGCTGTTATAGGTGTTGTGGTGCTTGAGAACGTCGTGCACCGCGGCGAAACCGCCAATGAAATTGACTAGGAACATGCCGGCGACCGTATAGCCGCGGAATTGATCGAGAGAAGCGATTCGCGCTGTCATCCTAGAACATCCTAAGCTAGAAGATTGCGCCTTTATTTACTACGCCATGGCCAAGCCGGGTCGCGGGACGATTACGATCGGCTCTCCTCGCTGGGACAGGAACAAGTCGGGATCCTGGCCGCTTATTGGCGGCATAGGGGACTGACTTTTGATCGGATTGTTTCCGGGGCTTTGCGCCGCCAGCGCGAAACGGCGGCGATTGTGGCGTCGGACCAGGTCGTAGAGACGGACGAGCGCTGGAGCGAGTTCGATCTGGACGCCGTGTACCAAGCCATCGCGCCGCAGCTGGCCGCAGTGGATTCCGCATTTCGCCTTGCCTATGAGGAAGTTTTGCGGGAAAGCGCGGACCCGTTGCATCCCGTTCACCGCACTTGGAAGCCGGCGGATATGGCGGTGGTGCAGGCTTGGATCGGCGGGCGCTTTGAAGTGGGCTGCGAGACTTGGCCGCAATTTGAGGCTCGGGTGCGATCCGCCCTGGCTCACGTTTTGGAGAAGCCAGTGCAGAATACGCTAGTGGCCACCTCCGCGACGCCGATCGGCATCGTGACGGCGAGTCTCTTCGGCGTTTCTTTGCCACAGGCGCTGCATTTGGCGGGTGCACAGTACAATTCCGCGGTAACGGTACTCGACCACAAGCGAGGGGAGTGGCATCTATCCCACTTCAATCAAGTAGGGCATCTCGACGGGAGCCGTCTGCTCACGCTACGATAGAGGGTCGTCGATGTCCGGCACCACACTTACGCCCGAACTGGAAATCGGGTCCACGCATGATAAAGAACCCCTCTTCAACGTCGTATTGCTGGACGATGACGAGCACTCCTACGACTATGTGATTGAGATGCTGCAGAAGCTGTTTTTTTTCAGCTATCAGCAGGCCTTCGACCACGCGAGCGAAGTGGACGAAAAGAAGCGCACGGTACTGATGACGGTAGAGCGGGGGATGGCCGAATTTGCGGTGGAGCAGATCCACAGCTTTGGCGCCGATCACCGCATGGAAATATCAAAGGGCTCGATGAGTGCGATCATCGAGCCCGCTTCCTAAGCTTGCGTTGCCGAAAAGGCTACATCTTCATCTTGTAGCTGCCGTCGGCGGCCTTTTCGCGGTACTTATCGTGGCAGCCCTTGCAGGTGGAGCCAACGGCCATGAGGTTACCGCTGCCATCGGCCAGCGCTTTGGCGGCCGTCAACGTCTTTTCGTTCCACTCCACAGCATCGGCCATGCCGTGATCCTTGTGCTTAGCCCAGAACTTAGCGGCCAGGGTAAATTGCTCCACCAGCACCTTGCCGCCGGCCTTTAGTCCGGCTTCGTCCTTGGCTTCATTGGCCTTGCGCAAATCGCCCATCGTCTTGCCGACGGTCTTCATTGCCTTGTCAAAGTCTTCTTCGCTTTGCGAGAAGCCGGCCGGAACCAGCAGAAGACCCGTGATCATCATCGCGAACATCATGCGGGGTTTAAGCATGCGGATAGTGTATGCAACGGGTGGCTCCGAGCGCAAGTGAGGCATCTCGGGGAGAATGGAGGGAATTATGCAGGTTCGCGTTCTGGTCTTTGGACAACTGAAAGAAGTCGCCGCAACTGGAGACCTCACGCTGGAATTGCCCGAGGGAGCGACGGTGGAATCGTTGTTTGCGGAACTGGTGGCGCGGTATCCGGCCCTCGAGGGTCTGGCGGGATCTATCGCGGTAGCGCGCAATCAGACTTTCGCCCAACCCAATGAGGCCCTATCCGAGGGCGACGAGATCGCGCTCCTGCCCCCCGTCAGCGGCGGCAAAGAGTGGCTGGTGTCGGAGGAAGGCGTCGAAGGCCATTTTTTCGGGATCACCCGCGGGGTGCTGGACGCGGCGGCGCTTGGCCGGCGGCTGCTCCAGAATTGTGATGGTGCGTTGTGCACGTTTGAGGGCGTGGTGAGGGATAACACGCGCGGGCGGAAGACCTTGTATTTGGACTACGAAGGCTATGAGCCGATGGCGCTGAAGGTAATGTCGGAGTTGGGGCGGGAGATTGCGGTGCGCCACGGGGTGTCACGGGTGGGCATGATTCATCGCCTAGGGCGGCTGGAAATTGGGGAAGCGAGCGTGGCGGTGGTGGTGGCCAGTCCGCACCGGGAGGCGGCCATCGCCGCGGCGCACGAAGGAATCAACCGGCTAAAGAAGTCGGTGCCGATCTGGAAAAAGGAATATTTCGAGGATGGGGAAGTCTGGGTGGAAGGACAGTGGGACGAGGCGGTACCCAAAATAGGCGGCTCATAAAATGCGCGGCTAAGCCACCCCTTGAAAAGTTTTTCATTTTGAAATATGATTCGGTTCACTATGAGACTGAGCCTGATCGTTTTGGTGTCAATGCTGCCGTCCGCCTTTGGACAAAGTACTTTTTCTTCGATAACGGGGGTGGTGACGGACGCCTCCGGAGCCATGGTCCCCAAGGCGCAAATCGAGGTGCGAGGCGAGAAAACCGGTTATGTTTTCAACGCCGAGAGCAACTCGGAGGGTTTGTACACGTTTCCCACCTTGACGGACGGGACCTACACGCTAAAGGTTGTGGCTGCTGGCTTTAACGAATACAACGTGAAGGGCATCCTGCTGGCCGTGCGCGAAACACGGCGTATCGACGTGACGTTGAACGTGGGCGCGACGCAGCAGACCATCGAGGTGCAGGGTGGGGCGTCCTTGATTGAAACCGAATCGGCTAAGATTTCGGACACCAAATCGCGAGAGGACCTGCGCACACTGCCTCTGACCTTGCGGCGAGCCTGGGACTACGTGACGATGACGCCGCAGATTGCGCGCTCGGCCACGGGCTTCAGCCTTAGCTTTGCGGGCACGCGTAACGGCCAGGGCGAGGCCAATATCGACGGCATCACGATCGCGCCTCCCGGCGGCGGCTTCGGCTTTGGGCCAATCATGGACCGCACCGAGAACCTGGAGGAATTGCGCGTAGAAATGAGTTTGAACTCCGCCGAGTTCGGCACACCGGGCGGCATGACCTTGATCACCAAGGGCGGCTCAAATCAGTTACACGGCTTCTATAGCGACTACTATTCGACGCCGGCCTTCCGTGCGCGCAATCCCTTCCAGACGGCGCGCGGGACGGGCATTAGCCACCGCATGGCCATGGGCGTCAATGGCCCGATCTACATTCCAAAGATCTACGACGGACGCAATAAGAGCTTCTTCGCGTTTTCCATCGAGCCGAGTTTCGGCAGCCCGTCAACCGCCCTGATTACCCAGAACGCGCCTCTGGCGGCGTGGCGCAACGGAGATTTCTCGCGCCTGACCACTCCCGTGCTCGATCCGGCCAATGGGCGAACTCCGTTTCCGGGTAATCAGATTCCCGCCTCGCGCATCAACGCGACTTCCCGAGCCCTCCAGGAGCGCTTCTATTCGGTGCCGAACTTTGGGGACACCAGCGTCTTCAATGTGCAGAATTACCGGGAGAACCGGTTGAATCCCTTCCAACGCAATCCAACCATGACGATTCGGCTGGACCATCGCATCAACGAAAAAACCTTTGTTTATGGCCGATTTATTGGGGTGTACTGGAACATTCCGCTCTTCGAATCGATTCCGAACCTGACGGAACAGGCGCGGCGCACCCGGAACATGCGCTCGTGGATGGTGTCGGCCACGCGGACGATCACGCCGACCCTGCTGAATGAATTTCGCTGGGGGCTGGCCAGCGACCACTTGCCGGTGGAGAGCCGCATTCGCGGCAACGCCGTTGCGCAAGAATTGGGGCTGCGGGGATTGGCGCCCGGCATCCCGGATGTGGGCGGGCTCACCCGCGTGGGCTTTGTCGGCTTGAATCTCTCGGCCTTGGGCGTGCAGAATACCTGCGACCCCTGCTTTCGCGATCAAGTGCAGCAGTTCACCAACACCCTCACTTGGACGAAGGGCAAGCACCTGGTGAAGGCGGGCCTGGATTTTCGCACGGGCTCCACGCAAGATTTCCGCCAGCCGGACAATCTTTTCGGCAGCCTGACCTTCAACAACACCTACACGGGTTTCCAGTACGGTGATTTCCTTCTCGGCCTGCCGACACAAATGGCGCGGTCTTTCCCAACTATCGACTACGACCGTTCCATCCGCACCTATGCATTCTTTGTGCAGGACGATTGGCGAATCAACTCGAAACTGACTCTCAACCTCGGCATGCGTTACCAATTAATGACGCCCGCCTCGGACAAGAACGGCCGTGCGGCGATCTTCGATCCAGCGACTTCGCGCATCGTGGTACCCGATGGCAGCCTCAGCCAGGTTTCGCCGCTACTGCCCACCTCTTATGTCGGCGTGGTGGAGGCGTCCAAGGCGGGTTTCGCCAATAAGCTGCTGGATCTGGATACCAATAACTGGGCGCCGCGCGTGGGTTTTGCCTATCGCGCGATGCAGAACACCGTCATCCGGGGGGGCTTTGGCATCTATTACGACAACAACGTCCCCGCGCCCGCGTTGGGAGCCACCGCGCCGTTTCTCATCAATGAACTGGCCTTTACGAATTCGACGACGGCGCCGATCGCGCTGCCGCAGGTCTTTCCGGCTTCCGGCGGCTCCGGCCCCGGTTCGATCGGCCTGCCGCTGGCCTCGCGTAAGGATCTGCGGATTCCCTTCACCAACCAGTACGCACTGACGCTTGAGCACCAACAATGGGATACGGGCTTCCGCGTAAGCTACACGGGCACCAACACGCGCCAAGGCTGGTATCGCCGCGACATCAATCAACCGGTGGTGGACGAGCGGCCGTATCAGCAGAAGCCCCGCCCCTTCCCGCAGTACCCAGCGATTACCCAGACGGAGAATGGCGCGGGTCACCAGTATCACGGCATGAGCGCGGAAGTCCAGCGTCGATTGAAGGGCGGAATCGCCTTCCAGGCCTCTTATACATTTGCCAAGGATCTGAGCGATCTGGAAAATAACGAGTCGCCGGAGAATTCCTTCGACCGTCTGCGCGAGAAGGGCCGGGTGCAAACCATTCCGTCGCGCCGCTTCAGCGCCAATATGATCTATAACTTGCCATTCGGGAAAGGCAAGCAGTTTATGGGCAACGCCAACCGCTGGGTAGACGGCGCGTTGGGCGGCTGGCAATTGAGCAACATCTATACTCTCGAATCGGGGCAATGGATTACGCCGCTATGGACCGGCCCGGACCCGACGGGCACGCGGCCGATTACAGGCGCGGCGACGGCGCGCGCGAACGTGACGTTGCGTCCGAATGTCCTACGCGACCCAACCCTTGACGATCCGAGCGTACAGCGCTGGTTCGATCCTTTTGCCTTCTCCGCGCCGACACTGGGCAGCTTCGGCAGTTCCGGCCGCGGGATTATTGAAGGGCCCGGCATTAACACGCTGCACACCAGCATCTCGAAGACCTTTACTTTCAAAGAACGTGTGCGCGTCCGGCTGGAAGGGCTGGCGACGAACCTGCTCAATAAGCCCAACTACCAAAATCCGATCGTAAACATTACCGAGGCACTGAACCCCAACGTCAACCCGGCTAACGTGACCTCGGGCCGTCTGACGGCGGTGATCGACCGGAATCTCAAGTTCGATTCGGCGATTCCGCGCGAGTTGCAAGTGCAGTTCCGGATAGAGTTTTAAGCGCAGAGATGCAACTGGAAGGGGGTCCGGCTTCAATGCGCCGGACGACTTCTATGGAGTATCGTCGACGCCGGATCCAGGCCGCGAGATCCGCCGCACGCCAAGGAGCGTCGCGCGTCGGCTTGGTGCAACGGCTTGAGCGCCTGGGTTCCTGGAAATCCGGAAAGCGAACGTGGTGGCAGAGGTGTCGCGCCCGCATACGGAAAAGGCCGTGTCCAAGATAGGGACCGCGGAAGCGGCTTAGCTTGGTTTGGGCATCGCCTTGCAGGCAATTGAGCCATGCAAGTAGAACGCGTAGAACGCCCAAAGGGCATCGGACCCGATTCCGGCGGACAATCGGGAGACACCCAGGGTCTTCTCGAGTCGGAGCAAACAACTCTGCTGGAAGAAGGCCAATACAAGGAGGCGGAACTAGTGGAGGCCCTTGAAAATGCGCCCACGGCAGACGAGGGAACCCTTCATCCCCAACAGGCGCCGGAAGAAGGCCTGCCCTTCGAGTATCTCGACGAGGAGAATCCCGACGGCGTTTAGCCGAGGTCTGGCGTAGTCTTATAGGGATGGCAAACATCCAAGGAATCGATTTGGCGGGACGGACCGCCGTGGTGGTGGGCGGGACTTCGGGTATAGGGCGGACGCTTGCGATTGGCATGGCTAAGGCGGGCGCCAACGTCGTCCCCACCGGTCGCCGCGAGGCCAACATCGACGAAGTGGCCAAAGAGATTGAAGCGCTGGGACGCAAGAGCTTTCGCAAGACGGCGGATGCGGGCTCCAAGGCCAGCCTCGACGAGTTGCGGGACGCGGTGGTGAAAGAGTTTGGCGGCGTGGACATTCTGTTGAACGCCGCGGGGCAGACTTTCCGGAAGCCGACGCTCGAGGTGACCGATGAGGAATGGAACCGCATCATGGATATCAACCTGGCCGGCACGTTGCGGGCTTGCCAGAGTTTCCACGGGCCGCTGAAAGATTCGGGCCGAGGGCGCATTGTCAATATCGCCTCGCTATCGAGCTTTGTGGGTCTGGTGCAGGTGACGGCATACTGCGCCTCGAAAGCGGCCGTGCTGAGCCTAACGCGCTCGCTGGCCATTGAGTGGGCAGGCGACGGAATTTGCGTCAACGCAATTGCGCCCGGCGTGTTTCCGACGGAATTGAACGCCTCGCTGCTCAACGGTACCGAGCGGGGACGGGAGTTTATAACGAGAACCCCGATGAAGCGCTTCGGCAAAACCGAAGAGCTCATCGGGGCTTGTGTGCTGTTGGCTAGCGATGCCGCTAGCTACATCACAGGGCAGGCGATCGCCGTGGACGGTGGGTTCCTGGCCAGCGGCGTCAACTCGATTTAGACCTTGGCGCTTGAACCTTAGCGGGCTGGCGAAGAAGTGGTCAGAGTCATGGTTTTTTCGATGATCGCGCCGGAGACCACCATTTCTACGCGGCGATTTTCCTGTCGGCCCTTGGCATTGGTGTTATCCGCCACGGGCTGCGACTCTCCTAGGCCTTTAGAACTGATCGAGTCCGGCTTCAAGCCCTGGTTTACAAGGTAATCGAGAACCGCTTTCGCGCGTTTCTCGCTGAGCGTCTGGTTGTATTCGTCGGAGCCAACGGAATCCGTATGGCCCTCCACTTCTAGCTTGAGACCGGGGTGGGCTTGAATGATTCCCGCCACCTTTGCCAACTTCTCGCGGGCGGTGGGGCGTAGCGTGAAGCGAGCGGTGTCAAACAGCACATCGGCCATGTTAACGATCAGGCCGCGAGCCGAGTCTCGGGTCTCGAGGATCAGATTGAACTGCTGGCGCAATTCTTCGCGTAAGCGGACGCGCTCGGCCTCGGCTACCAGGCGAGCTTTTTCGGCCTCGTCGGCAAGGGCCTTCATGCGCGCTTGCTCGGCTTCGAGCTTCATGCGTTCTTCGGCTGCCGCCTTGCGCTGTTCCTCTAGCTGACGCTGGCTCTCCAGCACGCTCAGGCGGGCCTTTTCGGCTTCCGCTTTCGCGACTTCGGCCTGCATACGCGCCTGGTCGGCCTGGGCGCGGGCTTGGTCGGCATTCATTTGTGAAGCTTGGGCTTCGCGATTAGCGCGATCGCGGGCGGCGTCGGCGGCGGCACGGCGCTCGGCTTCTTCTTTCGCATTGGCTGCTTCGCGGGCGGCATTAGCGGCTTCGCGGGCCGCATTTGCCTCCGCCGACTTTACTTCGGCCTCACTTTGGCGTCGTTCGGCTTCCAGCGTCTCTTCCTGGCGCTTGCGCACCGTGATGATGCGGGCATCCTCGGCCAACTGGGTCACGTTGCGCGCCAAGGCCTGGACCCTTTTCTTGTCCTTTGAGCTTTTCCAGAAGGCTTCGGCGTTCTCTAAGTCCGTTTCGGCTTTTTGCATGGTGTCGGCGGCGTATTGCTTCGCGCCGAGCACGGTGGCGATGCCCATCGCGTGACGGGCTTCCTTCAGGTCCAGGGGAGAGTCTTTTCGATCGTCTTTGGTCAAATTTCGATTTGCGGCCGGCACGAGCGAGTTGTAGATGCCGCGCTCCAGGAGGTCGTATTTCGCCTCGATGGGCGTCATGGTACCTTCGGTGGTTCCCTTATAGGAGCTGCTAACGAGCACATTCTCCATGATTACGGTGTCGCTGGGTTGCGTTACCGCATAATAGGGCTCGGCGGTAACGATCATGCCGAAGGACTGGAGTTCCGTGGCGGTTTGCAGGCGAGCATTGCCGCCATCGATATAAACCTCTCCGAGGTTCTCAAAACGACCTTCGGGCGTCACTGCCCACAAAACGTAGGTCAAAAACTCCTGTCCATGTATGTTTGCCTGAGGGAGTTTTTCAAAGCGGATGTCGATTTTGGTCGCGCCGGTTTTAGAATCCACCCGGCCTTCCCCTTTGGCCTTAGGCGCCAACGCTGTGCCGGCGAATGCCAGTGGGGTAGAGCCTTGGCGATGCTGATAATTGATCGCCTTGATGGAGCGGCTTACCGCCGTTACGCGGAACACAGGATATGGGCTGGCAGCCGCAGCCGGGATGTTGGTCTGGGTAGGGCCAGGTACCTGGCCAGAGGCTACGGGGTCGAAGATAACTGCACTGGCAAGCAAGACGCCAGCGAGCATCGAGATTCTAATCTTGGGGGGCATAATCATCACGTTCTCCTCTACGGTTAAATAGTTTTCGCGGCTTTCCAGCTTTCGCCGAAGGCTTTGATGGCATGGTGTGGACTCTGACGACGCGCTGAAATCCGCAGGGCACGAAGTTGTGCGCGGACCTTAGGAACGAGGGAAGCATAGGCCGGAGCAAGCGCCGCGCCAGCACGCAATCCGGCCGCAAATATAGTCAGTGGGGAGCCACGCATGCCAGGTAATAGAGCACTTGGCTGGCCAAAGCCGGGAATGAATGACTTAGGCCCAAGTTTGCACGGTGGATTAGAACTTTTTTACCTGGAAAGCGCCAGATTTACCTGAACGCGTCTCGGCAGCACCGGCGTTGCGCGTATATATGCGGAGGTTTGGCACTCTGCATGCAAAACAAAGAGGCATGAAAACACTCATTTTGATTGCCGTGTTGGGCAGCGCGCTTAGCGCAGACGACACCAAAGAAGAGAACACCAAGCGCCTTGATGCAGCGCAGGAGGTGTTGCGCGCAGCCATGAACGCGGACGACAAAAGTATCCCGCAAGATTTGATCGACGCCGCCCAATGCGTGGCGATCGTGCCAGGCCTGAAACAGGCGGGCTTCATCGTTGGAGCGAAGTACGGCAAAGGTTACCTGATGTGCCGCAAGACGGGCGCCGGTTGGCAAGGTCCGGCGGCGGTCCGCATTGAAGGCGGAAGTGTCGGCCTGCAAATCGGAGGCGGTGAAACGGACCTGGTGTTGCTGGTGATGAATGAGGCAGGCCGGGACAAAATTCTCAAGAGCGAATTCAAGGTGGGAGGCAGCGCCGCGGTAATGGCCGGTCCCGTGGGCCGGAGTGCGCAAGCGGAAACGGACGCTTTCATGCGGGCTGAAATCCTCAGCTATTCGCGTAGCCGCGGCGTTTTTGCCGGCATCTCCCTCGGCGGATCCACGCTGCGGGAAGACTTGGACGATAACCAGGCCATCTATGGCAAGAGCCTGAGCAACGAACAGATTCTGTTGAAGCCCGGCGTTGCCACCCCGTCTATGGGCCGCGCTCTGGTCCAGCAGTTAGGCGCTGTATCGGCCCGCGCAAAGAAATAACGATGAACCGCTTGATCGGAATTGTGCTCGTTGTCTTGGGAATAGTGGGGCTGGCCTGGGGCGGCTTCTCCTATACCCGAAAGGAAAAGGCGGTGGATCTAGGTCCGCTAGAGATTACGACCAGTAAACGGGAGACCGTGCCCATCCCGCCTATCGCGGGTGGGCTCGCCCTGGCCGGCGGCATTCTGATGCTGGTCATGAATAAGAAAGGTTGAAAGAAAATGAGGAACGCCAAAAAGATACTGCTGGCCCGGCTCGAGAATATGAGCGCCGACCTGCGGCGGCGAGACGGTTTGCATGCCGAGGTTTCGGCGGAGGAAGTGGAAGCGGTCCGGGCGCAGGCCGATCGCGAAATCGAGGTGCATCGCTTTAATCGTTCGACCAGCCAGTTGCGGGAGATTCTCGCGGCCCTGGGCCGGGTGGACACGGGCGAATATGGCGAATGCACCGACTGCGGGGGCGAGATTGCACTAAAGCGGCTGGAAGCGCTGCCTTGGGCGGCCCGCTGCGTATCCTGCCAGGAGTCCGCCGACCGCATGCCCATCGCTGCCTAGTTCGCCTACATGTACATGCCGCCATTAACGCGCAACACGTTGCCGGTAATGTAGGAGGCGCCGTCGGAGGCCAGGAATTTTACGGCCTCGGCGATGTCTTGGGCTTGTCCAAAGCGTTTGAGGGGAATCAAGCCCAGCATCTTGTCCTTTTGTTCCTCGCTGAGCACTGCCGTCATGTCGGTGGCGACAAAGCCCGGCGTGACGGCGTTGACTGTTATGTTGCGGGAGGCCAACTCCTGGGCCAGCGATTTCGTCAGCCCGATCAGGCCGGCCTTCGAGCTTACGTAGTTAGCTTGGCCCGCGTTGCCCATCTCACCCACAACACTCGCAATATTGATGATGCGGCCCCAGCGCGCTTTCATCATGGCGGGCATCGCCGCTTGGCAGCAGAGGAACGCGCCGGTAAGATTCGTCTGCAGCACCAGATTCCAATCTTCGAGCTTCATTCGCATGGAGAGGCCGTCCTTAGTGATGCCGGCGTTGTTGACAAGAATGTCGATAGGGCCCGCGGCGGCAAAGGCCGCCTTGATGCTGTCGGGGCTTGCCAGATCGAGCGCCACGAAACTGGCGGCGGGACCGATCTCAGCGGCTGCCGCCTCGAGCTTTTCGATGTTGCGGGCGGCCATTACGACACGATGGCCGGCGGCGGCTAAAGCCTGGGCGCAGGCGAGGCCAATGCCGCGGCTGGCGCCAGAAATGAATGCAGTTCTAGACACCCTTCCATAATAGAAAGAGATGCCTTTCCAAGACCTCTCCGAGTTTCTCGCCGCGCTGGAAAAGGCGGGCGAGCTCGAACGGATTCCCTTTGAAGTCGACCCCTACCTTGAGATCACTGAATTCGCCGACCGCTCCGTGAAGCGCGGCGGACCAGCGCTGCTCTTTGAGAAACCAAAGGGATCCAGTGTGCCGCTGGCAATCAATCTCTTTGCCAGCGACCGGCGTATGGAGATCGCCCTGGGCGTCGATTCTCTTGAAGAGATCGCCGGCCGGATCACCGAGTATCTCGAGATGAAGATGCCCTCGGGCATTTTGAACAAACTGAAGATGCTGCCGAAGTTGGCTGAAATGGGCAGCTTCTTTCCCAAAGAGGTCTCTACGGGTCCGGTCAAAGAGGTGATCCAGAAAAGCGATTTCTCCCTGGACGATTTTCCTATTCTGCATTGCTGGCCGCAGGATGGCGGGCGCTACATCACGCTGCCGCTCGTGTTTTCGAAGAATCCACAGACTGGCAAACGCAATTGCGGCATGTACCGCATGCAGGTCTATGACGCGAAGACCACCGGCATGCACTGGCAACTGCACAAACAGGGGGCCGATCACTACCGTCAATTGCTGGCCGAAGGCAAACAGACGCGCATGGATGTAGCCGTAGCCATCGGCGCCGACCCCGCCACGATTTACTCAGCCATCCTGCCCCTGCCGCCTGAACTCGACGAGATGATGATCGCGGGCTTCCTGCGCGCCAAGCCCGTTGAAATGGTGAAGTGTGAGACCGTGGATTTGGAGGTTCCGGCCCAAGCCGAGATTGTGCTCGAAGGCTACGTGGAATTGGGTGAGCTGAAGACCGAGGGGCCTTTTGGGGACCACACGGGATTCTATTCGCTCGAAGACGATTACCCCGTGTTCCACTTGACCGCCATCACGCGGCGCAAGAAGCCCGTCTATACGGCAACCATCGTGGGCCCGCCGCCGATGGAGGACTACTGGATGGGCAAGTCTATCGAGAAGATTTTCTTGCCCTTGCTGCGTATGCAAATTCCCGAGGTACGCGATATGGCCATGCCGGCCGAAGGCGTGTTCCACAACCTGATGTTGGTGAGCATCAAGAAGCGTTACCCCGGCCATGCCCGCAAGGTGATGCACGCAATCTGGGGCCTGGGACAGGCGATGTTCACCAAGGTGATTGTGGTGGTGGATGAAGAGGTGGATGTGCAGAATTACTCTGAGGTCGCCTGGAAGGTCTTTAACAACATCGATCCTCAGCGCGATACGGAGTTTGTACTGGGGCCCATCGATTCGCTCGACCATGCCAGCCGCCTGCCGAACTACGGTTCGAAAATGGGCATTGACGGGACCAAGAAGTGGCCCGGCGAAGGCTTTACACGGCCTTGGCCGCCGGTAATCGAGATGGACCCGGGTGTGAAGGCGCGCGTGGACGCGATGTGGAAGCGTACAGGCCTGGATGCTAAACTGAAATAGCTCTGAGCATGGTGCCCATAGCTCAGTCGGTAGAGCGCCGGATTGTGATTCCGGATGTCACGGGTTCAAGTCCCGTTGGGCACCCCAATAAAACCTCTACTTCTCTAGACTCTGAATCATCGCTTCCAGGCCCTTCCGATTCACGTCATCCGGGGCTTGGGCCAGTGCCTTCCGGGCATGTTCGAGCGCCTTGGCTTTGTTGCCCACGCCCATGTAGCCGCGCGCCAGGCCCACATGGGTCGGCCAAGCCTCCCCGAAGCGTTTCGCGTTCAACTGAAAAAGTTCAAAGGCTTCTTTGTCCTTGCCGGCCGCCTGGAGGGTGCGGGCGTATTGGTGCACCTCAGTGGGGAGGGTGCCGGGAAGCGCGATGGCTTCGGCCATTAAGACTTGGGCTTCGGGGCCACGCTGCAAGCGCGTCAGCAGACCGGCCTTGACAGAGAGCGTGTTGAAATTCTTGCGTCCCACGAAGGGTGCGTTGATCGCGTAGTCGGCCCACGTTAGCGCCTCCTCCAGATTGAAGTTGTTTTGGAGACAATAGCGCGCGGCGCTCAACCAAGCGTCGTTGTCAAAGCCCGTCGAAGAAGTCAGTTCCTGCCGCACTCGAGAGAGATAAATCTGTTCCGGCTTCTCGACCTGAATCTTGAAGCCGACGGCGAGGTCTTCCCACTGCAGTTCGGCGCGGGCCTCGGTCTCTTTGCGGACCGGGAATTCATAGGTCAGATACTCGCGGTATTCATGTTTGCCGGGCTTCAGCTTTGCGCGCAGGACGTCATTGGCCTCGTTATAAAAGAAGCTGCCCCAGGCGCCCGCGTCCTTGGAAAGGATCAGCGTCCATTCGTTAGGCTCAACCACGAAATGAAGTCCATAGCGGCCGGCGGCGAGCGGCTGGCCTTCGATCAGCACGGGATGGGACACGCTAAAGACGGTATTCTCGTTGGCGCCCGCGCGCCAGGGTGCTTTCTTGCTGGTGCCGAAGCCCTGGTCCGTTAGGCCATAGGGAACCAGGCCACCCCAGATCTTGCCGCGCCGGTCCACACTTGGGCCCCCGGCCGGGGAGGCGGGCCCATGCACGGCGGGGCTCGAGTACTCGATCGAAACCTGAACGGGCCCAAGGAACTGAGTGACGGAAGCTTTCTGGTTGCCGCCCGAGGGAGGCAGAGAGAGTCCCGCGAACTGCGCAAGCAGTGGGGAGAAGGAAAGAGTGGCAAGCAAGAATCGACAGACCATACTCTGATTTAAGCCCTTCGCCGCCTCCGTGAATAGGCCACCGAAAGCTTTACTGGGCTCAAGGCACAAAAGCGAAGGCCACGGCGGCAAAAATGAGCAGAAGACTCACGGCGTAGTTCCATTTGAGCGGCTCGTCCAGGTACAACCACGCGAAGGCAATAAACACGATCAAGGTGATGACCTCCTGGAGAATCTTCAATTGATAGCCGCTATAGCGGCCATAGCCCCAGCGGTTCGCCGGTACCATCAGGCAGTATTCAAAGAATGCAATCCCCCAACTGCTCAAGATCGCCAGCCAAAGGACGGTCTCACGGTTCCGCAGATGCCCATACCAGGCATAAGTCATAAACAGATTGCTCAGCACAAGCAGCAGGGGCGTGGCCCAGAACGGCACAGCGGACGGCATGCCGCCATTATCAGCCGAAATCAAACTCAAGCTGCGCGGCATTCGGGCGGACGCCGCGGGGTCGCTCGCGCCTGGCTGCCAGTGGCGGAGCTTGCCCCCCGCCCAGCCAGGCCTCCAAGATCTCCATGGACTCGGCCGACGCGGCCGAGTTGCGATGTCCGTTCACTTCCTGCAGCGTCCAAGTGCCTCCCTGGCGCCGAATCGTGAAGGTGAGCCGCTGCGGGGAAAAAATCCGGTAGGCGTAGAGACGGCCCGCCCGAATTTCCTCCTCATAGTAAGAATTGGAGCCGATGCAATGGCGCATGAGTGTGCCCTCCAGAGCCAGGTCCTGGGGCGAGACCAGGGCCTCTATGCCCTGGCTGGCGGCGATGGGTGGCGCCGGAAAGGGCGAGGCCGCTGTCCAACGCGTTGCGCGTGGCGCCACGTTAGGTACGGGCGGCAAGGGGGCCTCTACAGGAGCGGCAAAGGCACGCAGGTACGCGCGGTTCAAGTCTGCGAGCGTGCGCGCCTCGGGCAAAGGAAGGTTTTCGCGGCGGGATTGACGAGCGATGGCCTCCAGACGGTCGGCGAGGGTACGGGTGCCCGTGGGTAGCAGCGCGATCTCGCGCAGGCCCGGCGCCGCAATGCGGTTCCGCCAGGTTTCCGAGGTGGCAATCTCGAGAACGGGAGAATTGATCGCCGGCAAGTGGCTCAACAAGACGTCGGCGCTTGGGGATTGAAGCGAGGCGCGAAGCTTGGTGAGTAGGGAGACGGAAAGCTCCGGCGCCGGGATCTTGGACAAGGCCCGCACGGCATGTTGCGACGCGGGAAAGCCGAAGCGCGCCGCCAGCTGCTTTCGCTTTTGAATCACCACGGACGGCAGTTCCTGGGGTGCTTCGAGGGCCGTCAAGTAGGCCAGAGCGGGGCTGGAGTCCAATAGCTCGCGCGCCGCCTCTCCGCCCTGGAACAGAAAGCCTAAGAGAGGCCAATGCGCATCGCCAAAAGTCCGCACGCGCTCACGCCAGGCTGAGGGCCAGCAATCCAAAAGGAACTCCGCCGCTTCCTTGCGGCGCCGATGGCTGGGCCAGGGACGGCGGACGGGCAGCGGTGCGCGGGCCGTACGCTCGACAATCGGGATGGAAAGCTGCGGCGTGAAGGGAACTTGCTGCGGCATACGCCAGGCGCCGAAGTTCGGCCCCGTGGGCACCAGGCGCTCCGTGTGCGTGGAGCACCGGCGCAACAAAACGTTGGGCTCGAGGGAGAAATCGACGGCAAAGACACTCTCGGTAAACAGCATGGAGACACCCGGCGGGCTATGGAATGCAACGGAAGCCTAGAGTGTAGACGAATCGGCGGGCGGAGGCGAGGGGGGTTGCAGCCGGTCGATCAACCAACTGCGGGTAAAGCGTAGATCCCGATCGACGGTCGCTTTAGAGACTTCAAGCAATTCCGCGGTTTCCTCGGCGGTGCAGCCGAGAAAGTAGCGCAGTTCTACCGCGCGCGCCTTCTTCGAGTCCAGGCGCCCCAATTCGTCCAGGGCGAAATCCAGATCCAGGAATTCCGGGCTTTGCACGTCAATCCAGGCCAACTCCGCGGCCAGAGGAATGCGAATGGTGTCTCCGCCCCGCTTGTCGGCCCGGAAGCTGCGGGCGTGGTCGATAAGGATTCGGCGCATCATGCGGGCCGCGAAGGAATAGAAGTGCCCTCGGTCCCGCCAATCGGCACGCTTTTCTTCCAGCAGCCGCAGAAACACTTCGTTGACCAGGCCGGTGGCCTGCAAAGTGTGGCCCGAGCGTTCGCGGCGCAAGTAGCCCTCGGCGATGCGGCGTAGATGCTGGTAGACCACGGGTGCAAGAGTATCGAGCGCGTCGGGCTTGCCTTCGGTCCATTGCCGAAGCAGGAGAGTGACTTCGCCAGTTCCGCCATCGGGCATGAGAACCATTATGCGCAAATTTTACAGGCGGGGCGGGGTGGTGATGACGATCGCTTTTGAAATCTGCTGCGGCGCTAAACCACGGTAACTATGGGGCGTGGAGGAATCGAAGTACACGCTATCGCCGGGTTCAAGCAGATGATCTTCGTCCTGATAACGGATGGCAATGCGGCCCTCGAGGACGTGAAAAAACTCCGCGCCTTCATGGACGTGTTCGCTCACCTCGTCTTCGGATAGCTCGCGGAACTCGGCGAGATAGGCTTGCAAGCTTTTGTCCTGAGCCGAAAACGCCAGACACTCAAAGTAGTAGCCGGGGGTGGGCGAATCGCTGCGCTCCGGAAAGCGCATGCGCTCGTTGGCGCGCACAATCGAAAAGAGACGCCGGCGCTTTTTGTCCGAGAAAAAGTAGTCTAGGCCTACGTCGAAAACCATAGCGATCCGCGCCAGTGTCGGTAGCGTTGGCACGAGCTTTCCGTTTTCCAGTTGGGAGATCATCGAGGCCGAGAGTCCAGTATGCTTCCCTAAATCCACGAGGGCGATTTTCTTTTTCAATCGCAACTGCCGAAGCTTTGCGCCGATGTCATAAGAGGAGAGAACGCGCCGGATCGTAGCGTCAGATGTTTCACTCCCTCTAAAATTATTTTTATTCTCAGTTGGGGACGTGATGTCCTCTTGAACTGTGCTAAAACTAGATTCAGCATCGTTCATACTCAAATTGAGACTCGACGGGATTTCATTCATGGTTTCATTTAGTGAGATGCTAGGAGATTTTAGCATGGTTCAAAATCGAAGACAGGGATTTGTAGGGATCACCGATGAAGAATTGGTGGATCGTGCGCAACGCGGCGACCAAACTGCCTTTGCCGAATTGGTTGAACGACACTATAACTCGTGCCTCAAATTGGCCTTATCGATTTTGCGCGACAAGTCCGATGCCGAAGACGAGGTCCAGAACGCTTGCTGGAAGAGCTTTGAGCACTTAAAGCAGTTCAATCGGGAAGCAAAGTTCTCAACCTGGCTGACCCGAATCGTGGTGAACCAGTGTCTGATGCGGCTCCGGCAGGCTAAGCGGGCCAAGATGTTTTACATGGACGATACCCAATTGGGTGATGAAGTAGTGACCCTCGAGCTAAAAGACGAGACGCCGACGCCGGAAGAGCAGCTGGGCCAACGCGAAGTCAGCGAGGTCCTGGAGCACGAGATTGGCCGTATTCCGCCGCTTCTGCGCAATGTGTTCGTCCTGCGGGACGTGAAACAGATGCCGATGCCCGCCGTGGCTAACCAACTGGGAATTAGCATTGCCGCCGCGAAAAGCAGACTCCTGCGGGCCCGTATGGAGTTGCGGGCGCGCCTGGAAAAGCACCAATCCGGAATCGGAGCGGCAAGCCTAATTCGCCAAAAATAGCGTGTGACGAATCGGTCCTAGGTCGATAACATAGAGGGCAGTACCATATCCTCTAGAACCTATGGGCCGGTTTGCGCACATTCTCACGCTGTTCGCGGTCGGGATCTCCCTTGGGTGGGGTCAGACTTATCGTTTTCGAGAATACCGCCAAGAACACGGACTCGGGAACTTGGTCGTGACTTCGGTCGTTCAGACGCGTGATCGCTTTCTTTGGATTGGCACTCAGAACGGGCTCTATCGCTTCGACGGTGTCTCGTTTCAGCCGTACGGCCGAGAAGACGGGCTTCCCGCCGCGTCGATAGTAGGGCTCGCCGAGGGTGGGGATGGAAGCCTTTGGGTAAACACCAGCGTCGGTTTGGCAAAGGCCACTCCCGGTGGGCGCTTTGAAGCACAACGGGTATTTTTGGAATCGACCGGAGAACTTGGCTTAGGCCTTGCGGTAGCTCCTAACGGGGATGTTTACATGGGGACCTCGCGAGGAATTTTTCGTGGCCAGCGGGTAGGGGCTCGGCATTCTTATGCTTACTCCGGCCTGCCGATCCCAGGGGGCGGCCGAAGACCGGTGGCCCAGATCGCCGTCGACGCGAGATCGCGGGCCTGGTTTGGTTGCGGGGGAGTGCTATGCCGAGCTCTGCCGACGGGTGAGGTGGAAGAACTCGGCGTCCTTGCCGGCCTGCCTGCGGATCAATACGAGGGTGTGGCGATCGATCCTGAGGGAAGCTTGTTGGTCCGTTCCCGCACTCGCGTTTTTTGTTGGCGGGACCGGATGGAACGTTTTGAGGAAATGCCTGCGCCCTTGGCCACAACGCCTGGAGAAACGGCTTCGCTCTTTGCGGGGCGCGCCGGCGAATTTTTTGCTCCCTCCCGGGCGGGACTTTCCATCTGGCAGAACGGGGAAAAGCGTTGGCGGACGGTGGGGGCGGCTCAGGGTTTGCCGGGCGATACCGTCTCCGCCGTGCTGCGCGACCACGAGGATAGCCTCTGGATCGGCTTCGCGGGTAATGGCGCCGCGCGCTGGCTCGGCTATGAGGAATGGGAAGGATACACCACTAAGGAAGGGTTGAACTCCAACTCCGTCTGGTCCATTCTACGGGACCGTCGTGGGGTATTGTGGGCCGCGGGAGACGCGGGAGTGAATTGGTTTGACGAGGAGGCTCGACGCTGGCGGAGCCTCGATGGGCCGGCCGGGCCCGATTGCGGCCGAATCCATAACCTGATGCTGACTCCGGACGGGCGGCTGCTGGCCATGTCGATTGCCAGGGGGTTGTTGGAGATCGATCCCGTCCGGCGCCGCGCACGTCTGCTAGGAAAACCGGCGGCTTGGCCGATCGAGCGCTTTTACTATGTATTTCTGGATTCCCAACGGCGCCTCTGGTTTGGGACTGACGACGGCTTGTTCCGCGCCAGTCTGGAGCGGCCGCTGCAGTGGGAGCGCATGCCGGCGGGCGAGCCGTCCGAGCGGGAATCGATTTTTTCGCTTTCCGAGGATCGGCGCGGGCGGATTTGGGCGGCCGGCAGCCACGGTATTCTCACCAGTCTGGGCCGAGGCGAGGGTCCGTGGAAACGCTGGACGACTGCCGACGGCCTGAAGAGCAATTCCACCTGGTATGCACGGGAAATCAAGGAAGACCAGGTGTGGATCGGATATCTGGAAAGTCTGCCGGGTTCGCGGCTTGATCTCCGCCACGCTAAGGGGGCCCTCCCGGCCGCACCCAAATGGATGCACTTGCGGGAGACAGAGTCGCCGGCCTCGTTCAATCAGCTTTTTAACGGCCTCGATCAGGCTGCCAATCACTGGGTCGGCACCGACCGTGGGGTCTACGTATACAGCGCGGACGGCAAGTCTGTGACGCGCTTTAGCGACCTGGATGGTTTGATCTGGAACGATTGCAATTCAAACGCATTCTTTGCGGACAATCTGGACCAGGGGGACGGTGCGGTGTGGATTGGTACCTCGCGAGGTCTATCGCGGGTCCGTTTGCGGCGGCCGCTCGGGGTGCCGGACCCTGAGTTGCGGCTCGTGTCGATCAATGTCAACGGCCGGTCGGCCGAGGCCGTTCTGGAGAGTCCCGGGAAACCTTTGGCCGTGCCCGGCATGCCGAACGATCTCGAAATCTATGTCAGCCCTCTGACTTTCCGCTACGAATCCCGTTTGCAATACCAGTTCCGCATCCGGAACCAGGGCAACAACTGGACCACCAGCCGGGCGAACTCGATTTCCTTTTCGCAACTGCGCCCCGGGGATGATGAGATCGAGGCCCGAGTCAAGGTGGATCGATTTCCGTGGTCTCCGCGCCCACTACGGGTTCCGGTACGAGTGCACGCCTCTTTTTGGTGGAGTTGGTGGGGCCGAGGGCTGATCGGTTTGGCCATCGCGGCACTGGTTGCAGCGCTGTGGCGCAGCCGGACGCGCGCGCTGCACGCCGAAAAGCAAAGGCTCGCCGAGGCCGTCGAGAAAAGGACGGCGGAAATCGCCGAACTGCTAGCCGAGGCGCGGCAGGCCAACCGGTTAAAGAGCGAGTTCCTGGCCAATATGAGCCACGAGATCCGCACCCCGATGAACGGCGTGCTCGGCATGCTCCAACTCGTAGAGGGCACCCGCCTTGACGGCGAGCAGCAGGAATATCTCGATTTGGCCAAGGGCTCGGCGAAAAGCCTGCTCTCGCTTTTGAACGAGATCCTGGACCTGTCCAAGGTCGAAAGCGGGAAGATGGAACTGGAGAGCCACGCCTTTTCCATCGACGCGGTGGTGCGCCAGGTAACGGGCTTGCTCGAAGGCAACGCGCGGCAAAAGGGGCTGGAGATCCGCACGGAAATTGCGGAGAATGTGCGGGGAGCCGTGGTGGGAGACCGCCGGCGGCTGGAGCAAGTTTTGCTGAATCTGGTTGGCAACGCGGTGAAATTTACCGAATCTGGCCATGTGGCTTTGCGCGTCCAACTGGTCCCTGCGGCTAAATCCGCGCGTCCAACTCAAGATCCGGGCCCGAGCGCCGGCTGGTATCGCTTTGAAGTGGCCGACACCGGCATCGGCATTCCCGACGGCAAGCTGGCCGTGATCTTCGAAGCCTTTCGTCAGGCCGATGGCTCGACCACGCGCCGCTACGGCGGGACGGGCCTAGGCCTGGCCATTTCGCGGCGCCTGGTGGAATTGATGGGAGGCAGGATTGAGGTGGCCAGCGAGCGGGGGCTGGGCAGCTCCTTCGTTTTTACCGTGCCGCTTAGAACCGAGGAGTGGGCGGGGACCGAGGCGGCGCCCGTAGAGTCGGCGCAGACGGCGGCAAAGAGAGTGGCGGCGGGGGTGGCCAAGGGGGTGGCCGGCACCGGAAAGCGCCTACGCATTCTCTTGGCCGAGGACAACCGCGTCAATCGGTTGGTGGCGGCACGCATGCTGGAAAGCGCCGGCCATGAAGTGCGCCATGCCGCCGACGGCGCCTTGGCCGTCGAGGCGATGCGGGCGGAAAATTTCGATCTCGTCCTGATGGACGTGCACATGCCCGTCATGGACGGTTTGAGGGCCACCGCGGAAATCCGGGCCCTGGAGCGCCAACAGAGCGACGGCCGCCGCCGCACGATCTATGCGCTAACGGCCGGCGTTTTGGACGAAGAACGCGAGCGCTGCCGCCAAGCGGGTATGGATGGCTTCCTCGCGAAACCGCTTGCCCGTGAAGAACTCCTTGCCGTGCTGGCGCGGTGTTCTTATTCGGGTGCGCCCGGGAATACAACGGCGGAGTTCGACGCTACACTAAACTAAAACCGACTATGACCAAAACCAGCAATCCCGCTGAGCTAGCGGCGATCTCGAAACGCGTGCGCCGGCACATTGTCGAGATGATTACCGCGGCCAAGAGCGGCCACCCGGGCGGCAGCCTCTCGGCGACGGAACTCACCGTCACACTCTTTTTCGACATCATGAAGCACGATCCGGCCAATCCGAAATGGGCCGACCGCGACCGCTTCCTCTTAGGGAAGGGCCACGCCTGCCCGGTCCTGTACGCCGTGATGGCAGAGTGCGGCTACACCCCGCTGGACGAACTCAAGAATTTGCGTCGTATGGGTTCGATTTACCAGGGCCACCCGGACGTGCGCTTTATTCCCGCCCTCGAAGGCTCGACCGGGTCTTTGGGTCAAGGCTTGAGTCTCGGTTTGGGTATGGCCTTGGCGGCGCGCCTGAACGCGAGCCCCTCGCGGACTTACGTGATTCTGGGCGACGGCGAGATCCAGGAGGGCCAGGTGTGGGAAGGCGCAATGTTTGCGGCCTTTCATAAGGTGGACAACCTGGTTTGCATTGTCGATTACAACAAGATACAGCTCGACGGCTGGGTGAAGGACATTATGCCGCTCGAGCCCTTGGCCGACAAGTGGCGCAGCTTCGGCTGGCACGTGATTGAACTCGACGGCCACGACATCGAAGCCGTGCAGAAGGCCTTCCACGAAGCCGAGGCGACCAAAGGAATGCCCACCGTTCTGATCGCGCATACGATCAAGGGCAAGGGCGTTTCGTTCATGGAGAACAATCCGAAATTCCACGGCTCGGCCCCGTCGGCCGACGAATTGACCCTGGCCCTGAAGGAGCTTGCCTAATATGCCCGTCACCACGAAATACGAACTGAAATTGGGCCCCGCCACGCGGGAAGCCTTCGGCAAGGCGCTGGTGGAAGTGGCTAAGGCTAACCCGAACGTCGTGGTCTGCGACGCGGACTTATCCAAGTCCACCTATACGCATTGGTTTGCCAAGGAGTTCCCGGAGCGCTTCTTTGAGTGCGGCATCGCCGAAGCCAACATGGTGGCCATCGGTTCCGGCCTTTCCAGCGCCGGCAAGATTGCCTTCGTTTCGAGTTTTTCGGCCTTCGTCGTAAACAAGGGCTTCGAACAGATGCGCGTTACCGCCGCCTATCCCAACGTGAACTTGAAGGTGGTGGGCACCCATAGCGGCATCTCTATCGGCGAAGACGGCCCCACGCAGATGTCCATCGAAGACTTAAGCCTGGTTTGTAATCTGCCGGGCTTTGTCGTCATGGCGCCGGCCGACGAGCTTTCCATGACGCGCACCATCCATCTGGTCACCGAACATGTCGGCCCGGCCTTTGTGCGCGCGGGCCGCGCCAAGGCGCCAATCATTTACACAACCGATCCGGGCTTTCGGATCGGCGGCAGCCACACGCTCCTTGAGGGCACCGACGTGGCGGTGCTGGCCAACGGCCTACTGGTGGGCGAGGCGATCCGCGCCGCCGAACAACTCGACTCGGACGGCATCGGCGTGCGGGTGATCGACCTTTACTCCGTTAAACCTATCGACCGCGCGGCGATCGAGAAGGCCGCGCAAGAGTGCGGTGCGATCGTGGTGGCCGAAGAACATCTGCGCGATACCGGCATCGGCACCCGCGTCGCCCAAGTGGCCGCCGAAACCACGCCCTGCCCCATGGAATTTGTGGGAGTCGATACTTATGCTGAATCCGGCACGCCCGAAGGGCTGCTGGAAAAGTACGGATTGATGTCCAAAGATATCGTGGCGGCCGTGCGCCGGGTTATGGCGCGCAAGCGCTAGTGAGCGCCTTCGCCGAGCTCTGGCGAAAGCACGAAGAGCTCACCGCGCGCTTTGCCAAACTCCTGCACGACGACGCGGGGCAGGTCTTGACGGCCATCGCCCTGCGTTTGTCCGCCTTGGAGCTGGAAGGCGAAGCGCGGCGGGAAGCGCGGGAACTGATGGCGCAACTCGACGATTTGCTGGAACGATTCCGCGCCGCGCAATCCTCGCTGGGCGCCGCAGCTGTGGCCAAGCGCGGCTTGGCGGCGGGCCTTTCCCAACTGGCGCGTTCCGACGGCCAACTGCAACTCAGCGGCGACCGCTATCCGCCATGGCCCCCTGCGGCGGCGCTGGCCGCTTTCCGGGTGATTGAATGCGGGGGGCCACGGCGAGTGGCCGTTCGGGCGGATCGCCTGGTAGCCGCGCCCGCCTTCCCGCTCACCGCGCTCATCGAGGAATTCGCGCGCGAGGGAGGTCTCCAGTTACGGGCCGAGGCCGAAGGGATTACAATCAGCATTCACGATGCCGATTAAAGTGATCATCGTCGACGACCACAAAATCATGCGCGACGGGATCAAGGCGATCTTGAAGAGCGGGGATTTTCTGGTGTTGGCCGAAGCCGAAAGTGGACTGGAAGCCGTCCAGTTGATGAAGCGCCACCGTCCGGACGTGGTTCTGATCGACATTGAAATTCCGGGTCTGAACGGCATTGAGGCGACGGCGGAAATGCTGCGGCACCATCCCGATACCAAGGTGCTGGTGCTCTCCATGTACGACGACGAGCATTCCGTCGTCAGCGCCGTCAAGGCGGGGGCCAAGGGCTTCGTGCTCAAGCGCGCCTCCGACGACGACCTGATTTACGCCATCCGCACGGTTTCCCAAGGGGGTAGCTACCTCAGCCCCCGCGTGAGCGACAAGCTCTTTCAGCGCATCCAGAACGGCACCATCGACTCTTCTACCACCGCCGCCCCCTTGTCGGAACTTTCCCCGCGGGAGATCCAGGTCCTGCGCCTGGTGGCCGAGGGCAAGACCTCCAAGGAAATCGCCGTGCTGCTCGACCTGAGCGTCCAAACCATCCGCAGCTATCGCAAGGCGATGATGAAGAAGCTGAACCTGAACAATGTGGCCGGCCTCACGCAACTGGCGTTGTCGACCGGGCTAACCCGTCCGCAGAACTTCGGGCCGAATTGAGCTTTCCGCTTCGGACTTAGCCGCCTACCGCCTCACCGCATAGCCCATCTCGATCAGTTGGCTGGACGGCATGGGCGCATCGAATTTGTTGATCGCGGCCTTCTGGCGGCCATTTTCGATCAGCACCAAAAAGGGCGGGTCGCCAAAGGGAAAAACAGCCTTCAACCGGGCGGCTTCGTTCGTTACCTGGGCCTGGAAGCCCGTATCTTTTAAGAACTGTCCCGCAAACTGTTGCACTTCCGTGGGCACGGCCAGCACTTGCGTTTCGCCGAAGTTCAGGCTCGACATCTGCTTCGCCGCTTCAAAGCAGTGCATGCACTGGGGGTCGAAGAAGTAGATCGCCTGCCGTCCCTCGCGTAGATTGTGCGCGCTGCCGTCCACAAGTTGCACGCTCTCCGGGGCCATCGCGCCGGTAGTCCGGCTGAGCGCATAGCTATAGCTGCCGATGCCGAACACACCCAAGGCGGCCAGCAGCATCGCCGGCCGCTTCCATTCGAAGCTTAAGGGATGGGTGGCCCACCAGCCCGCGCCCACGGCCAGGGCCAGCATCACCGCATCGCCGATAAAGAAGCCCGGCCCCACGGCGCGCTTGATCCAAGGGAAGCAACTGCATTCCTTGCCCACCAGCTCGTTGTAAAAGTAGCCGACCCACACCATGAAAGCGACCAGCATTAGGCCCGTGAGCCACGCTCCGAGGCGCCGGAAGCGCGGGATCAACAACAAAATCGCCGAAAACGTTTCGGCCACGCCGAATCCTACGGCTGCGTATTCGCTCAGAAAACCGGGCACTCGCGCCTGGGCCAAGCGCGCACCCGCTTCGATGGGATCCGTCATTTTCCAAATGCCGGCCAGCAAGAACAGGGCAGCCACCAGGATTGCCGAAGTCCAGCCCAGCGCAGTTTTCCAGCCCGGCGCTTCAACGGCGATTGGGGCGGGATGTGCCATTGGCTGTGCTAGCGGCTGTGCCATACTCTCTTCCATGCTTCCTATTTTAGTCCTTGCGGCTGCGGCTGTCTTAGAGGCCCAGGTGGCGGATTTGGTAGTCGAAAACGCGGTCGTCTATACAGCGGATAAGACGCGGCCGGCGGCCAAGAGTCTCGCCGTTAAGGACGCTAAGTTTCTTGCCGTGGGCGACGACGTGAAGAAGCACATCGGCCCTTCCACCCGGCGCATCGACGCGCAGGGCGGCACGGTGATCCCCGGCCTGATCGACGCCCACGTCCACATGCGCGGCTTGGGCGACCTGCTGGAGACCTTCGACCTGCGCTTCGTCAAAACCCCCGCCGAGGTTGCCGCAATCGTCAAACAAGCTGCGGACAAGTTGCCCGCTGGCGAGTGGGTCCGCGGCCGCAATTGGGATCAAACCAACTGGGGCGGAGTCTTTCCCAACGCCGACGACCTCTCCAAGGCCGTTAACGATCGTCCGGTCTATCTCACCCGCGTAGACGGCCATGCCGGCTGGGCGAATCGCAAAGCCATGGAAGTCGCCGGGCTCACCAAAGATACGCCAGACCCTCCGGGCGGGCAGATTATCCGTGACAAAGACGGCAATCCCACGGGCGTGTTGATCGACCGCGCTCAAGGCCTGGTAACGCGCAAGATCCCCGGCCTGACCAATGTCCAGGTAAAGCGCCGCCTGGAACTGGCCGCCGCCGCCTGCGCGCGGCTCGGCTTGACCAGCGTGCACGACGCGGGCGTTGGTCTTCAAGAACGGAACGCCTACCGCGAACTGATCCGGGAAGGAAAGCTGCCTGTCCGCGTTTATGCCATGATCGGCGGCACGGGCGAGCTTTGGCAGGAATACACGAAGTCCGGCCCCGAGATCGGCGACCAGTTAACGGTGCGAAGTGTGAAGCTCTACGCCGACGGCGCGCTGGGCTCGCGCGGCGCCGCTTTGTGGCAACCCTATACGGACGATAAATCCACCACGGGCCTGCTGGTCACCGTGCAACAAACGCTCGTCGATCAGATTCAGGAAGTCGCCGCCAAAGGCTTCCAGGTCAATACCCACGCCATCGGGGACCGGGCTAACCGCATCGTCCTCGACGAGTATTCCAAGGCCCTGAAAGGCAAAAACGACCGCCGCTTCCGCATCGAGCACGCGCAAGTGGTTTCCTTGCCGGACTTTCAGCTTTTCGCCGACAACAGCGTCATCGCCAGCGTTCAGGCAACCCACGCCACCAGCGACATGCGCTGGGCCGAGAAGCGGCTAGGGCCCGACCGGGTAGCCGGCGCTTATGCCTGGCAACGCTTTCTCAAGATGGGGATTCCGCTCGCCAACGGCAGCGACTTCCCCGTCGAAGATCCCAATCCGCTCTGGGGCTTCTACGCTTCGGTCACTCGCCAGGACCACACGGGTTTTCCGGCGGGTGGTTGGATGCCCGATCAGAAGCTCAGCCGCGCCCAGGCGCTGGAAAGCTTCACGCTCACTCCCGCCTATGCCGCGTTTGAGGAAAAATCAAAGGGTTCGATTACGCCCGGCAAATGGGCCGATTTCGTGCTCTTGGATAAGGACATCATGAAGGTGGACCCCAAGGAAATCCTCACGGCGAAGCCCAAGCTCACCTTCCTCGGTGGACGCATTGTCCACGGGTCCGCAAACTAGAGCAAGTTCAGTAGCAAGTCCGCCGCCGCCAGGCCGCTTAAGGCCGCGCCTTCCACGCGCGGTTCCCCAAAGGCGTCCCCGGCCAGCACCAGTGGCGCGGGCGCGGTAATCGAAAGGGCGCGCTCTTCGTGCAGAGTGCAAGGCCGGGAGTACTTCCAGCGATGCAATTTCCAAGCGCTGGCGTGGTAGCCGTTCAGCATCGTTCTTGCAACCGAATCCGCGTCGCGGTCCCAATGCTCAATGCTAAACTTCGGCCCGGCGTGGATGGTCACGGAATTGGAAAATGCACTAATGCCCTTGCGGCGGTTATCGGCCACCCAGGACACCGGTTCGCCATTCTCGATCTGCTTGGCGCCAGGTTCGGGCAACTCGGCCGGCTCGTCCAGGATCGCCATCAGCGCCAGGCAGCGTTCGTATTCAATGCGCTCGAGGGCCGCTCTCTCCGGGGCCGCTAACGCAAAATCGAGCAGCGTTAAGACCTGTGGCGGCGGACAGGTAACGATCAGCGCGTCGGCCAGCAGCACTTCGTCGAAATCGGTTTCGAGCGTCCAGTGCGACCCGGAAGCGAAGATGCGGCTCACTTTGACGCCTGTACGAAGTTCCAATCCCTGCGCCAAATGGGCGGCAATGGAATTCATTCCCGTCTGGCCAATAAAGCGAGGATGCCCATCCGTGGCCCCGTTAAAGCCCCGGCCCCATTCACGCACCAAGCCCTTGGTTTCCCAGGCCCGCTGGAAGGCGGCGAACCGTTCATGCCGCACGGTGAAGAATTGCGCGCCATAATCAAAGAGGGCGCCTTCAAAAGGGCGGGTGGCCAAGCGCCCGCCGGCCCGGCTACCTTTATCCAGGACCGTGACTCCGACGCCTTCCCGGCGCAGACTCTGCGCCGCCATAAGGCCGCTTATGCCCGCTCCGACGATGACAACACTCTTTTTCAACTTGTGGATACCATCTGTCATTTTCTCGCCTGAATGTTACAGGCGAATTAGGTCTTCCCCCCTATGTGGATGGTGAGGCTAGCCAAGCCGCTGGAAGATTTTGCGGATTTCGGCGATTGGCCGCTCGAAGGCGCCGAAGAAAAGGACGGCGGCAGCGTCGTTTACTTTACAAGCCACACCGTTGCGCGCTCGTTTGCCAGAGCCTCTGGAGGCCAACTTGCCCGGGCGGTCTGGGAAATCGATCTTGCCTACCAACGCACCTGGACCGCGAAACCGGTCGGTAATCTCTGGTGGCTACGGCCCGCCTGGGACCCCACCCCTGCCCCCGAGGAACGCCTCGTTCTCGAGATGAAAACCGGCTTGGTCTTCGGCGGGGGCGATCACGCCACCACCTGCGCCAGCCTGGAAATGCTCGAGCGCAGCCGTTGCCGGGGCGCACGCGTCTTTGATCTGGGGACCGGCACCGGAATTCTCAGCGAGGCCGCGCTCGCTTTGGGGGCCCAGTCTGTAGTGGCCTGCGACCTCGAAGCCGATGCTGCGGCCATGGCCCGCCAGCGCGGCATCGCCTGTTTTCAAGGTCCACCCTTTGCCGCCCGATCCGGCGCCTTTGATCTGTTGCTATCGAATATTCCCGGCTACGCGCACCTGGACGTGGCCGAAGAGTATCGGCGCCTGCTTGCGCCGGGCGGGGAACTCATCCTGAGCGGCTATTACGAATGGCAGGTAGAGAGAATCGATGCCACCCTCGGCGCCGGTTGGGACAAGCTCACGCAAATCGTCCGCGGGGATGCCTGGATTGGGGCACTCTACCGGCGTGCTTGACCGGCGTGATCTACCGTTTTAACAACGCCTCGGCCGCGGCGCCCGCGCCGTCTTCGACATGAAGCAGATCGCTGATCCCCTCGGCCCGCGAAAGGTAGCTCTCGCGCCGGATCTCCCTTAACGCCGTTCGTAGTGTGGACTCGCCTAGTCTCGACCGGGATAGCACCGCGGCCACGCCTAGCTCGCGGCAGCGCCGCGCGTTGTCCGGCTGATCGTGCGAGAACGGCACGACAATCATCGGCCGCCCCGCTCGTAATGCCTGCGCCGTGGTGCCGATGCCGCCCTGGTGCACGTTGGCCAAGGCGCGCGGCATCAACAGCGAGTGCGGCGCATACTCCACACAAAGCACCCGGTCGGAATTCCGCGCGGCCAGGCGATCCATATGCAAATGCGACACCAGTAGGACGGCCCGCAGCCCTTCGGCCTCGCTAGCCGCGATGGCGCTCTCGTAAAATCGGCCCGGATCCAGCACGGCCGAGGTGCCCAGCGTGAACACCACCGGAGGATCGCCGCCGCCAAGAAACGACGCAAGCTTAGGCGACAGTGCGCCGTCTGAGCCGTCTTTCTTGTCGTAAATCGGAAACCCGCATTGCGTGAAGGGCGCGGGGAAATCGGGGGCGGGCGCCATGAAGTGCTTCGAAAACAGAATCAGGTTTCCATCGGCCGAGGCCCCGCCAAACAACTCAGGGATCGTCGATTCCTCGATGCCCTCCCGCGCGGCCAGCTCGTAAACCTTACGCAGCATGTGGCGGTAAGTTTTGGCGGCGAAATTCTTCAAGATGCGGACCGGCCCCACGCCAAAGCGCCTGAGCCAGGGCATGATCGGCATGGCGTCCACCAGCGGCGGATCGTGTACGGAAAACAGCGCGGCGGGTTGCAGGTACGACGTGAAGTACGGTTTGCCCACCTTGCGCGCGGCCAAAGGCGCGCCGAACGCGAAGGTCGACCCGAGCACCACATCGGCCGCGCGAGCTTCCTCCTGTAAAATTCGGTAGGCTTCCTCCACCGGCGGCGCGAAGATTTCCTCAACCACAAAGCGGGAGCCGTCCATCGGATGCATGGCCCGACGGCGTAGCTCGTGGTTGTTCTCGAAGCCCTCCATGGCGGGTGGAATCTCGACAAATCGCAGCCCTTCGCTCTCCACTTTGGCCCGGTAGGCGCGGCTGGACGCAATGGTCGGTTCTGCGCCGCGCGCGCGGAGCGCTAAGGCAATGGCGATGTACGGGTGCAGGTCTCCAAAACTGCCCACGGTCGCCAGCAGCACCCGCATGGACTAGCGTTGCTCCAGCGGTGGCAGCGTCAGCGTAGCGGTAAAAACTTCCCAGTCGGCCGTCGTGTGGTCTGGATAGGCCCGCACTACGCTCGCCTGTACGCGCAACGGACCCGAGGCTTCCCCCAGCGGTATTTGCCCTGCGCCATTCGTTAGACCGATACGCTTGCCGTTGACGAAGACCGGAATGCCCGCAATCGGCTGGCCGCGAAAGTTCAGTTGCAGTAAAGTCGGATAGCGCAGGACGAACTCCGCAGGCAGGTTCAATAGCACGCCGGTTGCGTCGGGCTTACTCGGGCCCACCCGCAACAAAGTTTTCGCGTATTCGTTCTCCAGCAACCGCACCGGCTGCGCGCCCATTTTGTACTTGCTTCGGTAATTGGCAATCAGATCGAGGCCGGAGGCTTCGGCAAGCTCGTGGAACTCCTTGGGGGAATAACGCTTCACGCGGGCCGGCGCTCCCGCGCTCACCCAATAGGCCCCGGTCTGTGGCAGTTGCAATTGCGGCGGCGCCCATAAGCCCTCCGTGCCCGCCCCTTTCCAGCGGGTGTGCACGAAACGCGGCCCAGCCAGCGGGAGGCTGACCGGGCCCGGTCTTGCAATGCTGTGGCTAGGCGGCGCAAGGTAAATGGCCGCCGCCACCAGAAACGTTATTGGCTCGATACTACTTCGGATGACGGAGTCCCCGTCGCGGTTACTTCAAATGTGAGGCTCGCCCAGAAGCTCTCCCACTCATGGGTCGGCGCGCTAACTCGTTCCATCTGCACGCAGTGCAAGCGTACCTTGCCCGCCTCGGTCAACCGCACGTCGATTCGCCCTTGTGCGTCCGTCCGGCCCACAACCTTATGGGCGCTCTTGGCCTTCGGATTTTGGCTTACCGCCGCCTCCACCTGCACTCCGGCCAGCGGCTTCCCGTCAAAGAGAAGCATCACCGGCAGCGTGGCGCCCGGCTTCAGCGCTGCGGGGTCCGCCAGCGGAACGAATTCGATCTTGAGGCCAAGGGGTTTTTCGAAGGCGTCGCTCGGGTTCCCGCCCACCACGTAAGTTTTGGCGTACTTCGAGTACATTTCGCGGCTTTTCGCCTGGCTTTCGCCCTTGTCTTGGCGTAGAGCCAGCGGGATGTTTAATCCTTCCTCTTTGAGGTAAGCCTCGAACTTGTGCGGCTCCATCTCAAGAAACCGCGCCTTGCTCGAAATGGCAAAGAAACCGCTCTTTTCCGGCGCTGGAACCGTCGCGTGCGTCGCGCTGCCGAGCATCCTCCAGGATCCCTCGGGCAGCGCCGGGTACGAGGTCAACCGCGCGGGATCGATCGCGTGCTCCGAAAGCGGGAAGCCGTCTCCCGTGTGCGCACTCAGCAGAATCTTCTCTCCCGGCGTCGCCCGGAACTTCTGGGGCAAGAGGTAGAGGTCGTGAGCGAACAATTGCAGGCTAAATAGGCTCAGTAGCAGCGTTTTCATTTTTTTCCCTTTCCTCGAGGCGAAGAATTTCCTTCCGCAGCATCGCGGCATCCTTCTTGTTGTCTTGTTTATCGAAGATCCGCACCAAATCCCTCAGAATAGCGATCTTGCTGGCGGTCTTAGAGGCCGGGGTGCGGTGGTAGACCTCGTTGAGCAAATCTACTGCGCCCGAGAGATCTTTAAACTCCTCGCGCAGCAAGGCCGCTTCCCACAGCCCGCCCGCAAACTCCGGGCGCATATCCAGCAGCCATTGCGTCGTCTTCTCCGCCTGGTCCAGCTTTCCCGCCCGCCGGTAGGCTTGGGCCATGCTCTGGCGCAATTCCAAATCGTCGGGGGATTGCTTCAGCAGCGCTTCGGCCAACCGCATGGCTTTCTCAAACTCCCCTTTGGCGATGGCCTGCACCACCTCCAGTTTCGAGCGTTCAAAGCCCATTGAGGCTTCGCGCGACAGGGGCGGTTTGAGGATCGCTGGCGCGACTTGCGCCACGAGGCTAGCGCCGGTGGCCCATGCCACCAGCGCCCCACTCAGAATCAGCTTCTTCATGTTTGCCTCTTGCCGCGCCTTAGCGGATCGGCCCGCCGCCCGTTTCGCCCGGATCGACGTGACGCCGGTCGCGGCCGCTGGGGCAGTAGCCCAGGAACGGGAACGTGTCCTGATAGTTCGTGTCGTTCACATTTACGCCGTCGCCCAGCCTATTGTTCGGGAAGCGGTTGAAGCCGGGTGAAAGCACCCCGCCCACGACCACCCGCAGCGCGATGTCGACAACGTCGTCCTGGAAGCGGCGGCCATTCGGATAACCGGCCGCGTCGCCCGCGATCAGGCCCAAGCGGTTGATAGCCGAGGGCGGCGTCGCCGGCACGCCCGTGTTCAGGCGCAAGATGTCGGCAATGGGACCCGCAGGCGTACCCATGGCCGCAATTGGCGGCGCATAGGTGACCAGCGGCACCAGATCGAGGCGCGGCGCATTCGGAATCGCCACCACGCCGCCCGTCAGCGCGTTCACCACGCGGGCTAGCGTCGGGTCCAGCGCAAAGGCGGCAAACTGCGCGTCGTCCTTTGGCTCGGACATCGAGAAGAAGTCCTTCGTGCCCACGCCGATCAGCAGCTCGTTAAAGAGCGGCTGGCCCATGCGCTGCACCTGACGCAGAGGGCCGGTGGAGCTCAGAGGATTCGGCGAACGGCGCACCGTGATGCGGGGGCGCGACGTCGTGCCCCAGGCGCCAATCGTCGCCGCGGGAACGTTGGCCGCTTCCAGGCGGCCAGTCGACGTCAGCATTTCAATCGGAATCTCGATGGCGATGGCGTTTACGGCATAGCCGCTGACCGTATCGGAGGCGAAGTTTTGCTTGGCTGCATCTTCGCCGTCCGTCAGCACTGCGGGAATTCCCGAACCCAGTGTGCGTAGGTTCAGTGTGTCGAAGGTGGCGCCGAGGTCGATCCAGAACGGATCGTCCACCGTGCCCGCAAACACCTTCATGCCGTTGGTCATTTCATAGGTGCCCGCCTTGTACAAAGACGGATAGTCCATCGTGCGCGGACCCGTATTCGTCGGCACCGCGTAAAAGGGTTGGCCGTTCACATTGCTGAAGGTCGTCGCGTTGTTGCCCTTGATCATCGAGAAGCGATAACGCTGGCGCTGGCCAAGACCTGGATTGTTGAAGTCCTTAATCTGGGGCGGCACCAGGAGCGTACCGGCCGGCACGGGAGCCGGAGAGTTGGCCGGCGTACGCACGCCTTCGCCGATGCCGGCATAAACCGTGAAGAGGGAAGGCAGCCGCTGTTCCGTTTCAAACTGGAACTGAAAGCTGATGTCCTCGACGGCGTCATGGTTGTTGTCGATCTTGATCTCATAGAGGATGCCGGGATCGAAGGGGAAATAGGTCGGGCCGTTGGCGGGCTCAAGCAATGGGTCCACGCAAAGGACAAAAGTCACTTTGGTAGGCCTCGTGTTCGCGGCCTGGTCTGGGCCGTAGCTCACAAACGCGAAGAAATCGGTAATATCCGCCTTATGGTCGAGGGCCGTTATCGGCGCCTCCCGGTGGTTGGCGGCTTTTAGGGGCTGGACGGTGGCGGGCACGCTCATGAGGAGGGCTAACCCGGCCGCCAGTGTCGATTGCACGTTACGCATATAGTTCGTCTGCTAGTGCTCCTTCCCTGGTTGTTACGAACGCCACAGCCGTTTGGATTGGGACGAGTACGGATTCTCCGATTACGCCTTCCGCCGAAGGCACCGGCAGATTCTTGCCGCCTCTGGTTTCATTGCGGCCCCGTCGCAAGTCCCCCAGGCTGCATCGTGTGTCGAATCGGAACGGTTGGGAGGGCTTCTGGGTGCGTCCGGCCATTTGGCACGCCGCGTGCATGGTTAACAAGCGTAGATTCGCCGTTGAGGCTCAAAGGACATAGGGTTGTTCCCCGCTGTAGGAATCCCACCTTTACTCCCACCCCAGATACGGGTCCGGGAATTCGTCCAAACACACTCAAAATGGAATTGACGAAGCTCCTGGACAGCCTGCCTTTTCAGCCTGCCCTTACGCCCCGCCCAACCAGTCCTTTGAGCCTCATCGGTCGATACCGGGCGGGCAAGAATGAATTCCCTCTGAGCCGGAACTTAGGCCTTCGCCTGAGGATTTCCAGACACAGAACTCGTGCGCTAGCGGTACCCGTATTTTTTGTTTAAGGCTTTTCCCCGATTGGCCGATGAGCCAACTAGAGCCAATATGAACAAAGAAAGCCTCGCCCCCATGCCTGCCCTCCCCGTCTCCTCCTCCCGACCGAATGATAGCGGCGTTCAAGCTTTGGAGCACATCCATTTCCAGCTCAGCCTGCTGCGCCTAACCGCCGTGCCCCTCAAGTGCCGTGGGGCGGAAGCCAAAGGCCTAAGCGAACCGGAATTCGATAGCGCGGAAAGTTTGATTGAGGAAATGGCCGTCGCTGCCACCCGCGGCGTTTAGTAAGGATTAATCTCCCGCGCCGCGCCGCAAAGCCGTCCGGGCAAAGTAGCCTCGAGTTCTGGGGAAAGCCGCAAGAGCGGCAAGGATACGCTCAAGGCCGCCCAGACGCGCCCGTCGGCGCTCCGCAACGGCGCGGCAAAGCAGCAGCCGCCTTCTATCGTCTCCTGCTTCTCCAACGCATATCCGTTTTCCCTCACACGGGCGTACTCCGCCCGCAAGGCCAACGGCTCGGAGATCGTCTGGGTTGTAAACTTATAGATTCCGTAGACTTCCACCAGCCGCTCCTGCACCTCCGGCTCCTGAAACGCGGTAATCGCCTTGCCCATCGACGATCCATAAGGCGGCAAAATCCGGCCTACCGAGTTCGACATCCGGATCGAACGCGGACTATCCAATACGGCCAGCACCCGAATATGATCCTCCTCTAACGCCGACAAACTCACCGATTCCGCCAGATCCGCGTGCAGGTCCCGCATCACCGGCAACGCTGCCTCCACCAGAGAACGAGTCTCCTCCGCCGTTGAACGGCTCATCCAGCGCCGGTTCAGCATATAGCGCCCTTGCATGTCCTGGGTAGCAAAGCCGGTCGCCGTCAACGTCTGCAGCAGCCGCAACGTCGAGGCCTTCCCCAATTGAATCGCCTGCGAAAGCGCCACCAAGCCCTGCGGCTCGCCATGGCTAGCCAGATGTTCTAGTAGCGCCAGGCCCTTGGCCAAAGCGCGAGAGGAAAGACCCTCAGTCGAGATCGCGGTACGCAAGCCCAAATTATATAGCCACTCGACTTACTACGCCAAAGTTGCGCGGATCGCTCCGCCCCAGCACGCCGTAACGCTTCGCGGAAGTCTTAGGCGTCTCGAACGGGAACGCCGCCTCGATGCGGACCGGGAATTTCTTACGCGAACGCGGCCCGCACCTCTTTGAGGAACTTGACTACCGCCTCAAGGGAATCCCCCGCGCTCAGCGGTTCGATGGGCGCAAATCCTCGATAACCATGCTTATCGATCAGCGCTCGCAGTCGCTTCAGGTCGATGGGCGCCGCCTTCGCGCCGTAATAGACCTGCTCCTTAATTTGCCAGTGCGTCGCGTACGGCATCAGCTTATCGATTTCTTCGTAAACATCTTTTTCACGCAAACTCCCCACGTCCACCATCACCGTGAACCAAGGCGATTGCACGGCCTCGATCAGCCGGATCGTTTCGTCGGCCGTCTTCAGAAAATCATGATGATGCTGCAGTCCTAAGAACACGCCGCGCTTACCGGCGTACTCGGAACACTCCTGGAACGCCGGCACCATGTACTTCATCACCCCGTCGAAGGTCTGGCCCGCCGGTACCTCCTTGCCCGCAAAGACGCGCACCATATCCGCACCCAGCTTCACAGCCACGTCCACCCAGTCCTTCACCAGTTGCACATGCCCCGCGCGGCTGGAAGCGTCCGTCAAGGCAAAATCGTTGCGCACTCCCGTGCCGCTAATCGTGACGCCATTGAGAAACGCATAGCGCTTCAAGTCGTACAGATACTCGTCGCTCGGCTTCGCCGGATAAGTCGGAAAGTAATAACCGGTAAGGTCTGCGGCCTCGATATGATGTTCCGCGCAAAAGTCGATCAGCCCTTTCAGTGTCATCTTGCCGCTCATCAGCGGCTTGTTAAAGGTGTACGCATTCAACGATACGCGCAACCACGTACCCGGTCGCCGTTCCACTCGCGCCGCCTCAGCCGCGATCGGCGCGGCCAGGGCGCCAGCCAATAGACTCCGTCGATTCACCATGAACGAAAAACCTCCAGCCGGACTTATATCAGAATTCGCTGGGAATGAAACTGCCAGCTTTCCGCATATCCTTTTCGCCAACCTTCAATGTTCACCCGCCGCGCGCTCCTGGCCGCACCTCTGCTTGCCGAACCTTCGCTTACCGCGCCGCTCCACGCCGCCGCCGCTCTCGAGCGTCTGGAAGCGGGCAATCGCCGCTTTGCGGCGTCCATGGCGGAACATCCCGACCAAAGCGAGGCCCTCCGTATGAACCTTTCTCACAGCCAACACCCTTTTGCGGTCGTGCTCACTTGCTCGGATTCTCGCGTGGCGCCCGAATTGATCTTCGACCAAGGTCTAGGAGACCTCTTCGTGATCCGGGTGGCCGGCAATATTCTCGACGATGCCGTCATTGGCAGCGTCGAGTACGCTGCCGCGCACTTGGAGGCGCCGCTCGTTTATGTCCTCGGACACCAGCGCTGCGGTGCCGTCCAGGCGGCGCTGGGCGCTCAGCCCGAAGCCCACATTCGCAATATCGCCGCCGCCATTCGTCCCGCAGTCGAACGCGCGCGCTCTTTGGGTGGGGATCTGCTCGATCACGCCGTGCGTGAAAATGTGAAGCTGGTCGCGGCCCGCCTAGCCGCGTCGCAACCCGTCTTGGCCAAACGCGTCGCCTCGCAAAAGTTGAAAATTGTCGGTGGCTACTATCACCTGTCCACTGGCGTGGCCTCGCGCATCGCCTAAAGTTTCCCTCTTTACTTCCGTAATTCGATCGGCTACACTGCAACTTCCAAGCAAGAGCTCGGTCAGCCCTTCTCGCTCATCGTTCTGAGCCACGCCCGATTCCACGCCTCGAACCGTTGTTCCAACGCACAGATTGACGAGGTATTCGCCATGGCTCTTACGCCGAAGCAGCTGACTTCTCTTTCCGAACGCGGCTTCTCCCGCCGCCAACTCGGACGCATCGCCACCGTCCTATCCACCGGTGCTGCGCTCCCCTTCTACAACGAATTTGCCATGGCCCAGGAAGCGCAGCGCCGTATGACCGGCCGCACCGCGATCCCAGCCGACGCCGTCAGAATCAGCACGAACGAAAATCCCCTGGGTCCCTGCAAAGAAGGCCTTGAGGCCCTCTACAAGGTCGCGCCCCTGGGTGGCCGCTATTCCCCCGGTGGCGAATCCCAAGAGCTCACGCGCACCATCGCCGAAGTCGAGGGCGTCAAACCCGATTGCGTCCAAGCCACCGCCGGTTCCAGCGATCCCTTAACGCGCAGCGCCTGCGCTTTCACTTCGCCCACGCGCAGTTGGGTGATGGCCAATCCCGGCTATGGTGGCGGTGCGCCCAGGTACATTGGCTCCAAACTCCACCGCGTGCCCTTGCGCGCCGATTTCTCCCACGACGTCGAAGCCATGCTCAAGGCCGATCCCGACGCGGGCGTCTACTACGTCTGCAATCCCAACAATCCCACCGGCAGCGTCACTTCCCGCAAAGACATTGAATACCTTTTGGCGAACAAGAAAGCCGACGCCGTAGTGGTGGTCGATGAAGCCTACATCCATTTCTCCGACAGCGCCAAGCCTTGTAACGACCTCGTCGCCGCGGGCAAGGACGTCGTCGTGCTGCGAACTTTTTCGAAGGCCTACGGCATGGCCGGCATTCGCGCCGGTTTCGCTCTCGGTCGCCCCGACCTTCTTGCCAAGATGCGCGAGTATGGCTCGTCCGGCTTCCTGCCCATTACGGGCGTGGCCTGCGCCACGGCCAGTTTGAAAGTGAAGTCGCTAGTCGCCGAGCGTCGCGCCATCAACAAGCGCATTCGCGAAAGCACCTTCGAATTCCTCAACAAGAAGAAAATCCCTTTCATTCCCAGTGAGTCCAACTTCTTCCTGATGGAAGTGGGCAAGCCCGGTGCGGAAGTCGCTCGCGCCTTAGCCGAACACAAGGTCTATATCGGCCGTGTGTGGCCTATCTGGCCCACGAAGGTGCGTGTCACCGTCGGTACTCAGGAAGAGATGGATAAGTTCACCGCTGCGCTCGACAAAGTAATGTCTTAGCGCGCCCGCGTGCCTTGTGGCCGCATTTTTCGATTGGTCCCCAGTCCGGGTCAAGCAGTTCGCTCCGTCGCTCCCGATGCTTTTCATTAAGGAGACATGATGCGATTCCTCAGCTTGTACATTCTCTGCGTGGCCTTGGCCGCCGCGCAATCTTTTCAGGGCTCCTTGCGCGGCCGGCTCGTGGACCCCAATGGCGCTTTCATCCCCGACGCAAAAATTACCGTCATCGATCAGGGCACCGCCATCCGGCGCTCTACGCTTACCAGTTCCGAGGGGGTCTTTACCTTCTCCTCGCTCACGCCCGCCACATACACCGTGGTGGCGGAAGCCCCCGGCTTCAAACGCTTGGAGAATGCCGGCGTCATCGTGGCCACCCAGGCCTCGGTCACCGTCGACCTCAAACTCGAGTTAGGCCAAGTTACCGAATCCATCAACGTTAGCGGCGAAGCGGCCCTCATTGATACGGCCACCGCCTCCAACGGCCAAGCTATCGACCGCCAGAAACTAATCGACCTCCCCAACCTCGGCCGCAATCCCTTCATGCTTTCCAAGCTCTCGGAATCCGTCGTCCAAGTCGGCAACCCCAAGTTCAACCGCATGCAGGATCAATCCGGCTCCTCGGCTATTTCCATCGCCGGCGGCCCGGTGCGCGGCAATAACTACACTCTCGATGGCATTGCCATCACGGATTCGACGAATCGCGCCGTCATCATCCCCACTCTCGAAGCCGTCGAAGATATGAAGGTCCAATCCAATACCTACGACGCCGAAATGGGCCGCACCGGGGGCGGCACCTTCAACACCTTCATGCGTTCCGGCACCAATCAAGTTCGCGGCTCCGCCTTTGGCTACATGCGCGAAACCGCCTGGCTTGCCAATAACTTCTTCTCCAACCGCGCAGGCGCGCCGATCATCGATCAACCCTTCCGTAACTACGGCGGCTCCATCGGCGGACCCATCCGCATCCCCAAGATCTACGACGGCCGAAACCGAAGCTTCTTTTGGATCACCGGAGAAGCCTATCGCCAGACCGAGGCCGCGGGCACCCGCCTTAGCGTGCCCACCGCCCTCGAACGCATCGGCGATTTCTCGCAAACCCGTTCCGTCGTCGCCGGTAGCGCGGAACGGCAGATCATCTACGATCCTCTATCTGTATCCACCAACACTGCCCGCACCGCCTTCCCGAATAACATCATCCCCGCCAATCGCGTCAGTCCCATCGGACGGGCTATGGCTTCTTACTATCCGCTGCCCAATGTCACGGGCGCCAACATTTACGGCCAGCTTAACTACGACGCGAGCGTCGCCGCCTACAACCGCGCCGACCAAACCACTTGGAAACTCGACCATGAGTTCTTCTCCTGGTGGCGCGCTTCGGCCTCCTATCTCCACTACGGCAGTCGCGAGCCCTCCAATGCCTGGTGGGGCGGGGTCGCCACGCCAGGCCAAGGCGTTCTCTTCCGCAAGGTTGACGCCACACAGGTGAACTCCACCCTGACGCCTTCCCCCACCGTCGTGGTCGCACTTCGCTATGGCTTCAATCGCTTCCCCAACTTCTCGACGCCTACCAGCCTGGGCTTTAACCTCACGGAGCTGGGCCTGCCCGCCTCGCTCGCCAGCGTCACTCAGTTTTCCGCGTTCCCCAGCATCGCCGTAGGCGGCCTCACTAGTTACGGCGGCGGCAACACCTCCCAAAGTGTTTTTCACTCCAAAAGTTTCAACGCCACCGTTTCCAAGTTCGTTGGCAAGCACAGCTTCAAAGGCGGCTTTGACTTCCGCATCATCCAGCACGACGGCGCTCCGGCCGTCGGACCCAGCAGCTTCAGCTTCAGCGACGTATTCACCCGCCGCTTGCCCAACCAAACCGTCCAAGGCACCGGCGCCGGCCTCGCCACCATGTTGCTGGGGCATCCTACCGATGGCAGCATGACTGTAGCCACCAACTTCTATAACTTCGTGAAGTACTACGCCCTGTTTGTCCAGGACGACTGGCGCCTCAATTCCAAACTAACCCTCAATCTCGGACTTCGCTATGAACACGAAAACGGCCCCGCCGACCAGAACAATAACTTCATCACCGGCTTTGATCCGCTCGCTCCCAGCCCCCTGCAGCAAACCGTCGCCGATCCCAAAATCTTCGGCACAGTTTTATATGCTGGGGAAGGGAACAACGGACGCTACGCCGGTAACCCAAACTTACATAAGTTCTCGCCGCGCGTGGGTGCGGCCTACGCGCTTAATTCAAAAACCGCGATCCGCGGCGGCTATGGCATCTTCTGGGCCCCGCTGTCGTTTAGCTTCCAATCCACCATTGGCTATTCTCAGTCCACTCCCATAATTGGCTCTCTCGACAACAACGTCACCCCGGCCAGCACTCTTGCCAACCCCTACCCCAACGGTCTGCTGCGGCCTGTGGGCCGCGCAGCGGGCGGCTTAACTGGCGTTGGCCAGGGCCTTGCAATCCCCGACAAGGACGCTCGCTCCGGCTACGTCCAGCAATATTCCCTCGACGTCCAGCGCCAACTTCCGTCTAACTTTGTATTGGGCATCGGTTACATTGGCTCGAAGAGCCTCAATCTGGCGCAGAATGGCCGCAATATCAACCAGCTCGATCCGCAGTATCTCTCCCTTGGCAGCACCCTCAACCAAACGGTTCCTAACCCGATGTTCCAGCGTGGCGGCGCCTTGGGAGTAGGCGGCGCCACCATCTCCCGCTCGCAGTTACTGCGTCCCTTCCCGCAGTTCACCTCTGTATCGCTCGACCGTTCCGATACCAACCGCGCCCTCTATCATGCGCTGTACATTAAGATCCAGCGCCGCTTTAGCAAGGGCTTCACGGCTCTGGCCACTTACACGCGTTCCCAAAACATGGATGCGTCTTATGGCAGCAATGGTAACGACTTTGCCGGCACCGTCAGCGGTCCCCAGAACGCCTACTTCCCAGAGGCCGAGTACAGCCTGTCTTCCGTGCACACGCCTCATCGCCTCTCCCTCTCGGCTACCTATGAGTTGCCCTTCGGGAAGGGTAAGTCGTTCTTATCTTCGAATCGTTTCCTCGATTACGCCGTGGGCGGATGGTCGCTCAACGCTGTTAGTGTGATGCAATCCGGCTATCCTCTTACGGTCACGCAGCCCAATGACAACAGCGTCTTTGGCGCCAACCACATGCGGCCCAACGCAACTGGTGTGGACCCCATGCCGGACCTCCCCTTCGCCAAGCGCCTCGACGGCTGGTTCAACCGGGCCGCCTTCTCCCAAGCGCCGCAGTTCACCTTCGGCAATTTGAGCCGCACGGGTGCCCTGCGCGGCCCCGGCCAGATCAATTGGGATCTTTCGCTCTTCAAAACCTTCGCCATCGCCGAACGCTTCAAGGCCCAGTTCCGGGCCGAAGCTCTCAATCTCGCCAACACACCGATGTTCTACGGGCCAAATACCAGTTATACTAACTCGGCCTTCGGCGTCATTAATAGCCAGGCTAACTTTTCCCGCATGGTGCAGTTAGGCGTGCGCTTCTATCTCTAGTTCCCCATCAGGCGGCCCAGCCATCCGCGCCTGGCCGGCGTTGGACTGGATGATTGGGCCGCCTGCCCATGCAACGCTTTTTCCATCTCTAGGAAAGGCCGGACCGCAATCTTGTTTTGGTGCTCCTGAGCGCGCTCGCCGTCCACATGTTGGCCGCGGATATAGTGGCCTTCGATCTTCTTTTCTTCCATCGCCAGACCTTGCGCATCCTGTACTTTCTGGCGGCGGCTTTGGTACCACACGCGGAATTTGTCCAAAAGCGCCGATTCGGACTCGAGATTGCGCATTTCCGGCTGGAAAGATTCGAGTTCGTAGCGCCGCATCGGCAGCAGTAACGCGATCGGCTCATCTTTGGCAAAGTGCACCCAGTGCCCCGCTCGCGTAATCTTCCAGTTCATCGTAAAAGTGGCCGCCATCCAATCCGTCTCAACCAATCCCTCCAGTGGCGCCATCCCGTCTTTCCATAAATTGGCTGGACCCTTCACCAGAAGGTTGTAACCGGGCTCCGTCCGGATCAAGTAAGGAATGACCCAAGTAATAATGCCGTGCCCAAACATACTCCGAACGTAGAAAGGCTTGTCGGTCTTATTGCGGAACTCAATCGCGTCCAATGCCCTCCGCCCGTTCCAGCGCACTTCGAATTCCGCGTCGTTCAAGAGCCACCAGCCCGCCTGATTGGCAATCCGCAGGGGCAAGCAACGGTTTGCCCAGCCTCCCGTCTCGTTGTCCATCCAATCCCGGTCCGCCGGGGCCGGCACGAGCGAGGGAAAAGTGCCGTTGGAAATCTCATGAATCCGGTAGGCGTGGAGTCTTCGGGAAGGACTTTCAGCCGCCGCGGCGGAAGCAGTTTGCATCGTATTCGCTCTCCTGAATGTGTGGCCCGCGGCGGGGCCATCCAAAATCGCTCTTCGGCGGTAACACAAATATACCTTCAAGATCGGGCGCAGGGTCACGCCCTAGCGGGCTGTATATTTGCTTTGTTCCCAATTGGGTATCTGTCGTACTTCAAAATCGCACGCCCGCCGGAGCTATTCTGATCCCAGGCCAAGCAAGGCAGAGAAAAGTAAATGTTGGAGATGGAAAGAAGTGGTGCGGATGAGAGGACTTGAACCTCCACGCCCTTGCGAGCACTAGAACCTGAATCAGAAAAACCTAGTTTTCGCGAGTTTAGCGGCGATGCTCGGTGATCTCTAAGTTGTTGATCTAGCGTGGGATGTCCTCGTGTTCACTCCTTCTGTGATTCGCTCAGTTTCGGCCAGTTTTGCGCACTTGTCACACTTTTGTCACACCAAAAATGGGTGAAGGTGGGGCACCGCCCGGCCGGCAACCCACCGTCAAGCCTGCGTTCGGTTGCTGTTGATCGGAATCGGCACATGGCCTATTCTACGGCTATTCCTCGCTGTGCCAAGCGACCTTGGAACGGAACGCTTGGGGAGTGCCTGGAATGCAATTCGACATCTGGGACTGGCACCCCCGCTGGGTCTTGGACTTGTAGTTGCCCGGGCGGCCGTCCCGTGTCGCCCGGCGATTCGTTCACTGGTGTCAGAAACTACGGTATACTTCTGACAGATATGGAAGCACTCGCAACCGCCGTGATCAATCAGGTCGGCAAGGCGCCCGAAGGCGTGCCTGTTGCTGCGAAGGAACTGCTACATCTCGGAACCCGTGCGGCCGTGGATCAGACACTCTCGCGCTTGGTAAGGCGTGGCAGCCTCATCCGCGTGGGGCGCGGACTTTATGTTCGTCCGATAAAGGGGCGCTTCGGTCTCCGACCACCCGAACCGGCGACCGTCGTGCAAGCCATCGTTGAACAACGCGGCGAGAACGTGGTTCCTCACGGCGCGGCAGCAGCCAACGAGTTGGGGCTGACAACACAAGTCCCTATGCGCGAGGTGTATCTGACCTCCGGGCCAACACGGAAGTTGAAGTTGGGTAATCAGGTTGTCGAGTTTCGTCATGCTCCCGCCTGGCAATTGGTGCTTCCGGGACGAAAGGCAGGCGCGCTGATCCGAGCACTGGCTTGGCTGGGACCTGAGAAGGCGAGCCACGCCATTGAAGCCATGCGCAGCAGACTCCAGGAATCGGAGTTGAACGCGGTCGTTGAACTACGCCGAATGTTGCCCACGTGGATGGCGCAGCAAGTGAGCAAACTTGCAGCCCATGCCTGACCTATTTCTTAAACTCTCTGCCGCCGACCGGCGCGAAGCGCTGGCTGTAGCAGCAGCGGAGTCGGGCCGCCCGATCCACTTGCTGGATAAAGACGTGTGGCTGGTCTGGCTGCTCGATGTCTTGTTCCAGTCGCCTTTCGGGGAGCACCTCGTATTCAAAGGCGGCTCATCGCTGTCCAAGGGATATCAGATCATCAGCCGGTTCTCCGAAGACGTTGACCTGACCTACGACATCCGCGTGCTTGCGCCGGACCTGTCGGGGCCTGGGCTAGACCCATTGCCGGCCACGCGCAGTCAAGAGAAGCGCTGGACTAAAGAGATTCGCTCGCGCCTACCGGTCTGGATCGCCGAGCAGGTCGTGCCGCGAATCTCGGCCGCACTCGGGGATCAAGAACTCACGGCGACGCTTTCGTCGGAAGGCGAAAAGGTCTTCCTTGAGTACACGCCCTTGGCGGCGGGTTCGGGCTATGTGCGTCCAGTGGTCATGTTGGAGTTCGGCGCTCGCTCAACGGGGGAACCGTGGGAATCTCGAAGGATCCTCTGCGACGCAGCGACGAGCGTCGCGGGCGTTGTCTTTCCGTCAGCCACCACCAGGGTCATGCGCCCGGAACGGACGTTCTGGGAGAAGGCCACTGCGGTTCACGTGTTCTGCCTGCAGGGTGAATTTCGTGGCGGCGAACGATTTTCGCGGCACTGGCACGATCTGACCCGGTTGGATCGTGCAGGCATCGCCGATACCGCGATTGCCGATCGAGCGCTCGCGCTCGCCGTCGCCAAACACAAGTCCATGTTCTTCTCCGAAAAGGACTCCGCTGGGGCATTGATTGATTACATCGCCGCCGCGTCCAGCGGCCTGCGACTGGTTCCCGGTAACGATGCCCTTACGAGTCTTTCCATTGATTACGCGAGAATGCTGGACGATGGGTTGTTGATGGGCGAGGCCGAGCCGTTTGAAAAGCTGATCGAGCAATGCCGCGACCTGGAGGCCCGGGCCAACAACGTTTGAGCACTGATCGCGCAGAGAATGAAGCGGGTGCATTGAGACTAGAGGGTCATATCGAACCCGATAGGGACCATTCTAGGTAACATATGACCCACAATGACTAATAGTTCGCCATCGATCCTTCCCCCGGTTTGCGCGCCCGCTTGCTCTTCTTTGACGCCATCCCTTAGGCAGTGGCTGCCGCAGTAACCAACGCAGCAAGTGGAGCGCGATCTCAGCCTGATGCGCCTGCCGTCGTGGACCGTACAATCACAATGTGCTTCGATGAAGGGGAGTGGCTTCTCAAATTTCATCGCGGTTGACCGCCTCGACGTCTCGCTTCTTTCAAGGTTTGACCTTCGGCCTAACGAGCGTGGCCGCGATCGTTGCGCTGCTCACTCAGATCCTCCGCGTAAATTCAACCACGGTCGGATTCGTCTTGCTGTTGGTTGTACTGGCGGTGGCAACCGCGAGAGGACTCGCTGCTGCGGCCATGGTATCGGTGGCCGCGATGCTCTCGTTCAACTTCTTTTTTCTTCCTCCAGTTGGGCGATTCACGATTGCCGATCCTGAGAACTGGGTCGCGCTTTTCACATTCCTGGCGACCGCGCTTGTCGCCAGCCACCTATCCGATCGCGCCCAGCAGCAGGCGCTCGAGGCGCGCAACAGTCAGCGAGAGACCGAGCAACTCTACGCCTTGAGCCGCGCGATCCTGCTCACCGAGTCAAATAGATCGATTGGTCTGCAGGCGGCCCAGAGCATCGCGCAGATTTTCGAGCTTCCGGTGGTCGCCATCCTGGATGCCAAGTCCGGCGAAGTTCACCGGGGGGGACCATCGGACCTGGCGCCCCCTCTGTTGGACCAGTTGGAATCCGCCTTGAAAGAGGTGGTTCGGCAGGGCCAATTGCACCGCATTAGCGATATCGAGGCGCGTCCGATCTCCTTGGGAGGTCATCCCATCGGGGCATTGGCGTTGCAGGGCATGGCCGCCTCCGATGGCGCTGTTCAGTCCGTCGTCAATCTTGTTGCGATCGCGCTAGAGCGACTTCGCACCCAGGAGACCGCTAGTAGGGCCGAAGCCGCGAAGCAGAGCGAGGAGTTCAAATCCACCCTCCTCGACGCGATTGCCCACGAGTTCAAAACACCACTCACGTCGATCAAGGCTGCGGCTACAGGTTTAGGCATGGCCGAGTCGGTTCTGCCCGCTGACCAACGCGAACTGGTAGTTATCATCGAGGAGGAGGCCGACCGGCTGAGCCACCTGGTAACCGAAGCCGTCAAGATGGCGGAAATCGACGCTCGAAAGATCACGCCACAGAAAAGTTCCGTTGAGGTTCTGGAACTCTTCGAGGACACCAGGCGGTCGTTCGAAGGGCGCGGTGCGGATCGTGTGCAGCTTGCGGCTAAGCCAGCACTGCGAGTCTGGGCGGATCGAGAACTGATCGTGCTGGCTCTCCGGCAACTGATCGATAATGCGCTGAAGTACTCAGGCGCCGAAAGCCCGGTACACCTTTCGGCAGACTCAGAAAGCGCCGCTGTCTTGATGCGGGTGAGCGATCACGGTTCGGGTATTCCGGAGCGCGACGCGGAGCGCATTTTTGAGAAGTTCTACCGCAGAACGAATGCAAGCCAAGTTCCCGGAACGGGCCTCGGCCTTCACATTGCGCGCGAGATCGCCCGGATTCATGGTGGCGACCTAAGGCTGGATCAGAGCAGCGCCCACGGAGCCACGTTCTGCTTGTCGCTTCCGTTGGCTGGGGAGGCGCGCTCGTGACCCAGGGACGCATATTGGTAGTGGACGACGAGCCGCAAATCCGGCGTGTGTTGCGCACGACGCTTAGCGCCCAAGGCTACGAAGTGTTCGACGCGCGCACCGGAGAAGAGGCGCTGCTCGCGATCCGTGATCAGCGCTTCGATCTGGTACTGCTCGATATGAACATGCCCGGTATGGGCGGGCTGGCGGCTTGCCGCGAGATTCGGAGCGGATCCGAGGCGGCCATCATCATGCTCACAGTTCGCAACACCGAGCAGGATAAGGTAACCGCGCTCGATGCCGGGGCCGATGACTACATTACCAAGCCCTTCGGCATGCCCGAACTCCTCGCGAGAATCCGGGCCGCGCTACGCCGCATGCCCACGGCCACGGGACCTGCGTCGGAGAACCAGGTGATCGATCTGGACGGCATCCAGATTGATCTCGCCGGTCGGCGTGTACGAAGAGCCGGTGTGGAAGTGCGGTTGACGCCGAAAGAGTTCGATTTGCTGCACTACCTGATTGCCAACTCAAACTCCGCCATTCCGCATACCAAGCTCTTGCAGGCGGTTTGGGGTCCGGACTACGGGGATCAGGTCGAGTACCTGCGCGTTTTCGTGAATCAGCTTCGCAAGAAGATCGAGCCAGATCCGGCCAAGCCGCGCTATCTGCTGACCGAGCCATGGGTCGGCTATCGCTTTCATCTGCCATCTTAACGGAATCCTTAGCCAGTCTTTATGACTTCCTTATGAGTTGCGCTCTACTCTCGTGAGTGGAGATGCGCCTTCATGCCTGATCTGTTGTATGTTTTGCTCGCCCTGGCCTTCTTTGCAGGCTGCTGGCAGTTTGCGAAAGCCTGCGACGAACTTTAAAAGGACCAATCGCCATGGACTACCTGCTCGCAGCGGCTTGCGCTGCCCTGCTGTTCCTCTACCTGATCTACGCGCTTCTGAAACCGGAGAAGTTCTAACATGACGCCGAACGGTCTTCTGCAGATCGCCCTGTATTTTCTTACGGTCCTCGCCATCGCCAAGCCGATGGGCGTGTATATGGCCCGCGTCTTTGCCGGTGAAAGAACCTTCGCACACCCGCTGCTTCGCCCCTTGGAAAGAGGGCTCTACCGGCTGGTGGGTGTGACGGAAGATGCAGAGCAGCGCTGGACAGCGTATGCCGGTAGCTTGCTCTCCTTCAGCTTCTTCAGTTTCCTCTTCGTGTATCTCCTGCAACGGATGCAGGCGGCGCTCCCGCTGAATCCGCAGAAGCTGCCGAGCGCCACCCCAGACCTGGCTTTCAACACGGCAGTCAGCTTCACTACTAACACCAACTGGCAAGCATACGCGGGCGAAACTACGATGAGCTATCTCGTGCAAATGGCCGCTCTCACGGTGCAGAACTTCGCTTCCGCGGCGGCGGGCGTGGCGATCGCGATTGCGCTGATTCGAGGCCTTGCCCGCCAGCAGGAGACGACAATCGGCAACTTCTGGGTGGATCTGACGCGGGCGGTAGTGTATCTGTTTCTGCCGCTATCGCTGGCTGGCGCCTTGTTCTTCTGCTCACAGGGCGTGATCCAGACCTTCACCGGATACACCACGGCGACAACTATTGAAGGAAAAGAGCAAGTGATCGCGCAGGGCCCGGTGGCGTCGCAGGAAGCCATCAAGATGGTTGGCACCAACGGCGGCGGTTTCTTCAATGCCAACTCGGCGCATCCATTCGAAAACCCGACACCACTCACCAACTTTGTACAGATGGTCCTGATCTTTCTGATCCCGGCAGGGTTGACCTACACTTTCGGACGAATGGTCGGAGACCAACGACAGGGATGGGCACTCTTTACTGCCATGAGCATCCTGTTTCTCGCCGGAGTATTCGTGATCTACGCGGCCGAACAGTCCGGAAACCCGAACCTGACGCGTTTAGGCCTCACCGCCGCCGACGGCAATTGGGAAGGCAAAGAAGTGCGCTTTGGGATTGCGGCGACATCGCTATTTGCCGCCATCACCACCGCCGCCAGTTGCGGCGCAGTCATCGGCATGCACGACAGCTTCACGCCGCTCGGCGGCTTGGTAACGCTGTTTAACATGCAGAGCGGTGAAGTGATCTTCGGAGGTACAGGCGCGGGTCTGTATGGCATGCTCCTGTTCGCCATTTTGGCGGTGTTCATCGCTGGCCTGATGGTAGGCCGGACTCCGGAGTACCTTGGCAAGAAGATCGAAGGCAAAGAAGTGAAGATGGCCATGCTCGCCTTGATTGCGACATCAGCGGCCATCCTGCTGTTCACGGGCGCGTCGTCTGTTGTCAGTTTCGCCAAGGATTCGTACTGGAATGCCAGCTACGGCCCCGCGACGGGCAACCTGAACAACGCAGGTCCACATGGGTTCGCCGAGATCCTCTATGCGTACTCGAGCGCTGCGGGAAACAATGGCAGCGCGTTTGCCGGATTGAGCGCCAACACACCCTGGTACAACCTGACGCTCGGCGTTGCGATGTTGGTCGGCCGCTTTCTGATCATCATTCCGATGCTGGCGGTTGCAGGGAGTCTGGCGGGCAAGAAGCGTCTGGCGGTGACCACCGGCACCTTGCCGACGCATGGTCCGTTGTTTGTCGGCCTGCTGGTCGGCACGGTGATCATCCTCGGTGCGTTGACCTTCTTCCCGGCGCTGTCGCTCAGTCCGGTGGTCGAGCACTTCTTAATGCAGCAAGGGGGACGCTTCTAGCCATGCAGAACGAAATGTCAGCGGATCTGTTGCCGCATAAGCTCGCCAAGTCGCGACCACTGTTCGATGGTGAGATTCTGCAGCGTGCGATTGGGGAATCCTTCCGCAAGCTGAACCCCGTGACACTCGCGAAGAATCCGGTGATCTTCGTTGTGGAAGTTGGCGCGTTGATGACCACGGTTCTGCTCGTCCGCGATGTGGCTACCGGGTCCAGCGAGTTCGGCTTCAATATCCAGATCGCGCTGTGGCTCTGGTTCACAGTGCTATTTGCGAACTTCGCGGAAGCGATGGCGGAAGCACGCGGCAAAGCGCAGGCTGACAGCTTGCGAAAGACAAAGACGGATTCCATAGCAAAGCGAGTTCTCTCAAATGGCCATACCGAGAAGGTCGCGGCGTCACAGTTGCGCGCGGGCGACATGGTGATCTGCGAAGCGGGTGACATCATCCCTGGGGACGGCGAGGTGGTCGACGGCATCGCTACCGTCGATGAGTCCGTTATTACCGGAGAGAGCGCCCCAGTGATTCGCGAATCGGGTGGCGACCGGTCGGCGGTGACTGGCGGCACGCGGGTTTTGTCGGACGAGATTAAGATCCGGATTACGTCGAATCCCGGCGAGACATTTCTGGATCGCATGATCGCACTAGTGGAAGGCGCGGAGCGTCACAAGACTCCCAATGAGATTGCGCTGAACATCCTGATTGCCGGCCTGACTCTGATCTTTCTGCTTGCGGTGGTTACGTTGCAGCCATTCTCACAGTACAGCGTTACGGCGGCAGGCTCCGGCGCTGTGCCGAGTGTCGCGGTGCTTGTCTCTCTGCTTGTCTGCCTGATCCCGACGACCATTGGAGGCCTTTTGTCCGCCATTGGCATCGCCGGCATGGATCGCGTGATGCAGCACAACGTTCTGGCCATGAGCGGTAAGGCCGTGGAGGCATCGGGCGATGTGAATACGCTGCTGCTCGATAAGACAGGCACAATCACCATCGGCAACCGCCAGGCAGTCGAGTTTCTTCCCGTGCAGGGCGTGAGTGACACTGAACTGGCCGAGGCAGCCCAGCTTTCGAGCCTTGCCGATGAAACCCCGGAGGGGCGTTCCGTGGTTGTGCTGGCGAAGGAGAAGTACGGTCTGCGTGGCCGCGAGCTCGCGCAACACGAGGCGCACTTTATCCCGTTTTCCGCCTACACACGGATGAGCGGAGTGGACATCAATTCCGACCGTCTTCGCAAGGGCGCAACAGATTCGATCGTGCAATTTGTGCGGGAGCAGGGCGGCACGGTTCCGAACGACTTGAAGGAGATCGCCGAGCGGATTTCCCGTCAAGGAGGCACGCCACTGGCTGTGGCCAATGGCCAACGGGCACTGGGCGTGATTCACCTTAAGGATGTAGTGAAAGGCGGCATGAAGGAGCGCCTCGCCCAACTCCGCCGGATGGGGATTCAAACGGTGATGATCACGGGCGACAATCCGTTGACGGCCGCGGCGATTGCCGCCGAGGCCGGCGTGGACAACTTTCTGGCGCAGGCGTCGCCCGCAGACAAGCTGAACTACATCAAGAAGGAGCAGGCCGAAGGCCGGCTGGTGGCGATGACCGGCGACGGCACGAATGACGCGCCCGCTTTGGCACAAGCCGATGTCGGCCTCGCCATGAATACCGGAACCATGGCGGCGAAGGAGGCTGGCAACATGGTGGACCTCGATTCGAACCCCACGAAGCTGATTGAAGTGGTGGCCATTGGTAAGCAACTGCTCATCACCCGGGGCGCTTTGACGACATTTTCCATCGCCAACGATGTGGCGAAGTACTTCGCCATTATTCCCGCGATGTTCATGGCGACCTATCCGGCTCTTGGCGCGCTGAATGTGATGGGCCTCAACAATCCCAAGAGCGCCGTTCTCGCAGCGGTGATCTTCAATGCACTGATCATCATTGCGCTGGTGCCGCTCGCGCTTCGAGGCGTGAAGTATCGCGCGGGTTCGGCGGATGCGCTGCTGCGGCGCAATCTGCTTGTGTATGGCTTGGGCGGCCTCGTTGTGCCGTTCCCAAGCATTTGGTTGATCGATCGCCTGGTGCATGCACTCGGCTGGGCTTAAGGAGACATCCATGTGGAATCAACTATTGCCAGGCTTGCGAATGACCCTGGCACTCACCGTTTTGACAGGCGTGATCTATCCAGGAGTGGTGACCGCTCTTTGTCAGACGCTGTTTCCGACGCAGGCCAACGGAAGCCTGATTGTGCGCAACGGCAAAGTGGTGGGTTCGGCCCTTATCGGGCAGAGCTTTGCGCGGCCCGAGTACTTTCATCCCAGGCCTTCGGCTGCGGGAACCGATGGCTACGATGCGGCGTCGTCCGGAGGCTCGAACCTCGGGCCCACCAGCCAGAAGCTGATGGATCGAGTGAAGGCCACGGTGGCCAAGCTTCAGGCGCAGAACCCTTCCCATCAAGGAGAGTGGCCCGCGGATCTGGCGACCGCGAGCGCCAGTGGTCTTGATCCCCACATCAGCCCTGCTGCCGCTCGGATGCAAGTGGAGCGAGTCGCTACCTCGCGATCTGTTTCCGTCGAACAAGTTAAAGAACTGCTGGCCCGCTTCACTGAAAGCCGGGATCTTGGCTTCCTCGGTGAGCCCCGTGTCAACGTGCTCCTTCTGAATCTTGAGTTGGACCGGGCGTTGCCAACGAAGTAGCTTGGTGTAGGACCATGTTGATCCGCATCTTTCTTCTTATTTCTTTCGCGGCCAGTGCCTGCTTGGGCCAGCCGGACCGTGAAACGTTTCTACTCGAGAAGATCGCAGCATTGGAGGCTCGCCTCGCTGCGCTGGAGAAGCGCTTGGAGGTTGTGGCCATTCCAGTGGCTGCGCCAGCCACCGTGCCCGTTGCGGAGAAGCCGGCACCGCCACCTGAGCAAGAGTCCTGGTGGAAGGACTCAACCGCGAACTTCTACTTCGATGGATACTACTCGTGGAACACCAATCGCCCGTTGGGCCGCATCAACCTCTTGCGCGCTTACGATGTCACGGCCAACAATCTCAGCATCAACCAAACCGGATTGGTGCTGGAACGGAGTCCGAATGCTGCGCGGCGATGGGGCTACCGAATGGATCTCATGTTCGGGCAAGCTACGGAAACACTGCAAGGCGGCGCGCAGAACGAACCCCGTCCTCAGGTTTACCGGAACCTCTTCCAGGCCTACGGAACCTACGTTGCGCCGATCCACAAAGGGCTGACGGTGGACTTTGGCAAGTGGGCCAGCGCGTTGGGTCCAGAAGGAAACTACACAAAAGACCAGATCAACTACTCGCGCAGCTATTTCTTCAATTTCCTGCCGTTTTATCACATGGGCGTTCGAGCGGGGCTTCCGGTCAATGACCGGCTGAGTCTGTCCTATTGGCTGGTCAACGGTGCCAACCAAACCGAAGACTTTAATGGATTCAAATCTCAGTTGGGCCAAGCAGTGATCAAGCCCTCCAAGAGTGTTACCTGGACAGTGAACTACTACAACGGCCAGGAGCAGCGTGATCTGCTTCCAGTGCTGAATCCAGGGCTACCTTCGTTGTCCACTCAGCCAGGCCTGTCGGCTACTCCGGTTCGTCCGGTCCCGCGAGGCAGGTTCCATGTGCTGGATACCTACGCACAGTGGAATGCGACGTCGCGGCTGACCGTGGGCGGCGAGTTCGACTATGTCGTGAATCGCGTGGAAACGTCCGGGCCAGCCCAGATCGTGACAGGCGGTGCCGGATACCTTCGATATCAACTCGCCCGGAAGGCATACTTTGGACAACGCTACACCCGAATGAACGACAACGCAGGGTTATTCAGTGGCGTTTCTCAGAGATTGAACGATCTCACCTCCACCATCGGCTACCGGCCTGCGGAAGGCTTCGAGGCGCGGCTGGAGTATCGCAGAGACTTCTCGAATGTCCCGTTCTTCCTACGCCGAACGCCGGGCGAATTGAGCCAGTACCAGAACACGCTGACAGTCGGGCTGCTGTGGTGGTTTGGGGCAAAGAGCGGTGGATGGTAAGTCATGGGGAATGCTGACAGAGTTCGGACAACTGGTGCGCTTGTACTGAGTATGCTGATCGCTAGTAGTTGCATCCGAACCGATGAGCAGGCGGTACGCCACGCCGTGACGGCGGAACTGATGGAGCGGTACCGGGTGAACGAAGACCAAGTGCGGCTGATCGAAGTCGGAAGCGGTTCCGGCGCTTGGGTGGTCCGAGCGGAGATCTCGTCCGGCGGACGCGCAGGCGCAAGGCGACAACTGACATGTCGGGTAGAACGCTCAGCATCCTCTGCTTCAGGGGAATCGCGCTGGACGCTGACCACAGTGGAAGATCGCGAGATCGGGGCGAGTCCCAAGCAATGACGGACGATCAGAAGCGCCCGAGTCCTGAGGAACTGCTGCGGCGGGTGGAAGCGGAGGAACTCCATGATCGGCGTGGGCGACTGAAGATCTTTCTGGGCTATGCGTCTGGCGTGGGGAAGTCGTTTCGCATGTTTGATGAGGGACGCCGTCGAAAGATGCGAGGAGAAGATGTGGTCGTGGGCGCCTTGCAGCCGGACACTGAGGCAGAAGTGACGCGACTGATTGATGGCTTGGAGGTAATTCCCCTGCGCCGTGACCTTGGTTCGCCCTGCCTGGACGTCGCGGCCATTGTGCGGCGGCGGCCGGAGGTGTGCCTGATTGATGGACTCGCCTATCGCAATCCAACCGGAGGGGCCAACGCCGAACGATGGCAGGATGTAGAACAGTTACTGAACGCTGGAGTTTCGGTGATCACGACCATCAATCTGCAGTATGTCCGCGAGAGACAAGACGAGGTGGAACGAATTCGAGGCAAGCGGGTGGGCGATTCAGTTCCCGAGTCGTTTCTGCGAACTGCCGACGACATCGAGGTAGTGGACGCGCCACCCGAGTATTGCATCCACCGCGCGCAGATGGGCGCCTTCGGAGGAGTGGATGCGTTTACGATGGAACGTCAGCTCTCCGGATTGCGTGAGATCGCTTTGCTGCTTGCGGCCGAAGTAGTGGAAGCGCAATTGGATGAGTACCTCAAACGGCACGGCATTGAACACACGTATGGTGCTCAGGAGCGCGTGCTGGTGTGCGTCACGCCGCGGTCCAACGCCGAATTGATGATCGCGCGTGGGCGCAGACAGGCCGACCGCTTTCATGGCGACCTATTCGTTGTGTACTTTGAACAAGACAAACTCTCGCCGGAGGATCGTTCCTCGCTGGACCGGCATTTGCAGCTTGCTCGCCAGGCAAATGCCCACATCGAGGTGCTTCGCGGCGATGATTTCGTTAGGACCGTCTTGCGCTTCGGCGAGGAGCACGGCATCACGCAGGTGTTTGTCGGGCACAGCCAGCGGACTGGGTTCTTGCAGCGGTTCCGGCCCAATCCAGTAGAGCGACTGATCGCCGAATCTCATGGCCTGGATGTGCGGGTCTTCCCGAATGCCCCGGTACGTCGGGAAGGGTGAACAATATGGCGTTCGATTCGGCAGTGCCTGTGGGAGGGAAGCTCAAGATTGTCCTTGGCTACGCAGCGGGCGTGGGCAAGACGTTCCGGATGCTGGATGAAGGGCAGCAGCTAAAGGCTGTCGGCCGGGACGTCGTCATCGGCTATTTTGAACCGCACGGCCGTGCCGATACCATTGCCAAGACACAAGGGCTGGAACTGATTCCGCGCCGAGTGCTGGAGTATCGTGATAGGCAATTTGAGGAGATGGACACGGACGCGATCCTGGCTCGCCGGCCCGAGATCTGTCTGGTGGATGAGTTCCCTCACACCAACGTTCCCGGTTGCGCGCGAGCAAAGCGCTGGGAGGATGTACTGGTTCTCTTGGAAGCGGGCATTGATGTCATCACCACGATGAATATCCAACATCTGGAAAGCCTCAACGACCAGATCCGCCAGATGACTGGAATTCATGTGCGCGAAACGATACCGGACTGGATGCTGAAGCGGGCTGCGGAACTAGTCCTTGTCGATCTGACTCCAGGCGCACTCTTGAACCGTCTGGATCGAGGCGCCGTCTACGCTCCTGAGAAGGCGCAGCGGGCAAAGGAGAACTTCTTCAAAGAGCCCACGCTCGCAGCGCTTAGAGAAATGGCTTTGCGGCAGGCCGCCCACGAGGTGGAGACCAGTCAGCGCCATGACGATGCGGTGGGGGGCCATCCAGATGCGGTCGATGCGTCTTCCGCCCTCGATGCAGACCGTGAACGAATCTTGATCCACATCACGCCCGCCCCTTCGGCCGCAGCCTTGATTCGCCGCGGACGGCGCGTGGCGGACTACCTGCGCGCCGATTGCTTCGCCATCGCGATCATGCCGGCGGGAGGAATAGATCGATTGCCGACTCACGAGCGCGAGGCTATTGAGCGCCACCTTGAATTCGCCCGCAAGCTGAGAATCGAAACAAGATTGGTTTCCTCAGCACCGGACCAGGGAGATGAGGCCGAGGCACTGGTTGAATTTGCACACCGCAATCGCGTCACCCAAATCTTCTTGAGCAAACCGGTGGCCGCCGTATTCACCCGTTGGCGCTTGCAAGGGGACTTGATTTCGAGAATCCTGCGGCTGGCGGGAGGCCTTCAGGTTAACGTCGTTGCCAATCGCGGCTCGTAGGCTACTTTCCCAATGTCACCAAGGGCGCGCCGCCCACATTCGTCGGCCCAAGTTGTTGAAATCCTTGGCAGGTCAGAACCAAGCGCATTCTCTGGCGAGTTCGATTCGGTAGTTGGGGTAGTCAGGATGGCCGACATCTGCGCAGGAAGCGCGTACGAGCGGTGATTGATCGTCAGCCTCATTAAGGGGATTCTAGCGGATTTACATCTGTAAGCCAAGCTACCTTCGGAGAAGCCTTGCCTCAACTCTTCAACACGATTGACTTGTATTGGCAGGAAGAGTTTCCGAAGTCGCTGAACGCAGCCGCCCACAGCCGGAGCATGCAAAGTCAGAAGTCTGCGCGCTTCCCGGAATCGGTGGCCTGTTGCATCACGTCGAAGCGAGCTTTTCGGGCATCTGGGTCCGCGCCGACTGTGCCGTCGGGCCTGAACTCCAAAATCGAATCCTTCCGAGGATCGTGTGGAGGCCAGAGCGGTAAACCCACTCCGTTCGGATTGCCGGTCTTGGCGAAGTTGACCCAGTAGCCTTGCGCCGTGCGGGAGACCGCCTGATCTTCGGGCGAGACAGTCGAGCCCGGACGCGCGGCTAGAGTCCCGAACACAAAGCCGATCTCCCCGCCGTGCGGAGCCCCGGCGCGCATCCGTTCGCGCATTGCGGCCGGCACATAGGAGAATCGGTACCGATAGGCCGGTGCGCCGATGGCTGCGAAAGCGTTGGCGGCGAACCGGGCCGGCTCACCCTGGCCGAAGTCATCGTTCGCCCTCGAAACCATCGAGGCTAAATCCGTTGATCCATCGGGATCGTAGGCGGACTTCGCTTCCGCGCTCCACTTCCCGAAGCGGGCGAAGAACCGCTCTTTCGTGGACGCCTTGATCCGGTTGCCCGCTGTATCGGCGCTGTTGCTTCCCACCAGAATCGGAATCTTCGGTTGGCGTTTCGCCTTGTAGGCGGTCTCGGCTGTTTCCGTGATCAGCTTGCCATCCAGAACTGGCGTCAACTCGTAAGCTGGAACGCTCGCGCGCAGAATCTCTTCGGCGCCGAGAGCGCGCAGTTTTGCCAGCGCGGCCTCGTCATTGCCCTCGATCCCCATCGAACGCGCGAACTGAGTCCCAATCGTTTCCGCAGACACCGGGTAGTTCGGATCCACACCATCCGTGCGCATCGGCCGCGCTGTGAGCACGCTGTCGCGGGAACCGCCAGACTCGGCGATCGCTTTATGAAACAGGCCGCGCGCCATCGGAGAGGCGATGAGGCTGTGTACCGAGACGCCGCCTGCCGAGAATCCAAAGATGGTGACGTTGTTCGGATCGCCTCCAAACGCGGCGATATTCCGCTTGATCCACTGCAGCGCAGCGATCTGGTCCATGTAAGCGTAGTTGCCCTTGGTCTCGCCAGGGCGCTCGCTGCTCAACGCCGGGTGGGCAAAGAACCCGAACCGTCCGAGGCGGTAGTTTGCGGCGACGAGAACCACACCCTGCTTGGCAAACTGGACGCCGGAAGTGTTGGAGGAGGACCCCGATCCTCCCACAAATCCGCCGCCGTGGATCCACACCATTACCGGCAGTTTCGCTTGAGCCGTTGCGCCAGCGGGACGCCACACGTTCAGGAACAGACAATCTTCGGAAGGCGCCGGTGTGCCTGCCGCCGCTGGGGGACCGAAGCGTCCCTGCATGCAGTTGGCCCCGAACTCAGTCGCTGAACGCACAGTCTTCCATGGCGTTACAGGCTGGGGCGGACGCCACCGAAGGTCGCCCACCGGGGGCGCAGCGAAAGGGATGCCCTTGTAGGCAACCACACCATCGTCCATCACTCCCTGCAACTCGCCGCTATCGATGCGCACGTTGGCGGAAGTCGCCTGTTGCGCGCTGGCGGTGGAGGCGCACAGCGCCGCCAGCCCCGCGATGAAACAAAGTATCCCGTTGGTCATACTTAAAGCCTTTCGTTTAACCACGCTGAAGCTGGCCGAAGAATGCAGCGAGCTTCGCAACGGCCGGTGTCACGAACTGCGGCCGGTCGTACAGATCGATGTGCGACGCGCCTTCGACGATGTAGAGCTCTTTCGGATCCTTCGCCTTGCCGATCACGTCCTGGCTCCAGAACAGCGTGTCCGCCTTTGAACCGGCAATCACAAGCAGCGGACGGGGGGAGATGGTATCGAGCTGGTCGAACGGAAAAAAGGCCATCTGCAAGGAGAGGCTCGACAACATGTACCGGTTCGGTGAATTCGGATGCTGAGCGCGCGCCGTGCGGTAGTAGTCGTAGCCTTCGCGATAAAGCTGCGGCGTGGTTGCCGTGAAATTCGCGGCGCTGTCCGGCACAACGGGAACAAGCGTTACAGCTTCACCGCGGGCCTCGCGCGATCGCGCTTCGGCGGCGTCCCGCAGGCGCTTTAGGCGCTCTTCGTAGGAGATCGTGCCCATGCCCTCCCGGCGCGCCTCGCCATGGTTAAAGGTGCTGACTGCGGCGACGGCTTGAATGCGCATCTCGGTTGTGGCATGGCACAGCGCGTAACCGCCGCCGGCACAGATGCCGAGAGACCCGATCCGGCCGGCATCCACCTGGGGATGCTTGACGAGAAAATCCACGGCGCAACTGATGTCGTCCATCCGCTGCGCAGGCACCTCCATCAGGCGCGGCGCGCCGCCACTTTCGCCGTGATAGGAAGCGTCATAGGCGAGGGTGAGGAAACCCTGCTCGGCAAGGCGTTGCGCATAGAGTCCGGATGTCTGTTCCTTCACTCCGCCGAATGGATGGGTAACGACGATCGCCGTATATCTCTTGCTGGTATCGAACCCGGCAGGCCTGAAAAGATTGGCGACGATGGCCGCGCCCATGCTCTTGGCCGGATAAGTGACCCTGTCGATCGTCACACCTTTTTCGTTCGGATATCCGATCACCGCAGGCTGCTTCACACCGTTCGGGGCTGCCACCAGCGCTGAACTGACGCTGACAACAGCGACTGAAACCGCTAGCGCAGAAGCTCCGAGGAACCCCCGCCTATTCTCGATCTTTCGCTGTTCCATTAGAAACTCCTTGATCGCCGTCAGTCGAGTTTCTTCTCCGCAAGAAACTTCGACATGAGAGCCGCCACCTGTTTGTTGTTCAGATCGGAGAACGGAAAGTGGGTGTTCCCGCGAATCCCAACTTCCGGCAGATGGACCACGGTGACATCGCCGCCGTGACGGTTCACGGTGTCCCGCCACTTTCGGGCCATCTCCAGCCGGACCCGCCATCCGTCCTGGCCTGGATTGTCGCTAGGTTCTTTGGGGATGAAATCCCCGTAGTAAATCACAATCGGGATTTTCGTGAGCTTCAGAAACTCGGCCTTGGGAATGCCGATGGCGGAAAGCGGTCCTCCGGAACTCGGCAGCGTTGCCGGAACTTCGCCTTCTGGAAACAGAAAGCCGCTGCCTGGTTCGTAGGTAACGATGGCTCGCACGTTCGGGGTCTTGAGAACAGTGAGCCATCCGAGCCCGCCACCCTGGGAATGCGTGACGAAAACGGCTGGACCGGTCTTGTTGAATAGCGCAGCAAAGGCATCGGCGTTCACTTCGGCATCGTACGGGCCCACGTTCGGCGTCATCTGGCGGAAGTACTGATTGAGCGCTTCCGGATCTTTCGAGAATTGAACCCCCGGAAAGAAGTCCGGCCAAATACCCAAGCGGAATGTGCCGAACCACCCTTGCTCATCGGGTGTGGCCTCGATCGTTGCCGACACTGTGCCGCGTCCCGCATCGCCTCGCCGGGGCTGATCGATGAGATAGACCGGGAATCTCTGACGAAGAAAGATTGTCTGGAAACCCTCGCGCCCGTCCGGCGTTGTTTCCCAGGTCTTTGAGAACTGACCCGTGCCGTGCAGAAACACAAGCGGCAGCTTACGTCGTTTCGCGGGAATCTGATAGAACACATAGGCGTGATCGCCATGCAGGGTCTGGCCGTCTGGGGTAGGCCGTTTGTGGTTGAACGTGCCCGGCCGAGTGATGACCTTGCCCCCTACCGCGAAGCTGCCCTGTTCCTGGATGACGAGAGGCTGCGCCGTTAAGAGGCTGGCCGCTATCGCCGCGACCACTCCCAGTCTGAGTCGCATTTGGTTCAGGCCTTTCTCTTCCAATACTCCAGCGTGGGTCCCGTGTAGACCCCAGACCCGGCGACGGCACGTTTGCGGGTTGCTTCGATTTGTTCCGCCGTCATGGGCTTGAAGTTCCGTACCGCCCGAATGTTGTCTTCCATCTGTCCTTGCGTGCCCGCGCCGCAGATGGCGACATGCACACCGGGTTGGCTCAGCGCATAACGCAGGCAATCCGTAGAACTCAGCGACCGCAACAGGTTCGCCTTGCCGAAGACTTTGATGGCCTGCACGCCAAGGCCGAACTCTTTGGCCATCCGAAGCGTACCCTTCTCAAAGCTCAGGTAGGCATGATCGGCTGCGTGCACCGGCAGCATCACCGTGTCCCACTTGCTGTATGCCTTCATCATCGCCGTATGCGCGGCCGGATCGAAATGCCCGGTAAAACCGATGAGCCTGCACTTTCCGGCTTTCTTCGCGGCTTCGAAGGTCTCGAGCGCACCGCCCGGCGCAAGGATCTTGTCGATGTCCTCCTGCGTCAGGATGTTATGCATTTGCCAGAGGTCAATGTAGTCGGTCTTCAGCAGTCGCAGAGACGTCTCGAGATCCTGCTGCGCGCCCTGCGCCGTGCGCTCCATGGACTTGCTGGTAAGAAAGACATTCTTGCGAACGCCCTGCAAGCCGATGCCGTAGGCTTCTTCGGAGCGGCCTTCCCAATACGAACGGGCGCAATCGAAGTACGTGATGCCGATCTCATACATCTTGCGGACATGCGCGGCCGCCGCCGGGATATCGGGATGCAGATCCATGCGGGCGCCGCCCTGGGCGATCACGCTAACCTTTATGCCGGTCTTGCCAAGAGTGGTGACGGGAATGTCGCCAGCCTTTGCATTCTGCTGCGCTGCCATGCCGAGCCCGGCAAATGCGCCGCCTACAAACAGTCGTCGCTTCATCTTGAACCTCACTTTTTCTCGAATAGTTCCCGCGCCACGCCAATCGCCGTAACCGCGCTCGGCCATCCCGTGTAAAACGCCAGGTGGGTGATCGTCTCGATTAGTTCCTCGAGCGTCACTCCGTTCTGGCGCGCAATGCGAAGATGCGAACGGAGTTGATCGGGGCGATTCAGTGCAATCAACGCCGAGACCGTCGCGAGGCTCCGGTCTCGCTTCGACAGGTCCGGACGTTCCCAGATGTCGCCGTACAGCACGTTGTCAGTGATCTCGGCGAGCTTCGGCGCAAAGTCGCCCATCGCGGCCTGCGACGGCCGAGGACGCGCCGCGGTGTCGCTTGCGGTCTGCTGGCCTCGCAACGGCGCGCGGAACTGCTCATCGGTCACCTTTTCCAGCCAATCCACAGTCTTGCCGCCGACCTGCTCCGTGATCGCGATGTGAGTGATCGAGCTATTGGGCGAGGCACCGTGCCAATGCTTCTGTCCAGGCGGGATCCACACCACGTCCCCCTGGCGGATCTCTTCAGCGGGTTCGCCCCAGCGCTGCACGCGGCCCGCACCCGCCGTCACGATCAGCGTTTGCCCGAGTGGATGCGTGTGCCATGCTGTCCGTGCGCCTGGCTCGAACATTACTCGAGCGCCGGAGATCCGCGCGGGCGCACTGCCTTGAAACGCGGTGTCGACTCGCGCTGCGCCCGTGAAATGATCGGCGGGAACTGGCCTTGGAGGCTGCGATCCTGCACGCGTGATCTGAATCGGTTCAGTGGCCTGTGCAACCGGTTGGCTGCGTGCCGCTGGAGCCATCAACGTCAGCGAAATCAAACTCGATGTCAGAAGCCTCATGATTATCGTCCAGTCATTGCCAGCACGGAATCCGGAAGGCGCTCGCCTTCGAGTTGCAATTGCCCTGCGGCGGCGTCGATACCCCGGAGATCGGCATCCGTCAGATTCACCTCAAGCGCACCGAGGTTCTCGTCGAGCCTGTTCAGTTTGGTTGTTCCGGGAATCGGCACAATCCATGGTTTCTGCGCCAACAGCCAAGCCAGCGCCACCTGGGCCGGCGTCGCGTTCTTTCTATCGGCTACCCGGCGAATCAACTCGACCAGGGCAAGATTGGTTTTCAAAGCTCCTGGCGAGAAGCGCGGAACGTGCGACCGGAAATCCGACGGATCGAACCTTGTGTTCTCATCCATCTTGCCAGTGAGAAACCCCGCACCCAACGGGCTGAACGGGACAAATCCGATACCCAACTCTTCCAGCGCGGGCAGAATTTCCTGTTCGGGTCCGCGGTACCAAAGTGAATACTCGCTCTGTACAGCGGTCACGGGCTGCACCGCGTGGGCGCGCCGGATGGTTCGCACCCCGGCTTCCGACAAGCCAAAGTGCCTGACCTTGCCTTGCACAATCAGATCTTGCACCGCGCCGGCGACATCCTCAATCGGCACGTCAGGATCCACGCGATGCTGGTAGAACAGGTCTATGGTGTCGCGCCGCAATCGCCGCAGCGATTCCTCCGCCACGGCCTTGATATGTTCCGGACGGCTGTTCAGACCACCGGTGCGCACTCGGGTGGCCGGGTCCAGATCGAAACCGAACTTGGTGGCGATGACAAGTTTCCCTTGAAACGGCGCAAGCGCCTCGCCGACGAGTTCTTCGTTGACGAAGGGACCATAAACCTCCGCCGTATCGAAGAACGTCACCCCGCGCTCCACCGCGGCTCTCAACAAATCGATCATTTCCCGCTTGTCGGCGGGGGGACCATAATTCGCGCTCATGCTCATGCAGCCAAGCCCGAGCGCGGAAACCTCAAGACCTTTTCCGAGTGTTCGTTTCTTAGCCATCCTCACAGGCATACTTACTGGCCAACCTGAAGCACCTTCAATTCCTTTTGTCCACGGACCAGTAGCTTGCCATCCACCAGCGCCAGTGGAGCCCAGTTATCGCCGGGCTGCAGGATCACCGCGCTCGCCAGCGGCTTGAACGCCTCCGGGGACGGATCAATGAGGTACAGCTTGGTGTTGCCATCGGTAGCGAGCATCAGGCCATCGGCCAGAATCGACCCGCCGCGAACAAAAGGCGGTTGCTGATCGGTCTTCCACTTGACCTTTCCATCCATGCCCATCGCCACCAGTCCATCGCTGCGCTCGTTGATCGTGTAGTGGGAATAGAAGTAGCCATTGTGCAGAACCGGTGGCTGCGTGTGCGAGCCGAAATCCGGATTGCGAAACAGCTCGGAAACCGCGAAGCTGCCGTCGTCTTTCTTGTCGACCTTCAGGATCACGGAACCAGCGCCGTAGGCACCTGCTACGAGGACGCGGTTCTGTCCGGCGTCGACGACCTGAGAAACCGGAATGATGCAGTGCCAATTCCCAAAGGTCCAGAGGATCTTGCCTGTGCGCGGATCGAGGCCGTTCACGCTCCCATCCCGAGCGTTGCGTCCGCGGCCAACCGCCGCGCTGATCATCACGAGTTGATCTTCCCCGGCGACTTTGACGACTGACGGAGTCACGTATCCGGCCACGCCCGAAAACGCAGCGGACTTCCACTTGACCTCGCCCGTTCGCTTGTCATAAGCCACCACTCCAGCCTGCGAGGTCTGCGGAGCAACGATCAGCAGATCGTTGTAGATCAGCGGATTCTGAACGATCGCCCAGCGCGGCAGTTCGTCAGAGCCGCCGAAGTCCTTCCAGATGTTCTTGCGCCACGCGGGCTTGTGAGTGGCGATGTCGATCGCGTGCAAATCGCCCAAAGGTCCGACCGTATAGACGAGGTTGCCGTCGAGAGTCGGCGTTGTGCGCGAGCCGCCGAACATGAACTTGCCGGGCGCTTCATAGGAATGGCTCCAGAGTTCCTTGCCTGTGGCGAGATCGAGGACACGGAGTTTGTCGCCGGTGCCTTCGTCGCGGTCGAGTATGTAGACGTGGCCCTTGTAGACGGCCGGTCCGCCGAAACCAGCACCGGTTGGGACGGTCCAGAGGACCTTGGGTCCTTCGGCCGGCCAGGTGCGGAGCAGTCCTTTTTGCGGCGAGTTGTGGTCGCGGCGCGGGCCGTAGATCCCCGGCCAGTCCTCTGCCATCATGGCCGAGATTGCAAGGATCGAAAGGAGGAGGATTCTCATTTGAGTCCCGCCACCTGGTGGATCGCCGCCCGTATTCTCGGGTAGGTGCCGCAGCGGCAGAGATTGCCGTTCATCGCCGTGTCGATGTCGGCATCGGTGGGATGCGGTTTCTTCTTCAACAGAGCGCAGGCGGACATGATCTGCCCAGCCTGGCAGTAGCCGCATTGAGGGACATCCAACTCCGCCCAGGCTTTCTGCACGGGATGGGATCCATCGGCCGAGAGGCCCTCGATCGTGGTGATGGATGCCTTGGCCGCATCCGCGACTTTGGTAACGCAAGCGCGCGCGGGCTCTCCATCGATGTGGATCGTGCATGCGCCGCAGAGGCCCATGCCGCAGCCATACTTGGTGCCCTTGAGGTCGAGTTCATCGCGCAATGCCCACAACAGCGGCATTTCCGGATCGCCATCGAACTTGCGAGTTTTTCCGTTGATCTTGAGGTTGATCATGTGTCGTTCCCTTTATGCGAAGCTGAACCCTTGTTTGGTCATAGGCAGCGTACGAATCCGCTCGCCGGTGGCTTTGAAGATGGCATTGCAAACCGCGGGCAGAACTGGCGGCAGCGCGGGTTCGCCCATGCCGGTTGGCGTGTTCGCGGAACGGAGCACGTGCAGTTCGATCGCCGGTGCCTGTGTGAGCCGCAGCATCGGATGGTTGTTGTAATTCGCCTGCACGACGCGGCCTTCGCGCAGTGTGATTTCCTGGATCAATTCGCTCAAGCCGTCAATCACCGCGCCCTGCACCTGGCCCTCGGCTCCACTGGGATTGATGATGTGGCTGCCGACGTCCGCAGCCACCCAAACCTTGTTGACCTTCACCTTCTTGTTAGCGCCGACTGAAACCTCGGCGACCTCAGCGAAGTATCCGCCATGACTGTAGTGAAACGCCGTGCCAAGCGCCGTGCCTTTGGGCAGTTGACGCTTCCCCCAACCGGACTTCTCGGCGGCCAATTGAATCACAGCCAGCATTCGCGCCGGATTCATTGCGCCCCGGCCTTGCGGTTTTGGCGTACCTCCGAGCAGTTCGAGCCGGAACTGGACCGGGTCCTTGCCGGCAGCATGGGCCAGTTCATCGAGAAACGATTGGATCACCCACGCGGTGCTGTTCGAGTAAGGAGCTCGTAGCGCACCGGTCTTCAGTCCCAGCGGCATGACGGACGATTGCACGGCCAGGTTTGGGACAAACCCGGATGGAAACTCAGTCGCGTTGAATCCTCCATCGTGAGCAAAGGCCTCGCCTTCGCCGTAGCCAACGAAGTGGTCGCGCCAACCGACCAGTTTGCCGCTTGCGTCGACGGCCCCTTTGAAATACTGGAATCCGCCGCAGCGATAGTAGTCATGCTGCATGTCGTCTTCGCGCGTCCAGATCAGCTTCACCGGCGCACCTGCGACCTTCGAAATCCAGACCGCCTCGCACATCACATCGTTGTAAGCACGGCGGCCGAATCCACCACCGCCTCGTACCATGTTGACCGTGACATTCTCTTCGGGGATACCCATCAATGAAGCAATCGCTGCGCGGCCAGGCTGCGGAAACTGCGTGCTCGACCAGATCTCGACCTTGCCATCCTTGAAGTGGGCCGTGCAGTTCTGCGGCTCCATCGTCGCATGTGCGATGAAAGGAAACGCATACGCGCCTTCCACAACCTTCACACCCGGCTGCCCGAAGGCCGCGTCCACGTCCCCGTCTTTACGAAGGCTGCGGGCAGGAGCGAGCTTTGCGAGTTCCTGAGCCTTTTCCGCGTTGGCGGCGCTGTCTTGCGATCCCCATTTGCCGGTGTCCCATTTGACGTTGAGCTTACGGCGGGCGGATTGCGCGGCCCACCAGCTATGCGCGACAATCGCGATGCCGGTTTCGAGGCCGGGGTCCTGGAAAAGGTAATTCGGATAGGCACTGGGCATCGGTCTGCCCTCCACGATGAAGGCATGCGTGACACCCTTCAGCGCTTTGATCTCGTCGAGATTCGCGCTGACCACCTTTCCACCCATCACGGGCGTCTTGTGGAACACGGCATACAACATGCCGGGCAGAGTCACGTCGATGCCGAAGATCGGCTTGCCCGTGACGATGGCTTTGTTCTCGACGCCGATGGTGCTGGTGCCGATGATCTTGTAGTCTTTCGGATCTTTAAGCTTCAACGTCTTTGCATCCGGTACGGGCAAAGCGGCCGCTTTTGTGGCTACTTCTCCATACCCCAGCGAACGCTGGCTTGTGCGATGGTAAACGCGGCCCGACGCCGTGGTGCATTCTTCCGCCGGAACGTTCCATGTCTGTGCAGCTGCGTTGACCAGCAAGGAGCGCGCGGCCGCGCCCAGCCTCCGCATGGGTTCCCAGTTCGAAGGTGTGGCCCGGCTACCGGCGCTAAGCTGCATCCCGAAGCGGCGGCCAACGCCCGCGCGGGTCACCACCACATCCTTCCAATCCACATCCAGCTCTTCCGCCACGAGCATTGGCAGTGAGTTGAGCGAACCTTGCCCGAGGTCCGGATTGCGAGCGACGATCGTCACCTTGCCGTCCGGGGCGATCGTGACGAAATCCTCCGGCGAAAGCGAAGGGTCAGCAAAAGGATTCTGCGCGTGCGCTTTCCGGTGCAGCCCGAGCATGAGTCCGCCGCCTGCGAGTGCGGATAATCGCAGGAACGAACGGCGAGTGGATCTTAACTTGTTCATTGGCCTTAACTCAGCGTAAGGCGGCTGGAGGTTTGCCGGATATCCCGATTCTGCCGATCTTTTGCCTGATCCTGCCGCCTGCTAGTGATTAGTTCAGCCTGTGAGCTAAGCTGACATCCAGAGAGGCCAAATACGTGATCGCACCAGACCTTGCCGCACAGATCAATACAACCGCCGGAAATCGCCCGGCGTTGCAACGGGAATTGGCGGTGACCATTGCCCGATGGATTGGCAAGGAAGAGCGAATGGACACGGCGATCCCTGGTGTCCGGCTGGCGCGGCGGACGTCGCCCACGCCTCCGTGCTCGGTTACCTACAGCCCGAGCATTATCGTCGTGGCGCAGGGCTCCAAGCGGGTGGATCTTGGAGCGAATACTTTTTACTACGATTCCTCACGGTTTCTTTTGACATCTCTCGACCTGCCTGCCCTTGCAAGCGTCGAAGCGGCCAGTGAGGCGGAACCGTGTCTCGCCATGATCATCAACATCGAAATGCCTTTGGTCCGGGAGTTGCTCGCACAGGAAGAATGGACCGGTGCCGAACCCTCCTCCAACATGTCGGCAATGGCGGTGGCGGAAGCGTCGCCTGACTTTCTCGATGCCTGTTGCCGGTTGCTGCGTCTGCTGTCGAATCCTGGCGACATACCCATCATGGGTGGGCTGATCCAACGTGAGATCGTCTACCGGGTTCTTCGAAGCGCCGAGGGTGCTCGCTTACGCGCCATCGCGACACAAGGCGAACAGGGCCATCGAACAGCGAAAGCGATCGCTTGGATTCGGACGAACTTCCACCAGCCGCTTCGAATGGAAGAACTGGCGCAAGTGGCGGGTATGGCCGTCTCAACGCTGCATCATCATTTTCGTGCACTCACCGCCATGAGTCCTTTGCAGTATCAGAAGCAGGTGCGGCTGCAAGTTGCGCGATCACGGATGTTGATGGACGGAATCGACGCCAACGCGGCGGCGTTTGAGGTGGGATACGAGAGTGCGAGCCAATTCAGTCGAGAGTACAGCCGATTCTTCGGTCAGCCGCCTGTCCGGGATGTGCGGATTCTCCGTCAGACCGCGACACCGCGAGAAGCCAGTGCTTCGTAACGTGGCCGGCCCGGGCGGAACGCAGGCATCGGGAACCAGCGCCTGTGACTAACGTCGTTTGCCAAAGCCAAAATAGTCAAAGTGGATAACACTGTCGGCCTTGGTCCACAGCCCCACATTGCCAGCCTTGACGAATGTTACGTCGTGAACCTCCATGATCTTGAGTCCATCGAAGAACACGAGGAACGTATCCGCAACGAAATCAACCCGAAGTTCACTCCATCCGCCCTTGGGAACCCGGTGCTTGACACCATAGCTTTTTGAGGTTCGTCAGAAGAATTCGTGGGTAAGTGGCGGTTCGGGCAGTTTCCCAAGCGTATGATATAGCGCGAGTTCCAGGATGCGGTAGGTCCGAAAGCCGTACGATCTTCTCATGGTGACTTTGGCTTTGTTGTTCAGACCCTCAATCACCCCGCTGGAAAACTCTTTCCGGGCGCGGAAATAGTTCAGCAGGAGTTCACGGTGGGAGCGTAGCGTCTTGGCGACCTTCTTCATCGGCTCCAGGCGCGAACGCATGACCTCGCGGCACCAGAAGTCGAGGAACTTGCCGGCCCAGGAGGGTGAATCGTATTCCCAGAACTGCTGGAAATCCTCTTTGAGCAGGTAGGCGCGGACGGTGCGGAGATTGTAGGCCAGCAGATCGCGCAGGCGGAACCGCTGCTGGTCAGACAGGTTGTCCTTGCGCTTGAGCAGAAACCAGCGCGTCTTCTTCAATAATGGCTCGTACCCTGCTTGCGACATCCGGCGGGCCTCGGCGGCGCGGACATCGTCCACGGCCTCATTGAGCTTGGCGACGATGTGAAACCGATCCAGGATATGGAGGGCCTGCGCGCACCGCTCGCGGATGACGTGCAAGTAGGGCTTCCACATGTCCGAGCAGACGAACTGGATTTGACTGGCCAAGTCCGCGCCGATCATGGTGAAGAAGCCTTCGAAGGACTCGATGGTGCGCTCTTTGCCGACCCACAGCAACCGCGTCATGCCCTGGTCGATCTGGTAGACCAGCGTCAAGTATTTGTGCCCCTTGGCGTAGGCGATCTCGTCGACGCCAAGGGCGCGAATGGGCTCCAGCGTCCGGTTGGCCAGTCCCCAGGTGACCACGTAGTCGACGGCGTCACACACCTTATCCCAACTGGTGTGGAACGCTTCGGCGGTCTCTTTCCACGATAGCCGCCGCGCCCAGCGCGCCAGAAAGATCATGTAGGCCTTGGTGAGATGGTGCTTGCCATCGGCCCAGGGCACCTCTTCGACGACGATGCCGCACTGACGGCACTGGACACGGCGCATACGGTACAGCAGGAAGACCAGAAAACCCCAGAAGGGAATGAACTCGAAGCGCCGGACACCGAGCTGATCGTAGCCCGGCGCCGGTTGGTGGCACCCGGAGCAGATGGCCTTGGAGCGGGCACGCGGCCGCACGGTCACCTCGATGCGTTGGCGGTCATCGGAGAACGCCGCCTGTTGATAAACGAAGCCCGGAATCGGGTGACAGTGGTTTAGAATCGTGATCAGTTCCATGGCGCGCGCAGCGGCGAAGACCTCCACCATAAACCGCGACACCCCCACCGCTGAAGCGGCCCACTCCCGCGCCAGAGCCTACGATCACGACTTGGGCGACTGGCCGCGCTCGTGGATGGGGTGGGAAAAGGACCTGCCGCCGGGCGAGGAACTCGTGGCCTGCTTCCGACCGTTCATCGCGCAACTAGCTGCCTCGCCCTTGACGCCGAAGACGATTCGGCGTCACGTCGACAATCTGTGGCTCCTCGGCGGACGCCTGATCACCGACCTGAACGAAACGCCGCGGCTGCGCCGACGGCCGATTCGCCAGATCCTCTGGGAAGCCATCGACGATGACGAAGGTGGGCCACTCATTCACGGCGGCATGGACGAACAGGCCCAACGATCTTTCGATGCCACGTGCCGTAAACTACGTCGTTTCCTCAGCCCAACGAGTTAGCCCAAACCCCCACAGATTTCTCCGACGAGGCCTTTTTGAAGGTGTGCCTTTAGGCTCCAATGAGATCCACTTACCCTGCTCAACTTTGTACAGAACAACGTTGTCTTCCAAAGCGTTGGCGCGGACGATGTAATAGTTCTCAGGATCCTTATAGCGCCAAACGAGACCGGCCGCCTGATCCCGTTCTCCTGCAAGGGGCTTGAAACGGACCGAAACGCTGCCATCCGCAAACCGCGCCTTGCGATAGATCGCCAAGGGGAACCGGCCCGAGGTGTTGTCGGTGGAAGTCTGCGCGAGAATGCGGCGTCCGTCGATCAACAGGACTTCCCACTTGGGCGCGCCGCCTTCATGCGTCATCGCGACGGTCCACCCGCTGGGAACTGCGCCAACCTTGTCGCCCGTGAATTCAATCGTTTTGGCAAATAGCGGTAGGGTCATCAGGCACGCCACAAGAATCCGCATCGCGTTTACTCCTTCTGGGTATCCGTCTTCTGGGTGTCCATTGCCGCGCGCAACGCACGCGCCAAATCTTGCGCACGGCCCTTTCCCCAGTAGTGAAGAAACACGTACTGAGGCTCTTCATGCGTCATGTGATCGTGAATAGCAACGATATGGATGCCCGCGCGACGCAAGGTCTTTAGAACGGCTTGCAACTCCGATTCGACCATCGCGAAATCGCCATCCACCACGGCCGCATCGTCGGAACCCGCGAATGCCGCCCACGTGTTGACTCCCATCTGATTCCCCACCGTGTGGCCATGCATGGACGCCGGCCGGCCAATGGAGATCTTGTACATTCCACTGTTCACCTGGCCTTTTACGCCGAGAATCGTATCGAGCGGATCGGCCGTGATGCTGTTCGTTGCGGGAATCGCCGGTCCGCCAAACGCCAGGGCGGGCTTCGCATTTGCCTTCCGGATCTCCTTCACCTTTTGAAGGGCTTGCCCAACGGCGGTGGCGAGCTTTTCAGCGGTTCCGGCGCCGCCAATGTGCATGAACATCACGCGAGGCGAATCGAAGAAGAAGTGATTGTGCAGCGCCGTTACCTCGAGGCCATTGTCCAGCGCCACGGACATCACGGGGTTCAGTTCGTCTTCGAAAAGCACAAGATCGCCCATCACCATCAACTGCCCGCTGTGTCCCTCCGGAGTGAACGCGGCCCAGGAGGTGAGTCCCTGGAAAGGATGAAGTGCGCGCCCATCTACTGTGACAGGAACATCGGTGCGCGGAAACGCCACGCGATACACGTCCTCGGAGGCCGTGTAGGTTCCTTGGGCTCCCGTGCCCCGATCAATAGCAGCGCGCTGTGGTGCTCCGATTTCGGCAAGCGCCGAACCGGCTGTGATCAACGTAAACAGAAGGATGCTTCGCATGATGTGGCTCCTCTGCGAGTATCGCGCAGGAATCTGAAGAACATCTGAAACGCGGGAAATTCAGCGGAACTTCAGATTCGCCGGTTAACTTGGAGAAGAAGATGCATCTGCTTGTCGTTGAGGACGAATCCCGCATGGCCGCTCTCCTAAAGCGAGGTTTGAGCGAAGAGGGCTACACGGTCTCCGTTGCTGCCGATGGCTATGCCGGTTTGGACGCGGGCCGCTCTGCCGGGATCGACCTGATTCTGCTCGACGTGATGTTGCCGGGCATGGATGGGTTCGCGGTGGCCAGGCGCTTGCGTTCGGACGGGGTGAAGACGCCGATTCTGATGCTAACCGCACGCGATGCAACGCCCGATATCGTTCGCGGCCTGGATCTCGGCGCGGACGATTACTTGACCAAGCCCTTTTCCTTCGAGGTCCTGCTGGCCCGGATTCGGGTACTACTGCGGCGGCACGTGCCGATGAACCCAAACGCCGGCTTGCGGGTCGGCGATCTGTGGCTCGATCCAGGCACGCATCGCGTGCTTCGTGGCGAGGAGGAGATCTCACTGACACGGACCGAGTTCCTGCTGCTCGAAACGCTGTTGCGAAGGCCGGGTCAGGTCATCCCTCGTTCGTCACTCATTGAATCGGTCTGGGGGTTAGACCGCGACATCGAAAGCAATACCTTGGACGCTTTCATTCGCTTGTTGCGAGCCAAGATTGAGGCGCACGGAGGGCCGAAGCGGATCCGTACGGTGCGGGGAGTCGGCTACAGCATCGAGGAAGAGGCGCCGGAATGAGGAACAAGTCCATTCGATTCCGCCTGACGCTCTGGTATACCGGGGTGCTCGCCTTGGCGTTGCTCGCCTTCGGCGGGCTTAGTTGGGTGGCCGTTCGCGAAGTGCTGCGGCACGCCGTGAACGATGTCCTCGAAGATCGCGTGCAGGGCGTCCGCCGGTTCATGGAGAACCAGATCGGATCGCTCTCAGTGGAAGAGATCCGTGATGAGTTCAAGGAACACTCGGTGCTGGGTCCCGGTGGCGATCTCTTTCAGGTGTGCGATGCGCGAGGCGTTTGGCTCTACCGTTCGGCGTCGCTCGAAGACGCGAGTGTCCCGATCGAACTGCCCGGCCAATTGCCCGCAACGGGCCGGAAAGACGACGGGATCTATAAGAGATCGAATCTGCGCTTGTTCAGCAAGCCGGTGCAAGTGCTCGGACAGAATTACACGGTGCAGGTGGCTGTGCAGACCGGTGAGATCGAAGAGGGCTTGGCGGGATACCGCTGGGTGTTGCTGCTTCTGATTCCCGCGATTCTACTGGTTGCTTCTTTGGGCGGGTGGTGGCTGAGCGGGCGGGCTTTGGCTCCGGTGGACGACCTCACCGCGACGGCGCGAAACATCGGTGAGCGGAACCTTTCCCAACGCTTGCCCGTGCCTCCCACCAACGACGAACTGGCGAGGCTATCGACAACGCTCAATCAGATGCTCGACCGCATCGAGAACGGGTTTCGCCGGATCGCCGAGTTCACAGCGGACGCCTCGCACGAATTGCGAACGCCCGTGGCGCTAATGCGCACAACGGCCGAACTGGCGCTGCGCAAGCCGCGCGAAGCTGGCGAGTATCGCGAAGCGCTCCGTGAGGTTCTGTCTGAGTCGGAAAGAACGACGGCTCTCATTGAGAATCTGCTCACGCTGGCGCGTGCCGACGCCGGCCGTGCGCAGTTGGATCTCGCAACTGTGGATCTGGCGGAACTTCTCCACGAGGTAAGCGAGCAGGCGACCAAGCTTGTCACGCTCAAAGGGCAGCAGTTTCGCTATGAGGCTCCGGACGTGCCTCTTTCCGTGCATGCCGATAGTGCGGCGCTGCGCCGACTGTTTCTGATCCTGCTCGACAATGCCGTGAAGTACAGCCACGACGGCGGCAAGATCGCGCTGGTGGCGACTGCGCAATCCGGGCGTATTCAAGTCGAAGTCGTTGACGATGGAATTGGCATTTCCGAAGCCGACCTTCCGAAGATCTTCGAACGCTTCTATCGCGCGGACAAGTCGCGCAACCGGGATTCCGGCGGAGCTGGCCTCGGCCTGTCCTTGGCAAAGTGGATCGCGGAAGCCCATGACGCGGAACTCACCGTCACGAGCAAGCCCGGCAGCGGATCCGCATTCCGCTTCAGCATTGTGCGAGAGGAGAATGCTGCATGATTCGCGCTTGTTTTTTGGCAGCCCTATGTGCCGCGGCCGTGACCGCGCAGAGCCTGACCGGCATTCTACTGGATCCCTCAAACTCGGCGGTTCCTCAGGCGCGAATCACGCTTGCAGGAGGGGGCCAGCAGTGGGAAGCGTCAACTGGACCATCGGGCGAGTTTGCCTTTCAAGGAAGGCAAGCCGGGAATTATGAACTGCGTTGCGAAATAGCGGGCTTCGATCCGGTGCGACTGCCTGTGCGAGTGGGCAACACGCCGACGCGCCGATTGCAGATCCTGTTGAAATTGGCTTCGGTAAAAGGCGAGGTCAGCGTCAACGAGGGGGACCGCACCGTTGCACCGCAGGCCGATCGCAATGCGGACGCGATTTCGGTGGAGCGGACGATGCTCGACAATCTACCGTTTGTCGACAACAACTATCTTGCGGCTCTGGGCCGCTTTCTCGATCCTGGCACGCCGGGCGGCTCCGGCACATCGATCATCGTCGATGGCATGGAAATGCGGAATGCTGGTGTGACGGCATCGGCGATTCAGGAGATTCGCATCAACAACAATCCCTATACGGTCGAGTATCCGCGCTGGAGCCGCCGCCGGGTCGAGGTAATCACGAAGTCTTCCGCCGATGCCTACCACGGAACGTTGAACCTGCTCTTTCGCGACTATCGCTTCAATGCGCGCGATGCTCTGGCGGCCACGCGCCCGCAGGAACAGCGCCGCATCGCGGAAGGCAGCCTGTTCGGGCCGGTCGGTCGAAGCAAGTCTACGTCCTTCCTGTTGTCGGCAGCGAGGGAGGAAGAGGATCTGGTGGCGGTGGTCTTTGCGCGAGGTCCGCGCGGCGCAATCTTTGAAAATGTCCCAACTCCACAAGTGAACAGCGTTGCATCGTTGCGTCTGAGCCACCAGTTCAACGACAAGCAGGCGATGTTCTGGCAGTACAACTTTCAGGACCGCTGGCAGAACAACCAGGGCATTGGCGGAACCGTGCTTGCTGAAGCGGGCACGCAAGCCCGGTTTCGCGAGGATGAGTTTACGGTGAATCACCGCGCGATTGTGAATACCAAACTGCTCTCGCAGTTCCGCATCATGGTGGGCCGCTACTGGGCGCCCATCAAGAGCAACCAGGACGCGGTGCGCCTCGTCGTGACCGACGCCTTTACGGGTGGCGGCGCGCAGGCTGACCGGCTATCCACCGAGTTCCACACGTCGATCACGTGGCTTGTCACGCAAACGGCGGGTAAACACACGATGAAGTACGGCATCAATGTTCCGGACTGGAGCCGCCGGGGGCTTTCGGATCGCAGCAATCAGATCGGCACGGTCTCCTACGCCTCGCTGGCGGACTTCGAAGCGGCGCGTCCGTTTGCCTCCGTGGTGCAGCGTGGCGATCCGCGTACAATTTTATCGAGAAGACCATCGGAGCGTTCTTTCAGGACGAATGGCAACTTCGCCCTGGGCTTTCGATCGCGGCGGGGCTGCGCTACGACTGGCAGAATTTCTTTGGAGACACCAACAACTTCGCTCCCCGGCTGGCGATCGCCTGGGCGCCGGGCAAGTCGCGAAAGACTGTCGTCCGAACCGGGGCCGGGTTCTTCTTCGACCGCTCGGGTCCGGGGCCGCTGTGGGACATCCTGCGGTTCGACGGCACGCGGCTTCGACGCTATGTCGTCAACGGCGGGATCCCAGGCGGGGACCTATCCGCATTGCCCGCGAGCATCCACCAACTGGATGCGGCGGCTCAGCTTCCAAACCTGATGCAGTTCAGCTTCGGCGTGGAACGGCAACTAGCGAAGAAGACGACCTTGACGGCAACCTACATCGGCACGCGCGGCGTGCAGCAACTCCGATCGCGCGATGCGAACGCCCCGCTGCCACCAATGTTTGGCGCGCGGCCCAATGCCGGCGTGAACGTGCTCCGGCTGATCGAATCCGCTGGCCGCGTTGCTGGAAACTCTCTCGAAGTCAATGTGCGCGGCGATCTGAGCAAACGCGTCAACGGAATGGCGCAGTATGTTTTTGGGCGCACGATGGCGGATACGGGAGGCGTGAACTGGTATCCGGCGAGCAGCTTCGCGCCCGCTGGCGAGTGGGGACGGACGGATACGGACCGGCGGCATCAGTTCAACTTTCTGGGCACGATCTCACTGCATCGCTGGGCGAACTTCGGCGCGTCTGTGGCGCTGCTTTCTGGAGTTCCCTTCAACACGACAACGGGACGTGACGAGAATCGAGACGGGCTGGCCTTGGATCGCCCGAACGGAGTCACGCGGAACACCGGTCGCGGGCCGGGAACGGCGCTCGTGGACCTGCGCTGGTATCGCGACTTCAAGTTGCGGCCTTCGAGGAAAGAAAAGAGTCCTGGCTTGACGGTTGCGGTGGATGCGTTCAACCTGCTGAACCGTGTGAACTATCCAGGATTCGTGGGTGCGTTGACCTCGCCGTTCTATGGGCGGGCGGTTGCATCGCTGCCCGCGCGAAGGTTGCAACTCGGATTACGGATTCAATTCTAATGGCAGATTATGCCGAGGAGCCGCATTTGAAGACGCACCAGGATGTGCGGCCGGCTGGCCACGAAACGGTGGATTTTCTCTCCGCCGCGAAGTTCTGGCTGAAGCTAGGCTTGATCAGCTTTGGAGGCCCTGCCGGGCAAATCGCGATCTTGCACAAGAGTTGGTGGAGCGGCGCAAGTGGATCTCCGAACGGCGATTCCTGCACGCGCTGAACTACTGCATGGTGCTGCCAGGCCCGGAGGCGCAGCAACTGGCGACGTACATCGGCTGGCTGCTCCATCGAACTCCCGGTGGCATTCTGGCCGGGGTGTTGTTCGTTCTTCCCTCGTTGGTTCTCCTGATTTTCCTTTCCTGGATCTACGTGAGCTTCGGCAGCGTTCCGGCCGTGGCAGGCGTGCTCTATGGGGTGAAGCCGGCAGTGGCGGCAATCGTGGTGCAAGCCGCACATCGCATTGGATCGCGATCCTTGCACAGTCCGGCGCTTTGGACAATAGCCGGCAGTTCTTTCCTCCTAACGATAGTTTGGACTATCCCTTTTCCTGTCATCGTCGCCGGCGCTGCCCTGACTGGTTTTGCACTGGCAAAGATCCGGGCCGATCTCATTCGGCCAGGAACCGCACACCGCATTTCCGAAGGACAGACCGGGCAGTTTGCCATTGATGACCACTCGCCCGTTCCGGACCACGCAACGATGTCCTGGCCGCGATTCGCTCTGGTTTGCATCTGCGGAGTGGTCCTCTGGGCCGCTCCGCTTGGTCTGCTTTTCATTCTGCGCGGTTGGCATGACACCTTCACGCAAATGGGCTGGTTCTTCACCAAGGCCGCACTACTCACGTTTGGGGGAGCCTATGCGGTACTGCCTTATGTACACCAGAGCGCGGTGACGCACTATGGATGGTTGTCGCCTTTGCAAATGATGGATGGCCTCGCGCTCGGAGAATCCACGCCCGGTCCTCTGATCATGGTTGTCGCATTCGTTGGCTACCTCGGCGGGGTCAGTAAGGGTGCCGGGGCCCTGGATTCTCATTTGTTGGCTGGTGCCTTTGGCGCGGTCATCGCGACATGGTTCACGTTTCTACCATCGTTCGTTTTCATCCTGGCGGGAGGACCATGGGTTGAATCCACGCGCGGGGATCTGAAGTTAACCGCACCCTTGACAGCCATCACTGCGGCCGTCGTCGGCGTCATCACGAATCTGGCGCTCCTGCTTTTTCGGCATGCGGCGTTTCCAACCGGTTTTGGCTCGATCGATAGAGTCTCCACGGCGATCTTTGTCTTGGCGCTCACGGCGTTGTTCCGCTTCAATGTCGGCGTGCTTCCGGTTATCGCCATTTGCGGACTGCTCGGTTTTCTGGCTAAGGCGAACTTCTGACGGCGGCGGGCGATCCACTCGAAGCGTACGCGGAGAACACAAGGACAGGTGTCGTGTTAAACTAACGGCGACGTGTATACCGGTCGGCTGCTACTTGCTCCCGTACTTTACCTCCTCCTGCCGGCTTCCCCTCTGGTGGCGCAGGCAACGAAGGCTGAATTGTTCGGTACGATTCACGACCCCGGCAACCTCGCTGTAAGCAACGCCGAAGTGCGGCTGGCAAACGCACGAACAGGCTTGGTGGCTCTGTCGCTAAGTGACGCGGAGGGCCGCTATCAGTTCCTGGCCGTTCCGGCTGGCGAATATCGCATCAGCGTCGAGCGCCAGGGATTCGCCCCGTTCATTCGTGAAGGGATACTTCTGAGTGTGGGAGACCGCGCCGGCCTCGATCTCAACCTCGCGATCGGTGACGCCAGCCAATCCATCAAGGTGAGCGCGGCACATCCCCTCCTCCAATCCAACAGGGGAACCGTCAGTTTTCTCGTGGACCGTCAGAAGGTCGAGACTTTGCCACTGGATGGACGGAACTTCGTCCCCCTGATCGCTCTTTCGCCGGGAGTGAACTTGCCACCCGGCAGCACGCTGCCACGCATCAACGGATCACGGCCCCGCGTGAGCGAGTACATCTACGACGGCATCAGCGTCTTGCAGCCCGAGCCAGGACAGGTAGCATTTTTTCCGATCGTCGACGCGATTGACGAGTTCCGCGTCGAAGTGAATAGCTATTCTGCCGAGTATGGACGGTCGAATGGCGGCGTGATCATGGTGAACCAGAAGTCCGGCTCCAATGAACTGCATGGCACCCTGTTTGAGTTCTTTCGCAACGAGAAACTCAACGCGCGCAACCTGTTCGCCACCACCGGGCCGAAACCGCGTTTCCGGCGCAATCAGTATGGCTTTGTGTTGGGAGGACCGATCCAGAAGAACCGTACATTCTTTTTTTCAGACTGGCAAAGCACACGTCTAAACACCGGGGTGATTCGCACTAGCGTTGTGCCCACTTCCAAGCAACGCAGCGGCTTCTTCGCGAATCAGGTATTCGACCCAGCGACGACGCGGCGGATGAACGGTTTTTGGGTGCGCGACCCGTTTCCCGCCAGCATGATCCCGTTGTCAAGATTCGACCCGGCCGCGCGCGCCGTTCTGGACCGCTATCCTTCGCCAAACGTCTTTACTGCGGCCGGTACGGAAGCGACCGTGAACAACTACCTTCGCCTGGGTAACGATGACACAGCCGCCGATCAGTTCGATGGCCGCCTGGACCGCTATTTGGGGGAACGCAACCGCTTCTTTGGCCGCTACTCCCTCCTCCGCGACTCCAGCAACCCCACGACGCCTTTGCCGGACGGTGGCGGCTCGCTAACCACCGGCGTGATCGGCAACACGGTCACACGTGCCGACAGCGTTGTGGCGGAGCATAGCCATACCATGTCCTCAATCGCGGTAAATCAATTGCGCTTTGGCTACACCAAGCGGCGGTTCAACCGTTCTTCCGGTAGAATCACCCAGTCCCTACGGGAAGCCACACAGATACCCAACATCCCGGTCACTTCCTTTTCCGACGTGCTTTCGGCCTACGATATCGTAGGGCTGCAACAACTCGGGCCTCCCACCAACGGCAACGCGAACTTCACAACTTCGGTGACGCAGTGGATCGACAACTTTTCCCTGGTCAAGCGTACCCACAGCCTGAAGATGGGAGCAGATATTCGAATGCAGACCCTGGACGTTCTGCAGCCGCCAAACCCGACTGGCAATTTCCAGTTCACCGGCATCTTCACGGGCGGACTATCCTCGTCGGGCGCTGTGCAAGCAACCACCGGGAGCGCCTTCGCATCGTTTTTGCTGGGACAGGTCACACGGTTCAGCATCGATTCGCAGCCGGAGGTGATCCGGCCAAGAGCCCGCCTCGCCGAGTTCTTCCTCCAGGATGATTGGAGCGTCAGCCACCGCCTGACGCTGAATCCCGGTGTTCGTTACACGCTAAACTTCCCGTCCACGGTCATCGACAATCGGAGCGCGGTGTTCAACTTGAATACGGAGAGATTAGAACGGCTCGGTGTCAACGGCGCGCCCCGCGCGGCCCGCGAGTTGGAGAAGGCCAACTTCGCCCCGCGGCTGGGTTTTGCGTTCAAGACCACAGACTCTTTCGTCATCCGTGGCGGCTACGGTTTGACTTGGATCGAACAGGCCGGAATCACGACACCGTTCACCACCCCGCTATTTCCCTTCATTCAAACCTTGGGCCAGCAGACACTCGACAACATCAATCCGGCTTTCGTCCTATCGCGTGGACCCACCGTTACCGGCCAACCCTTCAGCGCGGATTCCGGGTTGGGACAAGGTGTGTTTGGCGTCCAGCGCGACAACGGAAGTGGCTACGCGCAGCAATGGAACTTCACGCTGCAAAAAACTTTCGGCGATAACTGGAGCGTTGAGGCGGGCTATTTGGGGTCGAAGCTTACGCGCCTAGGCGTGCCCGACGTAAATCAGAATCAGCTTACAGTGGAACAACTCGCTCTTGGGTCGCAATTAACGCAGCAGGTGGCAAACCCGTATTTCGGCCAGATACCGTCGAATAGTTCGCTTGGGAGTGCGACGATCGCGTATGGCCAACTTCTGCGCCCTTATCCCCGGTTCACGTCTGTCGCGCTGTACCGAAACAACATTGGTCATTCCAGTTATCATTCCTTCCAATCCAAGATCGAAAAGCGCTTCTCGCGCGGACTCACGTTCACGATGGCCTATACGTGCTCCCGGCTGATCGACGATGCCGGAGCAGTGTTCGATGCCGCCGTGCTCGCCGGCCCGGTCACGAGCTTCCAGGTCGCCGACAGTTTCAACAGGCGGTTGGAGAAAGACGTGTCGACCGGGAACATGCCGCACATCGTTTCTTCTGGCTTTATTTACGAACTGCCGTTCGGCCGGGGACGCAAGAAGCATCTCAGTGGCTGGTGCGACCGGATTGCCGGAGGATGGCAGGTGGCTGGCATTGTCAGAGCACAATCGGGCAGCCCTCTCGCGGTGACGCAAGCGACCAATCTGAATGGCTTTGCTGGATTTGGCATTCAGCGTCCCAACCGGCTGGCCGATCCCACGCTGCCAGCCGATCAGCGGCGTACGGGCCGATGGTTCAACACCGCCGCGTTCAGCCAAGCGGCCCAGTTTACTATCGGGAATTCCTCACGGAACCCGGTCGTCGGGCCGGGTTACCGAACGCTTGACGCGATGCTCGGCAAGACATTCCGGCTGAACGAACGCGCGGGCCTCGAGTTTCGCGCCGAGGCCTTCAGTGCAACCAACACGCCTCCGCTTGGCAATCCGAATACGAACTTTGGCAACGCTGCCTTCGGAACCATCGCGACGGCGCTCGACCCTCGCGTTTATGAGTTCGTCCTTAAGCTGCACTTTTAAGGGAGAGTAGAGTGAACGTACAAAATCGCCTTGCACTGATACGGAAGAGCCGGGGCGTAGGAGCGTCCGATCTCGCGCGCCGAGTCAACGTCAGCCGCCAGACCATCCACGCGATCGAGGCGGGCGTCTACGTACCGAACACCGAGGTGGCTTTAAACCTCGCGCGGCAGTTGGAAGTGAGTGTGGACGATCTGTTCGCCCTGCGCGATGATTCGGCTGCCGAGCCGGAGGCGCTCTCAGCAGTGGTATTGAGCGCCAAACCGGCCAGGGATGGACAACCGGTGCGGATCTGTCAGATCGGTTCGCAATGGGTGGGCGTGCCCGTGAGCGCATCGCCTTACTACATGCCCGAGGCGGATGGCATCGTCAAGGGCCTGAGTCGCCGCGCCAAGGGCCGCACGGATCTGCTTGCCTTCGCGAAAGAAGAGACGCTAAACAAGCGAATCCTGTTGGCTGGTTGTGATCCAGCCACGGGCTTGCTGTCGCGGATGGTCGAAAAAGCCAGCGGTGTCGAGGTCGTTACCGCGGGAGCATCCAGCAAACTGGCATTGCAGTGGATGGTTGAGGGCAAGGCTCACATAGCCGGTTCGCATCTGGAGGATCTGGACACGGGTGAGTTCAACCTGCCGTTCCTCCGCACTCAGTTTCCCGGTGAGGAGTTTCTGGTGGTCACGTTTGCCCGCTGGGAAGAGGGCTTTGTCGTTGCGCCGGGCAATCCGAAGGGAATTCGCAAGCCAGAGGATCTCGTACGCAGAGGCGTTCGCTTCGCGAACCGCGAGGCCGGTTCGGGTGCGCGCGCACTCTCCGACAGGTTGCTCGCCCGGGCGGGTGTTGAGGGCCGCCGGGTGGCTGGCTACGACAGGGTGCTGTTTGGCCATTTGGCGGCGGCGTACTGTATCGTAAGGGGTGAAGCGGATGCATGCCTGGCCACACGCTCCGCCGCCCGGGCCTTTCATCTCGATTTCGTGCCGCTCCACGACGAACGCTACGATTTGGTGATGAGGCGTGAGATCGCAGACAATCCGGCGGTGAAGGCGTTTCTCGATGTGCTGCAACGGGCGGCGCTGCGGCGGAAACTCGAGGCCCTGGCGGGCTATGACACGTCCGAGACCGGTTCCGTGGTGATGTAGCGTGTCCCTGCAGCCGCCGACGGTGGCTGTTCTGCCCCATGCGGGGTTACGGTTGTGGGCCGACATACTCTCATGCTCTCCCCGCTAGTAGGCGAGGATGCCTGCCGCGAGTACGGCGACCCACGTTGGCGTGGCCTTCGGGCGGCACGCGCGCTCTCTCTACGACGCGCCCTAAGTGCTTGTGGTCGGACTTGGCGTCGCTGTGCTTGTGCTCCGCCGCCTTCTTCGCCGCTGCAGCTGGAGCCGGATGGTCCACGTAGCCGATCAGCACTTCGTTCGCCATCACCTCGCCGTTCGGCAGCTTCGAACCTGCGACGCCGACCTTGTCACCCACCTTCAAATCACCCTTGGCGGCGGGCTTCTCGTTATGCTCGAACTTCGTCTTGCTCGAATAATTGACCTTGACGCTGCCGGTCTTGGTCTTGATCTGCAATCCGGTATCCGACACTGCAGTGGCTTCGCCGATAAAGGCGTTGGCGCCGTGTTGGCGGGCTTCGTGGGTTCTGGTTCCCCACACGGTTCCTACGGACTTGTTCGCTTCGCTAGACAAGCGTTCTAGTGCGTGGCTTTCGGAAGGCCATGTTCTACAACGACTTGGCGGGCTCCGCACCGAAGATGGTGTGACTATGGTGGGACAGCGTACCCGATGCCGGTGCCGCTCAGCAGAACTAGTTTTGTGCCGAAAACGGATGCGCGTAGTCTGGATCTGTGGGAAGCGACGAATCTCACGAACCGCCTGCGCTCGAAATCACTGGCTTCTCCTTGAGGCCCGATGGCATCGAGTGCCTTCACGATGGCAGCTCTTCAACGGTAGTTCCTCCGTTCGTTGGAAAGCTATTGCGCGTGGGTGACCGCGTCTCCATGGTTGGCACCGCCGCCTTCTTGTTCCACAGAGATCTCCCCGGGCGGCACCCGGTCAACATGCTGTATGCACCGATCGCGAACGCCAGGGCGCCGCAGCGATCGAGTCGCGGCGAGTGGTTGATCCGCGCGGACCTTCCGGATTGCTGCGAGCAGCCCTCGACCCTCTATCTGGAAGGCGATTCTGTCGTTCGCTACTTCTATACCGCCGCCGATGGAACATCATCTTTGTACGATGTACTCGGATGCTCGCCTTACGCCTCTTTGGCCGATTTGCGCTTCGCTTGGCGTCTTCGCAATCTTGAGCTCCAGGGCACCGACATATCCGCCGTCGAGGCAGCCAACGCCGAACGGGCGTTCAATCTCCTGGCCGATGCTGATCTCCGGCGGTGCTATGACGATTTGAGAGCAGATCCTGATGCGCCACCGCTGTTTCCGTATGGTGGCTTTGGGGCGGTACTCGTTCAGGGCTCGCTGTCGGCGGATCGTGCGTCGTTCTTCGGTTCGAGAATTCTTGCATACCGGCCAACTATCGAGCGCCGGCGGTTGTCCGTGCTCTTGCGTCGTTGCATGTTCCTAGAGGACAAAATCCGGTTTTGTGATTCGCGTCGCCGCTGCCTGGTATCAATCGACCGCAACGTTCTCCCCGTGCTCCGCTGGGATCTAACCTGGAATCATTGGTGCCACTGGCTCCGTAGCCGCATAGAACTCGAAGCCGCGTTTGCCAAGACCGCTCCACCCGTCGGCACAAGCGGTGCGGACGGCGGTCGCGATTGGCATGTTGCCCTCCCCTCTCGCATGGTCGTGCACGCACCGGACGGCTTGAGTGCCGACGTCGATATGGCCCGGTCCATTCATGAACTCCTTGGCGAGCACGCTGATCTTGTTGCCAAGGCGAGAAGGATTATCGAAAGCGAGCCAATCGAACACACTGAGGTTCAGCGCTGGCTCGACGAGTGCGGGGCCTCTTCTAGGCTGAAGCCTGAACACATCACCTGGAAGAACGCCTTCGATCCGTACTATTTCTCTCAACTCAGGGATCGGGCCATCACTTGGTTTCTTTTCCGTAACGAATTCCTGTTCTTCCTGAAACAGGTAGTGGTTTCGGAGGTGCCGGAACCCGGGCATGCGACGTACTTGTTCTCCCGGCCCGACAGCGAGGCGGACTTCTTGGCGCGATATGCGATAGCCACTCGTGACGACCTGCGTCGGAACAGGGACGGTTGTGCGACGGGCTTGGGCTATATTGGGCGTGTCATTCGTGGACGCCGAAAGGCGAACTGGCTTTCGGCCGTGCTCAAGCTCGCGAGTGCTTACTAGAAGGTTCGAAATTAAAAAGAGCAGCGCTGTCGGGACGGTTGGCCCGAACCGGCGTTATGATCGAGCGCGAATCCGCAGTGCTGGACAACGTCGAACTGCGGAGAAAGGGGCTACATGTTGTTTTCAATTTTGGGCTGCGCACGGCGTTGACTTGACTCAGGGTACGGGAAACACCAAGACCGCAAGGGGCAACTTCTGGAGGTGGTGGAATGGAGGATTAGTGACGGTACTATTTGTGCTGCGGTCGTGGACAAGGGTAGAACCGCCACGAGACACAAGTGATAAGTGCGGTGTTCGAGGCGTGTTTTGCGCCACCTATTCCCGCGTTCGGGCGGCTTGGTACTCTTCATACATCTCGGCGAGATAAAGCCTCGCCTTTTCGGCCGCCTTGGCGAACTCCTCGTCGCGGAGCATCTCCGTGGTGATGTCCTTGTAGATTAGCCGTATCTCGATCCTATTTAGGTAGGCGTCGGCGTTGCGGTATGCCGATTTCAGTTCCTGTTCCAGGCGTCGCCGGATGAGCTCGTCGGACGGGTTGCTTCCGAGCGTGGCCCGCCAGCGCGTCGGGATTTTCAGCCGCACCGCAGGGAGGAGTCTGGCAATCACGTCATCGCAGTTTTTGTTGATCGCCGCATTGAGCTTGTCTTTTGCCGACTCCTGAAACTTCTTCACTTCCTCTCGAAGTTCGCCAACCGCCTTGTCGAAGTCCGCACGATTGCTCTGCTGGATGATCTTCCCGTAATTCGCGATCGAGACCAGATAGTCGCTGTCGATTGCATCGCGACGCTTTATCAACGCCTCGCCGGAAATCTCATCGCCTTTCGCCACCAGTTGGAAGCTGGCACGCAGCAGTTCCTCCGCTCCCGCGTCCGGCGCGAGCCCGAGCAGGTCAGGCGGAACGGCAACCCGCTTTCGGGAAAGCGCTGCCTTCTGCAGGCTGAATTCGACGAACTGGAATTTCGTGCTCAACACCCGCACTTGGCGCGCAAGATCAAACGGTTGCGCCGGGCTTTGCTTCAAGTCTGCCGTGACATTCTCAACGGCCGCTTCGGTAAGCAGACGAGGGGCCAGCTCCGCCGGAGCAAGGATCTGTTCATGCAGACTCTCCCCGTGGCCTGGGGCAAGTATGATTTGCGCCGCCTTTGCCTCCGACTCCTCCACAAGACGAGGTGTCGGCGGGAAGATGATCTTTTCCCCGTCGATTTCCAGTACGCACAGCCTAACGCCAGTTTGACGATGGATGGGCGCCTGCAACTGTTTGGCTGCATCCAGCAATAGGCGCAGGGCCTGTCCATCGCCGTAGCCCATTCGGCAAAGGTCAGCGTCCGCGTCAAGGACGACCTCCACGGCAGATGCGCCAAGGTCTCGCCAACGGTTCGTGAGCACACCCGCGGCTGCTTCCGATAGGCCGGGCCCTACAAAGCGTATACTCTCGCGAGCCCTGGTCAGATGGCTGATCACCAAGTCATCGGGCAGGTAGCCCAAATGTATCGTCGGCGGCAGCAGTGCGTTATCGTTCGGCATGGCTCTACCTCAACAAACTCGTGAATCCGAAGTTTCCCCTGGCGATGAGGTGCTCGGTTAGACGGCGGGCGGACAGCGCAGCGTCCGCGTTGTTACTGTCAATCGCGTGTCTGAGCACGCGTTTCGCGTCGTCCTCTGCTCCGAGGAGGAGCCATCGCTCACGGTCTCCCTCAACCATGAGGCGGAGGCAGGTAACACACTCAACCGGATAACGCGGACACCGCTCTGCCAACAGCTTCACAACATCCATCTCGGACTCAGTTTTCTTGGTTAGCTGAAGGGTGGCGAGCAGCATATCCATTGACCAGCGCTCTTCGAATTTCTCCGATGTGAACCAATACCCGAAGTTCGCCAACTCCCTCGTGAACGTTTCGGGTGACACCGCTTCCTGTGCTTCCTTCAGCCGTCGCGGGATAAGATCCCGGAGCCTGTCGAATACCTCGGCCGGCGCTGCATCGTCCCACTTGGAAATGCTCGTGCCGACGAACCAGATCGCATGGCCCCGGAGTCCGTCAGGTGCCACACGATAGAAGTCGTCGAGAAGCTGGTCCTCAGAGCCAAACGTCAGTTTCCCGAGCCAGTAGTACACCATCAGGTGCTCGACCAGGCGGTCCTCGGGAGAAACAGGCCGACGCTCGGTCAGAGGGGGAGTAGCAAGCTGCCGGACGGCCCGTTGGTAGGCAGGCATCAAAACCGACAGCAGGATTGTGTTCGGCGGATTGAAGCCGGTGAAGCTCTCCCATGCGGCACTGAAGCGAGGTGGGTCATCCTGTCCGGGTGGAAGAATTCGGTCCACGTTGGACCGCAACCAGTCCCAGTCCAGGCCGGCGAGCGACGATAAATGACGACCGTAGACGGACCGAATCGTGAGCGTAGGTTCTCTCTCGGTGTCGAGATGCGCATCGAGAATCTCCCGCACTTCGGGCATCACTTCAAACGTAACTGGCTTCTGTCCTTCTGCTTGCCGTTCCGCATCGGTGCATCGGCGAAGCCACCACGCGTAATCGACGACTGCGTCGAGAGCCCGCCCTCTTGTTGAGTTGATAGAAAGGAATGATGGGTCGAACTTCTCGCCACGCTCGTCTTCAAGACCAGGGTTCGGATCATCCGTCAACGGCTGAAGGACTTCCCAAGCCACAGTTCGATGCCCCAGCGGTAGTCGTTCAGGACCGCCTTCGAAGCCTGCTGAGAGAAGATCAATCACGGCGGTCCGGCTCCAACCCCAATCCGGATCGGCGTCCATCAAACCACCCTTACGGCCTGGGATTTCACGCCCTTGCGCCACTACCCACTTGGCCAGTTCAAGCACGGGTCCCCAGTCCCACACATCCCCGCGCTTCAGCGCCGCAGTGAGACTCCCGAACAGAGACCGAACGTAGGTTGGGTCGAGGCCTTCCAGTTGCTCCGCGACGGCGGCGAAGTCGGCAGGGCGTTGCGAGACCACGCCCGCAAACGCACCACCGAGCCCCTCTGCCGTCGGTCCAAAGATATCGTGACCGGGCACCCAATTCCTCAGGAAATCGAGCACTTCGGCCACAGGCATCTGCGCCAAGTCTTCTGTGGTCTTTGGGGATTGAGCGCTGATTGCGCCGAACTGTGGGTACGAAACCCGGTCTGGCGGATTCGGGGCCCCGAGTTGGGCCTTGAGATCTTCGTACTTGGCCTGATATTGATCAGGCAGTTGGCCTTCGAGGATGGAGAAGTGATCAAGCCGCCGCCGGTTTGAGCGGTTGCGGATCTTGTCGTCAGTAATCTCTTCGCCGACGAATTCCAGCCACGCGCGCGTGGATTCCTCCGTTGGGCCGGCATCGATCCAGGAGAGGACTTGCTGCTGCGTCTCCGCAGTCAGCGTGGGGAATGCAGCCTTGAGCAGCAGAACAGCCTCGAGATGAAGGCTCGCGTGATCGAGAATCTCTGGGTCCTGGAAGACACGATCCGCCAACGTCTGTCCCTGGTCCAAGAAGACACGAGCCACGTGTATTTCCAGTCGGCGAAACGATACCCACTTGTGCTCCTGGAACAATGCGATGACTGCAGAAAATTGCTTGGGTTCGGCAGCGATCAGGAGTTCAGCGGCATCCCGCGCCGCGCAAAGTAGCAAGCTTGGAAGGTGGTCGGGATTCTTGCCGTGCTCAATGGCCGGATGCCAGATGTAGAGATAGTCCTCGCCCCCATCCTCCTCTCTCTTTCTTGACAACCGAATGGCGTCATCCAGGAGCGCGCAAAACAAACGGACTGCCTCAAGGCCAGAGCACTGGATGAGTGCCGGAACTGCTTTGGCAACGATTCGTTCGTAATACCAGTCACGAAAGTGTGCTTGTGGCTCTGGAGACAGCAGTGATTCGTCAGGCGCTTCTTGGGCGAAACGCGGATCGGGAGAGAGGGCAAGCGCCGCGCCAGCCAAAGTCCTAGCTGCCGAACCTTGACGGCCCTCGGCGAGATGGACGATCAAAACCCCGACCCTCTCGGGCAGCAGCAGTTTCAACGGACTCTGGATGGCTGCGCATATCTTCGGTACCAGTCTGGCCGCCTGCGCAGGCTGTAAAGAGAGCGCAATATCGGCGATGTCGTCGTGAACCCGGCTATTTTCGGACGCTGGAATGGCGAGGGCGATCTTGAGAACAGTCTCTTGGGCCTCCACGATGCCTGCCATGCGCGCTAGGTAGCGGGACTCCGGCCATAGGGGGAAGCGGATATACTGACCTTCTGTAATCGGTGGCGGGGGCAGGCGAAACCGGCCTCGATCTGCGAGGGGTTGAAGCCAGGCCGGAGAATTCAGCCGCTCGAAAAAATATGCGTACTCAGCGTATCCCTTCTCGATTTCCCGGAGGGCGCGGTCTATTGATTCAGGTTTAGGCACCAGCTTCCTCCTCCGCCAGAATCGCATCGATTGCCGCGAAGTTGGCTGATGGCTCTCGGTAGAGACAGCTCAGCACAACATCTTCAACTTCCGTCAGTCGCTCTTGAAATTCTCCGATCGAGGTAGATCCCGAATGAGCCACCGAGTTAAAAAAGCCGAACAACTTCAGCCACCGTTTTCCTCGACGCTCAAACAAGTCGGCCGGTAGGGCTGCTGGACCTGGGTCACTACGCCGAAGAACCTCTTCCGCGATCTGCTGCTTCTTTGGAAGCTGCTCTTCCCGCCAAGAGAAGAAGTCCTCAAGCGCTGTCAGCAACTTCCCGAGGGCGCTGTCAATCTCGCCGTTCCAACCTCCATCGCCACGGCAGCCGCTTTGGTGGGCTGCCCTCCAGATAGGATCCAACGCTTGTATCTTGGCGCTGAGTTGTGGAAGCGAACCAAGAGTTGGAAGATCGAAGATCTGCGGCATGTCGTGCATGAAGAGCCGGACCGAGTGCCCAGGTGCATAAAACCGAAGAGTCCGTCTGCTTTCCTGCAAAGACCGCAAGGCATCCTCGTAAAGTGTCGCGATATCCTGACTTCGCGCGGATACTGCTTCCAGCACCAGCCTTTGCCGGACGGTCAACGCAAACGGCTCGAGTGGCTGTGGGTTCATATGTCCTCAACTCTTCTTGCGCTCGGGAAAAAAGCGCGCCAATCCTCGTCCCGAGCTTTCGGCGTAGCCTTCGTCGATCAGCAGGCCCGCCAAATAGACGGCTGGGTTGGTGCTGATCCCGAGCTTCAGTTGAATGAATTCTCCGAGGCTTCCGCGCCCTGGGAAGTCGAATCTGCCGCCGATTGAGACTTTCTGGCCGCGGAACCGGTTCAATAGGTCATCCATGAAATCCTTGGAGAACCTAATCGGTTGAGACGCCTTGTCGGGCCAGATCTCTGCACCACTCGAAATGGACCCAGAGACTCGAAACTTCGTGCCAGTTGGCGTCAAGCACCACCGTGAGCCATCGGGCAGGGGCTCGCCGTCCGGCTGATTCTGTTCGCGCCCGACGCGTTTCATATCGTTCCTCCTCAAGACCTGACCGCGCTCTTGCCCGGTGTTAACTCAAGGCGAGTGCGGTATGCAACGCCGCTCCTGGCAGCCTCCGCCATTGCGTCGTAGATTTCAAGAATCAGTCGTTTCGTACGGTATTCTCCAAAGTCGTGTTCGTCCTTCCGTTTGACAATATTGAAGGAATCCATAATGTGCTCGATGTCCTGGCGCGGAACGCCATATAGATGAAAATACGCTGCGTCGAGTTCACACCGGAGGATGGTCCGTCGCTCCGGGCTCCAGGCGAACGGTGGACCATCATACCCACACTCCCGAGCGAAACCGGAAAGATCTCCAGACGTGAAAGTAAGCTCGATGGCTCGGTTAAGTGTCCACTCCTGCAACTGCATTGATCGATCCCACGGCGGGCACTCAGAGAAATGCGCGGGTGTAAGAACGGGCAATTGCACAACGACGAATTGAGCTAGATTTACATAACCCGTTTTCTGCCGAGCAACAAAATCAAGGACGAAGCTATTGAAGTTCGTTAAGAGCAAAAGGCTGGCACGAGCGGTTAGGCCAGCGAAAAGGGGGAGCTTGTCGCCAGTACCGCACCACGGAATGATACAAGACTTGAAGGTTCGTTCACTAGTGGCCTGAGTGACGCGCTTATAAGCAAGCCTTCCCTCAAATTTTCGCCCGCCAGTGACTCTCTCTGCTTCACCTTCGGGGATCCAGTAGAGCGGCAGGTTGTAGAAACCACTTTGTTGCCAGTCAGCAATTCCGTGCTCCATTGGGAGAGTTTTGCGGAGGTCACTCTCCATGTTGACAATTACCGAGGCATATCGATGATTGTATCCATCGACCATTTTCCCTTCATATAGGGGCAAGTAGCGTTTATCATCTTTGTGAAAGCTATTTCCTTCAAGTCGCCAACCCTCTTCGACGAGTTGCTGTTGCGTCCGAAAAAGCCCCGAGTCGTTGGACATGTGGAACATTGTCAGAAACTGAGTTCGCCACGGATTGCCCGACTCTGATACTAGATCGACAAAGACCGGAAGACGCCGGTAGATGGCTTTCGTGATTTCAGCATCTCTCTCGCTCCGAAACACAGGGCAAGTGCCCGATGCTGGATTGAGTAGCCGAAGATCAGCCGCGGTCAACCTAAAGTGCCTCTCGGGGTTATCAAGTTCTGAAACCTCCCGCGCGTAGAAGGCGAGATCAGCGGAAGTGTGGCGTCGCGCCGTGCCAGCAATTGTCAGCAGCCCGAACTTGAAGGAGTGGTGTACCGCGGGAAAGATGAAGTCTTCGTTCTCAAAACAATAGAGACTGTGAAGTGCTTCTGATTCGATCAGGCTCCGGAAGAACTCCTTGGTGGAATCGTCTGTGGCGAGTCCGGAAGGAACGATACACCCCACACGCCCTTGCGGCGAGATGATCGACCGCATCAATTCGGCGAAAACCGCAAATGTGTTGGTGTCCCCTTGGCCGCAGAGTGGATATTTCTTCGTGTTCCGGATGAGATACCCCTCACCCGACGCCTGTCGGATGGCTTCAAGAAAGGACTTGTATAGATGAGGGTCGTCGGATTTCAATGATTCGATCAGTCTCTTCCTAGCTGCGGAATTAACCGCTCTCGTGATCTCTGGATGTCGATTTGCGAACCACTCCTTCTCAGATAGCTTGACCTTCTCCCACGGTGGATTTCCTAAAGCGAGGTCAAACCCGGATTGCCAGCCTGTCTGTTCGTTTTCGGCCTTGCCTCCTGCAGGAGCGATGTGGAACACATCTGGGAACGCTAGATGCCAGTGGAAGAAGCGATACTGGCCTGCGAGGCGCTCTATCTCTTGGCGCATCCATGGTTCGCATGCGTGAGGATTGCGCTCAATACGGCGAAACACCTCTTCGGTAATGGGATAGTTGAATTCTCTCGTCTTCTTCCAGACGAATGCCGCGCACCATGCGTCGGCCCAAAGGCGACCGTCCAGGTAGTCGCCAGAACGGACTGCCTGCTCATATAGACGTTCTTTCTCGCGGACGCCGTCGATTGAGTCATCGCCGACCTGGTCGAGATTCATTAGGCTTGCAGCGAAGTTGCCAAGTTGCTGCCACGGCTCTGTCGTGGCAGCGAAGAGGCGCATCTGGCGGGCACGCTCGTCTTTGTTGACTTTCTTGAACTCCCTGCAAATCTCCTTATCGTCGCCTTCCATTGGTGTGAAGGCCTCATCCGGGATGCCCTCTGCCAATAGTGACGGCGTTGTGCCGAGGAGGCTATTGCCACACTGGATGCGGTGTTCCAGGAATGAAAGTGGCTTGCCCGGTTCGAGAGCCTCCATCCAGAGGCTCACTTTGCACAGTTCCACTGCCATCGGGTTGACGTCCACGCCGTAGATGCAGTGGCCAATGACGTCGCGAAGGGCACGGTGTTGGGCCTGCGGCGGCGGTTCCTCCTCTCCAGTTCGGACTGTGGCCAACCCTTTGGCGAGACGGTGGGCCGCCGCTATCAGAAAGTGGCCGCTGCCACATGCTGGGTCCACGATGCGCAGTTTGAGGATTGCCGCTTCAGCGTTTGGTTGTTGCACGGCCGATTCCAAGACGGGATTCAGTGCCGAGTCAAGCAGGCGCGAAATTAGGCTCGTCGGAGTGTAGTAGCTTCCAGTAGTTTTGCGCTCGCTCCCCGGCGATACCTTGAGTTCGAATGTTCCAGCTTCAGCGTTTAGCTCGGGATGAAGTTCCAGGAGAGACTCGTACACGCTGCCGAGTTCCTCGGCCCCAAGATTCCTATAGTCCACTGATCGACGGCTGTGGCCCGTCTGGGTGACGGCGAGGGAGTGCACGGCTTCCAGCAGATGCAGATTCGCAATGTCGCAGGTGTTCAGGTTTGGTAGCGCTCGCGCCGAGAACAGAAAGCTGCCGAGAGCGGGGAGCGCAAGTGCCGGACAGCCATCGCCGGAAAGTTTCTCCATCACGAGCTTCAAGCCACAGTAGAGGTCGTGGTGTCGCGAGCGGGCGCGCGTGCTCGCCAGTTGACGCAGACGCGAGGAAGCGTAGAAATCCAGATAACGCTTCCGCGCTGCCGGATCGGCCGTGGGCACCAGCAACAAGTCACGGTCGTCCCCCACGAACAGGAAGAGCAGCCGGTAGACCAGGCGCAGGATCTGCCGATAGTAATCCTGCTTATCGAGTGCGCCCGAGCGCAGGTTCTCCCGGAGCGCCGTGTTGGCCGGATGGACTAGGAAGCCCTGCCCGAGATGTTCAATGGCCCGCTGGACGCCATCGCGCAGGCCGTCGAGCACGCGGACGCCCTCGGTGCGGGCGGCCTGGGACCATTTCTCAAGCTGGCACAGATCAGGGCGCTCGGCCTCGAACCGCGACTGGTGCAGTATCAGCCACAGCAGGACGAAGTCCGGGTATGCTTCACCGGCCATCATCGCTTCGAGGTCAAACTCGACATAGGCCTGACGCGTGAGGCTGATGTTGTCGCGCAGCAGGCGAAGCCGAAGGCCGTTTGAGACTATTCCCCAGAGATGCTGGTCGCTCCGGTTCAACAGTTCTTGTACAAGACTATGCGGACTGGAACGTAGCCCACTCGCGCCCGATTGGATACGGCGGTCAAGTTCCACGTTGCAGCCGACAAGATGAATTGGAGTATGCTGCCAGGCGTGACTGACCGCATATTGCTTGCCGCCGACTTCCTCGGTCTTGGCCGTCTGAAGCCGCCCGTAATCGAGCAACTGGAACAAGGGAAGCAGCCACCGTTCACGGGTGACGCTGGTGCCGGGATCGCTTTCCGCCAGTTTTTCGCGCGCCGTCTGAAAGTTGAGCCACGCCGCCTGGAGCCTATTCCACGCACGGTTCGTGGCTTCGCCGAATTTCTCGCCGGTCAGATGATAGGCGGCTTCGGTCAGGCCTCCCAGATCTTTATCGCCAGCCGCAATGCGGTTGAGAATATCGGGCGGTAAGATCGCGCCTTCCGTGCGTATGGTGGTAAACGCAGTTCCCGCGCTCATTGCGTGCCTCCGGCACGTGGGATGGGCAGAAACACATAGAGGCCCAAAATGTCGGCTGGTAACTGCGGCTCCACGCGCTGCGACACCCCCCGGAGTCTGGAGGCTGTGCGGACGCGAGTGTGGGCGTCGAGCAACTCGCGTCCGCGCGCCCGGGCGAAGTCGTCAATCGCTGGCATCAGGGCGGGCATTCCGATCAGGATGCGCTGCACGGATTCCACTTGCTGTTCGGCGGCAAGATTCGCATCCGGCTCGGCTTCGATCAACTTTGCCGCAGCCTCCGTATCCAGCCACTCGGCATTCTCTGGCGGGCCCGCGAACGCGAGCACTTGAGAATCTTCCGCAAGCAACTGCGAGCCCGGGCGTCCATCGCGCCACTCCGTCTCGATGTGGTATCGGAATCGCACCAGCAACAGAGTGGTCCGGCGTTCGACGGCTCGCGTTCTGGCCGCGCCGCACCTAGCGGCAAGGTTGCTCGAACTATCGAGGGCCGAGGCGCTATCGAGAGCCGAATCAAGGATGCCCGTGGCCAAAGTCTCAACCAGGGGATGGGTCCGGTGCAGATAGAGTTCGCCGTCGCGCACCGGCAGACCGAAGCGCGCACGAATGCTCTTGCACTCGGCGGGAAGGGGCCACGCAGTGCGATTTCTCACGTCACCCAGGTGTGCTTCGAGCACTTGTCCGTTGCGGGACACGGTTGCGCCGTAATACCGCAGAGCCTCCCGCACGAATTCCGCCACATCGACGCCAGAGCCGATGGCAGAGCGCACTGCCTCGACCTCACGCGCAACCTCGCTGAACTTGATCGTTTCCTGTGCGAACATCGTTCGGGAACGGGCTTCCCGCTCGGCTGCGTTCTGCCACTCTTCCGAGACCTTTCGGACGGCGGGCGGATCTTCGTCGGCAAAGTCAAGCAATAACTGATCGTTGTTCCGCGGCCGCTTTCGCAGGAGGATGTCCTCGAAAATCGCTTCCACAAGCTCCTCAGCGCGGGCGGGCACCGGAACCGAAATGCCAAGAGAGCTGCGTATGGTCTTGTGCTTGCGCAACAGAACGCGGAGGATGATTCGATCAACGCCGTTGTCCTCGCCGTAGTAGGTGACGACGCGGACCTTCGGAGAGGGCTGGCCGTAGCGGTCCACGCGTCCTTCACGCTGCTCGTGGCGGGTAGGGTTCCAACTCAAGTCGTAATGGATGACCGCATCGAAGGCCTGCTGAAGATTGATACCTTCGCTCAGGCAATCGGTAGCTACGAGGACGCGGCGCGCGTGCTCACCCAGTGCACCGATGCGCTGTTCGCGCTCCGCTGGTGCAAGTTCTCCGGTCACGGATTCGATTTCCGTGCCTTTCGGAATCTTGTTGCTGGCACGGAGCGCGGCGGCGACGTACTTCGCGGTCTCGACAAAGCGGCAGAAGACAATCGGCTGATAGTTTTCTTTCAGCAGCCCCGTGACAAGATCGATAGCCCCGGCCAGCTTCGAGTCTTCGCCACCCATCAGTCCATCCGCCAGAGTGGCCATTTCCCGAAGCCTGCGCCGATGGCGGGCGCGGTCGTCCTCCTCCGCTTCTGCATCGCTCCCTGGAGAGAGGTCGATACCTTCACTGCTCTCGTCGTCGGTGAGGTCGAGGACGGAACGGCGGCCAATGGCATCAGCTTCTTCGGTGGTTTCGGTTCCCACGGTGGCTGCGCGGGTGCGAAGCGTGGCTGCTGCGGCGGCAGGACTGGAGGCGAGAGCGCGCAAGAGCGCCAGCACAGACCACCACTGGACGCGCTGGCGGTGGCCGGACCCATCGGTGACGACCTCGCGGGCATACTCAAGAACGCGGTCAAGCAGGCGGCGATAGTTCGGCGTCAGCTTATAGTTGCGTTCCGCCTCCTCGCGACCGGGGAAGGGTGTTTCGGTCTGAAGGAACTGCGTGATGTCGCGGCGGCGGCGCTGCACGAACTGAGCAGCCAGGCGCCGGCGATGGTGTTCGTTCGCGGGACCGGTGAGATCGGCAGGCAGGGCGGCGAAGTCCGGATTGATCAGGCGCAGCAGCGAACGAAAGGCATCTTCATTGCCGCTGTGGGGAGTGGCAGTGACGAGGATCATGTGGCGCGCCGCGTTTTCGGCAAGGCCGCGCAGCAGGTTGTGCCGCTGGTGGCGAGTGGCGCGCCCTTCGCCGGACCACGCACAGGTGTGGGCTTCGTCAACGATGACGAACTCGGGGCAGGTTCGCAGGAATTCGTCCCGGCGGCGGTCGGACTTGATGAAGTCAAGTGAGACGATCACGAACGGGTACTGGTCGAAAAGAGATTCACCGGGCGCGAGTCCACGTTCGAGGCGCGAAGCCGTACCGGGTAAGACCAGTTCAGCCGCGATGTTGAATTTATCCGCAAGTTCTCGCTGCCATTGCTCGGCAAGCTGGGGTGGGCAGAGCACCGCCAGGCGTTTGATTTCTCCGCGGTCGAGGAGTTCACGGGCGATCAGCGCGGCTTCGACGGTCTTGCCGATGCCAACGTCGTCGGCAATTAACAGGCGGACCGGGTCCATTTTGAGAGCCATGAGCAGAGGCACGAGCTGGTAGGGCCGCGGATCGATGGCTAGGCGCGCGAAAGAACGGAATGGACCGGCACTCGAACGGAACCCGAGGCGGAGCGCGTCACGGAGAAGGCGAGAGGAACGGAAGTCGCCAACACGTGCCGGGTCGGGCGGAGCGAAGCTGGCCGGTTCCACCGGTTCGATGGGCAAATAGACGCCTGTGACTTCTTCCTCGATGCCGCCCAGTGGACGCAGCATCAGGAGATCCGGGCCGGATTCCGGTAATACGACCCATTCACGACCACGGGCTCGAACGAGCGACCCAATCGCATAGTTGTTCATTTGACGATTCCGAAGATGCCAGGCTTGCTTCGGGCTATTGCAGCCCAATCGTCCTTGTGGCCGAACCGGATTACCTGGTACCCGAGATCTTCCATCCGGTCTTGCTGTGCGCGGTCGCGCTGTTGGCGCTCGGGATGGTCATGCGGAGGCCCGTCCACATAGATGGCGACGTTGTGGCTATCGTAAAAGAAATCCGGCCTCGTCATGGCGGCTTCGATGAAGCCTTGGGCCGACGAGGGGAGACGACAATCGTTGGCTTCAAGAAAATCGAGCCAGCCTTCCTCGAGCTTCGACGCGCACAAGCGCTTGAGTTCGGCGAGGTGTGCCGCGCGGGGTTTTGACGCAGGCGAGACCACGACTGTCGAAGCTTGGAATTCGAGCAGGATGTCCTTGATAGCCTTGCGGTCCAGGATTGGGTGCTGAAGCTGGTTCGAGTAGCTCAGTAGGCAATCGTAACAGGCGGCTTCGCAGTCTTCAGTGGAACCCGGAGCGCGACGGCGGTCCTCACCGGTATCTGGGTCGAAGTGACAAAGACTGAGCGCCTCACGGGCGATGCGGGGGAACGCGGCCGGATCAGCGAGGAGCCGCCGCAGAACGCCAGCGCCGCCTTCGGCCGATTCGTAAAGGAGGATGGTGCGAGGCTCGGTCCAATCAGGCAGCAGCTCTGCCGCGAGCTCACCATCTTCGAGTTGGTAGGAAATCTGAATTGCGTTCTTAAGCGCGAACGCGAGTGACGTGATGACCTCGCGTGACTGCGTCAGGAGCGGCTCGAAAATGAGCGTGTTTCGGCGGTCTTCGACATACGGAATGACCCGTTCGTTCCGGCGGCTGACGGGATCCAGGTCGCTGTCGTCTGTGTCGGAGAGGCTCTCCTCACTGCGCTGCCAGTAGCCACGTTCTGTGTCGAGAACGAAGCCGTACTGGTCGCGATTCTTGCGGCGCCGCCAGCCGAGATTGATTCGCCAGAGAGTAGCGGCGTGACCGTAATGAATTCCCCCGACCGTCACTGAACCTGACTGCATCTGGGCAGTCTGATGCGATTTGACGCCACGATACTCTGCGTACCGGAAGCCACTCTGGGTTTCATAGCCGAGCCGGAGCCGCTCTTCCTCGTCAGAGTTGATCTTGTCTTTGCGTCGAGTAGACACGTTCTGCAGCCGCAGCATCTTGTCCATCGCAGAGGGGAGCGGCACACCGCAGTTCTCGCAGAGATCGGGGCCCGGGGGGCTGGTCACGGCGTGCAAGTAACCGCAGTGCTCACAACGTTTCAGTCTTCCGAGAATTGGCCCGTCCGCACCAAGCGGAAGGATTACTTTATTCACGAGGTATCGCGATCCCTCGTGATACACCACCGCACGAGGGCCGAATTCCGTGATGGCGAGAAAGCGCGGGCGGGACAAGAATTCGTCGCGCTGAGTCGTCCGTCTGCCCGGAATATAGGCCGAGAGCGGCAGGCGCGGAAAGTTGTAACCGGGAAGGAAGCCCTCGCTCGCAAAGTACCGGTAGCTGTAGAAGTCGGACTGCATGATGTTCTGCGTTTCGGTCAGCAGCTTGTACTGCGATTCAGCTTCACGGCGAAGGCGCTCAGCCTGGCGCCGGTCGTCGGCGGAACGCGACATGTCCATGATGATCGCATTCTGGGTGCGTTGTTGGTCTAGGGCGGCCCGGCACAGACCGCGCCATCGTTCACAAGCACTCTCGAAGCTGGTCTCGATCTGGTTGAAAACTTCTTCGGCCCATTCAGTCGTGTACCAATCGGCGCTCTCAAGATCCTTCCGGAAGGTGTTCAGCACGCGATGCGCCCGCGTCAGCGCCGCGATACGTGGTGGTATCCTCCGGAGATCCTCGACGACGGGATCGATAGTTCGCAGAGTCGGGTCGTTACCGGCAACGTCGAGGAGATCGCTGAGCGACTTCCGCAGGTCGAGGCCGGATTCCTTGAGCCAAATGGCTTGGAGGTGCGCACGAACGAGGTCCTCATTAGCGAGGTCGAGACGCGGCGGCGTGACCTCCCCTGAAACCATACGCTGCGGGCGTTTGAAAAAGTACTGATCATGGGGGCTGCCGGTGGTGCAGTAGGTGAAGACAAGCGCTGGTTGTCCACTTCGCCCTGCGCGCCCGCTGCGCTGGGCATAGTTGGCCGGAGTAGGCGGGATGTTGCGCATGTTGACTACATTCAACTCGGCAATGTCCACGCCGAGTTCCATCGTGGGCGAACAATACATCACCGGTAGCTGAGCCTTGCGGAACCGCTCTTCGCGTTTGATTCGGTCCTCATAAGGGACTTGTGCGGTGTGCTCGCGGGCTTCGTAGCCGACGAGTTCGGAGGCCATGTTGCGGTAGAAGTTCACGAAGAAGCTATTGGTGCGGCCCTCGGCGGCCGACTCGCCTGGAACACGGATGGGATCGCGGAACGGACGCTCGCCGGTGGAAGCCGTCCAAACAAGGGCTGAGGCCGGCAGACGGTAGCCGGGTACATCACCTGCATCTCGTGGTTCACGGACTATTTCCGCAAGTCCGGCGGACTGGAGCGTCCGCAACAACTGACCGATGATCTGGTCCGTTTCGGCTGTGGTCAGCTTTGCGTGATGCTCAGGCAGGTTCTCGGCGCGGCGAAGAAACTGGCCGAAGCCGCCTCGCGCAGTGACAAATACATCGCCTCTGGAATCCGATTCCGCGCCTGGGCGGGGGTACAGAATTGTCGCGTGCTCTAGAAGTTCATTCTCGTCAAACGCCCAGGGATCAATGAGGCGTTGGTTGCTTTGCTGCAGGATCGTCTCCTGCTTCATCTGGTCCAGGTAGTCTACCTGAATGGCCATGGAGCGCCGCATGAAATCGAGAAGGGTGTGGGCGATGTTCTTTCGAGTCTGAGGCGAAGCGCCTGCGAGTGCGGGATGGTGCTTGGTCCACGAGGACTGGTCGGCGCATAGTTCATCGAGGGAGAGGTACTGGATTTCGAGGAGTCCACATTGCTCCAGGTTGGGCGAAGTAACGCGCCAACCGCGCCGGAGATCGTGGTAAAGCCTGTAGCCGATCACGTTGCGGAAGGCCAGTTCGGTTTGAACCTTCGCTTGGAACTTGAGGTCTGGATCTTTCGAGAAACCCGCAAAAGGAAAGGCCAGAGAATCGAAGACCTTTTGAGTGAGGATGTCGTGCGTCAGTCCTGCCGGGCCAGCGTTCTCACAGGCCTTGAAGAGAGCCGCGCGGAGAAGGCCGATCTGTACGAAATCGTTGAAATGACCAGCCTGAAGAGAAGCGTCCTGGCGGTTGTCTGTAAAGCTGAGCAGCTTGCGTGCCTGCGGTGCAAGTGTGCCTTCCCTATGCAAGTGACGAACCGTCGCGAGGCTCAAGATAGTTGTGGCGGTGCTGCGGCCTTCGGTGCCGAGAGAGGTCAGTTTGCCGAAATCAGACGTAGTGCGGGACGAGTGCGAAACCCCGCAGTGCAGGCAAAACCGAAACGGCGCAGGAAGAAAATGGCAAGGCACGTCCCCACCGGACTGCCCAGTGGTCGAGATTGAAACCGGTTGAGGCAGCATCTTTCGAAGCGACCTTTTTATCTGGGTGCCCTTACCGGTTTCTTCCTTCCAATCGTCAGGGACTCGAGCAATTTCTTCTTCTGTGCCAGAAGGCCAGGGATGCTCGGCGCTTAGAAAAAGGAATCCAGCTGTGGACTTATCGAAGCTGGAGCGGTCCTGCAATTCACGCGCCGAGAAATTTGCAGGGGCGTTATCGCCTTCGGTGCGCCGCACGCAGTAGTATTCCTGGCCGCACTCGCGACAGAAGACCAGAGGGAGCAGAATCCTGTTGCGATCATTGGGCACGAACTGCTGGCGGTTCAGCGTCAGATAGCGCCTGTCCTCTGCTTCGAGCGACGCGTAGACGGTGTCCCCACGACTGATGAACTGGTGGAGGCGAAACGCGAAAGGCGAGAAGCCAGTCTGGGGATTTGGCTCGCAACGGTATCCAGCAAGCAAGGTATCCGCAATCAAGCGCTGAGAGAGTCCGGAATCAATGCCGGCGAGTTCCCCTAGTTCTGTGGCTGCGGTAGTCAGGCTGGAGGGTTTTTGACGCCGGAGCCTGCCGAATTCAGGATCGCGGTACACGCCGAACTTTCCCTCGATCCAGGTCGAAAGCGGATCGGCGACGAACTCCTTGTACAGGACGGGAAGCTCGCCGGCATAGTGGCAGCGCTGCTTCAGCGCAGCCAGATAAATGGGATCATCTGGAAGATTCGCGGGAGTGGCCCGCTGAAGCGTCTCACCAATGACGTCGTCAGGTGTCACGTCCGCGCCGAAAAGTACGGAAGCGACCTGCGCAACTTCGGATCGCTGTTCGGCAAACGTTCCCGGCCCGGCAAGCGTCGCTGATGTACCGACCACCTGCATGGATTTTGCACCAAAGAACTCGCGGGAACGGCGGACTAGCAAAGCCACATCGGCACCCTGTCTTCCGCGATAAGTGTGCAGTTCGTCGAGGACGAGGAACTTCAACCCCTGCGCCGCCTTGATCAGCCCGCTTTCGTAGGGCCGCGTCAGGATCAGTTCGAGCATGACGTAGTTGGTGAGCAGGATGTCCGGGGGATTCGCGACGATGCGTTTCCGTTCCGCGTCCTCTTCCTGGCCTGTGTAGCGTGCGAACGTCACGGGACCCTTGCCGTCTGGATAACCGTCACAGAGGAATTTGTTGAGCTCACCCAACTGACTGTTGGCGAGCGCGTTCATCGGGTAGACGACAATCGCCTGAATCCCCTTGCCGCTGCCGTCGCGAATAACGCGATCAACAATTGGGATGATGTAGGCGAGGCTCTTTCCGGAACCAGTCCCTGTGGTGAGAACGTAATTGCGGCCTTCGCTTGCCTTTTGGATTGCTTCGGCCTGATGACGGTAGAGCTGGAGGGTTTTGCCTACTCCGTCCAGTTTTTTGGCGCGGAAGACGTGCGCGCACTCAGGGTGGAGGATCCCATCGGCACACATCGATTCCACGGAGCCCGCGAATTCGAATACGGGATTGAGCTGGATCAGCGGATCTGGCCACAGGAGTCCTTGGTCAAGACACGAGGTGACAAGCGCGTCGACACGCTCGTCGCGGATTCTGATGAAGCTCCGGATGTAGGAGGAGTAGTCGCTGATCAACCGCTCACGAAGTTCAAATACATTCATTTGTGTCGCCTGACGATATTGTCCTGTCTTCACTTCGGCATCGAAGGTACTTCAACCGTCGCATGTCTGCAGCGGAGAGCGACCGCTTGGGCTAGCATCCAATACGATCAGCACCCCTCCGAAGTCTCTCATTAACCGGGATAAACCATTCTATTCCATCGACTTGTCCAGTGCTGAGTCTTGCAGAGAAAGGTTCGCTCAATCGGGCGAAGCCGCGGCACTCGATGTTCCCATCGACGCCCCGGGGTGCCACGCGTTCAACCAGCAGAAGGCGCGCCCTGTATGTGATGGCAGCGATCGAGGGCTGCTATTGCCGTCGGCTTGGGGCCATCACGAAGAAGAATCCACGGAAGTGCCTTATGCACGCAAAAGAGGTTCTGTGCCTGGTATTCCTAACCATCCTCGGTATCGGCTGCCGACCGAGCCAGGCGTCGCCGTGTGTTTCCTCTTGAAGGCGTCCCAGTCATTTGAAGGCGTCCCAGTCATGCCTACAAAGGTGAGTTTCAGCAAGAGGTGCTGGATTGCTAACCTCGGGCGGTCAGTACTATTGCGCAACTAGCCCGGTGGCCTGAGGCCGAATAGCAGATGGGCCCCACCGTCGATTCGTTCTCCCTCTTGCGTTCGCGATCTTCAGAGCCTTGGTTCAAAGCTGTCCCCAGCGGTGCTGTGCAATGTCGCCCAACGATCTCGCCTTGCATCCATCAGGGATCAGCCTACAATGGGCTAAAACCGCTAACGCAACACCGAACCACATTGTTTGGGAACATAAAAGGTAAGAGAAACAAGAACATGTAGGACGAGCCGTAGATGGCATATTTTAAGAATCACTATTCGTCCATCCGTTTGCCATTCGTCGATGGCACCTCACCGGGCCTGCGTAGAGCACAACTGGGCGCCATTCATGCTCTCGCCTCGCATTTCACGCTGAGCCGCAACGAGCCTGCGCTCGTAACCATGCCAACCGGTTCGGGAAAGACGGCTGTTCTAATGACCGCAGCATTCATGCGGCGATCCCGAAGGACACTTGTGGTCACTCCGAGCGCACTCGTTCGCAACCAGATTGCGACTGAATTCAAGTCGCTGTCACTTCTAAAAGCCTTGGGAGTCACCGGCGACATCGCGCCGCCAGAAGTCATCGAAGTGAAACATCGATGTGCGTCCCCGGCAGACTGGCTAAATCTGGCTGCTGCTGATGTCGTCGTGGCTACGCCTCAGACGGTAAGCCCCGGCCATTCTAAGGTTTCCGAACCACCGGACTGGCTCTTCGACCTGATTCTTGTTGATGAAGCTCACCATGAGCCTGCCCACACTTGGCGAACTCTCTTAGATGCTTTCCCTTCGGCGTCGAAGGCTCTGTTCACAGCAACTCCCTACCGGGAAGATGGTCGCGAAATCAAAGGCAGATTTGTCTACGTTTACACTCTGCGCGAGGCAATGAACGACCAGATCTTCAGCCAAGTGCATTTTACGCCGGTATTGCCCGCAACGGGGCAGACATCGGATGAGGCGATCGCAAAGAAAGCCGAGGAAGTACTTCGCGCGGACCAAGCTGCAGGCTTCGAACACCACCTTATTGTTCGCACTGACCAAAAGACAAGAGCGGAGAGCTTGGTCGAAACATACAAGAAGGTAACCGGCCTGCGCCTAACAGTGGTGCATAGCGGGCATTCGTTCAAGCGAGTGGAGGACGCAGTGAAACAACTGCGATCAGGCGAGTTGGATGGCCTGATCTGCGTCGACATGTTCGGCGAAGGATTCGATTTCCCGCAACTGAAGATTGCCGCTATTCATAGCCCCCACCGATCACTATCCGTTACACTCCAATTCATTGGACGCTTTACCCGGGTTGGAGGACCTAAGACGGGAGGCGCCAAGTTTATCGCGGTGCCCTCGGAGGTCCGCGGCGAGACCGCCGCGCTCTTTACTGAGGACGCTGTCTGGGGAGACTTGATCGTAGGTCTCAGCGAGGACAAGGTCGCGCACGAACAGTACGTCCGGGACGTGATCGGTGAGTTCGAGGATCCAACCGTAACGTCGGCTGACGCAGACGATGTTTCTCTGTATAGCCTGGTGCCTGCTTGCCACGCCAAAATCTACAGAGTCAACGGCGAAGTTGATCTTCAAGCACCCATTGCTCTGCCAGCGGGGTTCGAGATAATTCATAGGCAGGAAAACCAAGTTCAGTCAACCTGTCTGTTCATCACCAAGGAGACGGAACAGCCACGCTGGAGTTCCGCCGGGCAGTTTGCACGGGCGGAGTACGATCTCTTCGTGATTTATCACCACAAGGACGCCGAACTCCTGTTCATCTGCGCTTCAAGGCGTTCGATGTCCATCTACGAGACCATTGCGGTCAGCCTAACCGGCGGAGCGCACGGCATCCTAGCGCTTGACGAAGTCAACCGGGTTCTCTCGGGCCTTCAAGCGCCAGCTTTTTACAACATTGGTATGCGAAACAGGATGCAATCGAGCCGTCGAGAGTCCTATCGCATCATTGCTGGATCAAGCGCGCAGAATGCTCTGAGCAGGACAGATGGCCGGATGTTTCATCGTGGCCACGTATCTTGTCGGGGAATGGAGAACGGAAAACCGGTCACTATCGGATACAGCAGTGCATCGAAGGTCTGGAGTAGCCAAAATGTCCAGGTTCCGGACTTGCTTGATTGGTTCAGAGTCCTCGGTCTGAAGATCGCCAATGCGTCTCCCCAACACACAGGTTCGAATCTTGACTTCTTGCCAGTCGGCCGGCGTGTGACTGAGATTCCAGCGCCTATCATCGCCGCGGAGTGGCATCCAGACTTCCTTTTCGAGGAAAGAATGCTGTCTGTAGTGAATAGCAATGAACTTGTACACTGCCAGGATATGGTCATTTCTGCGCGGGCGTCCGATCGGGCCGGTGCGTCGGGCTGTCGACTCGATCTCGAATCACCTGTTGGCACCTGGGGTTTGACGTTCCGCCTTGATGAGCACCCGCTATTTCGCGCGGCCGGAGGGTGGGAAGCCGAAGTATTGCTAACATCGACACGCGAAAGTAGCCGCTTAATAGATGTCATAAACAATCTGCACCCGACTTTCTATCTGGCAGACGGGTCGTCTCTTCAGGGAAGCTACCACATGCCCTTTAACGAGCAGTTCGACCCGCTTGATCCAAAGCTCATCCATACGTGGGACTGGAACGGCATTGATATCAGGTCGGAGTATCAAGACGGCGAAGAGTGCATGTACTCTGCCTACTCACCATCGAGTACTGGAGCGGCCGCAGCGGCGGCCGCGGCCCCGCAGTCGATCCAGGGAGCCACTGCCCGATGGGTGTTGCTGCAATCCGGCACAGGGATTATCTTCTATGACCATTCGACTGGGGAGGCCGCCGACTTCTTGGCCTTTCGGGAAACAGAGAACGCGATTGTCGTCGCTGTCTTCCACTGTAAGGGCTCAAGCGAGGCTTCAGCCGGGTGCCGAGTTGAGGATGCCTACGACGTGTGCGGCCAGGCCATCAAATGCGTACGGATAGTGGGGAGCCAATCGTCTCTCTTAGATCACATTCGGCGACGGTCCGGGAAGCAACGGTCGCGTTTTCTACGGGGTGACGTTACGTCGCTCGAAGCCTTGTTGAATAACCGCCTGAAGCGGATGGAGATAGAGATCTACATTGTCCAACCCGGCATTTCATCGGCGAGACTGTCAGGGCCGGTTTCGACGGTCCTTGCCGCTGCAAACGAGTACGTTCTGCGGGAGCTCGGTGCGTCGGTGCAGGTTATCTGCTCGCCCTGACTTTATGACGGTCTGAATTCGCCTTCTTGCAACCGACTCCCTGCCGAGTTGAATGATCGACGTACACCGGATGCGCCAAACCCAGGATGGCATCTACGAATGCCCCTCGTGACACGAGTTCGCCGCGACGAAACAACTGTGCCAACAGCGCAAGTGCGTGGCTCGCGATGGTCTGGTTGACGAACGGCTCCTGCAGTTCGAGGGCTTCTGTGGCGCTGCAGCTTGGGCCGTCTTCCGGCAAGTCATCTCTGAGAATCTCTGGAAAAAGCTCGGCCACTGTGCGAAGTCGCGACCTCCGGCGCCGGTTCCGTGTGTTGAGCGGCTGACCAAGAATGAACTGGCCTCGGTCCGAGAGGTTGCCCAGATCGAGCCAATACGCGACGCGGCTTCGCTGCCCCTCAATGCAGGTCCGGATGGAGCGCCGGGCGGCGCGAGTATCGACGCAGCCAATCACGATGTCGAATTCGCCGACCTTCGATTGCTCGGTAAGATGCTCCGGCACGGCATCCCAGCGGAGTCCCCAGAAGAGATTCAGACGATTTACCATCACGACCGCTTTGAACAGCCCGATTTCTGATTGGCAGAACGGCTGCCGGACGCAATTCGACGGGGAGATTACGTCGCCGTCCATCACCGTGACTTGTAAGCCGCCGGGGTGCCCGCCAACAAGCATGGCCTGGTGCAGGTACGGCAAACCGGCCGCGATAGCGGACCCGTTGCCGCCGCATCCGACAACGAGGACGCGGACTGTGCGCCGAAGTAGTTCGGGTTCTAGATAGTGCATGTCCTCTTACCTTTCGCGCGTGATGAATGCCTGAAGTGTCTCCCCGGCCGGCACCAAGTGCTCTCTGGGGAATGCCCCGTCCGCCTTGGCAAGTTCGGACCAAAGCTCGAAGAAGCCGCCTGGGTGCTTCGTCAGGCGCCGAACTCCGGTTCGGTGCGTGAATTCGCTCCCGTAGAAGGCGCGCTCCCAATCCGGGATGGCCACGACGCCGTCGATGTCTGGGGACCGCATGCTGCCCTGACAGGTCCAGCCGGTCTCGCCATCCACGTTCCAGAATGGCGCAACCATCAACTTCGAGGTTGCCGCTGGTCGCCTAGTCGTTGCGAGCGCACGAACCCATAGATCTTTCGCGCTCACTCGCCAAACCAGCGGCGGTTGAGGGAACGTGTGCCCGTTCAACCTCGCCCCCGCGGGATCGTGGTCGGCAAAGAACATCGTCTTCCTGCGAGGCGGGGTCCACCAAACCATCGTCTCCGGAGTTCGCACCAGCACGTTCTCTGGCAAGATTTCGGCGGGCAGGTGCGTGCCCAACCCTTCACTCAATTGCCGGACGAACTCCAGGGAGACAGGTGCGGCCTCGCCAAGGTACGGCGCGCCAAGCTCCGTCGCGGCTCGCGCTTCGTGCCAACTTACGAAGCTTCTGCTGGGACCTTGATAAACCAGCAATGCCCCCTTCAGTTCGAGTGCTTCGCTGCCTCCGATTTCCACATGAACGCGCATTCGCACCTCCCATCAGACTTGGTGTTCGTTGCCGGGCATCAATGTCATCAACTCGCTGGCTGCCGCGATCACGCGACACAACGCGGCGAGGGCCGCGAAAGCCGACGTCACACTCGTCGCAGAGTCGCATTGAAAGGGGATGATCAGATTTGGCTCGGGCGTCACCTCCAACATGCCTTGCGACTCTTCGTCGAAACTGCCTTCAATGGAGTCGTGTCGTTCAAACACCGCCAACAGTGCGGGAAGCGGTTCACCGCAGTCGATGAGTTCGTCCCGAAATTCTTCACCAAGCGTTGGGCGCGGGTATCGAGAAGCGCGCTCAAGCCGCAGCAATAGGCGCAACATCTTCGCGGCATCCGGATCTGAAATCTCAGGAATGAGCGTGGTGAGAGCGCGCTCAGATAGGCGGCGCTGTTCCATTGCTGCTGGAATGCATCGCGACATGTCCGGTAGTTCTACCTCGCCGGCGTCCGGATCGGATTCGTACCAATCGCGAAGCCTCTCTGTGCGGTCTTGGGCGTCGCGGTAGTCGTACACGCGGACCCATCGATTCAGCGAGCCGAGAAACAATTGTGCGAACGTCGCGGGCAGACACGGATGGAGTGCTTCCAGCGTCCTTAGCGTCGGTCCCAACACAACGTAGCCAGCGGACTCTGGCTCTACGGTCAGGAATAGAGGGGCGGAATCGCTCTTGTCGCCATTCCGCTGAAAATGGTCGAGACATGACGATAGCGAAACGTCTAGGTAGAACTGCTCCCGCGAGGCCGCCTTGGAATGCCTTTCGACCCAATGTGCGATGGATCTTCGGATGAACTCGAACGGGCTGCCTTGGCACCCCGGCCATAGGTCCGAATCCGCGACTTTCGCTTCCAGCATCGCCAGGGCCACGCGCGCGGCTTTCCGGTCACCCTGCCACAACTGGTGACGGATCGGCACGCCCTCCAACCGCGGAATCGCGAGGCCCGAGCCGGTCGCCATCAAAAGGGATGGATCCAGCCCGCCGGCGGAGACAATGCTGTTGTTTTGCGTGGGTGCGATACCGAACGCAGGGCGTGGACGATCAACTCGGATGCTTTCTGCCAAGGTGGACATCCCATGTACCTCGTCAATGGCGTGTCTTGAACCGTGTGATGTCCACCCGCGAGGCGCTGCAACTCGGCAATAACCGCCAAGCGTCGGCCATGTCGATTCTTCGGCACGGCCTACCCCTTGCTCCCGATCGCCCGCTCGAAGGTGTAGCGCATCTTGTCCCCCACGGCCTCCGGCCCGTTCACGACTGCTGTCGCCAACTCCGGATACCGCGTCGCATAGAGCGCCTTCACTTCATCCACCGTCATCTTCGGGTTCGGGTCTGGAAGGCGAACGCCATTGAAACTGAATAATCGAGCCATTTTCGCTACGGTCAACGCCATCACGCACCTCCTCCTCCTATCCCTTCTTCAGTGGGTTCTGTTGCGGGTCCCTCATCGAACAAGCTCAGCGACTGCTGCGGCGGCGCCTTGGGCGTCGGGTCCTCGGCAGTCGGTGGGGTCACCTTCCGCGATGCGACGCCTGGCGGCTTCTGCTTCTTCTTAGCCTCTTCGCGTGCGGCCTTCTCCGCTTCCTCAACCTCAAGCTGAATCTGCGCCAGGTTGGAGTTCAGCTTCACGTGCGCGGAAACGAAGCCGATGATCTGCGGCACTAAGTCGTGGTCCAACTCTTCCGCAGTGCCCGTAACGCAAAGCGGCGTGGTCAGCGCCTGATTCTCCGAGTCCTTCACTTGGCCCGGGCAGAAGTTGACCTGGACCACATCGCGGTCGAGCTTCGAGACCGTGATTAGCACGGCCCGGTGAGAAAGCAACGGCGCGAGTTGGCTGAATAGACCCCCAGTAGGGACAGCAGCGTTCATTGTGTTTGCACCTCCGCTTCTGCGGGAATCTCCGGATCATCTTCCAGGCGGAACTTCCGGCCGCCGGTGCGTGCCATCATTGTGTCCAGTTCCGCGGCCAAGGATGCCATCCCTTGCTGGATTGAAGTGCGCAGATCGCCAGTGGATCGCAGTTCATCAGCGCCGACTCCCTCTAGAAGCGCACGCGCTTTAGAGACCAGTCCCTGCAACTCGCTATCATCCGTCACGTTGCGGAACTCAAAGTTCGCCAGGAATTCCACCAAGTTCGAAACCGTCGATTCCTTGAACCTCAGTGGCTTTCCGTCCGGCCCCTCTTTGAGCCGGTCCGCCATGTGCTGGACCAGTTTGGCCATGGACTCCCGCAGCACCTGCTGAATCTCAGCGGACGCTTCGGCCATACGTTGGGCAGCTTTGCTGCGTTCCTGTTCCCAGACTTCCTGCGAAATGCCCTTCAACTGGTCCGGCACGCCGAAGCTGACGTATTGCCAGGAGAATCCGAACTCCCGTGCAACGTCGTCAACGGGCGGATAGTCGGCGGGATTGTACAAACCACGAAGACGCTTGGCCGCATCCTGACAGAGACTCGGGTACGCAACCAGAAACGCCTGAACCAGCGAGTCGCGGTCTGCTGCAAATGAGCGGAGGCGTTGCTCGACTACCTGTAGCGCCGCAACTGGCAAGAGGTGAATGCCGATTTCGAAAGGCAAACAGATGCCGTAAAGAAATCGCCGAATCTCGCCATCGAAGCGGTTGACTGCCTTCAGTTCTGCCGAATCGAGCAAGTGTTTCGAGACGCGCAGCAGGTCCTTGTCGGCATCCGCCTCAATCTGCGCCGTCGATACCTTGCGGGTGTTACCCATCGTCGATAGGCGGACTTTGATGCAAACCGTCTTGCGCGCCAAGTCCACGCCGGGATCCTGGATGTTGAACGTCAGCGATGGCGGATTGCCACCGCCACCGGCCTCCGGAAGCGGAATCGGCGGCGGGAGCAAAGCCGTCACCGGCGGCGCCTCCGCAAAGGGGAAGAGAATGGCTTGTGTCGCCATGTGATTGAACTCCTTGTTGTTGGTGTTGGGTTGGCTAAACGGGCAAACCCGATACCGGGAAGCCCGTGATTTCCACGAGCCCGCGCGGCTCGATCATCACTTCGACTTGAGGTGCTTCGAAGTCGCCTTCGGAATACCGGGTCGAGTAGAGGTGCAGTTGTTGGTTCCTGCTTGTCCGCAAGGGATCGAGCGAGGGCAGTTGATGGTTGAAACGGCCAAGGACGGCGAAGTCGAGCAATCCTTGCAATTCCGACCACCAATGAGCGCGCGTGGCAAGGTCCATCGGGTCGCGGGTCCAGTAACTGCTGGCTTGCAACTCCTGTTCGCTGTAGCCGGAAAACATTCCAATACTCAGATCGGGCATGCCCCTTCTCAGCCCCTTGATCAACTCGACGACCTCGCCGATCTGATGGATTGGCTCCCCGCCGGAAAAGGTGACTCCGTCGATCAGGTTGGCTGCCTGACGCGCACAGAGCCATTCGGCCAGCTCCGGGACTGACCAGTCGGCACCTTTGAATTCGTGTGTCTGAGGATTCCAGCAGCCCGCACAACCCAGGCGGCAGCCTTGCACGAAAACCACGGCGCGATTGCCAGGCCCGTTGACGTGGCTTGCGTGGAACAGTGCGTGAATTAGCATGGCTCAATCACCTCAACGCCGGACGCCGCCTTGCACGATCCCGACGCCTTCCGCATAGACTCCTCCGATGATTCTCACCGCGAATCACGCTCGTGTCTGTTGCTGAATCTGCAGGGCTTCGACCTGGAACTCACGCTTCTTTTCGGCGCGGGTAACCGCATCGTTGCCCTGGAAGGCCTTCGCGACATCCGCGCATCCTTTCCCCTGGAAGCCGACGAGGTCGATTGAACTCTCGCCGGCCTCATCGATTTCGATGGTCACGGTTTTCTGCATCGTCGCCTCCTACCGCACCGCAAACTGCAGCCGGATTCTCTTGCCCTGCGGCGTATCGATCACTTCTCGCGCGCGGAGCACATAGCCCTTGGACCTCGCCACCGCCAGCGTCTGGCGCTCCTTATAGGCCTGTGAAACCTTGCCCAGCCACGCTTCGTTGAACCCGATGCCGCGATCGTACTCGCTCAACACCGCACCGAAGGTGCCTGAGGAATCCCGGCTGAACCCGATGTCGTTCGATGCGGAATCGAGCTGATTCCGCCGCACGATGATGTTGGCCCGCTCTGGGCGCTCATCACCCATGTACCCGAAGAGAGCCGCCGCGTCCGGATGGACCTCCGGTTCGTACCCAAGGTCGCGAAGCGCTCCAATCAGATGAGCCTCATCCGTCAACACCGTTCTGAGAACTTCGTATTTGCTCATGGCCGTCTCCTCAATCACCGACTTCACGAAACGTCCGCTTGGCCGTGCCGTTGACCGGAACCGCTTGGTCGAACGTGTACACGCCCGGATTCGAAGCACTCAGGAATCGTCCGGAGGCTTGCCGCCGCAAGCCATCGATCTGATCGGCTGCGGACCGGGCGACCGGCACGATGTATGCCGCCGAATCCGTCAACGACAGGTTCAGCCGCCACGCCTTCCGGCAGCACTCGCGGATCTCTGCCCCGGTCCAGCCGTCGTCGTCCGGCGCGTTCTCCGGTTCCACCGCCCCCAGTGACCACTTCTCGCGATAGATGTTCCAGATGTGCTGCCTCTCATCGGCCACGGGCAGGTCGAAAAAGAAAGTGCCCAACGTGAAGCGCCGCCGCAGTTCGGGCGGCAAGCTCGCGATGGAATTGCAGGTCGCGATCCAAAGACTGCGCCCCTGAGAAATGGCGTCGACGACTTGGAGCGCTGACCGCAGTCTCTCGCCCGATCCGCCCACCAGTGAACTCTGCATAGCCGCCAGATCGAAGGCGACAGTCGGAATTCCGGCGGTGTTGCCGGCGGCTTTGGCGATCGCGCTTTTCGCTGCCCCGGGTGGGCCGATGAAAATCAGGCCATCGGCGCCGCGATCCTGCATCCACGTCAGCATCGTACCGGTCATTTCGGTTTTGACCCCAGACGTGTCCGTACCGGTGCCTGCGAAGGCCTTCTCGATCTCGTCCACGAACACAATCACGCGCGGCGCTTGCTGTCCGTTGAGTACGGCAGTCAAGAACCGCTTGATGTTGTCGCAACCGCCTATATCCTCAAAGGTTTCGCCGCCCCGCCAGATGCTCAAGCCCGGAGTCTGTTCCACGGCCTGGCGCTTGCGATCCCACAGAAGATTGAGATCGACGCCCTTCTTGGACAGGGACATTGCGAGCACTTGCTCAGCGGGAAAGGCCGCTAGGCCGACAAGAGCATCGACGCAATGGCCGAGGGTCGTCTCGTCCGGTATCGGCAGCTCGGCCTCTTCATGCAACCGCGCAACCAGATCTCGCAGCTCCTCCACGGACGGCAGCGGTTCATCCGCCACCAGAACGTCGGATTGCAGTTCGGCGGGTAGCGTCGCGCCCGGCGTTGCGAGAAGAACACCGCACTGACCACCGGCCTTGAACTTGTCTCGCAGGTTCCAGACCGCTTGCAACACGTCGGGCTGTTCCCAGAACCGATGAGCGTTCTGGACGAACGCCACAGAGTCTTCCTTGGTCAACTTCGTCAGGCATGCAAGGGCATCACTGGGAGCAACGGCGGATCCCTCCCGAGTCAGGCTGGCCGCCAGGTCTGTGCCAGGTTTATTGAGTCCGCGAATGCCGGCCATGATGTCCCAGGCCAGGTACGCGGGTTTCGCGCCCATCGCCTGCTGAACCTGGTGCATCGCACTGGCCGGGTCCGCTGTGCGAATTGCGAGCAACGGCGCACCACTGCGGCGCGCCGCCTTGAGGAAAGAGCGAAACTCTTCCATAGAGCGAATCATGAGAACTCCTGTGATGGATGAAAGGGACTATCGAAGGAACGCCGCTGAATAGATCAGCGCGTTGTATGACGCGTGGGCCAGGTACGGCGGGACGGTCGATCCGCTCGTTTGGCGAAGCACACCGAACAGGACGCCGGTCAGGAAGATCGATACAAGTTGGGGCGTTGTTATGCCCCCCTTGGCAAGGTGGCTCAGCGCAAAGACCGCCGCGACGACGATCGCTGACACCCGCCCGGGATGCGCGATGCGGGCGGCAAGCGCCCACTCTGCGGCTCGGTAGAGGTATCCGCGAAAGATGAGTTCTTCAACCAGAGGACCGAACGCGACGCCGACCCACACTTCAGGCCATCGCGGCAACTCGCCGGTTGACGAGTGAACGAAGCACGCCGCAACCGCGAGACCGGCCGCCGCCCCGAGAACAATGGCACGCGCAGTGATAGCCCCGCTCGTCGAGTTCCATGCGACGGCGTCAAGGCCGAACCGGTGAAATCGATCCCTGGCTTGCCAGAGACCAACCAGCAATAACAGACTCAGTCCAAAGCCAACATAAGGCATGAGGCATCCTCTGCGCCCGAGTTCATTGTGGGTTTGCGCGACGCCGACGCCAACCGAGTTGCGCTACCGAAGGCGGACGTGGGAGCCCTTCACTAGCCGCGCTCCTTGCACTTCGCCGCCGTTGACAATGGCCGCGCGGACGGCCGCGGAGTTGATCTCCCACCCGTCGCCCTTTAGCATCGCTTCGAACTGCCGACGAAGGTCGCCTTCGGCCAGTTGGTACGCGATCTCTTGCAACTCAGTCTTGGTCAGGCGAATCGATCGCTCCCAAAACCGTTCAACCACCTGAAGGGGATCGTCGATCTGCAGGGACGCAGTGCTGTTCTGCTGGAGTCCGATAGCGGCCTTTTCGCCGTCCAATCGCTTCAGACCCCGCGGCTGCATGAATGCCTGCAACATGGACCGCAGCCTGACGACGCGGGCGTCCGCTGCTCGCTTCCGCGCGGCCAGCCGGTCTGACTCTCGGCCGCAAATCTCGCCGATGGACTCCTGCCAGCGCCAATAGCCCGCGATTCGATCTACCTTTCCCCGGAACGCCTCCAGGTAGTCCGTGATCTCCTGGGCCAATGATTCTGGGATGTCCCCGTTTTCACTGGCATCGTCTTCTGCGCGGTTCATCAATTCAACCAAGTGATCGTCGATGTCGAACAGGGAACGTGGATCCCGTTCCGTGTGAACCCGCACACGGCCTCGGAGCATTTCAATCAGATCAGCCGCCTGATCTCGAATGAACTGAGGCCGGTCGTCTCCGATCGATTCGGTTTCGGCCTGCCGCAGCAGCGTAGCCAATCGCTCCGCGACCACCGCCGATGGCTCGGTTGCGGGAAGGATCGCAATTGCAGTCGCCATACCGACCTCCCTTTAGAGATTCAAAAGAGTGATAGCTGCTCGGGCTTGCCGCCGCGCGGAGTCCACAAGATCGGCTCGACGGGCTCTTCGGCGGCGATATCCAGAACCGCAGGCATCGGCACCGGTGGCATCGGCTCCTTCCGCTCGCGCTGTAGACTGCGCCAGACCTGCTCTGCCTGCTCTCCAACACCCTGCCGGGTCACTAACTCGCGAGCCATGGCGGTCAGGAGATCGTCGTCCTCGTCGATAGATTGCAGACCCTCAGCCTGGAGCTTCCCTTCCATAGCCAAGGACACCAGCATCTTCTTGCCCATCAACCGGAGGCAGCGCTCTTGGGCGGTATCCGCGTAGGTCAGAAATCCCACCCTGACCGGGTGCTTCTGGCCAATTCGCCAGCTTCGCCGGCTGGCTTGGCGCAACGTGTAGATGGAGTAGCCGGTCTCATAGAACACCAGGACCGGAAACTCCAGCAAATCGAGCCCGACGGAGCAGAGCTTCGGATGGGCGATGCATACCTGCATCCCGTTCCGCAGTTGCCGCTCGTACCAAGCCTCGCGCTGTTCCGGCGGAACTTCCGCCCGCAGGACTTCCGCGCGAATGCCCTCATTTCGTAGCAGTTCCTGCAGCCGCGCGGTCACGTCGCGCTTCTGCGTGTAGACGGCGAAAATGTGAACTTTGCGGCCTCGCGCCAATTCCGCCTTGACCTCGTCCACCAACCGCCGTTCCTTGGCGTAGGTAACGCTATGGTCAAGATCCTGCGGTTCGGCGATGACGAATCGCTCCCGATCACCATTCTCGTTCAGGGCAGAACCGTAGAGCGTGCCCAAGCCGAACGGCCGATCCGGATAGAGGAGCAGCGCATTCATCGCTGTGCTGATGACAGAAGCGTTGCCGTGATGTTCTCGAAGCGCATCGGACACATCGGACTCAAGCTTGGAATATGCGGCCTTCAGAACTGGGTCCATCTCCACCGACAACACTTCTTCCTGGTAATCCGGCAAGGCGTCCGAGATGTCTTCCAGCGACACGAACGCCGCTAAGTTCATCAGGTACTTGCCGAACAGTAAGGGCGATGCGCCGGGCCGTCGTTTGACCGTCGTCGTCACCTTCGCCTTCGAGCACGCGTTGTTTGCAGGCTCAATAGTGGTGACCTTTTCTAGGACGCCGTAAGCCTCGGCAAACTGCCGAACGCCGCTCTCGCCATGGACAAAGCCTTCGCGCTTCATCATTCCGGGGTCCAGCCTATAGAGGATGCTGAATAACTCGTCGGCGTAGCCACCGAGCAATGTCCCGGTGAGGATCACGGTGCGGTCGCAGGACGACGCGAGCGTGCCCAGGGCGTTGCCCTGCGCCGTATCGGCGCCCTTAAGTTCATGAACTTCATCCGCGATGCCATAGTCGAAAAAGCCGTCGAGATAGCGGCCGATGAACTCGATAGGAGCAACCCGATGAATCTTGGAGTTGTCCGCCTGCCAGAGTGGACTGTACAGCGGCCGGCGAGATTTCTCATTCTCAGGCGTCAGTACCTCGCAGTGCTTCACTTTGCGAAAGTCGATGCGCCGGAGTTGGTCGTCTCCACTGAGGATTGGCCGTCCCGTGTCCGGGTTCACGATCATGCCCAGGTTCGGACCGCTCTTCGGGGTTCCGAAGCTATGCCGCCAGAAGTAACCAAGCTTGGCCCGCTCCCGCGAAACGATGAAGACGCAGGGCGATGGGACTTGAACCGCCCACCGTGCCTTGGCCGAACGATGGTTCTTGGCAAGACGAATGTCGCTGAGCGTCGTGCGGAATCCTTCACGAACGATGCGCCCATTCCGCATGCGGAGTTCGTTGACGCCTGCGAATCCGTTCGATGCGGCGCCATTGCGGACCCCGTCGATGACGAAGACTCGAACGCCCGGAATTGTGGAGATGCATTCGCGCGCCCACTTCTCGACCAGTTGCGGCGGGACCATAGCCAGCGCGTTAAATCGTCGCCCTCGGGCGTGCGTGAAGACGCTGCCCAGCGATATGAGGGTCTTGCCCGTGCCGCATTCGGCTACAGCGGCTGCGCAGCGAGCCTCCTCCCACCGCTTGACGATCCCCATGATCGCGAGCGCCTGCGCGGGGAACGGTTTCCGTTTGAGGCATCCAAGCGGCGGCCAAAGGAGATCATCCGGCGCGTGAAGCGCTGGAAAGTGCCGAAGAACTCGATCTCCGAGTTCCGTTCCGTAGGCGCGCAGATATGCGCCGATTGTTGTCGGCAGATTCATGGTGAGCTACCTTCTCTCGAGGCGCAGAAGTTTCGCCTCCGCGGCCATTAGTCGAGTGTTTGTCCAACGGACGTCAACTACCGGATTGCGCGTGATCCACTCGGAGCTGCCCAAGGCAAGGCTGGCCACATGTCTGACGACTATGCGGCCAAGTTGAAATTGGCAAGTGACTGACCAGCGCGCGGCGCATCGGTGTCCGTCGCGTTGCGATGTGGTTGCATCTGCTTCAGCTCTGAATGGGTGATCGTCTTTCTAGCTTCCCGCCTGTGGGGATATCCGGTTCGCCAACGCCGGTGCCTGAACCCCGCTCAGGCTTCGCCTCCATAACTACCAACCAATCAGGTCAGTAGCGTAACGCGGTGTGCCGCCATCACAGGAGGTGTCCTATGGCTTGGAAAGTTAGTCAAATCATTCGCCGCAGTGTGCAGGCGGAGACTCAAAAAAAGGGCATCGAAGCACTAGTCTAACGTCAAAACACCATCCAACAACACTGGCTAGGGGAAAGCTTGTGCTGCGCTAGTGCCCGTTGAATATTGCTTTGGGGAACTCGTTCCGGTTCACGATCTGCTGTGCGAGAGACGTCTTCTTCTTGCCGGGAGCGTTCATGTACACCCGGAAGCTCTTGTTCGCAGGAACCGTGACGAGCAACTGGTAGTGGGGCTCGGGGCCGTTGTTCGCCTGCTCGCGAGCCTGGCGGTGTTCCTCGAACTTCTCGAGCGTGAGCGTGCAGATCTCCTTTGCGCCGTAACACACGAGGACGATGAAAACGCTCGGGTGCTGGGCTTTGAGCTTGGCCAGCTCGTCCAGGTTGGCCTGCGTGAACGTGAATACGTACTCTTTGAACGCCGGGTTCGGCTTGGTCGCGTACTTGAGGTACACGCCCGTATCGTGATTTACGATGAACGCGGAGCGCGATTTCTCCCCTCCAATCTCGAAGGCGTTGATGGCCTTGAACGTCGCGAATTCAGCAATCTGCGTCAACGCCGCCCCGTGATAGAGGTGGTCCTCATTGATCTTCATAGCTGTACCTCGCGAAATGTCGATACTATCATTTCTGCATACCAACTCCTTTTCGTTCTGTTCATGCTGCCTCCGTTGCTCGTTGCGCTTCTGCTTCTTGTCGTACTTCGTCGATGGCAGCGAGCACGTTGCTCTTCACGTCCTCAAGAAATTCTTCGGCGTCAACGTCACCCACGCCGCTCGGTATCGGGACCCAACGCGCATAGATGGCCTCAACCGTGTTCCGGCGGTCGCGCGTGCTCCCCCCACCGCGATACGAGAATGCCGTGTGCCACTGTGGTTGTGGCTGCTCACGCAACCGACGAGCACTGAGCGTGCGGAGTCGGCCGCTGGCTTTCTCCTTGATGATGTCGATGATCTCCCGACGCTCCTCCGCCGTGGGGTTCCCATCCCAGCTCGTCGTGGTTTCCAAGAACCGAGAGACGGCAGTGCTCAAGCTCGCCAACAAGTTCGAGGCCGGCCGGAGTGGGAACCCGTCATCAAACCCTTCCGCGTACCGTCGCGTCATTGCCTTGATGCTCTGCCACGCGTACTCGCTCTCCTGCGGGTATACCGCGAGACCGAGCCTGGCGCGCCACGGTAACCGAAACGCCTCCGCAGCCTCACGAATACTGAGAACCAAGTGGTCGCTGTTGTAACGGGGGAACGCCAGGACACGACGCGGGGTCGGTGCAGCAGCGAGCAACCGCTCCGTGAGGCGGCGCAGCTCAGGGTACGCCGGGACCGGCTCGTAGTCCTTGAGCTTCCCGAGGTAGAACGTGTTGGTCTCGAGATGCTCGATCACGAAGCGCACCACGTCTGTCGGGAGGCTTTTGGCGAGCTGATGCTCGACCACGTTCCTGAGATTCGCGAACGCGTGCTCGTTCTTCGCGCGGCCACGCAGGTTCGGGCCGTGCACGGCGTCCATGTGGGTGAACGCCACGATCATCTTCTTCGTCTGCCCAGCGCTCACGAGGGCCTCGAGTGCTTTGCCGACACTGAAGTCCATGGCGGTCTTCGCGCTATGCACGAGGACAATACTGTCCACCTCGTTGAAGAGGCCAACAACGTGGTCTGGCACGTCCGCTGAGGTACCGGCCTTGTGACCGAGTCCTTCCGTGTCGAAGAGGACGAGCGGCTGCACGGTCTCGCACCAGGACGGCACGAACGGGCCGGCGACGCGGATGCCATTCACCAGCGGCGTGAGGAGTCGTCCCCAACGGGTGCTGCTGATGCCAGCGAAGAACCGAAGCGCGGTATAGAACTCCTTGCGGTCATTCGTGTCGAGCCGCCAGCAACGCGGCCACTTGGTCGTCGTCTTCTCGAAACGCCCCGCTTTCACGACACCGAACCGGTCACGGAGTTCTTCCAGGACGTCGCTCACGATCCCCGCGTACTCGTCCGTGCTTTCCGCTTCCGACTGGATGAGGTCGAGGGCAACGCTCCGGTCCTCAGCATTCATCCCATCAAGCGCGCCATGCGCTTCCTCAACCGCCACCCGTTGCCCGCGCGCGAGCGCCCAGATGCGCTGGACGAACCCGTCAATGACCCGCGCATTGTGCGCCGCATCGTTCGGAACACTTTCTTCCTCATCGAAGAGCTCATCCTGTTCCGGGTCAGCATAGGGGTCAGCATCATCGCCCTGGTCCACCTTGTAGTCACCGAGCACGTACTTGAGCCGGAACCGCATATCCGACTGCTCAAGGAAATCCCGCGCCGTGCGCGCCGTCGTGTCCGAAGCAGCACGAATGATGGCAGCGCTCACGCTCTCCTCAATCTCAAACCGGGTCTCGTGCTCCGAGAGAAAGCTGACAACTGCGGTGTAGTCCCCGTCGCGGCAGATCGTCTCTATCGGGAACGTGGTCGTTCGGTTCACGCTCGTGGCAGGGAACGCGTCATGCTTGGGGTGCGAGCCTGTAAACTGACGGTCAACGGTCGTCTTCCCGCTGCCCGGCACGCCCAGCAAGAGGAACCGGGAGAACCCGGAATCGCGCTCCGGCAAGGGGAGTTCCTGCTCGCGCAAGGCCTTCGCGCTCGTCGCGGTGCTTTCGAGCTCCGCATAGAAGATCTCAAGCACGCGCTCATCAACCCCCCGGCGTGCTGCCTCCGGCCTTGCTCCGACCGAGTGGAGGGACTCGTCCCGCAGGAGGTCGTTGAGTTGTGCCACGAGACGGTCCGCTTCTGCACGGTCCGCCGTCCCGAGTCCTTTGCGTATCTTCTTGCCTCGTCGGTTGTTCGTGTCGTTCTTAAGAGGGTGCCGGAAGTCCACGATCAGGAATTGTCGTCCGGGGTTCTCGCGCACGCTCGCAGTAAAAATGGGTCCGGGCATCCTTCTATATCGCTCACTTTCTGGCCCAGAACCATCTGAATCAACTCCGATGTTCCAGGGTGTGCCCATCATAACCCAAAGACGAAACTCGAGTCAAGGCATTTTGGCACACCAAGAAACATCCTTTATTATCATTGCGATAACGGCCATCGCCGACCAAGGAAGGTTCAGGAGGGGGTGGTAGTCGAGCAGTCGGTTGTGGAATCCACAGAAGCCTCCGCTGGAGCAGCGAAGTATCTTTATGCACCTACTCCTACACCTCTCCGTTATGAACTGCCTGAAATGCGAGTAGGATTGGACTCCGATCACGAAGAACCCAGGCGGGTGGTCACAAGTGCGTGGTGCAAGGGCGCAGCCAGGGCGTGGACGTGAACTACTCCTTCACCACCGACGAGAAAGGGACCGCAAGCACGCCGCTCACCGTCTTCCTTCCGCGAAAGCTATCGACGCGACTGGACCATCAGCTTGAACCAGAAAGGCTGGCACCGATTCACTCGACACAGTACCCATCGGCTGTGATCCGACAACAATCCCTCCCTTGCGCAGGCCTTGGCCTAAAATGCGGAGCATACGCACTTTTGTGCCCCGGATGGTGATCGGCGCGCAGTTGATCCCGGCTAGGTCGGACACAAGGCCCCGCCGCAGTAGCTCAGCTTGGAACCAGTCGGCCCATTCGGGCAGAAATGGTATGCCGAAGCGTATCGCCAACCGCTGGAGCACGAACTCGGGAGATCGGTCAAACAGAATCGTTGACTTGGCATCCCCGTTCGCTCCGAAGGTCGTGTCGAGGAGTTCCTTGGACACTGCGATTAGGTGGCGCACGGGCCGCTTTCGGCCCGGGATCTGCAGCGAAGCACGGTACACCGTCGGCTTTTCGCCCAATGACCCGATGATCTCCGTTCCGAACACCGACGTCTGCAATCGCTGCCCATCAGCGATCGCTGCGGCGAAGGCCGCCACTTCCTGATCACCACCGAAGATTGAAACGAAATGAAACTGAGCCGCCCCATGAGCCTCCTTCGCAGGTTCCGCGACCAGACGATCCAGGTGCAGCGATACGTGCGTGACGCTATCCCTCGTTTGCCGGACAAACGTCAGCTTGCCCAGCCTCAGGTGCGCGTTCTCCATCCTTGGCCTCCTTACCCGAACTCTTTTCGGACAGCATCAGAAAACGTCCGGTCGCGTAGAGCAGCGTGAGCCGCTGAGAGAACCGCTCTTTCTCCCGAATGACGGTCTCGCCGGCGTCACCTTCTTCCTCGGTCTTGTCCGTAACCTTCACGGCTTCCCAGAAGGCGACATGCCGGTCCTCGCCTTCGCCGAAGACTCCATTGAGGAGCCCACTGGTGCAAAGCAATCCAACATGGCCCTTGTGAAGCGGTGTCAACGGTCGCCCCTGAAACTCGACCTTGTCGGCGTGCGTGATGCGGCGAGCCTGCAACGAAGCCGGCGAGTTCGGCAGCAGATCTTCGATCAAATCAAGCGGCAGTCCGCGATTCTCCAGCCTGGCTGGCAGCGACGGCGGAACGGCGAATTGCCGATCCGGTTGATCCGGTAACGCCGGGATGCCGTCGTAGCTTCTAGTCAGGTCGGCAAGTTTCAGATGCGCGTGGTGGATCGCGGCGTCGGTGAGCCGGTCGCGTTCCTGGCGCGTGCGGCGCACGCCGAAGAGAACTGCCTGCCGGTACTTCATACTCTCCGGTTCGGTCAGGCGATAGATCGCCTTGTCCCGGAAGTGCGGAGTGAGGACCGCGCGGCAATCCTGGATCCGGTCAAAGGGGACGACCATCACCAGCACTCCGCCCGGTTTGAGCCACCGGAAGCAGTGTTCCAGAAAGAGCTTCTCCATTCGTTGGTTCTTGCCTTCCCCGACCTCAAAGTCGTAGGGCGGGTTCAGGTAGAGCAGCGAGAACGATTCGACCGGCGTATGGCAATCGAAAGCATTGCCCTGGATGACTTCGTCAAGAACTCGGCGCGCGGCGGCGGCACGGTAAGCATCGAGTTCGATTCCGTAGCGGCGTGCGCCGGACTCGGCCGTGATGGCCTGAAACGCTCCACCCTCGCCGGTACATGGGTCGAGGACAGAACTGGGGCCCTCCGCGTAGGAAAGGAACCTGCGGATTCGCTGGGCCTCAGCCTGAGCGAGTGGGTAGAAGCCCAGTTTGAGCCGGGCGTTGAGGCGCATGGGACCTCCTGACTTGCACGGATGAGTGGGTGCTGCGGATGGCCGCCGCCACCTTCAAACAACGGCGACGGCCTGTCCGCACTGGTTGGCGAAGAACATCGCCTGCAGCGACATCAGTTCGCCGACCAACTCGTCTTTGGCCGAGGCCATCTCTGGATTGGCCCCGATGAGCAGTGCGGCGGAACGATCAGCGAGGCCGACACGGTCGCCAGCCTCAATCAGGGCCTTGCACGCTGGGCATGCCGCCCAGTCGCCGACGCTCTGACCTGCGATGTCGCCGATGACGTATGCGATGAAGTTGTGGGCGGGATACCGCCAGACAACTTCCGGCGAGGAGCAGAAGTCACACACGGGAGCCATGGTGTTGTCACTCCTTAGAACGGCACGCTGTCCGGATCCACGCCGTCAAGTCCGTCCGCTTCGGCCTGCGTCCCGCCGCTTTTCCCGCCGTGGCCCGCGTCACCGCGACCGGAGCCGAGGAACCGCACGACGCTCGGAATGATCTCCACCGAGACCTGCGGACCATCCTTCGATTCGTAGGTCCGCACCTGAAGTCTTCCTTCGCAGAAAACCGCGTCGCCCCGGCCGAGGTGAGAGGCGCACGCAGTGCCAATGCCATTGAACGCGCAGATGCGATACCAGTCCGTGGCCTCCTTCGGATTGCCTTCGCGGTCTTTGTAGCGCCGGTTCACGGCGACATTGAAGTTGACCACCGGATCACCGCTGGGGAGGTACTTCATTTCGGGCGTACTTCCCAAATTGCCCATGATCTGAATTTTGCTGTAGCCGAGCATGTGTTGAATCTCCTTTCGATTCGATGAGAGTTGACTGATGACACGAACGCGGCGGCTCGCCACGTCCGTGGATGTTGAATGTTGTGTGTTAACGAAGGCCAGCTTGAACTCGAAGCACCCAGCGACTGGTGTAGGACTGCAATGCGCGCAGCCAGACGGACGGATCGTCGGACGCCAAGCCAGCCGACTCGTCGGGATCGAATCCGTGGTGGTCATCGCCCTGGCGTTCCATCGAACGAGCCATATACTCGGCGAGTTCACCGCTCCAATTCGCCATTGGAAGATAAAGCCATGCCGGCATCAACGCGAACGCCATTTTGTCAGCGAGGCAGAGGCGGCTGATCGGGCGCCCGTTCCGCAAACACCACTGGCGCGAGTGACGCCGGCACTCATCCGCAAAGGCATTGCCACAGAGCAGGCCGATCAAGCGTGCGCCCGGCTCCACGTGTCGCTCGCTGCCGGAACGTTCGACAGAAGGCATGCCCCAGTAGCCAATGTCATGAAATAGGAAGCAACACCACAGCCGTGGATCCCAAGGAAACCCAAACAGCCGCCACCAGCCCCAAGCGACGAAGATTGGATGCAGCAAGAAACAGTGCGCTCCGAAGAGCAGGCTCTTCGTTCCGGTCGTCATGGTGCACCTCCGCTATTTCACGAGTGCGACCTCATCTTCGGGATCCTCTTCCACGACAACCGTCCGCCGTCGCGGCTTGGCCGGGGGCACGGGTACCCATTTGCGATACAGCGGCCAAAAGAGAATCGTGCCGGACAAGGCTCCAGTCAGTACGCCCAATTCGTTCGTGCGACCGGAGAAGCACGCGGCAAGAAAAAGAAAGAGACAGAGTTTCAGACCGAACTCACGCATCGCGACCTCCTGCATCACCAGCAGTATGCCCGGCAAGCTCGAATTCTGCGAAACGACTTCTCTGGTTCTACGCCGATTGCGCCGTCGGGAGCCGTTCCGTAAGCCCGTGACAATGCCGGCAGCTCACGCACGAAGCCCCTTCCGCTACGAGCCGGACCGCCGCCACCAAGTGCTCCGGAATCGGCTTTCCCTCGCCAGCCCGTGTGAAGAACTCCGGGGTCAACCCTTGCTTCAGGAGATCGGGCGTCAATTGACCGTCGATCCCGCGGTACATGATCGTCGATGCCGGGCTTGGGCGCTTGCCGTTAGCGGGCGATACGAGCCGGTGCTCGACAATCAGAAGCTGGTAGGTTTGGTCCACCCTAGCAATCTCGACGCTGGTTAGACTTTCGCCGACCACCACGGCATGCGCACCATTCCCGCCAATGCGGTCGAGCTTTTGGAGCCAGGGTAGTCGGGTTCCGTCGCAAGCAAAGAACGCGACGTACCGCCCAACCTCTTTGGAGCTTCCGCCGCTTTCGACAGCGCGCAAGATCCAGCGCTCTGCTCGCGCCTGCCGCTCAACGGTGACCCAAGTCTGACAGTAGACACCAGCCGATTCGAGTCTCCGCAGAAGCGGCTTCGGCAAAACTAGACGCGTGAGTTCGTTGGCCATGGTCTCTTCCTCACCCAACTCGCAAGGCCGGGATGGGAACACCCAACGCCTCGCGGATTTGTTCTTTGGTGCATCCAGCCCAACAGCAGTACTTCCAGGGCTCTTCGACGGACACGGCGAGATTATCTTTGCCACGGTCACGGCCCGCAGCCGCGCACGATGGACACTGCGTGACCCAGTTGCGTCCAACCCTCCGGGCTACATGCACGTGATCCAGGATCTGAAAGTGCGCCCCGGTTCCGCGACAGTCACCCGTTGCTCGCGGCTCCGGTGTCGGCTCGGGTGGCAAGTTCGAGATCAGGTCCTTTAGCTGCGGCTCGGTCACCCGGCGCAGTGTCCTTATATATGTCATCTGCGCCGAGAGTTCATAGGGAGCACCGTAGAACCAGTAACGCCGGCCATCCGCCCGGTGGACGCCCAGCGGGCCACGAATCGCATTGCCGAACTGGCCGTCGTCGATCGCATCCTGTTTAGGGAAGAGTTCGATGCCGTCCACCTGCCCGGCACCCTTGACCTGCACAGATAACTTCGTTGCCAGATGTCGGATGTACACGCGAGCGTGCTTCGCTAGCACCGGCTTCTCGAAAAGCAGCCACAGGTGTCCGCCTCGGCGGCTTTGCTCCAGCGCAGCCTGGATGCCATCCTGCGCGAGTTCGTATTGCAACTTGAGCAGATCTTCGATTGCCTTGCGATAGTCGGCATCGATTGCCATCCACTTCACGCGCTGCGTTTTCGGGTTGATGGCGTAGAGACCGACCGTAATGTCGCCGTTGAGGTGACGTTGGATGTCCCAGGGATTGAGTTCGGTCGCAACCGAGCCCTTCCGCGGGCGATAGTAATAATGACGGCCCGTGGCTGGGTGTGGCGCATCTGATTGCCGCGTGTACGCCCGGCGGTTCACGAACCACCGGACGTATTCGGCTGCCATCTCTGGCGTGGGGCGTAGAACTTCCGCCATAACCACTTCCTACAACGCATCGATCGCGTCGCCAAGCGACTTGCGTTAGTGAATTGTCGCCAAACGCGATGGGTTCTCCGCGAGTTCGAGCAGGCGGTAGTCGCGGATCTTCTGGCGCATCTCGGCCGTTGAGTAGCCGCCAAAGATGCCGTCGGGCAAACTGAGCAGCCAAAACTTGCCCTGCTTGCGGTCATAGATGTAGAACTCTCCGGAGCGAGCGTCGCCCGGCGCCATGACAAACAGCAGGACGCCGCGGGTGAACTCCACCCAGTGGGCCATCACGCCCTCGCCGATGGACAGGAATTGCGCCACGATCTGGCAGAGGTCATGTTGCGGGCGCATGTTGAGGTCAGCGGTGTTCAGCACGGGGCTCGCCGCCAACGTGCCGGGGAACGGTTGTGAGGTGTTCATGGGATTCTCCTTCGGTGTGCTTCGGTCTAAAAAAGAGGAACTGCGAAACTGCGGAATGAGCCGGCTTACGCGCCAAGACGTGCGGTGATCTCGACCACTCGATCGACATCCGAATCAGTGAGGTTGCGCAACGATTCGAGCGTGAGAGCGCCTTCCGAGGCCTGCACGATCACGTCGCCAAGCTTCTTCGGCCATCCGTTACGACCGCTCTCCGCGACCTTGCGTGCTGCTTGCAGTAGTCGGCCGCGCGCGTCGGCAATTGTGGTGCCGCTCGAACCAGGCGGTGTGGGTTTTTGCTCCGCCTTTTCCAGAAGTGCCCGCAACGTGTTTCGGTCGGGGATGTCGTCGAGCGAATCGCTTGCAAGGTTCACTTCCCGGCACAGTGCCGCGTACCGCTCGGCACCGATAGCATCAATTGCCTTGCGCAGTCTCTCGACGCCGTTGCCGATGTCGGCGAGTCGTTCCATGACAGTCGTCAATTTGGCGAAACCGATCTTCGTCGGATCGGTGCCGCCTGCGTAGGTTCGCAGGACGAAACGTGACAGCCCAAAGCCCACGGCTTCGCACAGTTGCTGCACCTTCGCAAGGGTCTCTTGCTGAACCAAGCTCTGCCTTGGCTGCGCCGGTGAACGGGATTGAGTTGTCGCCTGCGCACGATGTTGCAGTTGCGACGAGGCGGGCCGTGCCCAATCCGGCAATTCGGGCGTTTGGACGGGGCGATTGTATTGGTCCAAGTCCACCCAGATCTTGTCTAGATCATAGAGATACCGCCCCAATCCGAAGCAGGCACAAGCGCGCTTGAACGCCTGCGCCTCCGCGCGAGTCGCTGCGTTCTCGTCGTCTGCCCACTCTTCGCCCACGCCGGTGTGGGCGCCGAGAGCATGAATCGTGACAGTGGATACCACTACCACCTTCGCTGCGACGGCGGTGGTCTTACCTTCGCTGCCCAAGCGCCGCTCGAAGTTCTGCGCGACCTGGACGGAATAGGTGCGCGTCCAACCCCACTCGCCGAACACATCGTTGAGCCGGTCCGTGTAGGCGCGCTGATCCGCGTAGGCCACCAACTGGCCGCGCTTCTGCTGACCGTGTTTCGTTTGGACCTTCGAAGTCGCCGTGACGCGCCACTTGATCTCGCCGGGATCGAACGGTTCGAGCAACTTCCTCCGGACTTCGTCGATCTGAATCGTTGATGGTGTTGCCGCCAGGGCGGCGTCAGTTCCGTTGGGCGCCGTCGCGATAGGCGGAGCCGGGGTTTCATGCGTAGTTGTTCCGTTGACGTACATGGCATCTTCCTTTGAGTTGAGTTCTTGATTGGCTGAGGATTTTGCACCGGACGGTGCATACTGATGAGGGACAACTGTCGTTCCCAGTCGGTCGCTGCCCGACCATTCCCATCCCAGCCGTGCCTGACACCGATTCATCACACGTCAAGATCACATTCGTTCTCGAACAGGACGAAGACGGCTATCCCCATACGGGGTGGAGAACCTCTGGGCAATTCAACGATCCGACGGCTACGAAGTCGACAACATCCCGTGGTACGTAAAGGGTATTGCGTGCGGAGATTTTGTCGCAGCCAAGCCGGACGGGGACGGTCGCCTCACGTTCGAACGTGTCCTTCGTCGCGGCGGCAACAGCACCCTGCGGGTTTGGCTGTCCGCCGCTGCCGTCGAAAGGTGCCAACAATTGCGCCAAGCTATCGAGGATGCGGGCGCAACCTCTGAGTTGAACGGGACGCGGTTCCTCTCAGTCGATGTACCCGCCGCCGCGGTTCCTACCGTCTGGGCGTATCTTGAAGACGGCGAGAAACGCGGTGACTGGGAATTCGAAGTCGGCCACCTTGCCGAGCTTCAGCCGTAGGTCATGTACTCCACGCGGCCGCCTTGCCGTTTCAACTCGCAGATCCGCTCACGAAAACTGCCGTCGTACTCGCAGATGCTGCCGCCAAAGAAGCGCACATGGACGTATCCCATCGCCAGTAGCTTCGGCTTCAGCCACTCTTCTTCAAACCGCAAACTCCACAATCCTTCGTATTCGCGGTAGTCGATCAATTCATCAAGGTCGCAGTAACCGCGTTCTCTCGCCACATTCGCTGATCTGTACACTGCCTGATCTCCTTTCTTCGGCACTCCCAAGTGGCAACCGTCACAATTTCTCCACGCAGATTGCACAGTCCCCGCACCCGCTCTCCAGTCACATTGCCCTCAACTCGGCCGCATTTCGATTTGCCAAATCGACATTCCTCTCAACCCATTCACTCCACTCCATCGGATTCCCCTACACGCCGACGGCTGTTTTCTCATCTGTGCGCGCAAGCCCGCTTTCCTCACCAACCCATTGCCCTCCACTCCTCACCCCTCAATCCATTCGGTCTGCCTCTACCAACCGCCAACGTTCCTAAAGCAGGAAACGCTTCAAACTACCGGGTATGTCTGGCGCGAAGTCACTGATGGCGGGGACCTTACGGACGCCCGGGCGGGCACAAAGCGGTGGCAATGACGATCAATGCGAAGTCAAACGGTCAGGCGGGCAACAGCAACTCGGAAAGGACGTGGGACCGCTGCGTCCGCACGTCAACCAGCGGCGCGGTTTGCGGTGATCGCGAGAACTCCCGCGCATCGCCAATCAGAATCGTGCGCCGTGTGTTGCGTAGCGCGTGCATCAGGAAGAGTTTCAGTTCGCGGCTCGGCACGAGGTACAACACGATCTCGACTTTCTGATCGCGGGCGATCTCTGCGCATATGCGCTCGTATTCGGCCGATGATTTCGGCGTCCGCTCGTATTCGAGGGCGACGACTCCGCGCCGGCCGCCGCATTGGAACGCCACAACCGCATCGTAGTCTTTGGCGTAGCGGTCCGTGGTGTAGTCGTTGGCCGCCCGTATTTCGCATTCGGCTTCCCAGGTGGTCACAACTCCGGCGCGCCGCAGCGCCAACTGGATCTCGAATAATTCGACATCGTGCCAAATCTGGTGCCGCTTGTTGCCACCTCGCATCCGCCGGCCTCGGTCAACCAAAGAGGAATCGTGGCCCTGTAGGCAAAGCTCGCCGTCAGTTCCGAGCGACAAGACCGCGCCTTTTAGCCCGACAACTTCGGCGCGGTCGAGCAAGCCGGTGCGAACCAGTCGCCCAACGCGCCACGCCAACCCGTCCCAGAGCCGCTTCTCCCGTGCGCCATAGAGCGCCGAATACAGCTGGTGGACGGTGAGATGCCCGGCGCGATGCACGGCCCTGAGTACCGGAATGTCGGCGTCGGCCGAAACGGCAATGCTTCCAGGGGCGTATCTCACGCGCGCGCCCTCCACCGAGTGACGCGCCAACGGCATTCGCCGTCCTCGATCATCAGCACGGCGACTCCATCCTCGCCGAGAAGATTGCCGATTGGCCGGACCAACAGCATAGTTTCCTGCCAGGTCTTGTTGGATGACTGCGCGATGAAGATGGTCCGATTGGGGTCCTGTTCGTTCTCGTGGATACGCCCGACCAGCGACTCAGTAACCGTCACCAGAAACCACTCCGGCTTTGCGCCGTCTGGAACTGGATGAATGAGCTGCATCTGCCGGATGCCTGCGCGCAGCGACAACTCGCTCGCAATCCACGCGTGCCGCCTGAGTCCACCGATACGATTGATCTCGGCGACCGCTTGCCGGCCCAAAGCGACTTGGCCGAATACCTTGGATCGCGCCCGTACCTTCTCGCCATCGCTGATCCCGGTGCTCACCCAGATCGATGTGCCGCCTTCGGGACGATCCTTCCGCGTCCAACGGGAGCCCGTTGAGTGCAGGTAGACAACCATGGCGTTACTTCCTTGGACTCTTCTTGCCCGCGAGTTCCGCCTCCGCGCGCTGCAACCGCGCCACGAGTTCGCTATTCGCGCCCTCACGTCGCTGTTGCATCGTTGCCTCCATCTGGGTGATGCGGCGCTCCAGTTGGGATTGGAGTTCCTCGCGAGACTTCAATTCCGCCTCCGCGCGCGCCCGCTGGGTTCGCTCTGTGGCGAGCGACTGCTGCAACTCTCGGATCTCTCGCTGCCATTCTGAAGTTCCTTTGCCGGTGGAGAGTCCGGATTCGTGGCTCTCTATGGTCCGATTGCACATCTCAATGTGCCGGTTGTACTGTTCAATGGCATCAGTGGCCCGGTGATCAGCGATCATCTTCGCGTTGATCGCATCCGCGAGGCACTCCGCCGCGACCCACTTGATCTGGTGCATCTTGTCCCACCAGAGCCAACAGACCAGCAGCAGTAAGAGAATCAGGCCAGTTTCCAGCGCGGCCAAACGGAAGTACGGGTTCTCAATCGATTGCTCGGAAAGATTCTGCAGCCGCCGTTCGATCTCATCGCCCCACTTAATCTGCCGGGGATTGAGCGCACGAAGGTAGAACTCGAAGATGGTCTCGCGCGACTGCGCGCGGTTGGCCGGGATTGGCCGGTACGGTTGTTGGGGATTAACGCCCACGACACCTGGGCCACTTTCGACCCATCTTACGGGCGGCTCCTGCTGCTTAGCAGGTTGCTTCGGGCTCGGCGGTGTTTGGCCTGTCGCAACTGTCGCGGCCAAAAGAATGATCGTGACGGTGGTCTTCATGCGAAATCATCCTCGCCGCGGCAAGTTGATGGTCGCCGCGAGCTTCTGGTCTTTGAATCGAAGGTTGGCTCCGGTGGTGTCTTCGCGGGAGGCGCGTAACTTCGGGAACAGCCGCGGCTCGAAGCAAGGTACCCGGATGTCGGCGGGTGGCCGCACATGCAAACGACCGTGCAGCGTACCCTGAACTGGGTCGGTCATCAGAATCTCCATCTTTCCCTTGCCGAGATTCTTGATGTGGTGGTCGAGCGCTCGATATTCCAGTTGTTCGCGCTCGGTGGCACCGACTGCCTTTTGGAAGCGTTCGAACCCGAGGAAGTCTTTCCGCCACAGCTGTTGAGTCCGCTTCTGCACGGGGACCTGTGAAGACGCCTGCTTGAAGTACTTCGCCGTCTCCTCATCGCGCGTCTGCATCAGCATCGTTGTGCCCGGTGCTGAAGACACGTCCTGCTGAAATCCCTTGCCCACTTGCAGCAGTTGTGGCAGCGACTGCATCGAGAACAGGAACGCCGTATTGGTTCCGCGCGCTGTATTGAGGATCTGCGCGAAGTTCCGGTAGCCAAACGGTGCGAACTCGTCCATCACGACGGAGAACAGCGGCTTGTTCATCCGCCTCCGCTCTGACTCCGACTCGTACCGCTTGCCGACCACCAATTGCAGATTCTGAAGCATCATTTTGCCCAGCGCGCGAACTGGCGCAGTGTTCTTGTTGATGTTGAGGCTCACGAACAGAATCAGTTCCTGGTCGATCACCTCGTTGATAGAAAGCAAACTGTCGTAGGAGCCCGTGATGACGCTCAGTTCGTCATCAAGGAAAGTCATGCATTCGTTTAGCAAGCCCTGGATCTTTGGCACGCGATCGCGATCGCTAAAGGACTGATACAGATTCTTGGCCGACATCTCGAAGTTCAGCCGTCGTTGCGTGGAGATCTCCGGATCCTTGTTCATGCGAGCGCGCGCCATGGACACCTGGTCTTCAATGACTCCCTGGTCAAGCGCCATCACCATCACGTCGTAGAAATTGAAGCGCCGGCCGGTGTAGTGAAGAATGCGAACGATGTCGGCAAGGTAGTTCAGTTGGTGCTTCGCGAAAAACTCGTCGTGGAGATCGAAGGACCCGAACACCATCGACACCTGGGCCATGTAGTTGTCGTCGTCGGACGCGAACGGATTGTACTGGACCGAGAACTCCGGCCGCGAGGGATTCAACAGGCGCAAGTCCTGCAGGCGGCCGGCCCGGTGAATGTAGGGGAGCAGCGAATAGAAGAATTCCAAGTCACCCTTGCCATCGAAGATGACCATGGGGATCTTGTGCCGATCTTCTGGCGGGCCAACTCGCCGCATCAGGTCCTGGGTAATGATGTTGCGGAGTAGTGTGGTCTTTCCGCTTCCGGTTTGTCCCAACACGAGCGCTTGCATAACGCGTGTATCGTCCTGCCATTTCCACGGAACGCCATGTACGTCGTAGCCGAGCACGACGGCATTCTCGGTCCAGACCTGCTCTACAAGTTTGCGTTCGCCGCGCGTCGGAATGGTCGGAAGCTGATTGGGCCACGCTTCCTCCCGTGCCTTCTTAGCGCGCGTCAATTGATAGACGCCGACGAAAGCAGCAACCGCGAAGAGCAATAGCCACAATGTGAATTCGACGATCTGTCGGTCATGAATGTACCAGGCGTACTTCGCGAAGACGACCGCTACGGCGTACGCACCCAGAAGCAGAATCCAGACCAACAGTGCTGGGTTCTCTTCAATCAGCGACGGCCGGTACCTGATGTCGGGGTTGGATTCCATGGCAAACTCCGTCAACGAACTCGGAAGAAGTAGATGATCATCAACGCCAGCAGTGCCAACCCTCCGGTGGCCACGACCCATTTCTTAGGTTGGCGGCGAGTGAGTTGGAACGGATTCCGAGGGTCAAGCAGCCTGTCGCCAATCAGGTTCCGTACACCCATGTGGTTGCGATCCCGCAGTAGGCGCTCAAGTTCCTGATGGACCTGCTCTGGGGTTACGAGAGTGGCGTCACTCGACGACTCGCTTGGCATTGGCCACCTCGCGGCGCACAACAGGCTTCAGTAGGAGGAAAGCTTCCACCGCCCCTTTGGCGTCGGCTGCGAAATCGAGGCGAAGAATTGTCGGTTCGTCGGTTTCGGCACCCGTGGTCTCCGGAAGGGTGAGGAACCCAAGCCCGGCTTCCCCAGGAGCGAGAAAGGCGACTTGATCGGAGTCGAGAACATCGAGCGGCATCGCAGAATCGGATTTGACGGAACGCGCCAAGCGCTCACCAAGTTGGCTTTCACCGAAAGGGACTAGCGAGATAGGCGCGTGAACGCCGGAAAGTCGCCATGCCGCAGGCCGGGTCGCTTGGTAGCCGGCAGTTGTTCGATTCGTGATGGAGTATCGAAGGTAGACGCGACCATCGCGGGAAAAGACTTCGTGTAGCGTGACCTCAATCCGCCCGTCGGAATCGCGGTCACCTCGGAGGGGAATCGGCTTTGCCTTGGTCAGCATTTCAGCAGGCAGACGCGGCCCGGGCTCATTCGCTTCGGTGGATGAATTGGCGGTCTTTGAGACAAGAACAGGCGCCTGGTCAATGGCGAAGTGCATTTGCTCCACGGCCGGCGCCGGAACGAGTTCGTAGGCGTACCGAGCGGTGGCGGTCCAAATGAAGAGGTTGGTCTTCGCCCCCTCGTCGAGCGGCTTCAGAAAGACCTTGTTTTCACGCCGCTCTACAGAAAAGGCGTTAGGGTTTCCCACCGCGACCATTGTGACGGGATCGACCAGTTCAATGACCGTGAGATGGTCCCGCGCAGTGTCGATGCGAAGGATGTTCTTGCGATCTGAGGGTTGCGTCTCGACCTTCTGTCCAAAGACGGCGCAGGTCGCTGCGGCGAGGAGAGGAATCAGGTACCTCATGGGCTTGCCTCCTTGTGGCGTCCCGTTTTTACCCGGCAGGCCAGGTTCCGCACTTGCGCACGGAACCTGAGCGTCGCCGGTTGGTTCACGCGAGCTCGCCCGGAGGAACCACCTGCGGCAGTTGTCGCGTACCGGGAACCTGAAGCTTCCCGTCATGAATCTCAGCCGCGCCCGCTTCATAGGGGAACGGATGGACCCATCGTACGCGCCCGCCGTCGTAAACGATCCTCCCATCCTGCGTGACCGCCATCAGGAAGGTCATCTTCGAGTAGCTCTCACCGTTTTCGCCCGCTATCGTTTCAACGAGGAAGCATCGGCCTTCCTCGTCGATTTCCACCATCCCTTCGCTGACCTTCGGAACCGCCAGTTGCACCGGCCGTCCTCCAGTTCGCTCGACGATGGCTTTGAGTAGTTCGTTCGGGAAGGCATAGAACGGAAGCGCACCGGAAGCCTGTTCATTCTTCGTGCCACAAACAACCGTGTGCAAAGCCTGCAACCAAGCCATGCGATCCCCATCCTTGCGAGCCGCCCATGTACGCACGAGCCAGATCAATGACCGGATTTCATCCTGCCACTGCTGGTCGTAAGCGGCCATGGCTGCGCGCGCCTGGCAGAGCGTATGCAGCAACTTCGACCGGCGCTCTTGATCGTTCTTTCCCGATTCGAACGCCGCTTCAGCTTCCTGCACCGCGCCACTGAGCAACTTCTTCTTCTCAACGCCGGCCTGGATCGTCAACGCCCAAGCCCGATTGAGCCGTCTGCATTCATCGACCATCGCGGGGGTGAAGTCGTACCCTTGCACGAGGCCTCGGAATTGGCTGACGGGCATCCGGTTGGTGAAGAAGTCTGTCAGTTCCTTGCGAACCAGGTTGTACATGCCACCGATCCGGTCCGTTGGAGGGCAATCGAAGCGTTCGGGCAGATCCTTGACAGACCGTGCCCGTTTCGCCCGAAGCCATAGCGCCGCCGGCGACTGCTTGATCTGCTCGCGAATCAAGCGGATCTTTTCCTGGTCAGGTGTCACTCCGTGTTTCAGTTGATCCAGAGCGTTTTGCAGTTGCTCGACCAAGTCGCGATGGAGGTCATCACGCCCAGCAGCCAAACACTGAGTCATCAGGTCGGTGATTGAGCCGATCTGATTTCCCATCGCGCCGACTGCCACCTGCGGGAGATTCCACCAGGGTGACCGAGCCTTCTTTGCCTTCGTCTTTTCGATCGCGCCAATGCCCTTGAGGTTGAATCGATGCTCCACGAACCGAGGGAAGCGATCGCCTTCCACCACGCAGACAAAGTCGAAATCGTAGTCGCCGCCATTCTTCGCCGCAGTCTTCGAGTGGAGTGTAAACGTGCCATCCAACTCGATCTGCTCTGACGCGATCTGGTTGGAAAGGAATTCCGCAGCCGGACATCCCTGCCGTTCCAATTCGCGCTGCAGCAGTTGACGCGTTTCCGATGCCGGGATCTTGGTGTACGGGAGGAGGTCTTCCTTCATGCGCACGGGGTACCGAACGACCAAGCCACGGGGGGTTGCCAGGGCGTTGATCGAGCGGTCCTGCGGCATCCAGTCGGACCCTGAGTACACTTTGCCGTCATGCAGCATGAGGTAGCCATCGTCTGCCAGCGCGAACGCGGGCATTTCGAAACCACCTGCCGTGCAGACTTTGAACGCCCAACGCGACAGAATCCGTTCCAACTGGTTGTTGACCCAAGGGTGTTGAACCAGGAATCCGGTGGGATCCGCCTTCAGCACGCCTTCGAGAACCGTCCGCTCCACCGAAGTTGCTTCGTCGTCTTCTGCGGGAACATCATCGACGAGCGGTCGCTGCGTCTCTGAGATGCCGAGAAGTTCGAACAATCCGGTGAAGTCGCGGTCTTCGAGAGCGGCTTTAAGCTTGGCGGTCTGGGCGATGGCGTGCGGCTTGATTTCGAGTTCGAACGAATCTTCCGGCGCGTGTTGAACGACCGTGTAGCTCGAATCGAAGCTCAGTTGCCGCGAATAGTCGCGAATTCCAAGAATCATCTCGCCGGCGAACGTACGTGCTTCGCCAGTCAGCCAGGAGATCAGCTTTGAGGGACCCTTGTATTCGGGCTTGACCGAGGATGCGGGCAGGACCACGTCGGTATCGAGGGCATCGGCCACATCGTCCGTCATGATCTTGAACGATCCTTTGGCCTGTGTTTGTGCAAACGCAAGGCGGAACTGGTAGAAACGTCCACCGGGCAGACTCAGCTTGTCGAAGATCGACTTGCGAAGCCAACCGCGGCAATCATTCGTTCCCAGTTCGTGATCGGGCACTACAGTCACACGACCGTGCGGAATCTGCATTCTCACCTGGCAGGGCGAGACGAGAATTCCGAAGTATGTGACAGCGGCTTGCGGCCAATCGGAGAAGCGCGTTGCGAGAGGGCGCTCGTAACGGGCGTCCACTGCGTAGTACTTCCCGTTCTTGGCCGAACCCGATGCGCCAATCAGACGGTACTCGGTGTCCTCGACGTTGAAGCGCGACAGGGCGGATTCCACCCGGGCACGTTCCACTTGATCGAGAGGCTCCGGAGTCACAGTGACAGAGGCTACGCGAATCCCTGGACACAGGGCTTCGAGCAGCGTGTTGTTCAACTGCGCCTGCGGGCTGACGTTCGGCATCTTGCGTTCGATCTTGCCTTCCTTTGTGACCATCAGGTTGATGACCTTCAGGCCGGAGTTCTTGGTAACGGATTCAGTTGTCATTGGGGTTTCCTTTGTTCGTACGGGTTGTTGAGTGACAACAGACCGACGAACAGGGGTTCCCCTGAACATTGGCCTGCTGCCCGAAACACTTGGTGTCTTGGGCCAGGCCTCCGTTCGTGGAGACCGACCGTTCCGTGATGTTGCCCATTCAGCCGAGACTGGATGGGTTGCTTCGCAAGTTGTGAGGCTGGCGAAGCGATCTCCCACATGAGGTGTGGGCGCCTTCTACGTCAACTTTCGTTGGTAGTAGAAACCCGTTGACTGGCGGGCGCCGGCTCCTTTTCGAGCCGTACCACCCCGCCTTCGATCTTTTGCGTTACGCGATATTCGCTGATGAAGTAGACCCGCTTGTCGCCTTTGAAGCCAATGACAAGTGCCTCGGGTTCGCTCGCTACTTCTTGCTCGAGCGTAGGTTTGCCGTCTGGCTCGGCTGGGCGGCCGACGAAGTAGCGGATTCCTTCGTTCGCGCCGCCCCTTCCTTTCCGCCTCGGCCGCTTCGCGCCTCCGCGCACCGTGCGCGGTCTGTCCGCCAAACTGGTTGATTCAGATGCAGTCATCGTTTCCTCCGGCGCGTCCCGAAACGCGCTGCCAGCACTCTTCAAAGGGCACCTCCTTGAGGCCATCATCGGCCGGAACAAAGCAACGGCCAAGCGAGTCCAGGCGTAAGTAGGCCCTGGTATCGACGTGTTTGAAGTACTCAATTCCGTCCTTACGGAACATCCACATAAACTCCGCACAGAGCTTCGGCGGTAGGTTCGCCTCCAGCGGAGCCCAATTGGCGTCGGCCTCAAAGGCCATCTCGGCCTCCTTCCTGCCGAACTCGGCGCTGGACATCCCAGAGGCATTACATGCGATCCACTGGCGACATCCCACATACGACCGCCCTACCGGTCCAGCAACTGGCTCTTTTGATCCAGGTCGATGTCCTTTTCGCCGACCATCTGCTGCTCCCAGAACTCGCCGACCAATAATCCGGTCGGATGGACCTGTGTCCGGCCACTGAACACCAGGCGCACCTGATAGCGGCAGACCATCTTCTCGGTCTGCTCAATGCGCTGCGAGGAGACGCGGTGGATCTCCTTCGCCGCGAAGACTTGATATGTCCACGGCATGGTGGCCACCGGTTCAATGGAACGGATCTTGATCGTTGACGTGATCGACTCGGCCTTGATCTTGCCGAGCGTGTCATCCTCGCGGAACTTATTCATCGTGAACGTACGGAAGTTGAGCGTCATCATGTTCAGAGCATCCGCGTATTGGCGTTCGACATTGGCCGGCGTGTAGGTCAGGTACGCGATCAAGAACTTCCGTGTGATCGCTCGGCCTTCGACGTCGGACGGTGCAGGACCATCCGGGGACGCCGCGGAGGCCCTGATGGCCGACAGCAGCCCGTTTCCGACGCGGACGACATCGCCGCCAACGACTGTTGCCTCGCCGGCCTGGTCGACGCGAACGACAACAGGGGGCTGGAGCCGCACGTAGGCGAAGAGCGCCAGGCACCCAATCGCCAGGGCTCCGGAGGATATAGCCAACACCGCCATGCGGTTCGCATACGCGCGGAGCGCACCGTCCATCTCGTAGTACGTCGAGAGTTGCGCCTTTTCAGGCAAATCCTGACGTTGCTTTCTTTTGAGTCCAAACATGAAATCGCTTCCTCCTGTGCGCTCTAGACCCATTCGTCTACAGGGTTGAGGTCTCCGCTGGGCTTGGCCGGCGGAGTTGGATTGCCTCCGCCCGAATTGCCTTGGCTCTTAGAAATGAGGTTGCGGCCCGCGCTTACGACGCTTTTGCCACCTTGAACGCCAGCAGCGGCTGCGGCGCCGGCCAACCACCCGATCGCGTGCGGCACGTTGACGGGCCGGAAATCTCCCATGCCGCGTCCGCCGCCGCCGCCACCGGGTCCGGTGGGAGCCTTCGCCCCGCTAATCACGCCTCCGCCACTTCCAGTGCTTCCACCACCGGCTCCTGACGTGCTGCCGCCCGAAGACGAGGGTGAAGGCGAAGCACCGTCGCTCAGTCCTGCTGTAGCCTTGCCAAAGCCACCAGCGGATCCCGCAACGGCACTCACCGTCGCTTGAACGAGGCTGTTGGCCGCCCCGAGCACCATCATCATGGTGCCGCCGAGATCGCCTTCCACGATCCGCTTCGCCAGAAATGGGATGAGAAGAATGCAGACGGAAAACAAGATGCTGGCGGCGGCAAGAAGCACTTCCGCCGAAGCACCACTCAGTGCACCGGCGAAGGAACCTGCGCTAGTGATTGCCGCCATGGATTCGATGTTCAGAGCCATCATGAGACGGCAGAAGATGCCATAGATGAGGCCCCAAGCCGCAAAGACAACTACGTTCGTCGCATACCGACGGGCAAGCGTTCCCAAGCCCATTGATGGCATGAGCGCCAATACGAGCGGCCCGCATACGTACAAGATCGTTCCAAACAAGGAATACAAGACTGCGAAGACGATGTAAGCAATGGGGTACAGAATCATCGCGACTAACAGCAGAAGAGTGCTCAGGATGGCTGCGGCCCCGCCGGTGACGAGATTCAAAAACGTCGCCGACCCGCCGCCCGCGTTCCACAATTCCGCAAGCCAGCGCCCCAAAACGTCTGTCGGGCCTACGCCAGCCATAGCATGCGCCATCTGATTGAACGCTCCAACGATCGAACGAAAGATCGAGTCGTAGATCGCACCGCCGTTGCCGAATAGGAGCCCAAGAGCCAAGTACTTAATCGAGGCCACACCGAGAGCGCGGACATCACCGCCTTTGGTCCACGCCTCATATGCGGCGAAGAGCAGCGAGGCCAGGAGGATGCCATAAGCAACTGTCAGGATCGTGCTCATCAGCCCGGCCGACACGATGCCGTTCAGCGCCGTATTGAACATCTGTTCAAACAGAAACACGTGGACCTCCTACTTGTTCAGTTCCGTCAGTTTGTTCCTGGTCTCGCGGGTGTACCGCGCGGCTTCCTTCACGCGAGCGCTCTGGGTCGCCAACTCGATCGTTCGAATCCGCATCAACTCCGCCATCGCCTGTTGCGTGTAGGCGTGGGATCTGACGAGCCACGCGCCAGCTTGGGCTCCAATCATCTCCGCAGTTCCGGGCGCCGTACTCTGAAGCGCCGACATCATCTGCTCTGCGGCCGCCAGTTCCTGATCCGCGATTGCATCAATCGCGATGGACCTTTTCATGGCCGCCTGCGCCACTGCATCTGAGCTATCGATGAGGTCGCGCTGAGCCGGGTGAGCTTCGGTCGCCGCCGGCAGCGGTGTGTAGACACTGGAGAAGCGTACGCCAATCAACGGGATCTGGCTTGGATCCCTCGACAGGATCGCGTTCTCTAACTGCTGCGGACTGGGCAACGTGGCGCTTCGAACGACCGTGTTCCAGATTCCGCGAATTGAAGCGTAGATGCCTTGGACCTGACCAATCAGAGCCCGAGCGTTGTCGATCGCCGTTTGCGGGTAGACCACGTTTCGCTGAAAGTCGAAGATCGCGCCCATGATCTGCTGGGCGGCCGATATCGCACTGCTGATTCCTTGCAGAATGGGCCCGATGACGTCGCGTAAGGTGTTGTTCACCGTCGTCATCACGTTGTTCAGGGTTCCGAGGCCACTGTTGACGATGCCGATCAGGTTGAAGATCAGATTGAATTGCGCCTCTGCCGGGGGCGGGACCAGCAAGGCGATCACCACCACGAAGGCGATGATCATGGTGCGGTGCGTCCTCATGAACGCCCACAGCCGCGCGAAGAATGGCATCTCGACCTCCTATTTGTTCAAGTCCGTAACCTTGTTTCTCGATTCCCGCGTGAACGTAGCCGACCGCTTCAGGCCCATCGTTTCGTGGGCAAATCGCGCAGCCTCCTGCCTCAACTGGCCGGCGATCATTTTCTGCATGTGCGCCTGGCTCTGAACAGCAGCTACGTAAGCGGCAGCGGACGCCATAGCGGCAGTGCCCGGCGCAAGGCGTGTCGCTTCGTTTTCGACCGCCTCCGCCGCCTGCAAGACCTGATCCGCTCCGGCGTCGCCCATCTTGAGCGTCATCAGTTGGTCGATTGCCAGGGCGTCATCTACGTCGATCAGTGTCCGCTCTTCGGGGTGGACGTCCGCTGGCGCGGGAAGGCTTCCGAAAGCCTGCCGATAGGCATTAACCAACTGGCCGTGATCGCCGACTTGGCGATTCCTCATCACCGCCTCAAGACGGCTCGGGTTGGGCAGTTGAGCACTGTGAACGCCGATCGAGTACAGGTTGTTCAGCAAGCCGCGGAACGTTCCAATCAGTTGCTGCGCCAGCGCCTTCGCCCGATTGATCTCCGCTATCGGCCAGACAATCTGCTCCCACAGGTTGCGTAACTGACTCAGGAAGTTCTGTAGAGCCTGGGCGGCGGATTGGATGCCCTGCAAGAGCGGCCTCATCGTGTTCTGTATGAAGTTGAGGATGTTGTTGGCAACTTGATTCACCGTGTTGAAGATGTTCGTGATTGCGCCCAGACCGCCCAACTGGGCGTAAGCAGGCTGGGGCGCCACCATGGCGCAGAACAGCAACGCAACGAGGAGAAGCGCCACGACCCGAAAGGCCATTGGCCGCCCTCCCGCGAGCGACAGACCAGCGGTCAACAGCAGAAGCGTCTTCATCGTGGTTTCTCCGCAGCAAGCAGATTCTTTATCTAGCGGAACAGCCCCGCGAACTGTCCGATAAGGGCGGCAGCCTGCGCGAGCAGGCCCTGAATCAAGCTGAGCAGCCGCTGTAGTTTCGACATCTTTCACGCTCCCACCACCGCGCCATTGTCCCGGCGAACGGCACTCGCATCCTGGACGGATCCCGACAACTCCTCGGGCAGCGGGTCCACGTCGGCCAGCCCGTGTGGAAAGCGCCTGCCAAGTTCTGAGTAGGCATCGATCAGCGACCGCCCCTCGCGGCGGCTGCGTTGCAGGAAATAGGTCCGATAAGCACGTTCCCGCGGGTACGTCGTGGCAACCCAATAGTCCACCGGGGTTGGAATCAGCCGAATAGTCTGCGTGGTCTCCGACTTCTCGCCCAACACCAACAGCACCTCCGCGCTCCGCCCCTTTCGGGGAGACGAGAATCGTTTGATCTCACTCAACGCGACACTGTTCAGACCGAGGTGTTCAACAAGCGGGCTGACGTCGCCTGGCTGTTGTCCGATGACTTTGACGGAAGCATTCCGCAGGATTCCGGGCCCGTGTTCCCTTGGCCGCTGCTTTGTTCCGACAAAGTCTTCGAGTGTCTGGCTGATACCCCACACGCTCGCGCCGCGTTTACGGGCGGTGCGGAACAGCTGCACAACGCAATCCGCCAAAACGGGTGAGTCCAGCAAAGACCAGCACTCATCCAGCACCGTGATCGACGCTTGGCCCGACCTGCCAGATGCCCGCTCCGACATTGCTTGAGCGATCAGCATGCTCATCGCCGTCTCAAGCGCCGGATCGGAGCTCAGTCCCTCGATGTTGAAGAACAACCAATTCGCATCGGTGCGGATGGTCGTGTGGCGATCGAAGAGCTTCGAATAGACACCCTTTTCGCCGGTCCACTGCCGCAGTGCCACTGCCGCAAGTTGAGCCAGTTCCCGAATGTGCTCGATCCGCTCTTCGTCGTTCCAGGTTGAGAGTTCGTGGCGCAGATCGATGTAAGTTGGCGTCTTGTTCGAGGCCCGCACCGCGACGCGCTTGTACACCTTCGCGATTGCCTCGGTGAGGATGTTATCCAGCAAGGACGTGTCACTTTGTCCCAGGTCGCCGATCATATGCCGGGTAAGATTCTTCAGAAACGCGATCTTGTCCTTCGTCGGCTGGATCTCGCCGGGCGGCAGGTCCCAAGGGTTCAGGGTTTCCGCGCCTTCCAGGTCCACCTCGATCACGCGGCCTCCCATCAGTTCCACCAGCGGGCGGTACGAATCCCCACGTTCGACGATGGAAATCAGCGGATTGGCTCTAGCCATCATCAGCAAGAACATTTGCGCCATGAAGGTCTTGCCGCCTCCGGATTTCGCCATGAAAAGCATGTTGGCGTCGCCAATCGACGGGTCATACGGCGAGAACGGCACCAGTTGGCGATACGGCGTCTCCAGGAGCATTAGCGGAGACTGTGGCGTACCGTTCCAGGGCGTCTCGGTCGGCAACAAATCGGCTCCGTGGAGGGTGAGGCAACTCAGATCCCGCTTGTTGTCTTGGGCCATTCCAGGAAGCGTTCCGATCAATAACCGTCGTTGAGCAAGTGATTCTGGGATGGCCCTCGCGCCGTTCATTCTCGTGACCGCGTGGACTACTCGCTGGCGTCGGTCATTGAGAATTCGCTGGGCCTCTTCAAGGTCTGCGCGGCTGATGATCGGTTTGGATGTTCTGGCCGCGATCACCATCGAGTAGTTGCAGACCTTGAGGGATGAGGAAATCACAGCCTGGAGCACTTCCTGCAATTGACTCTGGGCAACTTGGGCTTCGACGTTGATCTTGAAAGCGCCGCTAGAATCCCGCTGCGCGGCTTGCATCCGGCGCAGTCTTCCTTTGAAGTGGTCGAGGATCTTGGTTTGGTCTGGAATGGAGACCTCCGCGGAGACGATGATCGGAAAGTCCAAAACCAGCAATTCCCGGAGGATCCCCGGAAAAGTGCCATCGGGTAGGTCCTTCATGCTGACCAGCGTGTAGAGCAGTCCTCCCACCTGAAGGTAGTTCTCCTGCTCGTCCTCAATGCTGGTGTTCGTGATCTGGCTGCGTGCGCTTCGGTACTGCAGCGAGTAGTCCGGCCGACGAAAGGCGCTGCGGTCATCGAAGGCCGGATTCAGAGCACGCTTGGCCTCGAGAAACATTTCATCGTCCGCCATTCGGCGAACGCCCATTCCCGTAGCAACCAGCGTCTGTTCAACGCCCGCCATCAAGCTGCCGAACTCGGATAAGAGGTCCTCGTGTTCGCGCCGATCCCGGTCGATGCACTTTTCGACGGAAAGGCTGAAGAGACTGCGCTTTTTGCCCTGTAGCCGGTCAGCCAACTCATGGTGGATCCGCGGGTTCCAGATGAAGTAGGCATGAAGAAGATGGCGCAGATAGTGTCCGCGCGACTCCATGGCATCCCAACGCTCCATGCGCCGCCGGTCGATTTCCTGCAAGACGGCGTTCTCGTTCCGGTTCAGCCGCGGATACGCGGTTCGGACATCCCCGATCCCTTCGGTGATTTCGAATCGCAGTTGTAGCCGCATGGACCGTTCCGGAAGGGACCGGATCAGCGCTTCCAGCGCATGCTTGGATCGGTTGCGGAGGTCATCATCGTGATAGAAGCTGTTCAGGCCAGCCAGTTCGTAGCCGGCCACCATGCTTCCGTCCGTCTGCACCATGATGCCGTCCAGGTATTCCCGGACTGGCAAGAGTTCGCACAGAGCTGGTCTGCGCAATTCTTCATTTCGCTTTTCGAGGGTGACCGGCTTTGTCATCGCAGAAACTCCCTTGTGATCTCCCGATCTGGCTCCAGCCCGCAATAGATTCGGGGCTTCGTGTGCCACAGGATCAGGTCGCGAATATAGCCTCTCGGCTTCCCGTACTTGAACAGCATGAGGGCAGGGATGGCCACCAGCAAAACGACAAACTGCAGGACGAAGTTCAGCGGTAGCCCATAGATCTCGCGATCGATGAACCGACTCACGATGTTCGCAACGGCCGCGAGTCCTACCACCAGAAATAGGTCTTCGAGTTCGAGATAGAAGAACGTCACTCGCTGATGCAGGTTCCGGTGAACGGGTGTGACTTCCAGTGCCATAGACCCTCCTAGCTGACTCCGCCGACGCCATTCGCCACGAAGAATTCGGCGAGGCGCAACAATCCCGACAGCCCGAAACAGGCCATCGCCGCCAGAATGTGGCGCGCCCACGGTGCGCCGGGATAAATACGAAAGCCCATCCCGCCGTAGTGCATGATGGCCATCACGACCTGGAGCACTCCGTACAGCGGCAAGAAGACATTGGCTGACCAGTTCACTAAACCCAACAGGGTCACCCAGACCGCATCGGGGTCATTCCAAGCTCGCTGCGCCGCGAAGCGCTCGATTGCGCGCAGGATCCCGGAAACCATCAGCGCCGCAAAGCCGGCGTAGAGCGAATACTGAAATGGCGCGTTGCGTGAGAAGCGCAGAACCGAGATCACGAAGAACATACCGGCCAACGTCGGCATAATCACGTTGCCGACCCAGTTCGTCAGGTTGGTGAGTCCGGTTAGGAAGTCCATGAATTCAGCCCTCGCTCGATCTTTCAGAAAAGAAACATGGGTTGTCCGCTACATCATTCGCCACTACATCATTCGATTGATCAGAATCCACAACGCGCTCACGGTGAGAAAGCCGCCTGCGCAGGCGATCAGCCGCAAGTAGCCCGGCCGGTTGAACGCGAACTGAACCACCGCTCCGCAAATCGAAAGGCCCGCCGCGATCGGGAAGATCCGGCTTGCGAGATAGGTCCACATCGATTCAAGGCCGAGCGCGATAGCAAAGCGATTTCCCGTCGGAGTCCACGCATCAATCAACGCATGCGTGTTGGAGATCGCCAACAGGAACATGGCGGACAACAGGGACGGCAGTGGTCCAGTACCACTGGCCGTGTCCAACACCGCCCGAACTACGAAGTAGGCCGCCGCCACCGGCACAATGCGTGCAACAACGAACTGACTGACGAAAGAAGAAACGTCCTGCTGAATGCCCGCCAGCCACGGCGTTCCAATCGCGAAGCCGGGCGGAAAGAAGACCGGAACGCCGAACGACTGAAACCAGGTGAGCGTCGGCTCCAGGCTCAGGAAGATCACCGCCCACAACATATGCTTCGAGAATCCTCCGCCGACCCAGAAAACTGTGCCGCCCTCTTTACGAAGCGCAATTCCGGCGTTCAAGAGGCAGATGAAGGCAGCAGGACCCGTCAGAAGCAAAAGGACGCGCATGATGTCGTAAAGCAAAGTGGGCATGGGATGTCTCCACGGAAATGCAAACAATGGAGCAGCGGAATCGCCGGCGCAACTGGCTGAACTCCGCCACTCCACACTGAAGGGCGAGTGCGCGAACCTACGAAACGCCGCCTCCGCCTTGCGCGATCCAGAACTCGAGCAAACGCGTGACACCCGATACGGCGAGACAGCCGAGAGCTGTGACGACGTACCGCATGACACCGCGGCCCGAGATGTAGGACACGAGCCCGCCAGCGATGGCGAGCGCGGCGCCTACGGGCGCGATGACGTTGCCGATCCAGTTCACCAGGTTGAGGAAAGCGCCTTCCGGTTGCGCGCCGGTTTGGCCCTGTACCGCCACGTTGGTCTGGGGTGCGCCCCCCAGATTTTGCGCGACCAGGACGATGTTGGTGCTGACCATAAGCATGAGAATCGCTGCGAGGAGCAACGCTGCCCGCCGCTTCATTCCCGACATTTGCTGCATAGGGGTTAACCTCCCGATTCGTTGTCAGGCCCAGCGGGTGCTGAGCCTGATTGGAGGATAGGGGTCCTTGTACAGATCGCGAAACGAGTTTTGAGATTGCGGATCCGAGTGCCGTTTCGGTTAAGATCGCCGGCCACGCGAAAGAGCGCGGCAGAAGCGTCCGGCGCGACCTCAACTTCCGGAAGCCGATAATCCGTCCAGAGTCCCGCTGGTCAATCGGCAAGTTCCCTGAAGTCATCCGATAGGCCCGGCCTTCGGCTCAGCGCTCACTCCAGTTCGGCCCACACCGAGCAAACAATGAACTTGACGCGAATGATGGCCAGTCAGGCTGCGATCTGGTTGGCACTGTCGACGTCCATCTTGGGGAGACGGCTCTAGACTGCAAATACAGGAGAACGCGTTTTCCTGGACCACTATCTGGCGATACGGTTTTCGCCGGTATCCGCACTTGGCATCTTATGCGAGCCAGATCGAGCACAACTAGAGCACGGCAAATCCCTGAACTAGTGCCTCCCATATAATGTTCTATACCCGAACCTTATGCAGGTACTTGAAGTCGAAGTCGCGCAGGATCACATCGACGGATTGTCACGTGCCAAGAAGCCGATCCTCGGCTTGGCGGAGCTGATCTGGAATAGCGTCGATGCGGACGCCACGCAAGTCACGGTTCGGCTCAACCGGAACAGCATGAATGGTCTCGACGCAATCCATGTGATCGACAACGGTCTGGGTATCACGATGGCGGATGCGAAAGCGGGCTTCGGTCACTTGGGCGGTTCCTGGAAGAAGCTTGATCGACAGTCGCGCCGAGAAAAGCGCATCCTGCACGGCAAGCAAGGCCAGGGACGATACAGGGCGTACTCGCTCTGCGAGAAGGCAGAGTGGCAAAGCGTCTACCTCGCCAACGGAGCGCTCCACGAGTTCACGATCACGGGGACCACGCAAAACAAGCGCCGCTTCACGATTTCCGACGAGACGCCAACCACCAAGGGCGAGACGGGCACGACGGTAACTCTGTCGAGCATCATTCCGCAGCAAGGCTCGCTCGACGCTGATCGCGCGGTGACCGAGCTGAACCGCATCCTTGCTATCTACTTGAAGCAGTATCCGCAGGTCAGGATTTCTTACGACGGCACCGCCGTTGATCCGTCAGCGCTGGAAGACCGGAGGACGAACTATGAGCTTCCCGACTTCACGACCGAGGACGGGACCACCTATCGGGCAACACTGACCATCATCGAATGGAAGATAGAGATCGAGCGCGCCCTCTACCTCTGCACGCAGAACGGTTTCACGCTCCGCGAAATGGCGCCTGGCATCCATGCGCCGAACTACCGCTTCACCGCCTACCTCCGCTCAACGCTCCTTGAGGAGATGGAAGAGGCCGGGAACATCGACATGGACGAGTTCACCGACCTTAAAAAGCTGCTCGACATCACCAAAGACCAGATGCGACGGCATTTCCTCCAGCGCGATGCCGAGAAAGCCTCTAGTGTCGTTGACCGCTGGAAAGAAGAGCAGGTGTACCCGTTCGAAGGCCCGCCGAAAGACGTCATTGAGGAAACGGAACGCCAGCTCTTCGACGTCGTCGCCTCCAACCTCGACGCGTACGTCTCAGACTTCAAAGAGGTCAAGCCGAAGGCCAGGAAGCTCACCTTCAACTTGCTACGCTATGCGCTTGAAAGCAATCCTTCCTCGTTGCAGTTCATCCTCACAGAAGTCGTTGGCTTGCCGAAGGACAAGCAGGACGAGTTCGCCGCGCTCCTGCAGAAGACCTCGCTCATCGCGATGATCAACGCGAGCAAGATCGTCACGGACCGGCTCGACTTCCTCAAAGGCCTGGAGTACCTCCTTTACGACCCTGAGATGCGAGCAACCGTGAAGGAACGGTCGCAGTTGCATAAGCTCGTGTCCCGGAACACGTGGGTTTTCGGAGAAGAATTCTTCCTGGTGAACGACGACGAAAGCCTCGAAAACGTGCTGCGCAAACACGTCAAGGGCGTCTTGTTCGACGCGGACCTTGACCCGCCCGTCATCAGGCCCGAAGGCACAACTGGCGTCGTGGATATCGGCTTATCGAGCATCCCGCCGGACGAGGAGATCGTGGAGAGCGACGTGATGATCGCGAAAATCCTGGGACGCGGTACCACCTCGGAGGCACGCCAGCACCTTGTGATCGAGCTCAAGCGCCCCAGCCAGCCCGTGAACGCTGCCGTGATTGGACAGGCCGAGAGCTACGGGTTCGCGGTAGCTGCGGATGACCGGTTCCAGAACGTGCGCACGAACTGGAGTTTCTGGGCAGTGAGCACGCGCATGGACAAGTACGCGACGCTCAAAGCGCAACAAGAGGGACTCCCTCGGGGCGTTGTCTACCAGAGTAAAGCGGACGCGGAGCGTAACTACAACTTGACGATATGGGCCAAGTCTTGGTCCGAGATCATCGAGCAATGCTCCTCCCGTCTCCGGTTCTTTCAGGAACGGCTGAATTACAATGCCAACCAAAGCTCGGGGAAACAATTCCTCCGAGACACTTACCCGAAATTCATACCGAACTTCGTGAAGGACGAGAACGCGACAGCCGAGGACGAGGATGACGAGGTAACGCCTCCTGCTGCGACCCCAGGCCCGGATGCGAGCGCGACCCCGGCGAATGGTCGAGGCAAACGTGCTCGTGCGCCGCGGCGGAAGAAGTAGTAAACCGTTCGGCGGAGATTAAATGCCATTAGATTTCAACAAGCTACGAGACGCGAAGAAGCAGCCACCTGTCGTTGACCCGGTCGAGATCTTCCGCCGCTTGCCCAAAAAGGCCGATATCAAGGACCTCTATGGCAGCCAAACCGAGGTCTTGAACGCGTGGTTCGCTGATCGTGCGAAGCCCGATCACGTCGTGAAACTGCACACGGGTGGCGGCAAGACGCTCGTCGGCCTGTTGATGGCGCAGTCGATACTGAACGAGACCTCCGAACCCGTCGTATTCCTTTGCCCCAATAACCACCTGGTCGCGCAGACACTCAGGAAGGCAGCCGAGTACAGCATCCCTGCCGTCCCATACGAGAAGCAGTTCCCTGATGACTTCGTGAACGGGAAGAGCGTCATGATAGGGACGTATGCGGCCCTTTTTCATGGCTACAGTAAGTTCGGAGTCCAGGGCAAGGAGATACTCAAGCTCGGCGGGGTTATCGTGGATGACGCGCACGTGGGGTCGAACATCCTGCGGGACCAGTTCTCGATCCGGGTGCCCCGCGAGATGCCAAACGAGGCCTACGCGACACTCACGGGCATGTTCCGCCTCGCATTCAAGGAAGTCGGCCAACTCGGCACCTTCGACGACGTTGTGAGCGGCGCGGACCATAGCGTTCTCGAAGTCCCCTTCTGGAACTGGCTAGAGAAGCTCGATGAGGTACAGGGCCTCCTCAAGGCTCACTCGAAGGAGAAGGATTATTACGAATACCAGTGGCCCTTCTTGCGTGATTCCCTGAACTGCTGCCATTGCTTCATCGACAAGAAGGCCGTCGTCGTGACGCCCATCCTCCCGCTCGTGGACCTGATACCGTCATTCGCGACAGCAAGACACCGCGTCTTCATGTCGGCCACGATCCCGGATGATAGCGAGATCATCCGGACGTTCGACGCGAAGCCCGATGCACTGTTAGCACCACTCGCGTCTAAGTCACTCGCGGGAGTGAGCGAGCGGATGATCATCGTCCCCGAACTCCTGGGATTCAAAATCACTGACGTCTACGCGACCATCCGCAAGCTCTGTGAGAACTGCGCTAAGAAAAAGCTGAGTACAGTCATCCTCGTGCCGTCCGGCAAGGCGGCTGAGGCATGGAGCACGGTAGCAGAGCATCCTGAGACCCCGAACGCAGTAGAGGCAAAAGTCGAACAACTCGTGAACGGGACATCATACGGCCCGCTCGCCCTCGCGAACCGGTACGACGGTATCGACCTCCCGAACGGTGCTTGCCGACTACTCGTCATGAGTGGCCTCCCGAAGGCTGTGGGCGAGTACGAGTTACACCGCGCGAACGTCTTCGCGGGCGCAGCAGCTCTGAGCCGCGCGATCGCGCAGAAGATCGAACAAGGCATGGGACGAGCGGCACGCGGTCCCGGCGACTACTGCGTCATCATCGTCCTCGGAAAGGACCTCGTGTCGTGGCTCGGCAAGGACGCGAATCTGAAGTTCCTGACAACGAGCACGTACTCACAACTGGAGATGGGCATCGAGATCAGCAAGAGCATCGTTGAATCGAAAGACTTCATGGACACAATCAACCGGTGCTTCACGAGAGAAAAGGGCTGGGTGACGTATCACGCCGAGACGCTTGCCGACCTCACTTTCAATATCGCGATTCAGAAGGAACAGATCGACCGGGCGGCAGCGGAACGCCAAGCGCTCCAGTTATGGCGCGACGGGCACCCCGAGCAGGCAATCGCGAAACTGACCAAACAGTGTGACGTCCCAAGCATCGAGAGCCCTGAGCGCGGCTGGCTGCTCCAGTTCGCAGCACGTATCGCGCTGGACTGGGGGCAGAAAGACCACGCCCTGGAACTACAGCAACGCGCGTTCGCGGAGAACAAGAACCTTTGCCGGCCGCCCGTAGGAGCACCGAAGGTCGAGGTCGTCCTTCCCGGGCCGCAGGCACAAGGGATGGTTAAGCAGCTCAAGCCGTTCCGCTACAAGCGCGGATACATCGCACAGTTCGACGAGACCGTCTCCCTGCTCGTCCCCAATTCGAGTGCCAACCAGTTCGAGCAAGCGATGGCGGATCTCGGGACGATGCTCGGCTTCGAGACGAGTCGACCCGAGAAGACGTATGGCAAGGGGCCGGACCTGCTCTGGCTCATATCGACCGAGGTCGGGCTGATCATGGAAGCGAAGAGCCGCAAGATGATGGCGAACGCGATGACGAAGAGTCAGCATGGGCAACTCCTCGTTTCCGAGAACTGGTTCAAAGAGACGTACCCGAAGATGACTGGGATCCGCGTCTCGATTCACCCGAACGTGACGGCCACCAAGAAGTCCGTACCGACCGGGACCAAAGCGCTCACACTCGCAAAGCTCGATGAGCTAATAGGAGAAACCCGAAGAATCATCACGGCCTTGAGCGAGTCCGGGCACCCCGACAAGCAACTCGCCGGGTACTGCGAGGAACTGCTCAATAAAACGAACCTCGCGCCGGACCGGTTCGTAAAACACTACCTCGTGGATTTTGAGGTTGTCGAGACGGACTAGCTCCGCTCGTCTTCGACTTCTTCGGATGTGAATCGTATTCGTTTGTCGATCATTGCCTCTGGCAGGGAGACTTCGCCGGTGAAAGAGACGACGCCCAATGTCGAGCCTTGATTGGTGAGCGTCCGGGACGGCTGCGTAGGGACCGCAGAGTTTACGACTTCTTTCGAAGCAGACGCCACCAATTGCAACGCGATGGACACTGATGCGCTGGGCGCCGGTCAGTTACCTAGTCCGGCAGGGAATCTCACGCAACAAAGCTAACAGCGAATCTGAGTAATGCCGAATTCAAAATCGGCGGGTTCCAATGGCGGTAGATCGAGTGCGTCAACAGGCATTCGCTGCATTGCTGATCTCTTCGCAGCTGAGACAATGGCCTCAACATCAGCGGGAGAGATCCCTCGCAGTCTTTCGACGACGATTCCAAACTGGTCGCCGCTTGCGAGGCGCGCTTTCCCAAGGAAGCGCTTCAACAGCGTTTCATATCCAGCATCATCTGGGGTCACGACTGCGATCTTCTCGCTGAACCGTCCCCCGCGTAGAATTCTTGGATCTACCCGCTCGATGTAGTTCGTCGTGCCGATCAGAAAGACATTGTGCTCGGGACGGAGGTTGCTGATCTCAATCAGCGCTTGCTCGACAAGTTGGACGTCGTGTTGCCCAAGCGCCCCATTCATTGAAGGGAAAAGCCCGTCCATCTCATCAAAAAGCAGAATCGACGGGGCGTGTTCTTTGGCGCGGGCGAACACTTCCGCCAGTCGCTTCACGGAGCCCCCAACCGCTCCTTGCAAAACGTCACTTGGCGACAGCGGGTAGAAACTCCGGTTGGTCTGAGAGGCGATCAGCTGGGCGGTGAGCGTTTTCCCGGTTCCCGGTGTTCCCGTTAGGATCAGTCCCGTCGGAGGCGCCAGCCCCAGTTTCTCGGCTCGGCCGGGTTGGAGGAGCGTGATCAGTGCTTGCAGGTCCTTGACCGTCGAAGCGGGGAGGACCACGTCGTCCCATTCGACCCTTTCAAAATTGGGCCTGTCGGCTCCACCTGAAGCTTCGAGGGCAGCCAGCAAGTGCTTCTCGGTAAGCGCAACTCCCCTCGCGCCGAGCACGGCGCGGTCAACCAGACTCTTTAGGCGAGCCGGACTCCACCCTGGCGTCCGACGTGCCAAGTCAGTCAATACGCCCGTCAGCGCCCGATGTCGACACACAAGCGCCTTCAGAATCTCCTCACGTTCATTCGCATCTGGCAGGTCGAGGCGGAGTTTGGCGTCGAAACGCCCTTCGCGGACCAAAGTGGGCTCAAGCCCGTCGAGCACATTCGTCGCTGCAACCAGCAGAAAGCCGTCCCATTGGCGACTCTGATCGATGGACTGCATCAACTGGGTGGTGACCGCGTTGTATTCGCGCCCGGCACCGCCAGCGTCAGTTCCGTTGCCCTGAGCCTGCTTTCGGCTTCCAATGGAATCGATTTCGTCTAGGAACAGCACGATGGGCCGGCACTGATAGGCCAACTCAAAGACCCGACGGATCTCGGCGGCGGTGGAGCCAATGTGCACGCCGATCAGTTCTGGACAGCGCACATGCTGGAAGCCGACGCGGTACTCTCCCGCTGTCGCTTCGGCGATCAGATTCTTCCCGGTCCCTTGGGGCCCGTAAAGCAGAATCCCATTGCGGGTCACACCGCTGCTGTTGTGACGCAGTCGGTTCTCTGCGACTAAACGGATCTCATCCTTGACTCGGTTCATCCCACCGACGTCCTTGAAGCTGACAGACGGAAGCGGACTCTGAACCGGTACATGGGTTGTGGAATGGTGGGCTGTCGTTGTTGCCATCAGCCGAGGACGCGTGGGCTTGAGTGCCCGCGCAGTCCACAGCAGCCCGACGAACAAAAGCCCCACCCAAACTGCGGCGAATAAAATCGTCCAACTGGCAAGACCAGGGAAGAGCGTCTCAAGGCGCTGCATGCCCATTCGGAGATTCATCAGAGAAGCGCCGACAGCCACAAACCGCGCCAAGAGCAATAGGAGGCGTGGAGTTGGAGTGGGTAGCAGGAAAAGTACGAGCCACGAAACTGCCAGCGACAGAACATCGTCGAGGCGACTTGCGAGAGGGTTGAGCAGCACATATTCGCCCCCGACCATCGCGGTGCCGACAACGGCTCTCTTTACCCAGGCTGATTTCTGGCCCGGGGAAGCTGTATTGGCGCGTTGCGAAAGAAAGGAAATCTCGTCCGCAGCCGACCGCGCACCTGTGCCGATCCACCGTCCAATCCAGTGGGCCAGGTTGGGGCCGGACTGTTCAGGTCCAGAAGAATACGGCATGGGCCTTCTCCGGGCGAGCATCCTCAGATTACCTGATTCCTCTCGCGGCCGGAAGCGACCCATGCCGCCCCAATGACACACTTGTAAAGTCGTCCCACTCGCAGCCTATCGGTCCTCCTGTGGCGGAGTCGAAGGTGCCGGGAGCCCCTGCAAGCTCTGCGTCATGAGCCGGTTCATCTCCCGCATTTCATTGCGGAGTTGAATCATGTCGCGCATTTCCTGCGGCGTCAGTCCCGGTGCGGAAGCCACTTGCAGCGCGGGAGGACCAAAAGTCGCGGGGGAAGCGCTCGCCGGTCCCATCGAATCAGCGGACCGGGTCATGCCGGACTCGTGCAGCACCAGGTAAAACCTCGTGTTCGCGGGAACCGTAACAACGATGTTCTGCTGGTACGCCAGTTGCGCCATCTCCTGTTCGCCCGCCAGAGCCACGTTCGATGCCAGCCGTTCCCTTAGCAGAATTGAGTTGTCCAGAGCATTGGAGCCCAATCCGCGGCCACCGACCGCATACGCCGCAATGGTTCCCACACCAGTCAGCGCCCGAGTCAGAAACTTCTTGCCGCTGTTCTTGCCGTTCACCTCACCGCGCAGGGCCGTGCGCTCCATACTCACCGCCGACGCTGCGATCTTTTCCTGTTGTCCCCAAGGTAGCTCCAGCAGGTTAAAGCGAAGCGTCACCCAGCCTTGCGGAGTAACCTGCGAAAGCTCCCCATAGGCCTTCGATCCGGCTGGCACGACTAATTGACCATCCTGTTCGTAGTTGTACTCGATGACCGCCACCACCGGGACCTTCGCCGCTGAACTGACGGCGTGCTGCAAACGCGCCACAAGAGCGGTCCCTTGCGGAAGCAGGCCGGAGGCTTTCCTTTCAATCGCAGGAATGGTCATTGACGAAGGCCCGCTACCCACCGCCGCTGAGCGTACGTAAACGAGAGACGATTTTCTGAGCGCATCGTTGGGATTCACCGGCGTCTGTGCTGGCGCAGGAGGCTTCTGTTTCGCCTGATACTCGGCAACGGCCGCGTTCCAATCCACCACTTCTGTCTTTCGCGGTGGAGGCGTGAGCCCTTGCCGCCGGTAGGCTTCCATCAACGCCGGATCTTCGAAGTTGACGCCGGCAAGGGATGGCTTGGGCTTCGCCGGTTTCGGTGGTGCAGGTGGTGGCGGTAGTTCGGTCGGGACCGGGGTGCCGCGATTTCGCATCGTTGCTAGCAAGTCCTTCTCGGACAGTTCACCGGTGTCATCGTTCGGTTGCTGCGTCACGCTCAATTGCGGCACGGCGGATCGATTGGCGGACTCCTGCGCGGCGGCGGTCGGTTCGGGCCGCCCGAGGTTCGGTTTGTTCCTTCGCTCTTTGCGGTTTGCGCCGCCATCTGTCGTGAAAAGTCCAAAGAAGAGAAAGAGGCACGCTATACCGGTTCCGGCCAGGATCACCAACGCCCGCGTTCGCTCTCCCGCTTTTGCATCGCGTGTGGGCTCCGGCGGCTTTTGCAGGCGGGCCACGAGTTGTGCCAGCCGTCCAGGTTTTGCCTCCACCTCGTCACCAGGTTCCGTCCCCGACTCCGGCGCTTCGGGCCGGGGTGACGGCACTTCGTCTGCATTCGCCAGATCAGGTGCTGGAAGATTTCGCAGGTTCTCGTTTTCACTCGCCATTTGGAGTCTCCTTTCTAAGGGCCGATACGCCAAACCCGATTGGCACAAGCGCCGGACGATCAACCGCGCCACTTTCGCCAATCTGCAAGAACAGCGCTTCATTAGCCTGCTTGAAGTTCGGACGGTCGAAGACCACGACGCCATCCAAACGTTCGCCCGCGCCGAGCCGTCGCCGACTCAGCCGATAGTCCTTCACGGGAAGCTGTTCGCTGCTGCCCCAACGGCTTCGGCGGATCAACTTGCCTTTTCGGACCTTGCCCGCCAGTTGAACCTGCGGCGCCATCACCTCCACGGCTTCCGCTTGCGGATTCACTACCGCGAACAAGACCACCACCGTGCGTCCCTGATCAACGACTTCGGAAATGCCAGCCCTCACCCGGTCCCCCTTACTGTCGGGCACCGGCGGACGCATGCCGAAGAGTGTAGGCAACGCCGCGCGCTGCTGACGTTCCAAGAGCAGATCCAACGGGTCTCGCTCAACTCGCGTTGCTTCTGTCCGGGTCAGCTTAGCCGGTGCTGCCGCAGGAGTCGATGTCAACGGAGCGGTCGGCGAAATCTCGTGAGCAGCCACGTCGCTCTCCTCCACCAGAAAACTTCCGGATTTCCTGTAGGCGAGAACGAAGTCGACAGGCTTTGCCCCAGTTCCGTCACTGCGGAGCAAGAAGCTCAAGTGTCGGCCCGTCGTGGTGGTGACGAGCAAGTTCGATTCCGTCGGCTCTTCCACAACCGGCTTTACGAGGACAAGCGCCGGCTCTTTGTCTGAATGCTCGGCGAGGAACTTCCCTGGGTCGCCCACGACAACGGAACTAACCGGTTCCGGCATTCGAATCGCCGTTGCGAAACGCGGAGCCACCCGCACCAGGTTGACCTCGTCGGTCAGTTGGCGTTGCGCCACCTTCGGCTGAACTTGTGCCTGCACCAAGGCCGCGAACGCAGCTGTTACGAACAGGATTCTCTTCACAATGCCGACCCTCCTTCTCGCAGAACTCGCTCCCAGCGCAATCGGCGGAAGACGAAGGCCACGCGGTCCACGTAGGCAACGACCGGGGTGGACGGCAGAGCGAGTCCGTGTTGCAGCACCCACCCATGTCCGGCGTTATAGGCGGCCAGCATCAGCCTGCGGTCGCCGGCGAACAAGTCCCGCAGCCAAGCCAGGTAGGCGACGCCACCTCTGATGTTCTCGGCGGCGTCAAAGCGATTTCGCACTCCGAACGCGGCGGCGGTTGCCGGCATCAGTTGCATGAGGCCCGCAGCGCCAGCACCCGAAACGGCCTTCACATTCCCGCCTGACTCGACGTCGATAATCGCGTGGATAAGTTCAGGTTCGAACCCATACGCGACCGCCCAGCTATCAACCAGTGCCGAAATGTCTGAGGGCCGCTGGGCGAGAGCGATCACCGGCACGCAGACCAGGAGGAAGAATGTCTTCATGCGACCTCCGAAAGCGCCTCACTGCCGGACTTCATCGCTTCGAGCGCCTGGTTCCGATACTCCCGCGCCGTCTCCACCAAGCTGCTGAAACCGTCACGGAGGAGCAACCTCTTCACATCCTCTTCTGTCTTCGCCAGAAACGGCAGCAGCACATCACGATCTTCGGGACGGATTTCGTCCCGGCCGAGTAGCCTCAACGCCCGAACGAACTGCACGATCTCGTCGATCGACGGCGGCTTCACCAGGTTGTACCCGCGAAGTGCCTGGGCCAATCCCACGGCCTGCGCCTTGAGCTCGATTGGGGCGTCTTCGGTGCGGATGTCGAGAATCGCAGCTTCCTTGCGTACATCTGGGTGCTCGATCCGTTGATACAGGCTGCGGCGCCGCAGCGGATCGCCAAGCCGTCGCTCCTGGTTCGAGGTCATCACGACGACCGGTATCGAGCGCGCCTTTACTGTTCCCAGCTTGGGCACGGTGATCTGCCAGTCAGAGAGGATCTCAAGCAACAGCGCTTCAAACTTCTGGTCAACCTTGTCGAGCTCATCGATCAACAGAACGATCGGCTTCGGCTGCAGCAGAGCTTGAAGCAAGGGGCCCTGCGTGAAGAAGTCCAGCGAATGGAGTTGCGTTCTCAGCTTGTCCCACTGCTTGTCGATTACGTCCGCCTGGGTCTCCAGGAACAACCGCTGCAACGCTTCATCGAACGAACCGATGGCCTGCCGTTCGGTGATGCCCTCGAAGCACTGCAGCCGGATCAAGTCCGTTCTGGCCGCCGCCGCGAAGGCCTGCGCGAGGTACGTCTTTCCCGTTCCCGGCGGGCCTTCCACCAGAATCGGTTTCTGCATCTTCGTCGCGAGCCAAATGATCTGGACAAGAACCGGATCAGCCGCGTAGCCAGCTTCACGGAGTCCGATGGCGACATCTTGCGCATTGGAGAACACGTCGCAAGAATACGCGGCGTCACGGCGAACTCGAAATGACTCTCAGTGCGTGCATCGGGCAGAGGTCCGCCAACCCGCGCGTGTTCAAAGGGGGATCGTGGCCAGATGAGACATCCCACACTTCCTGCTAGCGACACACCGGAGACAACCCACGGCAGATGAGCCCGAAGTGGATTCAAAAGCAGGATTCTCGCCGTAGAATCCAGTGTGGACCGCCGTTCTGAAATTCTCGAAGAGCTTCGCAAACGGCATCCGCGCACGGTTGAGGAAGTCGCTCTCAGGAATTTGGCCCTGCGATCAGATCTCAAGATGCCAAGCCGACTCGAAGCCGAGCAACGGCCTGACGGGGCATGGCCGGGTTGCGAAGGAGGTCCGCCAAACAGCTTCGTGACGGCCCTGGCCCTCCTCGCCCTTCGCCACACCCGCGGCGACACATCGGTCGCGCAGAGGGGATTGCAATGGCTGGAACAGACCGCCGGTTACGAGAGTCACTGGCTCTGGAAGTGGAAGTTCCACTGCTTCGATCGCCAGGTAAAGTTCGATCCCGCCAAGACCGGCTGGCCATGGGTTCCAGGCACAGTCAGTTGGGTCGCGCCGACGGCCCTCGTGCTGCTCGCCTATTCCGCATGGAACCATCGCTCGCTCCGAACCGCGTCAGCGATCGCCATGCTGCTGGACCGCGCCTGCCCATCTGGCGGATGGAACGCCGGAAACGCGATGGTGTTCGGGGTGGAGCTCGATCCGCATCCGGACTTCACGTCGATGGCGCTCCTGGCACTCCGCGACCCGGATATGAAGGACTCGGGCGAGGTCACTGGCGGCTTGGACTTCTTGGCCCGACGCATCGGATCGGTACGATCCGCTTACACCTCGGCATGGGCGGCGATGGCGCTGTCTGCTCACAGACACCCATCCGCTTCACTGGCCGCGAGCGCCCTGCGGTCCCGGCAGTCTCCCTGGGCGAGTGAGCCGACGCAAACACTTGCATTAAGCGCATTGGCGTTGGAGGATCCGCCGTTCACTTTCAAGGAGCCAAACAAATGAATCGACGTTCCGCTCTCGGAGGTCTTGCGTTGGCCGGTTCCGCGGCGCTGGCAATTCGGCAGGCGTGGCCGTACCGGATGCCCGACCGCCGGAAAGAACGCTCTCGTGTGGCCGTGCTCCGGTGTGGCGACTACGCGTCGTGTCCGTCCGTCATTGAGGACGGACTCCGGCTGATTCAGCCCGACGTCCGCAACAAGCGCGTCGTCCTGAAGCCGAACCTCGTCGAATATTCAACCACGGCCGCGATCAACACACATCCGATGCTCATCGCCGGCGCCATCGAGGCGATCTACAAATTCGGCGCTGCCAGCGTGACCGTCGCCGAAGGGCCCGGGCATGTGCGCGATACGCAGATGCTGATTGAAGAGTGCGGCCTCGCAGAGCAACTCAAGGCTGTTGGCCGGAGCCGTTTCGTGGATCTCAACTTCGACGACGTCAGCCGGGTGCCCCTGAGAACGGGCCTCACCTCGCTGGGCGAACTGTGGCTCCCGAACACCATCCTCGATGCGGAGGTCCTCATCTCAATGCCGAAGATGAAGACCCATCACTGGGCCGGCGTCACGCTCAGCCTGAAGAATCTCTTCGGCGTTGTGCCTGGCGGAGTCTATGGCTGGCCGAAGAACATTCTCCATTGGCAAGGCATCGACAACTCGATTGCTGAACTTGCCGCCAAAGTGCCGATCCACTATGTGATCGCCGACGGGATCGTCGCGATGGAAGGGAACGGTCCGTTGCACGGCAAGACGAAGAATCTTGGGTGTCTGGTTTTTGCAGACGATCCAATCGCAGCAGACTTCACTTGCTGCGACTTGATGAGGCGTTCGCCCGGCAATGTGCCTCATCTTCGGCTAGCCCAGTCAATGGGTAACTGTGATCCTCGTTCCATCGACCAACTGGGTGAGAGTTGCTCAGACCTTGCGGTCACCTTTGAGCAGACCACCGCCCGATAGGCTTTATCTTCTACGGAGAGTCAAAGCGTCGGCTGGTTTCGTCGATCACGGTACGCTTTGCGTTGATTTCAGCCGTTGAGCTATGTGCCCCCTACCGAACACCGCCCCGCAGCGGCTGGCGATTCGGGACTACTCGGCGCAAAAGTGCCGGATCGAAGTAGTTGAGCGCATACGAAGCGTACTGGTTGAGCACCGGGTCGCGCGAATCCAGGAACTGTGCGACAACACGCAGGGCCACATCATTTCGCGCCGCCAGTATCGATGGAAGAAAATAGGAGAGCAGTTCGGTCGTGTCCTTGGGCTGATTGGCAATCAGACGATCGAGGGAGTTGCGGCGCTGCTCCGGAGTCGATTGCTTCACCTCGAACCGCTTCCACTCCGAAGGGTCGCGCGTACGCCCTTCTCGGCCACCGCTTGCTGTGTCGGTGTAGCGCACCTCGTAAGTCCCTGGCTTGTCGAAGGCATACTGGAGGTGTATTGGCGCGCGCGACAAAAGTTCCTTGCGAGGCTCCGTTGGAAGTCCAACCATCATTGGACCGCCGGGAACGGGGCGAAACGGAATTGCCCCGAGCGGCGGCAAATCGCGACCCTCAAATCTCACCTCAAACAGACCAGGGGCCAATTCCCATGGCCTAGTCGTATGGGGGTAGCGCAGAAAACCCTTCCCCCACGGTAACTCGACACGTATCCAGATTGGCATTCCGGTGAACGCCGATCCATCGAGCGAAAGAACCGGCCGGTCGACGCCGAAACGGACTGGTACGACGGCGCTTCGCGCTCCATCGCGAATCACCTGAACGTTGATCATCTGGTTCTCCCACGGATGGTCAGGCGCGATCAGGTTGATCTGGGCCGGGCTCGTGAAGAGCAGATTCGCGGCAATGCCATTGAAGAGGACTTGGACGCCGCACAGTTTGGTTTTGTAGGTCCGCGGGTCCATCATGTTCTTGACGCTGCAGGCAGGCCCCAGGTGTTCGCCAAAAATCCACACGCCCACACCCGGAAGAAGGGCCACGGCGTCCGCCGAGCCCTGAGGGCGAACGTCGCGGGCACGAAACTCAGGCGCTGGCTGAGCCGCAGCATAGACTGCGAAGGTCAAGAAAACGAATACCCACATCTACCGACATCTTAGTCGATGCCGGTTGCGGACCCCGCATGAAGTTGTTCGTGTCGTGAGTTGATCGGGTAGTGTCGCACCAATTCATTTCGTCGGTTCGGCCACTCAGCCCTTCAACAGCCCCCGGGTGCTGGGCTTCTTTGCCGCAGAATTGGGATCGGGATAGCCGTTGATTACCAACCACTCTTGATGTTCTGGCGGCAACGTCGCGTAGGGCACCGCCTCGGGATGTAGTCGCAGCAACTGGTGGAAGGACGACTCAGCGATGCCTCCTTCAAATCGCCGCAAGTAGTGCAGCCGGAGAAGCCGGTAGACCTTGGCGCGGGAGATTCCCAGGTCGGCGGCAACCTGCTTCACGGTCAGCACCGTCCGGTCGCTCTCCTCAGGCCCGTCCTCCCTGCGTCGTTGCATGAACTTCCTCGCTGCAGCCGCCGTTCTTTGGCCGGGCGATAGGCCGCTCTCCAACGCCGCGATCTCTTCCTTCTTCCAGCGAGGCTTCTCTCGCCACGGACGCTTGCCAGGCGGCAGCCAGCGGCGCAGGAATTCCTTCACCGCCTCGGGCGTCCGATTCAATGCGCTCGCGATGCTTTGTAGCGTCGCGTCCGCTTCGCTTGGGGCCTTGGCCCAGTTCAAAACTGATCTTGCTTCTGTTGTTGTCCAACTCCTCATGGTGCTTCTCCAGCGGCGAAATCCGATCACCGCTTGCGAGCAGATTAGGGCGGCTCCATGGATCTCTTCAAACGGCGAAAATGAGATTGAGAGCTTCGTCGCGATGCGATGATCGCGAGGTCACGAAACATAGCAACCTACGCGAAACGCCAAGGAAATCAGGCGTTTTCTGCGAACGCGAGGTCGTCGCGGTCCGCGTTCCGACAAGGCAGGAAGGCCGGTATCCTTCGCTCGGGAAAATTGTCGATGGTTGTTGCCGGACGGCCGGATCGCCGTTCGTGGCCGCGCCGCTACAATTCAGGCAGGGAATCGCCCACGTGGCGCTTTCTGCTTGCAACGAACCCAGCGCGGGTTTAAGCTAAAGCCTCTTAGATGAAGATTGGAACGTGCCGCGAAACGGGACCACCCTGACAGCCCCGTTCGCTCCGGTCCCGTTCCACGATTCGACCGCAGATGAGTCTTGAAACGCGTCCATTAATGAGAAGTTCTATTCCTAACCCCGCCGTTCATCAAAGAATGCGCGAACTTTCCCTTCGAGCACCCTGGCGTGAAGTGGCCGCCGCATGCGACCGAATGGTCGAATGGTTATCGTTCACTCTTTGGGTCCGCACGGTCATCGATACTGCTCAGGACATACCAGCCGTCGTCGTTCAAGCGATCGAGACTCGGTGTCCCGGCTTCCTTCAATCCCGCGCAAGCAATCGGGACCGCACCACGCTTTGGCATGACCTCGCCGCATGGGTGGACCATCACCACTTCGCCGCCGCGCGCGATGGCGGCTGGCTTGATGCCGTTCACCACTACGTGGGCCGCGACGCACGATCAGATGCGGCTTGGTCATTGTGGGAGACGACAGCGGCGGAGGGGAGCAAAAAGCCGCCGACGGAGTTTACGAGCTTCGAGGATTGGCACCGGATGGTGCTTGCCATGACATCGCAGAATCAGGAGCAGCAACACGGGGTTTCCGACGTGCGCTTCCAGGAAGGCGTTGCGCGGTACCTCGACTGGGAGACGCTCGCCTTCTGGGTTCGCAGCCTCGCGGAAGTTTCTCCGCAACTTCCGCCCCCCGCTCGAGCAACGCTCGACAGCGAGTTACCGGGATTCTGGGGCTACGTCGCTTCCACGCGGCCGAACATCCAGTCCCATTCCACGTGGCTCTGGGATGAGTTGCTCAAGTGGGTTGAGAACCACCTGTTCTCAGAGGCCCGCGATGGCGGCTGGCTTGATAGCTTGCGGACTGCGGTACGGCGCCATCTGCGTTCCGAGCGAACCGTAGACTACTGGTCCTGGTGCGCGGCCCAATGGGCCAAGGATCCGCCCCATGAACTGCCAGACTTGCCGGCCTGGCGCTCGGCCGCCGACGGCTTTGTCGTCAGGTAGCTCCCGCCGTTTTCGCACGCCGGGGTGACAAAAAGTTCGCCGTTTCCGGATCGAGCCGTTCCAGTTTGGCCTCCTCTGGATGCAGCCGGCAGAAGTCTTCAACTGATTTCGCGGTGATTCGGCCAGAGTCCCGCCGAAGCCAACCAAGTCCCTCCCAGCGCTCGATGGTGTCTTCCGTTACCATCATCAAGCCCATCAGATCCTTGGTTTTGAAGCCTCCAAAGAAGTCGGCTGTCTGGTTCATCCGCTTCAGCTTCGCTCGAATCGAGGCCGGTCGGCGGTTCAGCATCTTCGAGATATACCGCACAGGCTTCTCCTGCAGGTTGAGCAACTGAATCATCTCGCCTTTCGACCAACGTGCAACGCGATGTTGATTCTTTCGCGAGAGCCCAAGTTGCCGACCCCGTTCTATAACGGCACGCCGCGGCCACTCGGGGTGCTTCGCGAGAATGGCATCAATCGCTCGTCGCGTGGACTGGCGGTCTTTCCCGTAGGACTCTCTTAAGAACGCATCTTCTGCTTCCGAGAATGCGTAGCGGTCCCGGGGCACTTGCTGTGGTGTCTCCGGCCGAAGCAGCCGAACATGCTGCCACACGAACTCACGGCTCCAATCGGGATTGGCCGCGCGAATCGCAGCGATGGCTTCGCGTTCATTCAACGCGCCCGAACAAAGCGTCTGGCAAAGGAAGGAGTCGAGCTGAGAAGTCCATTCGCCCGAGTCGGTTCGGGGAACGGCGAGCGGCCGATTGTCACTCACCGCCCCGGGTGGCGCCGGAGCACAGGGGTCTGCCAAGTGCCGCGCGGGTGCTGTCGAAGGAGAGACCCGATCAGCTTCGGAAAGCCCGGGAGAGGAGGGCTGCTGCGAAGGTGGAACGGCTTTTGACATAAATACCGCCTGAGTTGGTTGTTTACATTTAGTAGGTCCAGTTCATTTCTTTGGCGTCGCCCAGTACGTCAATTCCCGAATCGTAATCGAAGCACTCTTCGCGGTCAATGGATAGACAATTGCTGCCCCGATAGAATGCGCCGTGAGATTGTAGACGCTCATTCCGTCGCGCAGGTTCCCAGCACGCATGAGGCCAGCGCTTCCTCCGCGAAGGAGGGGAATTCAGGGGCTGAATTCAAGCAATAGATCGCAATAGGTATAACCAGAAACAAACTCCCAAACAATGCGGCGTGGCCGGAGGTCGACGCTGTTCGTGATGCAGAGACACACCTGTGTCAGAAAGCTACTCTTCACCGTTGCCGACCGCCCGCCGACGCAGCCACTCAGCGATTTCGGTTCCCCGAAAGCGGACGTTCGCCTCGATCTTGTAATGGGGAATCCGCCGGCGTCGAACGTACGCATAGATGGTCTTCGGGTGAATCGACAAGACTCGCGCCAGATCCTGAGACGTCAGAAGCCGGTCGGCTTGTTTGAGATAGTCGAAGACATCGGGTTCGACGCAGGGCATTGCTTCGGTCTTGGTTTGGGCTACGGGTTCGCCCATAAAAACTCCTCTCATTCGCTTAGGCTGATTGATTCTGGGATGTCTCTACAATCGAACGCCACCGGTGCCGATCGTTGCCCAAATATATGCAGTAACCGCCGGTAATGGACGGTTTCGGTATATACTTGGGGCGTGGCGTCCCTAGAGCACTACGTCGATGACCTGCTGGCGAGCGGACGGGAGACCTTTTCCGGCCCCGTCGCCCAGGCCGCGCTTCGTCAATCTTCTGAGGCGTTCCAATCGGCCATTCGGCGGGCCAAGAAGAGGGGGCTCGTGATGAGCCCCTGGCGCAACTTCTTCGTGATTCTCCGGCCCGAAGACCGCTCTGCTGGATCGCCGGATCCGGTGCGCTGGATCGATCCTTTGATGAAGCACCTAGACGTGGACTACCGCGTCTCGCTGCTTCGAGCAGCGGCTTTTCACGGCTCATCGCACCAGGCATCCATGGTGTTTTCGGTCTTGACTCCTCGTCAATTGCGTTCGTTCGAGGCTGGCCGGCACCGGATCCAGTTCCTCTTTCAACAGCCCGAGACCTTTGCCGCGGTCAATCGAGCGCCTTGGCTGGCCGATCTCAAAAGCGAATCAGGATTCGCCAAGGCTGCCGGTGTGGAACTCACCCTGCTCGATTGCATGCGCTACTTCCACAAGGCCGGCGGCATCAATGGTGTCGCGCAAGTGGTGCGCGACATCGGCGGCAAGGCCAATTCAAAGTCGCTTGCCAAGGCGGCGGAAGTCTACGAGAATTCTGTCGTGCGGAGACTTGGCTATCTTCTCGAACACTTCGGCCACGAAAGGCAGGCTCGCGCCTTGCAGCCCATAGTGCAATACGCGAAATCCGTGAAGCCCTTGAACCCCGCAGCCAGGCCCTTCTTAGAGCAGTCGGCGGCTCCGATAAACACCGATTGGCAACTCCTGCTCAACCAGACCATTGAGGTAGACGAGTGATCCCGCGCGCCTACCTGCAGGAATGGAGGCAGGCTGCGCCGTGGCCTGATCTAGCCCAAGTTGAGCAGGATCTCATCATCTGCCGCGCCCTCTGCGATCTTTTCTCCGACAAGTGGTTAGCTCAACGCATCGGCTTTCGCGGCGGCACCGCGATTCACAAACTACTCTTCAGCAGACCGCTACGCTACTCCGAAGATATCGACCTGATCCAGTTGGAGCCGGGTCCGATCGGCAAGACCGTGGACGCCATCAAGTCCGCGCTAGCCTGGCTTGGCCCGTGCAAGCGAGAACCCGCGCGCCATTCGATGCATCTGGCGTTTCGCTTCGCGCCGGAATCGGAGCCGGGCAGTCGCCGGAAACTGAAAGTCGAGATCAACACGCGGGAGCATGAGACCGTGTTCCCCGTGCGTCCATACCCATTTAGCGTGGAGAACGCCTGGTACCAGGGACGCACCGAGATTGTTTCCTTCGAGCCAGAGGAATTGTTCGGAACAAAGTTGCGGGCGCTGCTTCAGCGGCGCAAGAACCGTGACCTCTTCGATCTGAACGAGGGGCTCAAGCAATTGCACATGGATCCGGCAAAGCTGATCCGATGTTTCGAGCACTACCTGTCGCTGGAAGGCGTGACAATTGGCCGCGCTGCTGCCGAACAGCGTCTGCTGGAGAGGCTTGAGTTCAGCCTGACAGAGGACGTGGCGCCGATGCTGCCCGCCGGAATCACATTCGACGACGATGAAGCTGTCGCCGCTGTAGGTCGGGTGTGGACCGAACTGGTTCCGCGTCTCCATGGGGAACCATGGAAGCTTTCCGACGAGTACATCGAAGCGGTGCGCGCCGGGCGCTACCCCGGTTTCCTTCGCTAACCCTGCCGCCCATCTTGTAATATTACAAGCCGGCTATGGGTTCTCCGGCGATAGGGCGGCGTCATGAGCCCGGCGCAGGCGGACTTAGTCGGGCGGACGTCGACGTGGAACCGCACCACGCTCAAGATGCGGGTAGATGCGATCTGACCGCGGTAGCAGGGTAGTTGACGAACAGATTGGACATCCCAGAATCATTTATCTCGCATCAAACAAGGCAGTTTTTTGATCCTGGGATGTCCCGACCGGCCCTGGAGTCGTGGATTGAGCGTTCACCGCTTTCGCCCGAACGGCTCATCGTCGGCCGGGAGTGTGGCTCCTCCGGCTGCGATCCATTCAAGCAGCCTATGCTCTTCTACTCGCATCTGACGGCCCAGACGCACAATCGGCAGAAGCCCTTGACGGCCCAATTCATAGGCCCTCTGGAGCGACACGCCGAGACGCTTGGCTACTTCATCCATGTGCAACAGGCAGATCTGTGGCCGCCCGTTGGTTTCGGTTTCGGAAAGGAGAATCGGGTTCATGCTTTCTCTAGTACCGGATTTTCCACAGCCCGCCAAACGACCTGCTACTGCGCCTTACAGATCGCGCCCAACTCATTTGGGGAACAGCAGGATCTGCCTTAGGATGGCCTCGTGGCAGGACAAATCGTCGCACGCGGAAAAGGGAAATGGATGGTCCGAGCGTTCCTCGGGCGGGACCCGCAGACCAAGCAAAGGCTGTTCCAGAACAAGATGGTCCACGGCAGCAAACGTGACGCGGAAAAGGTTCTTGCAGAGATGCTACGCGAACGCGATTTGGGAGGTGTCCTGGTCGTCGAGAAGGTGGCCATCGGTTCACTCCTCGACGACTTGGTCGAAGACTACAGGATCAACGGCAAGCGTGTGGACTGGTGCGAACTCGTGGTGAGGACCCACTTGAGGCCCTTCTTCGGCAGCGTGCTGGCGTCGAAACTCACGACGGACCTCGCCCGGAAGTACATTGCTGCTCGCCAGACAAAGGGCGTAGCGAATTCGACGGTTAACCGCGAACTCTCCCTCCTCCGGCGCGCTCTCAACTTGGGGCGCATGTCGACGCCGCCCAAGGTTGCCAGAGTTCCATTCATCCCAAAGCTGGAGGAGAACAACGTTCGAAAAGGCTTCTTCGAGGATGCACAGTACAGATCGCTCCTCCGTGAGTTGCCCGTCGAACTGAAGCCCATTCTCGCTTTCGCTTACTACACAGGATGCCGTCGCGGTGAGATTCTCAAGCTTCAGTGGTCACAGGTGGACCTTTCTCATCGACTCGTCCGACTGGAGCCCGGCACCACCAAGAACGACGAGGCCCGGATCATTCCGCTTGTCTCGGAACTCCTCACCATCCTCCAGGACCAAAAGCGTCTCCGGGATTCACAGTATCCGCAGTGCGAGTGGGTCTTCTTTCGTGAGGGTGAGCCGATCCGCTCGTTCAAAGCGTCGTGGGCCGTCGCATGCGTCCGGGCCGGTCTGGCGGACGCGGGCGGGGAGCCGACCAAGCTCTTTCATGATCTCCGCCGGACTGGCGTCCGCAATCTGGTCCGGGCGGGTGTTCCGGAAGCGGTCGCGATGCGCATCTCGGGACACAAAACCAGGGCGGTCTTCGATCGCTACAACATCGTTTCGGAATCGGACCTAACCGACGCCGCCGAAAAGTTGGATCAGCATATCCGTCGCCGGCGAACCCAAGACCAAAAATCCGACGGGGGCGACGACGAGTCGTAGCTCGCCGCCCGATCCACCCTCCACCGCATCTTCACGGCCCTCGACGGTCCACTTCACCCGTGCTTCGAATCCCCGACTCCAAGTCGCGCCCGCGACGCTGGTGTGACAGAAACAGTCACACCAAAACTGGGGTCAACGGAACGGAATTCGAAATTTGTCACACTATAGTCACACCAACGCGAAAACGCCCTCCGGCGGAGGGCGTCAGAATCTCTGTAACTTATTGATTTTATTGGTGCGGATGAGAGGACTTGAACCTCCACTCCCTTGCGAGAACTAGAACCTGAATCTAGCGCGTCTGCCAATTCCGCCACATCCGCACGAATGGAGTGACCTCTTCATGGTGGCAAAGTGACGGCGGTGTGTCAAATTGCGGCTACTGCTCGTTCGACGCCGGTGGCTCCTCGGCCGGAAGCGGAGGCAGTACGTCCACCGCTTCCTTAATCAGCCTCTGCTCGTCTTCGTCGAAGCGAGTCTTGAATGGCCGCGCCTGGAAGCGCCTCTCCCGATCCGCTGCGCTCAAACCGCGAATGAAGTTTACCGCCGCCCGGACCGCGCCGCGCCTTCCGGGGGGCAGGCCGTTCATTTCGCGCAAAACCCTTCGCACGGCCTGCTGGCGCTCCGGGGGAAGCTGCTGGAATTCATCGTATTCGCGCCGCAAGCGGTCGCGCACATCCGTCGGAATCTTGTCCAGCTCGCGCATGCGCCGCTCCAGTTGCATCCGCTTATCGGGCGGAATACGGTCCAGAAAGCGCTGGCGCTCGGCCGGTGTCATCCGTTGCAGACGGTCCACCAGATTCGGCTTCGGTTGGGCCAAGGCCAAGCCGGTCATAAGGACAATCCCCGCGATCAATCGCCGGGTCATAGCAGCTCCTGTTGGGTATCCGGAGTCTTTTCCGTGCCCGCCTGGTGCAAGGCCTGGAAGGCTTCCAGGTCGTCCAAGGTCCGTTCGACTTCCACGACTTCGTGCGCTTCAAGGGCCGGTGGCGCGGGGGCCGGCCAGAAGTAAACGGTTAGTGCGAGCGCGCAAGCCGGCACGGCGGCGACGGCCCATTTCCAACTGCCAAACCATCGTTCGAGAAAACCGGGCTTGGATTCGATGGCCCGGATTTGCGCCATCAGCTTCGCATCAAAGCTAGCACTCACTTCCGGCATCTTCCATTCGTTCAAAGTCACATCCACCATCTGCTGCAGGGCGACCATTTGGTTGCATTCCGCGCAGGTGGTGAGATGCCGCTGAAAGGTCCGCGCCGCTTCCCCGTCGAGGGTCCCCGCCGTGTAGCCCAGCAACAGTTCTTCTTGTTCGGTCGCGTTCAATATGCATTTCATGATGGGGACTCCTTTGGGGCGAATTGCTTCAAGCGGCTACGCAGCGTCTCATAGGCACGGAACAACAGGCTTTTCACAGCCGATTCGGAACATCCCAGGACGCTTGCGATTTGAGAATATTCCATTTCCTGATATTTGTGCATCAAGACGGCCGAGCGCTGCTTTTCGGGCAACTGCTCGATGGCCGAGCGAATTTCGGCCAGCGCGGCTTGGCGGAGCATCTGCTGCTCTACGTTGGGCTCGCGGTCGGCCAACTGGCGCGGGGCGGCGTCTTCGGACTGCTCGTCGATGGAATCGTGGAGCTTATCGTGCCGCTTATCCCGCACATGATTTAACGCCAGATGGGTCGTGATCCGGAAGAGCCAAGTAGTGAACTTGGCGGTCGGCTCATAGGTCTCCCGGCTGCGATAGACGCGCAAAAATACTTCCTGAGCCAGTTCTTCGGCCACCGCCTGATTCTGGATCATTCGGTAAAGGAAATGAACCACAGCATTGCGGTGCTTCTCCAGGAGCAAGGCGAAACTGCTTTCGTCGCCCTCACGGACCCGGAGCATCAATTCGGCATCGCGTTCAATGGCCGCCACTGACGTCACAATGTCACAAACACCACAGCCTGGAAAGAGTTTCGCTTAATATACGACTTCGATTTGGCCGTTTCCCCAGGTCGTATGCTTCCCGACGCCGGTGTAGAAAGCGGCCTTGAGATAGGGCAGGAAGGGCGAAAGATCCCCTTCGTAGACAGCGTTACCGGTGAAGCCGCCCACGGGATGGGTCTGGCCGGTGCTGCGGGAAAAGCGGGAGACGCGCGCGGGTTGCAGGTCGCTGGAGACCAGATGAATGCGTTGGCTTCGTTCTGACAGGTCCCGAAAGTCGATTTCCAGGGGGCCGGAACCATAGAGGGCGCGTAAGGAACTGATGCGGTCCCGCAGGCGGCGGAAAAGAGGGCTGAAGTCGGCTTTGGCTTCGTTTCGGAGAAAGGTGGGGGAGAGGAAGCGGAGCTGAAGCCGAGAAACGGATGCCAAGGTCGGTGTGAGAGATAAATGATTCAATATGAGGTTATTGCAATTGAAATATGAAGTAAGACTCGAATCAAAGACATGGATAGCAAAGCGAAGCGTTCGCCCTTCGGAAAGACCCGGACGGACCACGAAGGGACGGGGCGGATCGGCAAGTCCGCTAGGACCTTCGTTTCGTCTGGGCGGGGCAAAAAGCTGCGTGTACAAGTCCGACCCGTGGAGCCGGCGACCCAATTCGCCCCGAATGAGATTAGGGACAAGTAAGGGATCGGAGGGAATGGGACGATGCATGTCCCATTCGAAATCGACGGTGAAGAAGTCTAGCGTCATCTGGCCGTCATCGTTTCTTCACCCCGCGTTCACCTGCCGCTGTTATCCTGCCACAGCCATGTCCATTTCCCGTAGACTCTTTGCGACTAGCGCCGCCTCGGCCGCTTTCTTGCACCGGGGCCTTGAAGCCCAGACCTCCGCTACCCCGATTTTTGCCCACGGCGTGGCCAGCGGCGACCCGCTCAACAACCGAGTCATCATCTGGACCCGCGTCAGCCCCGCGTCGCCGGACGACAACTTGACCGTGGAATGGCAGATCGCCAGCGATGCATCGATGCGGAATGTATTGCAGCAAGGCGTGACGGGAACGAATTCCAGTTACGACTTTACCGTGAAAGTGGACGTGGCGCGGCTGGACCCGGGGACGACTTACTATTACCAGTTCTCTTACAAAGGAACGCTTTCTCCCATCGGCCGGACCAGAACGCTACCCGCCGGGAGCATCGAGCGGGCGCGGATGGCGGTGGTTTCCTGTTCCAATCATCCCTATGGCTTCTTTAACGCCTATCGGCTGGTGGCCAATCGCAGCGACCTGGACGCCGTGCTGCACCTCGGCGACTACATATACGAGTACGGCAATGAGACCTACGGCGACGGTACGCCCCTCGGCCGCGTGCCCGTGCCGAATAAAGAGATCGTTACGCTGACCGACTACCGCCAGCGGATCGCCCAATACCGCCTGGACGCGGACCTGCAAGAGGCGCACCGGCAGCACCCCTGGATTTGCGTATGGGACGACCATGAATCGACGAACGATTCCTGGTTTGGCGGCGCGCAGAATCACCAACCGGCAACGGAAGGCGATTGGAGCCAGCGCCGGGCGGTTTCGGCCTTGGCGTGGTTTGAATGGATGCCCGTGCGGGACAACCCCTGGCAGGATATGAGCATCTACCGTAACTTCCGTTTTGGGGACTTACTGGACCTGACGATGCTGGACACGCGCCTGGACTCGCGCGACCAACAAGTACTGCCGAACTCACCGCTGGTGGCGGCGCCGAACCGGACCCTGCTGGGAGCGACGCAGGAAGAATGGCTCTTCCGCCAACTGTCGAATTCGCGGGCCCGCAGCGCCACTTGGCGTGTGATTGGGCAACAGGTAATGATGGCGCAGGTGTTGGGCACGGACGGCTCGCCCTTTAACAGCGACCAATGGGACGGCTATGTGGCGAGCCGCAACCGGATCCTGGGTTTCTTGGCTGAGCAACAGGTGAATAATATTGTGGTGCTGACGGGAGACATTCACTCGAGCTGGGCCAATGAAATCAGCGTTAATCCCTTTGCGGTGGGCACGGCGCTGGCGCGGCGGCAGGCGGTGGAGTTTGTGACGACCGCCATTACCAGCCCGGCGATCGAAGACGCGGCGACGGCGGCGGCGACAGCGCAGGGCTTGCGCGCGACGCACCCGCACATTCAGTATGTGGAACTGAGCCGCCGGGGTTACATGATCCTGGACGTGGACCGGAACCGCGCGCAGGCGCAGTGGTATCACGTGGCGACGATCCGGGAGCGTTCGACGCAGGAGACGCTAGCGGCCACTTACTTCACCGCGGCGGGCGAATCGCGTTTGCAGGCGGGGCGCTAGACCATTTCTAAGGGCCGGTGACGCTGGTTAGATAGCGGAAGCGCTCATCGGCCCACTCGTAGTAGCTGCTGGTGGCTTCTTTTGGACCTAAGCCCTGGGTACGAGTAATGAAGAGCCGACTATCGACGTTGTGTTCGATATAGCTTTCCTCGATGAAGCCGCCGCCGCAGATCCAACGATCCCAGCCCGTTTTTTTTCGTTGCCGGGCGGCGGGTGGATCGCAGCGGTCATCAGATCCACAATGGCGATGGCGGAACACATTGATCCGCAGCCCCAAGCGGCGATGGTGTAGTGCCCAGCGACATTCGGTTTGGCGTGGGACGGGCTGGTTATCTGGGTGCGGAACATTCGCTCGGAGCGAGAACGGAAAATTGGCTTTGCGTTCGGGCACTTAAAATCTGTGGGAGTGGGGTAGTCTTCGAAGCGGGGACGGGCAGACGCTGACTAACTTGTGGCTAGAAGAATTAGCAACTGCCGCCGGGTCATGATTTTGCTATGAGAATAGGCTCGAGACTTCGACTGGGTTAACTGGCGAGAAGAGCGGTGAAACGGTTTCGCCCTCGCTGTGGATAGCGGTTAGGGTGTAGACGCCAAGCTGGGGCTTGCGGTGGATGGTTAGGGTGCGGGCGTTTAGGTCTAGGAGCCAGTACTCGGGGATACCGGAGCGGGCATAGAGGTCGCGCTTGGTGGTGGAGTCCTTGAGAAGTGACGAGTCGGCGATTTCGACGATGAGTTGCACTTCGGATGCCAAAGGGTGACGCGTTTCCAGTTGTTCCGGGTTGGTCGAGCACACCACGATGTCGGGTTGGGGTTCTGACAATTCCGCGTCTGATCCCAGCAGAGTGATCGGCTTTTCCGAGCGGATTCGCTCGAAGGCAACGAAGGTGGCCAGCCATCGAAAGAAGCGCGCAAACGCGTTCGCGTGTTTGGGGTTGTGGCTCATGAGGTCGACAATTTCTCCATGTAACAACTCGAACTTGTAGTTGTCAAAGAGCCCAGCGTCCAGCGCGCGATAGACCTGGCCGACTGTCCACCGCACGCGAGGGACAGTCGGGTCGAGAGGAGCCAAGGCGGGCGCTGAAGTGGTCATGCTGCCCCTAGTGTATCGCCGCTAAAAGTAGAACTTCGCGCCGAGCTGGATCTTGCGGGAAGAGCTGGCGAGGGAGTTGAAGATGCGGCCGAAGGTGGTGGAGCTGAGCGTGGTGGTGGGGAAACCAAAGCTCGGGGTGTTGGTGACGTTGATGGCGTCGGCGCGGATTTCCAGGCGGTAGCGCTCGGTGAGGGGGATGCGCTTGACGAGGGTGGTGTCCATATTGAAGAAGCCGTCGCCGTAGAAGCGGTTGCGATTGGAGGAGCCGATGGAGCCGGCGGTTGGATTGGAGAAGCCGGCGACTTCGGAAGGATTGAAGTACCACTTGATGCCGTCGGGACGGTCGGCGGCTTGGCCGAAGCTACTGCAGGCGTTGCAGTCGGCGGTGGAGCCGACGACGTTGGAGAACTGATTGAAGCCACTAAAGACGGTGAAGGGGCGGCCGGAGGTAAGGGTGAGGGCGCCGCTGATCTGCCAATCGGCGAGGGCTAAGCGCAGAGGCTTGGGGGCGTTTTGGGAAAAGGGGACTTCCCAGAGCCAGTAGCTCTGAATGGCGTGGCGGCGGTCGAAATCGCTGGGAGCATAGTTGCCGCGGCGGTCGTTGATATCGAAGGGTGTGGAGGAGGCGGATTGGGCGACGCCGCCGCCGACCACGGTAAAGGCGGGGTCGAAGCTGCGGGTATCGAGGCTTTTGGACCAGGTGTAGCCGAGCTGAGCGGTGAGGCCTTTGGACATGCGGCGTTCGACTTGGATCTGGAGGGCATGGTAGGTGGAGAAGTCATTGGAATCGATGACGTTGGTGTTGCCAGCGAATTGGGTATTGGGGATGAAGAAGTTTTGTCCGAGGCCGGAGGCTTGGGCGAGCGGCACGCCACCGACCAGGCGGCGGGAAAGGTCTTGCGCAATGAAGGCAACAGAGCGGCCGTTGATGTCCGCGGGATAGGCACGGCGTAGAAGGGCGCTGCCGGATTCGGTGGCGCCACGGCGCGGGTCGACGCTGAGCAGTTGATTGATCAGCGGACTTTCGCCGCCGGCGACCACGGTGTTGTAAGCGTTGAGGAAGCCGTTGCGGGTGATGTCGACCTGGTTGACGTTATAACCGCCGAAGAGGTTGTGGGCGCGGCGACCGATGTAATTGACGTCGATGACCGTGTTGCGGGCGATTTGGTGTTGGACGCCCAAGCTCCACATATGGGTTTGGGGCATTTCGAGATTCGGATCGACGACCGTAATGGAGTTCGCCGAGTAGGCCGGGGGCTGTTGGAAGTCCGCAGGGACGCCGCGCGGTGTGACCAGGGCGGGGGTGAGGTTGCGGAGCCGGCCGCCGGCTTGGCCGAAGGCTTCGTTGGTGGAACCTTGGGCTTGGCCGGGCAGATTTTGGAAGACGGCGGAACTAAGGACGAAGGTGTTGAGGCGATCGTAGGCGAGGCGGTAGTTGGAGCGAATGACGGTCTTGCCTTGGCCGAAGGGGTCGTAAGCAAAACCAATGGAGGGGCCCCAGTTATTGCGGTCGCTGCGGAAGAGGTCGCCGGTCTGCCACCGTGCCGAAGAAGTGGGGGCGGCGCCGAGGGCGATGACCTGGTCGGGACGCGTGATGAGGCCAGAGGGGTCGGAGCGGGGCGTCATTTTCCATTCGAGGCGGAGGCCCAGATCGACGGTGAGGCGCTTGGAGACTTTCCAGGTGTCCTGGAAGAAGAAGTCGTATTCGTTGAAGAGGGCTTTGAAGTCGTAAGGCTGCGCGGCGAATTGGGAGCCGGCGTTGACGAAGCCGCGGGAGACGGTGCCGACGCGGCCCAGCATGTAGTTGATGCTGGACTCGAGGTTGACGCGGTCAAACTGGCTATTGATGTCGGGGGGCAGGCCGAAGCGGGCGGCGTCGACGGTATTAACGGTGCGGCTGAAGTTCGCCTGGGTGGTGATGTTGGAGCCGCCGACGGAGCCGCGCACGTCGTTGTGGGAGGCGAGGCGGAAGTTAATGCCGCCTTTGAAGCTGTGGGCGCCGGCGAAGTAACTGAAGTTATCGACAAACTGCCAGGTATTCAGCTTACGCGCGTTGCCGAAGCTGAGCTCCTGGGGGATGGTAACTGGAGCGCCAGTGAGGTTGATGGCGTTCAAGTCGGCGGTGGGAATCTGGAAGTCGAAGCCGAAGTAATTGCGGCCGAAGACAAACTCGTTGGTGATGCGGGAGGTGGGGTTGGTGCGCCAGTTGAAGGCGAGATTGACGGGATCGCGGAAGGTGTTGACGGGGCAGACGCCGCCGGGAAGGAAGGGCGCGCCGCCGTTAACGCGATCGCAGAGCGTATTCTGCTGGCCGAAGAGGGCACGGGCATAGATGGTGTTCTTGTCGTTCAGAACGTAATCGAGCTTGATGGTGGTGTCGTACTGGCGCTCGGAGCCGAGGGCGGTGAAGGTGTAGAAGGCTGTGTTGAGGCCGTCGCCGCCGAAGAAGTTGTTGGGGGAGGGGAGTTCCTGGATGAGAGCGCGGGTGCGGGGATCGGCACCAAGGCGGTCGGGGTCCTGGGTGAGGACATTGTAAGTGCCGATGTTCAGGCCCGCGACGGGGTTGCCGCTTTGGTCGATGGAGGAGTTGGCGACGCCAAAGGGCAGATTACGGCCGCCGCGCACATAGCGGAAGATGCCTTGCTTGGCGGTATCGGTGTAAACGGTGCGATTGACAATCGCGGAATCGCGGGCGGTGAGGCGCTGGATGTTGCCGAAGTAGAAGAGCTTATTCTTCACGATCGGACCGCCCACGGAGCCGCCGTAGATGTGTTGTTGGAACTGGGGCTTGCCTTGGCCCTGAACGTTGGCTTGCCATTCGGAGGCATTGAAGCGGGGGGTGCGGTAGAACCAGAAGCCTTGGCCGTGGACTTCGTTGGTGCCGGACTTGGTAATCATGGAGACTTGGGCGCCGGAGTTACGGCCGAATTCGGCGGTGGCGTTGGAGGTAAGGACCTTGAACTCGGCGAGAGAATCGGGGTTGGTGCGAATGGGGGCGAAGCTGGAGCCGCCGGCGGAGGTTTCGTTGGCATCGATGCCATCGATGGTGTAATTCCAGGCGCGGTCGCGGGCGCCGTTGACGTGGATGCCGCCGCCGGTATTGGCACCGGAGACGACGCCGGGCTGACGCAGCACAAGGTCGAGAGGATTGCGGCCGCGGCTGCCGACGATGGGGAGGTCTTTGATGATTTGCTCACTGAAGACGTTGCCGATGTTGCCGGAGGTGGAGGTCTGGACCTGCTCATAGGCGCCGGATACTTCCACGCTTTCCGTGACCGCGCCGACCTGGAGGACGATGTTGACGGTGGTGGGTTGGCCGATGTTGACGACGTTGCCTTTGGCGATGAACTTCTTGAAACCGGGCGCTTCGACTTCGACGGTGTATTTGCCGACGAAGATCGACTCAAAGAAATAGGCGCCGTTGTCGGCGGTGACCGCGTTGAAGGTCTGGTTGGTGCCTTCATTGGTGAGGCGGACCTGGACGGCCGCGACGGCGGCACCGGAGGGATCGTTGACGGTGCCGAGAAGGCGTGAGGTGGTGCCTTGGGCGAAAACGGACGTAGTAAGGGGTAGGAGGGCGGCCAAGCCCCAGAAGCAGCGTTTCATTGTTACAGCTTAACGAATTTTAGGGATGAAAGGCAGGCTAGCGGAGCTTGACGTTACCAAGAACTTCGTTGAGCCAGGGTTGGGCGATGGGGATGACCAAGTTGAGACCAGGTATGTGGCCATCGTCGACCAAGACCCGTTTTTTGGGAGCGCGTAGGACATTGAAGAAGGGAAGGCCGACGGTGAGTTCGGGATTGTATTCGTCATAGCGACCGTTGATGATGAGCTTGGGTCCGTTCATGAAGGGCGCATAAACAGCGGCGTTGACGATGGGAGGGAGTTCGAAGCCGTCGGGCCCGATTCCGGCGCCGACGAGGAGGGTGCCGCGGTAACGGGTTTCGAGCGCGGAGATCAAGGCAGCGGATTCGGTGGTGGAGTGGTTCCAAAAGATGATGCGGTTGTGATCGATGTCGGCCCGGGTATGGAGGTAGTCGACGCCCCGGCGCATGTCGATGACGCGATCCCGCATGATCGTTTTCCACCGAGACGAAGCGGCTTCCAGGACCGGTCTTTCGCCGACAGGGGGGCGACCGTGCATGCCTTTGAAGGCGACGAGGAAGACGGCGCGTCCGGCGCGGAGGAAAGGTTCGAGCAGGCCTTTGTTCCCTTCGACGGCGCTGGTGATGGGGGCGCCGACGAACCAATTGGTGCCGCCCAGGAAATGGATGGTTTGATAGGGCGCTTGGGCGTGCTTGGGGAGATAGAGATAAGCGAGGGCTTCTTCGTCATTGGCGGCGCGGAAGCGAATTTCCTGGCGGGTCCAAGTGCCCCCGTCCAAGGAGGCAACGATGCGGGGCGCGAGGGGGCGATCGGGATAGGAGTAAAAGGCGCGGAAACGATCGAAGGCGGCGTTGGAAAGGGGCGGGGGATAGACCTGGGGGTCTTCGTCGTAGAGATCGATGGCGCCGGCCTTGTCTTCGCCGAGCGCGCAACGAAAGCCGAGATCGTCCCGGCGCGTGTCTTCGGGCGCCCAGCCGTGGAGCATAAATTGATAAACCTCATCGCGCCAGGAGGCGCCTACGGTGGCGCGTCCTCCGAGCCGGCGATTGAGCAGCCATTCACGAACGTTGCCGGCCATGTCGTAAACGCCCAGATAGCTCATACCGAAAGGATAGGAGCCGACCGGGCGGGTGGAACTGCCGTGGAAGTTAGCGCGTTGTTGGTAATTGTCGGCGTTGAGAAGGCCCCAGGGATAGAGCAGCCCGAAGGGGATGCGGATCTGATAGCGCGCGGCGCTTTCCCATTGGTAGACGGTAGGGAGGTTCTTGCCCGCGAAACGGCAGTAAGCGCGGGCTTCTTCCCAAGAGACACCGGTGACGGGATGTTGGAGGAGGGCTTTGGGGGCGCGGCCGCCGGACCAAGAGGCGGGTCCGGGGATACCGGAGGAGTCCAGGAAGTTGGGCGGATGGCGACCGGAATCGACGAAGCGCTGGAATTCTTCATTGGTGACTTCGAAGCGGTCGAGCCAGAAGGAAGCAAGATCGACGGGGTGGCTTGCGGGGCGGTCGAGGAGAGCCAGAGTGACTTGCTTCAGCGCGGGGATTTGGACCATGCCGGCAGGAGCGCCGGCAAGAGGAGGGAGACTGGCGTCGACCGATAAATCCCAGGGCGTGCGGACGATGGGGCGGGAGCGGGGCAGGGCGCTCGAAACGATGCGCTCGACGGGCGCAAAGCCGGCCTTGCGGATACGGATGATGTAATCGCCGCGGGCGACGTGGAAGCGGTCGATGGGAGTACGGCCAAGGGCGCGCGGAGTGCTCTCGCCCATTTGGAGGATTTCGACATCGGCGTCGGAGGGTGAGGAGTGGATGGTGAGATTATCTGAGACTTCGTTCCAGAGACGAACGACCCGGTCTTCCGTCGGACGGATCGCAAGGACGGTTTGAGCGGCTTCGAAGGCTTTGGGGTAGTCGGCGTGGGCGGCGAAGGTTTCGAAATCGCGGAGGGCGTTTTCCACGCGGTTCTCTTGCCAACGCCAGTAGCCGAGGGCAAATAAAAGGAGAAGAAGGGGAATTGCCCAGAGGAGGCGGCGAGGAACGGGGCCCGTGCTCTTGAGGATGGGTTTCGCCTCTTCTTCGACCGCGTCGTCGCCTTCAAATAGATAACCGCGGCCCGTGACGGTGCGCAGGCGCTTTGGTCCTTCTTCGCCCAGGGCGCGGCGGACTTCCATGATGCAGTGGGCGAGGGAATCCTCGGTCACGGCGGTACCGGGCCAGAGGGATTCCATGAGTTCGGACTTCGATACGAGACGGCCCTGGTTTTCGGCAAGGAGCTTCAGAGCCTCGAAAGCTTTGGGGCGCAGTTTCACCTCTGCGTTGTTGCGGAGCAGCAGACCGCGGCGCAAATCGAGGCGAAAATCGCCAAAACGCCGTTCCAAGGCCGATTTCATGACTTTTTCATGCCTCTAACATGGCTTGGGACGAGGAAAAGGCTCATAAACGGGTTTATGCAAATCGCAATCCTACTTCTGCTAGCGTTCGTCATCGACCCTTTTGCGGCCGTCCGAAACAATGATTCCAAGAGACTCTCGAGTGCAGTGCAGAGTCCGGCCGACGCCAATCAGCGGAATGCCCAGGGAGCGACACTTCTAATGCAGGCCGCCCTGCACGCGGACGTGGACATGGTGAAGTGGTTGATCGAGCGTGGCGCTGATGTAAAGCTTAGCAATCCGCAGGGAGCGACGGCACTGCACTGGGCGGCGGGGGAGCCCAGCAAAGTGAAGGTGTTGCTGGAGGCAGGGGCGGATCCGAATGCCCGCACGCTTTTGGAGCGGACGCCGCTGACGATTGCGGCGGCGACGTATGGAAATGGGGAGAGTATCCGGCTCTTGCTCCAACACGGGGCGGACCCGAAACTGGTGGACAGGAATGGAGACGGTCCGTTGGGGAACGCGGCGACGTCCGCGGATTTGGAAGCGATGAAGTTGCTGCTGGCGGCGGGCGCGAAAGTAACAGAGCGCGGGGCGCGCGGAGCGGCACAGAAAGGACTGCCGCCGCTGGTGCGTGCCGCAGCGGTGGGCTGTGAGGAATGTGTGGCCCTGCTACTGAAAGCGGGTGCAGATCCCAACGCGATTTCCGACTCGCCGCAGGAGACCAAAGCGGGTTTGCAGGAGATGGGTGAAATGTCGGCTCTGTTCATGGCGGCGCAGTTCAACCACCCGAAGATTGCGCGGATGTTGCTGGAGGCGGGAGCAAAAGTCGATCAAACGGATTGGCGCGGCATGACGCCGCTGATGATGGCTGCGGCGATGGAGTCGCAGGATGTGGAGACCTTTGAACTTTTGCGTGCCCGGGGGGCGAAGACGGAAATGCGCTCCAGGGACGGACAGACGGCGGCAGATTGGATCTTGAAGTTCGGTCCGAAGAGTCCTTTGCACGGACGGCTCGAGGGTGGGAAGACGGCCGAGCGTCCCCAGATTGAATTGCCCGAGAAGACACCCACACCCGAGGAAGCCGTGGCTAAAGCGCTGGCGTTGATGTTGCCCAGCAATGAGAGGTATTTCCAGAAGAGCGGATGTCCGGGTTGTCACCACCAAGTGATTTCAGGGATGCTGGCCGCAGCGGCGCAAGCGCGAGGAATCGTGCACGACCAGGCATTGGCAAAAAAGCAACTGGCAACCGTGATGACGGTTAACCAGGTGAACCGCGAATCCTTTTTGCAGCGCGTGCCGGGAGGCGGCGCACCGCAGGCCTATGGAATATTGCTCGCAAGCTGGAAGGCACAAGGGGTGGAGAGCAGCCCGCAAACGGATGCGATGATGCACGACATGGCGGGATTGCAAATGCGCGATGGATCATTCGGCAACATGCTGCAGCGGGCGCCGATCGGCTATTCGACGTTCACTTCGACGGCGCTGGCGATTCTGGCGATGCGCAGTTACGGGTCGCCGGGACGCAAAGAGGAGTGGGAGCAGCGCATTGCTCGTGCGCGGCACTGGCTTCAAGAGAACAAGCCGGGCGAGGGCAAGATGGAGGAGATCAATATGCGGGCGCTGGGCCTTCATTGGGCGGGCGTGAAGGTGAACGCGAAAGAGATACTGTCGTTCCAAAACGACGAAGGAGCTTGGAGCCAACGGCCCGGGCTCGAGCCCGATGCTTATGCAACGGGCCAGGCGCTCTATGCACTCGCGCAGATCGGATTCGCGGTGGACGACCGGCGCTTTGAGAAAGGAATTCGCTGGCTGCTGCGGAATCAAGCGAAAGACGGGAGTTGGTATGTAGCCAGCCGCAGCGTGAAATTTCAACCGTATTTTGATTCGGGCTTTCCCTATGGCCATGACCAGTGGATCTCGGCGATGGGCACAGGATGGGCAGGATTGGCCTTAACGGAAGCGGTGAAGAAGGATCCCACTTTAAGATGAGGAAATGATTGCAGATCCAACTCGCCTGGAAGACGACGTGGTGTTGTTGCGGCCGCTCGAGGATACGGATGCTCCGCATTTGTGGGCGGTAGCGAAGGAGGCCGAGATCTGGCGCTATATGCGGGCGGGCCTGATCGATTCGCTGGAAAAGATGGAAGCGTGGGTGAGCGCGGCGCGGGAGGGCTTTCGGCGGGGGAGCGACTATCCGCTGGTGACGGTGGAAAAGGCAAGCGGCAGAGTGGCGGGTTCGACGCGATACATGACGATCGAGCCCGCGAACCGGAGCTTGGAAATTGGGGGGACTTGGCTCGGCGCGGAGTTTCGGCGAAGCAAGGTCAATACGCACGCGAAATACTTGATGCTGAAGCACGCATTCGAGGGGGTAGGATGCGTGCGGGTGCAGTTCCGGACAGACGCACGTAACGAAAGAAGTCAACGCGCCATCGAAAGACTAGGAGCTGTCAAGGAAGGAATATTCCGGCGAGATTTCATTTATCCAGATGGATATCAGCGGAACACCATATTCTATTCGTTGATAGCTGAAGAATGGCCGCTGGCACGAAGGCGGCTTGAAGACAAGCTGTAAGAGTTAGGTAGGGAGGACTTCATGAACTATAGGATTTTAGCGAGCGCAGCGCTTAGCTGTGCCGTCATGTTCGGACAATTCGGTGGAGGGAACAACGGCGGGAGAGTGACCGACACCCGCAGTGCGGAAATTCGGGGCGGGGGCGGAGAAGGCAAGTGCACGATCGAAGTGGAAGTGGACGATACGGCCGATGTGGAAATTAGCGGCAGCCAAGGGCGCATCCGCACAGTTAGCGGTTCGCCAGCCAGCTTTCGTCGATTCGAGTGCAATCAGCAGATGCCAACGAACGCGACTGGCTTCCGCTTCAAGGGAATCGATGGGCGTGGCCAGCAAAATTTAGTCCGCGGGCCCGAGGGGCGCGGCCCTGCCGTGATCCGCATTGTGGATACGAAAGGCGGGCGCGAGGGATATACCTTCGATATCTTCTGGACGGGCGGCGGCGGTTTTCAGGGCGGGAATGGCAACGGTAACGGCGGCATTTGGAATCCCGGGAATGGGAACGGCGGCGGCTGGGGCAATGGCAACAACAGCGGCGGCTGGAATAACGGCAACAACGCAGGCAACAACGGTGGTAGTTGGAATACTGGAAACGGTAATGGCTGGGGCAATGGCTGGGGAGGCAACAAAACGGTCAGCTTCACCGGGCGTGGCAACGGCGAGTACGTCGATGGAAATCGCCGAGGCCGGCTGACGAACCCCACCGTGCAGATCAACAACCGGGGGCGTGTGGACATCACGTTCCAGAGCGATCAGGGTCCGCTGAATTTGAATGGGATGGTGGAGCGCGTGGAAGGAAATCGCGTCTACGCAAGGGTCCGCGGCGGGCAGGTGTACGGCACGGTGGAAATCGAGATGCAGAACCGCAACCGGATACGGCAAATCTATCTGCCCATGAATAGCGGCAGCGCGCATGAGCTGCGCTGGAGCAACTAAGAGCCTGGCGATGGAAGATCTGCCGGAAGCGCTACTGGACGGCGCCTTAGAACTCGGCCTGGAAATTGCGGAAGAGTTTCTAGGCATCGAAACGGAGCCGGAACAACAGAGCGAAGGGCAGAGTTAGTTCTTCGCGTCGCGTGGGCGTAGATAATCGTCTAACTTAAGGCCAGGCTCGGGGTGAGTTTCTTGAAACTTTGCCTCGAGCTTGGCCGTTAGAGTTTGGACGAGGGCCGGATGCTTTGCAGCTACATTGATGAACTCGCCCGGGTCGGACTTTTGATCGTAAAGGCGAACAATGCGGCCCGGCGTGGGATTGTCCACGGTGTAACCATCCTGGCGGGCGCGGCGGCCGGTGGTGTAGATCAATTTCCAGCGGTCCCAAAGCAGAGCGGCTTCCTCGTTCTCAAGGTACTCGCTGAAGATTTCCTGGCGCGGCGGGTCGCCGAAAAGGTCGCGGCCATGGGTGCGGGGCAGGCGCTCCGCCGCCAAGAGATTCAAGATAGTGGGGGCGACATCGACGCTTTCGGTGCGATGGCGGATGGCTTTGCGGGCAGAGACCTTAGCGGGAAAACGGAAGATCAGGGGTACATGCAGGGCGGGCGTGTACATGCAATGCTTCTCAAAGCGGCCGTGGTGGCCGAGGGAGTATCCATGGTCCGCCATGTAGACGACGAGAGTATCTTTTTCCCGATCGAGCTGTCGTAAGTGATCTAGCATGCGGCCCAGATTGCGGTCCAGATGATAGGCGCTGGTGTAATAAGCGGCGACGATGCCCTGCTTTTGGGCGGGGCTGAGCGGCTTGAAGATATTGGGAATTTGCCACGCGTCCTCCGGTCCGACTTCGGGGAGGCGAAAGGAGGCGGGATCGAAAAGCCGCTCATCTTCGCGGGGAAACCAGAAGGGAGAGTGCGGCTCCTGGATACTGAGCCACAGAGCGAAGGGTTGATCGGCTTGCTTGGTGTGTTCGCCGAGCCACTTCATGGCTTCGTTCGTGGCCCAGGTGCTGCGCATTTCCTCGAAAGAGAAAGGTTGGGGGCGCTTTTCCGCGTTGAGCCAGACTTCGGAGGGTGTGCGGAAGGGTTGCCAGGGAAGGGCCGGGCGGCCGACTGCTTGCTGCCAGCCTCGATTGATGCGGTCTTCGGTGATGCAGGTGCCGAAGCCATGCAAGCCGTCCTGGCCGGGGCGGTTGAAGTGCATCTTGCCAAAAACGGCGGTGCGATAGCCGGAAGAAGTGAGTAAATCGGGGAGCGTGAGCTTGGCTTCGTCAAGGGGCGTGGATAAGGTGGTGACCCCGGCGGCGTGGGGGTAAAGGCCGGTAAGAATCGATTGGCGCGAGGGAGTGCAGACGGGGGAGTTGCAAGTGTGGGCAGCGAAACGGGTGCCCTCCGCGGCAAGGCGGTCGAGATTCGGAGTACGGGCTTGCTTATTGCCGGCGGCGCCGAGCACGTAGCCGGCATGATCGTCCGCAATGAGAAACAAGAGATTGGGCTTTGAGGCGGCCATCGGCTAGAGTATATGCAATATGCGTGGACTTGCCGCTGTTTTCTACCTGTCGCTGGCGCTGAGTGCGGCGCCGCCGACACTGGACGAACTGATTCGCTTGAAGACCATTGGCGGGGCGGCGGTGTCGCCCGAGGGGCGCTATGTAGCGTTCACGCAGAGCGAGGCGGGCCTGGAGCAGAACGCCTTTGTGACGCAGCTCTGGATGGCGGAGGTAGCGAGCGGCCGGGTGTGGCAGTTAACGCGGGGGAAGAAATCGAGCGGGCAGCCGCGCTGGTCGCCGGATGGGAAGTGGCTCGCGTTTACGAGCGACCGCGAAGGAGGCAAGAATCAGATATTCGCGATTGCGCCCGATGGGGGCGAGGCCGTACTGTTGACGAAGTCTGAGACGGGGGTGAACGGCTTGGAGTGGTCGGCCGACGGCGCGCAGATCGCCTATACCGCGCCCGCCAAAAAGGCGGAGGAGCGTAAGAAGGCTTTGGGCGAGTTCGACGTGGTGAGGCGCGAGTATGCGCATGTGCATTTGTGGAGCTTCGAGGTGAAGGCCGCGCTCGAGGCACCTCAGGTGGGTAAGGCGCTGACAAGCGGCGACGAGTATTCGGTGAACTCCTTCGATTGGTCGCCGGACGGGAAGAAGATTGCGTTTAGCGCGAGCCGGAATCCGGATTTGATTCAGGGGGGGACGTCCGATGTGTATGTCCTGACCATCGAAGGGCGGAAGGTAGTGAAGGTGGTGGACCAGGCTGGACCGGATCGCGGGCCGGTGTGGTCGCCCGATGGGCAATGGATCGCGTTTGGGTCCGCGATGGGGAATCCGAAGTATTTTCATGCGAACTCGCGGATCGCGGTGGTGGCGGCTGGAGGCGGGAAAGCGCGGTCGTTAACCGATGCCTTCGACGAAGACCCCAACCTGATTGCCTGGACGAAGGAAGGGATCTACTTTACGGGCTTGGAGAAAACGCTGGCGCATGCGTACCGGTTGGACCCGGCGAGCGGGAAATTTGTAAAGATCTCAGGAACGGTGATTGGGGGCGGATTGAGTGTGAGCCGCGATGGGCGCTACGCGGCGTATACGTATGCCGATGCGAAGCAGTTGAGTGAGGTGTATGCAACGCCGTTGAGCGCGTGGCAGCCGAGGAAGTTAACGCAGAGCACCCAGCAGGCGGCTGGCTGGACGCTGCCCGGGGACGAGGTGATCCGTTGGAGAAGCAAGGACGGCGTGGAGATTGAGGGCGTGCTGTCGAGGCCGAAGGATTTCGATAAGGCGAAGAAGTATCCGCTACTCTGCGTGATTCATGGTGGGCCGACGGGGATCGACCGGCCGCAGATGGTGCATCCGCGCTACTACCCGATCGACCTTTGGACGGCGCGCGGGGCGATGGTGCTGCGCGTGAATTATCGGGGCAGCGCGGGCTATGGCGAGAAGTTTCGCCAATTGAACGTGCGAAATCTGGGAGTGGGGGACGCCTGGGACGTGGAGAGCGGGGTGGAGCATTTAATCGCGCAGGGCAATGTGGAGGCCAAGAAGGTGGGCGTAATGGGGTGGAGCCAAGGCGGGTATATCTCGGCGTTTTTGACGACCCATTCGACGAAGTTTGCAGCGGTGAGCGTGGGCGCAGGGATTTCGAATTGGGCGACTTACTACTACAACACGGACATTACTCCCTTCACAATTCAGTATCTGGGGGCGGACCCGGGCGAGGATCCGGGCATTTACGCCAAGACCTCGCCGATGACGAAGATACTGGAGGCAAAGACGCCGACGCTGATCCAGCATGGGGAACTCGACCGGCGCGTACCGATTGCTAATGCGTACGAGCTGCGGCAGGGGCTGGAAGATCGCGGGGTTCCGGTGGAGATGATCGTCTACAAAGGCTTTGGGCACGGCATTACCAAGCCGAAGGAAGCCAAAGCGGTGCTGGAGCATAACTTGCTGTGGTTTAACCACTACTTGTTCGGCGATGCCAAGCCCGATTTCACAAAGCCCGAATTAGCCAAGGAAGAGAAGAAATGAGAATCGCGTTAGGGATGATGTTGGCGTGGGGCCTGGCGGCGCAGTCGCCGCGCACGCGCGAGATCGATGAATTGAATTGGATGGAGTTCCAAAAGCTGGTGCCGGGGCAGATTCAGACGGTGCTGATCCCGACGGGTACTGTCGAGGCGCACGGAGTTACTCATAACGGCACGGACAACACGATTCCGACGGCGGTGGCGCGGCGAATCGCCCCTGGGCTAAATGCGTTAGTAGCGCCGACGCTGAGTTATGGAATCACGGGCTCCTTGGAAGCGTTTGCCGGGGGCATTACAATCTCGACCGAGGCATACAAGGCCTTTACGAAGGAGATCCTGCGCGGCTTTGCCAAGAATGGGTTTAAGAACTTAATTCTGGTGAACGGGCACGGCGGCAATACTACCGCGCTGACGGAGGTGGCCGAAGAGGTGGGGCGCGAGATGCGCGTGCGGACGCTGGTGGTGAATTGGTGGTCGTTCTGCTCAGATTTGACCTTGCAGGTTTTTGGAGAAGACGGGGGGCATGCCGGCTGGAACGAAACGGCAATGGTACAGGCGACGCATCCGCAATTAGTACGCAAAGAACTGTATAAAGACGAGTTGGCTACGCCGCGGGCGGCGCCGGGAGCGTGGGTGGCATTTCCGTTTCCCAGCTCGATTATTCTTTATCAAGCCAAGCAGGGTTACCCGAAGTTCGACGAAGCCAAGGCGCGGGAGTATTTTGCAGGCTGTTCCGACAAGATACGGGACTTAGCAAAGGAGGTTATCGGTAAGTGGGACATGGCGGGATTGTACAAGTAAGTGTGTGGGAAGAAATTCGCGAGTTATACGGCAGCCAAGGCGAGGGGGCTTACTTTGGAGAGCGCGTGACCCAGTTACAGCATGCGCTGCAAAGCGCCGATTGCGCGGTGCGGGCTGGGGCCGACGAGGAGACGATTGTGGCCGCGTTGCTGCATGACATCGGACACTTACTCGAGGGCGAGAAGCACGATGAGATTGGCGTCATCGACCACGACCGCGTGGGCGAGGAATGGCTGGCGGCGCGCGGTTTCTCCCCGCGGCTGGTGCGACTGGTGCGGGGCCACGTAGATGCGAAGCGCTATCTGGTGGCGACGAATCCGGCCTACAAAGAGCGACTGAGCGAGGCGAGTAAACAGACGCTTGCGCTGCAGGGCGGCCCGATGAATGAGCCGGAGTGCGCGGCGTTTGCGGCGGAGCCATTGTTTACGGAGATGCTGCGGCTGCGGAGTTGGGATGAGCAGGCCAAGGATCCCGAGGCCGTGACGCCCGGCTTAGATAGCTATGAGGGCATGGTGGAGCGGGTGTTAGGGTAAGCCAAGCGGCTGTGATAAGTTCGCAGTAGCTGTGGAATATCTAGAACAACTCATTGTTGATCTCAAGGAACGCCTGGAGCGAGAGCTTTCCGGTCTGCGCCAGGAAGTGCGCGAGGTGCAGCAGGGCGTGTCGCATTTGAATGCGCGATTCGATACGCAGGCAACGCGCATGGAGCGCCATGCAGGCTTGTGGCAGACCGGTGCGAGGTGGAGCCGTCGCATGGACTCGTGGGCGGAAAAAGTAGACGGTGCCTTGGAAGAGAAAGACCGGGAAATTGCCGAATTGCGGGAGCGTCTTCTGCGTCTGGAGCGGAAGTCGGCCTAACGGTGGTGCGCGGTGGCGGCCGCGGCCAGACGAGCGATGATTGCGGCGCGTTCCGCCTCTTTGGCGCGGGATTCCCCGACGAACACGGCGATGGCGAGCGTGGGACCTTGCGGGGGAGTTATGAGGCCAACGTCGTTGGTCGCGGCGCAAAGACCCTGCCAGCAGCCGCTAGTGCCGGTCTTATGAGCGAGTTCCCAGCCCGGCGGGAGGCCTGCCTTCAAGCGGTCAAGGCCGGTGTTGGCATCGGCCATCGCCTCAAGAACGAAAGCAGTCGAGGGTTTTGAGAGTAGCTTGCCTTGATGCAGGCGTAGGAGCAAGTCCGTCATGGCTCGGGGTGTGGAGGTGTCGCGCGGGTCCTTCAGATAGGCCTGGTAGGCGCGGGTGCGGACGGCGGCGGGGATGGCGGCGACGGCTTTATCCAAGACCTTCGGATCGACAAAGTCGGGACGCCAGGAAATGCCGAGGATCTCCGTTTGCAGGTCTCGTTCGGCGCGATCAATGCGCATGCCGCGGATGCCCAAGCGAGTGAGAGTTTTTTGTACCGAAGAGGCGCCGCCGAGTTTGGCGACGAGGATATCGGCCGCGGCATTGTCGCTGGAGATGATGGCGCGGCGGACGAGATCGGCCAGGGTGGTGGTGAATCCATGGGGACCGACGTGTTCGGCCAGGGACTGCGCCGAGAGGCTGAGGTCTTCGCGCCGAACGAGTATTTTTTCGTCGAGACGCCAGCCTTGGTGGTCCACGGCATCGAGCACAGCGATGCCGACCTGGAGCTTCATGACGCTTTGCAGAGAAAAGGACTCGTCGCCGCGGATGCAAGCCGCCTTTTTTGCGTCGCTCACACATACGCCCACGCGGCCGTCGAAGCCTTTCAGGACAGCATTCAACTCCGTTTCGAGATCGGCTGCGCCTAAGCCAAAGGCCAGGAGAAAGAGGATGGGCGAAATTCGCATTCCGCCAGGATAACTTGGGATGCTGCTACTCAGGTGTGCGGCGCCCGGCTTCGAGATCGTTCCAGCCACCCCAGGGCCGCGTCCAAGCGCAGGTCTTCCAACGCCAAAAAAGGTGGAGGAGGACGCCGCCAATCAGCCCGCCCAAAAGGTAGGCCCAGAAGTAGGGCAAGTCATAGGTCATCACAAAAACAATGAAGGCGACGGTCCATTTGGAAATGCGGAACCAAAGCGGCTGGGCTTTGCGCGAGAAGGCCACGCGGAGTTCGCGCCGCAGTTCCTGGAGGAGAGAGGTGCTTGGGGTGGTCATTGGGGGCGGGTAGCGGCAATCCCAAACCAGACGGTGAGGGAAAGGCCGATCAGGAAGGTGAGGATTTGGAGTCCGGCCGGGATGGTGATGTTTTGGCCGCGAATGGAGACAGGCACGGACGCGTCGGCTTCAAGGGTGCCAGTCAGGGCCAGGAGCGCCCAAATGCCGAAGAAGACCGAGAGCAGAAAGGCACCCCAGGACCACAGCGCAATCAGCCGCGCGCCGGCGGGCACTGCCTGAACGATGTCTTTCGAGAAGGTGATGGAAAGGCCGATCATGGCCGTGGCGAGCGCGATGAATTGCTTAATGCATTCCTGGGCGAAATCGAAGGCTTTACGGGTCTTCTCATCCATACTTTTCCTCCATACTTTTTCTGCATGGCGCGATCCTGCCCTCAGCAAAAGGGCCAGATCGGACAAAGGCGGGCCAGGGTATTGAAGAAGGTCGGCTCGTGCAGTTCCGAGAAGCCCAATGTTCTGGCCTCCATCACCATGGCTTGGACGAATGAGACGACATTGTTTCCGGCTTCGGCTAGCGCGGTGGGATCGTCGGCGCGCTGGTCGGCAATCACTCGGGCCGCGCCTTGATTGACGAAGGCGCGCAGATGTACCTCGCAATTGTCGGCGATGCCAAATCCTTCCTGGCGAGCGGTCCCTTCGGCTAGGGTCCAAAGGCTGGCTTGCAGTTCAAAGTCGCTGGGCATAGGGATTAGCGTCTAGTTCGAACGCTCGTGATGTTAACAGAAGCTACCAACAAAGTTAAGTCACGGAACTGAAATGGAAACCGCGTAAGCTAGAAAACCATGTTCGTCCGAGCCTTTGCGCTGACTTGGCTGGCTTATTTCGGCTTATATTTATGCCGGAAGAACTTCAGCGTGCTGATGCCGTTTTTGAAGCAGGAACAGGGCTTCAGCAGCGAGCAACTGGCAAACGTACTGTTCTGCTACGGCGTGGCGTATGCGGTGGGGCAGGTGGTGATGGGTTCGCTAGCGGACCGCTGGGGATCGCGACGGGTGGTATCGATTGGGACGTGGGTATCGGCGGCCTGCTCAGCCGTGACGGGATGGTGGCAACCGCTGTGGGCCGTGCAGGGCGTAAACGGGATGGCGCAGGCGAGCGGCTGGCCGGGGGTATTGAAGATGGCGCGGGACTGGTTTCCCGAGGCCGACCGCGGCGTGGTGCTGGCCTGGTGGGGCACGCATATGGTGCTGGGGGGACTGGCGGGTTCGGCCTTTGCGGCTTATTGTGCGGAGAGCGGTTGGCGCTGGGCGGCGATTGCGCCGGCGGGGATCCTGGTGGTGATTGGATTGGTCTTTGCGGTATTCGCCCGCGATAAGTCGCGCGCAACGGCGTTCCAGATCCAGTGGCCGTGGGCGGATCGAGAACTGTGGGCAAACCGGCGGCTGTGTGCGATTGCGCTGATGTATTTCTTCGTGAAAATGTTGCGCTACGCGTTCCTGTTTTGGCTGCCGCTGTACATGACCGAGGAACTGGGCTATCGGGCGGTGGATGCGGGCTACGTGTCGGCGGTCTATGAATTCGCGGGCTTTGGCGGCGTGCTGCTGGCGGGCTACTGGAGCGACCGGGCGGCGGGCGGCAGGCGCTTTGGCGTAGCCGCAACGATGATGTTTGTCTTGACGCTTCTTTGCTTTGTGTATCCCTTCTTTAGCCGCTTCAGCGCGGTGGCGAATTTCCTTGCGATCGGACTCATCGGCGCCTTCACGTTTGGGCCGGACACACTGATGGCCGGGGCGGGCGTGCAGGAGGCGGTACGAGCGGAAAAAACGGCGAGCGCGGGGGGGATGGTAAACGGACTGGGGTCAATGGGGCAGATTGTCTCGCCTTGGCTGGTGGCGGCGCTTTCGGCGAAGTTCGGCTGGCCGGTGTTGTTTGCGGTTCTGGGACTGGCAGCGTTGGCCGGTGGGTTGGTATTAGCTAACGAGATGCGTCAGAAGTGGGAAGTGGCCGAAAGAGAGGTTTAGAACCGGATGCGGGATGTAGCGATTATTGGGGCGGGGATCATAGGACTGGCCCACGCCTATGCGCTGGCTAAACGGGGGGACCGCGTGCGCGTGTATGAGCGCGGCTTGCGGGCGCAAGGTGCTTCGGTGCGGAACTTTGGCATGGTGTGGCCGATTGGGCAACCCAAGGGGGAACGCGCGGAAATGGCCATGCGGAGCCGCGAGATCTGGCGGGAGGCTTTAGATCGCGCGAGGCTCCCTTACTATCCCAACGGCAGCCTGCATGTGGCGCATGAAGCGGATGAAGAAGCCCTGGCACAGGAATTCGCGGCCGCCGAGCCGGAGCGGGGAAGCTGGATCAATAAGACGGAGGCGCTGCGCAAGAGTTCGGCGGTGCGGGGAGAGGGCTTGCGGGGAGCGCTGTGGAGTCCGCATGAGATCGTTGTGGACCCGCGCTTGGTGACCCGGCTTTTTCCCGAGTACCTGGACGAGGTGTACGGGGTCAGCTTTCATTACGGCGTGAACATTGCCGATCCGCATACACTCCGGGCGGATCTGGTGATTGTCGCCAATGGCGCGGATTTCGAGACGCTTTATCCGGCCACGTTTGCCGCGAGCGACTTGACGCGCTGCAAGCTGCAGATGATGCGCACGCTGGTCCAGCCAGACGGCTGGAGGATGGGACCGGCGCTGGCGGCGGGCTTGACGATGCGCTTTTACGCTAGCTTCCGGCAATGTCCGGCGCTGGCGATGCTGTCGCGACGCTTTGCCGAGACGATGCCGGAATACGACCGCTGGGGCATTCACGTGATGGCCAGCCAGATGCCGGACGGCAGCGTGGTGTTGGGGGACTCGCACGAATACGGTTTGGAAGTGGACCTCTTCAACAAAGAGGTGATCGACCGGCTGGTGCTGGAATATTTGCGGGGCTTCGCGGAATTTCCTTCGATGGAGATCGAGCAGCGCTGGTATGGCGTTTATGCCAAGCATTTTGAGAAGGCGTATCTGGTGATCGATGCCGAGGCGGGCGTCAAGATCGTCAACGGCTTGGGTGGGGCGGGGATGACTTTGAGTTTTGGGCTGGCGGAGAAGGTAGTGGGGGCATTATGAAGATCCAGGCGGTCGTTTTCGATTGGGCGGGTACGGTGGTGGATCATGGTTGCCGCGCGCCGGCAGCGGCGCTCGAGCGGCTCTTTGCGGCAAACGGCGTACCACTGACTGCGCAGGAGGCGCGCCATGCGATGGGCCTGCTGAAGCGGGACCAGATTCGCGAGATTCTTTCGCTGCCCAGGGTGAGCGAGGCTTTCGGGCCATGGCGGGAGGCCGACGTGGAGCGGCTGTTCCGCGAATTCATTCCGATGCAGATCGAGTGCGTGGCGGAGTTCTCGGCGGTGATTCCAGGGGTAGCGGGCGTGGTGGACGATTTGCGCGTGAAGGGAATGCGGATCGGTTCAACCACCGGATACACGCGGGCGATGCTGGAGCCGGTGAGGGCGCGCGCGGCGAGCGAAGGTTACGAGCCGGAGTTTACGATTACGCCGGATGAGACGGCGGCGGGGCGGCCCAAGCCGTGGATGATTTTCGAAAATATGAAGCGTTTCGACGTCTATCCGCCGCGGGCGGTGGTGAAGGTAGGCGATACGCCGAGCGACATTGAAGAAGCGCGCAACGCGGGCGTCTGGGCGGTGGCGGTGCTGGAATCGAGCAACGAGACGGCCGCCTATGGAAAGGAAGGGGCTCGGGAGCGTCTGCGGAGCGCGGATTTCGTGATTGAAACGATCGCGGAGTTGCCCCAGGCCATCGAGCGGATCAGGCAGAGCGGCGCATAAGGAGAAGCCGGACGAGCATGTAGAGACCCGCGTAGGCGGCGGCGATGGAGAGAGCGCCGACGGCGGCCGTCGAACCAAAGAGCTGGCCGCTAACGCCGGGGTGGAAGTTCGCTTTCGCGGCCAGCAATCCGGTAAAGCCATTCAGGGGGATGCCCAAGCCGAGGCCGCCCATGGCGAGCACGATGCCTAGTTTTTCCGTGGGCTCGGCGAGCTTCAAGGCCACGCCAAAGGGAACGGCGAGAGCGGCCAGGAAAAGCGGGTGGGCGAGTTGGAGGACGCTGCCAAGCATCAGCAGCGCGGCGCCGCCGGCCAGGAGAAAGCGCGGGTTCAAGTGCGCGCGCGCTGGGATCCAGGCCATCACTCCCAGCACGAGCAGCTTACCGGCAAAGAATACATGATCGGCAAACCAGTACAGTGTTTGGGGCGGCGTCAGGCCGGGAGGTTGGGGCTGCGAGCGCCGCAAGAACTCGGTCAGAATCAGGCCGGCGACGGCAAGCCATCCGAGGGGTTGGTAGAAGCGGGCCCGGATTCGAGCGGCGGACGCCGGAAGGGTTGACGTTTCCAATAGGTAAGGGACCTCCAAGCCCACTCAAGCGGTCCGAAACGGAAATAGCGCAGCCACAGGGGACTCAATAACAGGTTAATCGACCACATGCCCGCCACGACAAAAAGAAGCTGGTGGCGCTCGAGTTTGGCGAAGTTGCCCAGGCCATAGCCATTGAAGAAAAGCGTCACCAGGATCGAGGTGAGGATGTAGTTTGAGAAGGCCATCTGACCTACGCGCGATAAGACCCAGGTGAGGGGCTTCAACCAGCCAAGGCGGAAGATCAGCAGCAGAAGGAAAAGGTGACCCAAGCCAACGGTGAGGCGGCCGTATTCGTAGGTTGCATAGAGCAGCGGGCTTAGCCAGGGGTCCCAACCGGAATCGACGACCAGCTTCACGACATAGGCCAAGACCGGGACGCCCGCGGCATAGCCGAAGAGAGCGCCGAGGGCGTAATAAAGGGGTGACTTGCCGCCGCTGAGCGCTCCGTTCTTATAAAAGGCCATGCCCAGAAGCATAGGGAAAAGCACGTCGCCGATGCCGAATTTGAGCATGAAGGCGGTTTGCCAGGTGAAGGCGAGCGGCGCGCGGAAGGCGATGTTTTCCGCCCAATTGCCGCGACGGGCTTTGATCTCCTCGTCGATTTTTTCGCGGCGCTTGACGAGGTCGTGCGCATCGAGCGCTTTTTGGTAGCTTTCAATGGCCGATTTTTCTTTCTTGGTTCGCTTGGACTCCGGCACCTTCAGCGCCTTATAGGCATCGTCGCGCTGCGAGTATTGGGCCATCACAAAGCCCCCGATGGTGCTGAAGCTGATCAAGACCAGCACGAAGGCGGCGATGCGGAAGAGCGTCTGGGGGCGCAGGACGCGGAACACAAAGAGGCCCAAGCCCACGGTGCCGTAAGTATAGAGGATGTCGCCTTCCCAGATCAGGTAGGCGTGAAGCAGGCCGAAGAGCGTCATCCAAAGACAGCGCCGCAGCCAGATGTCGGCGGTCGCGATGCCAGCGCCGCGCTCGAGGGCGCGTTCGGTGAGGAGGACGGCGCCCGCGCCAAAGAGCAAGCTAAAGAGAAATCGCATCTTGCCTTCGAAAAGGATCTGATTGGCGATCCAGTAGACGAGGTTCCAGCCGGTCGCACCGCCCCAGGCCTGCGGGTTGTCGTAAGCGGCGCCGGGTAGTCCCATGTTCTGAACGTTCATCAGAAGGATGCCCAGGAGCGCGACGCCCCGCAACATGTCTACGCTCGAAAGACGTTCCGTGCTTTCAACGGGCCGAGCGGCTGGGGCCGCCGGAAGGGGGCGGTCTGGCGCCTCGACCGGTGTCTCTTCGGTTTGCATCGTTCCGTATTCTCGCAGAATGCGAAACTCAATCCTAGAGGGAGGGGAACCTGGAGAGAACGCAGACGGTTTTCATCTGGATGCTGTTTTTGCTGGCGGGCAATACCGGCGCGCTGCTGACATTGTTTCGCGAACGGATGGTGTTCCGGACCTTTCGCGACGAACTAACGGGCTATTTGCCGCCGGGCTACGATCCGAAGCGCCTGGATTATCCTTATCTCTTCGACTTCATTACGCCTCCGGCCTGGGCTGAGGCGTTGCGGCTGCACCGGGAGCAAAAGCCGGAGCATCGTCCCCGCGGCGCTTGGGAGCGCTTTCGGCGCATCCGTACGGTGCTGATGCTGTCGGAAATCGCGCTGCTGGCGGGCTTCGTCGTTTGGGCGCTTTTGGGGTAGAGTGAGAAATTGCTTTTGGCTATGAAACCTGTCGTTACCTTTGGTGAGATTATGTTGCGCCTGGCGCCGCCGGGCTTTGAGCGATTCCTGCAATCGCCGCAATTTGTGGCTACTTTTGGGGGCGGAGAAGCCAATGTCGCCGTAAGCGTTTCCGGCTTTGGCTGGCCGGCGCGCTATACGACCGTGCTGCCGGACAAGAATCCGATTGCCGACGCCTTTTTGGGCGAGATGCGGCGCTTCGGTGTCGATGTGAGCCAAGTGGTGCGCGGGGCCGGGCGCTTTGGCATTTATTTTGTGGAACCGGGCGCCAATCAACGCGGGGCCAAAGTAGTCTATGATCGCGAGGGTTCGGCGATCGCCATCGCCAATGCGGGAACGATCGATTTCGCCAAGGTATTCGAGGGCGCGGGCTGGTTCCACATTACCGGCATTACGCCGGCCATCAGCCCGTCGGCGGCTGCGCTTTCCATCGAGAGCGTAAAGGCGGCCAAGGCGGCGGGCCTCGAGGTGAGCCTGGATTTAAATTTCCGCAAGAATTTGTGGAAGTACGGCAAGAAAGCGGCGGAGGTGATGCCGCTGCTGGCCGAGCACACCGACGTCATCATCGCCAACGAAGAGGATTGCCAGATGTCGTTAGGGATCGAGAGCGAAGCCGATGTGCACTCGGGCAAGCTCGATCACGACGCCTACCGCAAGCTGAGCGAAAAAGTGCTGGCCGCCTATCCGCAGGCCAGAGCCATTGCCATTACGCTGCGGGAATCCATCAGCGCGTCGCATAACGGCTGGAGCGCTTGTTTCCACGACCGGAAGCAGTTTCTCGTCTCGCGGCGCTACGACATCACGCACATTGTGGACCGCGTGGGCGGCGGCGATAGTTTCGCGGGCGGGTTGATTTATGGTCTGCTCGCTTTGCCGACGGCGCAGGATGCGCTCGAGTTTGCCGTCGCCGCCAGTTGCCTGAAGCATTCGATCCCTGGAGACTTCAACCGCTTCACGCGGGAAGAGGTGGAGGGACTGGTGAAGGGCGGCGGCAGCGGCCGCGTGCAAAGATAAGCGCAACGCTTTTTCCGGGAGCGCCGTTACAATAGAAGTTGGCTCGTAAACCTATGACTTCTCGCCGTCAATTGTTGCTCGCGGGGCCCGTCGCCATTGAAGGGGCTCTGAAAGGGTCGGCGTTATTGGGCGGCGCTCCGTTTTTTTCGGCTGCCTCGGTATCGGCGTCTTCGTTGTTGGCCCAGGAATCGAAACCCATTCAGATTGCCGTCAACGAGGTGATCGTGCCGGTGACGGTGACCGACGATAAGGGCAAGTTCGTTAGCGATTTGAAGCAAGACGACTTCAAGATCTTCGACCAGAACAAAGAACAGAGGATCTCCTACTTCAATGCCGAGCGCGAGCAGCCGGTGGTGGTGGGCTTTTTGCTCGATCTATCGAACCGGAATCGCCTGCACTGGAAGATTTTCCAGGAAGCGGCCGAAGAACTGGTGCTGGCCTTGCTGCCCAGCGAAGGGCCGAAGAAGTTTTCGGGCTATTTAATCAGCTACTCGACGACGGCCGAAGTGAGCGTGGACACGACCTCGCAGCCGGACATCATCCAGGAAAAAATCCGCAAGCAGAAGCCCGGCGGCGGCGCGGCGCTGTTTGACGCCCTGTACCTGGCCTGCACGAACCGCAAGCTGGTGCGCGGAGAACCGATTGAGCCGCGGCGCGTCATTGTGGTGATCGGCGACGGGCACGATTCGGCCTCGAAGAAGGGCTTAGAGGAAGTGCTGGAGCTCGCCCAGCGCAACCTCGTGACGATCTTCGGCATGAGCACGGTTGCGTTTGGCTTCAATGCCGAGGGCGAGAAGGTGCTGACGCGCATGGCCGAGGAGACCGGCGGGCGGGTAGTTTATCCCTTGCAGGGTTTGTATAAGGACGTGAGCGGCTACCTTTCGACGCCCTCCGACGAAGGGAATTACGCGCTTAAAGTAGGCACGGGCCAATACGCGGCGGAACTGGCCAAGGGCATGTTTAACGCGGTGGCGGCCATTCAGGGCGAGGTGACGACGCAGTATATTTTGCGTTACGTGCCCGACGTGACCGACGACCGGCGGGCCTTCCGCGAGATTCGCGTCGAGGTGCCGGGCTTGCCCGGCGTGAAGGTGCGCTACCGCAAGGGTTACTACGCGGCCAATCCGTAGATTTTAGCCGAAGCGCGCACGCGTAAGGCGGGCTTTTTGTGGCCGATAAGATGGTTTCCAGCCGATAAGAAGCAGCACATGGTCTATTCGATCCTCGAACTCGCGCTCCCTGGCCGGCCCACGCAGCCCGCGGGTGTGTTGTTGCTGGACGAGGATTCGGGCCGCCTGGGGGTGAAGCTGCGCCGCGATTGGGATCGTCTGGGCGAGGAAGCGGACCTGGATGAGGAAGACGCGGCGATCCTCAAGGGCATCGAGGGCGAGATCCGGCGCAAGGCGGCCCACGAGGGCGCGGGGCAGACGCTGGCTTGGCTCGAGGCGACGCTATCGAACGTCTTTCAACTGGGCGGGCGGCGCTCGCTGGCGGGCGGAGAAGGCCCGGGCGGTTTGGGCTTCGAATTTGCGCTGCATCGCCTCTATCGCGAATGGGTGCCGACCGTGGTTGAACCCTTTCGGACCCACCTGCCGCGTTATGCGCTGCGCTCCGCCGCGGGGCTCTTCAGCGAGGCGCAGGGTGAGGAAAAGAACGATGTGGCCGATTGGGTGGAGGCACCGGCGGGGCTGCGCTTGTCGAAAGACATGTTTGTCGCCGAAGTCCATGGCCGCAGTATGGAGCCGCTGATTCCCTCGGGCAGTCTTTGCATTTTTCGTAAGTTCGGGGCCGGCTCGCGCCAGGGGAAACGGGTTTTGGTGGAAGATCGCAAGGAAAGCGCTTCCGGCGGCGAGCGCTACACGGTGAAGGTTTATCGCTCGGAGAAACGCACAGCCGAAGTCCAGGAGGGTGCCGAAGCCCGCGACGGCGAAGGCGCCTGGGAGCGCGTCAGGATTTGGCTCGAGCCTTTGAATGCTGAATTCCCGGTCCTAGAGCTCGAAGCCGACGAAAGCCGCTACGCAGTCATTGCCGAATACGTCGGCTTGCTGGACGCCTAGACGAGATCGTCCAAGGGACGCGCATACTGCCAGTCCGTTTGTGCGTCCGTGCCGACGAGAAAGATTTTCTCGCCGCGTTTAGAGAATCCCCATTTCTCGTAGAAGCGCTGTGCGCGGAAGTTCTTCTCCCAAACGCCCAGAAAGACGCTCCGGAAGCCCAGGCGCCGGGCTTCGGAAAGCGTGTACTCCATCAGTCGCGCCGCCAGGCCCGTGCCGATGGACTCTTGGCGCAGATAAAAGCGTACGAGTTCAACCGGCTGGGGCCCGCATTCGAAATCCGGCGCGCCGTGGGCCCACAAGCGGCTATAGCCAAGGGCGCGGCCGCTTTGGTCTTCGAGCAGGTAAAAGTAAGAGTCCGGAACTGCAAGCTCGGCGGCGATCTTTTCGGGGTGGAAAGAGGTGTCGAGAAAAAGGCGCATATCTTCGTCCGGGCAAGTGCCCACGAAGGTGTCGTAAAAGGTGGCGCGGCCGAGATCCACCAGGAGGTCGAGGTCGGAGAAAGTGGCGGCGCGCAGGAGAGTTTTGGGCGGCATCGTTATTGCAGGCGGCACAGCGGATCTCCCAGGATCATTATTTGCCAGGACAAGGCCGGCGCCGCCTGGTAGAAACTTTCGGCGAGGTTGCGCCCGCCGAGATAGGCCCGAAAGAGCAGGTCCGGATGGGGCAGATATTGGAGAAACGGTTCATCGGTGGCGCCCGAGATACCGCTGACGCCTTCGTAGATGTAATCCAGGATCATCGATTGGGGGCTCGAGGCGAAGTAAGTGCTTTGGTCTTTCCAGTTGCCCAGGGTCCAGGTGCGCGGCGGTTCGTCGAAGGTGCGGGCGTTCGTGGAAACGTATTCGGCCGCGATTGCGCCGGGGAGCCACGCCATACCGCTCTGGCGGCTGCGGCGGCGCGGGTCGTTGGAACCCCAACTGGCGTAGGCGATGACGTCGCGGACCCGCTCGAGGACGGCCGTGGTGCTCTCCAGTTGGACGCGCTCGGGAGGCAGGAGAATGGCCGCATTGCGCAGCCAATCGTTGCCGGGGGAGTCGTCGTCGGACTTGAGATCGAGCACGGCCACACCGCGGTTGCGCGCGCCGCGGCAGCGTTCGACGGAAGCGCGGGCCTGTTCGAAGCTATAGCCCGCGAGGCGCGTCACCAGATACATGGGAAAGCGGGGATGGGAGAAGGGCACGTCGCGCTGGCGGAAGAACGGATTCGGGGCGGGGCCGGCCAGGTCTTGCTTTTCGCCGCGGATTAGGCCGTAGAGGCGCGTTAACTCGCTATCGACGCTGGCTTGGTCGGTCCGCGCGGTGGCGTCGCCGGTTGCTGTGAGAACGCGGATGGGAATACCTTGGGTCAGGACCAGATAGTGAACGGTGTCGACGCGTTTGTGCTCCAAAAGGCAGGCGGCCAGGGGTTTTTGGATCTCCCGCTCAAAGTCGGCGCGGCCGATGCTCTCGTGGGCGCGATCTTCAGCCGGGAGCGTCGAGATGCGGCAGATCTGCGAGGGCGCCAGGCCATGCCAGGCGGCATAGAAGTCGCCCAGGCGCCGCGAACGCGAGGAATTACGGTTGACGACCAACTGCACGCGCAAGACCTCCTCGGGGCTAGTGGGCGCCGCAAGGGGAGCGCTTTGGGCGGCTAAGAAGGGGGCGAGCAGGGACAAAAAAAGCGCCGCGAGCGGCGTGACGCGGAAGTCAGGATGCTGGTGCGATGGCTGGGTTAGCATGAAACGGGAAATGCGGCGGCGGCACGGCCAGGAAGCCAAGCCGTCGTTATATACCGATGCTATACTCTGGCTAGCGTGCAGGGCAAGGTAGGCCTTGCCGCACGGCCCCGTCCGCTTCCTTCGTCCCGATTTATGGATCTCGATCAACTCCACACGTTTCTAGAGATCGTGCGCTTAAAGAGCTTCTCGAAAGCGGCGCAGACGTGTTTTCGCACGCAACCGGCGGTGAGCGCGCAGATTCGGCAACTCGAAAACGAATTGAACGCAAGCCTCTTTGAGCGGCTGGGTACGCGCATTGCCTTGACGCCCGCGGGCAAGATCTTTGCCGAGCACGCCGAACAGATTCTCGATTTGCGGCGGCGTGCGCAGGATTCCATCCAGGAACTGGAGCGCGTGCCCCGCGGCGAGCTGGTGATTGCCGCCAACGAGGCCACTTGCATTTACGTTCTGCCGGAAGTTTTTCGCGATTATAAGAAGCAGTTTCCGAACGTCCAATTGCATGTGGACCGCAGCTACGGTTCGCGGGTGCTGGAGGCGGTAACGGACAATCTCGCCGATTTCGGCATCTCGCAAATGCCCCTGGACGCCAAGCGCTGCCAGGTGGTGAAGATTCATTCCGACGAAATCCGATTGATCTGCGCGCCGGACCATCCGCTGGCCTCTAAACGGCACGTGACGGCGCAGGACGCCGCGCCGCACGCCTTGCTGCTGCCCAAAACGGGAACCACGCGGGCGAAGCTAAACTCCTGGCTTGAGCCGGTCGAAGAGATACTACAGGTCTCAATGGAACTGGACTCGACGGAGATGATCAAGCGGTTTGTGATCGCCGGACTGGGCGTGAGCTTTCTGGCGGCGTCGCATTGCCGGGAGGAAGTGGCGGCGGGCCGGCTGGTGACGCTAGCTTTGGCGCCGGAGCCTATGATCCGCCGTCTGGCGTTGGTGTACCGCAAAGATAAGGCGTTGAGCCGCGCGGCGTTGGGTTTCATTCAAGTGATCCTCGACCATGCGGGGGCGGGAGGACGGCCTTTGGAGTTGGCCGGCGCCGGCGACTAAGCCGGCCTGTCAGCATTCTGAAATCCAAAGAGCCGCGTCCCATCGAGTCTCCCCATGCCCCCGGCCCAGACCTTTAAGAAAACGACGATTTTCATCGCCATCGGGCAATCGACGAGGGTTTACGGATCGGCTGAATCCATTCCCCAAGACCTGCGTAAGCAACTGCTGCGATCGACGCGCAGTATGAATAGCGCGACGATCCTGATTGCGGACCGGGGCGGACGCGAAGAGATCCAAAAGATCCTGAATGGGGAGCCGAGCGCGTTACGGGGACGATTGCGCAGCGACTACTTTCAACGGCGGCCCGAAACGCAAGCGGGGGCGCAGCCTGGAGCCTCCTTCCGTGGAGCCTCCTTCCCTGGGGCGCCCGCGTCGATGCCCGCGTCGATGCCCGCGTCGATGCCCGCAGCGATGCCCACTTTAATGCCGGCATCGTCGCAATCCTGCACGCACATGCCGGCTTCACCCGGCACGGAGCCTCCCGCAAGGCGAGGCTGGCCGGTCTGGATCAGCAGGTTGGCGCATCTGGAAAGGCCCGGCACGCTCGCCCGGCGGGTGGCGGAAATGAGCCTTCCGGCGGCGCTGGGTCTCGTGCTTTGGCTGCTGTTTACGCTCCGGTAAAGTGGCCGGGACTTGGCCACGGAATTCTCTTCATACTGTGCCGATTTGTCCGATAAGTACGGATATGAAGTTGTTAATCTGCCGCGATAAGACGATGTATGTGTATCACGCATCCGGTAAGAGCTTTCCGGTTTCTCTGCGGGAACGGCAAGCGGACGGGTCTGTTTTTGAAGCGGCCGAAAGTCTTCCAGTGGGCGCGTTGGTGAGCGTGGGGCGGTCGTTTCGAGAAGGCCGTGCGGCGCAGGGCACGCGTTCCTTGGCCGGGGCCCGAGGGGAACGCGAAGTGCTGGGGGAATCCGGAGTCTTAGGAGGGTTCGAAAAGGGCACAGCGTCGCGGCGAGCATCGCGCATGGAGATCAGCGTGCAGTTTGCCAGTCCCGCGGCGTCCCGTCTCTAACTTCGCTACTTTTCTGGAAAGGCTAAGCTGTAGCGATAGGAGGAGTATCGATTTGAAGGCGGTCGTGTTTGGATGCGAAGGGCAACTTGGGGTGGAACTGGTGCGGGAGTTCACGCAGCGAGGCTACGAGGTAGCCGGTTACCGGCGGCGGGATGCCGATGTGACGGATGCCGCGGCGCTGGAAGCGAAGTTTGCGGAAGCCGCGCCCGATCTGGTTTTGAATGCCGCCGCCTACAACAAAGTGGACGTGGCCGAAGCCGAGCCCCAGGCGGCCTACGCGGCCAACGCCTTGGCGGTGCGCAACCTGGCGGTGGCTTGCCGGGCGAGGGGCGCGCGGCTGGTGCACTTCTCGACGGACTATGTTTTCGACGGGCTTTTGGGGCGGGCCTATCGCGAAGACGACGCTGTGCGTCCGCTGGGCGCTTATGGGGTGTCTAAGCTGGCGGGAGAATTTTACGCCCAAGCCTATTGCGAAGGAGCGCTGGTGTTGCGGACATCGGGTGTCTTCGGGCCGCAAGGGTTGAAAACGCCTAGCGGCAACTTTGTGGAAACCATGCTTCGCCTGGCCGGCAAGGGCGGGCCGATCCGCGTGGTGGCCGATTATTCAGCCTCGCCCACTTATTCGCCCGAACTGGCGCGCATGACGGCGGACCTGGTGGAGGGTGGCCATGGCGGCATCTTTCATGCTGGGGGCGGCGAGGCGATTTCCTGGTATTCTTACGCGCAGTTGATTTTTGAACGGGCGGGCCTCGCGCCCGATCTCGCGCCGGCCGATCCACAGCAATACAAAACGGCGGCACGCAGGCCGAAGTATTCCGCGCTTGAGAACGCCCGGGCCGCAAGCCTTGGTATTGCGCCATTTCCCAGCCTGCGGGAACAGGTGGCACGCTACTTTACGGAGCGGGAAAAACTTGTGGCCGCTCAGCCCTCCGTTGAGTAATAGCCCCGGCGCGCCTGCACCTTCAGGCTGCCGTCCTTGGGCTTGATTTCGATGCGGCGGAAGGCCCCGTCGCGCTTAGAGTTGGAAGGAGTGTAAGAGAGGGCGTACTGGCTGCGCATCTCTTCCTCCAACTGGACGAAAGCCCGTTCGAGGGCCCCGCGCCGGGTGACTTCAAAAACGCGCCCGCCCGTATCGGAGCTCATCTTTTTCAGTGAGCCTTCGTCGCTGCCGTACATCGGCTCGTAGTAAAAGAAGCTGTAAATCACAGTGTCGGCCAGATGGGCTTGCTTGAGGGCTTCGTTGATCTTGTAGACGCTGCCCTGGTCGGCGCCGTCGGTCAGTACCGCGATCACCTTACGTCCGGCTTCGTTTTTGAGCTTTTCTTCGGCGGCCAGATAGACGGCGTCATAGAGCCGCGTGCCGCGCGGCGTGGTGGGAACAGGGCCCTGGGTCATCACTTGCGACGGGCGCTGGCCGCGCACTTCGTCGAGCGAGTTGGCCAGCAGAGTCTTGGAGGAAGTGAGGTCTTGCAAGAGTTCCATTTCCGAGGCGAAGGTGATAAGAAAGGCGAGGTCCTTTTCGCGCAGTACTTTATTGAAGAACTCGCGCGCGGCCCGTTTGCCGATTTCGAGCACGTTATACATGGAGCCGGAGGTATCGATCAGCAGGCCGATGGTGAGGGGCAGATCGTTGTCGCGCTGGAAGCGCGTGATGCTTTGGGGCTTCCCGTCTTCAAAGACCGTGAAGTCGTCCTTGGTTAAATCGCCCACCAGCCCGCCCTGCTTATTGCGTACCGTGAAGGTGACGTTTACCAGTTCGACGTCGACGCGGATGACGGGGTCCTGCGCATAGAGCAGGCCACCTCCGAGTAAACCCAGCGCGGCGCGCCGACCTGGTTTATGCTGACGGTCTGAATGTCTGTTGCCGTACCCGATGAAAGCCTTGCCGTTCGCCATTTGCGTCGTGCCGATCCTTTACTGAAGCGCGTGATCGATCAGGCGGGCCCTTGCCGGTTGAAGTCCTACCCGCCGACCTTCCATTGGCTGGCGCGCTGTATCGTCTACCAGCAATTATCCGGCAAAGCGGCCAACACAATTTTTGGACGTTTCACGGCGGCTTGCGGGGTACGCACCCTGCGCCCGGAGGCGGTGCTTGGCTTGAGCGAAGCGGAGATGCGCGCGGCCGGCCTCAGCGGACAAAAGGCGCGTTACGTGCGAGACTTGGCCGAGAAGACGGCGGCCAGGCAAGTGCGCTTTTCCCGCTTCCCCAAAATGAGCGACGACGACATCATCGCGGAACTTACCCAGGTAAAGGGCGTGGGCGTCTGGACCGTGCAGATGTTCCTCATGTTTTCGCTGGGCCGGTTGGACGTTTTTCCGGTGCTAGACCTGGGCGTGCGCAACGGAATGAATCGCGTTTACGAGATCGAGGCTGGCGCCAAGGCGCCCGAATATGAAGCCATTGCCGAAACCTGGCGGCCCTTCCGCAGCGTCGCGAGTTGGTACATGTGGAGGGCTCTCGAGCTGTAAACGATGACGGAAGAATGGCGCGAAGCGCTCGACCACGCTGTCGCGAGTCCTCAACTGGCGGGGGATGAGCAATCGGTTCGACTGTTGCGCGAACTGGTAGCCGCAAACGAAGGGGGAGCCGCGCCGGCACGGGCCGCGGACTCCTCGGGCGGGCTCAGGCGCCTGCGGGCCCAATTGTACGAATATCAGCAGGCGCATCCCAACCGGCGCCGCCATCTGCACCTGCCGAGGAATTCCGCGCAGCTTATCCTACGGGCACCCCGGCACGCAAGATTGGTGCGGGGACGAAGAAGCGCGCGCGGAGCGGGAATCTGGGTGGGGCTACTGGCCCTGGTACTGGTAGCGGCAGCGGGACTGGGCGTTTACTTGTGGTTACGCTTTGAGACCCAGCGCGAGGCCGAGATATTGGCGCTCGGACAGGAAGCGCAGATTGAAAGCTATGCGGTTGCGCCTGGGGGCGACATGGTTGTCTATGCGGACCGCGCCGGGGCGATGTGGAAGACCACCGTGGAAGGAAGCGCGCCGGAACGCATCGGCGGAGATGCGCGTGGCCGTTACCCGGCTATTTCCCCCGATGGCGTGCGCGTCGCTTATTGGCGCGGAGACTCGGCGGAACTGGTGGAGCGCCCGCTAGACGGAGCGGCGGCGGAAACCGTCTTGTTCCGCGCCTCGGCGGCGGGACCGCTGGCCTGGAGCCCAGATGGGCGGGCGGTGTATTTTGCGCATGAAGCCGCGCTCGTCTATTTCGAATTGCAAAGCCGGAGCCTGCGCATTGTGGCCGCAAACGGCGCCCATCCGGCAGTGTCGGCCGCCACCCGGCGGCTGGCCTTCATAAGGCCGAACGGAGTGGGGCGGGTGGAACTTTGGGTGGCCGATCTGGCGGGAGAAAAGGCGAGGCGCGTGGCGGGGCCTTTGGCGTTTTTCCGTGGGCATGCCTGGTCTCCGGACGGACGCCGCATTTACTTTACGGGCGAACACCAGGGCAGCCGCGGACTGTGGAAGCTGTCCATCGACGCCGCCGCCAGCCTGGACGCCGCGATTGACAGCGCGCCGGCGGGAGGAGCGTCTTCCACGCAGCCAATACTGGCGAGGGGCAAGGGTGGCGAAGGCCCTCGCTTGTTTTGGTTGGAAAGAGAGGAAACACGCAAGATTCAACGGCTGGAACTGGGCAAGAGCTGGCGGAACGTGGAGTTGCCCAAGATACCCCTGGGGGCGCCGGAGCTTTCCCCGGACGGAAAGGCCTGGGCGTTGCGCGTGCAGGACTCCACGCGCAACGCCTTGCTGGTGGGGCCGCGGAACCACCTGCTGACGCCGGTGGGGATTAGCGTCGAAAGCTCACCCACGTGGACGCCGGACGGCGAGGGCCTTCTGTTTGTCGGCCGGCAAGGCGGCGCGCTGCGAGTATTTTCTCAAAGCGTCAAAGGGGGATCGCCTGCCGATTTAGGCGCCTGTTCGGAGTCCCCGTCGCTTGGGGAGCTCTGCGCGGCGTCCCAATCGAGCCTGGCGCGCGGCGCCGCAAGCCTTGCCTTACCGTTCGCGCTGGCCGACGATGTGGACCGGGCGCTAAGCGTTTCGCGCGATGGGCGCACGAGCTTCGCCAATTCGATCGAAATCGAAGCGCGCGGCCTCCGCGTTATCCGGCTCCCGCGCGAATAAGCGGCGGGATAAAGTAGGTCCATGCCGATTTTGATTCCACGCCGTCAGGCCATTCTGGCGCCGGGGGCGCTGTGGGCGCAGGCTCGCAACCCACGGCCCAACATCCTTTGGTTGATGGCCGAAGATATTAGCCCGCAATTGGGATGTTATGGCGAGCCGCTGGTGCAGACTCCCAATTTGGACCGCTTCGCCTCTCAAGGGGCGCGCTACACGCACACGTTCACGACGGCGCCCGTTTGTTCCGCCAGCCGTTCCGCGCTGGCGACGGGCATGTACCAGACCTCGATCGGCGCGCACAATCACCGCACAGTCAATAAGAAGCCTCTGGCGGCACCCGTTCGCCATCTCTGCGAGTATCTGCGGGAAGCCGGCTACTATACCGTCTTGAACGCGCCGCCCAAAGGCGCTCGTCGCGAGCCAGGGGTGGGCACAGGCGCCGCCGGTTCCGGCAAGACCGACTACAACTTCACAATGCAAAATGCTTTCGACGGCGCGGACTGGAGTGAGCGCCGGCCCGGGCAACCTTTCTTTGCGCAGTTGACGATTCAGGAAAGCCATAAAGGCGTAGGCTGGCCGCTGGGAAGAAAACTGACGCCGCGTATCGATCCCGCCAAGCTGAAGCTGGCGCCCTATTGGCCGGATCACGAAGTGGCCCGCGACGAGTACGCCAACTACCTCGAGGCTATTCAATTGGTCGACCGCTATGCTGGCGAGGTCCTCGCGCGCCTAGACCGCGAGGGCCTGGCCGAGAACACGCTGGTCTTTTTCTTTGGCGACAACGGGCAGTGCTTGTTCCGCAGCAAGCAGTTCCTCTATGACGGCGGGATTCACGTGCCGCTGCTGGTGCGCTGGCCCGGGCAGATCGCTCCTAAACAGGTACGCGACAACTTCGTAAGCGGCATCGACATTACGGCCGCTACGCTGGCCGCGGCCGGCGTCCCCGTGCCGGCCTATTTGGAAGGCAGAGATTTTCTTTCCCCTAATGCGCGTCCCCGGGATCACATTATCGCCGCACGGGATCGCTGCGATATTGCCGCCGAATGCATGCGTTGTGTCCGGGACCGGCAATTCAAATACATACGCAACTTTCTGCCCGGGATTCCCTACCAGCAGGCCAATCCTTACAAGGAGAAGGAATACCCGACGTGGAATCTGCTGAAGCGCTTGAAAGCCGAAGGAAAACTCAATGCCACCCAAGCGCTCTTTGCGGCCGACGCCAAACCCGTGGAGGAACTTTACGATCTGGCGGCGGATCCCCACGAAGTAAACAATCTGGCCGGCAACATCGCGCAGGCAGCCCGCCTGACGGCCATGCGGAAGATTTTGGATAGCTGGATTGCGGAAACCAACGACCAGGGGATGCGGCTCGAAAATCCCGTGCCGTACATGGACAGCTACCTGGGCCGGGGCAAGGCGGGTTGAACCGCGGTCCATCGGTGAAAATGCGAAATCTACGAATGGAAGCCTAATGAATCGCCGCCACTTTAACAGCACCTTGCTCGCCGCGCCGTTGCTGGCCCAGCGGCCGAAAACCATTCTGCTCCGCACCGCCTGGCAGCGCCGCAACATTGGCGATGTCTGCTTCACGCCCGCCATGCTTAGCGCTATCGAGGAGTACCTGCCCGGCACGCACGTCATCTGCTGGATGGCCTCGAAACACGACGACGTCGACGCCATGGTCCGCCGGGCTCACCCGAAGGCCGAAATTCTCCATGCGAGTTTCGGCGCCGAGGGCAAGCCGATGGACCCGGCGCTCGAGGCTGCTTTCGGCCGCGCGGATTTCTTCCTCTTCAATTCGGGACCCATCTATAGCTACGGCCTCCACGAAGTATATGACTGGAACCGCTCTATGCCCAATGGCCTCTTCGCCATGTACGCCAAGGAGCGCGGCGTGCCCTATGGCATGTACGGGGAGAGCTTCGACCGCTTCGCCTGGCCTAGCCCCATTCTCTTTAAGCGCATCCTGAGCGAAGCCGCTTTTGTCTTCACGCGCGATACCAATTCGCTGGAATACCTTCGCTCGCTGGGCGTGAAGCCGCCCGCTTTCGACCTCGCCCCCGACATCGCTTTTCACTTCCGCCAGCGGAACGACGCCCCCGCGCGCGCCTTTCTTGCCGCAAAGAATCTTGCCCCCCAGAAGTTTCTGGTCAGCATCATGCACTACGCCACGATGGACCGGCCAGGGGTCCGCGACTTCGGCGCGAGCCACATGCAGAAGCACCGTGCGGTGCTGGAGCGCTGGATTCGCGAAACGAAACTGCCCGTGCTGGTCGTGGCCGAGGACGACCGCGAGATCGCGCTCGGCAAGCAATGGCTCATCGATCCCATGCCGCCCGAAATCCAAAAGAGCATGATCCTTAAAGAGGGCGACTTCTGGCTGCCTGACGAGGCCCTGAGCCTCTACCTCCAGTCCCACTCGCTCTTCACTACGGAGCCGCACTCGATGATCTTCTCGCTGGCCAACGGCATCCCTTCGCTCCACGGTTACGACTGGGCCTACGGCCGTAAGGCGCAAATGTTCGAAGACTTCGGCCTGGGCGAATGGGCCTGGGACCTGCGCAAGACGGAAGCTTCGACCATGGGCGACGCCCTGATGGCTGTTTACAAAGACCGCCCAGCCGCCCTTAAGAAGGTCTTCGCCATCCAGCAGCGCGTGAAAGCCAAGATGGATCCGGCCTTCGCCACGCTGCGCAGGTCGATGAAGGCCTAGCTAAAGCAGCCACCCTAGGCGATGTACACTATACATCGTGAAGCGGACGCAACTCTACCTGGACGAACCGCTATGGGCCGCCCTCCACGCCCAGGCGCGATCTCGAAAAATCACTCTCTCCGAGGTAGTACGGGAAGCGCTGCGCGAGCGGTATCTAGGTAAAGACGACCAGCGCCGCGCGGCGATGTTGGCCTTTGTGGGAATTCGCAAAAACAAGACGCAAGAGCTTTCTGCAACGGAAGAAGTACGTCGTCTGCGTCGAGGTAGCCGGCTGGAGAGATTGCTCGAAAAGTGATTGTCCTCGTCGATTCCGACATCCTGATTGAGGTATCGCGCGGGCGCAATGAAAAGGTGCTTTCCCTTTGGCTCCAACTGAGTGAAGCGCGCAACCGCGTGCTTTATTCGCCCGTGAGCGTTGCGGAACTGTGGGCCGGCGCAGGGCCCGACGAGCACGCCTTAATCGATCAGCTTTTTCTTTCCCTTGCCTGTGTCCCCATTGACGAAAGCGTCGGAAAAGAAGCCGGAAAGCTACTGCGTCAGTTCCACAAAAGCCATGGCTTAGAAATCGCCGACGCGATGATCGCGGCCTCCGCAGTTGTTAGCGGCGCCGTGTTGTGGACGCAAGACCGGAAGCACTATCCTATGAAGGGCGTCAAGTTTTTCGGCTGATTTACCCCGCCTACCAGCGCGGCAGCACGCGCCGCCACTCGGGGTCCACATGCTTTCGCATTTCGGCCTCATCGTCCCGCTTCTTGTACGGAATCTTGTGATAGCGCTCCGTCCCCCGCGCCACTTGGTCGTAATCCAGCTTTACGCCAATCCCACCTACGTTCGGAATCTGCACCTTGCCATCGATGATGGGCACGCGGCCGCCTTCCACCACTTCATCCACTTCGGTCTGCCACGGATAGTGCGTGTCGCAGGCATGCGTCAAATGGGGCGAGGCGCAGGCGGCGTGCGCCATCGTCATCATGCTCACGCCCAGGTGATTGTTGGAATGCATGGACAAGCCCATCCCCAGCACTTCGCACAGCTCACTTAATTGCTTCTGCTTGCGGATGCCGCCCCAGTAGTGCGGGTCGCTCAAGATAATCTGCACGGCGTCCAGATCGCGCGCCTGCGGTACATGCGCAAAGCAGGTGGTCGCGACGTTGGAGGCAAAGAGCGTTTCAACGCCTTCGGCCCGCAGCCGCCGACGCACTTCGGCCATGCCCTCGAGGCCCGCGCAGGGGTCTTCGAGATAGCCGCCGCCGGACAACTCCTCAGCCAGCGCCAAACCCACCTTCACGCTGGTCTCCACACTCCAGGCGCAATTAGGATCGATACGCAGCGGGTATTGCGGACCAAACTCGCGC
>CAYLXK010000003.1:0-374576 GCA_964387685.1 uncultured Bryobacter sp.
GTCTGCCGCACAACCCAGATCCCTTCAGCGCCACGCCCGAAGTGTGCCTTGACGCCGCTGGCGCAGGAGCCTCCCTTTGGGCCAACGGAAACGAAGCCAAATTGACCCCCCTAGGCTCGGGCGGTACACTGAAAGTTTGGTCCTCGCAACCCTTTGGGTAATTCCGCGCCAACCAGGCGCGCATCCGATCCGCGGGCGGCTAATTCGAATTCAACTGGATGAGGAGTAGAATCGCGTGGCTGATGCGATGAAGCAGATTTTTACGTCGGAGTCTGTGACCGAAGGTCACCCCGACAAAATGGCGGATCAGATTTCGGACGCAGTCCTGGATGCTGTGCTGAAAGACGATCCCATGGGCCGCGTGGCCTGCGAAGTTCTCGTGACGACGGGCTTATGCATTGTGGCTGGTGAAATCACCACCAAGACCTACGTCGAAGTCCCCGACCTCGCCCGCGCGGTCATCAAGGACATTGGCTTTGACGATGCCGCTTACGGTTATGACGGCAACACTTGTGGCGTCCTGAACGTCATCCAGCGCCAGAGCCCCCATATCGCGATGGGCGTCGACACCGGCGGCGCTGGCGACCAGGGTCTCATGTTCGGCTATGCCTGCAATGAGACGCCCGAGTTGATGCCGCTGCCCATCCAGATGGCCCACCAGCTTACCCGGCGCTTAAGCGAAGTCCGCCGGGCCAAGGGCGTCACCTATTTGCGCCCCGATGGCAAGAGCCAGGTCAGCGTCCAATATGAAGGCGGCAAGCCCGTCCGCATTGACGCCGTCGTGATCTCCACCCAACACGCCGAAGAGGTCTCGACAGAGCAGTTGCGCGAGGAAGTTAAGAAATTGATCATCGACCCCGTCCTGCCCGAAGGCATGGTCGACAAAGACACCAAATTCCATATCAATCCCACCGGCCGCTTTGTCATCGGCGGCCCCAACGGCGACACCGGTCTAACCGGCCGCAAAATCATCGTCGATACCTATGGCGGCATGGGCCGTCACGGCGGCGGCGCCTTCTCCGGCAAGGACCCCACAAAGGTCGACCGTTCCGCCTGCTACATGGCCCGCTATATCGCTAAAAACGTGGTCGCGGCCGGCCTCGCCACCCGTTGCGAAGTCCAGCTTGCCTACGCCATCGGCGTCGCCGAACCGGTTAGCGTTTTAGTGGACACCTTCGGCACCGGCCCCGTCTCCGGAGAAAAGCTCACGGCCATCGTGCGCGAGCTCTTTAAGCTCACCCCCAAAGGCATCATCGAAACCCTGGATCTGCGCCGCCCGATTTATCGCCAGACCGCGGCCTTCGGCCACTTCGGCCGCACCGAAGAGAGCTTCTCCTGGGAAAAGACCGACAAAGCCGAAGCCATGAAGAAAGCCGCGGCTTAAGCGCGGAAAGGCATCGCACATGGCATTGATTGAAGGCTGCCGTCACGAACTCGAACTGACGGTTTCCATGTTGGATATCGCCGACGAGAAGCAACGCGTTCTCGCCAAGATTCAGAAGCGCGCCCAGCTTCCCGGCTTCCGGCCCGGCAAGGCGCCGTTGTCGATTATTGAGAGCCGCTTCAAGAGCGAGATCCAACAGGAAATCGTGGAAGCCCTCATCCCCAAGGCCCTCTCCAAGCGCTTTGAGGAGGAACGGCTCGCCGTAGTTGGTACGCCGAACATCGTCGATTTAAAGTTTGAAGACGGCCAGCCTATGGTCATCAAGGCGCAATTCGACGTACATCCGGAGTTCGAGGTCAAGGAGTACAAGGGCATCGAAGTCGAGTACGCCGACCCCGTCGTCGAGGACAAAGACGTCGAGGATCGCCTTGAGCAGTTGCGCAACTCCAAAGCCGAGTACATCAACCTCGACCCTCGTCCGGCTGAAAGCGGCGACTTCGCCGTGGTGGCTCTTGAAAGCATCGAAGGAGTAGAGGGAGAGCCCGTCAAGTCCAACGAAATGATGCTCCAGTTGGGCGACCCCGAAACCATGCCCGCTTTCACCGAGGGCATCACCGGCATGACGCCCGGCGAATCCAAGATCATCGAGATCGCCTACCCTGACGACTACGGCCAGGAAAAGCTCGCCGGTAAAACCGTCAAGTTCGATGTCGAACTCAAGTTCTTGCGGCAAAAAGACCTGCCCGGGCTCGACGACGACTTTGCCCAATCCATGGGCGACTTCCAGACGCTCGACGAGTTACGCAATCAGGTCCGCGCCTCTATCCAAGCCGAACGTACCGGCCAGGCCCAGGAAGTAGCCAAATCCAAACTGCTCGAGAAACTCGCCGACAATCACGACTTCCCCGTACCTGAGACCTACGTCGAACGGCAACTGGAAAGCCAGCTCCGCCAGTACGCGCAGACCCTCGCCATGCAGGGCATCGACCCCAAGAGCCTCAACCTCGATTACGCAAAATTTAAAGAAAGCCAGCACGATCGCGCCGTTCGCGACGTCAAGGCCACGCTTCTGATCGATCGCATCGGCGGCCTCGAAGCCATCGCCGCCACCAACGAAGAGGTCGACCGCGAAGTCACCCGCATGGCTCGCCAGCAACGCGAACCCGCCGCCGCCGTGCGCATCAAGCTGGAAAAGGACGGCGGGCTCGATCGCTTGGCCAATAGCATCCGAACCAACAAGACGATAAACTTCCTCTTTGAGCAGGCCCGCAAAGTCGCCCCTGCCTCACCGTCCGAATAGGAGCCCAAGTAGGAACTCAGTATGACTCGCAGAAACCTTCTGATCACCTCCGCCGCCGGAGCCCTGGCCTCGAGCGCCCAAAACAACCGCCTCCGCGTCGGCTGGATCGCCACCGGCAGCCGCGGCGCCCATGTCATGAACCAGATGTACCTGCTCTCGAAGGACATGGTGGAAGTGACGCACGTCTGCGATACCTTTGCCGGCAACCTCGCCAAGGGCAAGGACATCGTCCAGACGCAGGGCAAGAACACGCCCAAGACCACCGTCGATTACCGCGACGTTATCAACGACCCGAACGTGGACGTCATCTTCATCGCCTCGCCCGAACATCTGCACTATCCGATGGCGATGGCGGCCCTGAAGGCCAAGAAGCATATCTACCTCGAGAAGCCAATCGCCCACACGATTGAAGAAGGCGCCGAGATCGTCGCCCTGGCCGAAAAGACCGGCACAGTAGTTCAGGTCGGCACGCAGAACCGCTCCAACAAGCTCTACATCCAGGCTAAGAAAATGGTCGAGGACGGCCTGATCGGCGAGATCCACTATACCCGCGCCTTCTGGTATCGCAACTTCGACCCCACGGTAGACCCCACCAAAGCTGTCCCCGCCGCCTGGCGCTACATCATCCCGTCGGACGCGAACGAACAGAACACCGACTGGAAGCGCTTTCTCGAAGGCACGCCCAACAAGAACGCCAAATTCGACAAGGGCCGCTACTTCCAGTGGCGGAACTACTGGGACTACTCGGGAGGCATCTCGACCGACCTCCTGGTCCACCAAACCGACATCACCAACTTCGTCGTCGGCAGCTTGGTCAAGGCGGAACTGCCCGTGTCCTGCATGGCCTCCGGCGGCGTTTATCAATGGGGCGCTCCCGACGACCGAGAAGTCCCAGACACCTTGAGCGCGCTCTACGAATACCCGAACAAGTTCCACCTGAACTATTCCTGCTTCTTCGGCAACGACCAATACGGCTACGGCGAGCAGTTCATGGGCTCCAAGGCCACCCTCGAAGTGATGGACCGCCAGAACCTCTACTTCACGCCGCAGCCGAAGTTCATCCGCGGCTCTCGCAAGTTCATCGACAAGGAAGCCCTGACGATGAACTACCTGAAGGACTTCAACCAGCCCGACGCCACCGCCGACCACGTCAAGAACTTTCTGATGGCCGTCCTCGGTAAGGAAAAAGCCATCGCCCCAGCGCGTGCCGGGCAGGTGGCCGCCATCCCCGGCCACATGGCCACCCAAAGCTTCCGCGCCAAGAAAGCCGTCTTCTGGGACACGAAGCTCAATAAACTCAAGATCGGCTAGGTTGAAGTTCACGCAGTCCCGCGCCATCGTGTCCGATCCCGAACTGATGAATGGGATCCCTTGCTTTCGAGGCACTCGAGTTCCCTTCAAGAGCCTCATCGACTACCTCGAAGATGGCTACAGCCTGGATGAATTCCTGGAGCAATTCCCTACCGTCTCCCGCGAAATTGCGATTCAGTCGTTGGAGGAAGCCAAAGCGTTGGTGCTTGCCAACGTGGCATGAAAATCCTGCTTGACGAATGCGTGCCAGAAGACTTTCGCAAGCAATTGCCCGCATTCGATATACACACTGTTGGTTGGGCGGGATTCAAGGGCTTGAAGAATGGGAAGTTATTCGCGGCCGCGGAGCTAGCGGGCTAAACGTTATTGATCACGCTCGATTCAGGAATTCCGCATGAATAGGACTGGCGAAAGCGATCGATCGCCTTGGTCTTGATTAGTGCGGAAAGCAACAAACTGGTACATCTGCTTCCTCTTCTACCCGCCGTCGAACAGGCGCTTGCGGCGATCAAACCCGGCCAGATCGTTCGGATACCCCAGCCCAAGTAATTCGCCAAAGGTCAGTGGTATCCGAGGTCTGTGATACCCTCACAAGGTTTATGGAACTCTCTATGCTTCTGGTGGCCGCGATCCTGGCCATCTTCGTCTATGGCATGATTGCCGCGATGTTGGGCAGTATCCTGCCCGACCTTTCGAAGCGCTTTAACTTGTCGCCCGCCCAAAACGGGGCGATCGCCACCATGCAGGCGATCGGCTTGGTGATTGGTTCGCTACTGCAAGGGCCGATGATTGATATCTATGGCAAGAAGGTGGGCTTGCTGCTGGGGCTGGCCTTGATTGCCCTGGCTCTGTTCTCGCTGCCCCGTTCCACCGGCTTTCCCTTTATCCGTATGGCGATGCTGGTGCTGGGCATCGGCGGCGGCATCATTGTCGCGGGCGCCAATGCACTGGTGAACGACGTCAAGACCGATAACCCCACGGCGGTCTTCAATGGCTTCAACACCTTCTTTGGGCTAGGCGGCATTGCGACGCCGCTCATCGCCGCAAACCTCTTTGGCGGCAACTCGTTCAAGCTTTGCAATTTCACGGCAATCCTGACCGTGGTGACCTTGGCCGTTCATGGGGCGACCGACATGCCGCGCCCCTCCGGCGTGGTGAGCTTCCAGTTTGGCGACGTGCCGGGCTTGCTTACCAACCCCCAGTTGCTGTTGCCCGCGCTACTACTCTTCCTTTATGTGGCCGCGGAAGTGGGCGTCTGGAATTGGCTGGTGCGCCACTTGATCGCCCAAGGGATTCCGGAGAAGAAGGCTTTGACGATCCTGAGCTTTGGCTTCGCGCTAGGCTTGCTGGCGGGCCGTTTTGCGGTGGCCTTCGTACCGGCCTTTAAGGACGTGACGCCGGCCAACTTGCTGCTCGGCTCGTCGGTACTGATCGCCTTGACTACCTTTCTGATGCTGCAGACCAAAGACGCGAACGTTACCTGGGCGCTGGTGTTTGCGGCGGGGGTGGCGATGGCGCCGGTGTTCCCGACGGCGCTCTCGATCGTCGGCGGACGCTTCCCCAAGGGCACGGCCACGGCGATCGGCATCGCGGTCACCTGCGGCTGGCTGGGCCTAGTGGCCAGCTCTCCGATCATCGGCTCGATCGCGGGCACAGAGGCCTCGGGCTTAAAGAAGGCACTCTTACTGCTGCCGGCCGCGGGCGCACTGATGGTGGGCGTCAGCTTCCTGCTGTAACCGCGAGCGTCGGAACGCGTCACACTGGAGAAGTGAAGTACCTCTGTCTCTTCGTGTGTCTGTTCGCGCACGCGCAAAATCGACCTTCCATCGGCATCATCGACAGCTATGGCAACCGTTCCTACTCGCAGGAAAAGCTTGCCAAGATTCTGAGCGTTCGCGAGGGCGATCCCTTGCCCGGCTCCAAGCAGGCGCTCGAGGAGCGGCTGGTAGAGGAGAAAGGTGTCGCGCGGGCCAACGTCGAAAGCGTGTGCTGCGACGGGGGCAAGGCGATCTTCTACATCGGCATCGAGGAGCGCGGCCAGCCGCATCTGGACCTGCGAGAGTACCCTGCCAATGAGTCGCTCGAAATGCCGGGCGAGGTGGCCGAGGCTTATACCAAGCTGATCACGGCGGCGGCGGACGCGGCGCGCGCCCAGCAGACGGCCGAGGATTGGACTTTGGGCTATTCGTTGATGGTGCACCGCGAAACGCAAGTGGTGCAATTGGCTTTGCCGGAACTTGCCGAGCGCAACCAAAGCATGTTGCGACAAATCCTGCGCGATAGTGCGGACCCGGACGACCGCTCGGTAGCCGCGGCGATTTTAGGCTATGCGCCGAAGAGCCAAGGACTGATCGACGACCTGCAGTATGCGCTGCGCGACCCCGAGCAGAGCGTGCGCGGGGCGGCGCTGAGAAGTTTGGCCCCACTCACGGTTTATGCCCAGCGGAACCCGCAACTCGGCCTGCGGGTCTTGACCACTTGGTTTGTCGAGATGCTGAACAGCGTCTCCTGGCAGGACCGGATGAACTCGATGAACCTTTTGATGGAACTGACCGCCAGCCGCGAGGAGTACCTGATGCGGCATCTGCGGGAGCGGGGCGTGGGGTCGCTGAGCGAGATGGCGATGTGGAAGCACCTGCCGCACGCGTTGCCGGCCTACATATTGCTGGGGCGGACGGGAGCGCTAACCGACAAAGAGATTCAGGATAGCTGGAGCGCCAACCAGCGCGAAGCTACGATCAGGAAGATCCGGAAGAAGCTGAAGAGCTAGCGAACGGGCTGCAGGTTGATGATGCACGATTGCCGGTCGCAGCGTTGGAGCCAATACCAACGGCCGCCGGCAAGAGCGATGAGTTGACGCAAGACGTTGCGAGCGGGCTCACTACTGGTCCCATAAAGTCCAGACTCCAAGCCCCAGGGATCCCCGGCGGCGGCGCCTTGGCAGCAGTGGACCTTTAGTCCGGTCTGTTCCGATATCTGTTTTGCCATGAGGTTTGCGCTTTCGGAGACGCGGCGGGAAGCGATGGGTATCGACACGCGGCGATCCAAGAGCGGGGCGACCTCGACGCTTTGCCCTTTCGCGTTCCGGGCGCGGAGTGGGACCAGGGTCCACGAGTCGGGATGGGCGACGACGCGGTACTTGGTCGGGAAGCGCTGGTTGGCCGCGGATATCAGGCCGAGGAGGAAGGCGTCGATTTCCGGCGGGCGGCCGTTCGGGCCGAGGGTGGCTATCGACAGACAAGGTTGCGCGGGGGCCCGCTCGGCGGATCTGGCCGGCTTCGGGGGGCTACCAAAGCCACAGGAGCATCGTGGAGACCAAGAGGCGCATAGGTCGTTGGACACGAGAGTCGAGCCCTTGGTTTCCGAGAGGCGACTCTAGACTGGAGCGTATGACGGTTTGCGAATTGGACGGGGAGGCGCGTCTGGCAATGGCCTCGGAACTAGCGGCGATTCTGAGCGCTTGCGTTGCAGGCGGGGCTTCCGTAAGCTTCCTTTGGCCCTTTACAACGCGAGAGGGGCAAGCCTACTTTGCGTCGCTGGAAGACGAGTTTGCCAAGGGCGGGCGGTTGTTGTTGGGAGCCTTCACGGATGGGGTGCTGGTGGGGACGGTGCAGGTGATCCTCGCGATGCCGCCGAACCAGCCGCATCGGGCAGAGCTAGCGAAGCTCCTGGTACGGCCCGAGCACCGAGGTAGAGGTGTCGCGAGTGCGCTGGTGGCGGCGGCGGAGGAGGAGGCGCGAGCGAGGGGGAAGACGCTACTGGTGCTGGATACAGTGCGAGGCGATCATGCGGAGCGCCTGTACCGAAAGCTGGGCTACACGGCCGTGGGAGTGATTCCGAACTACGCACTCTTCCCGGACGGAAGGCCCTGCGACACGGTGGTGTTCTACAAAGCGCTCTAGCGAAGGCCCTTGGACTTGAGGTGAGCGATGAGGGCGGCGGGGTCGTCGGTGATGATGGCGTCGACCTGGGCGGCGATGAGGTCGTCCCAGACCTTGGCGTCGTTGGCGGTCCAGGGGACAACTTGGATGCCGAGCTTATGGGCTTGGGCGACGCGGTCTTTCGAGACAAAGCGATAGTGAGGGCTGACGATGGGGAAGCCCTTCTTGTGTACGGCGTCGACGTAATCGAGCTTCAGGATGGCGTCGGCCATGCCGCTGGGATGAAGCGCCGAAAGGCGGAGCCGGGGGGCAATCTTTTGCATGGCTTCGAGCGTGCGCCAGTCGAAGCTCTGGACGATAACGCGAGATTCGAGCTTGCGTTTTTTGACCGCATCGGCCAGGAGGCGGGCGAATTCGGCGGGCTCGGGCTGGAGATCGGGCTTGGAGGGGTCGCTCTTGGTTTCGATGTTGAAATCGAACTTGCCCTTGGGAGCGAGGGCGAGGACTTCGTCGAGGGTGGGCATCTTGGTGCCGGGGACCGTTTTCTGTTTGGGGAAGCCGGAATTGGCCTTCGCGCCGCAATCCCAGGCGCGGACTTCTTTGAGAGTGAGCTTGCGGATGGTGCGTTCGGCGCCCGCGGAGGGGCCGGAGCAGACTTTGTCGTCGATGAGCGCATCGTGGCTGACGACGAGCACGTTGTCTTTGGTGACGGCGAGGTCGAGCTCCAGGGCATCGACGCCTTGCGCGATGGCGTATTCAAAGGCGGGCAGGGTGTTTTCCGGCAGGACCGCGCGAGCGCCACGATGACCGTGGACCAGTATCCTGGATTGAGCCAGCATCGTCATCCCGAGGCAGGATAGCAGGAGCAGCGTTTTCATCAGCCCTCAGGATATACTCAGACTGTTTCAAACCCCTAACAGGAGGCCCGCTTGGTGAAGCCCTCAACAGGAACGACACGACGCGCCATTGTACTTTCGGCCCTGAGCTATTCGCGCATCTTGGGTGCGAACGAGCGGACAATGGTGGGCTACATCGGATTGGGAAACCGAGGGGACCAAGTGCATGACGGGTTCCTGGAGTTTGCCGATAACCGGACGGCGGCGATCTGCGATTTGAAGCCGGATTACCTTGATCTGGCCGAGAAGAAGGCCAAGGACCGAGGGCACGATACGCCGAAGCGCTATGCGGACTGGCGGAAGCTGATCGAAGACAAGACCTTGGACGCGGTGGTGATTGCGACGCCGGATCATTGGCACGCGCTGCAGATGATTGCGGCGTGCGACGCGGGCAAGGACGTGTACTGCGAGAAGCCACTCTCGTTGACGGTGTATGAGGGCCGCAAGATGGTGGAGGCGGCCGAACGGAATAAGCGCGTGGTGCAGGTGGGGATTCATCGGCGGAGCGCAAAGTTTTTGCAGGAGGCGGCGGCCTATGTGCAGTCGGGGGCCTTGGGGACGATTACGCTGGCGCAGGGCTGGCATTTGACGAACGAGTGGCCGACGGGACTGGGCGATGCGCCCGAGGGTCCGCCGCCCAGTGATGCCGAGTGGGACGCGTGGCTGGGGCCGGCGCCGAAGGTGCCGTACAACCGGAACCGCATGTATTATAACTTCCGCTGGTTTTACAACTACTCCGGCGGACAAGTGACGAACTTTGGCGTGCACTACGTGGACATGCTGCGCTGGTGTCTGGGCAAGGATGCGCCGAAGGCGGTGACGGTGATGGGCGGCAAGTATGCGATGAAGGACAATCGCGAGATACCGGATACGCTGGAGGCGATTTGGGACTACGACGGCTGCATGATGATCTTTACGCAGATCAACGCGAACGCGGCGCCGGGGAATGCCAATAAAACCGAGATGATGATTCGGGGTACGAAGGGCACGATGTACCTGCACTTGAACCGCTGGGAGGTGGTGCCGGAGCCGATTACGGAGCTGCCGCTGCCGCAGCGAACGCCGCTGAACCGGGATTTGGAAAAGGGCTACAACCCGAGCCGGAAGACCGTCATCGAGGCGCGCAAGATGGAAGGGTACCCGACCGCGCAGCCGCACGCGCGGAACTTTTTGGACTGTATTAAGAGCCGGGCCAAGTGCAATTGCGATGTGTTGACGGGGCACTTGTCGACGTCGGCGACGCTGATTGCGAATATCTCCTACAAGACGCGGAGCTTCCTGGAATGGGACGCCAAGGCCGAGCGTTTCACGAATAACCAAGCGGCCAACCAATATCTGAGCTACAAGTATCGGGCCCCCTATAAACTGCCATGACCAGAAGAACTTTGCTTTCGACGACTATCGCGGCGGCGGCGCAGCAGCAGCCGGCCGGTGGGCGGCCTCCGCTGTGCCTGTTTTCTAAACATGCGGCCAAGCTAAACTATGCGCAGCTGGGCAAGTTTGCCAAACAGGTGGGCTTTGACGGCATCGACCTGACGGTGCGTCCGGGCGGGCATGTGTTGCCGGAGAAGGTGACGGAAGACCTGCCGCTCGCGGTAGCGCAAATTGAGGCGGCTGGATTGAAGGTCCCGATGATCACGACGGGCCTGACGAATCCGCGGGCGCTGGAAGCGGGGGCAACCTTGCGCAAGGCGGGCGAGTTAAAGATTCCATTTTGGAAGGTCGGCTATTACCGCTATGAGAAGCCGATCGAGATCGACCGGAAGCTGGCCGAGGTGCAGGTGGCGTTGACGGGGTTTACGGCGCTTTCGCGGCTCTATAACTGCGTGGCGGGATTCCATAACCATTCGGGCAATTACGTGGGAGCGCCGATGTGGGATGCGCGGCAAATCCTGACGCCGCTGGATGCGAATGTCATTGGCTACTACTTCGACCCCGCGCACGCGACGGCCGAGGGTGGACTGTGGAACTGGGAAGCGAGCCTGGAGATTGCACTCACGCGGATGAAGATGCTGGCGGTGAAGGACTTCTATTGGGAGAAGGACGCGAAGGGCAAGTGGGCGATGAAATGGTGCCCGCTAGGCGAAGGCATGGTGGATTGGCCCAAGGTATTTGCGCGGCTGGCGAAGGCGAAATTCATGGGGCCGGTGACGCTGCACGTGGAGTATCACACGGCGGACGAATTGAAGGCGGTGGCGGACGATTTTGCGCGGATGAAGAAGCTGCTGGAGGCGGGGTACGCGGGGAGCTAGCGGCGCGGAATTTGGCTGAGGTGGCAGAGGCAGCAGTCTGTGCAACGCAGACATTTTTCGCAGCGGTGGAGCTCGCAACAGTCCTTAGTGCAATAAGTGCAGATTTCGGTGCTGGACTCTTCGCAGATGTAGCAGAAGAAAAACAGGGTGACGCATTCTTTGCTCGCGGTTTCTTTCGGCGCCGGGGTCATGGGTTAAGGGCCTTTCGAGGAGATTTCAAGGCGGGCTTGGGCAGGCTCGACTCCAGACGGCAACGCTGCGCTTCTTTAGACAGGACCTCGAACTGCTTGTCGCGTTCTTTAGCCAGGTCGAGCAGATAGGAGCGGAAGTGGTCCCGGTGGGTGAAGGCGGCCCCGATCTTGGCTTCGAGACGGTCGGCAACGGAAGAATCTTCGTACTTACGAGCGGCTTCCTTGACGGAATCGAAGAGGTGGTCGAGGGATTCGAAGCGGAGGAAAATTTCGAAGGCGGTACCGAGCTTGTCGGGGTTGGCTTCGAGTTCCCGCATGGCGGCGCGGGCGGAGGCGAGTTGGCGAATGGAGCTGTCGAGTTGCTCGAGGTAAGCCGGGACGGCACCCGCGTCTCGCCACTTTTGGGCGTCGAGGGCGGCAAGTTCAGATTCGATGGCGCTAGTGGCCGTGTTGAGTTCAGAGATCTGCTTGCGGGCTTCCCACTCGGTGGCCACGGTTTGGGCATACGCGAGCGAGAGGAGGAAAAAGAAGGAGGGTAGAAGTTTCACCACGGGTAGCTTCACTACCTTGAGTTTGCCAAAGATAAAGTGATCAAACTAATTGCCAGGGGGAGGAGGCGGTGGAAGGGACGGCGGAGGGGTAGGACCCGCAGTGTCGCCGGGCAGACCAACGGGGACCGAGCTAGGGCCCGGGGAAGGCACGGGGGAAGCGCCGGGGCCGCCGTTGCGGGGCTGCAGGACCCAGATGTCGTTCAAGGCTTTCAGGATGCGGTGAAGAGCCTGGCCCTTGTCGTAGCGCTTATCGGCCAGGGGCTGATTTTTATAAACGCGGACGTAGTCGCCTCCGTTCAGGATCTTGGGGGCACTGTAAGGCATGATGGCGTGCTGGACGGCGACTTCGCCTTCTTCGACCAGGACGAGCGTTTGATCCTCATCTTCGACGGAGACGTCAAAAATGGTGCCGCGCACGCTGATGACGGCCGTTGGGGTTTGGATGCGGTTCGGATTCGGCTTGCCGTTGAGCTTCTCAATGTGGACTTTGACCCGGCCGATCCAGAGGTCCAACAGTTCGCGCAGATTGTTCTGATTGCTGCGGAAGGTGGCGCGGGAACCGGGGAAGATCTCAAAAACGCTGCCGTCCGGCACCTGGATTTTGGCATAGCCATCGAGGCCGGTGGTGATTTCCTGCCGCGGCAATACGGTGTCGCCCACATTAATCGCCCACGAGACGCTGTCCTTAATGACAGAAACTTGGCCCTGGACGTGCAGAACCTTGCCCGTGGACTCGGGACTAACCGGAAAGATTTGGGCGGAGCAAACGGGGGCTAGAGCCACGGCAAGAGCCAAGGCGAGGTAAGCGTTCCTGTTGCTAGCCCGCTGCATCCTTTTAAATCCTACCATTAGCGTCCACCGTTAGAGACCATATGCAATTTACAATCCGCGCGGTTCTGGCGGGAACGGAAGCTAAAAACCCGCGTCTTATCAACAGTTCGGTAGCGGAGCTGCCGATCTTGAGAGCTACCAGAAATTTTATCTTGGCTAAACTGGGGAAGTTGATGTGTCATAAGGACACAATTCGGATCTTGGCATTCGCCGTCGGCGGGTTGGCTCCGCTATGGGCGCAATCAATGGATTTGGCCTGGAGGCCGATCGGGACCACGGTGATTGGGCAGGGACGCGCGGGCTTTTCGGGCGAGGCGGTGGCGGGGCTTTGGTACACGGCCGATGGGACGAGCCTGGAGGTGCAACTGCGGGACGGCCGTCTTTTTCGGCGAAGCCTAACGGACGAGAACTGGGTGGCTACGGCAAATCCTTCGCCGAGGGTGCAAGCGCCTTCGGCCGGTGTGCCCGACAGCGAAGCAGAGGAAGGGCTGCGGGTGTTTGAAGATCCGCAGAGCCGCTTTTCCTTGTATGGACTGGGGAAGAGCCTGTGGAAATCGGAGGATCTGGGGCGGCACTGGCGGAACCTAACGCAAGCCGGGCCGATCAACCTAGTTGGTTCGAACGTGCGGCAGATCAGCTTTTCGCCCACAAATACTGGGCACATCGCGATAGGAACGGACGAGGGCATCTGGTTTAGCGGGGATGCGGGACAGTCCTGGGTGGGGCTAAACGAGGGGCTGCCGAATTTGCGGATTGCGAAGATTCTAGCGACACCCAGCGGGGGGCGTGGACTGCTGGCGGTGTGGAGCGACGGGATGATTGTGGAATGGGTGCCGGGGCGGAAGGACGCCTGGGCGGCTAGGGGACAAGCGGCGGAATGGCGGAACCAGATCTCCTGGTCCGACCCGGCGAAACCGTTACTGCGGATTGCGTCCGACGGGAAGTCTTTGCGGAGAACGCTCAATGGCGGGCGGAACTGGGACGAATTGGGAGAGGGGCTGGCAGGCGGCACAATCTACGGAGTGGCTGCCGATTGGCGGGCCAAAGCGGTATACGCGGCGACGGAAAGGGGCTTGTTTTTTACGACGACGGATCTGGAAGCAGGGGGGACGGCGCCCCCTTGGATTCGGTTAGAGGGAAATCTGCCGGCAAGGCCGGTACTGGATGTGTACCTGGACGAGGCGTCAAACTTTCTGTACGTCTCGCTTGCGGGCGAAGGGGTGTTTCTGGCGCAAGCGCCGCATCGATTACGCCAGCCGCAGTTGGTGAGTTCCGGCGATCTGGCGATGCATGCCACCGCGCCGGGCGCGCTGCTGACGCTGGTGGGGGCGAAGGTGAGCGCGGCGCGCATGGGGGGAAAACCGGTCAGGGTTCTTTCGGCCAGTGGGAGCGAATCTCAGTTGCAAGTGCCATTCGACATCGCGCCCCCGACTGTGGCGGTTGAAATCGAAACGACCGGGGCACAGTATCAGTTGCAGGTGGAGGTGGCGGCGACGTCGCCGGTGATCTTTACGGACCGCGAGGGAGCGCCGCTGCTGGTGGATTCGTTCACGGGTGAGCTGTTGGACCCCGCCACTCCGCTGGTGGCTGGCCGAAAAGTTCAGATCCTGATGACGGGCCTGGGCCAAGTGGATCCGGTTTGGCCCATGGGGATGGCGGCGCCGCTCGAAAATGCGCCGCGGGTAGTGGCGCCGGTGCGAGTCTGGCTGAATGGAAAGACCTTGACGGTGGTGAGGAGCGAGCTGGCTGGCGGGTATGTGGGCTTTTACCTAGTGGAAGTGGACCTACCGCCGGTGCTGGACGAGGGGATTGCGCCGATGGCGGTGGAAGCGGGGGGAAGGATGTCGAATACGATCCTGGTGCGGACGGCGTCGCGCTGATTGAGGGTAGGCGGGCCGGTTTGATACCCTAGTAGTTTCGGCTTTAAGGTTTTTCGTGGATAAATCACTCCAAAATGTCATCAAGCACGACCAGTTCATCGAAACGGTCGAAGGGGCGACGGATTACGTCTCCCATCATAAGAAGCAGGTATTCCTGTATCTCGCGATCGCGATCGTCCTGGCGGTGGCCGGATATTTTGGATGGCGCTATATGGAGGACCAAAAGCGGGAACGCCAGCAGGCCCTGGGCGCGGCGGTGGGATTGACGGCGACGGTGGAAAGCCGGAACGACGAGGCGGTAAAGAAGATCTCGGCGGCCTACCAGCAGGTGATTAACAAGTACCCGGGCAGCAACGAGGCCAATACGGCAAAGTATGTGCTGGCGACGATTGAACTGGAACAGGGCGACGCGGCGAAGGGCGAGAAGATGCTGCGCGAGATCTTGAACGGCGACAAAGAAACCGTGGCGTTGGCCAAGTATGCGCTGGCCGATTACGCGTTTGGCCAAGGCAAGACGGACGAGGCGGAGAAGTTTCTGCGCGAACTGCTGGCGAGCCCGACCTACATGGTGCCGAAGGAACAGACGACGTTGCAGTTGGGACGCGTGATCGCGAAGACGAAGCCCGAAGAGGCGCGGAAGTTGCTGGAGCCGTTGCGCTCGGCGCGGGCGCCGATCAGCACGCCGGCGCTGGAGATCCTGGGCACGTTGCCGGCGGCCGCTCCGACGCCCGCGCCAGCCAAGAAGTAGACACAAACGATGCCGCGCCCCAGCGCCCTCGCCTACCTTCGCTTTCCCGTGGAGGCTAGCCGGGGGCGGCGCTATTTGGAGCCCTTTTCGTCGTTCCGCAACGACTTCCAGCGGGACCGGGACCGGATAGTCCATTCGCGGGCCTTTCGGCGCTTGGAAGCCAAAACGCAGGTGTTTCCCGCGGGGATCTCCGATCACTTCCGCAACCGATTGACGCACACGCTAGAGGTAGCGCAGCTAGCCAGGACGGCGGCGAAGGTGCTGGGGCTGGACGAGGATTTCACGGAGGCCTTGGCGCTGGCGCACGATATTGGGCACCCGCCGTTTGCGCATGCGGGGGAGGAGGCCTTGAACCGGGCGCTGGAGCGGTTTGGGGAAACCTTTGAGCACAATTTGCAGGCGTTGCGGATTGTGGAGAGTTTCGAGCATCGCTATGCGATGTACACGGGATTGAACCTGACCTTTGAGGTGCGCGAGGGGATCGTGAAGCACTCGCGGGAGATTCCGGTCGGTCAGACGGGGGCGTTGGCGGAGTATTTGCCGGGGGCAAAGCCTCCGGTCGAGGCGCAATTGATCGACCTGGTGGACGAGATTGCGTACAACACAGCGGACGTGGACGATGCCCACGACGCGAAGTTCTTTCCCCTGAACGATCTAGCGGCGGCGGTGCCGAAGGCGGCGGAGATCCTGGACGAAGTGCGGACGCAGTTTCCGGCGGCGGAGGAGCGGATTCAATTGCACGAGATGCAGCGGCGCCTGATCGACCATCTGATGCGGGGCTTGATGGAAGGGACAGTCGAGGCGGCCGAGAGCGCAGGCTTGCGCAACGTGGACGACGTACGCGGGCACGCAGAGCGGATAGTGCGCTTTAGCCCCGAGGCGGCCGAGACATCGCGGGCGATGAAGGCTTTCTTGCACGCGCGGGTGTATCACACAGAGTTGCTGCGAGAAGAGCGCAAAAATTCGTCGGCCGATATACAAAGGCTATTCGAGTTTCTGTATCAGAACCCGGAACAGGTGCCCGCCGGGGAAGGCCCGCTGCACCGGCGCATCGCGGATTTCCTGGCGTCGATGACAGATGGTTACTTCCGGCGCTATTCGGAAGTAATGCTGGTGACTTCGGCGCTACGCACGCCGTAGATTTTCTCTAGCTGGCGGGTGATCTCGCGGCTGAGGCGTTCCGGCGCGACGTCGGTATCTTCGTCTTCCACAACCAGCACCTTGACATAGAAATTCCACTTCTTCGACATTCCTCCCTAGATTAGCGGCCTGGGGACTTTGCTAGGATGAGAATTGCTGGTTTAAGCGTGCAGGAGTGGCGGAACTGGCAGACGCACGGGACTCAAAATCCCGCACCATTCACTTGGTATGTGGGTTCGACCCCCACCTCCTGTACCACCTTCCCTCCCTTCCTCATTTGATATAGACTTTGCGCGTTCCCTATGAACCCAAAGCTCATTCTCTCCTCGGCCCTCCTGGGCGGACTCGTGCTGTTCTTCTGGGGCGCTTTTGCCCACACGGCGCTGCCACAACCCGTCACGGTCTGGGACAAGACTGCGAAGGTGGACGATCTTCTGCAATCGTCGGCGCCGTCGAATGGCACCTATATCGATCCGCGCGGGGTGTTTATGACCGTGGCACTGCTGCCGGACCGCTCGGACAAAACGCAGAACATGGGGCCGATGTTGGGCTCCGAGTTCGTATCCACACTCTTGCAGGCGGCGATGCTCCTTTGGGTGTTGTTTCACCGCCAAGCGACAACGGTAATGGGATACGCGCTGACGGGCGCGGTGCTGGGGGCGCTCGCGTGGCTATCGGTGGAGGTGAGCTACGGGATCTGGTATGGGTTCTCGCTGCCGATGTTGGCAATTGGACTGATCGACGCGGCGATCGGATTTGGGCTGGCGAGCGCGCTGATTGGCTACTTCATCCGTAAGTGGCGGACGGCTTAGGGCTTGAAGTCGAGGTCGTGGAAATCGAAGCTGAAATCGGCGAGGCTCGAGATGGCCTTCATCTTGAAGCCGGAGACTTTGCCGTCTTCGTTGAGCGAAAACGTGACGTAGGCGTCGGGGATGGTGGGGTCGTCCCAGCGGGCGATGAAGGTGTCGTAGTGCCAGTGTTCCAGGCGGCCCATCATGGAGGGCGTGGGAACTAGGGCAAGGCGGAGTTGCCCAGCGTCGACTGAGACCATTGCGGCACCGTACCAGCGGTCTTTGTATTCGCGGGCATAGGCGGGGAGGTCCAAAGAGGGCTTGGTGTTCCGGGCGCGGGCGTCGGAGTCTTTTTTCTCGGCAGCGTTGGCATCGCGGCGGCTGGCGAGGCTCGCGTCGCGATAGGCGTTGGTCCAGTCCTTGGGGGGTGCGCCGAGGTAGTGGTCGAGGATCCGGTTGGTGATGGCGGCGGTAGCGCCGGATTCTTCCTGATTGGTGAGGACCAGGACGGCGAGGTTGAGATCCGGGACGAGGGTGGTGAGGCTGACCATGCCGGTAAGGCCGCCGCCATGGCTGACAATTTTTTTACCGCGGTAATCGCGGAGGGCCCAGCCGAGGCCGTAGGCGGCGAATTGGGCCTGGGACTCCTTGAGGCTGTCGCGGGGACGTCCGACGGGCACCACGGTGTGGGAGGCCCACATTTCCCGCGCCTGGCGTTCGCTGAAGAGGCGGCGCGAACCTTCGATGACGCCGCCCGCAAGCTGGACGCGCAGCCATTTTTCGAGATCGAAGACGTTGGACTTGACGCCGGCGGCGGCGGCCCAGACGTCGTCGCGCGTGGCCTCGATGGGCTCAAGCTTGCCTTCGAGGCGCCAGCCGCGCGAGTGAGGGCGGGCCCAATTGTGATCGTCGCCAAGGCCGCGATTGGACATCCTGGTTTCGGCCATCCCGAGGGGTGTAAAGATGCGACGGCGGATGAATTCGTCGTAGTCCAGGCCCGAGACGCGCGCGACCACTTCGCCGGCGACGAGGAAAAGCAGATTGTTATAGGCATAGCGGCTGCGGAAGCTGGAGGCGGGAGGAATCCAGCGGACGCGCCGGATGGCTTCCGCACGAGTGACGGTCGTGTCGGGCCAGAAGAGAAGATCGCCGGCGCCGAGGCCTAGGCCGGAGCGATGGGTGACCAGGTCGCGGACGGTGATTTCGCGGGTGGCGTAGGGATCCCAGAGGGCGAAGTCGGGCAGGTGTTTGGTGACGGGGTCGTCCCAGGCGAGCTTGCCTTCGTCGGCGAGGATGGCAAGGGCGGCGGTAGTGAAGGCCTTGGTGTTGGAGGCGATACCGAAGAGGGTGTGTTCGTCGACCTTGGCCCCGGTGCGGAGATTGCGAACGCCGAAACCTTGGCGGAGGACGGGCTGGCCGTCTTTGAGAACCAGGACGGCGGCGCCGGGGACGTCGAAGGCTTTGAGCGTCTCTTCGATGAAGGGAGCAAATGCGGCGGGCTGACCAAATGCGCTGCAGGCGGCAAAGAATAAAAGGCGGCGCGTCATGTAACGAGGTTAGCCGAAGGTCTCCTGGTAGAGGCCGGCTTCAAAACCCACGATGAGCTTTTTGTCCGAGCGCAAGATGGGCGCGCGGAGATTGCCAGTGGGGCCAAGGAGGACGGACTTGAGTTCTTCATCGGAAGGTAGGCCGGGGCGGAGATCGAGATGGACGACCTTCTTGCCTTTGGCGGCGTAGAGGTCGTCGATGCCCTCAAGCAGCGCCTTGCCGTCGGCGAAGCCGAGCTTTTTCTTTTTGGCGTCGATTTGTTCCGCGACGGCCAGATTGTGGGACGCAAGAAACTCCTGCGTTCTGCCGCAACTGGTTCAACCAGGGCGGTGGTAGCTCCAATCGATCTTTTTCATGCGTGGCAAGAGCCTCCTTGGCAACAGGATTCGCCGAGCCAGGTTTTGCGGGCTTCGGCGATGAGAATGGGGGACATTAACAAGCCTCCCACGGCGTCGACCTGATTCCATCCAAGCAGCCATTGGGCGGCCATGCTACCGAGGAGGACGACGGAGAGGAAGAAGCAGAAGTCGGTTTGCTTGGCTTCACCGAGGAGGGCGCCGCTGTTGAGGGCAGCGGCGGCTTTCCGCTTTTCGCGCGCAAGCCAGGGCATGACCAGGACGCTCGCGATGGCGATCAAGAGGCCCGCGAGACTGCGCTCGGAAGAGACGCCCATGAGAATTTTTTCAAGACTTTCCCAGAAGGTCCAGAGGGCCAGGGCGCCAAGACTGAAAGCGATGGCGCGTTGGGCGCTGCGCTCGCCGATTTTGCCGTGGAGGCGGCCGAGCGCGAAGCCGCTAGCGGAGACTTCGATGAGGCTATCGAGACCAAAGCTGAAAAGGGAGATGCTGCCGGAGGCCATGCCCGCGCTTAAGGCGACGGCGGCTTCCGCGACGTTGTAGCCGATCGTGAAGTACTGCAGGCGCTTGGCGCGGGCGGTGCTCATGTCAGGCCTTGGGATGGGCTTTCTGGTAAACGCGCTCGAGGTCTTCGATGGCGACCTTGGTATAGATTTGCGTGGTGGCAAGTTGGGAATGGCCGAGGAGTTCCTGGATGGCGCGGAGGTCTGCGCCGGCGTTCAGGAGGTGGGTTGCGTAGCTGTGGCGGAGTTCGTGGGGGTGAACGCTGGGGTCGCCCAGCAGCATTTGGGCATAGAACCTGGTGATGTGGTGGACGGCGCGGGTGGAGAGGCGGCGGCCCCGGTAATTGAGGAAGACAGCGGTCTCGCCTGGAGCGGGCGAGCGTTCCGAAAGATACTCGAGCAGGACCGCGCGGGCGGATTCGCCAATGGGGACGAGGCGCTCTTTCTTGCCTTTGCCGAGAATGCGAAGCCAGCGGTCGGAGAGGTCCATGGAGGCGAGATCGAGGCCCACGACCTCGCTTACGCGCAGACCGCAGCCGTAGAGGATTTCAAAGAGGGCGCGGTCGCGTTTGGGAAAAGGGCGTTGGAGGCTGGGCTGGGCGATGTTGTCGACCAGATAATTGACGGCGTCGGCGTTGAGGACGTCGGGGACTTTTTTGGGGGCCTTGGGAAGGCGGAGGAACTTGGCAGGATTCTGCTCGGTAAGACCATGGATGCGGCAGTACTGAAAGAAGCTGCGCAAAGAGCTGACGCGGCGGCGAACGCTGACGGGGGAGAGTTTTTTGTCATAGAGATCGGCCATCCATTCACGGAGTTCGTTCACGCCAAGGGAAGAGGGAGCGGGGGGAGTGGCGGCAGGAGGGGAGAGGAAGGCGAGGAAGGCGGCGAGGTCGACGGCGTAATTGCGAATGGTGTGGGGGCTGGAAGCGAGGGCCTCGCGCTCAGCCAGGAAGGCTAGGATGGCGGCGCGCAAGGGGGTGGCCGCAAAGAAGGCGAAGCGCTCAGACACGGACGCCGAGATGCTCATCGAGGGCCTCCAAGGCCCGGCGGCAGACTTCGGCGTGACGGGCTTTTTTGTCTTTTTTGAGTTTTTTGCGGGTGACTTCGTCAAGCGACGGCAGGAGATCAAAGGTGATGTTGGCGGGCTGATAATGGGAGGGGTCCGCGCCTGAGATGTAGGCGCAAAGGCTGCCGATGGCGGTGGAGCGGGGATAGGGGCGAGGGTCCTGGCCTTGAGCAAAGGCAGCGGCGAATTCGGCGGCGGCAAAGCCAGTGGCAATGCTTTCCACATAGCCTTCGACGCCGGAGATCTGGCCGGCGAAGAAGATGCGCGGGTCGGACTTGAGCTGGAGCGTGGAATTGAGCAGCGAAGGGCCGTTGATGTAGGTATTGCGATGGATCTGGCCATAGCGGAGGAACTCGGCGTTCTCAAGGCCGGGGATGAGACGGAAGATGCGCTGCTGCTCGCCGAAGCGAAGGTGATTTTGAAAGCCGACCAGATTGTAGCTGTCGCTGCGGGCGTTCTCTTTGCGCAACTGAACGATGGCGTAGGCCCAACGCCCGGTGCGGGGATCGTCAAGGCCGGTGGGCTTCATGGGACCGAAGCGAAGGGTCTCGCGGCCGCGGCGGGCAAGCTCTTCGATGGGCAGGCAGGCCTCAAAGAAGGGCGTTTTGGGATCGTCGGCGGCGATGTGGACGGGGACGCTTTCCCCCGCGAGAAGGGCGTCGAGGAAGCGCTCGTATTCGTCCTTGTTCAGGGGGCAGTTGAGGTAGTCGTCGGTGCCATCGAGGCTCTTGCCCCAGCGGGAGGCGGCGAAGGCGATTTCGGTGTTAATCGATTCGGCATCCACGATGGGGCTAATACTGTCGTAGAAGTAGAGGCGATCGGCGCCGGTGTGGCGGGCGATGTCCTGGGCTAGGCTGTCGCTAGAAAGAGGCCCGGAGGCGATCACGACAATGCCCTCGGCGGGGATGGCCGTGACCTCTTCGCGGCGGACTTCGATGAGGGGCGAGGCTGCAAGGGCGGCGGTGACTTTTTCGGCAAAGGCGATGCGATCGACGGTAAGGGCGTGGCCCGCCGGGACGCGGGTGTCTTTAGCGATATCGAGCAGGAGGCTGCCGCCGCGGCGGAGTTCTTCTTTGAGAAGCCAGGGCGCGGAGGCTTCGCTTTCGCTTTTGAGGGAGTTGCTGCAGACGAGCTCCGCCATGTTCGCCGTCTGGTGAGCGTCGGTGGAGCGGATGGGGCGCATCTCGTAGAGGACGACGCGCAGACCTTGGCGGGCGAGCTGCCAGGCGGCCTCAGAGCCCGCGAGACCCGCGCCGACGACTTGGATTACAGGGGTCATCAAGGGTGGCAAACCTCATCGTAGCAAGTGATAGAATTTCGCCATGACTTCGACTCGCAGGGCTGTGCTTCGTTCCGCGGCGGCATTTACGGCCGCCTCGTATTCGCGGATTTTGGGCGCCAACGACAAGGTGAATCTGGGCTTGATCGGCGCGGGCGGCCGCGGGATGTACGTAACAAAGGTATTTAGCGGGACCCAGAAGGTGAACGTGACGGCCGTGGCGGAGGTATGGGGCGAACGGCTGGATAAAGCGCTGACGACCTATGCGGGCGCCAAGGGCTTTAACGATCACCGGAAACTGCTGGAGACGAAAGAACTGGACGCGGTCTTGATCGCGACACCGGACCATTGGCACGCGGGCTGCACGATCGACGCGTTAAACGCGGGCAAGGACGTGTATGTCGAGAAGCCTTTGACGCTCAAGATTGAAGAGGGTCCGGAGATCGTGAAGGCGGCGCGGGTGAATAACCGGATCTGCCAGGTGGGGATGCAGCAGCGCTCCGGCAGCCATTATCTGCAGGCGAAGAAGGACTACATCGATTCGGGCAAGCTGGGGAAGATTACGCTGGCGCGCACGTGGTGGCATGGCAACGGCGCGCATTTGCAGAAAGCGCCGGAGACGCTGGCCTCGCGGCCTTCGAATCTGGATTGGGCGCGCTTCCTGGGGCCGGTGAAATGGCGCGATTACGATCCGCAGCAGTACTACAATTTCCGGGCCTTCCTCGATTTTGGGGGCGGGCAGGTGACGGATTTGTTCACGCACTGGATCGACGTGGTGCATATGTTCATGGAGCAGGACGATCCGATCTCAGCGGTGGCGGCGGGCGGCGTTTATCACTATAAGGACGGGCGGACGGCACCGGATACGATCCATGTACTGCTTGAGTATCCGAAGCAGTGGACGGCGACCTTTGAAGCGACGCTGGCGCCGGGTATCAAGGGCGCGGCGGTGGAGATTTGCGGAACCGACGGGCGCTTGTACATCACGCGGGGCGAATCGCAGTTCTGGCCGAACGAGCGGAATCCGGTGCCCGTGGTGACCAAGAGCACCAAGGATCAAACGATCGAGCATGTGGAAAACTTCCTCGACTGTATGAGTACCCGGAAATTACCGAATGGGGACGTTTACATTGGGCACCGCTCGGCCCAGGCGAGCCACTTGGGCAATATTGCTTATGTGCAGAAGCGGCGTCTGCGTTTTGACCCGCAGCGCGAAGAAATACTGCCACTCTAATCGCGGACTCCCGGCGAGCCTGTTCACAGGGGAACGGCCTTTTTTCGTCGTGACCAAGCCTCTTTTTTTCAAAAACTTAACAAACCTAAGGGCCTGAACGGGCTCGCTGGGAAGACAGCACTACCTAGCCTTGAATCGCAGGTGACCCTCACCGTTACGCCGCGCGATTCGGAGGTTGTGCTCGATGGAACCCATCGTCGTACCGCCCGTGTTCTAGTTTGAAAAAGTTAGGCAGAATTAAGGTTCCCTTGGAACTTGCGTCTGCTATATTCCTAGAAGTACTATATATGGTACTTCTAGGAATACCCTAGCCATGAAAGTTAAGTGGGCTAGAGCGCTCCTGACTTTTTCGGTGCTCACCGGAATCGGGCAGGCCAATTCGTCCCGATTGGCGCAAATCCAAAATGAGGCATCCCGGCTTTACGAGCAGAGAGAGTATAGCCTCGCCGCCGAGCGTTATCAGAAGGTGCGCGAGCTTGCCCTGAATCAGCAAGACCGGCTTTTGGCTGCCAGGTCATTAAGCTGGATCGCAAACTGCCATTTTCGCCTCTACCAGTACCGGGAGGCGGTGCGTTTGTATGAGGAAGTCAATCGGGAGGCAAAGGAATTAGGGGACTATGCCCTGGAGCGGGTGGTAGCTTCCAATATTGCGAGCCTGTGGAATACGTTGGGGGAAACGGAGAGGGCAAGGCGATTTATCGGCCGCTATCCGATAGACGGCACAGGACTGCGCCCGGAATCGAGACTGGAATGGCACCTGGTGTTGGTACAGATCCACGGCAGGGCCCGAGATCGCAATACTTACGACAAAGCCGTGAAATTAGCTTTGGAGGAGGCGGCAAAGGCGGTCCCCTCTTCGCTACGGGAGGCGGCGGAAGAACGCCTAAGGCGGCACAGCGAAGGATTGGGGGAACTGCGCCGGGCGGCGGTACTCGACGTAGTCTCGGATGCGGAGGTGGATTTTGGAGATTTGGGGAGAGCCGCGTTGTACGCCGAAGAAGCCTATCGAATTCGAGCGGTGTTTGGCGACCCATTGCGGGTACGTTCGTTAGTGCAGATGGCGGTGCTGGCCCGCAAGCAGGGAAATTTAGAGGCAGCGCTTCGCCTGGCCTCGACGGCGATCGGCCTTCGCGAGCTTAAGCCTTCCCCGATGCAGAGCTTTCGAATGCATCGCGAAAAGGGTTTGGCGCTCATGGCGATGGGACGCGCGGCGGAATCCCTGGAGGAATTTCGCCGCGCGCTGGCTTTTCCAAGGACATGGAGAGGCGAGGTGCTGCCCAGCGATTCCGCGCTGTATCACTTTGAGGCGTATCTGACGGGCGAAGTGCACCGGGATTTTCTGAATGCGGTGATACAGCTACCAGAGCGGCAACGGACGCAGGCGCTGGCGGCCGAAACGTTTTGGGTGGCCGAAGAGGCGCGATTTGCGGCGATCCGGGCCGCCTATTTTCCACGCGATGAGATTGCCAAGCGCCTGGGTACCCGGTATTGGCCGCTCTTGAAGCGATTCCAGGAATTGCAGGAAAAGGTATTGGCTGGCGGGGCAGGCGCACGGGGGGAGCGGGACCGGCTGGAGTCTGAACTGGTGCAAATGGAAGAAAGCGCCGGATTATCCATACCACATGGAGGAGAAATGCCCCGGGAGGCGTTTGGGGACTGGCAACGGAGGATACCCCGGGATGAGACGGTGTTTTCGTATTTTCTATCCGAACCGCAGTCTCTTGCCTGGGTCGTGAACCGGCGCGCCATAGAAATGCGGGTGTTGCCTGGAAGAAAAGAGATCCGCGCCCTAACGAACGGGTTTACTGAGGCCGTTAGACGGAATGACAGGGATGTCATGCGTAGTACTGGTAACAGCCTTACTAGGAACATATTCGGAGACTTTTCCTACCACCAGCGCACTAGTCTGTTTTGGACGATGGTGGTAGACGATACACTCGCGCAAACACCGCTCGCGGCGCTTCCAAGCCCCGCGGAGCCGAATCGCTTGTTGCTAGAGACGAATACCGTGCGACTGGTGCCCTCGGCGATCTGCTTGCGCCCTACGAAGGCACCGCGCTGGAATCGGCGAGCGGTCGGTTTTGCCGACCCTGTTTACAATCAGGCAGATACGCGGATTGATCGCGGCATGGCCGGCGCTAGGGCGAGGGATGGGGAGATCGTCGCCGTCTCTGACAAGGCGCATGGCGAGCCGAAGCCGTGGGAATTAAACCGCTTGCCGGCTTCGGCGCAGGAATTGGAGCAGGGCTTAGCGACTTTGCGGAGCGCAGGCTGGCAGACCCGAAGCGCGTCCGGGCCGGACGCAACTGTAGCGGCGATGAGAGATGCCGTGGCCAGCGGCCCGGATCTTCTGCATGTAGCTACGCATTTCAGCAGCGACGAACAAAGGCCGGATTTGACGGGTATCGCCTTGTCATCGCGTGATGAACAAGGCAAGGCGGAATTGTTTTCCGAACGCGATTTGGTCGGATTGCGCGCGGACATCAAAATAGTGATTCTGGATGGCTGCGCGTCGGCGGGAGGACGAAGCTTTCCGGGCGTGGGAATTGTGGGATTGTCGCGGGGCTGGCTAATCAGCGGCGCCGCGAATGTAGTCGGTACGCTGTGGCCGATTCTGGATGAGGCACGCCCGCTGTTTCCAGTTTTTTATGGAGAGTTAAGCGGGGCCGAGTACGATCACCGCGCCGCAGCGCGTGCGCTGCGGACAGCCCAGCTGGCGATGCTGGCGCGGCGGGATCGATTTGCCGAACCGAGACACTGGGCGGCCTATGTCGCGATGGGGAGAAACTAGCCGTGATTGGAGCGATACCGATACATGCGAATGCCGCCAAGAGCAGCCGGGAGCGCGAAGTCGCGGCCCCGAAGCTGTTGGGCCCCATTCCCGCGCCGGAGCCGTTGCCTCCGCCGGATGCGGCCGATCAGGTGGATTGGTTTGATCTGGTGTGCCGGATCCAGCAAAACGACCGGGTGGCGCTGGAGGAGCTGTACAACCTGATTGCCAAGGGCATCAAAATCCTCATCGTGCGGCAGTTGGGACGGCAGGAAGTGGACGATCGGGTGCACGACACGTTCTTATTGGTGGTGCAATCGATACAACGGGGGGATCTGCGGGAGCCGGAGCGGCTGCTCGCATTCGCGCGCACGATCGTGCGGCGCCGGATTTCCCAATACCTGGAGAAATCGGCCAGTGGACGGCGGGAGAATCTTACAGGCGAAGCGACGGCTTGGGTGCCGGGCAACGAAGCCAATCCGGAAGAAGTAGCAATGCAGACGGAAGCGTCGCAGATCATGGAAACGGTCTTGCGATCTCTATCGCGCCGGGACCGGGAAATTTTGACGCGATTTTATCTGCAGGAGCAAAGTCCAGACCGAATTTGTGCGGAAATGGATCTTACGGATACGCAGTTCCGCCTCTTGAAATCGAGAGCGAAAGGCCGTTTTGCCGAAGAAGGAAGAAAGCGGACGGCCAAAAAAGGACTGAGGAAACTATTTGTGAGAGATTTATCCTCCTGAGCACACTAGTTTAGATAACGAACACCAAACTCCCCCGTGCGTTTGGAGGATTGCGAAAATGGATTGGCGCTTGCCAAAGGAAGACGATTCAGTGTCACTGATTCTCGAAAACTCCCACATCACCGATGAGGCGCTGGAGAGTTACTGCCTTGGACTCCTAGATCAGGAGACGGATGTGGCAGCGGTGGAAGAACATCTTCTCTATTGCGGGTACTGTCAATCCCGGCTGGAAAACACCCAAAAGTATGTCGACGCGGCCAAAGCTGCGGCGGAGCGCCTGAACGAGGCGAAACCGCCCGGCAAGGATGGCGGCAAGATGCGCCGTATGGTATTGCCCATTGCGCTGGCGGCCGCTTTGGCGGGGGTTGCTATCTTGCAGAGATTGCCCGTAGCGGAGCCAGTCGCGGTGGCGCTGGTGAGTTTTCGCGACACCACGGCGACCGTCGTGCCGGCGGGTGCGCCTGTGCAGTTGGCGCCCTCCCTCGAGGGCCTGGACGGGAGCGGCGGGCTCCGCTATGAATTGGCCAATGAGCGAGGCGAGGCGCAACGAGAGGGTGATTTGGTGGGCCGGGTGGAAGTAACGGGTTTACGGGCAGGCCGCTATTGGCTGCGGCTGAAGCGGAAGACCAATGGCGAGCTGTTGCGGGAGTTTGCTCTGGAGGCGCGTTAGCGGTCGATCTGGACCAAGCTATCGGGCTTCGGGGCGGGCGGCGGCGCAACCGGCCGTTGGGGACGCAGCAGAGAGAAAGGCATGCGGCTCCAGTAAGCCAATCGCTCGACGAGGGGCAAAAGGCGGCGCACCGTGCGGCCATGAAAAATCAGGCTGCCGGCCACCAAAGCGGGGCTGGGGATGGCAGTGCGGCAGCGGGAGCAAATCTCAATTTCGGCAGCGCGTCCCGCTACGTGGAGAGCGCGCATGCGCTGCATTTCGGGCGAGTTGAAGATTTCCGGCAGAGGCGACTGGGAGATTTTGCCAAGCGGACGGCCATCGAGCATGTAGCTTTGACAGCAAGGATAAACGTCGCCATTGTGTTTGACGTAAAGGGGGCCGCGCCAGAGGTAGTGGCAGGGATGCTTCCAATCGCCGGGGGCATGGCCGGCGTCGGGATTCATGAGGTCGGTCTCATCGGCCTTGACGCGGGTTTGGTCAACGCCGGGGATGGACTTCCAAAAGCGCTCAAAGGCGGGAACCTCGAGCCAATTCTTCTCCATGCGAACCATTTGGACGACGACTTGCAGTTTGGAGCGCAATTGGGCTTTGCGTTGCGCGAAACGGACGAAGTTGTCGCGCACCCGTTCAAAACGTGCGCCCTTACGGTAGAACTCGAAGCTTTCTTTCGTGGCGCCGTCAAAGCTGAGCGTGATGTGTTCCAGAGGGGACTGGAGCAAGCGCTCGGTGGCTGTTTCGTCCAGGAGCGTGCCGTTGGTGGAGAGTAGACTGGAGATGCCGTGGCGATGACAGAAGGCGATGCGATCGTAAATCTTGGGATCGAGGAGGGGTTCACCCAGCCCAATCAGCATCATGTGTTCGGCGGTGCCGGCGCTTTCGCTAACGAGGGTTTCAAAGACACGATCATCCATGTCTTCCTTGGGCTGTTTGTGCGTCTCACGCGGACACATTGGGCAATAGATGTTGCACTTGGCCGTGGTCTCGACGATGTATTCGACGGGAAGTCCGGCCAGGCGCCGCTGTCCGGCGAGATATCCCCAGAGAAGGCGAGCCCGATTCCGCACCGCTTTGAACCATACCAGCCCGAACCATGCTCGCATGTGAACTTTTATTCTAGCGCCGGGTTTGGGCGAAGCATCCGGAAGATACCTTGAAGAGTCCCGCTGAAGGCCGCATTCGATCCTTAAACGATGCTCCCGTGCGGAGTGAAGCGCAGTATGTTCTGTACTGGTCGCAGATCAACCGGAGAGTGGAGAGCAACCACGCGCTAGCACACGCGATACACATCGCCAACGAGCGACGCCTCCCCGTTCTGGTTTATGAGGGCTTGACGTGTACTTACCGCGAGGCCAACGACCGGATCCACACGTTCCTTTTGGAAGGCGTGCCAGAGACGGCCGCGGCGCTGGAAAAAATGGGCATCGGCTACGTTTTTTATTTACGGGCCAAGCGGAGCGACCCAAACGATATCCTTTACCGGCTGGCAAAAGAGGCCGCGGCGGTGGTGAGCGACGACTACCCCGTGTTTGTGGTGCGTGAGCATTTGGAGAGTGTACCCGCGAAGTTGGACATCCCGTTTCTGGCGGTGGACTCGTCAACGGTCGTGCCGATGAACCACTTTGAAAAACGAGAGTGGGCCGCGTATACGATCCGGCCCAAGATCAACCGGGTTCTACCGCAGTATCTGGAACCGTTTAAGATGCCGGTGCCGCAGCACCGTTACACGCTCGCCAGGCCCGCCTTTCACGTCGAGGTGACTGGGGGGAACATTGCGGATCTTGTCGCGGGCTGCGAGATCAATCATGGAATCCGGCCCTCAAGCGCATTCCGGGGCGGCGCGGCGCAGGCGCGGAAAAGGCTGGACGTTTTTCTGGAGAGAAAGCTCAAGCGCTACGCAGAAGACCGGAATCAACCCGCGGCGCACGCCACTTCCAATCTGAGCCCTTACCTGCATTTTGGAATGATCGGGGCCACCGATCTTGCGTGGCGCGTGCACCAGCATGGACTCGAGCGGGGCGTCTCCAGTGCCGAGTACCTCGAAGAAATGGTGGTGCGCCGGGAACTTGCCTTCAATTTTGCGCGATTTGCGGGCGCCAAGGTGGAGTGCCTGTCCAGCCTGCCGGACTGGGCGCGGGCGACGCTCCGCAAGCATGCAACCGACGAAAGAAGCCCTTGCTATTCGCGGGAACAATTTGAAAAGGCCGCCACGCACGACGACATCTGGAACGCCACGCAAAAGGAATTGCGGCTGCGAGGCAAGATCCATGGCTACTACCGGATGTACTGGGGCAAGAAGATCATCGAGTGGTCTCCCACGTGCCAGGATGCCTTGGAGACCATGATCTACCTGCACGACCGCTACGCAATCGACGGGAGGGATCCCAATACCTACACGGGCGTGCTTTGGTGCTTCGGTCTGCATGATCGGCCCTGGGTGGAGCGGCCGATCTTTGGCCAGATTCGCTACATGAGCTACGACGGGATGAAGCGAAAAACCGATTGGGCGTCCTACCTAAAGGAAATAGATCACCTGGAGAGAACGGGACAGGACCTTTTGGCGCTTTAAAATGGGATTCGCATGACCATCACCCTTACCGGCGCGACGGGCTTTTTAGGAACGTTGTTGGTGGAGCGGTTGCGGCAGGATGGCCATGAGATCAGAATTTTGACACGTAGCCCTAGGACCGGCCTGGCCTCGGGAGTGCGGGCCTTTCTTTGGGATGCAAGCCGGGCGGAGCCGCCCGAGGAATCCCTCGACGGCGTGGATGCAGTAATTCACTTAGCCGGAGAAACGGTGAACCAACGCTGGACGGCTGAGGCGAAACAGAGAATTCGGGAAAGCCGCGTTCAATCCACGCGCTTGCTGGTGCAGGCCCTTTCCACAAGGAGCCAGAGGCCGGCCACACTATTGAGCGGCTCGGCGATCGGGATTTATGGGCAACGCGGGAATGAGGTAGTCCGCGAGGAGTCCAGCGCGGGGGATGGCTTTCTAGCGGAAGTTGGCAAGGAATGGGAGAGAGAAGCCAATTTGGCGCGCAGCTTAGGCATCCGAGTTGCCCTGCTGCGGACCGGCGTGGTTTTTCACCCAGCAGGCGGAGCGTTAGGGCAGATGCTGCCCGTATTTCGGCTCGGATTGGGTGGGAATCTGGGGGACGGGCAACAGTGGATGAGTTGGATTCACTGGGAGGATTGGGTGGAAAGTGTCGTTTGGCTATTGCAGGCAAATACGGTGGCGGGACCGGTTAACCTGACGGCGCCAGGGGCGGTGCGGAACGAGGAGTTTACGAGCGCCTTAGGTCGAGTATTGCAGCGCCCGGCCTTCTTGCCGGTACCTCGATTTGCGCTGCGCACCCTGTTTGGGGAGATGGCGGCTATCATTCTGGATAGTCAGCGAGTGGAACCGGCCGTGTTGGAAAAAGCGGGTTATTCGTTTCGGCACCCGACACTGGAAGCGGCGCTGCGGAAATTGTTATAATCGAAAAGTTATGGCAATCCCGAATGTAAAGCGCTATCGGATCACGCATCCCGATGGCATTCAAACGGCCAGCATCATGGCCGTCCTGCCCAAGGATGCCGACGTCGCCGCCTATCTGTCGGACGCCGCCAAGCGTTTCGACTGGAAGGGCTATGCCGAGGCGCAAGCCAAGCAATTCAAAGTTCGCGTCGGTCAGCAGAAACAGAAGAAAGCCAAGTAAGGCTTTTCTCCAGACCCCCAAAGAATCTAAGGCAACCGGGCGCCCAGCGTCTTGGTTGCCTTTATTCCTTCCTGGGCTACGTTGGGATCCTTGTCATGGGCCAAGGCTTCCAGTGCGGCAAGATCGTCGCGAGTTCCCTCTTTAGCGAGAATCGCCGCGAGGCCGATCTTTTCGGCGCTGGTGGCTTCAGCGATTTTGGCGCGTAGCAGACTGCGGATGTCGTCATGACGGGCAAGCTCCTGTAGGTAGGCCCGGGCAACGCCATTCCAGAATGCGGAGTTTAGGGTGTTGAAGAGATAGGTAAGGGGGCTGGCCTCGGCTTCTTCCCGATTGCCCATTTGAACCAAAGCGAAAGCTTGGCCAAGGCGGGCTCGCATTGCAGATTCTTCCTGCCAGCGCGCCTCGATCACTGGCTGCTGCTCCCGAGCGCCGATTCGCCCCAGGCCCTCGGCGGCGTAGCCCCGGACGGCTGGATCTTTGTCATCCAGATTTTGCCGGAAGAGGCCTTCGGATTCCGGGCTGCCAATCATGGCAATGGCTTCGAGGGCGGCGGCGCGGCTTTTTGCGGAACGATTGCGGGCAAAGACCTCAGCCAAGTCGGCCAAGGCGCCCTCATTGCGGGCGAGGCCGTTAATGGAAACGGCGGCGAGTTGAATGCGATTATTCAAGTCCCGAAGCAAAAAGACCGTCTCTTGGGCAGCGGCCTTTTCTCCCGAGTTTTCGATGGCGCGGAGAGCGGCGAGCATGAGAGCGTCGTCTTTGGATTTGAGAAGAGGATAGAGGTCCGGCAGCGCCTTGCGGAAGCGCAGAGTACCCAAAGCGCGGGCGGCTTCCAATTTGGCCTCGGGCGACTTGGGATCTCGAAACGCGCCTAGAATCGCGTCGCCGTCCGCTTCCCGAATTTGAATCCAGGGATCGATCGCCACCTCGCCGGAATTGCGCATGATTTTGTCGCTGAGTTTGTTCAGACGGGCGTGAACGCCCTTTTTCACGTAACCGGGAATGTAGAAGTTGACGAGGCCAGCGATGGCTAGACGTTGGATTTCGCCGGAGCCGTCGCGGCAACTGGTGCGGAGCATCTCCGCACTGCGCCCGCCGCCCGTATCGATCAGCGCTGCAACGGCCGCCAGGCGAACCGCGGGGTCCGGGTCCAACTGGCGTGGGTCCGGCGCTTCTTGGGAAAAGATCCGGGACGGCTCGAGGGACGCCGCCAAAAAGATAGCTAGGGCTCTAGCGGACAAATTCCAGTTCCACACGATGGGGGATCAATCCTCGCTCGAAACCGAGATCGAGCAGCTTCTGCGCCGCCTTCGGCACTAGATCCCCGCAGTCCTCGGTGTAGTGATTCACATACATTCCGACGAATTTCTCGGCGAGAGGTTGCTCCATATCGCGGGCAAACTGCATGGCGTAATTCAGCGCTTCCTCCTGGTGGTCGAGGGCATGGCGAATGCTGTCGCGCATCAGGCGGCAGCACTCGGCCTTGATTTCGGGCGGTAGGCTGCGCAGTATGGCATTGGCGCCCAGCGGCAAGGGCAGCCCGTGGACTTTTTTCCACCACGCACCGAGATCGATGATCTTATGGAAGCCGCCGCGGCCATAAGTTAACTGGGCCTCATGGATCACCAGACCCGCGTCGGCGTTTTTCGAAGTGACCGCATCGAGAATCTGGTCAAAAGGAACAACGACCGCTTCGAAATCCGGCTCAAAGAGGCGCATCGAAAGATACGCCGTGGTCATTTTGCCGGGCACGGCGATGCGCTTCCCCTTTAGGTCTTCGGGGGCAAGGGGAGTCTGAGCCACGACCATTGGGCCGTAACCGTCGCCGACGCTCGAGCCCGAGGCCATCAACTGGTACTTATCATGCACGTAGGGGTAGGCATGGTAAGAGATAGCGGTAAGATCGTACTCACCATTCATGGCCTTGGCATTCAAAGTCTGGATATCGTCCAGTTTGTGAACGAAGTTGACGAGTTGGCTCCGCACCTTTTTCGTAGCCAAGGCATAGAACATGTAGGCGTCGTCGGAGTCTGGACTGTGCGCGCAAACGATGTCCCGAAGTAAATGCTCATCCATATTGTTTTGTGGGGCGAACCTCAGTTTAACAGAGCATTCAAACTACCCATTTCGCTCATTATTGTGACGGCTTCTTCAGGCGAAGTGAAATGGATTCTAAGGCGAGGCCGAGGAGAGTGGACTAGGGGGACTAGCAGGCGGTAAGGGGACGAAGTTCGTGCTCGAGTTGTTCGAGGACTAGATTCAAACGCTGCAGGTTATCGTTGGCGTGGGAGAGGTCACCGGAACGGCCCTTGCGTTCCAACTCAAAGGCCTCTCGGACGACGTCTTCGGCCCCAAAGTTAGCCACCGCACCCTTCAGAGAGTGCGCCGCGCGCTCTAACGAACTGGAATCTCCAACCGCGAGGGCTCTTTCAATGGCTTTCAAGTTGTTCGGGTAATCGTCGAGGAAAATTTTAGCGAGTTCGGAGAGCAACTCGACGTCGTCTCCTACTCGCGCCAACGCGGATTCCCGGTCGAACAATTGTGCAGCCATGATCGATCTCTCTGGGTATCTCATCGCCAGAATGACCATGCTTCTTTACAGAGTACCTTAGGTTCTATCGCTTTTCAGCAAATGCTGTACTGTCAGTACTAGAGTATTTGGTACAAAGGGCTTTTGCAAAAATATTTCAGATTTTTCACCAGGACTTAAATCGTATCCCGAAATGTAAAGGGTTTGCGCGGCCGGATGGGATTGGCGGACCAGGGATGCTAGCCGGCGGCCATCGCCGCCGGGCAGTTCGAGATCGGTAATCAAAAGATCGATGCAGACTTCGGAGCGAGCTAGTTGCAAGGCGACGCTTTCGGTGGCGGCCTCACGGACCACATAGCCGCGCTGCTCGAGGACCCGGCGGATGAGGGTGCGAATACCGGCCTCATCTTCGACCAGCAAGATCACCGGCACCGCAATGGGGGAGGGGGGAGAGGATTGCAGGTTGGGCGTCGGCCAGTGCACGGTGAACTCCGAGCCTTGCCCTTCCACGCTCTTCAGTTCAATCGCAGCTCCCCAGGCTTCAACGGTGTTGCGGACCTGGGCGAGGCCGATGCCGCTTCCTCTGCCGGGAGCCTTGGTAGTGAAATACGGTTCAAAGATTTTCGATTGCAGGCTGGCCGGGACGCCGCCGCCAGTATCGTGCACTTCGAGGAACGAACGGTCGCCGGCCTGACGAGTGCGCACCACGATTCGGCCGCCAACCGGCATTGCATCGCGCGCGTTCACAATGAGGTTGAGCAGGACCTGCTCCAGTTCGCCGGGGGCAGCGAGCAGAATGCAGAATTCCGCCTGGAGATCGTAGTCCAAGGCGACGGTTTCCCCTAGGAGCCGGGACATCATGGAACGCATACGGCGGAGCTCGGCGTGGACATCAAGGGGAAGGACCGTTTGGGGCTTTTTGCGGCTGAAAGCGAGGATTTGGCGGGAAAGGGCGGCGGCGCGTTCGGTGGCGCGCAGAATCTCGAGAGTGTTTTCCGTGGCAGCGGGCGAAAGGGAGCCATCCTCGAGCAAAAGCCGGGTATAACCCTCGATAACCATAAGGAGATTATTGAAGTCGTGGACAAGGTGGCCCGCCAGGCGGCCGAGGGTCTCCAGACGGCGGCGCTGCTCGTCGTCTTCGCCGCTAGGGTGTGCGTCGTTAACGAGCGGGTCGCCGGAGCCTTTCTCGGGAATCATACTTGCGATACAATCATAGCTTCGAGGAGGTGCATCTTCGCGGCCAACATCGCTCGCGATCTCATAGATGCCATTTTGCCTCTCGCCGCCCGGCTCAGCAGGGCGCCTAGGGGCGGACTCACGGCGGCGCATGATATAGCCACAAATGCCGCCGCGGGCGCACTTGCGTTTACGTTTCCCGACGTATGCCGCGTATGTGATGCCCGCTTATCTGGATTCCCTCGCCTTCCCATTTGTCCTTCCTGCAGTCTCCCCCCTCAACCCCTTAGCGCCGACAGTTTTTGCGTTCAGTGCCATGCTCCATTCTTTTCGGCTTCGGCTCTGGACGACCTCGGCCGGTGCCGGCTGTGCCGTGGCGGACTAACCGCGTTTGACGCGCTGTATTGCGCCGGCGCCTATGAGGGCCGGCTGCGTGAGTTGATTCATCTCTACAAATTTCACCCGATGCGGGAACTGGACGGGATGCTAGGGCGATTCCTGCGGGCCGGCCTGCCGCCGGAAGCCGAGTTCGATTGTCTGGTTCCCACGCCGTTGCATTGGACCAAGCGCATCACCCGGGGTTTCAATCAGTCCGCGTTGCTGGCCGCACAGATTGGACGAGCGACCGGGCTGCCCGTAGTGAACGCTCTGCGCAAGGTGAAGCGTACCCCGGCCCAGTCCAGCTTGCGGGGAACGCAGCGCCGCCTTAATGTCCGAGACGCTTTTTCCGTAGGCCGGCCCGAGTTGGTCCGGAACCAAAAAATCCTGCTGGTGGACGATGTACTCACCACCGGCGCCACCGCCAATGCCTGCGCCACCGCCCTAAAAGGCGCGGGCGCGAATTATGTTGCCGTCCTTGCTTTGGCCCGGGCCGACCGCCGGGTGGGAGCAGGACCAGAAGCCGCCATCGCGGTACCGCAGTTTCCTGGATTGCCGAATTGACAAGCGCCGAATTGACGAGGAATTTTTCGATGACCGAAAATCACCATACCGATCGCCCCTTGACCGACCGTTCGCAAACAGAACGAGCCCTGGGGGAGCGGCACGCGAAAGACCGGCTACATCGGCCCGTCCTGGTGCTGAACGCGAGCTTCGAGCCCATCAATGTCTGTGCCGCACGGCGGGCACTGGTTCTGATCCTGAAGGGGGTGGCGAGCGCCGAAGAACACTCTTCCCTTCACGTTCAGTCCTCGCGGCATAATCTGCGCCTGCCGAGCGTGATCCGGCTGCATGACTACCGCCGCATTCCCCATCAGACCAGGGCCTTGTCGCGCAAGAACATCCTGATGCGGGACCGCTACACCTGCCAATACTGTCAAAAGGTTTTGCCCGCCTCGGAGCTGACGCTGGATCACGTAATGCCGCGCAGCCGGGGCGGCGGCACGAGCTGGGAGAACCTGGTGGCTTGCTGTCATCCTTGCAACAATCGCAAAGGAAATCGCACGCCCGACGAGGCGAACTTCAAGCTGCAACGTCCGCCCAAGCCATTTAGCCTGCATACCTCACGGCACTTAATGCGCTTGCTGGCAAGAAGCGACGAGCAGTGGAGGAAGTACCTCTTTTACTAAGAAGAAGCCGTTACTAAGAAGCAGCCGTTACTGAGCGGCAGCGGCGGGAGGAGGGGGCGGCGGCGGAGTCGTCGGCTTCTCCTTCTTAACCGGCTGTTGCTTGACCGGGCTAATAATGATGTGGGCGTTGCGCCCTTCCTGCTTGGGCAGGGCTTCCATCGTGCCAAATTCTTTAATGTCGTTGGCAAAACGAACCAGCAGTTTCTTGCCAAGATCCGAGTGGGCGATTTCACGTCCCCGGAACTGAACGACGGCCTTCACGCGATTGCCTTCCTGGAGGAATCGAATGGCGTGGTTCTTCTTGAACTCATAGTCGTGGTCGTCGGTGTTGGGACGGAACTTCAGTTCCTTCACCTGAATGACGTGCTGCTTTTTGCGGGCGTCGTGGGTCTTCTTTTTTTGCTCGTATTGCCACTGGCCGTAGTCCATGGCTTTGGCGACCGGAGGCTCGGCGGTGGGGGAAACCAGGATCAGGTCCAGCCCCAATTCCTGGGCCTTGCGGATGGCGGCGGGCGTGGGCATCACCTCGACATAGCCGTCGGGGAACACTGCACGCACTTCTTTTACACGGATGGCTTCGTTAACATTTTCACGAATCTTCGGTAAGCGGCGGAAAGGTCCTCGGTTGTTCGGAAACATGCGCTTAACGAAGTCGGCCGGAGAGGGCCGAGGGGCGGGGGCAGGCGAGGGCCTGCGGGAAGATAGACTTCATCACTATACACAGCTTAACAGAAGCTTCGTCCACATTAAATAGCCGAGTTCAGTACCAGGCCGCCTCTTTGGAACTGCGCTATCGGCAGTACCGGAGGAATAGGAAGGACTCACCATATACCAAAGTTGTGCTGGAAGAATACAATCAAGGCGTCGGTGAACGCAATCCTCTGACCGGCGCAAGGACACAGCGAGTATGAGAGCCTTCTGGACCCGCGGATCTTGGTGGTGGTTAGCCGTGCCGGCGTTGATCGGGGGCGTTACGCTCGTGTGGTCTAATGCGACCCGTGCCCGGGCGGTGGACCAGGCCGAAATGCGCATGGCTGGCGTGGCGCGGCAATTCCAGGACGAAGCCAAAGCCGAAATGGAAAGACAGCTTCGATCTCTTGGAGAGCTGGCCCAGCGCGGCTATGGCGGGGGATGGGACCTGGAGGCGCACAAGGTCTTGGGCGAGAATCCCGGGCTGCTGGCCGTGGCCTGGGTCGGCAGGAACAGTAGTGCGGGCCAGGGCCCGGAAGCGGCTGGGCCGTTGGAGGAGACAGTCCGAACGGCGCAGCCTTCGATTTACCTGTCTACGCTGCAACGAATGCACGCGATGATCCAAGTTGCGCGGGGACCCATGCTGGCGAAGATGGTCTCTGAGAACCGGGTGCAGGTAAGCGACGCCATTCCGCTCCCAAATCGCGGCAAGGCGTTCGCGGCCTACGCGCCGACGACGGCAAAAAATACCGTCAGCGGTGCGGTGATGGGCGTATTTCATCTGCAGATTTTGATGGATCGCGTATTTGAGAAAAGCATCCCGTCGGGCTACTCGATGCAGATTGTCGAGGGATATCAGACCTTATATGAAAGGGGCGAGACCAAGAACGACGCCTCCGATCTGGAAACCAAGGACGACATTGAAGTCTTCGGTTCGAAGTGGCAAATGCGCCTCTGGCCGGATTTTCCTGTACGGCAAGCCGGCCGGCAGGAAGCCGAACGGATTCTGATAGGCGGCGGCGGATTAAGCGCTATTTTGTTCGGAATTGTTGCGTTGCGGGCCTGGAGACGTCCGCCCCACATGCCGCCGACGACGGTGCGGAAGGGCGACGTGGCGCCGTCGTTAAGCTTGCTTGCACCCGCGGCGTCTGAGGCTAGTCCGCCGCCAGAAGCGCGATATGAACTTTGGGAAATGGCGCTGGCCAACCTAGAGGAAGCCTTATTCGTTGCCGACCCGGTGCAGTCCGAAAACGGCGCGCGCGCCAGGATCCGGTACGTAAACGAGACTCTGGCGCGGCTGGCGGAAATGCGAGCCGAGGACTTAGTTGGGAAAGAATTGGGCGAGCTGGTGGAACGGGGCGCGCGGCAAGGGGCCGAGGCGCAGCTTAGAAAAGGAATGGCGACGGAAAAGTCCTTCCGGGTGCCGCTGCCCTTGCATCGGAAGGACAAGAACGCGTTAGAGGCCCAATTGCGGATGAAACCGATTTTTGGACCTCGCAACGAGGTGGCCCATTGGCTTGGCTACCTGAAGGCGACGGAAGAGCCGCGCAAAGAAAGCCTCTTCGCGCGCGGGTTTTTGGACCGGTGGCCTCTGGCCGCGGCCATCAGCGGGGAGACGGGTATCCTGCTCGATTGGAACCCGGCGGCGGAACGGCTCACGGGCGTGCCCGCGTCCGCGCTTCTAGGCCGAGCGACGCCTTTTGTGACGATCGATGGGGAAGCGGCGCAGCCAGGCCTCCAATTGAGGGAGGTGGCGCTTGGCCCTCAGCCCAAGCGCAAACTGACGATTTGGACAGCGGAACTTGACGACCGTAGGCGACTGCACCTGCTGGCGGAACCGCCGGCGCAGGGCGAAGAAACGCCAAGCCAGGAAGCGCCTGGCGGCGATTGGATGGATAGGGTGGCGAAGGGCAAAGTGCCCCAGAGCCGAGAGGCGGAGTTTCGGGCTTTGGCCGAACATGCCTCGGAGATCCTGGCGATCCTGACTCCGGACACGACGGTGGAATACTCCAACGCCGCCGCCAAGCAATGGCTGGACCTGGAAACGGGCGGAAAGGTTCCCGAGGAATGGCCTTTGTCTGAGCTACGTCAGGCGGACACCGCGTTTGCAGCCCGCGGCGCCGATGGCACTGTGCGGGAAATGGAGGGTGTCCTGAACCTGGTCGACGGTTCCCAACTGATGGTTCTAAATGCGCGCCCCCGCGCGGCCTATGCCGAAAATCACACGGCGTCGCCGGAATGGTTTTTGAATGCGGTACAGGACGTGATTGTGACCTTCGATGACGAGCATCGCGTGATTTGGATGAACCGCGCGGCGGAGGATCTTTACGGGATCGGCGCCGGGCAAGCCAAAGGCAAATCGTTCGGCGAGTTGCTGCCTGAATGGCTACAGGTGCCGGGGCGGCCGTACATCCAGCAATCGCTGGACGAAAGCGGCTTCTGGAGGGGCGAGATTTCCAGCTACACGCCGTCGGGACGGGAGATCGTGCAGGACGCCTCCATCACCGCTACCTCCGACGCTGCGGGCAGGCGAAACGGCGCCGTCGCCGTGTGCCGCGACGTAACAGAAAAGAAGAAAGCGGTAGAGACGTTTCAGGCGGGAGAGACCGCGCGCGCGCTCAACGCGATTGGAAATAGCGACGGCTTGTGGGATTGGAACCTGCGGACGGACGAAGTCTATTTTTCGCCTCGCTGGAAAGAAATGCTCGGATATAGCGAAAACGAGATTTGCGGGGACCTCGAAGAATGGCACAGGATGGTGCACGAAGCGGACCTGCCAAACCTAAAGCAGAAGATAGGCCAGCACCTGCGTGGACAGTCCGAACACCTGGAGGCCGAGTACCGGATCCGCTCCAAGAGCGGCGAATACCGGTGGATGTTGACCCGGGCGATGGCGGCCCGCAACGCCGAGGGCCAGGCGTTAAGGCTAGTCGGTTTGCAGACCGATATTCACGAACAGAAGAACTCCGAAGAGCAACTGCTGTTTGAGGCCTTTCACGATTCGCTGACCGGATTGGCCAATCGCGCGCTATTTCTGGATCGCGTGAACGGAATGCTTTCGGCACGGCGGCCCGCCTTTACCGTGGCCTTCCTCGATCTGGCCGGCTTCGGCGCTATCAATGCCGAACTGGGAGCGCGGGGCGGAGATCGCGCCCTGGCCGAAGCAGCCCGCCGAATCTCGGAGTGCATACCCAACGGGGGCTTCCTGGCGCGGCATGGCAGCGACGAATTTGTCGCCATGTTGCCGGAGGACCGGACGGAGACCCAAAGGGAATTCACCGAGCATGTCGAATACCGCCTAGGCAAGCCCTACTTCTACGCCGGCAAGACCGTACGTTTCCGGGCCAATCTCGGCTTTGCCGCCTCAACATCGGCTTCTGAATCCGGCGAGACACTTTTGCAAGCCGCCAGCCGCGCAATGGCCGCCTCGAAAGCGGGCGTCGAGGCAGCCACTCTCAGCGCCTCGCCTTTGGGCGACGAATTGCGCCTTGGGCTGCAACGCGAAGAGTTCCGGGTCTTTTATCACCCCATCATCAAGCTCGACACGGGCGAGATCGCCGGCATCGAAGCCCTGGTCCGTTGGCAGCATCCGCAGCGAGGATTGTTGACGCCCGGCGACTTTCTAAGCGAGGCCGAGGAATCCGGCCAGATTCTCGAAATCGACCGCTGGGTCCTGCGTGAAGCCTGTGCCAAAGCCATTGCCATAAACGAGAAATTCCGCCGCGTAGAGCCGCTGGTTTTGACGGTTAACCTTTCCCGCAATCATTTTGCACAGGCCGAATCGACGGCAAAGCTGACCGAGATTCTGGACCAGAGCGAGATCAGCCCTCGCCTCCTGCGGGTTGAAATGAAGGAACGGGCCCTCCACAACTCGGAAGGCGGCCCGGACTGGGCGGTTAACCTGGGCCGCCTGCGCGTGCAACTGAGTTTGGACGATTACTGCGAATCGGCCGAGACGCTTCGAAATTTCGACGAGCTGCCCGTGGATCGCGTGAAGTTGGACGCAAGCCTGGTGCGCGGCCTGTCGACGGGCCGCAACCGCGAGAAGGTGCGCGACATCATCGCCGAGGCCGAGATCCACAACATGCTGGTGGTGGCCGAAGGGGTGGAGACACTGGAACAAGTAGCCGTCCTGCGCGAATTGAAATGCCACTTGGCCCAAGGCTTCTACTTCACGCTACCCGCCTCGGCCGTGGACACCGAAAAGTTGCTGGCGCGCAGCCCGCGCTGGTAACGGGCTACTTCATATCGGGATTCGGAATGGCGGGCCGCACCTCCACCGCCCCCGACTGGGAGGCCGGGACTTTGGCGGCCCATTCGAGGGCTTTATCCATACTTTCGACCTCAATGAGGAAGAACCCGCCTAAGTCTTGCGCCGCCCGGGCGTAGGCGCCATTCTGGCGAGGTTTTCCCGCGGTAATGGTCTTGGCGGCCGCTCTCGGTTGGAGCGCCGCGCCACCGCGCAGGATACCGGCTTTGGCCAGCTGCGCGCCAAAGTCGCTATAGCTCTTCCAGTAGGCCGCGGCCTTGGCAGGATCCGTGCGCGCTGCGAAGTCGGCCTTGGATTCGTAGACAAAAATCGTAAATTGCTCCGCGAAGGACGCCGCGGCGGTGAAGGCCAGGGTGGCCGCAAGTTTGAGGAATGCTTGGTTCATGAGTGAATCGCTCCGACAGTTTGTCGCGCAAGGAGAGACGATTTCGACAGATACGGCATACTGGTGTTGGATTTCTTTTTCGATGGCCATTAGTCAAGAACTTCTCGACATATTGATTTGCCCCGCCTGCAAGGGCGAGTTGGAGCTGAAGCAGGATGGCTCCGGCCTGAAATGCTTGAGCTGCAAGCGTGTGTATCCCATTCGCGACGACATCCCCGTCATGCTGGTGGACGAGGCGAAGGTCGAAGAATAGCCGCCCATGCCCGCGGTATTGGAACGCCTGCCCGAGGGTGCACGCGTCGCCATCGTCCGGCTGCGCTCGCTCGGAGACTGCGTTCTTTGCACCCCGGCAATTCATCTTTTGAAGTCGCATCGCCCGGACCTGCGGGTCGGGGTGACGGTCGAGGGCCGGTTTGTGCCCCTTTTCGAGGAGAATCCCGATGTGGCGGATATCATCATGCCGGAGGTGGGTCTGCTGCGCCGCTGGAGGCCGGAGTTGACTCTAAACCTGCACGGCGGAACGCGGAGCCTTTGGCTGACTACCGGCTCGCTGGCACGCTGGCGTGCGGGATTTGCGCACTTCCGGTATTCGCTCGCCTACAACGTGCGCATTCCCAGGGCGCAGGAGATTCTCGGCGAAGACCGAACCGTCCATACGGCCGAGCACGCGGCTTCAGCTATGTTTCACCTGGGCGTTCCGCACACGCAGATTCCTCGAGCGCGGCTCTTCGCCAGCAAACGCTGGAAGCAGGATTCTTACGCGGTACTACACCCTTATGCGAGCGCGCCCGATAAATCTTGGCCCGCGGCGCGTTTCCTGGAAGTGGCGGAGTTCATCCATCGGGTCCTGCACCTGACGCCCATATTCGTAGGCGGGCCGGGTGACGACCCGGCTCCGTTTAAGCCCTGGCACGTGGAGATTTCCACCGATCTCGGTAAATCGAAGGGCTTGCTAGCCCCGGCGGAGCTCTTTGTGGGTAACGACAGCGGACCGGCCCACATGGCGGCGGCCTTTGGCGTTCCCTCTGTAGTGCTTTTCGGGCCATCCGAGCCGGCGGTGTGGGCACCTTGGCGGACGGCGGGCGAAGTAGTGCGGGCCGCGGACCAAAGCGGATCGATGGCCTCAATCCCCACGGCCCAAGTGGTAGAGGCCATAGCGCGCGTGAAGGTTCCAAGCCGATGAGACGCGTCCTCCGGCTGGGCCTGCATTACTGGCCTTCACTTTGCCTTGCCACCTTGCTAATGGCGATCGTGGGGCTTTCGCAAGGCTTAATGGCCCTGCTCATCAAGCCGCTCATCGACCGCGTCCTAAATCCGGCTTCCGAGGACGCGCGCGTCGAACTGACGCGGATCCCCGTTTTGGACCGGCCCCTTTATCTCGATAGCTTCTTTCCCGATGCCATCCACAACGTCTGGACCATGGTTGCCTTCGCTATCCTGGGCGTCTTTGCCTTGAAAGGCGTCTGCGATTACTTCGGCAATTACCTGATCAACCACGTGGGCTTCTCCACCATCACAGACCTCCGCCAGCGGGTTTTCGACCATGTACTCCGGCAGGACGCGGGCTTTTTTGAATCGACTTCCACCGGCCGTTTGATGTCCTCCATCATGAGCGATATCGAAAGGATCCAGGTGGCGGCCTCTCACATGTTGGCGGATTGGTTGCGGCAGAGTTTTTCCGCGATCGGTCTGCTAGCGGTTTTGCTGGATCAGGATTGGAAGCTCGCGTTGATTGCGCTAACCGTGGTGCCCTTCGTGTTGGTGCCAACGGCGCGGCTGGGCCGGAGAATCCGACGCTCGACGCGCAGCGCGCAGGACGACGCGGCCCAATTGACCCACGTTCTACAAGAGGCCATCAGCGGACACGCCGTCGTGCGCGGCTTTGGCTCGGAGTCCATCGAAAGCGCCAAGTTCCGGGAGGCGGCGGCCAGCTTGCGTAAGTCCAGCCTTCGCTACGTGGCGCAACAGGCGCTTCCCTCGCCGATCATCGAGTTCCTGGGCGCGCTGACGATCGTCGGTCTGCTGGCCTACGCCCGCACCCAGATCAAGGCCGGAGGCTTGACCGCGGGCGAATTCACCAGTTTCGTGATTGCCCTCCTCATGCTGTATGAGCCGGTGAAGCGGCTGACGGGAATCCACAATATCTTCCAACAGGCGGCCGGTTCGGCCCAGCGCGTCTTCGAATACCTGGACCGGGAACCGGCGGTGCGCAGCGTTCCCGGCGCACCTGCGGCGCTCTTTCGGCAGAAGCTGGCCTTTGAAAATGTGCGCTTTCGTTATCCCACCAATCCGGAGCGCCAGGCCGACATCTTGAAGGGCATCTCCTTTGAGGTGTCGCGGGGTGAGGTGGTGGCGCTGGCCGGCCCAAGTGGCGCGGGCAAGAGCACGATTGCTTCGTTGGTGCTGCGTTTCTACGATCCCTCCGCGGGCCGCATCACCTTGGACGGCAAAGACTACCGGGAATTCGACCTGGCCAGTTTACGGCGCCAAATCGCCATCGTGGCGCAGGATACCTTCCTGTTTGACGACACCATTGCCAACAACATCCGCTATGGACGTCCAGAGGCGACGGAGGCGGAAATCGTTGAGGCGGCGACAGCCGCTCTGGCCGACGACTTCATCCGCAAATTGCCCGATGGCTATGCAACCCGGATCGGCGAGCGGGGCTTCAAACTCAGCGGCGGCCAAAGGCAAAGGCTCAGCATCGCGCGGGCGGTGCTCTCTAATTCGCCCATTCTCGTTTTGGATGAAGCCACCTCGCACCTGGACACCGAGAGCGAAACACTGGTGCAGAAAGCGCTGGCAAACCTGATGGCGGACCGGACCGTGATTGTGATCGCGCACCGTCTGTCCACGATCCGGCGCGCCCACCGCATTTTGGTGCTCGATCACGGGACCTTGGCTGAACAGGGCCGGCACGAAGACCTATTAGCCCAGGGCGGACTCTACGCGCGCCTGCATGAGCTGCAATTTCAGGAATCGGATACCCTGAATTACTCATGAGTCTTCGCAGCATGACGGGCTTTGCCCGCATTCGCCGGACGCGTTCCGAAGCGCCCCTGGCGGGAGAACTAAGCGTCTCGATCAAGAGCGTCAACCATCGCGGGCTGGATCTCCACTTCCATATGAGTTCCTTTTTCGACGAGTTTGAAGGCGCCATGCGGAATCTCGTGAAGCAGCATGCCAACCGGGGCCATGTCGATTTGCGGGTGAATTTCACGCGGCAGGAGGGCGGGGCGGCCTTTGAGGTCAATCGCGATCTCCTTCATTCCTACCAGGCCCTTTTCCAGGAGTTTCCCGGCATGGGGCAGCCGGATTTGAATAAGGCATTATCTCTACCCGGGCTCATGGTGGAGGCGCGGGAGCAGGATCTCCCCGCCGAGTTCCAGGCGTTGCTGCTGGGCACGCTCGAGGAAGCGTTGACGGAATGGAACGCGCAGCGCGAACGGGAGGGCTTGGCCCTGGGCGAGCAATTGCGCCTCTATAACGCGAGTATTCGCAGCAAAGCTTTGGCGGTCCGGTCCTGCCGCGGGCAGATCCTGCCTGCGCTAAAAGAAAAAATTCAGGAGAAGATCGCCGAACTGCTGGGCGCGGCCGGCATCGATCCCGTGCGCTTAGCCCAAGAGGCCGCTTACTTGGCCGATCGGGGCGACATCGAAGAGGAGATCACGCGCCTATTGACGCATTGCCAGCATTTAGAAACCTTGCTGGACGGCAAGGCTGAAACGGGCAAGAAGGTGGATTTCCTGCTGCAGGAGATGAACCGCGAAGCCAATACGATCCTCTCGAAGGCGAATAATTCGGGCGATCTCGGGCTGCAGGTAACGGAATTGGGCCTCGGCATCAAGACGGAGATCGAGCGCATCCGGGAGCAGTCGTTGAACCTCGAGTAAGAACAAGCGATACTAAAAGATGATCATGGAAAGCAAAATGGCTCCGCGCGTGAATTCGAACTTCATTATTCCGGACGATCCGGAATTGTCCACTTACCGGTTCATTATCGTCAGCGCGAAGCGGGCCCGCCAATTGCAGGCTGGCCAACGTTCGTTCCTGCCCACGATTTCCCGCAAGCCCACCGTGGTGGCGATGGAAGAAACGCGCCGCGGGTTGGTGCAGTATCACATCGTGGGGGCTGAACCTCCCGTCGTGGAAGCAGTCGAAGAATAGTCAAACTCTCCCCCTATGGCCGCCCAGCGAGTAATTCTCGGCATCGGCGGCGGCATTGCCGCATATAAGTCCGCCGAACTGACCAGGCTGCTGGTCCAGCATGGCCTCCAAGTGCAGCCCGTGATGACGAAGTCGGCCACAGAGTTCATTGCGCCGCTGACTCTAGCCTCCTTGAGCAATCAAAAGGTGATCACCAACCTTTTTGCCGCGCGGGCGGATTCCTCAGAGGTACTATCCAGCGCCATCGAGCACATCCAAGTGGCACTGAATAACGACCTCTTGCTGGTCGCGCCCGCCACCGCAGACCTCATCGCTAAATTCGCTCACGGACAAGCCGACGATTTCCTTTCCACACTTTACCTGGCCTTCACGGGGCCCGTGTTGTTGGCCCCGGCGATGAATACGAATATGTGGGAACAAGCGGCCGTCCAGCGGAATGTAGCGCAGCTGCGGAACGATGGGGTGCGCCTGGTGGGGCCGGGCTCCGGCGATTTGGCCTGCGGCATGGTTGGGGCTGGCAGAATGGCGGAACCGGCTGAGATCGCGGACGCGGTCCTGACGATGCTGAGCGGCAAGCGGGATTTTGACGGCAAAAGAGTCCTAATCACAGCTGGCCCCACGGAAGAACCGATCGATCCCGTTCGCGTCATCACCAATCGATCGTCGGGGAAAATGGGTTACGCGTTGGCGGAGGCCGCCGCCGTGCGGGGCGCCGAGGTCACGCTGGTCAGCGGACCGGTCTCGCTAGCCGTACCCAAGAGGGTTCGCCGCATCTCCGTGCGCACTGCGGCGGAGATGCTCTCGGCGGTGCGCACCGAGATCGGGCAATCGCATGTATTCATCGGGGTCGCCGCCGTGGCGGATTACACGCCCGTGGCCGTTTCCCACCAGAAAATCAAGAAGTCCGCCGCCAATCTGACGCTTGCGCTCGAAGCCACCGCCGACATTCTCGCCGAGGTAGGCCGCGCCAAGGAAGGACGCGTCGTCGTGGGCTTTGCCGCTGAGACGCACCATCTCGCAAGAGAGGCCAAGCGGAAGCTGGAAGCCAAAAATTGCGACATGATCGTGGCTAACGATGTAAGCGCCGCCGGGATCGGATTTGGTGCGGACGAAAATGCTGTCACGCTCTACCTGCGCGATGGCCGGGAGGTCGCCGTGGCGAAAGCCGGCAAGCGCGCCATCGCGGATCGGATTCTGGACGAGATAGCGGGCCTTGAGCGGAGCCAGTCCTAGCGCGATGTCACCGGAGCTCCTGCGTCAATATCTCGAGTATTTCTCCGACCTGGGAATCAAGGATTTCCGGGTTCCTCCCCCCAACTGGCAGGGGATGGGCGCTTCGCCGGCGCAAACGTCCGCTAGCCCGGCCGTAGCAGCACCTGCGCGTTCGCCAGCACTCTCGCCGCCACCTATGATTCTTCCCTTGCCCACTCTTGCTCCCGAAGGCGATACCCTTGCCCAGATCCGCGAGGACATCGGCGATTGCCGCCGCTGCCGCCTCTGCGAGAAGCGTTCGAAAATCGTTTTTGGCTCCGGCAACGAAGCCGCCCGTCTGGTCTTTGTAGGAGAGGGCCCCGGCGCCGACGAAGACGAACAAGGCCTCCCCTTCGTCGGCCGCGCCGGCCAGCTTCTGACGCAAATGATCGACGGAACGGCGGCCAAGGATAACCTGCCTTTGCGACGCGAGACTTGCTACATCGCCAATGTGGTGAAGTGCCGCCCACCGGAAAACCGGACTCCGCAGCCCGACGAAATGGAAATTTGCGGGCAATTTTTGTTCCGCCAGTTGATGGCGATTCGCCCGAAGGCCATATGCGCTCTTGGCGCCACGGCCGCGCGCGCCTTATTGAATACTAAGGATGGCGTCACCAAGATGCGCGGAAACTGGCATCGTTGGCACGGCATTCCCGTCATGGTGACCTACCATCCTTCCTACCTGCTGCGGCAATACAACGCCGAGGCCAAGCGCGAAGCGTGGCTGGACTTGCGCAAGCTATTTCATTTCGTCTTGGACGATAGCCGCAGGGAACCCGAGTAAATGGCCGGCCTATTCTTGAGCATGGAAGGCATCGACGGCAGCGGTAAAACCACGCAACTGGGACATCTGGAGAAGCGCCTGCGCAAGGCGGGCATTGCGTATCTGATCAATCGCGAGCCCGGCGGCGTGCCGGTAGGGCAGCAGATTCGGGATATCCTGCTCAACCCGGCGAACCATTCGCTTTCGCCGACTGCGGAACTGCTGCTTTACTTTGCCAATCGCGCACAAAACGTCGACGAACAGGTGCGCCCAGCGCTCGAACGCGGCGAAATGGTGATTTCCGACCGCTTTACCGATTCCACTCTTGCCTACCAGGGCGCCGCCCGCGGCCTGGGACGGGACACGGTACGAACGCTGCACGAGATCGCTTGCCGCGGCACCGAACCCACTCTTACTATCTACCTGCGCGTGAGCCTGGAGGTGAGCGCGCGGCGTCGCGCGGCCCAGGTTAAGGACCGCCTGGAAGCGGAAGCTGCGGAGTTCCACCGCCGCGTTTTCGAAACCTATGAACACCTCGCGGAAAGCCAAGCGGCACGCGTGGTCGCCGTGGACGGAGAACGCTCGGAATCCAGAGTCGCCCAGGAAATCTGGGAAATTGTGAATAAGGCTTGGGAAAAACGTGATCGATAACTTCTTTGGCAACCGGCCAGCCGCCGCGACCCTGCTAGAGATGCAGGCGAACGGCCGAATCCCCCAAACGATGCTGCTGGCGGGTCCGCACGGCGTCGGCAAGGCGACCCTCGTGCGCCGCTTCGCCGCCTTGGCTCTGGAAGCTGGCCCGCTCGACGTCGCCAAAATAGAGAACGACGATCTATCGCTGGCCCACAATGTCGAATGGATCGCCGAACGGGAAAAGTTGCCCAGCGAGAAGCGGGCCGATGAGCCTTTCCTGCTTTCTTCGCATCCGGACTTTGTTACCTTCTCCCCCGACGGTCCCTTGCGGCAAATCTCGATCCAGCAGATTCGCCTTCTGAAGGATCAGGCCCGGTTGCAGCCGTCTCGCGGCAAGCGGCGCGTTTTTCTAATCGACCAAATTGACCGCGCCAACGATCAGGCGGCCAATTCCCTTTTGAAGGTTTTGGAAGAACCTCCGCCTCATTTACTAATCTTCATGACCGCAGAAAACCCCTACGACCTTTTGCCGACCATACGCTCCCGCTCCGTTATGGTCGCCTTGCACCGCCTGGCCGACCAGGAAATTATGGCTTTTCTGGAGCAAAAAGGCGCCACACAGGCCGAACGCCGCGCCCGGCTAGGCAACGGCTCTCCTGGTTCCGCGCTCTCCTGGGACCTGGAGGCCTATGACAAACGCCGCGCCGCGATGCTGGCGCTTCTGGAAGTGGCCAGCCGCCGTGCCGCGTTTGGGACGTGGCTGAAACATGTAGAGTCCATTTCTGCGTCCAAATCTGAGAAGTTGGAGCATTATCTGGAAGTTCTCTATCTACTCCTAGAGGACATTTTGCTGCTAGGACACGGATTCAGCGACGTACGCAATCTCGACGTCGCGCCGCAATTACGCGCCATCGCCGGTAGCGTCTCCTTGCGGTGGCTCCGGCGGGCGGTTGCACTCAATGACGAGATGATGCGGCTGTTGCGGCGCAACATCCAGAAAGGAATTGCCCTGGATGCCTTCGCGCTGGAACTGCGGGACCTCGCGGCAATTTAACGACCGCCGCCGCGAACCTTTTGGGAGGACCCTACGTCTCCTAAACAATACTCAACCTGTCATAATTCAGTAGGAGGCATACCCTTGGATACACCTGTACGTCGTGGGCTGCGCGCGCCCCTGTCGGAAATGCGCGAAAAGCCGTTCACTTCCGCGAAGTCCACTCCTGCCAGTGCTCCGAAGAAGCAGGTCCCTCCCGAGCAGACGAACGCCGAGAACTTCTACTACATCAAGCAGATGAGCGCAAAGACGCCCATGGTGTTCGTGCTGAAGGACGGCGAAGTGCTCCGCGGCATCATAGAGTGGTACGACAAGAACTCGCTAAAGGTCAACCGCGAAGGCGCCCCCAACCTCCTCGTCTTCAAGTCGAGTATTAAGTATCTCTACAAGGCCGAAGACGAAGTTTAGTAGGAATCGACTAATACTTGCCCGCTTCAAAGCGAGCCTTCAATTCCAAACGCAACTTGCGCCGCTCACCCGCCTGCTCAAAGCGCCGTTTTTCGTCGTCAGACTCGGCGAGAATTGCGGGCACCCGAACTTTCGACCCCTTGCCATCCACCGCGACGAACGTCAGATAGGCGGACGTCGTGTGCTTCACCTCTCCGGTCATCAGGTCCTCGATAAACACCTTGACGCCCACCTCCATCGAGGTATTCCAGGCCCGATTCACAGCGCTCCGCACGATCACCAATTGCCCTATGTGAATCGGGTGCAAGAAGTTCATGTAATCCACGCTAGCGGTCACAACGGGCGCCCGGGCGTGCCGGCTGGCGGCAATGGCCCCCGCGATGTCCACCAAGTGCATCACCCGCCCGCCAATCAGGTAGCCCAAGGGATTGGCGTCGTTCAGTAAGGCTAGTTCCGAGACCTCGCTCATGCTCTCACGCACCGTCCGCGCCGCCTGGAGTTCGGGGCCACCGCCCGCTAGCTTCCAACTTTCGATCGGGCCGCTTTCCATAGCTGAGAAGGTAGCATGCAGCCGCTACCATGAGGGTACGAATGTCTAATCGCACGCCTTCTCGCATCGAAACGATTCAATCCCTCCTCGTGCAGTCTCCTGCCGACAGCCGCCTCCGCTATATGCTGGCCAACGAATACAAGAACGCGGGCGAACTGGAGCGGGCCGTCGAGGAATACCGCGCACTCCTGCAAGCGGATGCCGCCTACGGGCCGGCCTACTATCATGGCGGCCAAACGCTCGAGCAACTGGGCCGGACCGACGAGGCCCGCGCCCTGTATGAAGCCGGCATTGCAGCTACTGGCCGCAGCGGAGACCTGCACACAAAGGGCGAATTGGAAGCCGCCCTATCGATACTTGGCTAAGATCAAAATCGCCGCCGCGGCCGCCACAACGACCGCGCGCGGAATCGTCTTGGTCTGCGGCGAAAGCAGCGAGACAACGGCCGCCACCAGACCGCCCAAGATGGCTTGAACCAGATAGAGAACCAGGAACGCTTGCCATCCCAGGATCGCCCCAATCGCGGCAAACAGCTTCACGTCGCCACCGCCGGTGTAGCCCAGGAAGAAAAAGGGGAGCGTCAGCGCCAGCGCCACCAGCAGGCCCCACACCGCCCCTAGCGTCGGGTTGACCAGGAAGCCCGAGACGACCGCCCCCGCCGTAAGCCAATTCGGAACCACCCGCGCGCGGGCATCTGTCCATGCCGCCAGCAGGCAAACAGCCGCCAGCAGGATGACGCTGGGTGCATCCACTAGGGACGCGGCCGGCGCTTGTGCCAATCCGTGCGCCTCTGGTATTCGACGCCCAGCGCGAGAATGGCATTCTCGTTGTGTGGGCGGGCCATTAACGTAACGCCCAGCGGAAGTCCGTTCGCAAAACCGCAGGGCAGGCTCAAGGCGGGCAGCCCCGCCAGGTTCCCGGCCGGTATATGTTGCGCAAGGCCCCGTTTTCGCTGGGCCGGAGGCGAGGGCCGAGCTGCGTCCAAGGCCTGGGAAATCGGGTTCGCCGTCGCGGTCCGGGTTGGCGCCAGCACCATGTCCAACTCATAGAAGAACTCGCGGAACGCTTCCAGGATCAACGTTCGGACGCGCATCGCCTTCAAGTAGTCTTTGGCCAATACCTCTTGGCTTAGCTTCAGACCGGCAATCTGCTTTTCGTCGGCCAGCTCGTCTACCTTTCCGCTTGCGATCAGTTCCTCAAAGATGCTGGCGGCTTCCGATTGAATGATGGTGCTGGTAAGGGCGCCGTAAGGGAAGTCCGGCAATTCCACTTCTTTCACCCGGACGCCCAGCGACCGAAAAACCCCGAGCGCCTCGGCAAAGGCCGCCCGCGTCTCGGGCTCGGCCCATTCTTCCCAATCGACGGGCGCAAAGCCGATTGTGACGTCGCCTAAGGGCTTGGCAAACTGGGGCGCGTAATAAAAGCTTCGCCCCCCCGGCCCGCCCGCCATGGCCTCCAGAATGATTCCGCAGTCCTCTGCGCTCCGGGCCAGCGGTCCGATTTTGTCCAGCGTCCAACTTAGGGCCATCGCCCCTTGGCGGCTCACAATCCCATAAGTAGGGCGCAGACCGGTCACTCCGCAAAAGGCTGCCGGCGTCAGAATGCTGCCCGACGTTTCGCTCCCCAGCGCATAAGGAACCAATCCTGCCGCAACCGCCGCCCCAGAGCCGCTTGAACTGCCCCCCGCCCAATACTCCCGGTTCCATGGGTTCAAGGCAGGGCCTGTATAACTGGCTTTGGCGTAACGATATCCGCCGCCCCCCGCCAGTTCCACCATTGCCAGTTTGCCCAACAACACTGCCCCGGTGCCTTTCAATTTCTTGAGGACCGCCGCCGGTTGATCGAAGCTTTGCGAGGCATAGGGTTTGGCCCCCCAGGTCGTAGGCGCATTGGGCCAAGCCAGCAGATCCTTGGCTCCAAACGGGATTCCTTGCAGGCGCCCGCGGAGGCGTTCCCGCTTGCGTTCCCCATCCATTTCCTGCGCCTGTGCCAACGCTTCCTTCCGCAGGCTGTGTGCTAGCGCGTTCAACGCAGCGCCGGTTTTCTCAAGACGCTCCAGAAAAGCGGTAGTCAATTCCTTCGAGGAAAATTCGCCTTTGCGCCAGGCGGCATTCAGTTCCGCTACCGTTGCATAGAAAAGATCGTCACCCGAAATCGGCATAAGGCGGGATGCTGCTCCTTAGGGCTTAAAGGTGAAGGCCGGCTCGGTGTCGGCGGGTACTTTTACCCTGGCCATCGCCTCTCGATTGGCTTGGAGGGTCGCACGGGCCTGCTCAATCGTTGCGGGCGGCGGCGCCTGTGAGATTGGTTGCGAGGGCGTCTGCGCCGCCGATAACGCGGGCGCTAATAGAATCGCGCGACGGGTCGTCTTCATTTATTTTGTCAACGCCTCCAAAGCCGCTTTCTCCATCACCGTGATTGGCGCGCTATCTCCCGTCCAAATCTCGAACTGCTGCGCAGCCTGGGTTAGAAACATCTCCAGGCCGGGAATCACGCTGCAGCCCTGCGATTTTGCCCGGCGCACCAACTCCGTCTCCAATGGATTGTAGACCATGTCGAAAACCAGATCCGCAGGGATTTGACCGTCAAAGAAACACTCGTTCACGTGAGGCCACATTCCGATCGGCGTCGCGTGCACAAGGGCGTCGAAACGGTGGCCGTTCATGCTTTCCCGCGCGAGCGCCTCGGCCCCGCACATCTTCGCCAGCGCCCGCACGCGGTCCGGATTGCGGCCCGTAATCGACACCTTCGCGCCCGCGTCGGCTAACGCAAAGGCCGCCCCCCGGGCCGCCCCTCCATTGCCCACAATCAAAAGGCTGCTCTTGTTCAACTTCAGCTTCTTGCTCAACGGCTTGGTCACCGCGGAAGCATCCGTGTTTGTCCCCCGCCATTTGCCGCTCTTCTTCCACACGGTATTCACGGCGCCAATGCGGCGCGCGAGGATATCGACGTTGTCGAGATAGCGCATGATCCTCTGTTTATGCGGAATCGTCACGCTGAAACCCTGCACGGGCAGGCTGTCGCAGAGCTGCAGAAAATCCTTCAATTGGGTCGATTTCACCAGAAAAGGAAGATAAACCGAATCCAGCCGCCGCGCCTGGAAGGCCCGGTTGTGGACATTAGGACTGAGAGAATGCCGAACCGGATCTGCCACCACACCGTACACCTTCACGCCCTTGCTCAGCTTGTCGATCCGATAGAGATTACGCAAGACCCGCGAGCAGACTTGCCCCGGCGCGGTGCCTTCGACCGCATTGGGAGAGGCATAGGTATACACGCCCCCCTGCGCGTTGCATAGTACTCGCGTGGGAAATCCGCTCTCGCCCATGGCCAGCAAAATCAGGGGCACACGGGGATGGGCTTTTTGCAGTGCCAGTACCTTGGCGCTATCGCTGGGCTTCTTGGCAGTGGTCACCACTTTGTAAGCGTCGGCGGGCACCTTCAGCATGCGCCGCAAGACTGGCTCCAGTGGCGGCGTGCCCTCGTAGTTGTGCCAGCTTACGATCACCTGCGCCTTGGCCCGCAAATGTTCCACCTTAGAGACCGCTTTCTCGGCGGTCTCGATCTCCACGTCCACCGCCCGGGCACCCGCGTCAATGGCGGCATCGAGCACGCGAATCTGATCGTCGATTAATCCATCGTAGCGGCCGTGATTCTGGTGGCGGCGGCATGTGGCCAGGACCGTCGCCTCCGGGTGCTTGGCCAGAAACTGGGCAATGGCTTTCACGCCTTGCTCTGGCCTGGACAGGTAATCGAGCCGAAATTCGAGAAACTGTTCTCCCGCGGCTAGTTCTTTCTCGGCCTGGTCAATTAGTTTCTCGACGGTGGGTAGGCCCAAAGCGATGCAGACTTTGGGTAACACGGCATGCGAAGCCATAGTTTGAACGCTCCCTAGCTTAACACCGGGGCGGAGGGCGTTAACTTTTCACGCTCCAAACGCTCAAGGTGAGCCTTCCATGCATCAAGCAGCGGCGCCGGATGCCGGACGCCAAAGCGGGAAACGCCGCGCTCAGATAGCTGGAGGACCTCTTCGAGACTCTTGCCGTCGGACATCAGTTTCAAATCCGCCACACCGGCAAGTTTCTTTAGCGCTAATTCCACCTGCTCGGCACGATAGTCGGTGAAACTCAATGTCTTCACGCCGGCCCTCTTTGCGATTTTCGAAAGGATGATCAACCGTTCTTCGTCCAGCAGGCTCGCCTCCAAGCTGAGCGTCAACGTCGTTTCAAACTCCTGGCAAGCCTTCACCAGTTGCATGGCTTCAATCTCCACGAACTGGAATTGCCGGCTTAGCATCTTGCCGAGATTCAGCTTGGCTTCCACGTCCCGCGCCCCGCGACGCAGCATATCTCGAATCTCGTATTGCTTCACTGCGGTTGTCGAGTCTCCGGGCCCCGAACTGGAACGGCTGCCCAGCCGGACAAACTCGGGGTTCACCCATTCCTTCACCAGATCCAGATCCGACGGCCGCACGACAACGCCCCGCACCGCATATGCCCGCGCCGTCAGGCAACCCGCGTATACCTGCTCCTCGGTCATCAAGGGACTCGATAGGTGATAGTCGATTCGTTTGGCCAACTGCGCGTATTCCATCAACACGGTTATAACAACCCGTCGAGGAACCGCTCTCGCGTCAAGCTCTCAAGATCGCCAAGCAAGCCAGCCATGCCGTCTCGGCGCGCAGCACGCGCGGCCCCAGAGATACCGCCTTCCAATTTTCCTTTTGAGCCAGTTCCCTCTCGTCGTCCGTCCAGCCGCCCTCCGGCCCAATCAGGATCGAAAGCGCGCCGCTGTCCAGCGCCGGCCGCAGACGCTCTCCCGTGCGCGTTTCATCGAGAAAGAGCCGATTGCCTTCCGCCTTCGCCGCGGCATCCCGAAACCGCTGCGGCTGCTCCACTTCGGGCAAGAACGGGCGTCGCGACTGTTGACTGCTTTCCAGCGCAATCTTGCGCCAGCGCTCCAGCCTCTTCGGTACGGCCTTCTCCAGTCCGTTCTCTGAGCGCGCCGAGATCACCGGGACGATCCGATCCACTCCCAGTTCCGTCGCCTTCTCGATTCCCCACTCGAAGTGTTCGAATTTGATAATGGCCGCATAGAGGTGAATCGCCGGCGTCTCCCGCACCGCTTCCTGTTTTTCGAGCAGAGAAAAGCGCACCAGTTCTTTGTGCGCCTCCTCGACCTTCGCCAGATACTTCTGTTCGTTGTCGGAGATCTCGTAGATATGGCCGGGCTCGACGCGCAGCACCCGGGTCAGGTGCTTGGCGTCTTCTCCCCGCAATTCCGCCATCCCATTCCGCACCTGTGGAACAAAAAAAAGCCGCCTGGCCATACGCTATGGTTTCTCTATGATTGCTTATCTGGAGGGTGTGCTGCACGAAAAGGGAAGCGACTCGGCCATTGTGCTGGCGGGCGGCGTCGGTTACGAGGTGCACATTCCTCTCAGCACCTACTCGCGCCTGCCGCTTACGGGCGAGCGCGTTCAATTGCGTGTCTACACCCAGGTTCGCGAAGATGCCCTGGTCCTTTTCGGCTTTTCTACGAGGGAAGAAAAGGCGATGTTCGAAAAGCTCATCAGCGTCAGCGGAATTGGCCCCTCCTTGGCTGTCAAAATCTTGAGTGGCATGGCTGTCGAGAGCCTGGTGATCTCCGTCCGGCAGGGCGATGTCGCGGGACTGACTAAAATCTCCGGCGTCGGCAAGAAAACCGCGGAACGCCTGGTAGTGGAGTTGCGGGACAAGATGCAGGAGTTTGCGGTGGAAGCGGGGTTGCCACCTAGGCACAGCGCGGCACCCACTCGGCTTTCGCCCCTGGAGTTGGACGTCGTCTCCGCCCTGGTCAATCTAGGCTCCGCGCCGGCGGTGGCCGAAGCGGCAGTGTCTAAAGCGAAAGACATCCTCCCGGCGGCCGATTTCGAAGCGCTCTTCCGCAAGTCCCTCGAATTGGTACGTTAACCTGAGTTTGCATGTTGGAGCGGGGAATCATTTCGGCAAGCGCGTCCACGGAGGAGCTGCAATTCGAAGCTAGCCTGCGCCCGCGCAGCCTTGCCGATTTCACCGGTCAAACCAAGCTGAAAGCAAATCTCGCGATTGCCATTGAAGCTGCCCGCCTGCGTGGTGAAGCGATGGACCACGTGCTTCTCTACGGGCCTCCGGGCCTGGGCAAGACCACTCTCGCCACGCTCATCGCTAGCGAACTGGGCGTTGCCTTCGAGCAAACCTCCGCGCCCGTCATTCAGAAAAAGCTCGACCTCACCGGCCTGATGAGCAACATCCGCGCGAAGCAGATCTTTTTCGTCGACGAAATTCACCGGCTGGCGCCCGACGTCGAGGAGATGATGTATTCGGCCCTCGAGGACTTCCGCGTGGACATCCTCGTCGGTACCGGACCCGGCGCGCGCACCCACTCTCTGCCCGTGCCGAAATTCACCGCCGTCGGCGCCACCACTCGCCTTGGCAATATCAGCGCCCCCCTGCGAAGCCGCTTCGGCTTGCTGTTGCGTTTGGACGTGTACGATAGCGCGGAGTTAGCCGGCATCGTGCAACGCTCCGCCCGGCTGCTTAGCTTTTGCCTGGACGAGGACGCTGCCCTCGAAATCGCCCGGCGTAGCCGCGGCACACCCCGCATTGCCAACCGCCTTCTGCGCCGCGTTCGCGACTACGCCCAGGTCCGGGCTTCCGGGGTCATGAGCCAATCTGTCGCCGTCGACGCCCTGGAACTGCTGGAAGTGGACCCCCTCGGGCTGGACGAAGTCGATCGCCGCATCATGCTCACGATTCTGGAAAAATTCGACGGCGGCCCCGTAGGCCTCAACACGCTGTCCAGCGCCATCGACGAAGAAGCCGTCACGATTGAAGAAGTTTACGAGCCGTACTTGATCCAGCAGGGCTTTCTCGACAAGACGCTCCGGGGACGCATGGGCACAGACCGCGCCTTCGATTACTTCGGCGTCTCGCGCCGCCGTGGGGCGCCGCTATCCGTTATCCCGCCGCTGTTCGGCTCTCGAGAAGACCTTTGAGCTCCGCCGCAAAAACCTCTACGTCTTCTTCGTTGTTGTAGAAATGCAAACTGACCCGCAAATAGCCGTGCCGCGCGCTGGTGACCACCCCTCGTGCGCCCAAAGCCCGGGATAGCGCACTCGCCTCCCGGCCTTCGAAACGGCATGCGAGAATAGCCGTCCCGCCATGCGCCACCGTGCCCCCCAAGGCCTCCACCTTGTGGCCTGCCAATTCCGCCAGTTCCAGCACCCGCGCCTCAATCTGGGCGGGACCGATCTCCAGCATCAACTCGACGCTTTTCTCCATCGCACAAAGCAACGGAACCGCCAGCATGCAACCCTCATAGCGCTCCGCCGCGGTGGAGAACTCCGGCTCGCCATGGTGCAGATTGTCGAAATCCTGCCAACGGTGATGACTCCGCCATCCCACCACGTTCGGCTGCAGCCACGCGCGCGCCTGCGGCCGTACATATACGAACCCCGCGCCCGTCGGCGATAGCATCCACTTGTAGCCGTGCACGCCCAGGACGTCCGGTTGCAGACGCTCCATGTCCAGGTGCAACGCGCCGCAGCCTTGGGTCGCGTCCACGTAAAGCAGCGACCCAAAGCGGTCCAGCTTCGCCCTTAACTCCGCGAGCGGTGCCCGGAAGCCCGTCACGTAATTCATCGCCGTCACGATCACCAGCCTCACCCGCTCGTTTAGGTGGCGGTCCACTTCGGCGAAGGGCGCCTCCAGGAACTCGACGCCCTGTCCCTTCAGGAGCGCCGGCGCGTAGGTGTTATTGGGAAACTCATTCTCAAACGTGAGCACCCGGTCGCCTGGCTTCCAAGCGATTCCGTTCAATAAAATCGCCAACGCGTGTGACGTGCTCGGGACAAAGCCAATGTCTTCCGGCGTCGCGCTTACTAGTTGCGCCACCTTGGCGCGCACGCCATCCATTTCGCTCAACCACTCGGGCAAATCGGTTCCCGCCCGCTCCCGGCGGCGTTCCAAGTGAGCGATCACGGCCCCCGTCGCACTCTCGGGCATCTGTCCGATTGTGGCCGTATTGAGATAGGTTCGCCCAGCCAGGGCCGGAAAGCGCGAACGGATCTCCGCCCAATTAGCCATGCAGTTTGGCCAGCAGAAATCCAATCGCCTCGCCCACAGGCACCTCGCTGGTCGTCTTTGTGCGCCGCTCGACTACTTCCACCAGACCCTGCGCCAGCTTCTTGCCCAGCGTCACTCGCCAAGGGATCCCAATCAGTTCGGCGTCTTTGAACTTCACACCCGGCCGCTCGTCCCGATCGTCCAGCAACACGTCCACGCCGGCAGCCTTCAATTGCCCATAGAGGTCCAGAGCCGTCTGCTTTTGCAGCGCGTCGCTCAGATTAACTGGCGTCACCACCACGGCGAAGGGCGCGATCGCCACGGGCATCGAAATCCCGTCGGCGTCGTGGTAAAGCTCCACGGCCGCGCACAACACGCGTTCCACGCCTATCCCATAGGAGCCCATGATCGGCGTCACTTCCTTGCCGTCCTTGTCCAGCACGCGTAGCCCCATGCTCTCGGAATATTTGTAGCCCAGCTTGAAGATGTGGCCGATTTCCATGGTCTTGGAAATCTGCAAGGGCGCCCCCGTCGTCAACTCCGTATCGCCGGCAGCCACCTGCCGGATATCGGCAAAGGTCGCCTGGAAATCTTTGCCTGGAGTCACGTTTTTCAGATGATAGTCGTCCTTGTTGGCGCCACTCACCAGGTTTCGCCGACCCTGAAGCGCCAGATCCGCAAAGATCGGCATATTTGTCACACCCACGGGCCCCAGCGAGCCAGGATCGGCTCCAAAAAGTTGCCGAATCTCCTCCGGGTGCGCGGCCCGGAACTCCTTCGACTTCACCGCCGCGTTGAACTTGGTCTCACTCAACTGGTGATCGCCGCGAAGCAGTGCCAGCACAGGCGACTGCTGGTCGCCAAAATCCGCGATCACCACAAAGCTCTTAATTAGGGAAGTCGCCGGCAACCCCAGAAACTCGCTCACTTCGTCAATCGTCTTCCTGGCCGGGGTATGAATCTCCTCTGGCGCCAAATCGTCCTGCGGATCGGGCAGCGCCGGCGGCACGGGCCGCGATACGGCCTTCTCTAAATTCGCCGCATAGCCCGTTTCCTTGCAGTGGGCCACATAATCTTCGCCCGCCTCGGTGGCCACCATGAACTCCTGGCTGGCGCTGCCGCCCATCGCGCCGGAATCGGCTTCCACCATCAGGTACTCAATCCCGCATCGCTCAAAGATCCGGCAATAAGCTTGCCGGTGCTTCTCGTAACTGGCATCCAGGCCCGCCGCATCGATGTCGAAGGAGTAGGAGTCCTTCATGAAAAACTGCCTCACCCGCAAGAGGCCGCTCTTCGGCCGCGGTTCATCGCGAAACTTCGTTTGAATCTGGTACCAAAGCTGCGGCAACTGCTTGTAGCTCCGCAGTTCGCCGCGCGCAATAAACGTCATTACTTCTTCGTGTGTCATGCCCAGACACAAATCGCGGCCCCAGCGGTCCTTCAGGCGGAACATATTGTCGCCCATGCCGGTCCAACGTCCGCTCTCTTGCCACACTTCCGCCGGGTTCAGCGCCGCCAGATGAAACTCCTGCGCGCCAATGGCCTCCATCTCTTCGCGGATGATCTTCATGATCTTGGCCATGCTCCTCTGGGCCAGGAACAGGTAGTTGTAAATGCCGGAAGAAAGTTGCCGGATGTATCCCGCCCGAAGCAGCAACTGGTGGCTGGCCACCTCGGCTTCTGTGGGGTTTTCCCGCAGGGTAGGAATGAATAAGTGATTCCAATACATAGGGTTAGCGTGACAGACGCAATATCTGGGCAGTGTAGCATGATAGACTGAAATTTCTCGCTTATGAAGATCGCTATTGGTGCCGACCACGCTGGATTCGCTCTCAAAGAAAAGTTGCGCGACCGCCTGAAAGCCCAAGGCCACGAGGTCAGCGACTTCGGAACCACCTCCACAGACTCCGTCGATTACCCGGACTTTGCCGAAAAAGTCAGTTCCGCCGTGGTCCACGGCGAAGCCGAAAAAGGCATCCTGGTTTGTTCTAGTGGCGTGGGCATGTCCATCGCGGCTAACAAGATCAACGGCATTCGCGCCGCGCTCGGCACCAGTGAAGAGGAAGTTGGCTATGTCCGCCGCCATAACGACGCCAACATCCTCGCCATCGGCGCGAAATACACCGAAGAGGACCTCGCCGGCAAGCTGAGCGACGTCTTCCTCAGCAGCGAATTTGAAGGCGGACGTCATGCGCGCCGGCTCGAAAAAATCGAGAAGCTGGAAGCCGCGCAGAAAGGGCAGTAAATCACCACTATGTACGACCAGCAACGCATGGGCCGGTCTCTAGCAAGCGTAGACCCCGACATCGCCGCCGCCATCCAGCGCGAAACGGAACGCCAGCAGGGTTTTCTTGAACTGATCGCCAGCGAAAACTTCACCTCCGAAGCCGTCCTGGAAGCCACCGGCAGCGTCTTCACTAACAAATACGCCGAAGGCTATCCGGGCAAGCGCTATTACGGTGGTTGCGAGCATACCGATGTGGTGGAAAACCTCGCCCGCGAGCGCGCCAAGCAGCTCTTCGGCGCGGTATACGCCAACGTCCAGCCCCACTCCGGCTCCCAAGCCAACCAGGCCGCCTACGCCGCCGTCCTGCAACCGGGCGACACGATCCTTGGCATGAATCTCGCCCATGGCGGTCACCTCACCCACGGCCATCATCTGAATTTCTCGGGCAAGACATATAAGATCGTCCCTTACGGCGTCCGCCAAGATACCGAGTTCATCGACTACGACGAAGTTGAGCGCCTCGCCGCCGAACACAAGCCCAAAATGATCATCGCGGGCGCCAGTGCCTATCCGCGCATCATCGACTTCCCCCGCTTTCGGGCCATCGCGGACTCCGTCGATGCCGTCTTCCTGGTAGACATGGCCCACTACTCCGGCCTCATTGCCGGCGGCGCCTATCCGAATCCTTGCCCCCACGCCCACATCGTTACCTCCACCACCCACAAGACCCTTCGTGGCCCGCGTAGTGGCATCATTCTCGCCCAAGAGCGCTTCGGCAAAGAGATCGACAAGAACGTTTTCCCAGGTGTGCAGGGCGGTCCCCTCGTCCACGTCATGGCCGCTAAGGCCGTATGCTTCCTCGAAGCCATGCAGCCTGAATTTCGCGACTATGCCTCCCGGGTGCTGGCCAACGCCAAAGCCCTCGCCGCCGGTCTTTCCGCCGCGGGCGTGCGTATCGTCTCCGGCGGCACCGATAGCCACATTGTCCTCCTCGATGTCTTCTCCAAGGGCGTCAAGGGTAAAGAGGCCGAAGCCGCCCTCGATCTCGCCCACATCACGGTGAACAAAAACACCATTCCTTTCGACACCAATCCCCCCATGAATCCCAGCGGCATCCGCCTCGGCACAGCCGCACTCACCACGCGCGGCTTTGGGGAAAATGAGTTCAGCGAGGTCGCTCTCCTCATCGCCGAAGTCCTGGCCGATCCGTCCAACCCGGACCGTTTGGCGCAAGTACGCCGCAAGGTAACCGCTCTTACGGATCGCTTCCCTCTCTACGCCTGGCGGCTGTCCCCTGCGATCGCACGCTAGGAGCTAGCCTTCCTCATGCGGATCGCTCTCGATGTCCGCCACGCTCGCGATTACGGCATCGGAACCTACATCCGCAACCTCGTCAAAAGTCTCTCCGAGATCGACCACGAAAACCGCTACATCCTGGCTGGTCGCAAAGAGGACCTGCGCGAGTTTGCCGAATTGCCCCCCAACTTCAAACGCGCCGTCTTTCCGCGCTCCGACTCTGGGCTGCTCAATCAGTTCACTTTCCCCTTGTTCTTGCGGCGGCTAGAGCCGGATCTCTGCCACGTCCCGTTGAATGCCGCGCCCATGCTCATGCCGCAACCCTATATCGTCACGATTCACGATATGAGCAGTCTGCTCTTTCCCGACGAAGCCGCAACGGAAAACACCAGCCTTCGCCATCAGTACAAGTTGTTTCGTTTCCGCCGCAGCCTGCTGCGGGCCCAACGGATTATCGCCGTGTCCAAGGCTACCCAACGCGACGTGGAGGATCTCCTCGGCATCCCCCGCGAACGCATCCGGCAGATCTATTCAGCCCCCGATCCTCAGTTCCTTGAGCACGCCCACGCCACGAATTCCAGCTCTCAAAGCCACGAGGCCTTCCTCGAAGAAAAACGCAAGACTCTGGAACGCTACCAGATCGGCTATCCCTTCCTGCTCTACGCCGGCAGCGTGAAACCGCAAAAGAACCTCCCGCGCCTGGTAGAGGCCTTCGCCGTACTTCGCAACGACTTGGAGAATCACCCCGTTTACCGCGACCTCCGCTTGATCATCATCGGCGACGAAATGTGGAAGCGCCCCCAGGTTCGCCGCATGGTCATTCAGACCAGGATGGAGCCCTTCGTTCGCTTCTTTGGCTTTGTTCCTTTTGAGACCCTGCGCGTTTTCTACTCCTCGGCCGCCGCTTTCGTCTTTCCCAGCCTCTATGAGGGCTTCGGCATGCCGCCTCTCGAAGCAATGGCCTCCGGGACCCCCGTAGTTTGTTCTGGTTTGAGCTCCCTTCCCGAGGTGGTTGGCGAGGCGGCCATCCTGGTCAATCCGGAAAACGTTTTCGACATCGCTCGTGGCATGCGGGACTTGCTCTTGGACCTTCCCCTTCGCGACTCACTCATTCAAAAGGGCTTAAGCCAGGCCAAGCGCTTCCACTGGGCCAAGACGGCCGAAGAAGTATTGCGAGTCTACCAAAACAGCCAAGCCTAACGAAATTCAATATTTGATTTATTCTCATTTAAATTCCTGGTATCAATATTACTGATGATCTGATACGTATTGAGCATACCCTCTTATCACGTTGAGGATAGAGGCTACTAGCTATCCATAATCCGAAATCAGAACAGAATTAGGCGTAACAATAAAAGGAAAATGGCTTGATTATTTCTATATACAAAGCCGCTTGACACGGCAAAAATAGATTAGCTGATTCAGAGGAGAACGAAACCAATGGAATGGACTCGTTCAGAGACAATTGGAATGTCGAGCATCTCATGCGTATTCTGCCGCGGACTGGGCTTGCGCAAAACGGAGAAGTTAGGGGAGGAACGGCCCTGCGGGTGCGTCTTGCGCAGCATCTTCAAGGCCTGTCTGCACCGCTATCGTCACTGCATCGAAACGGCGGGAAAAGTTCGCCCCGTGCTATACGAATTCTCGGGAGCTCCCCGCGGGGGACGCTTTTATGGCCGCAAATACGAAGAATTTGTGGCCGACTTCATTTCGATTAGCCGGCGCACCCTCGACGAGGCGCAATTCGCGGTACTCACCCTCCACTTCATCCAAGGCGAGGATTGGAAGTCCTGTAGCGCCAAACTGGGCCTGAGCAAAGGAAATTTCTTCCACGCGGTCTACGCGATCCAGGAGAAGCTGGGGCGCGCTTTCCGCGAAACGGCCCCCTACGGAATTTATCCCCTCGACGAGTACTTCAGTGGCACCGCCACCCGCAAGGTCGCGGTGGTCACTCCCCCTCCTGATCACTGCGCGCCAGTCTTGGAAATGCCCAAGCGCGGCATCAGCGCCCCCGGGCCGCTTCCCCGCGCGGAAGCCCGAAAAGCGGGAGGCACCAGGAAGGCCGCCTAGCTGCAACCCCCGCACGCGGAAGCCGGAGCGCGAACTGCGGCTTCCGCGTGCGAGACTAAAAGGAGTAGCCGACTCCGGTAACTTCGTCGCACCGGCCCGGATTTTTTGAACTAACGCGCTAGAGAGTTCGTCTGACAGAAGCGGAGATCGTACTTGAAAACAAAGTGGAAAGTAGTCATCGGACTGGGTGTTGCCGCGATCGCCGCGGGCGCAGTCTACGCGAACTATAAGATCAAGCAGGGCGCGATCGTTTCGGTTACAACGGCCCAGGCCACCCGGCAGGACCTGCAGTCGATTGTCACCGCCTCGGGTGAAATCAAACCTAGGAACTATATCAATATCGGTTCCAACGCCAACACGCCTGCGCGAATTACGGAGATCCTCGTGGCCGAAGGCCAGCGCGTGCGCAAAGGCCAGATGCTCGCCAAATTGGAGAGCGTACAGCCGGAGGCGCAGGTTGCGGCTCAAAGAGCGACTTTGGCCAGCACCGAAGCCGATTCCAGCGCGAGCGAGGCTGGCCTGCGAGCGGCGGACGAAAACATCAAAGCGGCCCAAGCCTCCATAGAAAGGGCGCAGGCCGACACCGAACGCACCCGGCTCGACTTCGAACGGGCCAAGCAACTCTACGAGGAGAAACTGATTGCCCGCAGCGAATTTGATCTGCGCAAAACTTCTCTCGAGGCCAATCAGGCCGCGATGCGCGAGGCTGAATCCCGCGTCATGCAGTTGCGCGCCGCACGCGCTCAGCAATTAGCCCAGCTTTCTGCGACCCAGCGCCGGGTGACCGTGGCGCAAGCGAATCTGCGCTCCGCCTCCGACGTGCTGCAGCGCACCATGGCCACCAGCCCGATTGACGGCGTCGTCACCAATTTGCCGGTGCGCGTGGGAGAGACGGTGGTGCCGGGTATCCAGAACTCCGCCGCCAGCCTCATCATGACCATCGCGGACATGAGTATCATCACCGCGGAGGTGAAGGTCGACGAAACCGACATCGTCAATGTCACCCTGGGCCAAAACGTAGAGGTTTCCATCGACGCCATTCCCGGCAAGAAGTATCCAGGTAAAGTGATTGAGATCGGTAACACGGCCATCCTGCGCTCGACGGGTCTGGCCGCCAGCCAAAGCGCCATAAGCAGCCAGGAAGCCAAAGATTTCAAGGTCGTGGTCGCGCTGGATAATCCCCCGGACGAGATTCGTCCCGGCCTCAGCTGCACAGCTCGCGTTACCACCGCTACGCGTCAGAAAGCGCTCACCATTCCTATCCAAGCTCTTACCGTCCGGCAAAAGGGCGACCTCGTGCCGCTTAAACCGGGCGAGAAAAAGGCCGCTCCCGCCACCCCCGCGGAACTGAAGGCCGCCAAAGAGGAGCTACAGGGCGTCTTCGTCGTAAAAAATGGGCAGGCGGAATTCAAAAAGGTGGAAACCGGCATCACCGGTGCAACCGACATAGAGATTGTGAGCGGTTTGTCGGAAGGCGAGGAGATCGTCACTGGGTCTTACAAGGTGATCCGCACTCTCCGCAACGAAGCTAAGGTTAAAGTAGACAATAAGATCAATACGAAGGCGGAATCCTAAACCCAAATGTCCACTGCAGTCGCCCCCGCGGATGCCAAAGCGCGCGGAGAACAGCTTAAGCGCGATGGTATTGTCATCCGCACCTATGATCTGAAAAAAACCTACATCATGGGCGATCAGGTGATCAATGCCGTGAACGGCACCGACATTGAGATCAAACGCGGTGAGTATGTCGCCATTATGGGCCCTTCGGGCTCGGGCAAGTCCACGCTGATGAACCTCATCGGTTGCTTGGATACTCCGTCCAGCGGCGAGTATTTTATTAATGGCAGCTTGGTCAGCTCCATGTCGGACGACGAATTAGCCCGCATCCGCAACAAAGAGATTGGCTTCGTTTTTCAGAGCTTCAATCTCCTGCCCCGCGCCTCTGCCCTCCACAACGTCGAACTGCCTCTCATCTATGCCGGCATGACCCAGGCCCAGCGCCTCGAGCGAGCCAAAAAGTGTCTCGAACAGGTCGACCTCGACAAGCGCATGCACCATAAGCCGAACGAGCTCTCCGGCGGTCAGCGCCAGCGCGTCGCCATCGCCCGCGCCCTGGTTAACAACCCTTCGATTCTCCTCGCCGACGAGCCCACCGGTAACCTCGACTCCGCCACCAGCGTTGAAATTATGGCGCTGTTTGAGCGCCTTTATTCCCAGGGCAACACGATCATCGTCGTTACCCACGAACTCGATGTGGCGCTCCATGCCCACCGCATCATCCATGTCCGGGACGGCCGGGTCGAAAAAGACGAAAAGGTCCCCAAGTAGACCTGCGAAACGTCGATTTTGAAGGAACGAACTCCCCTCCTTCGCCCTCGCTATTCAAAGTTGTTTGATTCGCTAGTTTCTTATTAAAGGCAAGGCTTCTATCCTTTAATTGTGATCCCCGGCATCCCCCGTCGCTCTGGCGGGCGCTTCGCAAAGCGCAAGATCGGCGGGGAGGTCGTTTCCCGATTCCAGCCAGCCAAGCTCCCTCCGGATCCGCCCCTTGGCCTAGCTCCCCTCCAACTGTTGTTGGAACAAGCGAGCCAAAGCTTGGGACGGCTCGATGGACTGAGTTCCGTGCTGCCAGACAGCAGTTTCTTTCTGCACTCCTACGTGCGGAAAGAAGCTTTGCTCTCTTCGCAGATTGAGGGAACCCAATCGTCTCTTTCGGACTTGTTCCTCTTCGAACAAGAGAAGGTTCCAGGTGTGCCCATCGACGTCACAGAGGTCTCGAACGACGTTCGTGCAATGAACCACGGTCTAGATCGCCTAGGCGACGGATTCCCCCTTAGCCTCCGCCTTATCCGGGAGATTCATGCCCTCTTGATGGAGGGCGCCCGCGGGAGCGAAAAGGCCCCTGGTGAGTTTCGCACCAGCCAGAATTGGATTGGGGGCCAGCGGCCTGGCCTAGCGGTATTCGTGCCTCCCCCGCCGGAATCGTTACTCGAATACCTAGGCGACCTCGAATCGTTTATGCATCAGGAAGGACCGGCCATGCCCTTGCTGGTCAAGGCCGCGATCATACACGTCCAGTTCGAGACGATCCATCCCTTTCTGGACGGCAACGGGAGATTGGGGCGCTTGCTCATCACGTTCTTGCTTTGCCAAAGTGGCGCTCTGAGCCAGCCACTTCTCTATCTCAGCCTCTATCTCAAGCAGAACCGCGAGAGCTACTACGAGCTGCTGATGCGGGTGCGAACCCACGGAGATTGGGAAGCCTGGACGCGCTTCTTTCTGGAAGGTGTTCGCGACACCGCCCAGTCCGCGACGGCGGCGGCTCAACGCATACTCGGAATTCATATCCGCGACAAAAAACGCTTGGCCGGGCTTGGAAAATCAGCGGCCATTGCAACCCTGGTCTTCGAGCAGTTTCAACGAACGCCCATACTGGCAATTTCAAGCGCCCAGAAGCTGTCCGGCCTATCCTTTCCCACTGTGGCCAAGGCCGCCCAACAAATGACCGATTTAGGCATTCTGCGTGAGATTACCGGTAAAGAACGAAACCGGCTCTACATATACGACGAGTATCTCGACATCCTCAATGAGGGAGCTGAGCCGCTGCGTCGGGCAGGCGCAAACGCTTCTTGAGATTCTTGCGCAGCTTTTCGAGGTCCTGGAGCTTTCGCTCCAGCTTCTCCAGCGCCGCCGCAATGATCGCCGAGTCTCCGGCCAGCCACCCTTTCACCTCTTCCAGCCCAAATCCCAAACCCACGGCCCTCTGAATAAGCTTGAGGCGTTTGATGTCCTCCACGCCGTAAACCCGGTAGCCGCGCGCGGAGCGGCCCGGCTTCAGCACGCCGGCCTTCTCATAAAAACGCAGGGTTTCGGCATGCACACCGGTCAACGCGGCCAGTTCATGGCGTAAATACGAGCGGGGTGCTTCATCCATAGCTCTTATACTAGTATTGGGCGCGGTTCGCGCCGAAAATCCCTCATAGAAATGGAGGCTCGAGATTCTCTTGAGCCGTATCTCGCTCGCTTTTTCCGCATTCTTTGGCCTGCTTTTTGAAGGCGCTTTGCCCGATGGAGTGCTAGCCGCCCTAGGCTTGTCCAAGAAGACCGCCGCCAAGCCCACGGCTGCCGCGGCTGCGCCTTTGGTGCAGTCCAGTGACGGTGCTCTGCAGCTCTTGGGCATTCTCCAACGGGACGCCCGCCTTCTGGATTTTTTGATGGAAGACATCGCACCTTATTCCGACGAGCAGGTCGGCGCGGCCGTCCGCAGTATTCATGAGAACTCCCGCACGGCGCTGCTGCGTTATGCGACGCTCCAACCGGTCATCGACGGGGTAGAGGGCGCGGTCACGCAGCTTACGGCCGCCGGCCCGCTCAAGAACGACCCCAACGCCATCAAGCTCTTGGGCAACGTGCCCGCGGATGGAAGCGTCAAGGCGGGGCTGCTGCGGCACAAAGGCTGGAAGGCCGAAAAACTGGACCTGCCGGTGCCGCCCCCGAAAACAAACTTCAAGATCTTGGCGCCGGCCGAAGTAGAAGTTGAATAGTTGGCGGACAACACGGTGTCCAAACCAGTTCTGGGAATCGACCTTGGCACGACAAACAGCGCGCTGGCCTTCGTCGAGGGCGGGGAGACGGCCGCTTTTGCGGTGCTTCAACTAACGCAGCCGGGCGAGCTGCGGCGTGAAGCCCTCTTGCCCAGCTTTCTCTACCTTCCTTCCGCTCGCGATTTTGCCGAGGGCGCCATCTCTCTGCCGTGGAGTCCCGAGGCGCGCCGGGTGATTGGGACCCTCGCACGGCGGCGCGGCGCCGAGGTGCAGGGCCGCTTGGTAAGCAGCGCGAAATCGTGGCTAAGTTACGCCGGCGTAGACCGCAACAGCGCCTTCCTCCCGTTGGGCGACCAGGCCGAGATCGCAAAAGTTTCGCCCCTAGAAGCCTCGCGGGCCTACCTCGAACATCTAAACGAAGCTTGGCAATACGAAGGGAAACAGCCGTTTTCCGAAGCAAGCGTGGTGCTGACCGTGCCGGCCAGCTTCGACGCCGTGGCGCGGGAGCTGACCGAAAAGGCGGCGCGCCAGGCCGGCATTACCGATCTGGTACTGCTCGAAGAACCGCAAGCCGCCTTCTACGCTTGGCTTGAAAAGCATCCCGATTGGCGAGAGATCGTAGGGCCGGGCGACCGCATATTGATCGTCGACATTGGCGGCGGGACGACGGACTTCACCTTGATCGACGTGCAGGATTCCGCCGGGCAGTTGACCCTGGAGCGGGTCGCCGTGGGCGAGCACATCCTGCTGGGCGGGGACAATATGGATCTTGCGTTGGCCCGGCATGTGGAAGCGGGCTTGGCCCAAAAGAACACTAAGCTCGATGCCCAGCAATTGTTGATGCTTTGGCAGCAATGCCGGCAAGCGAAAGAACTTTTGCTGGACCCCTCCACCGAGCAAGACGCCTGTCCCGTCACGATCCTGGGACGCGGGTCGAGTTTGATCGGCGGAACCATTAAGTCCGAACTGCGGCGCACCGAGGTCGAATCGATTCTCCTCGAGGGCTTCCTGCCGGTTGTGAGCGCTTCCGAAGAGCCCCAAAAGCCCCGGCGCGCGGCGCTCCAGGAACTGGCTTTGCCCTACGCCGCCGACGCCCGCATCACGGCCCACCTGGCGCGCTTTCTTAAGTCGGCCCAGGCGATGCCAACCCATGTCTTGTTTAACGGGGGCGTGCTGCGGGCCGGCTTGCTGCGGTCCCGTTTGATCGAGGTATTGACGGCTTGGGCCGGCAGGCCGGTGCGGATTCTCGATGGAGAAGACTTGATGCTGGCCGTGGCGCGCGGCGCCGCCTATTACGGCCTGGTGCGGCAGGGCAGAGGCGTGCGCATCCGCGGCGGAGTACCACGCACCTACTATGTGGGCATTGAGGATGCGATGCCGGCCGTACCCGGAATTCCGCCGCGGATGAAGGCCCTAACGGTGGTTCCCTTCGGGATGGAGGAGGGCGCGTCGCACGCCTTTCCCCAGCGCAAATTCGGTCTTTATGTAGGGGAGCCCGTGGAGTTCCGCCTGTTTAGCTCCACCACCCGGCGAGGCGAGGAAGCGGGCGAACTGCTCGATCCCTTGCCGAAGGATATCGACGAACTGCCGCCGCTTGAATATACGCTCAAGGCCTCGGCCACCGCGCCCGGAGGGCTGGTGCCCGTGACGCTGGAATCCCGCGTGACCGAAACTGGAGTCTTGGAACTTTACTGCGTCGCCGCCAGTGGCGACCGTTGGAAGCTGGAATTTAACGTGAGGGAAGCGAAGCACTAACGCGCATGAAAATCGGTATCGATCTGGGCACCACGAATTCGGCGCTGGCGTGGGTGGATCCGGCGGAGGCGGCCGAAGCCGATTTCACTCCCATCCATGTCCTGGAGATCCCCCAATTCGTCGCGCCGGGCCGCCAGGAGGCCAGACGCACACTCCCTAGTTTCCTCTATCTGGACCCCGCGATTCCGAACGGCGAATACGTGGGCGTCTACGCGCGAGAGCAGGGCGCCCTGGTTCCGACCAAAAGCGTCTACGCGGCCAAGAGCTGGCTTTCGAACGAAGAGGTAGACCGGCGGGCCAAGATTCTGCCCTGGGACGCCCAGGAGTCCGGACGGCTTTATTCGCCGGTGGAGGCGTCGGCGAAGTACTTGAGCCAGATGGCGCTGGCTTGGCGGGAGCGGATGGGCTCGCCCATCGGCGAGCACGATATCGTGCTCACGGTGCCAGCCAGCTTCGACGAGGAAGCGCGGGAGCTGACCGTGGAGGCCGCCCGCAGCGCGGGCCTAGAAAAGCTCACGTTGATCGAAGAGCCGGCGGCGGCTTTTTATTCCTGGATTGCCCGCCACCTGAGCCAATCGCAAAAAAGCCTCACCGACAACATGACCGTCTTGATCGTCGACGTCGGCGGCGGCACCAGCGACTTCACTTCGATCCGGATAAACCGCACGGGCGACCATGTGCAGTTCACGCGGACCAGCGTTGGCAAGCACCTGCTGCTGGGCGGCGACAATTTAGACCTTACGCTCAGTTGGCTGGTGGAGACCAAGCTCAATACGCAACTCAGCCTGCGGCAAAGAAGCGCGCTGCGCCGGCAGTGCGCGGCTGCCAAGGAAAAGCTGCTGGCCTCCGATGGGCCCGAAGCCGTCGAGATCACCGTGCTGGGCGCGGGCAGTTCTCTCATCGGCGGCACGATGCGCACGGAGATTACCCGGCAGGAAGCCCAAGAACTGGCCCTCGACGGGTTCCTGCCTCTGACGGAGCTGGGCGAGCGGCCCAATGTGGATCGAAAGAGCGCCTTCCGGGAGTTGGGGCTGCCTTATGTCAGCGACCCGGCAGTGACCAAGCACTTGGCGCAGTTTCTTGAGGAATCCCAAGCGGGCGCGCCGGACGCCATTCTATTCAATGGCGGCTTTTTCATCCCCGATGTTCTACGAAACCGCGTGGCCGAAGCCGTGGAACGCTGGTACGGCAAGAAGCCCCTGATTTTTGAGAACCAGGATCTAGACCTGGCCGTTGCCCAAGGCGCGGCCTATTATGCCCATGTGCGAGGCGGCGGCCAAGGCATTCTCGTGCGCGGCGGGCTTCCGCGGGCCTATTACATCGCGACGGGGGCCGATTCCTGCCTGTGCCTGGTACCGCGTGGGAGCGAAGAAGGCTCCACGATCGAACTCGAAGTGCCGGGACTACAGTTACTGGCCAACAAGCCGGTGGCCTTTCAGCTCTACAGTTCGCTTACGCGCACGGACGATCTGGCAGGCCAGTCCGTTGCCGTGGAAGAAGGCTTTCATAAACATGCCGAGCTCCAGGCCGTCATTCGCTTTGGCAACCCGAACCTGGAGCGCAATGTGCCAATCCGTCTGCGTGCGCATTTGACGGAGGTGGGGACGCTTGAAATCTTTGCGGACTCCAAGGCCAGCGAACACTCCTGGCGGCTGCAATTTGAGCTACGGCGCCAGAGTGCCCGGGCGCAAGTAGCTCGTCCTGCGGCGACCGTCAAGGCCGAGGCGCTCGAGGCGGCGCTGCAACTGGTGCGGCAGACGTTTCGCGACGGCTTCGCGATCGAGCCCGCCGAGCTTCCGCAGAAACTGGAGCAGACGCTTTCCCTGGGCCGCAGTTCCTGGCCGCTTTCGGCCATCCGGAAGCTGGCCGATGTGTTTCTGGAATGTGCCGAGGGCCGCAAACGCTCCGCCGCGCATGAGTTGCGCTGGCTCAATCTGTGCGGGCTATGCCTTAGGCCGGGCTTTGGCGCGCCGGGCGACGAACTGCGCATCGAGCAGGCGCGGCGGGTTTTCGCTGGCGGCCTCTGTTTCGCCAATCAGATGCAGAACGAGATTGACTGGTGGATCTTCTCCGGCCGGGTATCGGGTGGCTTGAACCGGAACCAGCAGCAGGATGTTTACCAGCGCCTCTCCAGCTTTTTGATTCCCAAAGGCGCGAAGCAGAAGCGGCTGAATGCGAGCCTGGAAAGGGAAATGTGGCGTTGCGCCAGTTCCCTCGAATTGCTGCCGGTGGGTACGAAGACCGAACTGGGCAATGCATTGTTGAAGCGCATTCGAGCCAAGCAATTCACGGCCAGCGATTTCTGGTGCCTAGGACGCCTAGGCGCCAGGAAGCTCTTCTACGGTCCGAACAACCTGGTGGTGCCGGCCGCAACCGTCACGCGCTGGATTGACGGATTGTTGAACCTGCCCGAGGCGGCGGAGGCCGTGGCGGCCATGGCAAGGTCGACGGGCGATGTCGCCCGCGACGTGCCGCCCGCAACCCTGGCGCTCATCGAACGCGCATGGGCCGGTCATCCCAAGCGCGCGGCGCTGCAGGCTATGCTTGACGGCGAGGCGCAAGAGGATCTGGGCGCGCTGGGGCGGGTATTCGGCGAAGAGTTGCCGAGCGGGCTATCGATACGGGCGCAAGAAGAATGACCGAGCGCGCATTGATCGCTTGGATTCAGCAACGGGCGCCGCAATTTGGGAAGCGGGTCCGGGTGGGGATTGGCGACGATTGCGCGGTCTATACGCCGGCGCAGGGCTACGAGCTGGTCTTCACGACCGATTTCACGATCGAGGACCGGCACTTTAGGTGGGGCGAGTATCGTCCGGCGGAAGCGGGCTGGAAGGCGCTGGCCCGCGCGCTTTCCGACATTGCCGCCATGGGGGCGCAGGCTGAGTTTGCCTTGGTGAGCCTGGCGTCCAAGCCAGAGTGGATAAAGGGCTTCATGGGCGGCTTGTTTCGGTGCGCTAAAGAGTACGGAGTAAGCATTGCGGGGGGCGATCTGACGGAGTCTCCAAGATTGGTTTGCGATATCACGGTGGCGGGAAGGGTGAAGGCCGGAAAAGCCGTCTTGCGGAGCGGGGCCAAGCCGGGGGATCACATTTACGTGAGCGGCAGCATGGGGCGCTGGAAAAAGAAGCCAGTGCCGCGCTTGGATCTGGCACCGATCCTGTCGCGGCACGCCTCGGCCGCCATCGACGTGAGCGACGGCCTGCGCATGGACTTGGACCGCCTGCTCCTGGCTTCTGGATGCGGCGCCGAGCTTGACGGGCACCCTCCCGTAGACCGCGGGGCGACTCTCGAAGAGGCCTGGACCGAAGGGGAGTCCTACGAGTTGCTGTTCACTAGCGCGAAACAGCTCGATTTCCCGCGCCTGGGCCACATCGTGAAATCGGGCCAACGGCCGACGCCGGCGGGCTGGGACCCCTTTCGTTAAGCTGGTTCGATTATGAACGTATCGAAGACGCCGTACGGCGGCTGGCCGAACTGTTACCGCATCGGCAATGGAACCATGGAATTGATCCTGACCTCCGACGTGGGTCCGCGCATCATTCGCTGTGGCTTCGCAGGGGGGCAGAACCTGTTCAAGGAATTTTCCGAGCAGATGGGGCAGTCCGGCGAAAGCAGTTGGCAGATTCGGGGCGGGCACCGGCTGTGGATTGGGCCTGAGGACGCGAAGTACACCTATGGGCTGGACAACGCTCCCGTCCAAGTAGAGGTTCAGGGAGACGCGGTAGTGGCGACGCAGGCGGTGGAGCCGGAGACCGGTATTGAGAAGTCCGTCGAGATCCGGCTTGCGACGACGGGTGGCGCGGCGACCTTGATTCACCGCTTCACCAACCGCAATTTATTGCCAGTGGAATTTGCTCCCTGGGCGCCGACCGTGATGGCGCAAGGCGGCGTAGGGATCACCGGCTACCCGCCGCGCGGGACGCATCCGGAGATGCTCTCGCCTACCAATCCCTTGGTGATGTGGGCCTATACCGATTGGAGCGACGCGCGGTGGATTTTCCTGAAGAAGTATCTGGGCTTGCGGCAGGACCCGCAAGCGAGATCACCTCAGAAAACGGGTCTCTTCAACCCGAAGACCTTTGGTGCGTACCTGCTAAACGGAGAACTGTTTCTGAAGCGCTATCAAGCGGATCCGGATAAGACTTATCCCGAGTATTCGTGTTCGTTCCAGACCTTCACGAATGCGGATTTTTTGGAGCTGGAAACCTTCGGGCCCATGACGAGGCTGCGGTCAGGAGAGACGGCCGAACTGATCGAGGAGTGGAGCTTGCACCGCGAGGTGCGGATCGAGTCCTGGACAGACGAAGCAGTGGACCGCGTGCTACTGCCCCTGCTTTAGTAGCCCGCAACAGCGACGGCGTCCACTTGAATGGGCTCCAGCCCCGCCTGCGCGCGGAAGGCATCGAGGATCTTGGCAGTGGCGGTGGCGCCCACGCGGCTGACGCCAATTTCACGCACCCGCAATAAGGCATCGAGGTCGCGAATGCCGCCGGCCGCCTTCACTTGAATGGCGGGCCCGGCATGGCGGCGCATGAGGCGAAGATCGTCGTCGGTAGATCCGCTGGTGCCGTAGCCGGTGGAAGTCTTCACCCAGTCGGCGCCGATTTCGGTGCAGATTTCGCAGAGGCGGATCTTTTGCTCGTCGTTGAGATAGCAGTTCTCAAAGATGACTTTGACCTTTTGCCCGGCGGAGTGGGTGGTTTCTACGACCGCGCGAATGTCGTCCTGAACGTAAGTCCAATCCCCGCTCAACACCTTCGAGATGTTGACGACCATATCGAGCTCCTGGCCGCCATCGGCGAGGGCTTGCTTGGCTTCGAGAACCTTAATGGCGGTGGTGTGGCCGCCGTGTGGGAAGCCGATGGTGGTGCTGGCCTGGACGGTAGAGCCGGCGAGGGCCTCTGCGCAAGCCTTGAGGGCATAGGGCATGATGCAGACGCTGGCGGCGTTGTAGGCCAGGGCAAGTTGAATTCCCTGGCGAAGAACGTCGCCGGTGAGCGTGGGATTCAGCAGCGAGTGATCGATCATTTTCGAGAGGTCGGTGTACACGAGAGACATAATTGTGTGGCTTAGCCACTTTAGCAAATTCCGCACGGCGGCCGGATCATACAATCACGGATACACAATGCGAATCGCGCAAGTTGAAGCCCACCTGATGAGTTATGTGTTTCCAGAGCCTCTGGAGTACCGGTATTACGGGGGACACCGGAAGATATTCAAGCGGGACGCCATGTTGATCAAGGTAAAAACGGATCGCGGCAGAACGGGCTATGCGCCGGGTATCGGCAGCGAAGGGGCGCAGCGGGCGATTGTCGAAATCATCGAGCCCTGGCTGCGGGGACGGGCAACGGCGGACCCCGACGCGCTGCGGGTGCAATTCCTAGACGGGCCAGGCCGGGATGCGGCGGTGGCCAAGATCTACTTCACGGTAGAGGTGGCGCTTTACGACTTGGCGGCGCAGGCGGCGGGCTTGCCGGTCTCAGAGTTGCTGGGGGGGCGCGTTCGCGATCGAATTCTGCTTTACGGCTCCGGGGGAATGTACATGCCGCCCGCGGGATATGCAGAGGAGGCGGCGGAGGTGGCGCGGCTTGGCTATCGGGGCTACAAGATGAGGCCGGGTATGGGTCCGGACCAGGATGCCGAGGCGGTGCGCTTGATGCGAGAGGCCGTCGGGCATGGAGTGGATCTGATGGTGGACGCGCATACCTGGTGGAGGATGGGCGATAAGAGCTACACTCCGGACACGGTAAAGCAACTGGCGGTCGAATTTGCGGCCCAGAGCGTGTGCTGGTTGGAGGAGCCTCTGCCGCCGAGCGAGCACGAACTGTACCGTGCACTGCATGCGGAAGACATCCTGCCGCTGGCGGGTGGGGAGCATGAACATGATGAAGCGGGCTTTCTCGACCTGCTGGAAGGACCCTGTGTGGACTATATCCAGGCGGACGTGGTTTGCCAGGGCGGCTACGCGTGGGGGCGGCGGCTATTTGCGGCCGTGGAGAAGGCGGAATTGCGCTTCGCCTTCCATAGCTGGGGAACCTGGTTGGAGGTGCTGGCTGCGGCGCACAGCGGGATCTGTTGGCCCTCGCATGTGGTTGAGTGGTTAGAGTATCCGGTTTACCGGCACCACGGCCAAAAGGTACTCTACCCGTGGCCGCTGGCGGAAGAGATTTTGAAGGAGCCGCTTGAGGTAGTGAACGGTGAATTGGTGGTCCCGCGGCGGCCTGGTCTGGGTATTGCGGTGAACGAGAACGTGATTGAGAAATATCCTTGGCAGCCGGGGCCGTGGAGCACGTTTTCGGTCGAGTCGCCGGCCAAAACCTTCTCCGTCTACAATGATCACAGTATCGAGTGGGTGTAGATGTACGAGCTGTTATCTAATCCTTTAACGCCGGTGGGCGTGGCCGCGGGGGCGCTGGCGTGCGCGGTGCGAGCGCCATGGTGCGATTGGCTGGCGCCTAGTGTGCATCGGGGCAGCCCGTATCGAAAGACGCTGGCGCTAACGTTTGACGATGGGCCGAGCGAGTCCACCAAAGAGGTGTTGGATCTCCTGGACCGCTACGGAGTGCGAGCCACCTTCTTTATGTGCGGGGCGAACGTGCGACGGTTGCCGGACGTGGCACAAGAGGTGTTTTGCCGGGGTCACGAGATTGGGAACCATACCTATAGCCATCGTGCTTTGTATTTGAAGAGTCCGCAGTTCATCGAGAGAGAGATTGGGGTGGCGCAGAAGACCTTCGAGGACTTTCTCTATTTTCGGCCCAAGTACTTTCGGGCGCCTTACGGCTGCCGGTGGTTCGGCTTGCGGCGCGCCCAGGCGGAGCATGAATTGACGGGAGTGATGTGGACGGTGATTGGCCTGGATTGGAAGTATCTGGCCGACCAAGTGGCGCGGCGGATCGTAGACCGGGCTCGTCCCGGCGGGATTATTTGCCTGCACGACGGCCGGGGCCTGGTAATCGACCCCAACATCCAGAACACGCTGGACGCCCTGGCCTGGGCGATTCCGTTTTTGCAGAAGCAAGGCTACCGATTTGAGACAATCAGCGAGATGTTCAGCCCGGAACCGTCTCTCGTCGAAAGCACCGAAAATCAGCCGGAGAATCGCTAATGGAGCCAACTTTGACGGATCGAGTGATCCGCGTAATCCAAGAGACCCAAAAGTTGCCGGAGGGCAAGATTTTGGCCAACTCCACGTTCGAGGAGCTCGGATTCGACTCTTTGGACGGGATCAATATCCTTTTTGCGCTAGAGAACGAGTTCGACATCAACATACCGGACGATGCCGCACGGCAGATTAAATCGATTCCCGAGATGGTGGAGGGGATCTCTGGATTGATCGCCGCCCGGGAAAGCGCCTAAATTGCGGCGCAGGGTCGTCATTACCGGTGTAGGCTGCGTGTCTGCATTCGGGATGGGAGTAGCGCGATTTTGGGAGGCTCTTGCTCAGGGCGAATGTGGCATCAAGCCGTTAGAGACGCTGCGGACGGAAGGCTTGAAGATCACGACGGGGGCGGAGTATTCGGATTACGAGGGGAGCCGGCATCTCGATTCGGACAATCTGCTACTGGGAGACCGTGCGGCACAGTTCGCAGTGCTAGCGGCGCGCGAGGCGGTGCGGGATTCCGGATGGGAGCGGGTGCCCGCAGCCACAGGAATCGTTACCGGTTGCTGCGTGGGTGGGAAGCAGGCCGAGGACGCAAGCTATTGGGAGGTGTATGGGGAGGGGAAGACGCGGATCCATCCGCTGACAATCCCGCGGGTGATGGCTAATTCGGGGGCTTCTCTGATCGCGATGGATCAGAAGATCAACGGACCGACGTTCACAGTCTCCACCGCGTGTTCTAGCTCCAATCATGCGATCGGGCAAGCCCTATGGATGATTCGGCAGGGGACTGTGGATGTAGCGTTGGCCGGGGGAAACGAATCGCCTTTTGTATTCGGGCTGATCAAGGCGTGGGAGGCGATGCGCGTCGTTTCACCGGATGTCTGCAGGCCGTTTTCGGTTGAACGTAAAGGAATGAGCCTGGGAGAAGGCGCGGGGATGCTGGTGCTGGAAGAGCGGGAAGCGGCGATTGCGCGTGGGGCGCGAATCTATGCCGAAGTGGCGGGCTTCGGAATGTCGGCCGATGCGCATCACATCACACAGCCACACCCGGAAGGCGCGGCGGCGGCAATGCGAATGGCCATTCGGGATGCCGAGGCGCCGATCGAATCCATTGGCTATATCAACGCGCACGGGACGGGAACGCTGGCCAACGATCCTTCTGAGGCGAGCGCGATCCAGATGGTTTTCGGTCCGCTGGCAAGGCGGGTAGCCGTGTCATCGACCAAGTCGATGCATGGGCATGCGCTAGGCGCCGCGGGAGCCCTGGAGGCCATCGCCACGGCGCTGGCCTTGCACCATGGGCTGTTGCCGCCGACGATTCATTACCTGGGCGGGGATCCCGCGTGCGACCTCGACGTGGTGGCGAATCGGGCGCGCCGCAGCGAGGTGTCGACTGCACTTTCCAATTCGTTCGCCTTCGGGGGACTTAACGCCGTACTGGTACTGAAAAATTCTCACTTAGCGTGACCTTTTGGGTGAGATTTTTTCGCATGCAGAGTATGCACCCTCACGTCGAAATGGTTCTCGATTCCTATTTGGCGTACTCAAAGGGCCATCTGGAGGATGCCCTTTCCGTATTGGACCGCGAAGTGGAAATCGAGGCCGACGACAGTACGACGGCCCAGCGCTCTTTCCGAGGACATCGGGCGCGCGCATTTTTCCGCCGGCTCCAGAGCGTCACCAGCGCGAGCGTGGAGCCGGAGAGCTGTGAGGCATTAGGAGACGAAGTGGTTGTCCGGGGCCGCTTCCGCGGCCGGGTAAGGAACACGGGAAGGCAGTTTGACGTCGCCGTTACGCACGTTTGGACGATCCGGGACGGGCGCGCGCGACGCATTGCCGTTTATACCGGCAAAGCGAAGCCGCGCGCGTAAGGAGCTATTGGCCCTGGATTACGAAGGGGCCGGGCTGTACGTGAACGGAGATCGGGCTGACCAGCTCCGGCATGGGGTTGGCCTGGAATAGTTTCACGAGGGGTTTGGCCAGGAGGCGGGCCCAACGGTTGGCGCTCTTGCGACGAGCGCTATCCGTTGCGATGCCGGTGTTAGCGTACATTTGCCGATAAAGCTTCGAAATCAGAACAAAGGCGATTTTGGCCTTCAAGCTTTTCACGCAGTTGGCGCGCTGGATGATGGCCGGAAGGGAATAGAAGTCGTCCCACACGGCTTGGGTGCGCATGCGGATCTCTTCGGGCGTCATGGTGGGATGAGGAGTGTACAGCTTCGGGCGCAGGTTGGGGGGAATTAGCCAATAGCGGGTGACGGGCACCCCTTCAATCTTCGGGGCCTGGTCGCCCAGGGACTTTTCCCAGCGCTGGAAGTCCACGGTGCCCGGGAAGGGGGTCATCATGACAAACTGAGCGAAAGTGATGTCGGCCTTCTTGGCGAGGTCGGCGGTGGCGCGGAAGGTATCTTCCCGATCGGAAGATAGACCAAAGATAAACGAGCCAAGCACATGAACGCCATGTTCCTTGAAGGTACGCAGGCGAGCGATTAAATTTTCACCGGCGTAATTGAAGTCCTTATAAACGGTCTTGAGGCCTTCCTCGGTGACCGCTTCCACGCCAACGAGAGCGCCCTTGATCTTGGCTTTCTTCATGGCCTTGAGAAATTCGGGATCCTCGGCGGCTTCCATGGTGATCTGTGTGAAAAAGACCATGTCGGCGGGGAGTAACGAGAGGCGATCCATCAATTCGAAGCGTTCCGCGCGGAGGCTTTCGAGTTCGGCAACGCGGGCTTGGTTGTTCTGCCGTTTCGCCAGCTCGATGTCCGTCAAGGTGACGGGGTAGAAGTTATCGTCGGCGAGGGTAATGAAGCGATAACCACGACGCCGCAAAGCCACGAGTTCATTGATAACGGAGTCTGTGGCACGCTGGCGGGGCTTCTGGCCATCTGTGCGCCATACGGAACAGAAGGAACAATGCTTAGGACAACCGCGGACGGTTTGGACGGACGCCCACATATAACCGCCCTTGGGAAGCAGATCCCAGCGGGCTTCGCTAAAGTCCTCAGGACCGACGCGGCCGCCTTCGTAAACAGTCTTGGACTCCCCGCGCAGGAGGTCTGCTACAACTTGGCCCCAGATCACATCGCCATCGCCTTTGACAACGGCGTGGGCTTCACCTAAGGTAAGAGCCTCGTCCGGATAGAGGGTGGCGTGGATGCCGCCATAGGCGACCAGGGCGCCTTTTTCACGAGCTTCGCGTCCAATCTGAAATCCACGCCGGGCATTTGCAGTGTGAATGCCGATTCCCACTACATCGCCGGGTTCTAAACGATTAATGTCGAATGCTTCAAGCGTCTCGTCCACGACCACTGGATCGCCATAGGATCTGGGTGTGGCGGCAGCGAGGACATAAAGCCAACGGGGGGTGATTACACCGATACCGAAGGCAATGTCACTGGGGTTGATCAGGTAAACGCGCAAAACTTCTCCTTCTGAAGAGACTTCTCTTCAGCTAAACGTCACCAAACAAATACTATCAGGAAAGGGCGGCGAAGTCCCTAAAAACCCAGGATTTCCCTGAGGTCTTTCACGCGATCTTTGGCCACGGGGATCTCCGTCTTTTTGACGTCCCGCAGTCGGAGGATCCATTTGCCCGCGAAGTAGCTGTAGAGTTCGGTAACGTAGTCCACATTGACCAAGCTGCCGCGATGGACGCGGACAAAGCGGCGTGGGTCCAGGCGTTCGCTGAGCTCAGTGATGGTTGAATCGACGACGAAATCCTTGCGTTCGGTGGAGGCGAAGGTGAGCTTGTCTTCGGCATAAAAGTGGGTGACGCGAGTGAGATCGACGAATTCGACACGGTCGCCGGAGCGGGAGCTGATGCGAGTGGGATAGCGGTTTTCGGGGGCGGATTGGAGGGTGGATTTTAGACGGCTGAAGAGGGCTTGGAGGTCTGGTATGGCGTCCTGGCCACCGCGAACGCGCTGAATTTTGTCGATGGCCTCGGCTAGCTTAGCAGGGGCGATGGGCTTTAGCAGATAAGCGACGCTGTTGGTTTCAAAGGCGCGCAAGGCGTACTGGTCAAAAGCGGTCGCGAAGACGACGAGGGGAGGTCTGGGAAGGCGCTCCAAGACGCCGAAGCCATCGAGTTCCGGCATTTGAATATCGAGGAAAAGCAGATCCGGATTTCGCGTTTCGATTTCGGAAACGGCGGCGACGGGATCTGTGGAGGACCCAACTACGTCGACGCGGCCATCGGCCACTAAGAGGCGTTGGAGGCGCTCCAATGCCAGGCGCTCATCGTCCAGAAGATAGGCTCTCAGCATGGTACGCGGAACGAAACCTCCATACCGGGATCAAGGGGTTTGGCCGAGAGGCTGGTACGGGCGCCGAAAAAGCTCTCCAGGCGTTGGCGCAAGGTGTCGAGGCCATGCCCGAGGGGCAGGCTGTCGGGAGAAAAGCCGGGACCGGTATCGACCACCTCGAGGCGGACGGCGCCGCCGTCTGCAAAGGCGCGAATGGAGATGGTCGCCCCGGCACGGGACGTTGAGACGGCATATTTGACGCTGTTTTCGGCCAAAGTTTGGAGGCTCAGGGCGGGGACGCTGGTGGAAAGGAGGGCTGCGGGGACGTCGAAAGAGTAGCGGAGGCGATCTCCAAAGCGGGCACGTTCAATTTCGAGGTAAGAGGTGGTGACGGCGATTTCATCTTCGAGGGAGACCAGGCCGCCGTGCCGGTCGAGCGAGAAGCGGAGCAGGTCGGCCAAGCGTTCGATGAGCTTTTCCGCCGCGTCGGGATCGCTGCGCACGAGGGCGGAAATCGAATTCAAGGTGTTGAAGAGAAAGTGGGGATGGATGCGAGATTCGAGGCTTTGGAGTTTGGCGTCGGCCGCAGCCTTGAGGGCGCGCTCGTTTTCGAGCTCGCGGGTACGCAGTTGCAGGGTGGTTTGTTCCAGTTGGGCCTTGGCTCTTTCAGCCATGGTGGTGATGGAGCCAATGAGAAGGGTGAGGATAATATTGGCGCTCACGCTTTCGGCGTAGCGGAGGCCCAAGCGAACGAAGGGCTGGGAAACCAGGAGCGCGTGCCCCAGGGTGCCTCCGGCGACTCCGACGGCAGCCAAGAGGGCGAGGACTCTAGTCCAGACCCACCAGCGAGGTCCATGAATGCGCGGCACGACGCGGGGCAGGACATACCAGGCGAGCCCACCCGTAATGCTGGCAAAGACGAAAGAAACGGAGAAAGAAACCGAGGCGGCGAGAAGACTCGGCCGCCTCATATTGAGGATCGTCAGCGTGCCAAAGAGGAGGGAGATCCCCAGGTTGACGAGCAGGAATTTTCCGATTTCGCGCATTCGCTATTTGCCAGAAACATGGCAGCCGAAACAACCGGCCTGGGCGGCGGGCAAGGGCTGCCGGGTTTCTTTCCATTTTGACGCGCTCTTGGAGTAGACCGTGCCGGGGAGCAGGCGCTCGATCATTTCGAAGTACTGGGCGGCTTTGTCCGCTTCGCCCTTGCGGCTGTAGGAATCCGCGATGCCGAGCAGGAGCTCTCCGCGCGGGTGAGTGCCCAGGTTTTCAAGAGAGTTTTTCTGGAGTTCGTAGGCCGCAAGATAATCGCTTAAGCCGTCTTCGCGGAGGGGCTCGGCCATGTGGGGAGGCATTTGGCGGGCGGCGCTCAGCAAGATGGCGCCACGGGGGATGCGTACACCGATGTTGTTGGGCGCCAAAGCGACGGCCTGCTTCATCATGCCGACGCCCTTGCCATACAATTCCATGCCCTTGGCCTGATCGCCTTTGCGGAAGAACAGCCCGGACTGGTAGAAGAGGCCGGCGCCATGCCAGACCATGGCTTCGGCATGTTTGGGATCGGCGGCGAGGACGGCCTCGGTTTTCTGTAGGCCCCGTTCCAGAGCTTCGGCGTTTCCGGCAAAGCCGGCAAAGAAGTCGTTGCGCACTTCGTGATCGAAGCGTTCGGCACTGTGGAGGTTGGATAGGCCGCCCATAAAGAGACCGGCCGTCGCGGCAGCGGCAAGAAGAATCGTCTTTTGCAATCTCATAGTTCGACTTTAGGGGCCGGTCCGGGAGGGAGCGAGAGTTTTGCGACGAAAGTGGCCGAAGATCCGATGAAAGCCCCGGATCGGCCGATAGAATTGGAAATCCGTGAAGATTTCTTCGTGGCTACCCGCCTTAGCGATGATGCTGGTTTCCACCATCAGCTACGTCGATCGCAACGCAATCGCGGTCTTGATCCCGACTATACAGCGCGAGACGGGCATGACGGGCCGGGAATACGGGCTGGTGGTGGCCGCCTTCAGCTATGCCTACATGGTGGGGAACCCGATCTGGGGAATCCTAATGGACCGAATCGGAGTGCGGGCGGGCATGACCTTGGCGGTGGCGGGCTGGAGCGTGGCCAGCGCCGCGCACGGCTTTGCGGGGGGACTACTGGGATTCAGCCTGTTGCGGGCCGCGTTGGGGTTCTTCGAAGGGGCTACGTTTCCGGGATCGTTACGAACGGTGGTGCAGAGCTTAGGACCCGTGGAGCGAAGCCGAGGAATTGCGTTGAGCTATTCAGGAGGATCATTGGGCGCGATTGTGACGCCCTTTTTGGTGACACCGATTGCGCTGGCGTATGGGTGGCGCAGCGCGTTCTTTGCGACGGGTCTGACGGGTTTGCTTTGGCTGGTATGGTGGCGGCGGCTGTCGCGGCGGCCGGCAATCGCAGTCTCGCCTTCCCGGCAAGAGGCTAAGCCTTTCCCTTGGCGGGACCGGCGTGTGGTGGCCTTTATCGCGATCTACGCGATGGGCGCCATGCCGTTGGGATTCATTCTCTACATGGCGGGGCTCTATCTGGCGAATCACTTTCGCCTGTCGCAAGCGGAGATCGGGGCAGTGTTGTGGATTCCGCCTTTGGGCTGGGAATGCGGTTACTTTTTCTGGGGCTGGGCGATGGACCGTATGGTGAAGAGCGGCAGTACGGCGCAAGAGGCTTGCGGGAGGGTGTTCGCCATTGGGCTGGTGTTGAGCATGCCCTTGGCGGGGGCGGCCGCGATAAGCGGGGTGCCTTGGTTTCTGGCGGAGCTGTTTTTTGCCATGTTCATAACGGGCGCGTTCATTGTGGGGGGAATCGCTTATGCCACGAACGCTTTCGGCAGCGAGCATGCAGGGTTGCTGGCTGGATTAGGAGCGGGCAGCTTCTCGGCCACGACGGCGTTGACCGCGCCGTGGTTTGGCGCGCTGTTCGACGGGGGGCAATATGCGAGCGCGTTCTGGATTGCGACGGCTTTCCCGGTGGTGGGATACGCGCTGTGGCGGGTGTTTAGAGCCGGACCAGAATCTTGCGGCGATGGAGAAGCCAGACAAGCCCAAACATGGCGATGACGTTCAAGAGAGCGTAGGCGAGGGAGGCAAAGCGGGGGTCGGCGAAGAGCCCGAGGAGTGCGCCATAGGCCGCGCGGCCAAGACTTTGATTGCCTACCGGGAAGGCGCTTAGAAAACGAGCGAGCATACCGCTGGCGACAAAAGAGACGATGGCGTTCGTGCCGTAGATGGCGAAAAATCCGGTACCGCGGCGCCAGCGTTCGCCCTCGACGAGCCAGAAGACAATGCCAAAAAACACAGAGGCGAGGCCCGCCATCAATAGAGTGAAACTGGGTGTCCAGAGCGACTTGTTGAAGGGAATCCAAGGACTGAGCGCATAGGCTGCACCAACCAAGGCGAGCCCCCACTGGAGGAAGCCGCGGACGTCACGGCGCTCCAGCAAGCCGCCCGCGAGGATGCCGAGCAGCACGGAGACGATGGCGGGGACGGTCGAGAGGAGGCCTTCCGGATCCCAAACCTTAGACTGGCTCCACATGTGGCCGGCAAGGACTTGGCCGTCCACGTAACGGGCGAGGTTCGCCTCGCGGCTCCAGCGGTCTGGCAGCGAGCCGGGGAAAGGCAGGAATTGCACGGCCAGGCCATAGAGGCTGAGCAATAGGCCGGAGGCGACCACCATGCCGCGCCGTCCCGTGTACAGCGAGATGAGTGTGGCGAAGAAGTAGCAGATGCCAATGCGCTGCAGGACGCCCGGCAGACGGACGCTGTCCCAGTTTGGGTTCGCGAGCAGATTGAGGAGTAGACCGAGGCCAAGGATGAAGGCGGCGCGACGGGCGGTGTGCAGGAGTAAGAGACCGCGATTGGCGCCTTCGGCGCGGCGGCGAGCGAAAGACAAGGTCATGGCAAGGCCGGAGATCCAGAGGAAGAAGGGGAAGACCGCGTCAGTAGGGGTCCAGCCGTGCCAAGAGGCATGCGCCAGCGGCCAATAGATATGGCTCCAGGAGCCGGGGTTGTTCACCAGGATCATGGCGGCAATGGTGATTCCGCGGAAGACGTCGAGGCTGCGCAGGCGCGGCATAGGAATCTTCCAAGGATAATGGCTGTATGCTTAAGCACCTAGGGCGAGCGAGCGCCGCGATGATCTGTTGCCTGCTGTGCCTGAATTGCGGGGCCAAGAAAGAGGAGCAAGCCGCCGTGGAATTCCCCAAGGATGTGCATTCTTACGCGAACCCGGGCCAGGCGCGCTCCACGCATCTGGACCTGCGGCTGAAGGTGGACTTTGAGAATCGGATCCTGGAAGGATCGGCGACGCATAGCGTGGCGGGCGAAGGCAAGATTGTATTCGACACGAAGGGTTTGAAGATCCGCGGCGTGGAATGCGCCGGGGAGGATCGAAGCTTCCGCGCCGCCAAGTTCGCCGTGGGCGCAAGCGACAAGATTCTGGGCGCGCCACTGGAGGTGGAACTGGCGCCGGGGACGAAAACAGTGCGAATTTCCTATGCGACGGGCCCAGACGCGGTGGCGCTGCAGTGGCTGGAGGCCACCCAAACGGCGGGCAAGAAGGCGCCGTACCTTTATACGCAAGGCCAGCCAATTTACACCCGCACCTGGATTCCGATCCAGGATTCTCCGTCGGTCCGGATTACGTATGCCGCGCAGATCACGACGCAGCCTAACTTCTTTGCGGTGATGAGCGCTTCCAACGACCAGAAGACGATGGTGCCGAAGGGCATGTATGAATTCAACATGGAGCAAGCGATCCCGCCGTACCTGTTGGCCTTGGCGGTGGGGGAAATTCAGTTCCGGATGATCGGAGGCCGGACCGGCGTGTATACGGAAAAGCCGATGCTCGACGCGGCGGCCAAGGAGTTTGTCGATTTGGAGAGCATGGTGCGGGCCGCGGAGAGGCTCTACGGCTCTTACCGCTGGGAGCGCTACGACGTGCTGGTCTGTCCGCCGGGCTTCCCGATCGGGGGCATGGAGAATCCGCGGCTAACCTTTGCGACGCCGACAATCCTGGCGGGAGACAAGAGCCTGGTGAGCCTAATTGCACATGAGCTGGCGCATTCCTGGTCGGGCAATCTGGTGACGAATGCAACGTGGAGCGATTTCTGGTTGAACGAAGGGTTTACGGTTTATGTAGAGCGGCGTATCCAGGAGGATCTGTATGGGAAGCAACGATCGGAGATGGAATTTGCTGTTGAGATCGCCGAGTTGAAGGAGGAGATGGCCAAGCTGCCGGCGAAAGATCAGGCGCTGTATGTGGACCTAAAGGGCCGCGACCCGGAAGAGGGCGTGACGCTGGTTCCTTATGTAAAGGGTGCGCTGTTGCTGCGGGCGATCGAGGAAGAGGTGGGCCGGGAGCGCTTCGACGGATTTCTGCGCGCCTACTTTGACCGGTTTGCGTTTCAGAGCATCACGACGGCGACGTTTGAGACTTACCTGAAGGAGCGCTTGCCGGATTTGAAGCTCAATGTGAAGGAGTGGATCTATCAGCCAGGGCTGCCGGGGACGACGCCCAAGATCGACAGCTACCTGCTGCGGCAAGTGGACGAACAGGTGGCGCGCTGGAGCAAGCAGCAAGCCCTGGAAACCAAAGACTGGAGCGCGCAGCAGTGGCTGCACTTCTTGCGGGCGCTGCCAGCGAACTTAACCGCAGCGCAAATGGCCAAGCTCGACCAAGAATACTCGTTCACCAAGAGCGGCAACGCGGAGATCCTGGACGCATGGCTGGTTCTCGCAATTCGGCATGGGTACGCGCCCGCGAATGCGGCGCTGGAAGCGTTTCTCGCGACGGTCGGCCGGCAGAAATTTCTGAAGCCGTTGTATGGAGAGCTTGCGAAGACGCCGGAAGGGAAAGCCCGGGCCAAGACGATTCTGGCGAGGAACAAGTCGAACTATCATCCGATTGCCGCGGCGGCGATCGAAGCGCTACTTGCGAAGTAGAAAGGGTCCGACGTACATTACGTCGATGCCGGAGGAGTAAAAGCTGCGTACTGCGTCACGCGGAGAGCAGACCAGCGCGTCACCGAAGAGATTGAAGGATGTGTTGTAGAGCACGGGAAGCCCGGTGGCCTCGCCGGCGGCGACAAGCAAGCGGTGGAAGAGCGGGTTTTCTGTTTTTTCGACGATGTGAAGGCGAATGCCCTGGCCGCCGAGGAGGGCGGGACGGAAAAGTTCCCGCCATTCGGGTTTGACTTCGGAAACGCTAGAGAGGAAGGCGGCGTTAGCGCCGTACTCGAAGTAACGGCTAGCGGCTTCGGCCGGCACAGAGGCGGCAAACTTGCGGAAGGCTTCGCGGTGTTTAATGAATGAGTTCAAGTTTTCGGTGGCGTAGGGGTCATGGGGCGAGGCAAGGATGCTGCGGCGCCCGAGAGCGCGCGGACCGAATTCCATGGGGCCCTGCATCCAGGCGACGATGTGGTGGCCGCCGAGCTGATCGAGAGCCGATTGGATTAATTCGTCGACGGTCAAGAGCAATTTAGGGCTGAGTTTGCAGTTTTCCAAGACCCGCTTGATTTCTTCGGCGGAATACTCGGGACCCAGGGCCAGAGTTGGAAGTGCGTGATGGACGTCGCCTCCGAGGATCGCCGCGCCCAAGGCGGTACCGGCATTGCCGGCCGCGGCCTGCACGACCACGGAATCCCAACGGCCGCTGCTTTCCAGCGCACGAATGAGAAAGGCATTAAAGGCGACGCCGCCGGCCAAGCGAAGGTGGCCGCCTTCTCCCGCCATGGCCAAGACACAGTTTTCGAGGGCACGCTGGATACCCGCCGCAATGTGGGCGGGAAGACTGCCCTGTGGGGATTCGCCATCTTTGAGGCCAAGCGCATCGTAGAACTTGGAGCTGAAACCGCCGGCGTTCATGCGGTCGCGATCAAGATAGGTGCGGTCGATGGCGGGCCAGCCGTTGTTGCGAAAGCCGAGGATGTTCTCAAACAGGGCGAGGAAGCGGGCATCGCCCGCGGCGCTCATCCATTGCACCTTGTGCTCGTCGGCGCGAGCTTCAAAGCCCAGGAACTCCGTGACGCGGCCATAGATGTCGCCGACGGAGTCTGGAAAGTAGCTCTCTTTTTCCAGGTGCAACGCGCCGCCGGAATAGCGCCAGCGCGCACTGCAACGCAGGTCGCCCGCCCGATCAAGAGTTAGGATGGTGGCGCCATCGGGAGCGACCGAATGGGCGCAGACCGCACTCCAGGCGTGGGCGGAATGATGATCGACGACCAGAAAACGGGCGTGCGGGAAGACCTGGCGGACCCGCAGCGCGATCAAGCTGTCCGCTCCCGCCGCAAAGGGCCGAGCCAGAGCGACCACCTGCACATCGGAGGCGGGCAGCTTCGCTAAACGAAGGGCTTCGTCGATGGCTTCGATGGGCAAGGCGCCCGGGGCATAGCGGCGAGTGATCTTTTCCTGTTCAACGGCGGCTACAATACGGCCGTCGACAGCCACAGCGCAGGCGGCGTCGTCCAAGAGCCCGCCGAGACCGATTACGTTCATAGAGATTTCAGCCTTTGGATGGCGCGTTGGCGGCCGACACAAGTGAAGACCGAGAAGGCGCTGGGCCCAACAGGTTGGCCCGTAAGCGCCGCACGGGAGCCATTAATCAGGAGGCCGGCCTTGACCCCGCGCTCCTCGGCCAGGCGGCGCAGTTCGGCCTCGACACTGGCTTCGTTAAACTCGGGAGCCGTTTCGAGGCGCGCGCCCAGTTCCTTGAGGATTTCCCGGGCCTGAGGGGCGTTCAGGTTCTCCAGAGCTTTGGGGCTGGTCTCATAGTCGTCGGCAAAATAAGCGCGGCCCAGAGTGGCGAAATCATTTAGGGTCAGCAGGCGGCTACGGATCGTGTCGACTACCTTGGCAAATTCTTCCGGGGGAAAAGGATTGACGAGGCCCGCGCGGTCGAGGGCAACCTGAACCAGGGGCGCGAGCTCACCGACGGGCATGGTGCGGAGGTGTTGCCCGTTAAGCCAGAGGGCCTTGGGATCGATGGGATCCGCCTCGCTAAAATTGACGACGGCGTTGGAGCGGTTAACGCCCTCGAAGCTAAAGACGTCGATGAGTTCCTGGCGGGTCATCTGCTCCCGATTGTCTTTCGGGCTCCAGCCGAGGAGGCACAGGAAATTGATGTAGGCGTGGGGGAGGAAGCCGGCATCGGCGTAGGTCATGACGCTGACAACGGGACCGTGCTTGCGTTTAGAGAGTTTGGCCCCGTCGGGCGCCACCAGCAGCGGCAGGTGGGCAAAGACCGGCATCGCGGCTCCGAGGGCTTCAAAAATGAGGACATGCTTGAAGGTATTGGAGAGATGGTCCTGGCCCCGGACGATGTGGCTAATGCGAAGGTCCGCATCGTCGGCGCAGGAGGCCATGTGGTAGGTGGGCAGGCCATTGGAGCGTAGGAGAGCGAAGTCTTCCACGTCCTTGGCTTCCTTGGCTTGGGGCCCGTAAACGGCGTCGTGAAATTCGATCTTGCGCGGGGTGTCGCGTGGGACTTTGAAACGCAGCACAAAGGGCTCGCCGGCCGCAGCGCGGCGGTCGCTTTCTTCCGGAGTGAGACGGCGGGCTTCGGGGTTAAAGAGCCAGGGGCCCTTGCCTTCGTGGCCGGGCTCGCGATCCTCCTCACCCTGATGAGCGGGCGTAAAGTCGCGGTAGGCCTGCCCGGCTTCGAAAATGCGCCAAGCGGCGCGCTGGTGCAGGTCCAGGCGCTCGGACTGCCGGTAGTGTTCATCCCAGCTCAGGCCGAGCCAATTGAGGCCGTCATAGATGGATTGGAGGGAGACGTCGGTGTTGCGTTCGACGTCGGTATCGTCGATGCGGAGGATCATGGTCCCCTGGTGGCGCCGGGCGTAGAGCCAATTGAAGATGAAGGTGCGGGCGCTGCCGATATGGAGATAGCCCGTTGGCGACGGGGCGAAGCGGACACGTGGCATCAACAGGTCAGGATAACATTTGGGCTCGATTTGACAGCCTTGCGAGCAGTTCCGAAAGGCGTTCCACGCTCAACTGCTCAGCGCGGAGGTTGGCTTCCGGCTGTTCTTCCACCAGTTCTTTCGGGAAGAGCGAGCCCAGATTATTGCGCAGTGTTTTTCGCTTTTGCTGGAAGGCGACGCTGGAGAACTTGAGCAGGCGCTGGGCCCAGGCGGCATCGACTGTTTTGGGCTCAAGCCGGATGACGGCGCTTTTCACTTTAGGCGGGGGGGAGAAGGCGCCGGGCGGAATGGTGAACAAAAGCTTTGGATGAGAGTGGATCTGGGTCATCACGCTGAGGTAGCCATAGTCCCGAGTTCCTGGTACGGCGGCCATCCTTTGGGCGACTTCCAATTGCACGAGAAAAACCGCGCGTTTCCAGGCGCCGGTAGCGGCAAAGACCCGGCTCACAATGGGCGAGGAGATGTAATAGGGCAAGTTACCGGCGATGACGCAGGGAGAGAAGGCGGCGAGGTCCACCTCCAGAACATCCCGGTGCACAACCTCAAGTGTGGGATGGCCGGGAAATTCCTCGGCCAGGGCGGCCACCATGAGGGGATCCACCTCAATCGCCGTCAAGTGGGAGCTTAGCGGCAGAAGGTAGCGGGTTAAGGCCCCTTTGCCGGGACCGATTTCGACGATGTGGGGCTCTGGACCGTCCGGCGCTACGGCGCGGGAAATTTTCTCCAGGAGAGGGATGCTGCGAAGGAAGTGCTGGCCGTAGGGTTTAGACAAGCGGGGGCCGCACCTAGCCCTTGACGGTCAGGCTGGAACTCCCGCGGCGCAGCGTGATACGGAGCTTAGAGGCGACGGGTTGGCCAAAATGGGTAGCGGGCGTAAACTCCGTGAAAAGCAAGGTACGCTCCACGCTGCGCTTCACCTGCAGGTCCATTAGGTCGGCCTGGCCAACCACGGAGTAGTCGGAAATTCTGCCCTGCTCATCCAGCGCCACTTCAATTTCCGCGTCGGCGGTAGGCGGCTCAAAGGGCGCCAGCGTCTTCGCCATCGCCTCGGTATAGAGCGCCGTCGGGACATCGTGGGCAAGGGAATTGGCGCGCACCGGATAGGTGTGGACGAACATCATGAAAGCGAGCAAGGCTGCAGTCAGGCCTCCGGCGCAGGGGAGCGCCAAGGGACGCATCATATTGGCCTTCCAAAGATGGAAGGCATCCCGCAGGCGGACCAGGGGCTCGGGCATCGAGGCCCATTTGCGGCGATGGGCCGACTCCCGGCTGGCAGCGATCCGCAAACCGAGCCGCAAATGGTCTGGGGCGCGCCTGGCAGGAAGGGCCCTGACCAGATCGCGAATTTCATCTTGTGCATGTTCCAGGCGCATTTCGTTCCTCCCGCCTATTGACCGGTCGCGGTCTGAGCGGACGCAGTCTGAGCGGACCATGCAAAACCTTCGGCCGGAGAGAGTTTGGACTCCAACTCGTGGCGTAAGGCGTCGCGTCCCCGCAGTATCCGAGACTTGACCGTTCCCAGCGAGATCTGCAAGACTTCGGCGATCTCTTCGTAACTAAGGTCTTCAATGTCGCGCAGCACGACGGCGGCGCGAAACACTGGATTTATCCTGGCCAAGCCCTGTTCGATCAGCGCCCTCGTCTCGCTGTCGCTGGCCAAGTCAAAAGGGCTCCGGCAACCATCGGGAAGCACGTCCGCCAAATTGACCGTGTGCTCTTGTTCGTTGACCAGGCTCACTTCTCCTTTTTTGTGCCTGCCAAACCATCGACGCTGATTGTAGGATTCATTAATCGCGATTCGGTAGATCCAGGTCTTCAGGGTCGATTTTCCCTGGAAGTGGCCCAAATTTCGGAAGACCTTCAGAAAGACTTCCTGGGCGACATCTTGCGCGTCTACCGGCTGGTTCAACAGACGATAGACCAGGTTGTAAACGGCGTCCTGATACTGAGAGAGCAACTCTTCGAAAGCGGCGTCTTCGCCTTGGCGCAGACGCTCCACCAAGAGCGCGTCGCGATAGAGTTGCGCGCCGCCGTCGCTGTTCCCGTTACGAAATCCCAAGTTTTGCCCGGCCGTTTCTCCGACCATATGGGCCTCCTGTTGAGGATTGTACCCTTCTGAGGATATGGACACCGCTGTCCTGCGGCGGGTTCCCGCTATTCTGCCAAGAGTGACAGATTGGCAACAGGTTCTGGATGAAAGAGTGAGCGCGACCGGGTTTGCGCGCCTAAAAGGGGCTGTGGAGGCATTGAGCGAGGCCTACCGGGAGGGCAAGGCAACACGATCGGCGCACCTAGACCCCGAACTGACGGCGACGGCGTATCTGGCAACCCGATTCCCGGCGACGCGCGCGGCGGCGGGGGCGGCGGCAAAATGGACTGCGCAACGGGTTTCCATGGCACCGGAGAGTTTGTTGGATCTAGGGGCAGGGTGTGGGGCGGCGAGCCTGGCCTTGGCTGCCGAATGGCCGTCGCTCCGTGCGATTACCGCGCTGGAACATTCCGCCAGCATGGTGGCGCTGGGCAAGGTCTTAGTGCCGCAGGCAACGTGGCGGACGGCAAACTTCGCCGGGGCAACACCTTACGGAGCGCACGATGTCGTTGTGTTCGGCTATTCGCTAGGAGAGGCAGGGTTGGGGTTTGAAAGCTGTCTGGAGAAAGCCTGGAGCTGTGCGGGCCAGTTGTTGCTCATTATCGAACCGGGTACGCCGGCGGGCTATGCGCGAGTGCTGGCGGCACGCGAATGGCTGCTTGGACAAGGGGCGACCATCGCCGCGCCTTGCCCGGGCCCGGCGCCGTGCCCCCTGGCTCAAGGGGATTGGTGCCATTTTTCGGTGCGCTTAAGCCGCACTTCCCTGCACCGGCGCCTAAAGGAAGGGTCGCTGGGCTATGAAGACGAGAAGTTTTCGTATCTTGCGGCGTGGCGCGGGGAGTTGGCGGGTGGGCCGCCACGCGTTTTGCGCCATCCATACATTGAGGCGGGCCGGATTACCCTTGAGCTGTGCGACGCGCCGGAACGACGCAAGGAGGTGGTTTTGAAGCGGGACAAGGCGGCATTTCGGCTGGCGCGAAAGCTACGATGGGGGGATGATTTTGACCTCAATTCTGCTGCTGACGATGCAGGTGCAAAGCTGGAATCTGGCGACCACGAAGGGCCTGACGGCCCACAAAACGGCCATTAGCGCCGCCACGCACCAAGGGGAAAAGGCGTTGCGGGTAGTGGAGGCCGAAACGGGGCCGGCCGGGGAAGACCGATTGGCCATCGTGGACGGCTCCAGTATTGAGGATGGGGTGATTGAAGTTGAGCTGAGCGGCGAACCGAGCACCCGGGCGGGGCAAGGGGCGCGAGGATTTGTAGGGATCGCCTTCCGCGTTTCGCCCGATCAGAGCAAGTATGAGTGTTTTTATCTGCGCCCAACCAATGGCCGAGCGGACGATCAGGTGAGGCGCAATCACTCCGCGCAGTATGTTAGCTTTCCCGATTTTCCGTGGGAGCGATTGCGCAAAGAGTTTCCGGAGAAATACGAAAGCTACGTCGACCTGGAGCCGGGCGTCTGGACACGAGTGCGCATTGAGGTTCGGGCGAAGCAGGCGAAGCTTTTCGTGCACGGCAACGCGCAGCCCAGCCTCATCGTGAACGATTTGAAGCATGGCGTATCCAAAGGCGCAGTGGCGCTTTGGATCGGGCCGGGCACGGTTGCCCATTTTCGCGGGTTGAAGATTGCACCCTAACGGAAGCGGATTTTGTTGGCGGCGATATCGTATTCGGCCCGTTTGCCTTTGCGGTAAGCCCAATTGGCGACATGCGCGGCAGCGGCGGCGTAATGGCCCTCTTCGGCATTTTCGCGGCTTGGCTTGGAATTTACGATGGAATCGATGAAATGCCAGTTGTGGCTGGGGCCGCGTTCGATGGGCATTTCCTCGGGCGCGGGGCGGGGCGAACGGACTTCATCCTTGAACTTGGCCAGATATTCGTCGCGCAGGCGCTTGGGGAAGTTCTCGCTGCCGTAGAATTGCGCTTCGCCAAACTTCGGTTCGGGCGTCAGAATCAAGCGGCTACCCTCGACTTGCAGAGAGGCCTTGTCGCCGAGGATCAAGATGCCGCGCGGCTGCATGGAGTTGGCCTGATTCACGTAGACATCGACCAGGAAACCTTCGGGATATTCAAGCAGCGAATTCATGATGTCGGGCACGGTGCGCCCGTCGTTCCATTTGAAGATGCCGCCTTGGCTAACAGCGGATTTGGGCGCTTTGGTGCCCATGATTTCGTGCATTTGGGTGAACTGATGGACGAACAAGTCTCCGGCAACGCCGCCGGAGAACTCCCACCAGCAGCGCCAGCGGAAAAAGATCTTGGGGTCAAAGGCGCGCTTGGGAGTCTTGCCGAGGAAGCGAGCCCAATCGATGGTTTTTTCGCTGGCATCGGGCGGGATCGGATAAACCCAAGCGCCCTCCGGGTTGTTGCGATGCCCACCCATGCGGATCATGTTGACTTTGCCTAGCGCGCCCGAGGCGATCAATTCCTTGGCTTTGGCGGTGAGCGCCGAGGTCTTGGCTTGACTGCCGACCTGGAGGACCTTGCCGCTGGCCTTGGCGGCGGCGATGATGCGGGGCCCTTCTTCGACGGACCAGGTCATCGGCTTTTCGACGTAAACGTGCTTGCCGGCCGAGAGGGCGTCGAGGGTTACTTTTTCGTGGAGGTGATCGGGAGTGGCGATGACGACGGCGTCGATGTCTTTGTTGTCCAGAATGGCGCGATAGTCCCGCGCGGTCTGAATCTTGTCGCCCAGTTGTTCCTTGGCTCGCTCCAGGCAGCCGTCGTAGACATCGGCGACGGCGACTCCCTGGACGCCTTTGACGGCGATGAATTCTTCAATAAGCTGCTTGCCGCGGATGCCGGACCCGATGAAGCCTATACGAACGGTGTTGGAGATCGCGGGATTGGGAGGGGCGCCTTTGAGGGCAAAGACGAGGGAGGAAGAGGTGAGAAAGACACGCCGGGAACTGGGCATGTCCTTAGCATATGGCAGAAGCATATGGCAGAAGCATATGGCGGAGAGGGAGGGATTCGAACCCTCGGTAGCGCTTTAAGGCACTACGACGGTTTAGCAAACCGCTCCTTTCGACCACTCAGGCACCTCTCCGCAGAGGCAAAAGGTTTGCTCGATTTATAGCCTAGCATAGAGGCAAGATGATTCTCAGCAGATCTCGCTCCTGGCGAATTCCCGAACGCGACGCAACTCCGGAGGCGATCTACCTGCGCCGCCGGGAAATCCTGGCCGGAGCGGGCTTCGTTGCCGCTTCCATCGCATCGCCCTCGCTTTTGGCGGCCGCGGTGCGCAACGAGCGATACAAGCTCGACCGGCCCGTGACGGTGGAATGGGCCGCCACCAGCTACAACAACTACTACGAATTCACGATCGAGAAGTCCAAGGTGAAGGATACGGTAGGCGCCTTTAAGCCCCGCCCCTGGACGCTGGAAGTTTCCGGTCTGGTGAACCAGCCGCTGAAGCTATCTATTGAAGAGATTGAGAAGTCGATGCCGATTGAGGAGCGTTTGTACCGGCACCGTTGTGTCGAGGCGTGGGCGATGGCGGTGCCCTGGACGGGATTTGCCTTGTCGCATCTGCTCAAGAAAGCCGAGCCGAAGGCCAATGCGAAGTGGGTTCGCTTCACGAGCGTCAATCGCCCGGACGAGATGCCAGGCATTCGGTACTCCGGCAGTTACGAATGGCCCTACCGGGAGGCGCTGCGGATTGACGAGGCTATGAACGAGCTTGCGTTCATGGTGACGGGGATATACGGGAAATCGCTTCCCAAGCAAAATGGCGCTCCGCTTCGGCTGGCTATCCCCTGGAAATACGGTTTCAAGGGGCCCAAGGCGATCGTGCAAATCGAGTTACTGGAGAAGCGGCCACCGACATTCTGGAATTCGCTGCTTCCCAGCGAGTACGGTTTTTTTTCAAACGTGAACCCGAAGCGGCCGCATCCTCGCTGGAGCCAGGCGGTGGAGCAGTTGCTGCCGAACATGGACCGCGTCGCAACGCTACCGTACAACGGCTATGGGGAATTTGTGGCCCACATGTACAACGGGACAGAAATCTGAAATAATTTCGGCAGGAAAATTCTCTATGCGCCGTCGCGATCTACTAACGAGCTATAGCCTGGTCGTCCTAGCCGACGCCCTTCCGCCCCTTGAGGCGCAAACCGTAACGCCCCAGATGCAACGCGATTTCGACCGCATCGCTCCGCCGGGAAAGAATCCGCAGAACGCGGCGAGCCTGAACGAGCCGCATATGGCGCTGGTGAATCTGCAATGCGATTTGCTGGTGGCGGGGGGAGGACTGGCGGGTGTTTGCGCGGCGATTAGCGCCGCGCGGCACGGGGCGAAAGTAATCCTGCTGCAGGATCGTTCCCGGCTGGGCGGCAATAGTTCGAGCGAGGTAAAGATGCACGTCGTGGGGGCGGACTCCCATACGGGCCGCCCAGGATGGCGCGAAAGCGGGCTCATGGAAGAGCTTCGCCTGGCGGATGCGGTCAACAATCCCCAACGCTGCTGGGAAATGTGGGACCTACTGCTTTACGACAAGGTAATCAGCGAGCCCAACATTACCCTACTGTTGGAAACAAACCTCTACCGCGCGGCGACGAAGGGCGACAAGATCACGGAGGTGCACGCGCGCTGCGATAAGAGCGAGCATCTTTACCGGATTGAAGCCAAGCTCTTCGTGGACGCGACGGGCGATTCGCGGCTGGCGCTGGAATCGGGTGCGACCTTTCGGACTGGGCGAGAGACGCGCAGTGAGTTCAAGGAAAGTTTGGCTCCAGAGACGGCGGACGAGGAAACGCTTGGGAGTTCGATCTTATTCACTAGCCGGCGTTTTGCGCGGCCGATGCCGTTTACGCCTCCGAAGTGGGCGCGAAAGGTCACGGCTGAAACGCTGCGCTTCCGCAAGACGACGCAGTGGGAATACGGCTATTGGTGGATCGAATGGGGCGGCAACAAGGACACCATTCGCGATAACGAGCGCATTCGCTTTGAATTGCTATCCATCACGATGGGCGTTTGGGATTACATCAAGAACAGCGGCAACCACACCGACAGTGCGAACTATGCGCTCGACTGGGTAGGAATGATGCCAGGCAAACGGGGCAGCCGTCGCATGGTGGGGGATCACATGTTGACGCAGCAGGACCTGTTGGGCGGCAGCTTTTACGATTCGATAGCGATGGGCGGCTGGCCTATGGACGACCATCCGCCTGGTGGCTTCGATCGGGCCGATCTACCGCCAAACACGGTGTTAAAGACGCCCGAGGTTTATCCGATTCCTTTGCGGAGTTGCTATTCGAAGAACGTTTCGAATCTGATGATGGCGGGACGCAACATCAGCGCCACGCACGCGGCGTTTACCTCGACGCGCGTCATGGCGACGTGCGCGACGATTGGGCAGGCGGTGGGCACGGCCGCGGCCATGTGCCTGGATCGCGGAAAGTTACCTCGCCAACTGGCCGAAGACAAGCAAATGGTGTGGGCTTTGCAACAGCGGCTGCTGCGGGACGATCAAACGATCAAAGGCAAGCCGGGGGAGTTATTACGGAATGAAGACCCCTCGGACCTGGCGCGACGCGCGAAAGCGTCCGCCTCTGGCGCCAGCGGCGAAGCGGTGGCCGGGCTAGTGCTGGACGGAATCACACGAGACATTCCCAAGGGACCAGTGCACCATTGGGCAGCGCCGCTTGGCGAGAAGGGCGCATATTTGGAATTGGCTTGGGAGAAGCCACAAACGATCAGCGAGGTGCAGCTCACCTTCGATACCGGCTTCCAACGGCAGCTATTCCTGAGCGCCAACGATTCCTTCCAGCGAAGTCTGGTCCGCGCGCCTCAGCCGGAGACGGTGAAAGACTATGCGGTTCTTGTCCGCAAGCGGGGCTCGACGGAATGGGTAGAGGTAGCGAAGGTGCAAGGGAACTTCCAGCGTCTGAACCGGTTGAGATTCTCAGCCGTCGAAGTGGAAGCGCTGCGCGTGCAGATCGCGGCCACGAATGGCCTGGAGGAAGCCCGGATTTTTGAAGTCCGTTGCTACGCTTAGGGTATTAAGGCTTACGCGTTACTCGTGATTACAGCGGCCATCTGGGGCAGTTCCTGGGTGGCCGCGAGCGTTTTGTCTCGAGCACAAGTACCGGCGGTATACGGGTCGCTGGGGCGATTCGCTTTTGGATCGTTGGGGCTTCTGGCGCTGATGGCGATGCGGGCGAAATGGCCGCGCCCAGACCGGGAACTTTGGCTTCGATTGGCGGCCATGGGGTTTCTGGGCGTGTTGGTCTACAACATCTGTTTTTTTACGGGGCTCAAAACGGTGCCGAGCGGCCGGGCGAGCCTGATGGCGTCATTGCAGCCTTCGGTCGTTTTTCTCTTTTCTGTGGCCGTGTGGCGGGAGAAGCCAACGCCAAAGAAAATCAGTGGATTGCTGTTGAGCTTTGTTGGAGCGGTTCTGGTGCTAACGCAGGGGGACCCACTGCGTCTCTTTCGCAATGGGCTGGGCGCCGGTGACTACTGGATCCTGGGCACGGTAGTCTCTTGGGTGGGCTATACGCTTCTCGGCCGAGGAGTGTCCGCGCGGATGGATGCGCTGCCGGCCACGGCCTACGGCATCTGGATTGGCACCTTGATGCTGGCGGCCTATGCGATTGCCGGTCAAACGCCGCTGCCCGATCTCGCATCGCCGGGATTCTGGATTGTGAGCGCCTACTTGGGGCTGTTTGGAACTACACTGGCATTTCTCTTCTATCTGCAAGGCATTGCCAAGATCGGCCCGGCGCGCGCATCGATTTTCATCAACCTGGTGCCCGTATTTAGCGTGCTGGTGAGCGCCTTGTACTGGGGTGAAGCAGTCACGCTGCCTACGGTATTAGGAGCAGCTCTTGCGCTTAGCGGTGTGGCGCTGCTGAACCGTTAGGCGATACTCTATCTTTCATGCGTTCGCTTGCTTCCCTCGCCATCTTTAGCTATTCCCTTTGGGCCCAAAACGCTCCGCCCGCGGCCACGAGCCCGGTTCCGACGCAGCCCTATAAAGACGAGGCGCCCGTAGTGACGCAGCACCAGATTAATCTGAACGGCAAGACCCTCGCCTACAAGGCCACCACGGGCCTGATGCCGATCAAGAACAACGTGGGGGAAGCCGAGGCCGGCCTTTTTTATGTGGCTTACACGGTAGACACCAATGAGACTCCCTCGCGGCGGCCGCTTTGCGTTGCGTTTAACGGGGGCCCTGGCGCGGGTTCGTTGTGGCTGCATCTAGGTGCGATTGGACCGCGCCGCATTCGCATGAAGGACGATGGCTCGATGCCACCCATGCCCTACACGCTTGAGGACAATCAAGGCACGTGGCTGGACAAATGCGACCTGGTCTTCGTAGACCCGGTCGGCACGGGCTTTTCCCGCGCGACCAAGACGGAGACGGCCAGAAAGTTTAATGGCTTCACCGGAGACATCGATAGCGTGGCGGAGTTTATTCGGCTCTACTTGGCGCGCAATGAGCGTTATCTTTCGCCTCTGTTTATTGCCGGGGAATCCTATGGCACCACGCGGGCGGCGGGGCTCTCTGGCGCATTGGTGAATCGCGGTATTGCGTTGAACGGTGTAATGCTGATCAGTTCAATTTTGAATTTTCAAACGGCGCGCTTCAATGTGGGCAACGATCTGCCGTACATTCTCTTTCTGCCTACTTACACCGCGGCCGCCTGGTATCACAAGAAGATCGACCAGGCCTACTCGAAGGACTTGAAGACGACCCTGAAGGCGGTGCGGGCCTTTGCCGAGGGCGAGTACGCGACGGCGCTAATGAAGGGAGACAAGTTGACACCGGCCGAGCGGGAAGCGGTCGCGACCAAAGTATCCAGGTTCACCGGGCTCTCGCTCACCTATGTGATGCAGAACGATCTGCGGATCGACATCATGCGCTTCATCAAGGAACTTTTGCGCGACAAGAACACGACGGTGGGCCGTCTGGATTCCCGTTTGACGGGCACGGACCGCGACCAGGCCGCCGCGACCGCCGCTTTCGACCCGTCGATGTCGGCCATCATGACGCCCTATACGCACGCCATGAATCAATATGCTCGTGAGGAATTGAAGTACAAAACGGACGCGACGTACTTTTCGCTGGGCGGCGGCATCCTGCCCTGGGACTATAGCTCGGCGCAGAATCAATATGCGGACACGAGCAACGCTTTAAGGTCGGCGCTAGACAGGAATCCGTATATGAAGATCTTCGTCGCCAACGGCTACTACGATTTAGCGACTCCGTTCTTTGCGACCGAGTACACGTTCTCCCATATGGGCCTGCAGCCGAAATACGCGCAGAATCTCACGATGGAGGAATACGAGGCGGGGCACATGATGTACATTCACGTGCCCTCTCTGCTCAAGCTGAAGGGCGACGTCGCCCGCTTTATCGACAGCGCGCTCAAGAACTGAGGGGCTTTTAAAACTCCAACTCTTTGTTCTGCACGCTGCGAACGCGGGGCGGGACCGGCCTTGCCGCGGGGGCTTCGTCGTCAAACGTGACCTTCAAGGGCTGTTCCTTGCGCTCCCTGACAATGCTCAAGGCGACGGTCTTGTTCTTGGAGCGAGCCGAACGAAGGCTATTCGACACATCCCGGGGAGTCTTCACTTCGCCGTCTTCGACCTTCACAATGACGTCGCCGGCTTTGATGCCGGACTTTTCGGCCACACTGCCTCTGGCTACGCTGCGGATCAGGACGCCTTGCTTGACTCCGAAGAAGGAAGCGAGTTGTTCGTCGAGGCTCTCGGCTTCAACGCCTAGGCTGGTGCTTTGCCAGTTCATGGCCGGGCGCGGCATGGTTTCCATGGTCCAAGCGCGCGTCTCACCCATGGGAACGCGAAGCATGCGAATGCCCTTTTCCGCGCGGCTGGCCACTGTCTCCGGGCGGGCCGTGAGGGTGGTGGAAGAGCCGCCGCGGCTCACCAGAATTTTCACCTCGCGGCCGGGTGGCGTTTCCCGAACCATGCGGATGAACTGCTCCATCCCCTCTATGCGCTGGGCGTTGTATTCAAGGACCACATCGCCGGTTTTGAGACCGGCTTTGAAGGCGGGCGAGTCGTCTTCGACACTAGTAACTTCCGCGCCGCGCTCTTCTTTTAGATTCAGCGCCTTCTTGCGCTCCTCCGTCACGTCGCGAACGCCGACGCCAAGATAGCTGCCGCTGGCGGACATCCAGCGAATCGCATCGCCGAAAGGAGCAACGGGAGCGATCGCCGGAGTGGGGGGTGCAGGGGGGACCGGGGGGGCTTGCTGGGCGAAGAAAAACGGGGCGGGTGCTAGAGGCACTTGTTCTTGTGCTTGTGCGCCACGCAGGGCGAGTACCGAAGCGAGCGCAAATCCTAAGGAAATCCTCTTCATACCTTAACGGACGAGGTTCAGCCCAATTCGTATCGCCGCTCTGGAACAAGGAACTTCTAGAAGGTACCGGGAGAAGCGCGCAACGCACTTAGAGCACGGAGGCACCGCGAACGAACGTACTCGTTGTCTTCGGTACGGATTACTTGCTGCAGGGTGCCGACCATGTCGGCGGGGGAACGGTCCACCAAGACGTCAATGGCCAGGACGCGCACGTTCGGATTCGTGTCCCGCAACAACACGCTGGACAGAGCACGGCGAACGTCTTGTTCTTCCGTAAACGGACGCAGGGCTTCCAATGCGCGGAGGCGCACTCCGGGATCGCTATCCTTCACCAGGGTCTGCAGAAAGACCTGCCGCACATCGTCGCGGTTGCAGCGGTTGCGCAAGAGGTCGACGCTCTCCAGACGCAGGCCCGGGTCGGAGGATTGAGTCGTAGCGGCGAGCAAAAGGCGTTGTATATCCTCTTCGTGCAGTCCGCCCCGGACGACTCGTTCCCGAGGATCGTCAATGACGATGCGAACCGTGCCATCGCCCAAACCTTGAATTGTGCGCACGCGCGCGGACTCCGTCGTGTTCAGTTCGAAGAAGCGATCGCGCTCATAGATTTTGCCGCCCAAAAAGCCAAGCGCCAACATGGCCAAACCAAGGGCCGGGCGTTGCATCCAGGCCGGCGGCGTTAAGCGAGACACCCACTGTGTCCAGAAGGGTGCTTCCTCTCTGGCTGGCGTTAATGTCTGGTGCAGCGTGGTACGGCATTGGCTAAGGAGTTCGCCACTGGGCTCGTGGCTTGCGGCACTCAGGCTTCCGAGAAGCTTCTGGATTTGAACCAATTCGTCGCGGCAGGTGGCGCAATCTACCAGGTGCTGCTCCACGATCTCTTCGGCTTCAGCCTCGAGCTCGCCGTAGTAATAAAGGGTTAGATCGGAGCGTACTTCTTCGCAGTTCATGACCATCGCTCCTAAACGAAGTCCCCGAGGGCGGAGCGCATTTTCTGCGTGGCGCGGAATAGGCAGTTCTTGGCGGCTTCCTCGCTGGTGCCAAGGGTTTCGCCAATGGCGCGGAGGCGCATGCCTTGGAAGTGGCGCAACTCGAAAACCATGCGTTCGCGGGGTGTAAAGGTGCCTAAGACGCCGTCGATGCGATCTTTCAATTCCAAACTGAGGAGGCGCCGTTGGGGGTCCAGCGTAGCTCTCTCCTCGGCCATCGAGTCCAATCGGTCCTTGAAGCCATCCGCTGTGGCCACGGTGGATTGCTCTTCTTTGCGAACCTTGCGCTTCCGCAGGGTGTCCAGGCAAAGATTGGTCACGATCCGGTATAGCCAAGTATGAAAGCTGCAATCGAAACGGAAGTTTTTCAGATTGCGGTGGACCCGGAGAAAGGCCTCCTGGTAGATGTCACAGGCGTCCTCATTCGAACGCAAGAGGTTGTAGGCGAGTTTCAGAACGTTCTGGTCGTAGATCCGAACCAGACTCTCGAAGGCCTCTTGGTCGCCGCTTTGGGCAGCGCGGATCAGCGCGGCTTCATCCATATTTCGCCGTTCGTTTGCCTCACGGAGCGAAGACGACGGCGCCGTAGGTGCGTAGGTTGTGCAGCTCACCGTCTAAATAGACGGATCGCTTCTATTTTCGTAACGCCGGCGTGGGGAAATTAGTTCTCAAGAAGTTCGACGTCGATTCGCTTTTGCTCGCCATCGAGAGTCAGAATCTTGAATTGGCGGATCTGGCCGACGCGGACTTCGTTCTTCGAGGACGCTCCTGCGCCGCCTTCCTTCCATTTCTGGGTAAGCATGGCGCTTAGAGTGCTCAGGTCGGCTTTGGAAGTTCCGCCACCGGATCCGCCAGCCGTTTGCTCGGACTTGGGAAGCTGGCACATGCCGGTGACGCCGTCGGCTAGCTGTACCTTCGCCCGGCCGTCTTTAAGGTCGCTAACCCGGCCCGTGACGGTTTCGCCAATCTGGTGCTCGGCAATAAAGTGATCGGCGCTGGTAGGCTCTAACTGCTTGATGCTCAGGCGGATGCGGCGGCGATCGTTTTCATAATCGGTGACGGCTGCCTTAATAACCTGGCCAACGCTTAGGACATCTTTGGGATGTTCAATGCGCTTTTCGCGGGTGATATCGGCAACGTGAATCATGCCCTCAACGCCGGGTCCCACATCGACAAAGGCTCCGAACTTCTGTATGTCCGTAATGGGGCCTTCAAAGATACCGCCCAAGGGATACTTCTTGCGCGCTTCTTCCCAGGGATCGGCCACCAGTTGTTTCAGGCCGAGGCCGATCTTCTTTTCAGCCGGCCGAACGTCCAGAATCTGGACTTCCACGATATCGCCGGCCTGCACGGCATCCTCGGGCTTGCGAACCTTTTTGTCCCAGCTGAGGTCGATGGTCCGGATCAATCCTTCGACACCCGGCGTCAATTCCACAAAAGCGCCGAAGTCGACCAGGCGCGTCACCTTACCGGCCACGCGGTCGCCCGCTTTAAACTTCTCTGGCACCAGCGCCCACGGTTCGGCTTGCAACTGCTTCATGCCGAGAGAGATCTTGCGGGTTTCGGCATTCACCTTCAAGACCTTGACCGTAACATCCTGGCCCTCCGCCAGGACCTCCGACGGCTTGCCCACGCGCGTCCAGCTCATATCGCTGATGTGCAAAAGGCCATCTACGTCGCCCAGGCTTACGAAAGCGCCGAACTCCGTGAGGGTACGGACTCGACCCGACAGCACTTGTCCCTCAGCGATGGCACCGAAGGCTTCCTTCTTGCGTTGGGCTGAGAGTTCTTCGAGGAGAACCCGCCGGTCGACAACCAAGTCTTCTTTATCTTTGTCGAGCTTGGTAATGCGGCATTCAATCGTTTGGCCGACCAATTTGGCCATGTCGGCTACATCGCGGGCCCCGCTGCGGCTAGCGGGCATGAAGCCCCGTTCGCCGCCCACCTCTACTCGCAATCCGCCCTTGATGACTTCCTTCACCACGCCGGACACGGTAGCTTTTTGCTCAAAGGCCTGCTCCAGTGCGGACCAATCCTTGGGAGCCTCTACCTTGGTAGCCGCCAAGCGGTAGAAGCCATCCTCCGTGCGTCCGTTGATCGTCACCTCGAGCGTTTGCCCCAGTTCCAGCTGCACTTGCCCTTCTTTTTGGGGCACATATTCGAGGCTCAATAACCCGTCGGTCTTGCGGCCGATATCCACGTAAACCCCTTCGGCCGTGATACGCAAGACGTTTCCCTTAACAAATCCCGAATCTGGATCGGTCTCGTGGGTTTCAAAGGCGGCGAGGATATCGCCGAAGCCGCTATCTACTGGGTTATCCGAGGGCTCAAAAGATTCTTCCGGAGCCAACGGCAAAGTGTTTTCCGTGGAGTTCATGACAACTGATGCGAGAATTAATATTCTCGCATACCCATGCATCGACGCCTATTTCTCGGAATGAGCCCCGCAGCCCCGCTGCTGGCGCAGAAGCAGACTGCGGAAGAAGACGAAGCCTATTGGCTGCGCCTGCGGCGGGAGCAATTTCTGCTGCCGGAATGGCGCGCTTATCTAAACACCGGCAGCGTCGGCAGCGCACCGCGGCCGGTGCTCCAGGCGATGAGCGAATACATGGAGCGGGGTGCGTCGTACTCTAAGGACGAGTATCCACGCTGGGGCTACGAAGCCATGGATTTTCACCGGAGCCTGATCGCCGATTTCGCCGGGGCCAGCAAAGAAGAAATCGCGCTCACGCATAACGCGACCGAGAGCATGAGCTTGATTGCCAACGGGCTGGATCTCAAGGCGGGAGACGAGGTATTGATCAGCGATCAAGAGCACCCCTCAGGCCGCGGATGTTGGCAACTGAAACAGGCGCGTGTAGGAATTCGAATCCGGGAGGCCAGAATCCCGATTCCCCCACGAAATTCAGACGAAATTCGCAACGCGCTGCTTGGGTCGCTGCGGCCGGAAACGAAGGTCCTTTCTTTTTCGGGAATCACAACCCACACGGGCCTCTTACTGCCAATTCGGGAGATCTGTAAGGCAGCCCGGGAACGGGGCATTATCACGGTGGTGGACGGCGCGCACCTGCCGGGGCAGGTGCCGTTTAGCCTAGGTGAGTTGGGCTGTGATTTCTTTGCCGCGAGTCTGCATAAATGGCTGCTGACGCCACCCGGCTGCGGGTTTCTCTATGTGCGCCGGGAATTGCAGGAGCGCTTTTGGCCGACGATTGTGGTGGAAGGCTGGCAAAACCAGAAGGACGCACTGAAGTACATGCAGTTGGGGTGCAACAATCGGGCGGAATGGGAAGGCGTGGCGGCGGCGCTTCGCTTCTATCGCGAGGTAGGCGTCGAGCGGATCCAGACGCGGATCCATGCTTTGGCGCGGCGCGCCCAGGCCCAGGCGAAGGAAATTCCTTATCTACGCCTGCTCTCGGCGGAAGATCATTCGCTGTATGGCGGCATGATTGCATTTGAGCTTCCGGGAAAAGACTATGCCCCGCTTTGGAAGCGGCTAGCGGAACAAAAAATCTGGACCTTGCGCGGCCCAAAGATACGGGTGTCGTGTCATATTCATACGCGTCCCGCCGATTTGGATCTTTTGTTTAGGACGGTGCGAGAGGTGTTTGGCTGAGACGCAACCGGTAGCCGACACCGCGGATCGTCAATAGATGCTGGGGATGGGCGGGATCTGTCTCAATGTAGCGCCGCAGGCGAACGATGAAATTGTCGATGGCCCGTGTGTCGGTATCTTCGTGTACGCGCCAAACTTTTTCGAGCAACTCCGCCCGGCTGACGACCTGGTCCTCGCGTTCCAAGAGATAGCGCAATAGATTCGCCTCCATTAGGGTCAAGGATTGGACTTCGGTAGGTCCATGGATCTCGAGGCTCTCGAAATCAATCCGGCGTCCGTTAATCCGAAGTTCCAGAGGAATCTTGGATTCATCCGGCTGCGTGAGCCACTCTTTGCGTCGCAGCAAAGCCTTGATGCGGGCCAAGAGCACGGAAAGCTCAAACGGTTTCGCGAGATAGTCATCGGCCCCGGAGGCAATTCCGCGGACCACATCGTCGGGGCGCCCCCGCGCCGTCAACATCAGCGTGGGCAGGAAATGCCGGGTGGCACGCAATTGTGCCATAACCTCGAAGCCATTTAGGCCCGGTAACATGACGTCGAGGACTAGCAGGTCGAAGTCCGCCCCGCCGGCGAAGCGTTCCAATGCCTCTTCTCCCGTCTCCCGGACCTCAACCTCGAAACCCTCGGCTTCTAGATTGAATCGCAAGCCCTCCGCCAGGTGTTGCTCGTCTTCTACCACCAGAACCCGCATCATGCAGACCCCGCAGAAAACTCGCTGGCCAATTCGAGGGTAAAAACACTCCCTTTGCCCGTCCCTTCACTTTGCGCGTAGACGCGGCCGCCGTGTTTGCGGGCCACGCTGCGGACAATAAAGAGGCCGAGGCCGGTACCCTTGACGCGCGAGGCGACCGTGGACGGAATCCGGTAGAAACGGGAGAAAATGCGCTTCAATTCGCGATCGGCAATGCCGACGCCTTGATCTCTTACCCGCACAGCGAGGCGCCGGGAGTCCATCCGCTCCAGTTCGACCAGCACCTTCACCTCGGAGCCGGAGTACTTTATTGCGTTATCCAGCAGGTTCGCCACTGCACTCTTCAGTTCCTGCCAATCGCCCACGACCGTTGCGCGGTCTCCCGTAGGCAACTTCTTTTGGAAGCAGAGACGGTCTTCAGCCAAATGGTGACGGGAGCGGGCCACCTCGAGGCATTCGCCGATGAGCTCGGCCATCGCGATTTTTTCCTTGGACGCTCCGCGCCGGTTCCCGACGCGGCTAGCCTCCAGGACCTGTTCAATCGTGCCCAACAGGCGATTGGAATCGTCGAGCATGATCCGGTAGAATTCCCGTTTTTTTGTCTCGTCGATTTCGCGCTGTTGCAAGGTTTCAAGATAGAGCTTGATGGAGGCGACGGGGGTCTTCAACTCGTGGGTGACCGCATTGAGAAAAGCGTCGTGTTGTTCGTTCTTGCGGATTTCCCGGACGAGAAATATGGTGTTCAAGACCAAGCCCGCGATAACCACCAAGAAGAAGATGATCCCGAGGCCGAAGAGGGCGGGCGTTCGCCAATTCAGCACGATCCAGCCCACATTGAGGGCCAAGGTAAGGGCGATTAAGACCACGCCAAAGAGGCTGAAAAACACGACTTGACGGCGTCGGCCGGGCATCGTCATATCTTCCATCTAACACGAAAGCGGACCGCGGTGCGGCGGCGGCGGGCCCGCGGCCGGACTCAGATCTCGGCTTGAAGCGCTTTGGCCACTTCCTGTAGCACCCCAGCCCAATCGCCGGGCATCGATTGCCGGAACAAGCGGGCGCTGGGATACCAAGGCGAGTCTGAGCGGTCCAGCATCCAGCGCCAATCTGGGGCATAGGGCAAGAGCAACCAGACCGGTTTTCCCAGCGCTCCCGCCAGGTGCGCCACCGCCGTATCGACGGAAATCAGCAGATCTAACTGAAGGAGCGCGGCCGCCGTGTCGCCAAAATCGCGAAAAAGCCGTCCCAGGTCGGTAAGGCCGGGGGGAATTCGCTGGCTGTCCGTTCCTTTTTGAAAGCTCAGGAAATGAATTCCCGGCGCGCCGACCAGGGCCGGAAGTTGTTCGGGAGGAAGCGAGCGGTGCCGGTCGTTCTGGTGCTTCGGGTTACCCTGCCAGACGAGACCGACTTTGCGGCCAGGCGGCAAATGGCGAAAGAGGTCCTTCCACTCGGCAACGGTCTCGGGGTCGACCGACAGATAGGGTATGTCGCAGGGGATACTGGCCTCCTCCGTTTGGAAATGGTAGGGCAGACTGGGAAAAGGCACGTGCCAATCCCCGATTTCGAGGTCATTCAGTTGATGAACGCACGCGCCGAGGCCGGGTACTCGTTTGAGCAGGGGCACGAGGCTCGCTTGGCAGAGCACGTCGACGCGCATGCCGCTGCGTAGAAGCGGATGCAGGTAGCGGGCAAACTGAATCGTGTCGCCGAGGCCTTGTTCATGATGGACCAGAATCCGGGCGCCGGCGCGCAATTCCCCCGTCCAGCGGGGAACGTTCCAGGCCCGCAGCCCCACTTCGTGTTGCACCAGCCGATGTTCATAGCCCAGCCATCCGGATTCGTAGTCGCCGCTCAGGAGGCTGGCGAAGCCCAGGTTCCAGGGTGCTTCCTTGTGGGAGGCCTGCCGCGACAGGGCAAGCGCGTATTGAAAGCGCGCTTCGTCGAGGCGATTCTGCTTCAGGTAACAGTTGCCGAGGTTATTGTGGGCCTCGGCAAATTCCGGATGTTTGGCCACCAGGCGCTCGTACAGCGCCGCGGCTTCGAGCATCCGGTCTTGGTTCTGCAACAAGAGAGCGAAGTTGTAGAGAGCGTCGCGATAGTCGGGCTTAGCCATTAAGGAACGGCGGTAGGAACTTTCGGCTTCCGCCAGCATGCCGCGCGCGTGTTCAATCAGCGCCCGGTTATTCCAGGCCTCCGCATACTGAGGCCGGCGAGAAACGGCCTCCGTGTAGGCCAGACAGGCTTCGTCCAGGCGCGAAGACATGGTGTGCAAGACGCCCAGGTTGAACCAAACCTCCGCCTGGGAGGGATCCCGCACAAGAATGGCTTCGTATTCCCGTTGGGCCTCCCGGGGGCGGTTTTCGAGGTGGTAGAGGTTGGCTAAGGCCAGGCGCAGGTCCAGGTCTTCGTGTTCCCGGAGGGCCTGTTCCAGGCAAAGCAGCGCCCGGCCGTTGTCCCCCATGCGCGAGAAAGTTTCCGCCAATTGGACGCAATAGCGCGGTTCGGGCCCCTGCAATTGGATGGCCTTGCCGAAGAAGGTAGCCGCATCCTGGTAGGAACCGCTTTGCAAAGCGATTTGCCCGAGCGCGCCGTAGCAGGATCCGTCCGAGGGATTGCGTTCGAGGCGCTCAAGCAAGGCTTCGCCCTGCGATTCCATTTGCCGCACGGCAGCATGGCTAGTCATAAAGGGTCTCCTGGCAAAAAAAGCCTCCGGGCGGCCCAGCCAGAGGGCCTGGCCGCCGGAGGCAACAAGTTACGTTAGTCTTGCGACGAACCGATTAGGAGACCTCGGTTTAGCCTCGGAGCAGGCTGAGGACCTGCTGCGGGGCGGAGTTAGCCTGGGCCAGGGCGGCAATGCCGGCCTGCAGGGAAATCTGCGCCTTGGTCAGATTCGCGGCTTCTTGGGCCAGATCCGCGTCGCGGATGCGGCTCTCGCTCGCCGCGAGATTGGTCAATTGGCTTTGGGCCAGGTTGACGGCGAAGCTGAACTGGTTTTGACCGCGGCCGACGACGGCTTGGGATTGTCCCAGTTTGGAAACGGCGTCGCTCAAGGCGGTTACGGCAGCTTGGGCGTTTTCTTGGGTCGCGATGTCCGAGGTGGCTCCGCCCGCGGCGGCCGTGCTGGTGGCCACGGTGCCTTGGCCCGTGGTGATGCCGGCGGCGCCGGAGCTGTTGGAACCCACTGAGACTTTAAACTGCGGCAGCGTGCTCAGGAAGCGGATCTTTTCCGTACCCGCGTCGTTTTGCTTGACGGCCACAATCTTCTTCAGCGTGTCGTTGTTGGATTGCGCGATCTGCGTGTTGATGGCGTCAATGGTGTCGTCGATAGACAAGCCATTGCGGGCCGTCGAATCGTTGCGCAGCACCACTGCCAGATTCTGCTGGCTGCCGGCGCTGTCCGTTGCGCTCAGCGTAATCGTCTGATCGTCATTGGCGTAGTTCACGCCGCTGAAGCTCAGCAGCGCCGACTGCTGTGCGCCGCCCGAGTTAAAGGTGCTGGCGGTCGCGCCCAGGGACGAAGACGTGATGGTTGTGCCGACGGCACCGGCGCCGCGCGCCACGGTCGCGAATCCGAAGTTGGTCGTTGCCGAGTACGCTTCGTCTACCCGGAAGTCCGAATTATATTGCGAGCGGAGCTGCACTTGGCCGCCATTGGCCGTGGCATAGAGGCCCAGGGCCGAGGCCGAGGCGCTCGCCGCGAAAGCGGCATTCAGGTTGGCGACACCCGCCGCTACGTTGGCGCCGGTGTTGGCCGTGATATCGAAGCTGGAACCGTCGCCGAGCGCAATGCGCAGCGTCGAGTTGCCGGGGGTGCCGGTCTGGTAGTTGCTGCCGGTAATGTCGTTCGAATTGAAGGTCGTCTGCGAGGCTTGGCGGAAAGAAGTACCGAAGCCGAGCGCATTCTGCGAATCCCCGAGCGTTTGAATCGAGAACTTCTCGCCCTGGGCGTTGGTGAGGCTCAGAGTCTGGCCGCCGGTGAAGTTAGCGCCCACTTCGATGCCGGCGGCTTGCAAGGCGGAATTGTTGGTGATCTGCGAACTCAGGTCCGCGACGACGTTCGTGTAAGTCGTCGAGCCGCCCGTGATGTTCAGGGTGAGGTCAACGGGGCTGGCCAAACCGCCGCCGTTGATGCGGACGATGATGTTGCTCGCCGTGGCCGCCGAAGCCGCCGTGAGGGACGCGCCGCCCGCGGTGACCGTACCCGCCAAGTCGACACCGGTCGTGCCGGCGGAAAAATTGCCCAACAGCGCATTGGCCGTGCGGTCCCCGGCGGCCACCTGGAAGGCCGTGTTGGGGCTGGTAAAGGCCAGCGACTGCTTACCCGTGGCGCTGTCGGTAACGACGCTCGCCTTGATGCCGGAATTCTTAAAGGCCGTCGCCGCCTGGCTCGCCCCGTTGCCGGCCGCGTCGATCGCCGCGTTGACCGCGGTGGCCAAGGTGGCCGTGTCGGTGACGCCGCTCAGATTGACGCTGACGTCCACGGCGTTATCGTCGGAAAAGCCCGAACCGCGGAACGTGAACTGCGTGAAGCCGCCCTGGGCCTGGGAACCCTGGTTGGTCGCATCGGCGAGAATATTGGCCACCGAAGTCGAGGACCCGGTCCCAATGTCCGTTCCGGCCACGCCGGTCGCCTGCACGCCCTTCAAGCCCAAGCTCTTGGCATCCACCGTCGAGTTGGAAAGATCCACGGAAACGCTGCCGTTGGTAATGGCCGTGATGCCGCCCGAAGTCTTGCCGCCGCCGATGAACACCGAAAGCGATTTGGCGAAACTGCCGCCCGCATCCAAACCAATGGATTGGGCTTGGCGGTCGATTTCGTCGATCACGCTCTTGAACTCGTCGTTGAGCACGGAACGGGAGCCGGTAAAGGTACCCGAGGCCGATTGCGTAGCGAGAGTCCGGGCGCGATCAAGCAGCTTGGAAATGTTGTTGATGCCACCGTCGATGATTTGCAGCTGGCTCAGACCGTCGTTGGCGTTCCGGATGCCTTGGGTGAGCACGCTCTGGTCGCTGCGCAGTCCGTTGGCGATGGCCAAGCCGGCGGCATCATCGCCCGAGTTTACGATGCGGAGGCCCGAGGTGACGCGATTAATGGTTTTACCCTGAAAATCGCTGGTGGAATTGATATAGCTTTGCGCCTGCAAAGACGCAATGTTGGTATTGATCGAAAAACCCATGATTCACTCCTTTGTGTCAGCATCCGAAAATCCTTTCCGGATGGGCCGCACTCTCGGCTTAAGGCCTTGATTGCTTCCACTGGCACTTATCGGGGTGACTGCGGAGGCCTTGAGAGGGAATCTTGACCTAGACGGCAGCGCTCTAATCCGCGCGCCTGGTTGGGAGTAGGGGAAAGTACGGTCAGGGCCACGCCGGCAACTACTCGCCTTCGCCCCGCAGCTTCTTCAACGTTTCTTCGAGCGCCACTCCTTCACCGCGTTGTGCCGAAGCGAGATTGGCCTCGCGGGTGCTGGCGATTTCCTTGCGCAGAATCGGCACCTCGCGCGGCGCACGGATGCCAATCTTTACTTGCCCCCCCTCGATTTCGAGGATCTCGACTTCGATCTGGTCCCCAATCAGAAAGGATTCTCCAGTGCGTCGGCGGATGACCAGCATTTAGGCCACCCCGCCGAACAAGGGCTGACGCGCGGAGTAAACTTTGTCCTCACGCACCGCCTGCACACCCAGACCCAGATCCCGCCGCAGGACAATTGGTCCTAAGAGGTTGGCCGTGGGCGCATCCTGCTTTTCAAAGCAAAGAATGGCAAACCACTCAAGAACCGTGCCTGGCGCGGCTCCCCCGGGGGGCATAGCCAAGGCCTCGCGATCGGCGTGACTTAGCGTTCCTTCATAGTGGGGGTCCACAAGCCCGATGGGAACGCAGATAAACGACAAATCCCCTCGCCGGGCACTCTGCAGGAAACAAAGGGGACGGCTAGCGTCGGCCTCAATCAGTAAAAATTCGTGCTCGCCCTCGAAACCCGGCAGACCCGCTGGGAACTCGATTACTTCTTGCTCGTCGTAGCGGACAAGCCCGAAACGCGGCGTCTCAATCACGCGCATCCTAGGTCTTATCGGTGCGCCGACGGCGTTTTTGAGCCAGTTAGGAGGGGATTTGTGAACGGGTCGCCCGGTATAGTAAGCTGGCGTCACCCTGGATACGCACTGATGCAGCCGCAATTTGCTTCCTCACCCGCTTGGATCGCAGCCCAGCCGATTCTAGAGCGCTCCGAAGACGGCCTATTTCCGCAAGCCGAGCGCTTGAGGAGCGAAGTCTGCCACTCCTTCGAGCGCCAGTTGCACGCGCTGCAAATAGATGGCTTGGTTCTGGAATCGAGTCCCCACGTGCACCCTTGTTGGGTGAAGTTGGAGTGTTGGCTTCCAGCGGGACAGCGTTTGCTTTCCGAACGGGTTTCCGCCTTGGTGGAGATTGAGTTGAAGCCTTACCACCGGAGCCCTCTGCTATTGAATCTCAAATGGCACAACCGGGGCAAGGAGAAACAGGTGAGCGGATTGATGCGCCTTGGGGACGCTGAAACGGGCGCCTTGTTGAAGCATTTTTTTCGGGGATCTCCAGAGCCTGCTTTCGGCAATCTCCAAATTCGGCAGCTCCCTTGGCAGTTTTGGAGGCCAACCAACCGGCTGGATTCTTTCCGCACCGACTGGGCGGCCCAGGTTCCCGCGCTCCTGACTTTCCTCGGGGCCGCGACGATTTCGCTCGGCATAGGAATTGTGTTTCTGATCGGCGCCTTCGCTTACTGGCTCTACCTGCAACAGCGTACCCTGACCGTCCGCACGAGCGGCAAGCCTATGCTGGAGCCGCGCATTCTCAGTACCGTCGATGCTTGGCAAACGATCATATTCGGGGCGGGAGCCGACGCCGAATGGATGAAGCAGACCTTTTTGCACTCCACCCAGCGCTCCCCGCACCCGCAATTCCGGGCCAGCGTCGAGCGGATCTGGTATTGGAGCCTGGATTCCAAGGAGGAACGCGAGCAAATCGTTTTGTCCTTCCGGCGCGGCTTGGTATTCGTGCAGATCCATGGCTACTCCGGTGAGCTCTACGTTGGCTGGGACGCGCATTTGAACCAGGGCACCTGGATCGAACAGCCCATTGCTACAGGCATCGATAAAGAAACCGGCCGCCTGACCCAAATCAACACGGTGGTGCAAGGGCGGCTTCCCGTCAATGAATACGACGTGTCGGACCTAAGCTGCTTGACGGAATGGGTGCATGGACAGCTGGTTTATATCGTCAAGCAGTACCTGGCTCACCGCCAAATCGATCAGGAAATCGATTTCAAGATCATCCGGGGCGAGCGGAAGGGTTTGGTGGCCGCGGCGACCGAAGCACCGGCAAAATCCGGGCTGGGCGCGATCTTTAAGCGAAACCGTTAGAGCATGTTTCTCGACCGCCTGGATACGATGCGCGGGCCGTGGGTGCAAACGGCGGTGGAGTTGCCCTTTCTAGGGCCAGGGCCAGCCCCGTCCTTGTTCACGGCCTTACTGGCGACTGCCAGTTTTGTGCCTTCCCTACATTTCTCGCTTCGCATCCGGATCGAGCCCATGGGCCGATTGACGCGGGTTCTATCCCTGAGCGCTCCGGCGGAGCACGAACACGCCTTGCGTAAGTTCACAGCTTCGCTAACACGATTGACCGTTGAATTTCCCGGCGCCGTCGACGTTTTGCCTAGCGCCGAGGCATTTGACGATCGCAACGGATCAGTTCCGGCGTACCAGGTCCGGGCGGTGGTTTCCGGTTTTCAGGCCGGGTCTTGCTGGTTTGCTCTTCCTTTTCGCCTTATGCCGTACCTCGAACAACTGTTCCTGGAGGCCTTGGCACAGGATGTGATCCTTACTTACCAGCTTCAAGTCGCTCCGCTTCCCGAAGGGGATTCGCTGTACCGGAATGCGCGGCACAACTGGGCAGAGATTGAGGCTCTGGCGTCCGCCAGGGCGCACCTCAAGCAACAACAGGGGCAGGTGGTCGCTTCCCTGGCACGGGCACCGTTTTTGGTGGAAGAGTTTGCGATGATTGAAAATCGCGCTGGGATCCCCTGGCTGGAAAAGGCACTCGGACGCTTTGTGGACTCGTTAGCTACTCCACTGGGATTCCCGCCTGTGCAGATTTCTGTTCTTGACGGAGCCTATAGCGATGTCCTAGCTGCGGGCCTGCATTCTTCTTTTTGGCAGCCCCTACCGGATGACGAATTGGCGGCCATGGCGGCTTCGGGTGTTGAGGCGTTAAACGCCCTAGCCTGGAACCCCAGTACGGCCTTGTCCCGCCTGCTCCAGACAGCGCCCCTGCCCGATGCCGACCAAGGACCTGCGCTTTCGGGCAGGGATGCACCCAAACCGTACGCCGGGCGAGAGCCCTACTTGTTCATTAGTTATCGCCATTCCGACGCCGCCGAGGTGCTGCCCTACTTACGGCAGCTAGAGTCTTCGGGACTCCGCTTCTGGTATGACCAGGGAATCCCGGGGGCGGCGGAATGGATCGAAGTGCTCGAGGAGCGCGTGGCCTCCGCCGAGATGCTACTAGTGTTCCTGTCGCAGGGCGCGGTGGATTCCAAGTACGTGCGGCGTGAGATTCAGCTGGCGGACACGCTCAACATCCCCATTCTCACTCTCCTGATGGGCCGACCCGAGTTGCGCCGCGGGCTCAAGCTCGTGCTTGAGCAGTATCAAATGGTCTCTCTTGAGCAACAGCCGTTGATCGAAATCGTCAAGGGCTCTCTCTGGTCTCTATATCCTTCGAAGCGCGTTTAAGACGGTCCCGAACGCCGTCCCATTCTGGTGACGACGGAGGAACTTCGACGGCGATCCAGTTCCAGCCTTGCCGGTCCAAGTCGTGCAAAGTTTCGTAAAGCCGAGTGGCATAGTCCGCCGGGGTTCTACCGGCAAGGGCAAGCCAATAGCCTCGACCGGCCGGAGGCAGTTCCGCCTGGCTCCGCACCAAATATAGCGGCGTCCGCGGCGAATAGTGTTTCGCGTGCAGCCCGGGCGAGCTATGCTGTGCGCCCGAGTCCGTCCGAATTTGAATCGAACCAATGACGGCTTCTAGTTCGGCTTGGCCTATCATTCCGGGGCGCAACAGTACCGGCTGAGAGCCCGAAAGGCTGAGGACGGTAGATTCAATTCCTACCTCGCACGCGCCCCCGTCCAGAATCATTTCCACTGCGCCGCCCAATGCGGACTCCACGTGCTCGGCCTGGGTGGGGGACAGCTCTGTAAATCGATTGGCGCTCGGCGCCGCCAGCGGAACGCCCGCCGCACCGATCAAGGCCAAAGCGACTGAGTGCCGGGGCATCCGTAGCCCGATAGTGGAAAGTCCGGCGCTCAGACCAGCGGGCACCTGAGACGTCTTGGGGAGCACCAACGTCAAGGGACCGGGCCAGAAGCTTTGGGCGAGCCTTTCCGCGGAGTCTGGCCAAGCCGCCGTTAGGGAGCGGGCCATCGCAGCGCTGGAAACGTGAACGATTAGGGGAGAGGTCCTTGGTCGCCCTTTCGCGGCGTAGATCTTCGCAATCGCTTCTTCCGATAGCGCGTTGGCTCCCAATCCGTACACGGTTTCGGTGGGAAAGGCCACCAGCCCACCGTCGCGCAGAATGCGGGCGGCAAGTTCGATGTTCTCTCTTGTGGCGGGAACGATCACGTTAGTCGGGCAAGTCGTCCTTGCCGTCTCCCGCCGTCTTGCCGGTTTTCTTGAAGACCAGAAAGGCGTGCATGAGGGGATCGAGGTCCCCATCAAGCACCTTATCCACGTCGCCAATCGACAACTTCGTACGGTGATCTTTGATTAAGCGGTAAGGCGCAAGCACATAGCTCCGGATCTGGCTGCCGAAGTTGATGTCCATCTTGGAGTCTTCCTGCTTCTTCTCCTCGACGCGCCGCTTTTCCATTTCGTGTTCAAAAAGCTTGGCCCGCAGTTGCTTCAACGCGCTGGCACGATTCTTGTGTTGCGACCTTTCGTTCTGGCATTGGACGATCAAGCCTGTGGGCAGATGCGTCATGCGAACCGCCGATTCCGTGCGATTCACGTGTTGCCCGCCGGCGCCGGAAGCGCGAAAGACGTCTACCTTGATGTCTTCCGGCTTGATCTCGATCTTCACTTCGTCGTCGATCATCGGGTAGACAAAGACGCTCGCAAAGCTGGTATGCCGCCGGGCATTGGCGTCAAAAGGAGAAATGCGCACCAGCCGGTGCACGCCGATTTCACAGGCCATCATGCCGTAGGCGTTCTCGCCTTCCATTTCGATAGTTGCGTTTTTGATGCCCGCGCCGTCGCCATCCTGGTGGTCTGTAATGGTGGCGCTAAAGCCGCTGCGCTCCGCCCAGCGCAGGTACATGCGCATCAGCATTTCGGCCCAATCCTGCGATTCCGTACCACCCGCACCGGGGTGTATGTTGACGATGGCGCCCCGATGATCGTGCTCGCCCGACAAGAGCATGCTGTTTTCCAGCTTGTCAAGTTCTTCCCGAAGCGTCTTCTGTTCAGCGAGCAGAAGACCTGAAACATCCTCTCCTTCGCGTAGGAGCTCCAGAAACGCGGCGATGTCAGAGACCATTCTCGCCAGGCGGGTATCGGTCCCCAGCGCTTCTTCTAAGCGCTTCCGCTTGGTCATCGTCTCCTGGCTTTTTTCAGGGTTGTTCCAAAAGTCGGGTTCGGAAATTACCTTTTCCAGTTCATCTAGTTGGGATTTTTTGCGAGGGGCGTCAAAGATAGCTCCGCACAGATTCAGACTGCTGGCGGAGCTGATCGTAGTCCCGCTCGAGTTCATCGAGGGTCATAACCCTCTATTGTGAATCAATCGTGGTGTCCGGGTACAGCCCGCCGGGATGGGGCTTGTAGCCGATCCATTCGGTCTGGCCTATGTGGGAGAGCCGGTAGCCCTCTACTGTGTGGAATTTGAGCACCTCAAAGAAGCGTTCCAGTTCACTGCCGGGCGCGCCCTCATGGGCGGCCATGGTCTCGACAATCGCTGTCTGTTTTTCCCGGTCCAAATGGGAGAAGGGATGGCCAAACCGCTTGGCCGCGGCGGCGTCGACGTGGCCCAAGCCTTGGCTAAACGCTTCCTTCAACGCCGGGGTGTAATGTGCCACCAGGTCAAAATAGCGGTTCACCTTGGCCGCGGCGGCGCCTCGAGATGTCGCGTCGTCCGGCAGGATAATGTCGGCCAGCCGGGCCAACATTGCATCCTGTTCGGCAGTAAAGGCGCGGAGTTTGTAGTCGTCGGCAAAGATCTTGGGCGGGCGGTGATGCTCATGCTGGGCGGCCAGCGGCAGGGCCGCCAGAATTGGAAAAAGTTCTCGCCGGTCCATTTAGATCTCTCCTCTCCGCATTTTGGCGGCCAGCTTCTCGCTCATCCGCCAACTCAGGGCGATGTTGGAAAGCGTGGGGTTCTTTTCGGGATATTGCGGAAAGACGCTGGCGTCGCCGATAAAAAGATTCGGGATGTCGTGCGATTGACAGTCGGTGTTTACGACGCTGGTCTTAGGATCGCGGCCCATTTTCGTGGTGCCCACCCAGTGATTTAGATCAATGACAAGGTCTTCGGTTCGTACCTTGCCGGGAGTCGCCAATATCTGTCCCCCGCCCGCGCGGATGATCTCCTCCGAGGTGTTCACCATGTCTTGCGCCATCGCTACGTCTTCGCTCTCATAGTGCAGATGCACGCGAGGAAGGGGAATCCCGTTCTTATCTTTTTTCTCGGGGTCCAGATCGATGAATTTCTTGCCGCTCACCTTTAGCGAACCTTGCATGTTCATCCCAACCTGCGCCACGTTCTTGTACAAGAGCTCCTGCTTGAAGCCGGCGCCAAAGCCCTTCACGTTCCGGTAAAAGAGCCGCTGCGGCGGTAACCCCGTGCCGCACTGGACTTGATAGGTGCCTTCAAACTCTTTGCTGGGCTGATCCCAATACAGGCCCGTCAATAGGGAATGATAATAGCCCGTTCCCGCATCGTTGGAGTGGTCGCGCTTAGCTAACTCCGGAAAGAGCCCCATGACGGTGACGCCAAAATGGCTCGTCAGATTCCGGCCCACCAAGCCAGAGGAGTTCGCCAGTTGATTGACTAGCAGCATTCGCGCCGTTTCCACCGCGCTGCAGGCCAGCACCAGTGCCTTGGTTTCCAGTTTCTCGGTGCCGCCCGTCTCGGTCCGGTATTCAATTGCGTCGACGCGATTCCTTGCCTTTGCCATCAGAATCCGGGTCATGGTGGCGTTGGTGAAGACCTTCAGCCGGCCGGTCTTCAGCGCCAAGGGGATGGGCGTGTTGGCGGAGGTGTATTTCGAATCGATGGGGCAGCCGCCGCAATTTCCGCAATACTGGCAAACGGCCCGGCCGGAGGAATGCCGCTCGGTCACCATCGCCTTGCGTTGCGCGACGAACTCCATCTTGCGCCCTTGTTGCTTGAGGCGCTTTACGCCCCGGCGCAGCAGGGATTCTCCCGCGCGCATCGGAACCGGTGCCAGAAACTCTCCGTCCGGCATGTTGGAGAGCCCGTCCTTGTAGCCGTAGACGCCCATGAACCGTTCCGCCCGCGAATAATACGGAGCCACCTCTTCATAGGCAATCGGCCAATGCCGGTAGTCCGCAGGGCCGAAGCGCAGACTGTGGCCGGCCCAGCAAAGGCTGCGTCCGCCGAGTGCGCGCAAGAGGCCGTGCCCCGGCCGGTCCCCTACGCCCGTAAAGTGATTGGTCTCCCGGTAATCCCAGGCCGAATCGAAGCCACCGGCCATGCCCTTGGCCAAACGGCGCTCGAGGAGGTCCAGGGGAGGCAGGTCCCGGCCGTAGTCACGGCCCGGCAAAAGCCTGCCGCCGGACTCTACCAGTGCCACACTGAGTCCCTGGGCCGCTAAGGAGTAAGCGGCAATGCCGCCGCCGGGGCCGCTGCCCACCACTATCGCGTCATATCGCATAAAGCATGTATCGTGATCTTATCGCGGGGGCTCGTCGAGCGTGCCAAGATGAAGCGAGGGAGACCTAGACTATGAAATTTCTATTTGCGTTAATGCTTGTTTCGTTCGGCGGTGCGGCCCTGGCGGCTAGTAACGAAGAGAAGCGCCTGGACCGTGCCGGGGAGGTGCTCACAGAGATCATGGGTACGGCCGACAAAGCGATTCCACAAGAGCTTCTTGAAAAAAGCGAGTGTGCCGTGATCATTCCCGGTTTAAAAAAGGGGGCCTTTATCATTGGCGGCAAATACGGCCGAGGTTTCTTCACCTGCCGCAAGCCGAATGTCGGGTGGGGTTCTCCCGCGGCAATCATTGTCGAAGGCGGCAGTGTGGGCTTTCAGATCGGCGGTAGCGAGAACGACGTAATCCTTCTGGTGATGAACAAGAAGGGGGCGGAACGTCTGCTTAATAACCAGTTCAAGCTGGGCGGCGAGGCCAGTGTGGCGGCCGGACCGGTCGGCCGGACCTCAAGCGCACAAACAGACGTTCTTATGACGGCGGAAATCCTGAGCTACTCGCGTAGCCGGGGCGTGTTTGCGGGTGTTTCTTTGGAAGGCTCAACGTTACGCCAGAATCTGGACGGCAACAAAGAGCTCTACGGCAAAACAATGACCAACAAGGAAGTAATCGAACAGAACCCTGCGGCTCCCGCCGCAGCCAAGAAACTGCTCGCGTTGCTGAGCAAGTACTCAGCGCGCAAGTCCAACTAAGCGGACGGTCAGCGCTAGGCAGTTAGCAAGGTTTATGGCTGCTTGATTCGCATTTAGTCTGGCCTCGATCTTAGGCTTGACTTTCTTTTTTCATGCGACTACTCTCTTTCGAAGAAGCGGCTCTCTCTTCCCATTCTCACCCGCCGCTCGACCAGAAAGGAGCGACCATGAGTCGACTAATCGCTAATTTCCTGGCGCAATGCACCTTGTTCATTGTCTTTTTTGGGGTGACCGTATTCGCGCAGTGTAGCGGCGGCAACGGCCAATTCGCCTATGACGGCCATAACTGCTGGAACTCCGATTTCTGTCCGCATTACCAATTGAGATGCCAGCACGATTGGTGCGCCAATGGATGTGTTGATAGTTGCACGTTCTGCACCACTTATTCGATGTGCGGCGATTATACCTGCTGTTCAAATAGCAGTATGTGCGCATAACCTCTCTTCTAAAGGAGCAGTGACATGAAGATGAAAAGCTACTTTAGAAGCTTGGGCTGGACAGCGGCAACCATCAGTTTGGCGGGGATTACACTTGGCATCCTCTACTCGAGCCAGGCTCAGATGGCCGTCACCGTCCATTGGGAAGAAACCGGCGATGCAGCGTATTCTAAGCGCGGAACAACGACACGAAGAATGGACGGATCGATGGCCGAGCGCTCGGACACCATCGGCGTAGCGGACCGATCCGTTACTACCTCGCGAGTCATCAATGACCGGGCGAAGGGTACACGGGTGACAGTTAGCGATGCGACGCAGACAACGGTCACGATTCCGATCAATGCCTATAAGTTCGATTCACTAGCCAAGAACGCCAAACTTCGTTGCGGCGTTGCCGTCTCGGACCTGCCCACTGACCAACTGCTTGGCTTTGAAATCCTCAAGGTGCTCAGCCGCGAATCCGAACATCACGGGCTCACGCGTGGCCTTGAGGTATGGGCCGCTCCGGCGCTCGATTGCATGGAGCTCAAGAAAGTGGAATACGTGATCCAGGGCGGCCGGAAGATCATCGGCCTGCAACGGGTTGCCGTCAGCGTAACGAAAGACTATGTCGACCAAGCCCTGTTTGAGATCCCCGGTGGATATCGCGAGGTGACACCTTCCGAACAAATCCGCCTGAGGATGGCGATGATGGGCGGCGTAAATCCAACTCCAGCCTCGACGGCAGAAAAGTTGGACGCCTCCTATCACACGGCGCGGAAAAAGCTGGCCCAGTAAAGCCCTCTTAGCGAAAAAAGAAAGAGGCCAAGGGAGGTAATCCCGTGGCCTCTTCTTGTTTTAGGAGCCGATGTTCTTTAGAACTGGTTCCAGAGGTATTGGTTGTAGACCTCGTGGTGAAACTGCACTTCGGGAGCCTTCACCACCGTCCCCAGCAGGCGGGCGCAGCGATCCGCAGAAGCCTGCTTTAGATCGGCATAGCGGCCTTTGACGTCCTCGCCCAAAATTGTCGTGGTCCATTCGGCAGCGCGGAAATTCGATAAGGCGTCGTAGACGTTATCGGGCAAATAGCGATCCGCCTGGCGGAGATTCTTAACCTTGGCGATATCTCCATCCAATCCCGTCTTGAACACCGAGTACAGCACCATGTAGGGATTGGCGTCTGGACCAACCGAGCGCACTTCCACGCGGGAGCTTTTTTCGTTGCCGATCGGCACGCGCACCATCGAACCACGGTCTACGGCCGAGGCCTTGATTTGATTTGGGGCTTCGAAATGCGGATCCAGGCGCCGGTAAGCGTTCACGCTCGCGTTCAGCATGAGGCAGATATCGTTGCCATGCGTCAGGATGCGGTCAATAAACTGCCAGGCGAACTTCGATAGTTTCTCTTCGCCCTTGGGATCCCACATCAGGTTCTTGCCCGCTTTGGAAACGGAAACGTTCGTGTGCATGCCATTGCCGTTTACGCCCACAACGGGCTTGGGCAGGAAGCTGGCCGTGTAGCCCATCTTGGTTGCCACCTGCCGGCAGATTAACTTATAGAGCTGAATTTGGTCCGCCGCGCTGACCACGTCGCCGTAGCTGTAGTTAATTTCAAACTGCGAAGGCGCCACTTCCGGGTGATCCTTTTCGTTTTGGAAACCCATGGCCCGCTGCACTTCCGCCGTCGTGTCGATAAAGCTCCGCAGGGGGTCGCCCGGCAGCGAATGATAGTAACCACCCGTGTTCACATAGTCGAACTTGCCGGTCTCATGGTAGCGCCGCTCGGCATCGGTGCCTTCAAAGAGGAAGCCTTCGATTTCGTTCGCCGCATTGAGCGTATAGCCGTTCTTAGTGAACTGCCCATTCGCGTACTGCTTCAAAACGCCGCGGATATCCGCTCCGTAAGGAGATCCATCCTTGTCGATGACTTCGCCAAACACCAGCACCTTGCCGGAGCCGAATACATCCGCCGGGGCCCAATAGAAAGCGCCCCAGTCCATAGCCAGCCGCAAGTCGCTTTCCCGCTGCGCGGTGAAGCCCCGTATCGAGGACCCGTCGAAGGTGAGGTTATCCCAGCTTTTTACGAGAAACTTCTTGTCATAGTCCAGCATGTGGAGGCGTCCTTCGAGGTCGCTAAACAGGACCGTGACCGCCTTGATGCCTTTCTCGTCGGTCAGGTACTTTAACCGCTCTTCTTGAATGGTCTCCGGGGACACCCGGTTCTTACGCTGTTCCTTGGCGGCCAGGTTCAGATCTTCCAACTCCCCATAGGAGAGGGTCAAAAAACTACGCAATTCGCTGGACATGAGACTCCTCGAAATTTGAATTTAACGTCTACCGGCACGATCCCCAAATCCAGCGCGCCGGTACGGCGATCGGCCTAGGCCGGAATGCCTGATAATACAGATCCGATGCTAGATTATAGGCACGGTTGCCTTTAAGGAACGCGCCGCACAGCAACATTTTCGTAATCAGAACTTTTTATGACCGCCATGAAATCTCGGTTTGCGCTGGAGGGCCGTATCCTGCAGCTCAATACCTCACTAGGAGGAATTCCGAAAAGGCCTGTCGGCTCCGGAAATCTAACTCCGCTCGGCCTCGAGGGCGACGCCTGGGCTCATCCTAAGATCCATGGCGGCCCCGATCAGGCACTACTCCTAATTGGCGCCGAAGTGCTGACCGAGCTGAACCAACTGGGATACTCGGTCTTTCCCGGTGCGCTGGGAGAGAATATCACGACCGAAGGAATAGACTATAGGACTCTGACCTCGGGCCAGCGCTTTCGTCTGGGCGCCACGGCCGCGATTGAACTTGCCAAACTGCGGGAACCCTGCCGCACGCTGGATTGCTACAACATCGCCGGCTTGGAACGGATCCAGGCGCGATTGCGCGAAGAAGCCCGAGGCGGCTGGTATGCCCGCGTGATTTCTAAGGGACTGCTTTTCGCGGGCGACCCCATCCTGTTCGAGTCTCAGCTTGTCTAGGCCTGACCTGCGAGTTCTGCTGCGCTCCCGTAGCCGCTTTCTGAGCGACGCTGTGGCGCAACATCCGGAATGGCTTGAGTCCTCCATTGCCAACCTGGACCAACCGCTCAGCCGGGCGGCACTGGACGCGCGACTCTCGGCCTTGCCCTTCACCCCGGCCGCGGCGGCCAGCTTTCGCCGTCAGGCGTTGCTTCGCATTTTCTTGCGCGACTTACTCGGTGCGGCCATGCTCGCCGAAACCACCGCGGAAATTTCCCACCTGGCGGACGCCATTCTGGATTGGACCTACCGCCACATTCGTGCGAGCTTGGCTGCCCGGCATGGCGACGCGCTCGACCAACGGGGCGATCCCTGCCCTTTTTCCATTCTTTCCCTCGGTAAGTTGGGGGGGCTGGAACTGAACTACTCTTCCGACATCGACCTGCTATTTGTTTTCGGCGAGCCTGGGCACACGGATGGTTCACGCCCGCTCAGCCATAAAGAATTCTTCGCCGCCGTCGCGCAGCAGTTGTCCAATTTCCTTGGCACCTACACCGCGGAAGGAATTTGCTACCGCGTGGATCTGCGCCTCCGTCCCGACGGCTCTGGCGGCGAGCTAACCCATTCACTCGAAGCGATGCGAGACTACTACCGCCGGCGCGCGCGCGACTGGGAACTCCAGATGATGATCAAATCGCGCATCTCCGCTGGCGAGCCGGCCCCCGGACAAGGCCTGATCGAATTCGTCGAGCCCCTGACCTATCAAACGACTACGGATTTCTCCGCCATTGAGGCCGTCAGCCTCACGCGCCTCCGCCTCAATGAAAAGCTGGCCGCCCGCCGTCTGAAGCCGGGCACCATCGACATCAAGTTGGCTCGGGGTGGGATCCGCGATATCGAATTCCTGGTGCAGTGTTTGCAACGGCTGCACGGCGGGCGCGAGCCCTGGCTTCGCCACGGCGGAACCCTTTTGAGTCTAGGCCGCCTCCACGATAAGGCCTTGATTTCTCCGAGTGAGTACTTCCAATTGATTGAAGCCTACGAATTCCTCCGGCACTTGGAACATCGTCTGCAAATCTTCGACGACCGGCAAACTCATACGCTTCCCTCCTCGCTTTCCGAACTGGAATCGCTCGCCCAAGGGATGCCCGCTATGCAGCCCGGCCGCGTCAACAGTGCCTCCGGCCTGCTGGAGAATCTGCGTCGCCATCTGGATCAAGTCGCCGACATTTACCAAAAAGTCGTCCACCAGCGCCGCAATACGCAGCCTGCGCCACCCTTGGAGAAACCCTCGTCGTCCGCCCATGGGGGCGAATCGCCAAAACCCGACTTTGGGCAGGTTCCCCTTAGGTTGACCCGAAACCTGGAGGCGACCGCTCCTAGAGTTCTGGAAATGTTGCGCCAGGGCGCATTACGCCGCAACGCGGACCTTTTCGAAAGACTGGTGGAAACCGGCGGGGCTCGCCTTGCTGCCCTGGAAAGGGACGACGTACTGGCCCACTACGTCATCGACATCGTCTCCCACAGCCCCATGCTCAGCGAGGAACTCCTGCGCGACCCCGCCCGCCTCGAAGACCTCGAGAAACTTCGCCAACACCCGGGAGCCCCTCGTACCTATTCGGAATCTTTTGCGGAAGCCGATGGCATGCCAGCCCTACGCCGGTTCTATCGCCGTGAGCTTTTCGTGTTGAATTGCGAGAGCCTTTGCCTAGGACCGCCCGTCTTCGACACCTTGGCCAAAATGAGTGCGCTGGCCGATGCGGCCATCGGCAGGGCTTATCGCTTTGCGGTTGATGAAGTCTCCCGCGGTGAAAAACCGCTGGCCGAACGCATGATGGTCGTCAGCCTAGGCCGCCTGGGCTCGCGCGAATTTGATGTTGCCTCCGACGCAGACCTGGTCTTTATCGTGCCGGACGAGGATTCCCGCGATCTCGATTTCTGGCGGCGCGTGGCCGAACGGTTCATTGAGATGCTGAGCGCATATACAGGCGACGGCAGTCTATTCCGGGTGGATACCCGCTTACGCCCCTTTGGCCGCGAGGGAGAACTGGTTCAACTCGAAAAAAGCTATCTCGAATACTTTTCCCAGCAGGCGGAAACCTGGGAGGGCATCGCCTATATGAAAGCGCGCGCCGTGGCCGGCGATGGAGAACGCGCCACCCGATTCTTGAACGAGTTGCAAAAGGTCGATTGGCGGCGCTATGGGCAGTCCCACCGTTCCCGGCAGCAACTCCGGGAGATGCGGAACCGTCTAGAAAGAGAGCAGGGCAAGAGCCACGCTCTCAAGGCCGGCTTTGGCGGCTATTACGATATTGACTTTCTTTTGATGTATCTGCGGCTGAAGAGCGCGGGTATATTCTTTAAGGTTTTGAACACTCCGGAGCGTATTGATGTCATTGAACAAATGGGCCATCTGGAAAGGGACGACGCGGAATTTCTGCGGGATGCCGCCACGATTTTCCGAGCGGTCGACCACGGCATCCGAGTCCATAGCGGCCAGCCTTCAGACTCCTTACCCACCATGCCCGGCGCTTTTGACGCCATCGCCGAAATGGTGGTGCGGTGGACTCCCCCGGCCTTTGCCAACCAGCCGCTCCGCGAAACGCTCCGCCTTATCCAAAGCCGTACTCGCGAAACTTTTGATCGCCTTTTCGCTTAGCTGTTCCGGCGTCCAGTCCGCCACCATCGAGCAGGCGCTAAACCGTATGTACAATGCGGATTTCGATTCGGCCGACCGCGAAATGGACACCTATATCTCCGCCCAGCCGGAAGATCCCCTCGGCTATTCCTTCCGGGCCGCCAGCTACATCTTTCGGGAACTGGACCGGCTGAAGATTCTGGAGGGCGAATTTTTCGCTTCCAACAAGAAACTGATGGACGAGAAAAAGCTCAAGCCCGATCCCAGTCTCAAGATAAAAATCTTCGCCGCCCTGGAGACTTCGCGTCAAAAAGCCGAGATGGTATTAGCGAAGAATGCCAACGAGCGCTTTGCCCTTTTTGCCATGACCCTGAACGCGGGCCTAACGACAGACTACATTGGGCTGATCGAGAAGCGGCAGTTGGGCAGCTTGTCTCACGCCAAAGAATCGCAGTCCTGGGCAGTTCGCCTCCTGAAAGTCGACCCGAGTTTTGTCGACGCTAATCTCACAACCGGCCTAACGGAATACTTGCTGGGGAGTGTACCCTTTTTCGTCAAGTGGTTCGTCCGTTTTGAAGAGGCCGAGGGTTCCAAGCCCATTGCGGTTCAGCGTCTGACGGAAGTGGCCCAACGAGGCCGGTACCTGGCGCCATTTGCGAAAATACTATTGGCAGTCATTGATCTTCGCGAAAAGCGGCCCCGCAGCGCCGAGATGCGGTTGATGGAACTCTGTCGAGATTTTCCGGAAAACCCCCTGTTCGCGAAAGAACTAGACCGTCTGCGCCCCAAACTGAAATGAAATTTTTACTAACCCTTTTCCTGCTAACCCCCATCTTTGCTTTCGAACCCACAGTGGATCTGGTTTTTGACCGCTTGTATAACTTTGATTTCCCCGCCAGCCAAGCGGTCGCGCGTGCGTACTCCCAACAGCGGCCCGACGATCCCCTCGGCCATGCATCACTCACTGCTTCTTACCTCTTTAGCGAAATGAACCGGCTTCAGGTCTTTGACAAGGATATGTTCCGAGAGGAGAAAATGTCGGGCGAGCAGGCCAAACAGATCGCGCAGGAGGCGCGTCGCGGCTTCGAAGACGCCTTAAACAAAGCGAAATCGACCGCCGCCGAGGCCCTAGGTCGGAACCCGAATGACACCAACGCGCTGCTGGCCCTGGTCATCGCCACGGGAGCGGAACGCGATTTCGCCGCCTTGGTTGAAAAGCGGCTGAAGGATAGTTATTTCGCCGCCAAGGCCAGCCAGGATTACGCCTTGCGCTTACAAAAGATCGACCCGAAAGCGTCCGACGCCTGGTTCACGCGCGGTTTTAGCGAGTACCTGGTAGGCAGCGTCCCCTTCGTCATCCGTTGGATCATGAAGATCGACCAGGTGACTGGGGATAAAAAGAAGGGCGTGGAATATATGGAAAGGTGCGCGCAGTCTGGCAAGTATCTGCGGCCGTTTGCCCAAATGATGCTGGCCAGCATCTACCAGAAAGAAAAACGCACCAAGGACACCCGCCGGCTCCTGGAAGCCTTCGCGGCAGAGTATCCGAAGAATGAAACGGTCCGCCGCGAGCTGGAAAAGTTGCCCAAGACCTGAGTCTAGGCGCGGCCTATGATGAGAGGGTGCATCGTCTGCAAAGTCTAGCGGCCATTTTGTTCGTGTTGGCGCCTCTAGCCCACTCGCAGGTTATCGAGTTTGAATCCAACGGGCTACGCTACCAAACGCTCACCAAAAATGGGCTCACTCTCATGTTTGCCCCCATTCCCTCGCACTTGAAGGGCTACACAGTGCTGCAAGTGGCCGCGAACAATGGTTCCAAGGTAGCCCATACCGTGGATCCCGAGGACTTTCTTTTCCGCAACGAGCAGGGACTCAGTCTCCGTGCTATGTCTCCCCGGCAAGTGGTCCGGCGGATGCTCGATAAAGCCAACCGCGACGACGTGATTAAGCTCATTGGCGCCTACGAAATCGGCCTCTACGGTCTATCCCGCATCCAGTCCACCAACGGTTATGAGCAGCGCCGTCAGAGTGCGATCGCGGAATTCGGCGGGGGCAAACTGAAAGCAGCCGCTGCGGCCAGCGCGATTGCCTTCGTCAAGACAAAGCTGAATCCGGGTGAGGCTACCGACGGCGCAGTCTTTTACTTTCCGCAAGGCAAGACTCTAGGGCGCGGGCGCATCACGGTCAAGGCCGCGGGCGAAGTCTTCGAGTTCGAGCTCTTCGAGGCGAATCCACGCTAGCCGCTATCCTATTGGTTTGGTCGATCTACACTCCCACACCGATCACAGCGACGGAACCGACAGCCCCGAGTCGTTGGTAGAGAAAGCGGTGGCCGCCGGCCTGCACACACTGGCCATTACGGATCACGACACCTTATCGGCCCATGCACTGGCGCAACCCCGCGCCTCTGCGCTTGGCCTCCGCCTGATCCACGGCGTCGAAATCTCCACCAAGGCCCGCAACCGAAGTGTCCACTTGCTCGCGTACTGGCCCAAGGGGATGCCCCCTGCGCCCTTCCTTACGTGGCTTGGCGAGATGCTGGAAATTCGCCGGGAACGCAACCGCCGCCTGGCAGCGCGGCTACGTGAACTGGGAATTGCCGTAAGCCTTGAAGAAGCGGAGGCATTGGGCCGGACCGTCACCGGCCGGGTGCATTTTGCGAAGCTCCTGGTGCAAAAGGGCCACGTCCAATCCATGGCGGAGGCCTTTGATCGCTACATCGGTGAGGACGCCCCGGGCTTCGTGTTGATGGACGACCCCAAAACGCCGGTGGCCGTCGCAAAGGTCCGCGAGTTTAGCGGCATTCCGGTTTTGGCGCACCCCATTCGTTTGGGTATGAGGGAGGAAGCCGTCGAGGAGGAATTCGTCCGCGAGCAAGCCGATGCCGGACTCCTGGGCTTGGAAGTCATGCACTCCGATCATGATGAGCGCGCCCGCGCCCGATACCTGTCATTGGCCCAGAAATACAAACTATCTCCCTCGGGCGGCTCCGATTACCACGGCGCTATCAAGCCGCAAATCGAACTCGGCCGTGGATTTCAAGAAAACGTCCGAGTGCCTAAGGACTGGGCAGACCAACTGTTTGCCCGGGTTAGTTAGCCTATGAACCGCGAACAAGCTTGGAATACCGTCTGCGAATTTGTACACAATGAAGGGCTCCGCCGCCACATGCTAGCCGTTGGCACCTGCATGGAGGCTTGCGCGGTGCGCTATCAAGGGGATCCGGAGACGTGGTGGATCACCGGCGTGCTGCATGATTTCGATTGGGAGATCCACCCCACCCTGCCAGACCATCCCACCAAAGGCGAGCCAATCCTAGCCGCTCGCGGTGTGTCCGCCGAGATTCGCCGCGCCATTATGTCTCATGCGGATTTCACAGGCGTGCCTCGCGAGTCCGCGATGGAGAAGGCGTTGTTCGCCTGCGACGAACTTGCGGGGTTTCTGACAGCCGTTAGCTATGTCAAGCCGACGCGGAGCATTTTCGAGGTGGACCCTAAGGGCGTTCTGAAAAAAATGAAGGACAAGGGTTTTGCCCGGGCTGTGAATCGCGAAGACATTACGCGAGGTGCCGCGGAGCTCGGCGTCGATCTCGAAAGCCATATCGCCTTCTGTATTGAAGCTATGAAGGCCCACGCCGAAACACTTGGCCTAAAAGGAACCTACGCCCCATGAAGCTACCGGAATTCTTGCGCCATGAATTAGAATCCAGCCGCGAGTTCTTCGAGCGCTCCGCCCGAGTATTGGCCGAGGAGCACGCGAACTTTGCGCCGACCCCGGATCAATACTCGGTCCGCGCGCAGATCGCCCACGCCGCCCATACCATTCACTGGTATCTGGACGGCGCCTTCGGGGACGGTTTTGATATGCATTTCGAAGAACACGACCGCCGAGCCCGTGCCGTCGCGAGTTTAGCGGAAGCCCGGCAGCTTCTGGACGAGGCTTACACCCGGGCCATCGCCGCCACGACGGAACGCAGCGAGGAAGATTGGAACGCCCCGTTCCCGGAAGGCAGCTTGATTCAAGGGCCGAAGACCGCGATCGTTTTCGGCATACTGGAACACACTGCCCACCACCGCGGCGCCTTGAGCGTATATTCCCGGCTTCTGGGTCTTCAGCCTCTTATGCCCTACATGGAAAGCTAGGCCTGCTGATCGGCGCTATCCAACTTTTCGCAGTTTGCTGACCCTTCCCACTTCCACCCATTCAGCGACAAATATGTTTCCTTCGGGATCGAAAGCCGCTGCATGGGGCGCGACGAATTTGCCGGGCGTAAACGCACTTCGTTCCTGAGTTCGAAGCCCCTCATAGGTCTTCCCATCGGGCTGACGGCCATCTCCAAGTTGGACAACCGGTCGATTGGCACCGTCGAACAGAGTAACCACTGCCTTCAAGTCCGGCATCAACATCCACTCCCCAAGAAAGTCGAAGGTGCTAGGCCAACGTACCCCAGCTTTGAAGATTTGGAGCGGCTCTCCGTCGAGTGAGAAAGCTTGCACGCGGCTATTGGCCCCGCGCTCGCCCACCAGCAATATCGGGTTGGGGGTTCGAGGATCAATGCCGATCGCGTGCGGCCAGATCGTCGTTCCGTTCTGGGTCTCCACGTCTCTGTTCTTATCCATCAAATCGCGTGAGCCCCCAAAACTCTTGACCCACCGAAGTTTTTCGTCGAAATGATGAATGTAGAACTTGCCGTATCCATCGGCCACGTAGATATGTCCATTGGGGGCCACGGCTAGCGTTGCCGGCTTGTATTCGTTCGCCTTTTGGTACAGCCCACTCGCCATCGGCGCATGCATCACCCAAACGAGCTCACCATCCAGCGTCGTCTTGCGCACAAAGCCCTTTACGTTGTCGCAGTGATAGAGATACTCTGTCGCGCCCTCGTTACGCAACAGGAGCCCGTGAGCCCCGCCACGCATTTCCGCGCCCCAGCTCTTGATGAATGTGCCTTTGTCGTCGAAAATGCAAATCGCATCCGGACTCTCGCTAGACTTGTGCACGGTGTGCGCCACAACAATCCGCCGGTCCGCAGTAATGGCGATCCCATGCGTGTTGCCAAATCGAATCTGGGGTGGCACCTGAAGAAAGTCGTGAAGGCATTCATAGCGGTGCGCTCCTTCGCCCAACATAGGCGTTTTCGCCTGTCCTTTGGAGGAGGTGGCCAAAAACGGCAGGCTCAAAGCCAAGGATCTTCTCGTCATGCCGTGCTGCCTCCCGTCTTCAAAGCCACCTTTATACTCGCCATCCCAGCGGCCAAATCGAACCTGGGAGGAAAACCTAATTCGTTCCGCGCCCGTTCATTGGAATAGACGGCCCGGCTGGGGCGTGGGGTTCGTTTCCCATGTTTATCACGATTTCACGCGCCGTTGCCGCGTCCGGCCTCGATGAACTAACCTGGCGCCGGGTGCCCGCAACGTGGGTTTTCAGTGCCTTGTTGATCTCAAGATCGAAGAGCCGGAGGGAGTTGTGGCCCACGCTTGGCTTTCCGGGATCATCGTCGGAATTATGCTTTGACGCTGACCCGTGGCCCTCCCGCTAGAATGGTCAATGTCCGGAAGCCAAATTCAGCCGGTGTTGGGCCCGGTCTTCAAAACCGGTGAGAGGCGCCTAGCGTCTCTGGTGGGTTCGACTCCCATTGGCTTCCGCCAAGAACGATTCGCCCGCCACGCATTGATATACTCCCGACATGCGATCTCTTCTTGTCACTCTCTCTCTTGCATCCGTGGTTCTCGCGCAGACCTCCGACCCCGGATCCGTCAGGAAAATCACCGACTCGGATGAGCTGGCGCGTCTGCTGAAAAAGGAAAGCAACGCGTTCTTCCTGGACGTCCGCGAACCCGCCGAAATCGCAGAACTTGGCTCACTCAAGGGCTACGTCAACATCCCCATTGGTGAGTTGGAAGGACGGCTCAAGGAAATACCTCGGAAAAGGACCATCATCACCGCTTGAAACGGCGGAGGCCGTGCCGCGCGTGCCGCGGACATACTGACGAAAGCCGGTTACAAAGTTGCCGCATCCTGCGGCCTCAAGGATTGGCGCGAAAAGAAAAAAGCATTGGTCGGAGGCAAGGAGGTGACATCGTCCGAATCCAAGAAGTAGCGATGGGGGCCCTCAGGTTCGGGCCGGGCGTTTCATTTCGGGATGGTAGCCGGCTTGCAATAGATTCCGCGGGAGTTAACCCGTATGAACTTTGACGCGAACAGCGAAGTAGACCTAAGCCGCTTTGAGACCCTTTTCCAGGCCACAAAATCTGTGGCGAAAACCGAAATCAAAAGAGAATCGGCCCCCGTGCCCGACGGGATTTATCGGGTGGCTATAGAGGACATGAACCTCGGCGTTTCCACTACCAGCGGGAATCCACAGGTGAAGTGGTCCCTGCGGATTCTGGGTCCAGGCCAGCAGCGCCGCATGCTCTATAAGCGAAACACGATCAGCGAACGCAGCCTGTCCTATCTTGTCGAAGAACTCGAACGCTGCGGAGTAGTGCTGGGACGTTTTTCCGATTTGGAAAAGTATCTACCCGGCATGATCGGGCTCGAGATTGAAATCGCCAAGAAAACCAAGGGCGACATGACGAACATCTACATCAACAAACTGCTTGGTCCGCCGCCTGTTTTCGACACGGTCGACGCGGATTTGCCCTTCTAAAGCAAGTGCGCCTTCAGCGTATTCGCTCAAAGCGATAGCCAAGTTCCGTGAAGGCCTTCAATAACTGCTCCACGTGCTCGCTGCCCCGGGTCTCAATAGTGGCTTCAATGGCAGTTTCGCCTAAGGCCACGCCATGGTAAGCGCGATCATGCTCAATGCTCACCACGTTGACGCGCGCCTTTGCCAAGGTCCCGGTGATGGCGTGCAACGCTCCTGGCCGATCCGGCACCGCCACACGAAGCTTTACCAGGCGGCCATCCTTCACTAATCCCCGCTCAATGATGCGGGAGAGGAAAATCGGATCGATATTGCCTCCGCACACCAAGGCGACAGTCTTCTTGCCCTTCAAGTTCGTCTTGTTATGCAACAAGGCCGCGACGGCCGCGGCCCCAGCGCCCTCCGCGACGGTCTTCTCCCTCTCTAGAAGATAGAGGATGGCGCTGGCGATCTCCTCTTCCTCAACGGTGACCACCGAGTCCACGTATTTCTCCACCAAAGGAAGGGTCTTGCTTCCCGCGCGGCGTACAGCAATGCCATCGGCGATGGTCGATGCCGCGGGAACTTCGACGGGTTGGTGTTTCTCAAGCGCGGCTTTCATGGATGGCACCCGGGCGGTTTGCACGCCAATCACTTTGATTTTGGGATTCGTTTCTTTGATCGCGCAAGCGATGCCGCCAATCAAACCGCCGCCGCCTACCGGCACGAGAATCGCCTCCACGAATGGATTCTGGGTCAAGATCTCCAGGCCGCATGTACCTTGTCCTGCGATCACCGCGAGGTCGTCGAAGGCATGTATAAACGTCAAACCGTCTCGTTCGGATACCCGCTTGGCTTCGGCCAAAGCCTCATCGAAGCTGGCGCCATAAAGAATGACCTCGCCCCCATACTTTTCGGTCGCGTTTACTTTGGTAATCGGCGCGTGCTCCGGCATGTAAACGACGCTCCGGATCCCCAGTCGAGTCGCATGATAGGTAACCCCCTGCGCGTGATTCCCCGCGGAGGCGCAGATCACTCCCTTGGCCCGTTCCTCCGGTGACATCAGCATCAGTTTGTTCAGCGCGCCGCGCTCCTTAAAGCTGCCCGTCATATGCAGATTTTCCAGCTTGAAGTAGACCGGATTGCCGGCGAGCGCCGAGAAAGTCTCCGAGTACTCGCAGGGCGTTACGTGGATCGTGGGCCGGATTCGCCGCTCGGCGGCTTCGATTTCGCTGAGGTTCACAAGCGCTTCCAAGACTTACGATTCCGTGGCCGGCTAAGCTTACGTGTTCCGCCGCAGTTCGGCCCTGACAAACGGAAGACAAAGCGCCTTCCCTCCCACAGCGGTTGGCCCTCTGCCTCAGAGACCACATTGGCCTCGCGGAAATGCACCATCTTGACGGCGGGCCCACCGATCGTCCTGGCCCCGAAGTTCGTCCACCTCACGGCGCGGTTGTTTTGCACCAATGTCAGAATATCCTCGATTCTTTTGGGGCCAGCGGCCGGAGTTCTGCCAAGTCGGCTTGAGGTATTTGCTGAGCCGGAAAGCGGCGGCGCGTCATAGGAGTCTGCTTTATCATCGCTCACTCGTTCGCCGCGGCTGGCCAATCCCGGTGGAGCGAATCATTTTGCCCCAAAGGTGGGAAGTCAGTTCGTCCAGATCTCTTGCCTCGTCGTCCACGCTCACGTTCCAGTGCATCCCCGCCATTTCATCCTCTGTTCCTAAACCCCAGCCGACTCTCTTGGGAGGCCGGTGCGGGTTGCGCGGATTTTGCTCCGTGTTGTCATAGCGAATCTCCATTTCGAGCTTCGTTCCAGCGGGCAAGCGCAGCGGCGTACGAAGTTGATAGATGTCTTGCCAGTTGAAGTCCCAATCATCAATTGCCAGGATGACCTTGCGCGTTTGTCCCGGTATTGAAGCCCAAGCGCGCATCCGGCGGGCGAGAAAATGCGCATGCGGGATGATCTGCCAGAGCGTCACCGCCACCGGTATCTCGAAGTCGTCCCGGACGGCAAAGGATGAGCTGCCGGGCGGGATGTCGATGTCTTTGGATGTAAGCGGAATATCCAGCAACCGCTTGGCGGGTGCTTCCTTGGCAAAACGGACCTCCAGGCGGCTCAGGTCCTGTTCCGCTTTGCCGCTGAGATGATAGTGGATCTGCAATACGAGGTCCGCGCCAGCGGGAGCGCGGACGGCCGTCCCCGGCGGCATTTCTAGGACGTTATTCCCGGGGCTCCAGCCGCCGAGGCTGCTCACCGGCAGGAATCCAGGTGAGCCAAAACAGGGATAGCCCGGACCCTCCGCCTCGCGATCCAACTTCCGCGCGGCTCCGCTCAAGTCGAAGAAAAACAGCGCGTGATGCACAACCCGCTTATTCCCGGGCACAAAGCGGAAAGCGGAAATCCATTGCGACTCCGCTAGCTCCGCCGGGACTACGAGACACCGGTAAAGGTCGGGTCCCGCGTCAGGCAGCGGCGTGGCCTCCGTTAAGGCCCAGGTCCGGCTGGGGGCAAACTGCGGGGCCGGCTTTTCCGCCTCCCATTTGCCGGCGGCGCCCCGCGGCGCGCCAGATAGAGCCCAGTTCTTGAAAACGAGAATCTCAGCGGAGCTGAGGCGGCGTTCGTGAAGTAAAGGAACGCTCAAGCGGGTTGGCTGGAAGGGCGGCATGAAGCGCTTTGCGGTAACCGCGGCCAGAAGCCTGGCTCGTTTTGAAGCACCTTCATAGGTATCCAGCGCAAAGGGTCCCACCTCTCCCGCTCGGTGGCAGGGCACACAGTGCCGCGACAGCAACGGACGGACGTCGCGCTCGTAGGTGACCGCTTTAGTCGCTGGGGCGCTCGCGAGGAGGAGCCACAGCCAGAAAGTCTTCGCGCACGCGTTCCACATATTGATCGATCAGATATTGAACCCGTTCATTGCTAGAGCTGGAAACGATGAATCCGACGTGATGCTTCTTCTCCATGCGCCAGACCAGTTCCGGGTCGTTGTAAGCCGAAGTGTCGGGCTTCTCCTGGCGGGCCAGGCTCACCAGCAGGCCGGCGTAGTTTTCACGGGTGGGCTTCAGTTCATAACGGCCCGCGCCGCCATCCACTTCAATCTTGGCCCATTCGCCCCAGAGGTTCACGCCCGTCGCCGCAGCGATCAGGTCCGCGATGTGCGCTCCGCCAACACGGGCGGAAGTCTCCAGGAAGTAGATCTTATTGTCGTCCCGGCCGAGTATGTACTCCGTATGCGAGACTCCTCGCAAGAGGCCCATCGCCCCCAAAACCAGTTTGTTCTTCTCAAGCAGGCTCCGGTTTAGCTCAGAATCCCGATCCAGAATGCGCGTGGTGAAAACTCCGCCCTCATGGCTCACATCCATGGGCGGCCGGCCGTATTTGCTGGCGATAGCGAAGAGGATCTCCCGTTCACTCACTACAGAATCGACGTGAAAGATATGGCCGGGTACATATCGTTCCAGCAGGTAGTTCGACTGATCGTCGCCCAGGGCATTTACGATGGTCCAGAACTCATCCTGGGAGTAGACCTTCTTGATCCCGATGGCGCCAGCCATGAAGCGGGGCTTTAACACCCAAGGCGCGGGCACGCGTTCCAGAAACTCGTTCACGCGCGCGTGGTTCAGGACGTGAACAAACTCGGGAATGTTCAATCCCTTGTCCGCGGCCTGGCGGCGCATCGCAAGCTTATCGCGAAAGTAACGCGTGGTCGTCTCCCCCATGCCGGGGACGCGTAGGTGTTCGCGCAGCGAGGCCGCCATTTCCAGATCGAAGTCGTCCAGAGGGACAATTCGATCCAGTTCTTCCGTCCGGGCTAAATAGCTGACCGCGTTGATCGTCTGTTGTTTGTCCCACTTCTTCTGCTGATCCGGCATGTAGAAGATTTCATCGATACTTTCCGTGGGCCACTTTGCCGACTCCTTTAAGCTGTGCGAGGTAAGCAGGAGTACACGGCAACCTTGTCTTTTGGCTTCGCGGAGGAATTCGAAGCCCTTCTCGTAGCTTGCGAGGCACAGCAGGGTGAGGGGACGTGGCATGTTGCTACACTTCTCAGGGTAACGGCATGGTGGGCGGTCGTCAGCATATCTTGTGGGAATTCTTTGAAAAACTGTTGGCGGCGCTAGCGGTAGGAACGAATGGGTCCTGGGGATTGGTCGCGGTACATTCCTTGGTTTCTCGTCGGCCCGGTCTAACGGCGAGCTACGAGGTTTACCGTGAAATTTGTTTGCTTTTGGCCTGCCTTGCCGGCAGCTACCTCAGCCCCAAATGGAGCTTATGGGCCCTCATTGGCGCGGTAGCAATCTCGCTACTGAAATTTGCCCGACCCACTCCGGCGGATTGGGCGCCGGCCTCTCTTCGAAATGTGTTCGCCTTTCTCGTTTGGGGTTTGGCCGGGACGACTTATCTTCGGTCCCTTAACCAGGCGGAGATAGCACTTCTACTCGTGGCGGCGGCTTCCGCAGCGGCGATCCATTTTCCGTTTGCCGGCCGCATGGGAGAACCGGGCTTTCTCATTCCCGGAACCTTCATGCTCTTGTGCGGAGCGGCTTTTCGTTCGCCAATCGCGACTGGCGTCGGAGTTGGCTTCGTTTTGCCGTCGGTCGCCGTAACGGTGCGCAACTTAAAGGGGACGTGGGCCTTGCGGGGAATCGCCGCGAGTGTCGGCGCGTATTTGGGAAGGCAACTAGCCGAGCCGGCGGCGCTTCTTGGCTTCGTTTTGCTTTTTCTAATGAGCCTCGAAACCTGGCGATTCACCCTTCGCCTGGTGGTGCTTGCGCTGCTGAAGCTTCTCTACCGGTTCCGGATCTATGGCGAAAGTAATATGCCGTATGAGGGGCCAGCGGTGCTGGTCGGAAATCACGTATCGCTACTGGATGGCTGGCTGATTGCGGCGCATACCCAAAGATTCGCGCGTTTTTTGGTTTATGACGCCTACTTCAAGAACCCGCTGATGGCCTTTGGCTTGAATCTTTTCCGGACCATACCGATTTCGCAGGGAGCCAAAAGGGAAGCCGTCGAGAGTCTGCGGGAAGCGCGGCGGCGCATTGAAGAAGGTCATGTGGCGGGTATCTTCCCGGAAGGTTCCGTCACCCGAAGCGGCTTCTTGAATCCTTTTCAAAAAGGCATTACGCGGGTGGCGCACGGCGCGGCTTTGCGGATTGTGCCGGCCTATATGAATGGCCTGTGGACCAACTTGGCGAGCTTCAGCGAGGGCGCCTTCCATTTACGATTGCCTAGATTGTTTCGTGACCTTGAGATTGAATACGGGGAGGCGATCTCCAGCGACGCCTCCCACGTTGAGCTTTGGAATCACGTAAAAGCGCTGGAGGTTCGGGCCGCATTCCGGGATTCCAGCCGCGCGGACGTGCTGCCGCTGGCTCTTCTAAAAGCTGCAAGGAAAAACAGCCGCCAGGTGGCCGTCTATGCGAACGGCGAATCGGTCACGTATCGCCAGATCGCGACCGAAGCACTCCTTTGGGCCGAATTTCTCAGCAAGCGATGGGGAAAGAAGCGCCAGGTAGCCGTCCTGCTTCCGGATGGACCGGACCGCGTCGTGGCTTATTTTGCACTAGCGCTGGCTGGACAGATTGCAATGGAAGTTCCGCCTGAGATTCCAGTTGGGGAGTTCCTTGAAAGGCATCGCATTGGGCACGTGTTAACTTCCCGCGAGGAGTTGGCGAAACGCGGCACGGAGTTAAAGGAGGGGATGATTCTGGTATCGAGGCTAAAGGGTTCCCATTCCCGCTGGAAACGCAAGCGAATGACATTGCGGTGGGCTCTTTCGTCGCGGCTCGCCTGGCGACGGGCAAAGGCCCTAAGGATCCAGAAGGATAGCGCGGTTCTAGCGGTTCCCTCGGCAAATGGCTTCGTTTTGCTCAGTAATCGTGGCGTTCAGGCGGCCGCGCACGCAGTACGCAGGGTGCTGTGGCTAAAGCCCGGCATCGTAGTGAGAAGTGAGACCACCTGGTCAAGCAGCGCGGCAATGCTCCTCGGGCTATGGACCCCTCTTCTGCATGGCGCGGCCATTCGCTTTGGCGAGGGCGAGGCGGACTTTCGCATCCACCCCGGAGAAATCGTGGGCAAGGACGGTAACTTCTCGTTTTTGGAGATTCCGGAGCTAAGCGGGATCGGCGCCCTGACGGCCCCGCCGGTGGAAGTGGCTGGGGAGGTGCAAGGGGGCGCGAAAGCAGGCCAAGTTGGGCGGCTGCTTTTTGGCGTTGAGGCGCGCCAAAGGGAAGGAAAAATCCAGTACCGTTCCCCTCAGCGCTATTTGCGAGCACTTGCGGATAGCGGCCAAGCTTACGAGGTCAAGCCGGGCGAGTGGTTTACGGGGCCAACCGTCGAGCTCGACGATTTCGGCGTTATTTTAGAGCCGCGTACTTCTTAAACGCGGCGGCGGCATCGAAGGTCTTCGAATCGCCCGGATGGATGATGACGCGATAGCGGAAGCGGGCGGCTTCGTTTTGTTTTAACGTGAGTGCGCCGTTGGCGGACTTGTCGCGGGTGAAATCCCGGACGCCAAAAGGATTAGCCGCAAAGAGACCGTAGGCGCGGGAATGCCAATAGGTGGGGTGGCGCGGGCTGGAGGGATGCTCCAGAATCGCGACGCCGACCTTTTCGCCGTCCAAGGTTCCTGCGTAATCGACCCACTCGCTCCGCTTGCCCCAAACGCTCTTTTCCGACGAGGCGCCCTGGGCGTTGGTCATCAGACCGCCGGATTCCTCCTCAAGAGCCCTCACCAATCGAAGTGCGAAGAAGCCTTCCTTGGTATCGCCGAAGACAGCTTCCTCATTTGCCGTGAGGGTCGCGTCAAAGTCGATGGTACGAAGCACAGGATCGGAGTAGAAGGTCATGGTGCGAGTTTCGGTAATCAGCTTCTTGCCAGTGCCGTCGAACCACTCGTGGACTGTGGACAGGCTCCCGTTTTTCTTGCCGCTCTTGAGCTCCTTGATTTTCACCGTGCGGACTTCGCCGCGCCCCTTGCCCACGCCCTTTTGCGACTTTTCGTTGGCCCAGAAATCCCAGCCGTTGACGTCGCCATGCGTGAACCAGAGGCCCCGGTGGTGGGGATGGTCGCGCTTTTCGCCGTCGACGAGATCCATAGGGTAGCTGCGGGTAATCTGCTTGCCGCCCGCCGTGCGCAGGGGGTGGAGATAGGGTTTCGTGGAATCCGCGCTAGTCACGAAATCTGAAAAATGCTTCCCGTCGATTTCGATACGGATGCGATCGGGGGCCTGCGTGAGCTTTACCTGAGCAAGCAAAACCGAGGCAGAGAGGGCAACGCAGCAGAGGACCTTCATGGTTTTCAGTAGATCATAGTGTTCCCGGAAAGGGGCGAGGTGTCGGTTACAATAAACGCAAAGGAGGACATCCATGGGACCTTTGGGCTGGCAAGAAACGATCTTTATTTTTCTGCTTGCATTGCTCATTTTTGGCCCCAAAAAACTGCCCGAACTGGGACGTAACATCGGCAAAGCTCTCACGGAATTCCGCCGTGCCTCGGGTGAACTGCGCGCGACCTTCGACCGCGAGATGGCCAGCATCGAGCGCGAAACGCAAGGGATCAAAGACGAAGCTCACAAACTGACGAGCGACGTCAAGAATACCTACTACGACGGTTCACACGACACTTCGCATCACGACGACTACGGCTACAGCTACGACGGCTATAGCTACCCGGATTACACGTCCGAGACGTCGACGGAGACTGCGGAAGACGGACAAAAACTGCTGGCGGAAGCGCCTAGCGGTGAAGAGAATTCGGATGCCCCAGCGGAAAGCGCCTCGGCATCGAACGCGAGCTTGACGATCGCCCCAGCCGAGGGAACAGTTGCCGTGGGAAGCGAAGAGGATTCCACGGTTATGTCCACTGCGGAAAGCGCAAAGGAAAAGGCCTAAACCAATCATCCATTGGGCCCGGCGGCGCGCCATCGCCTCGCCGGGCTTTTGAGGACTTACGAATGCCGCAGGACGAGCAAGACAAGAAAAGTGTGTCCGAAGAAGGAACGAGCCCGATCGTTCCGCCGGACGATTCCGCAACCCTTCCCGCCTATGATCACCCCGGAGCTGGGGAATTCGATCACATGGCGCAGTTTGAGAAATTCAACAACGCGCACGACGGCGCGGAGCAGGGGCCAAACTACCACGAAATTGTGACGCTGAAGCGGGAGGAGGAGCCGGCTCGGGCGGTAGCCACCAAAGCCGCCACCCAGACCGCCACACCGCCTCCACCACCGCCTCCCACTCCTCCTCAAGACGACGAGGAAGACGAAGACGAAGAAGGCATGCTCCGGATGTCTTTTCTGGACCACCTGGAAGAGCTTCGCTCGCGTCTGATCAAAGTCGTAGTGGGGATGCTGGTGGCGTATGGCGGCAGCCTGATCTTCGCTAAGAACCTTTGGGAGATCGTTTCGGAGCCCGCCGCGGCCGCCTTGAAGAGTATCGGCGCGCGGCCCGTGCTGGCGCAGTTGACCCCCATGGACGCCTTCCTAGTCGTCTATTTCAAGCTGCCATTGCTGACGGCGCTATTCGTCGCCTCGCCGTGGATTCTGTGGCAAGTGTGGGCCTTCATCGCTCCGGGGCTCTATAAGAAAGAACGCAAATTTGCGGGTCCCTTCGTGATCTGTTCGGCGGGCTTGTTCATCGCCGGCGGCCTCTTCGCCTACTTCGTGGCCTTCCGCTTTGGCCTCGCGTTTTTGCTTGGCATTGGTATTAACCAGGGCGGAGAATTCGGCGCGAAGATTGAGCCGGTTGTGTCGATCGTCGACTACTTCGACCTCTTCATCAATGTCACCCTGGGCATCGGCGCCACCTTTGAGCTGCCGATTTTGATCTTCTTCCTCACGATGTTGCGGATCGTGACGCCCAAATTCCTGATCGACCATTCCCGCTACGCGATCCTCGGCATCACCATCCTGGCGGCGGTGATCACACCCACGCCCGACATCGTGAACCTGCTGATCTTTGCGATTCCGATGATCCTGCTTTACTTCGTTGGGGTCTTTGCGGGCTATCTGCTCGTGCTGTCGCGCGAAGGAAAACGGTTCCCCTGGCACATCGTACTGCTGATCATCGGCAGCATCGCCCTAATTGTGGGCGGCGCAGCCTACGCTCTCGTCACCAAGTACGGCTACCAGCTAGTCAATCATTGGCCATATCTAATTAAGTAGTTCGCTAGCGCTTAAAGAACCAAAGCCAGAAATATTGCTCCCCCGCGCCGTGGCGGTGGCGGGGTTCAAAGCCCGTTCGCTCCGCCATGTCGCACGCCTCGGCATCGCTAAACGGAACGCCCAGCCAAGTGTCGTCGGGCGTAGTCAGAATCGAAGTATCGCCTTGGACCTGGAACTTAAAGAGGGCGCCGGGGCGAAGCAGGCGCGCAACCTCCCGAACATAGTTTTCGATGACCTCCCGGCTGGGGATGTGTTGAAAGACGATGCTAGAGAAGGCGAAATCGTAGGGGCCCTCGGGCAAGACCCGCAGGTCGGTGCCGTTGTTTTGGTAGACATGGGCGTTGGGGTGATTACGCAGGCCGCGCTGGGCTTGCGCGACCATTTCGCCGCTCACGTCCACCGCATGGACTTCGCCGAAGAGGTTGGCCAGCGCGCGTGTAACCCGGCCGGCGCCACAGCCAATCTCGAGCACTTTCATCGCCTTCGGCTCTTTGCCCTGGCAGACGTTAATCATGTCCGTAAGGATTTCCTCGCGAACGGTCTGTTCGCCGGAGGCGTAGAACTCTTCGTCGCTCCAGTCTTCCTTCGCCGTTTGCACGTAATACTTGGCGTTTTCCTTGGCGCGCGCATCCCAATCGGCGCGCATCTTCGCTAGCTGCTGTTCGAGATCCATCAAATCTCTTATTGTAGAGGGGATGCGACCGCACTCCCTATTTCTCTCTCTGCTTGTCTCTGCTTTGGCGCTACACTGCGCCGCCCCGGGGGGCGCTTTCGTGGAAGCGTTCGGGATGAAATGGAAAGTCCCCGACGCTCGCGAATGGTCGTTCGCCGGGGGCGAGCTAAAGATGCTGGTGGCGCGCCCGCAGGAAAGCCCACGTTATCCCGTGCAATATGCTTTGCTGGACGGACAAGACTTCGAGAGTTTTCACCTGGAATGCGAGGTGAAGCGAGAAAGCGGCAGCCTGATTCTGGTCTATGCATGGCAGGATGCAACGCACTTCAACTATGCGCACCTCAGCATCGATTCGCCAGAGAAGCAGGTAGTGCACAACGGTATCTTTCACGTATTTGGCTCGGACCGGTCGCGGATTTCGAAGCCGATTGGCGCGGGGAGTCTGCCGACCACGGAATGGACGCCTGTGGCGATGGACTACGACGCGAAGACGGGCAAAATTGTCGTTACGGTGGGCGGGAAGACCTACCCGAGCCTGGAGGCGGCAGATTTGTCCCTGACCAAGGGGAAAGTGGGATTGGGTTCGTTTTTCGAGACGGCGCAGTTCCGGAGATTTCGGGTGGCCGCGAAGCCTTAAGGGACTAAAGCGACTTCAAAATTCGGCTGCGGAAGCGCTATATTGGTGTACGGTGAGATGCGAGAGCGGCTGAATCGGGCGGTCTCGAAAACCGTTGAACCCGAAAGGGTTCCGTGGGTTCGAATCCCACTCTCACCGCCATCCTTTTTCGCGCGTGCACTAGCGCTCGCACGGCTCACGATTCTGTAGGTTGGGGTAGAAGAGCCTACGGAGCGGTCCTTCGAACCGGCAACTGACCTTGCGGCCATTAACGAAGATTTCGTGGGCGTCTTGCGGGTAAACCAGGCCGTTATCGGCGACGTTAGGATTCATCCAAAAGCGCAGGAAGCCCGAGTCTTGAAAGTCGGCAACCACAGATGCCGGCGAAGCGAAGTCAGCCAGCAGGCGATTCCCAAAGAAGATACGCGCTTGACCGGAGGATTGCCAGCGGAGAATGGTCTCGCCGTTGAGCGCTACGACTTGTCCTTTGAGTTCCAGAAGGCTTTGGGGCGGCGCAGTCAAGAAGTATAGGGCAACGACGATTCCGTGCAAACTAAGCGCTCCGGATGACGGCGGCGACGGGCGTGCTGCCGACAGGAATCATGGTGAAGAGCGGCGCGGTTTTGTTGCGTTTCGAGACGATGTTGCCCAGGCGAATAATGGCGATGTCCCCTCCGCGCCGATTGAGGACCAGCGCCATGGAGTTGTCGGGGGTCAACGCGACGGTGCGAGGTTCCGAGCCGACGGCAACAACGGCGACTAATTTTTGCGAGCGGATGTCATGGACGGAGACGGTGTCGGTGGAGGGGCTGGTGACGAAGAGGAAGGGGGGAGCATCGCTGGCTGCCATCGGCCCGGGGGCCTTGCCGCTGAGCAGAGTCGTGGCGACCTGGGACTGGAAGGGATAGACCACGACGACCGCGTCGAGACCTTTGCCGGTGAGGAAGAGTTGACCGCCGTCGCTAGAAAAACAGAAATGTTCCGGCTCCAGCGGCAAGGGGAGATGCACGATGACTTTGGCCGATTTCGTGTCGACGAGGGTAAGGTCGCGGGCGGCATTTTGCGCCACCAGGATCGCGCTGCCGTTTTTTAAGAAGCGAAGCTGCCCCACAGCTTTGCCGGTGGCGGCATGGGTAAACGTGGCTTGCCTGGGGCCGTTTAGGATTGAGACCCGATCCGCGTTGGAGTAGGAGACCGCCACGTCGTCCGTTTCCGGGGACACGGCTAAGTGATACGCGGGCAGGTCTAACTTCCATTCGCGGGCGACGCTGAGGCTGGCGCGATCCAAGGCCAGGAGACGCCTCCCGTCGCTAGCGAGGGCCCAGAGAAGGGAACGGTCGTGATTCAGACAGAGCTGACCAGGCAGGATTCGCAAACTCGGCCGACGCACCACTTCAGCGCGGGTCGAGTCGATTTCTTCCCATTGGCCCTCTGCGGAAACGGCGAAGAAAAAATTGGTGGAGGGCACTTCCAGGAGCTGAACCGGCTTCGAGGCCGTCTTGATGCGGCGGTCGAGAGCAAACGCAGCCAAATCGACGACGGCAATGTCGCCGGAATCCCGAGTGGCGATAAAGGCGTAACCGTCAAAGGCCTTCTTGGTTTTGCTTGCGCAGGAGACAAGACCGCCCGTGGCGGCGGCCACAAAGTGGCGGCGAGATCGCACAATAGTTATTATGACGGGCTTGTGGGCGGGAACCCTCCTGATCGCGTGGCAGACGGGATTGCCGCTGAGCGAAGCGCTGGAAGAATGGAAACGCGAGATTGAAGCGAAATTGGCGGGGCGAGTGCAAATCGTGGCAGTGCCTGGCGGCGAATTGGAAGAAGAAGACAGCGACCTGCTGAATGGGCAGATGGCGAATCCGGCATTGGTTGCCGCTTTTGAACGGGCGCAGGCGTTAACCATTAGTGTGCGGGTGGGGGCGAGGTTAAGACCATTTGTACTGCTGAACAAGAAGAGAATCGAGGCCACGCGAAACGACGCCAGCACTCTAGTCGCCCATGAATTGGGGCACATTTGGCTGCAGGCCCAGGGCCTTTTTCCACCCCGCTTCGGAGCCGGGGCGCGAGCGTGCCTGGCGGTGCACGCGGGTGACATTGTGCAGCATGAATGGATTCGGGCGGAATTGGACCGGCGGGGAATCGGGTGGCGGGAGAATTATGCCAGGGACTACGAGGCCGCTTGGGAGGCGGTGAAGGGAGTTCGTCCTGGAGGAGCGGGAGACGATTGCCGGCGCGCCCAGAGATTAAGTTTGATGGTGGATCTGCGCGCCGCCTTTGGAGCCGAGGCGGGGGAATGGAGGAACGGATATCTGCATTGGCTGGGCGAGCAGGATCGCCAAGCGGAAGCGGTTGCAATTGAGCTGGTAGAGGGAATGGGGCGAAGAGAGTACGCAGAGGCCCTAGAAGTGGCGGAAGAGGCCGTATTTCGTGTGCTGGGGCAATAGCGCGTTCGATATCCTGGGGTGGAATGTTGGAGATTGTGACAGAGATTGTAAAGCCGGGCGTAACGGTGATCCGGCTAGCGGGCAAGCTCATGATGGGGCCGGAAAGCGCGGCGATGGAGAAGCTGGTGAACGAGCGCCTGGAGGCAGGCGACCGGCACCTGGTTTTTGACTTAAAGGAATTGCGGCAAATCGACTCGACGGGGATTGGGCGGTTCATCGCTTGCTATAACCGGCTGGCGCCGATGCAGGGGACGATGGGTATGGCGGGGGCGCAACCAACGGTGCGGCAGAGCTTCCGGGTGACCAGGCTGGATACGGTGTTTAGATTCTATGAGGGGACGGAGGAGGCGGTGGCGAAGGGTACTTCCGCCTAAGGTAGGAAGTTGTCTATCCGTCAACATGAGCCGGAACTAGCCCGATCCGAGCTGCAGTCAGTTTGGGAAGCCCTTCGAATCGAGGCCGGGGACAATCTTGAGGGCGTTCTTGTAGTAGAGCTTCTTGAGGACGTCGTCGCTTAAGTCGAGGCCGTACATGCGCCAGAAGGCGTGGCGGCGGCGGTAGTATTCAAAGTATTCGTCGGTAGATTCGAGGACGCGGAAGTAGGTGTAGTATTCGACGGGGGCCCATACGTCTTTGCCAAAGAGAACGCGGTCGGCGTATTTGGTGAGGAACTGTTTGGCGAAGCGGGGTTGGCGGCCAAGTTCGGCGATGACGGCGGCGATGTCGGTGTAGAGGTTGGGCATCGAGTCCATTTGACGGCCGAGGGATGCGAGGTCGTTGCCGTACCAGCGGAGATGGGCGGAAATGAAATTGGTTTTGGGGTGAGCCTTGAAGAGACGCTCGGATTCGGCCATCAGTTCTTCCCAGGAGCCGTCTTTTTCGGCCGTACGGCGGCGGCCGGGGAATTCCTTGAGCTCAAGCCAGCGCTCGTTGGTTTTGTCCCAGGGATCCCAGAATGGTTTGGGGTCCGCCGTGTGGATTAAGACAGGGGCTTTGTATTTGGCGCAGACTTCGAAGGCTTTGAAGAAGCGGGGGTCGTCGGCGGGGATGCGTTTGCCGGATTTGTCGCGCAGCGTCATGCCGAAGTTCTTGAAGAGTTTCAGGCCCTGGGCGCCGGCTTTGAAATCGGCTTCGAGGGTGGAGGCGACGCGGTCTGCGTAGGCGGGGTCGTCAAGATTGTTGAAATCGAGGTTGGCAAAGATGATGAAGCGCCCCGGGTGGCGCTGCTTCATGTTCTGGACGATCTCGCGGAGGCGGGGGCCGTAGTTGCCGTTGAGGTTGACCATCATGCGCATGTTAAGCGCGTCCATGCTCTGAACTAGCTGGGAGAGCTGGGTGGCCGGCATCATGCCGTTTTGGTGGTTGTGGATATCGATGTGAGGGAACTTGGAGCGTGTGATGTTGCTCGTGGGGACTTTGAGAGTGGAAGGAGGATTGTATTCCTCAAACGTGAGCTGGGCGAAGACCGGTAGACACAGAAAGAAGAGGAGTTTAGGCATGAGCTTGGATGATAGCCTCGACGGTGGCGACAGAGATGTAGTGCATGCTCGCGTCGTGCAGTTTGCCCTCTGGAGTGACGCCGTAATGGGGCATGACACCAAAGCGGGTAAAGCGCAAGGAAGAGACGAGCAGGTCCGCAGAGCTATCGGCGAGGGTGGTGATGGTGTACATGGCGAGGCCGAGAGCGGGCATGCGGGAGAGGGCCTCGATAAGTAGGCTGCGAGCGATTCCGCGGCGGCGATGGGTGCGGAGGACAAAGAGCTTTTGGAGGTCGGCACGGTGGCGGACGCTTTCCGCCTTTTCGTAGGCGATTTGGACCGAGCCAACGACTTGGCCCTCGGAGAAGGCGGCGAGGAGCTCGCGTTCGCCGCTTTCGAGTTCGCGGGCCACGCCTGACCAATAGCGGTCGATCTTGTCGTCTTCGATCGGCAAAACGAAGCCAACGGTACCGCCCGATTCAACCGCGTCGCGCAGGAGGGTGGCAAACTCCGATTTTCGTTCAAGGACTTCGGCTGAAGCGAGGCGGCGGATCTCAATCACGGCTGGTGACGGGCTCCTTGGGGGCAAGATTTGGATCGACGAGGTCGGTATCGCGCAGCATGCCATAGATGGCGGCGTAGAGTTGGTCGCTAAGCGCGCCGCGGTCTCGTGGATGGAGACCGGTGGTGGGGATGGGGTCGCCGATGCGTAAAGTTACTCGGCCGGGGCTTACGGTGCCGGAGCCGAAGGGGAGGACTTTTTCTGTGCCCGAAAGGGCTACGGGAACGACAGGCACCTGCGCATTGATCGCGATGTAGAAGGCACCTTCTTTAAAGGGCTGCAGCTTGGCGTTGGGGCTGCGCCCGCCTTCGGGAAAGATCAGGACACTGATGCGCTTTTCGCGGATGACCCGGCCGGCTTCGGCCATGCTGCGGATGGCCTCGCGGGGATTGTCTCGCGGGACCGCGATGTGCCCAGCGCGGGTAAGGTGGTAACCGAGGAAAGGGATCTTGAAAAGGCCTTTCTTGGCCATGAAGCGGAACTGCACGGGGATGCTGGCGAGGATAACCGGCGTATCCATGTAGCTGAGATGGTTGGCTACGAAGACATAACTGCCGGATGGGTCTACCTTGTCGAGGCCCTCGATCTTCATCCCGATGAAGCTGACGCGGAGTAGCATGCGGGCCCAGGCGCGGGCGATAGCGACTTGCATACGGCCGGTGGTCTCAAAGAGGGAGACAACGAGATTGACGCTGCCATAAGCGATGGTGCAGAGGATGATAAGCGGGTCTATGAAGAGGAGGGCCCGAAGTCGCGCAAACACTTTCCCTATTGTAAGAGGGGGCGCGCCTCGCCGACGACAAAGAGAGAGCCGGTGACGAAGATTACGGCGTCGGATGGGGCGCAGGAAAGTAGGGCCAAGGCTTCGGCGACGGACTCGGTGAGGCTGAGATTGGAGTGGGGGAAGGAGGCGGCGATGAGTTCGGGCTCCAGGGCGCGATCTTGGGGAACGCGGGTAAGGATGACTTTAGCGGCGAGTGGGAAGAGTTGAGAGGTGATGGCGGAGACCTGTTTATCGCGCATAACGCCAAAGACGAGCCAGACAGGACGGCCGGCGAAGTGGGTGCGGATGAACTCGGCCAAGCGGGCGGCGGCGGCGGGGTTGTGCGCGCCATCCAGGTAGATTAAGGGCTGGCGGCGAACGATCTCCAGGCGGCCGGGCCAAGTGGTGTGGGCAATGCCGGATTCGATGGCGGCGCGCGGAATGCCAAGGGTGTGGAGGCTGAGGGCGGCCGTGAGGCTGTTTGTGACCTGGTGCAAACCCGGTAGAGGGCAAGAGATATGGAACTCGACGTCGTGCTGGCGGGCACGATACGTGCAGCCTTCGGGGCCGAGGACGAGATCGGAAACGCCCCATGCGGCGACGTCCTCCAGCGCCTGCGCCTGGAAGGCTGGAAGGGTTTCCGGGAGCTGGGGCGCCAGGACCACGGGTCGGCCGGGCTTGATGATGCCGGCTTTTTCGCGCGCGATCTCGAGAAGCGTATTGCCGAGATACTGCTGGTGATCGAGATCGATGGGGGTGATGACGCTGAGGAGGGGGTCGACGACGTTGGTAGCGTCCAGGCGGCCGCCAAGGCCGACTTCGAGGACGGTGCGTTCGACGCCAGCTTGGGCGAAATGGCAGAAGGCCATGGCGGTGACGGTTTCAAAATAGGTAGGGTGGCAATCGATGGCGCCGTCCGAGAGGAGATCGAGGGAGGCGGAATGAACGGTTTTGAGCGCGGCCAGGAATTCGGAGTCAGAAATGGGCTGGCCGTCGACCTGGATACGTTCGGTGGGGCTGATGAGGTGAGGACTGGTAAAGAGGCCGGTGCGGAAGCCCGCGGCGCGCAGGCCGCGCTCGATCATGGCGCAGACGCTGCCCTTGCCATTAGTGCCGGCCACGTGGACGACGGGTACGATCCGCTCAGGGTGGCCAAGGGCCGCTAGGAGCGTGGAGATACGCTCCAGGCCAAGCTTGAGCGTTTTGACTTCGTTACCGAGCGAATAGAGAAATTGGGCGGCCGAATCGAGGGTGTCTAGGCTTGGCATCCGTAGGAAGTGGGGACGCGGCCGCCTTTATTGAGCTCGTCATAGCCGATCTTGGTGTTGTAATAGATGCGCGAAACCATGGCTTTGGCTTGACGGAAGAAGCGATGGCCTTCGTCGATGTTAATCTCCTCAAGCCGGTCCAGGATCTGAAGAACCTGGGTTTGCTGCGCTGGGTTGAGCTTGACGAAAGGTTTTTCGAACTTGCGCAGGCAATAGCCGTCAAGCCAGCCAAGGCCATCGAGGAAGCGAACGCGGTCTGCTTCGACGCCTTCGTTGAGGAAGAGGTCGATGTAGCGGTGGACGAGAGCGGCCTTAGCGCCGGGAGTGTCCGTTGTAGGGATGATGAGTTCTTCGAGCGCTTCGACGGTGGAGAGCTGATGAGGGTCGAGCACGGAAGGTTTCCAATCCGCGGAATCGGGGGCGGCGAGGGCCACGGTGGCAATGCCGACGAGGCCGATGCCGGCCTTGAGAGCCTCCCGGCGAGGAAGTTCGAAATCCGTCAAATCGCTCATGGCCATAAAGATATCATTTGCGGCTGGGTCATTTATCGAGCCACTTGACGCTTTTGGGGGGAGTGTTGGAGCAGGCGATGGTTTGGGTCATGCCGCTGGCGATCATGGCGCAGGCGGTGTCCGTGGCGGAGCGAAGCGCGAGTTCTTTGGTTTGGCCGAGAGATGTGCTGCAGTTCTCGCGCCCCTCAAAGACCATGCAGACTTCAACGCGGTTTTGGCTGTAGGGGATAGTGTTGTAGATGAGGGCGGCCAGGAAGCCGATGGCGCAAAAGACGATGATGAGAACGAGTTTCTTGTTCACGCTTTACTAGGATGCAGCAAATTCGGGGTTGGGGCTGAAGCGGCGCGGGACTAAAATTGGGCCATGAGATTTGGGATTGGAATTTTAATGGGTGTGGCGCTGTTTGGGCAGGCTGGACGGTTTAACGAGAAAGGCGAATTGGAGAGGCCTTCAGATTACCGGGAATGGGTTTACCTGGGGACGGGTTTGGGGATGACCTACTTTGACGCCGGGGTACCAGGGGCGCTCGAGACGCCGTTCTTCGACAGCGTTTTCGTCAATCCAGAGGCATGGAAGAAGTTCAAGACGAATGGCGTATGGCCTGATGGGACCACGTTCATTCTGGAGATTCGGTATTCGGCGGGACAAAGCGGCATCAATAAGGCGGGATTCTTTCAAAGCGACATTGCGACTCTCGAGGCCGCGGTGAAGGACTCCAAGCGCTTTGAGGGGAACTGGGGCTATTTTCAGTTTGGGAATGCGGTGTTTGGGCTGCGAGACACGTCGCCCGTCTTGCCGAAGAACGCCGGCTGCATTGCCTGCCACACGGCGAACGCGGCGGTGGAGAACTCGTTCACCCAGTTCTATCCCGAGGCTCTAAGAGTGGCGCTGGAGCATAAGACGGTAAAGGCGAATTATGCGGGAGCGGCGCCAGTGGCGACGCCGGCCGAGTTCTCGCATGCACTGCGCGACGGGGGCTGGGAAGCCGCAAAAGCGATGATCGACCGCGCGAAAGCTAAAGACCAAAAGGCCTTGATTCTGCGCGAGGCGCAATTGAATCAGGTAGGCTACGCGATGCTGCAGGCCGGGAAGAAGGCCGAGGCCATAGCAGTGATGCGGTTTGTGGTGGAAACGAATCCGGGGAGCGCGAATGCTTGGGACAGTTTGAGCGAGGTGCTGGAAGCGAATGGGGATAAGGCGGGAGCGCTGGAGGCGGCCAAAAAGTGTTTGCAGGCGGCAGAAGCAGCGAAGGATTTGCGGCCGGGGCAGAAGGAACAACTGCAAAAGATCGCTGGGGAGCGGGTGGCGCGGCTCAGAAAGTGACAAATTGAGATCTAAACTTGACGGGGATTCGCCTTCGACTAAGCACCGGTTAAGCTTCTGGCAGGCGATAGGTTTGCGCCCTTTCGTTGAAGATCAGTCGCTGCAGGTTGCAAAGATATTGTAGTCTGTACACGAAATTGATGGTCAAGTTGTCAATGTTTGTTGCTTCTGTCTCATCTAGCTTCGAACGAAACTCGCTCAACAACGAATTAAAATCCTTCGGACCGGCCTTGAGAATTTCCGTAATCAGAGTGAGATCGGGGTCATTATCCCGAGTAGATGGAATCTGACCCGCAGAGCTAACGGCACTTTCCAATAACTGGTCCAGGCCTGAATGGTGGTCATCAACTTTTTCGTAGTAAACAACTTTGAAGCAACCTGTACGCTCTAAGTAAGTTCCACGGGAATGAGAGTCGGCTGGAAGAATCACAATTTCCTCGGGTACGACCGCTCGTGCGGAAGACGTCTTTATATGGGCATTGAGCTGCAACTTAAGCTGGACGATCTCTTCATCGATCTGGGTTCCAACGAAAACAACTGTATGGCGAAGAAGCAGTGCCTTAAGGAAATACTCGACAGTTGGTCTTGAAACGTACTGCTCAGTATAGTCTTCATCGGCAAAAATTAGTCTATTGTCGTGTTGCTTGGTGACCTTGCCGTGCAGATATACGAGAAATGGCTTGAGGGTCTTGGGCTGGCGAAGGGCACGCCCTAGATTGTCGGTCACCGCGTTCACGATCGGGTACCATGCGTTAGCACCCGCACCAAGTTCCAGGAGACAATCATAATTGGTAGTGACTACGCCGGCCCACCCAATAGCCCGGAGGCATTTGAGTCTTCTATTGATGCGCTCTTGAACCGGATCATTAGCGCGACGAGCCTTATATTCCTCCTCGATATCGAAGATTTTCGTTAGGCGTTGATCAACGAAGGTGCCCTTAACTGTTCGAACGGCCGAAGCAGCCGTCTTGAGCTGATTCTTTTGTATGCAGCTTGCGGCATACTCAATTAATGGGTCCGTCTGCGTTTTCGCAGTTGAAGCTTTAACTATTTGTAAAGCACCGCAGGTATAGCAAGACTCTTTTCGGTAGTTATCAAGATCCAATAACTGCAGCAGGAGTGACGGCCACGTTGGGAGCCCAGCAACTGCTGAAACGCCAGCGCCAAACCATCCCAAGCAATTGCCGCGTGCTATCGTTTCGGCAAGTTCAGGCAGTTGGATAGGCACTACCACCCCCAGTTGGCCGACAAATATGCAGACAAGCCATTAACTACCGCCTGAGCGTTTGGACGATTCGGATAAGAGAGACTCAGGACTTCCCGCCGCTCTTGCCACGACCTATTTATGCGAAGTTTATCGAGTATTTGTTTTTGGGCCAAGATCGGATTGGCAGGAAGAATTTTCTGCAGGTCTTGCCAAACCGCAGCGATAGTAGATTCGCCCGCAGGCAGAGGAAGCGCCAGAGCTTTGGTAACCCGATGAACTACGAAAAGGACTTTCAGTGCCTGAGGATCAGGAGATTCCCAGTTGTGCCGATAGGTGTGCTGGTCTAAGCCCGTTTCTCTGTGTAGTTTATCCCACCACTCACCGTTAATCAATTGACCAATCGTATTCGAGGCACAGGAGAACCTGCTCACGATTGGTAGCTTGTCTGGTGGAGTTGCGCGCCGTCGGGCAACCCTGCCCGAATTGGACCCAACCGAGTCCTCGATCAAGAATTCAAAATGTTCTTCTAGAAACTTGAAGACGGATTCGATAGTGACCTTGGCCATTTAGCGCGTTATAAACCCCTTGAGAAGTCGCGCGAGATCATCATGAAATGGTGGACGTTCTTCAGCACCCAACTTCTCAAAGATATTGTACTGCTCGATCAATCCAGCAGCAAGTTCCCGAAGGGCTTCAACCTCAGAGCTTCCTTCGGATTCAAGAAGTAGGCCTAAAGCGGGCGCGGAGGCTCTGAAACCTGTCGGCGTCGCGCCGAGTTCCACAGGAATTGGCTGGAGGACAGAAAACTGGGGATCGTAGACGGTATCGAGAACAACCTGCATTACGACTATTGCCTCCTCTATAGAGTGTAACTAGACATTCGAATTGGAATTGACGGTGAAAGTACTGAACCAACTTTAGGGTACAGTAGTGTAAAGCGTTAAGCAAATACTAATTGGCACCCTTCCGCATTTCGAGATGTAGAGCAAGCGTCACTCGTCCAGGGCTCTTTTTAATGGACTGAATCGTAATGCTTGCATCCTCGTCAGTAAAGGTAAGGGCGCTTCCGAAGTCGAAGCGCAGCTGGGTTGGCCTTTCCGTTGCGTATCGTCGACCCATACGCCCCCTCGGCAAGTCTGCGAGGCGTAGCAACTCCTGCTTTGCGTCGACGCCAATTTCCAAGCCTTCGAACTCCTTGAACATCGCCTCGAGCCGCGCCCTAGAGGGAAGGTTGATTCCCCTCTGCCAATTCAAAATTGCGGTTCGGCTTACCGACTTCTCCCCTGGGACAGATGGACACACCCTTTGTCCTCGCTTTTTCTTCTTGATCGGCGTCCTGCCATCGTCTTTGGTGTGCCAGAAGTATCTAGTGAAAGCCCGGGCAAACTGCTGAACGTATTCGTTGTCAATGGGCTTGAGATCCTTCATTATCAACCTGCGCTGGCCCCATTAAACTCTGGCGCGATCATACTGTCAAGTGTTAAGTGACTTTCGGTTTATCTTCGGGAGAGCCCAATAGAAGGTTTTCCTTGGTGCCCTGTCTTTCATGCAGTTCGTGAGAATGGGTCGGCTACCTCTCCGAGGCGAGGTGCAAGGCAGAACACATTTTGGTCAGCCTCGCAATCGCAAGAAGCAGATTCACGAGAGCCTCTGGGGGAGGTATTGTACGCGGTTGGGGTTGAAGGGCTGCTGAAGAGGTTAGGTAAAGAACGGCGCGATGTTGCGGAATTTCTTGTAGCGCTGCTCGACGAGTTCCGGCGGGGAGAGGTGGAAGAGCTCTTCCAATTGTTCGCGGAGGGCGGCGGCGAGGAGGTCGGCCGCGGCGGCGTGGTCTTCCTGCGCGCCACCGGGGGGTTCAGGAATAATGCCGTCGATGATGCCGCGGGATAGAAGGTCGGGGGCAGTCAACTTAAGGGCGGCGGCCGCAAGCTCCGCTTTGCCCGCGTCGCGCCAGATGATGGCGGCGCAGCTTTCGGGCGAAATGACGCTGTAGTAGGCGTTTTCGAGCATCAGAACCTTATTGGCCACGCCAAGGCCAAGCGCGCCGCCCGAGCCGCCCTCACCGATGACCACCGCAATGATGGGTACGGTAAGACGGGACATTTCGCGAAGATTGTAGGCGATGGCTTCGGCAACGCCGCGCTGTTCGGAATCGATGCCAGGATAGGCGCCGGGCGTATCAATGAAGCAGATGATGGGCCGGTGGAACTTATCGGCCATGTACATCAGGCGGAGAGCCTTGCGATAGCCTTCCGGCTTGGGCATGCCGAAATTGCGCGCGAGTTTTTGTTTAGTATCGCGGCCCTTCTGCTGGCCGATGACCATGACAGGCTTGCCTTCGATGAAGGCATAGCCGCCGGTGATGGCCTTGTCGTCGCCGTAGGCGCGGTCGCCGTGGAGCTCCGTATATCCGGTGAAGATACGGTCGAAGTAGTCCTGCGCGTGCGGGCGCCGCGGATGGCGGGCAAGTTGGACGCGGGCGTAAGAGGGGTCGGGTTCGCGGGCTGGCTGATCCATAGGCGCCGGATCACGGTTGGCGGGGGCACTTTCGGGGTGCAGCGCGTGAATCCGCGCGTTGAGGTCGGGGGTGGACATGGGGGAGCTTAGGCTTCGCCCGTAGCCTCAAAAGCCGATGCTCCGAAGAGCTTTGCAAGTTCGCCTTGGAACTCACGATCAGCCCGAACCTTGGACGCCAGATCCAATGTTAGCGAAAAGTCCTGCGACTTTTCGAGGACAATGCGGACGGAGGCCGGTCCGGGTTTGCGGGCAATCAAATCGCGGAAGGCGGCCGCGCGGGCCTCTTCCTGATCGGCCATACGGATTTTAACCTGGAGCATTGAGGGGAGCTTGATGCGCGCGTTGTGGAGAGGGATCAGATCCTGGATGCTGAGCCGCGGTGGGGTGCCTTCGTCGACCAAGATCTTGGCGATAGCCAGAACGGCCAGGTCTTCTTTGAGAATCGTTTCGAGAGTCTTGTATTTGGAGGCGAAGACCATGGCGTCGACGTTGCCGTAGAGGTCTTCGAGCTGCATCGCTCCCCAAAGTTCTCCTTTTTGATTGCGCTTGCGTTGGAGGCCTGTGAGCAGACCGCAGATTTTGATTTCGGCGCCGCGCTCCAGGCCCTCGAGTTGGGCGGTGGTGTGAGAGGAGAGATCGGCGATCTTGTCTCGGTACTGATCCAGGGGATGGCCGGTGACATAGAAACCGATCATCTCCTTTTCGCCCTGCAACTTCTGGGGGGCATCCCAATCGGGGACGCGGGGGAGTTCGGCTTCGGAATGTTCCTCGGCGGCGGCTTGGCCGAAGAGGTCCCCAAAGAGGCCAGACTGGCCGGAGTTGCGATCACGGGCGGCCCGGAGGCCGGTTTCGATGGCCGAATCGAGGGCGGCCATCTGCTGAGAGCGAGCACCTTTGAGCTCGTCCATCGCGCCGGACTTAATAAGGGACTCGATGACGCGGCGGTTGACGGCCGTCATGTCGACAAGCTCGCAGAACTGATAGATGGACTGGAAGGGGCCTTTTTCGGCGCGCACGCGCAAAATGGCTTCGACGGCGCCGGCGCCGACGTTCTTGATGGCGCCGAGGCCAAAACGAATCGCGTCGGCCGAGGGCGTGAAATTGAGATCGGAGTGGTTGATCGAGGGAGGGAGAACCTGGATCTGACGGTCCCGGCATTCGTTGATGTAGCGGACTACCTTCGCGGTGTTGCCAGTTTCCGAGGTGAGCAAGGCGCTCATGAACTCGACTTTGTAATTGGCCTTGAGATAGGCGGTGACGTAGGCAAGGTAGGCGTAGGCGGCGGAGTGGCTCTTGTTGAAGCCGTAGCCCGCAAACTTTTCCATCAGGTCAAAAACCTTTTCGATTTTCTTTGCGGGGAAGCCTTTTTTCGTCGCGCCGTCAAGGAAGCGCGCGCGCTGGGCGGCCATTTCCTCGATTTTTTTCTTGCCCATGGCGCGGCGGAGGAGATCGGCATCGCCAAGGGAGTAGCCGGCCAAAACGTTGGCCATTTGCATGACCTGCTCCTGATAAACCATGACGCCGTAGGTCTCCTCAAGCAGCTCTTTCATCTCAGGCAGCTCGTAGGTGACCTCTTTGCGCCCGTGCTTGCGATCGATGAAATCGTCGATCATATCCATCGGGCCGGGACGGTACAGAGCGTTTAAAGCGATGAGATCTTCCAGGCGATCGGGGGCGTAGCGGATGAGGACGTCGCGCATGCCGTCGGATTCGAACTGAAAGATGCCGGAGGTTTGCCCATCGCAAAAGATCTGATAAGCACCTTTGTCGGTGAGCGGGATGTCCTCGACCTTAAGCTTTTCGCCGCGATGCTTCTCGATCAAGGCGACGGTGTCGGAAATGATGGTGAGCGTGGTGAGGCCCAGGAAGTCCATCTTGAGGAGGCCCAGTTTTTCCAGGCCCACCATGTCGTATTGCGTGACGATTTCGTCCTTGTTGGTGCGGTAAAGCGGTACAAGCTCCTTAAGCGGGCGGGGGGAAATGACCACGCCGGCCGCGTGGATGCTGGCGTTGCGGGCCATGCCTTCGAGGCGTTGAGCGATATCGAGGAGCTCCTGGATTTTCGGCTCTTTCGCGGCCATTTCGCCAAAGGCGGGTTCGACCTCCATAGCTTGCTTGAGCTTGATGTTCAGGGGTTGGGAGGGAACGAGCTTGGTGAGCTTATCCACTTCGGCGAAGCCCATGTCGAGGACGCGGCCCACGTCTTTAATGGCGGCGCGCGCGCCCAGGGTACCGAAGGTAATGATCTGCGCGACCTGCTCGCGGCCGTATTTTTCGGTGACGTACTTGATCACTTCGCCACGCCCGCGCGTACAGAAGTCGATGTCGATGTCGGGCATGGAGATTCGCTCGGGGTTAAGAAAGCGCTCAAAGAGGAGGTTGTACTGGAGCGGGTCGATGTCTGTGATCTCCATCGCATAGGCAACGAGAGACCCGGCGGCGGAACCACGGCCCGGACCGACGGGAATGCCCGCGTCCTTGGCGTGGCGGATGAAGTCCCAGACGATTAAGAAGTAGCCTGGGAACTTCATCTGCTGGATGATGCGAATTTCGCGGGTAAGGCGCTCCTCGTAGACCTCAAGAGGGTGCCGAAGCTGGCCTTGGGCGGCGAGGAGTTCCAAGCGGGCGCGGCGGCGCTCGAAGCCCGCGCGGGCAATGAGTTCGAAATAAGAATCGACGGTCTGGTTGCCGGGCAGTTGGAAGACCGGGAAGGGGTCTTTTACATTTTCGAGCTTAAGCTGGCAGCGTTGCGCAATGTCCCAGGTGGCATCGAGGGCGCGCGGGTAAGCGCCGAAAAGGCGTTCCATCTCGTCGCGGGTTTTGAGATAAAACTCGGGCGTCTCAAAACGCATATGATTCGGGTCCGAAAGTGTGCGCCCGGTCTGGATGCAGAGCATGGCTTCGTGGGCGTGGGGATCGGATTGGCGTAGGTAATGAGCGTCATTCGTTACAACAAGAGGCAGGCCGGTATCGAGGGCCAGTTTGTTGACGAGGGGGATTACTTTGCGGTCGTCGTCGAGATTGTGGTCCTGCAGTTCCAGATAAAAATTGCCCTTGCCAAACATGTCGGAGTATTCGAGGGCAAGGCGGCGGGCGTCTTCGTATTTGTCTTTGAGCAGGGCCTCCTGGACGTCGCCGCGAAGGCAGCCGGAAAGCGCGATCAGGCCCTTGGAGTGGCGCGCGAGCAGATCCTTGTCGATGCGCGGCTTTTGGTAAAAGCCATCGATATAGCCGGTAGAGACGAGCTCGATCAGATTGCGATACCCTTCCTGGTTCTCGCAGAGCAGGACGAAGTGGTTGTAGCGATTGGCGGCGGTTTTTACGCTGCGGGGCTGTTGGGTGACGTAGACTTCGCAGCCCAGGATGGGGTTGATGCCCTTGGTCTTGGCGGCATTGTAGAACTCAACGCCTCCGAAAAGGTTGCCATGGTCGGTCATGGCAATGGCGGGAGCTTTCTGTTCGGCGACCACATCCATCATTTGCGAGATTTCGCAGGCCCCATCCAGAAGCGAGTAGTCCGTGTGGCAATGCAGATGAATGAAGGGTGCTTTGTCGGCCATCTTGGAGGGAAGCGTTATTTTACCGCGCTACAAAATAGAGGGATGGCGAAGGTGATGCTGTTTCACTGGAAGAAGGAAGAAGCGGATGCACGAGTGGAAGAGTTGCGTGCCTGGGGCCACGAGGTAGCTTGGCGAGGAATGTGGGCCAATAAAGAGGTGAAGGTGACGTCGCCGAGGAAGTTCGGCCCGGACGTAATTGTCTTTGATTTGAGTAGAATGCCGGTGTATTCGAAGGGTCATGCGGAGCTAACGCGAACGGCAAAGTCGACGGCGCACATTCCTTTCGTGTTCGTGGAAGGCGAGACCGAGAAGGTGGCGGCGTTGAAAAAAATTTATCCGGGAGAGACTTTCACCGACTGGAAACACCTTCCGAAGGTGCTGGCCAAGATTAAGGCAGGGGCCCCGAGGGCGGCGCCGGATTTGCGGGGCGAGCCGGTACGGGAATTGTGGCAAAAGATCGGAATCGCGGCGGGCAAACGCGTCGCGATTGCAGACGCTCCCCGTGAGTTCTATGCGGCGCTAGGGAAGGTGCCGGAGGGGTTTGAATTTCAGGAAGACCGGGCGGGAGCGGAACTGGTGCTCCGTTTTTTTGACGATTGGGATCTGTACCAAAGGGATCTGGCGGAGATTGCGCGGCAGACGAAGATCTGTCCGGTGTGGATTTTTTATCGCAAAGGCGTGCTGAAAATGAACGCGCTGAGGGAGCTAGCGCTGGGAGTGGGGGTGGTCGATTACAAAATTTGCTCGGTAAATCAGAATTGGGCAGGAATGTTGGTAACGAGGCCTCGGGTGAAGGATCACTGATGATGAATATATGCTGCTTCGTCTACTCTTGCTATTGATTGCTTCTCTTGCGGCGGCGCAGAATCCGCCTTGCCCGGCGAAACAGGTGATGTCGCAGGTGATGGTGGATGTACGGACGCCCGGCGGCGGCAGCGTCGTGGCGGGGATGCGAGCGAGTGATTTTACGCGCCTGGAAAAGAAAGAACGTGGGTTGTTTGCCAGCGTCGAGTCGGATGCGCCGATGGACTTGTTGATTTTGATTGAGGCGCACAATCGCGGGGACATGCTGAACGCGGCGGCGCCGCTGCTCGTGAGTGAGCTAGGACAGGAAGACCGCGTGGCAGTCTTTACTTTTGGGACCGGAGTAGAACAGAAGTTGGAATGGACTAGCGATTCCAGCCGCATTGTGGAGGCCGTCAAAGAAGGTGGCAAGGGAATTCAAGTGCAGACCGTGCGACCGCTCAGCGCCATCGTGGAGGCGTTGAAAACGTTTCCGGATCCTGCACCCGCCGGGCGAAAGCGCGTGATTCTATTGTTGGGCGACGAGCAGGACACAAGCTCTCCGATGCGCCTGGAGTCGGTGCTCGCTAATCTGCTGGAGAAACGTGTGGGGCTAAGCGTAGTCTTCGACCCTCCGCGCGGTGCCGTGATGGGGAAAATTCTGCCAAAAATCAATGTGACGCCAGGGAATGTCGGAGAACCGCGCTTGAATGAAGCTCCCCCCCCGCGCTTTGGGGCACAAAGCTTGGCGCGGCTGGCGAATGAAAGTGGTGGCGACGCTGTGGCGCCGAATGGCATGTGGTTTCTGGAAGAGATGGTGAAGCGGACGAAGGAGCGGTACCTTTTAAACTACTGCGCCGAGAAAAGGCAGGCAAGAAAGATGCCACTGGTGGAGCTGAGCGATTACGGCAAGGCAAAGGCGGGGAATGCCGTATTGAAAGCACCGGGACTAAAGCGGGAGCTCTAACGCAAAATCAATTCCGATTCGGAGGCGAAGCGACGGTAGTTGAAATAGCGGAGGCGATTGGCGTATTCGCCGCCGTCGGAATAGAACTCCTGCAAGGCCCAAGGGCCGGAAGGGAGGCGCTCAAGGCTCCAGCCTAGCCGGTGGCCTTTGCGAACAGCCCCCGTAAAAACGATGCCACTCGAATAGAGCATGCTCAACCGGCCCAGCGGCAACTGGCGCAGCTGCCATTTCACGGATCGCAGGGCCTTCCACTCCGCGCGGACCCAATGCAGAGACGCGCGCTCGAGATCGACGTTGATTTCAAACGACTGCGCGAAATCGGCAAGCGGATGGAGAGGAGAAGACTGAGGGCCCGGCGTGAGCCGTAGGTGAAAGGTGGGAATCGATCTCCACGAAGCCTGTTGGAAACGCGTGATGCGATGAAGCCGGGGGAGCAGTTCGAGAAAGGCCCGCTCCTTGCTCCAGGAATCTTCAGCGGGCAAGCCGTCGAGCTGGCGGGGAGCGTTGAGATGCTTCTCAAGCCGTTTCTTTTCCTGCTCCGCTTGCGGGCCGGAGAGCGGTTGGCGGTCCTGCTCGATCTTTCGCCAGTACATTCCGCCAGATAGCATGTTGATCTCATACTTTTGCTGGCGGCGCTCAATCCCATTGCGGAAGCTGATTTCTTCGGAGTTCCAGACGTAGGCCCGCAACGCGGCGTAATTCTCCGAGTCAAAGGTGGTGGCGCGGGCTAGCAGTTCCTTTCGGTCTTCGGCGCCGACCAGCCGGACCCCCGAAAATAGAGAGGCGGCCAAGGAACGGCGAGTGATCGAGGGGGCGCTCATGACGAATGGGATGATGAAATTTGAGCTTCTCACGCTTCCCGGTTACCCGACGGCACGCATTGCGAGCCCTGCCGGTGCTGGGTGCACTAGCGGCCGCGGACGTCTATCTCGTGGAGCCGCGCTGGCCGCAGGTTAGCCGACGGCAGGTGCGGATCGAGGGAGTGCGGCCGTTTCGTTTAGTGCAACTAAGCGACTTGCATCTTTCACAAAGCGTAAGCCCGGAGATGATTCGGCATGCGTTTCAGCAAGCGATTGCAGAAAGGCCCGACGTCGTCTGTTTGACCGGCGACTATGTGACGCGGATTCACGGGCAGAGCCTGGCCGGGTATGCGGAGATCTTTCGCGAGTTGAGCAGCCGCATTCCCACCTTCGCCGTTAAGGGCAATCACGATGGGGGCGTTTGGGCGCAGTATTATTTGAACGATCCGGCCGACCGGCAGGTGGATGGCGTGTTGGCAGAAGCCCAGGTACCCTTGCTTGAAAATCGATCGGTGTGGCTGGAGCGTGAGGGCGTATGGCTAGTGGGGGTGGGGGATTTGTGGAGCGAGGCGGTGGACGGCGCCAAGGCCTTTGCCGCCGTTCCTCGCGGCATGCCGGCGATTTTGCTGGCGCATAACCCCGATACCAAGGATGAGCTAAAGAACTTTGCGTGGCGGCTGATGTTGAGCGGCCATACGCACGGGTCGCAGAATGGCTTGCCTTATCTCCGGGAACGCTATGCGCCGGTGGAGGACAAGCGATTTATCGCCGGAATGAATTGGTGGCCGGAGGGAGGGCGCTGGATCCACACCAACGTGGGCGTAGGAAACGTGGGGGGGTTCCGTGTCTGGTGCCGGCCGGAGGTGTCGGTCATCGAGATCGAGGGCTGAGGGGCTATCTCTTAGCGCGCAGCCAGAGGGTGCCGAAGTCCTTGAGCTGGGTGCGGGTCTTGGGCTCGCCGGCGAACCAGTCCTCATGGTGAAAGTTGCCGAAATTGCCTTGGCCCGCTTCGGGAGTATCGAGGTCTCCGAGCGCAATATTAATGCCTACCCGGCGATCGCCGAGCTCGGGAGACCAAAATTGACCGGGCTCAACTTCGACACAAGGATCAAAGGCGATGGACCACTCGATAAAGTAGCCGCCCCGTTTGGGTTTGACGGAGGTGGCCGCCGTCATGGCACCGGAATCGATCCATTTTGAATAGCGCGCAAAGCCTTCCGCATTGCGGCGAGGTTCGCCTTCCAGAAGGCCGCCGACGTTGAGCCCACCCAGGCGGCTCTTGGTTAAATTGACGACCATCTGCCAGGAACGTCCATTGGCCTCGACGGACTCTTCGCCTTTCCACCGGTAGCTGGCGTTGAGCAGGATCTCCATCTCATCGCCAAACCAGGGGAAAGCGTCACGCGACGGTTTTCCGCCGACGAACTCGTGTGCCTTCGCGTTTTCTTTGGGGAGCCAGCGGGGCGTATCGATGCCATAGAGAATGTCATCGTCGATGTCAAAGGCAAAATAAAGGCGCTTGCCGTCGTGTTTCACCCAGCCCCGAAGGTTCAGGTCTTTGGTTGAGGTAGTAGGGGAGAAGGTGTGCGTCCAATCCAGGACGCCGCGAATTGGCGTTGCGTCGGACCATTCGCCTGGGGAGATCCGGCCGTCGACCTTTGGAGTAGTGCCAGGAAAGGCTTCGAGTGTGCGGGGAAACTCACCCGCGTGTAGACTGGCAACGACGACAAAGAGAGCGTAGCGCATCGCTCAAAGTATATGACCGCTGATCGGGCTAGCGCTTCTTCCGGCCCGGGGCGGCAGGAGCTGTGTAGGGCATGCCCAGAGCCTTCAGCTCCTGTTTGGCAAGAGCGGCTTGACCGCTCGAGTCGCTCTTACGTATAAGGCTGCGAAATTCGGTAACGGCAGCGGTGCGTTGCCCACTTTTGGCCAGGGCCTTCCCTTTGGAAAGCATCGCGTCGAGAGTCTTAGAATTGTCGGGATATTTCTCGAGAACGGCGTCGAAGGCTTGCACAGCTTCGTCAAACTTGCCTTGGGTGAAGTAGATTTCGCCAATGTGGTACTGCGCGTTGGGGGCGTAACTGGCGTCGGGGTAGAAACGGAGATAGTCCTGAAACTGCTGCAACGCGAAGTCGGCCTGGTTGCCACTCTTGGACTGCAACGCGCTGGTGTACAAGCTCTCGCTCGTCATGCCCGGCGGCGGTGCGTTGCTGACAGTACCGACTGCGCCAGCCCCGTTGCTCGTGGGAGACGGCGGAGGAGGAGGGTCCTTCAAAAGTTGCAGCAGCGTTTTCATATCGGACAACTGCGACTGCTGTTTCTTAACGAGTTCGGAGAGCTCCGCAATCGACTCCTTGAGCAGGGCAAACTCCGTGGTCATCTGGTCCACCTTCGTGCTCACTCCCGCCACGGGCGCGTTTAAGGTGGTTTGCTGCTCGCGCAGCCGATCTCCGATGGTCTTGTCTAAAACCGCAAGAGATGTGTTTGATTTCGAGGCGTTATCCAGCGCCTCTTTGACCAGAACGTTCAAGGCGGCAAACTTTTCGTCCATCGCGCTCTTCATGCTGCGCACCTCGTTCTGCAAGAGGGACATATCCCGTTGCATTTCCAGAATCTCCTTCTTCTGTGCAAAGACGGGAACCCCGGTAACGAGGAGGAGGAAGAGCGCGATAGGACGCATAGTTTCGAGCCTTTCTAGTTGGCGCTAAAGTGCGCCCGGCGGTTCTTGGAGTAGCAAGCCTCGCTTGCTTCTGTGCAAGTGGGCTTTTCGTTTCCGTAGCTAATAACCTTTAGACGGTCGCCGGGAAGGCCCAGGTTCACCAGATATTCTTTGGTGGAAGTGGATCGGCGGTCGCCAAGACCGAGGTTGTATTCCGCAGAGCCGCGCTCATCGCAGTGGCCTTCGATGGTAATGATGCCATTCGGGTGCGCGGCGAGAATCGCCTTGATCGCCTCGGCATTCTTGTTCAGGGTGCTGCGGCCGTCTTCTCGGATATCGCTCTTGTCGTAATCGAAGTAGAGGTCGCTCAAGAGGCTCGAAACCATTTCCGTAAAGCTCTGGGTGACAGTGGGAGCGGGCGTTTCCCGCACCGGAGGCGGCGTCGGACGTACGGTGAGAGTCACACTGCGCTCGGCATTGCCGCCCGGCCCGACCGCCGTGAGGCGATAGGTGGTAGTGGACGACGGACTAACGCTGCGGGAGCCGGAAGACTGCACGGTGCCAAGCTCCGTGATCGACACGCTGTCGGCATTCTCGACCGCCCAACGAAGGGTAGCGCTCTGTCCCGCCGTGATCGTAGTGGGCTCCACGCTGAAGCTCCGTACCGCCGCCGCTGGCTTCGGAGCCGCGGGCACGGACGGCGGAATCGGATTGGGCGGGGTGGCGGCGGGTGCGACGGGCTTTTTGCATCCGGCGGCGAAAAAAGTGAGTGTAAGCGCGAGCAGGGCGGCGCTAAGTTGTTTACGCGACATGGTTAAAGTAGACCTCCAAGGGGCAGCATTGAATTCGGGTTCGACAGCAGAAAAACTAGTGAGTCCAGACGGGCATTTCGTTTGAGCCAATGGTGGTTAACTGCTTTACTTGTGTGCCATCAGCCAGCATGGTCCAAATATGCGAGTTGCCGCCGCGCTTGGAGCTGTAGGCAATATGACGCCCGTCTGGCGCCCAAGACGGGTTTTGATTCCGTCCAGTGCCATGGGTCAGTTCCGCAAACTCCCGCGAAGCAACATCCATTACAAAAATGTTAAAATTTCCTCTTTCCAGGCCGCCGGTCCAGGAGAACGCAATCAGCCTGCCATCCGGATGCCAGGACGGATTAGCCGCCTGCCCGGAACCATCTGTGAGGCGCTGCACGTCCGCGCCGTCAATATTCATCTTATAAATTTGTGCCGGTCCGGATCTACCTGAAACGAAAACAACTTCTGTTCCATTTTTTGGATTCACCCGAGGTTCCACCTCAACCGCCCGCGCCGAAGTAAGAGGCCGCAGATTAGATCCATCGGCGTTGGAGATGAAGATGTTTGCATATCCGCTGCCTAATTTTGTGCTGAGCAGGATCTGCTTGCCGTCGGGAGTGAAGTCGGGCGTGGTGACCACGCTGGATTCTGGATTGACGAAGGTAAGGCGGCGGGCAGAGTCGGCCGTCAGGATGGTAATTCCGGGCGTGCCGCGCAAGAAAGTCGTGAGGGCCAGTTTGGAATTGTCCCGGCTTAGCGTGGGAGTAGTCGCAATGGAGCTGAAGCGAGTCATTTGCTTTTGGTTGGAGCCGTCGTAATCCATCGACCAGATTTCCTTGGCGCCGCTTCGATTGGAGACGAAGTATATCTTAGAGCCGACCAGAGACTTGGCGCCAAAGCGGGCTAGAATATCGGCGGCAAACTCCCGGGCCACCTTCCGCGTACCCGCCTCGTCCAGGCTGCCATTGTAGACTTTGCCAAAGGCCTGCGCACCGGCGAGATCGTTCTGAGTGGTTGAATAGAGCCACCCGAAGAGCACCAATTGACCGGCCTGCGTGGCGGAGTAACCGACGGCCAACCAGTCGGCTTTGGTGGGCTCTGCCGCCCAATCGCTGAGCCAAAGGCCTTCCGAGCGCGCGCCAGGGGCCGGTTGTCGAAAGTCTTGCGGCTGCTGCGGGGCCCGCAGAGGGTAAAAGCTTTTGGGCGCAACCTTGATGACGCCCGAGTTAAAGATCTCCTCAAAAAGAACTTGATTGAAGAGCGGCATCCATTTGTCGGCTTCGCCGGAGCCGCGAAAATCGGGGATCGCAATGGTGATTTGTTTGCCGCCCGTGAGGATAACGGAGAGATCGGCTTGCCTTTGGGCGGCCAAGGGCGTCAGGAGAGCGGGCAAAGCAAGAAGGGCGTTTCTTCGGTTCATCGTTTCAACTCAAACTGGAATTCGATCTGGGCGCTGGGTTTCTCGAAGCCGCCGGGAAGCGGCGGCATCGGGGACGCTTCATGGATAGCACGCAACGCGGAGTTATCGAGCGCGTAGTTGCCGGAAGATTGGAAGATTCGCACGCCCGAAACGTTTCCGTCGCGAGCAATGGTAAACGTAACGATGGCGGGCGGCGCGCTGCGCAAACGAGAGTCCACGTCGTCGGTACGCCATTTCTGTCCCACCCGTTCTCGCAACAACTTTTCATACCAGCCAAAACGGGCGCCAAAAGGCGAGCTATCACTCGTGCCCACACCGCCCGAGCCGGTCACGCCCATCATGGGATTCACGAGTGCGCGTCCGGAGGTGGAAGTAACCTGATTGGGCAGAATTGGATCCGGGCGATAACGCTGATTGGTAGCCACGATTTCGCGCTCGGTTTTTTTCTGGCGGCGATTCAAAGGGATCGCGTTCGGGTCTTCGGGTTCGGGGCGCGGTTTGGGCTGCGCCTTTTTTAGTTCCGGTGTCTGCAATTGGCTCTCGGTGTCGTTGGCGACTGGATTCAGCCGGCCTTGGCGCCGCATGATGGGAATTTGGGCGACTGCGCTTACGCCGGCGGAAGCACCCAGAGAATTCGCTTCGCCAAATCGCTCGACCGCGCGGTTGTTCCACCAATGCCAGGCCCCCAAGGACGCGGCTAGGCTCAGGTGCAGAAGCATAGACTTCAAAGCACCGCTTAACTCGCTTTTATTTCCGGCGGTTGTAGCGATCATCGGTTTGCGTTACGAGACGGACGCCGATTTGAGCTTCGGTCAATTCGGCCACCACCTGAGCGACGGCGTCGTAACGAGTTTCCTTGTCGGCCCGGATATAAACCAGATTCTCTTTGGCCTTGCGATTCGCCTTAGCGGCTGCCGGAAGCGCGTTGATGTTGACGGGTTGGTCGTTTAGGTAGACTTCGCCTTCCTTGGTAATGTTGACGACGTTTAGGTCCTGTGCGGAGGCTTTCTCAGTACGGACTTTAGGCACCTCGATTTCTAGGCCGAACTGCATGGCTTGGGCGGTCAGCATGAAGATGATCAACAAAACCAGCACCACATCCACCAGCGGCACGACGTTCATTTCGGAAAGCGTGGAGAAGCCGCCGCGCCGCCGGCCGAACCTGCCCGAGTTGCCATCGCCAATCGAAAACGCCATAGCCGCTTAGCCTTCGAAGGTCCTTTCGACCAGGTTCATGAACTCTAGCGCGAAGTCTTCCATCCGCGCGGCTTGTTCCTTGATGAGGTAGCCGAGGTAGTTGTAAAAAATAGCGGCGGGGATGGCGGCAAAGAGGCCCGCGCCGGTGGCGATGAGCGCTTCGGCGATGCCTGGTCCCACGGTGCGGAGGCTGACGCTGGCGCTGGCGGAAAGAGCCTCGAAGGCATCGATAATGCCCCACACCGTCCCAAAGAGGCCAATGAACGGCGTGACGGAGGCAATCGTCGCCAGCCAGGTCATCTGGCTCTCGAGCTTGCCGACTTCCTCGCTAATGCCCAGTTGCAGATTGCGTTCGATCATCAGCTTGTTGCGGATCTGGCCTCGATTGCGGGCTTGGCGTTCCACCTCGGCGTAGCCGAAATCGAATACCGCGACAAGCGGGGCCTGTGCGAACTGTTCCGCGGCCACGGCAATCGCCTCGATGGCCGGTGCTTTTCGGAAGGCTCTCAAGAAGCTCTTGTTGCCCGTCGCGGCCTTGCGCAAGGCGCTCCATTTCTGGAAAACGATTGACCAGCTAAGCAGGGAGGCGGCGATCAAAATCAGAAAAACCGCCAAAGGAATTGGCTTGGAGGGATTGAATAGCTCCGTCAGCTTCACCTGCAGGAGAAATGCCATCATTATCAAATTTCATTATCGCCGTTGGCAGGCGACTCCTGCCAGTAAAATCAAGCTGATGCTCGTGGAATTGCTGGTCGAAAATTTCGCTGTGGCCGACCGGGTCCGTGTGCGCTTCGACCCGGGCCTGAATGTGCTGACGGGAGAAACGGGCAGCGGCAAGAGCCTGATCGTGGATTCGCTTGCCTTATTGTTTGGGGGCAGGGCTACGGCCGAGCTGGTGCGGAGCGGGGCCGAGCGGGCGCGCATTGCCGGTATCTTCGAAGCACCGATGGAGGGCGGGCTCCCCGGCTTGCTGGCCGAGGCGGGCGTCGAGGTGGAGGACGGCGAGTTACTGATTGAACGGGAAGTAATGGCTAACGGCAAAAGCCGCGCCTTTGCGGGCTCCCGGCCTGTTACTGCCGCGCTGCTGCGTAGCATTGCGCCCTTCCTCGGGGACCTGCACGGCCAGCACGATCAACAAAGGCTCTTCGATCCCGAGGAACAGCGCCGACTGCTCGACGAATTTGCGGGCCTGGAAAGCGCCGTTGGAAGGGCCGGGCTTCTCTTCCGGCAATGGCAGGCGACAGAAAAGGAGTTGGCGACCCTGGATGCGCGGGAGCAAGAGGTCCTGCGCCAACGCGACCTTTGGAGTTTCCAAAAGAACGAAATTGAAACGGCGGGCTTGAAGTCGGGTGAGGATGTGGCGCTCGAGAACGAGCTGCGCGTCCTGGCGAATGTAGTCAAACTAAAAGAGAGTGCCGGGGCAGCGCTTGAGGCCTTGCAGGGGGACGGCGGCAGCGCGCTGGAATCGCTGCGCACCGCTACGCGCCGCCTGGTGGAACTGCGGCGCATCGACGAGGGTCTTTCGCCGGTGCTGGAGAGCCTACGGACTGCCGAGATTCTCATCGACGAAGGGGCGCGCGACCTAGGCCGCTATGCAGACCAGTTGGAGGCGGATCCGGGACGATTGGGCGTGATCGAGAATCGACTAGGGGAGATCGACAAGCTACGGCGCAAATACGGCCAGAACATAGAGGAAATCCTCGCCTTTTGCGAACGGGTAAGCGCAGACCTGGAGCTGGTGGAAAGTGCCAGCGGACGCCGGGAAGAGTTGAGAAAAAGCTCGGCGAAACTCTACGCCGACTTCGCGGCCACGGCCGGCGAACTGAGCGCCGAGCGGAAAAAGGCGGCTGCGGCGCTAGAGAAGCGGATCGAAGCCGAATTAAAGGATTTGAATATGGAACGCAGCCGCTTCGTGATTTCCATTGAGGAAACAGAGTGGGGCCCGACCGGCGCCGACCGGGTGGAATACCGGATTTCGACCAATCTCGGCGAAGAAGAGCGCCCGCTGGTGAAGGTAGCAAGCGGCGGCGAGCTCTCCCGGGTGGCGCTGGCTCTTAAGGTGGCGCTGACCACAAAAACCCGCGCCCAGGAAGCTCGCACCTTGGTATTTGACGAGGTGGACGCGGGTATTGGCGGGAGCGCCGCCGAGCAGGTTGGCCGGAAACTGAAGCGCCTGGCAGCCCGCAATCAGTTAATCTGTGTCACCCATTTGGCGCAGATCGCGGCGTTTGGGGATCATCATTTCGCGGTGGAGAAAAAGGAGGCCAAGGGCCGCACCTTTAGTGTTGTGGAAGAACTGGCGGGGGAAAATCGCGTCAAGGAAGTAGCCAGAATGATGGGGGGGCAGAGGCTGACAACGGAAGGGCTCAAATACGCGGAACAGCTTATCGAAATGGGACAAAGCCTCGTGAAAGGCTAAAGTGGCAGAGCAGCCAGCAACGTTTGGCCGTCTCCCGATAAACGCATCGAAAACCCCTCTTTGGCCAGCATGTGGCGCATCGCTGTATTGTCGGCCAAGAGTTCAGCCGTGAGGCGCCGCAAGCCTTCGGCACGGGCGGCGGACAGCAAGTGTTTCACCAGCGCGCCGCCGATTCCTTTCCCCTGCGCGTCGTCCCGCACCAAAAAAGCGACTTCGGCTTCGTGCTTCTGGAGCGGATTTCGCTGCAGGCGGCCCACGCCCAGGATCGCTCCCTGCTGTTCCAAAACCAAGGCCAGTTCGCGCGCGTAGTCATTGAAGCAGACGCGGGCCAGCCGTTCGTGGAGTACCCGCTCCTCTAGCTTGAGAAACTGCAGATAGCGCAGGTAAACGCTCCGTTCGCTGAGTCCGCTATGGAAGGCAGCGATCATCTTCTCGTCCTCGGGGCGGATGGGCCGCAGCAGCGCTGCCGTGCCGTCGCGCAAAGTCAGCTCCGTAACGTACTGGGACGGGTACGGGCGAATTACGCTGCGCGGCCAGAGCGCTTCGTCCAGATTCAAAGGTTGCAGCGTGGCGCGATATCCTCCAGCCCAGGCGCGACCGCTCTCGGCGCAGAGCGGGTAGATTTCTAATTGCCGGAGTACAGGCATTTCGCTGACAAGGCGCGAGAAGCGCACTAACAGGACCTCCAGGCTGCGCAGCGTGGCGTCGCTAAAGGCCCGGTGAATCCGAATTTGTTCGAGTGCACGCCGCGCCAGGGTGGACGTTAAAGGCGGCAGGGCGGCGCCTAGATCGCGATAGATCTCTTCGCCAAAGCCCGCTGCACCAATGTAGAGCACAGGCCCGAAAGTCGCGTCTACCTCAGAACGGAGGCGCAAGGGTTGGGTTATTTTTGCCTCGCGTGACTCGCACTCAATTCCATAGGCGTCCAGAACGCGAGCCAGCAAAGAGCCATCCACGCTTTCGCGGCCCGCGCTGCGCAGCAGGCGAAGCTCGTCCTCGATTTTGGAGGCATCCACCAGATTCGCCGCGAAGATGGGAGTCTCGTACAGGGCGCGTAAAGACGACGAATACTGCCACAGCGTTTGAAAGGCGCGGGCGGCGGTATCGGGATAAGGAAAGGCGGGGATGTTGGCCTCAACGAGCGCCGTATTGGCCTCCCGCACGAGGTCCGCTCCCATGAAGGAAGCAAAGATCGGCTTGTAGCGCGAAGCGTTATGCGCCAGCATCTTGGCCGTTTCCAGAGCTTCCGTCATCGGCTGGGGGGCGAGAATTACCAACGCGCCCGCGCTGTTTTCCCGCGACAGCAATCTCTTTAGCTCCCGTTCGTAGTCCGCAGCTCCGGCGCCTCCGCCCAAATCCACCAACTCGTCCAGCTCACCGCCGGCCAGATCGAGAGCGTCCGAGGCAAGGAGAGCGGGCCCGTTGGCGTTACTGAGAATAGACAATCGGCCACCGGCCGGTCGAGGCTGGCGGTGCAGGACCTCTGCCAAGTAGAAGAGGTCAGCCAGGCGCTCGACCCGCAGAACACCGCAGCGGCGGAACATGGCATCAAAGACGGCATCGCGTTGCCGGTCCTTGCGGCCAGCGCGAAGAACGATGATGGGTTTGGCCAGCGCGCACTCCCGCGCCGCCGAGATAAAACCGGCCGCGTCTCCAAGGGATTCCATATAGAGCAGAATCGATTTCGTATGCGGATCTTCGGCCAGATAATCGATGCAATCCCCAAAACCGATTCTGGGAGCGCGCCCGAGCGAAACGAAGGCGCTGAAGCCGACTTTTTGACGTTGGGCCCAGTCCAGAATCGCGCCTCCGAGCGCCCCGCTCTGGGTCACAAAAGCGAGGTTGCCAGGTAACACCGCAGACGGGCTGATGGTGTGATGAATTTGCCGGTGAGGGGCAATCACTCCAAACGAATCAGGCCCGATTCGCGCGATGTCTGCGGCGTCCGCCTCCGCCAACAGACCGCTATCGAAATCACCGGGACCCAATAGCAATATCGCGGGCCGGGAGGCGCGCAGGGCTTGCGCCAGCGAGACACTATCCTGCACGACCGCCAAATCCTGGTTGGCGCGGGAACCAAGAAAGTAATCCAGCGGGCCTCTGGACTTAGAGGACATCGGCGAAGCTCTTTTTCACTCGCGCGAAATAGCCATAGCCAAGATAGAACACGAGCACGGAAAGCGCCGAAAGCTTCGCCAGGGCCGGCCATTCCGGCGCATGGCCCTCCACCAGGATGGCCCGGTAGGCCCGCACAAAGATATAGATGGGATTCTTTCCAAGTACGGGCAGTAGCGAGACCGGAAGGCTGGTGTCCGGATAGCAAATGGGCGTGAGAAAAAACCAAAGCGTGAGCGCGAGGCTGACGATGTAGACCAGGTCGCGAAAAAAGACCCCGGCCGCGCAAAGTAAATAGCAAAGCCCGGCGGTAAAGAAGAACTGCGGCAATAAGACTAGGGGCAAGTAAAGCGCCGACGCGGGGACGCTGCCGCGCGCGAAGAGCAGAAAGCCGAGGAAGATGCAAAAGGCGGTTAGCCCGGTGACGAGTCCAGCCAGGGTTAGGTTCAAGGGGAGCACTTCAATCGGGAAGATCAGCTTGGTGATGAGGTTGCGATTCTCGCGCGCCAAGTTCGAGGCGCGTGCTAGAGCTTCGCTAAAGGCTAGCCACGGCAGCATGCCCGCCAGAAAATACAGGATGAAGCCATGGCGTGAAGGATCGCCGGGAAAGCGGGTTTCGAGCACGATCCCGAAGATGAAGTAATAGGTCAACATCAGCACGAGCGGATTCAGAATCGCCCAAAAAGCGTCCGCGATGCTGCCCCGATAGCGCGCGAGAATATCCCGCTGCACGAGAGAGAAAATGAGCGGCGCGTGACGCGACGCCAGCTGAAAAGGTTCCGCCAGAAGGCGCATTAGGCGGCTGGGCCAATTGGTCCGGTTGAGTTGCGCCAGGCGTGCAAGCCGGTGCGCGGGCTCGCCGATCCCCGAGGGAGAGACGTCCACATCGATGAGCAAAAACTGTTTCCCTTCGGCGTAGGCCCAAGCGCCGCTATCTTCGCGCGGGGAAACATAAAAGCGGTACAGGCCCGGCACCGCGGGCAAATGTAACTGCAACGCGGCGGCTCCATCGCTGGTTTCGATCCAGGGGCTTTCCCGCAAATACTTGCCCGTCCGGGGATCAATCCAGTGACAGCCCAAAGTGGCAGGTCCGTCGAGGTTGAGGCGGACGGAAAGGCCACGCTCATTTCGTTCGACGAAGTGATCTTGAATGGACGCCATGCCGCTCTAAGCGTACAGCCAATTGGGGTAGCGGTTGCGGATCGGCCCGGTCTTACGGCCGACGGCGTATATGCCGTCTCCCCGCAACTCAGACGGGAAGTGGTAGGCCTCCAAAAGATGGGACAGCGCATAGTGCTCGGGATGAGGTTGTTCCAGGAACTCGCCCGTCTCCAGCTTCACTACTTCGAACCCACTTTCCCAAAAGAGGTGATGGATTTCCCGGGCCGTGTACTCGCGATTGTGGCGGGCCTCGGCTTCCTCGCCGGCCTTGCGCGGCAAAATGTAAGCCGGAAAAAAGCTGGGATGATAGCCGTTCAAAATGGCGTTCAACGCGCGCATCGAGGAGATGTTGGGAGTGGTAAGCAGAAGGACGCCGCCAGGCTTCAAAATGCGGTGGATCTCGCTCATCATGTGCATGGGGTCCGCGGTGAGATGCTCCAGGAGCTCGCAGCAGAGAACCGTATCGAAGGAATGATCGGGGTACGGGAATGGATCTTTTTCGGCGTCAAACAGGTCCACTTCACATATGAAACTCCGGCCGTCGCGGGACGTGATTTCATGCCGGTCCGTTTTTCCGGCCGGTCCAAAGTAGCAGCCCCGGACCGTTCCGTAGCCAAGTTCAAAACGAAGGGCGGGAGTAATTTGCATGTACGCGCCCATCTCCAGCACCGCTTGATCGTCTCGGCCGGGTGGAGTTAACGCCAGAGTTTTGGTCAGGCGGGTGAGGTGGGTTCGGACATACTGCAGTCCGCCTTCATCGCGCGCCCAGACCTCAATCTCCTGGGGCTCTATAGAAGAGGCCGAGGCGGGAACCTCCAGAGGACTCGCTGTTTCAGGCCGGGAAACGCTTCGGCCCAAGAGGCGATTGGCGAAATCGAGATAGCGCTCGGCCACCAGCTCCCAGGGGCATTCGCGTTCAACCCATTGCCGGGCTCGGCGGCCGAGGGCCGCGCCCAGTTTTGGGCGCGTGACGAGCGCATTCAGGTACTCGAATATGAGATCTTCTTCCGCGGCGCTGGGCGGCGGTGGAACCTTGAGCACGATCTCATCGGGGTATTCCCGAAAACTCCCAATATCGCTTACCAGCACGGGCTTGCCCAAGGACAAGGCCCGCAGCAGCGTGCCGGAACTTTCGCCCACGGTGGGATAGCGCAAATTCAACACGACATCCACCGCCTCAAGGTAGCCGTGAAAATCTTCTTCGCGCTCGAGGTAGCCCACTACGCGGACACTCTCCTCCAGCCCAAGACCTCGGATGAGATTGTCGATGTCGAGGTCTGCATGCGGTTCCCCTACGAGAATCATCCGCGCTCCCGGCGTCAAGCGGAGCACGCGGCGGAAGGCGCGTAAGGACTCCGCAATTCTCTTGTACGGCTTCAAGAACCCGAAGACGCCAATCAACGGTGTCGAGTGGGAGAGGCCCAGGCGTTGCCTGACTTGGTCTCGCATCGGCGTGCGCAAAGGATTCCGATCGATCCAGGCTCCATGCCAGATTTTCTCCACTGGACCCGCATAACCGGCCTCGCGGACCTGCTGAGCGACGAAGTCGGAATGGACGATCACACCCATGGCACTCTCGAGCAGTTTCCGGAGCATCGGTACGCCCTCATAGTCGGGCCCTACCTCAAGCCTTCTCACTCTCTCGGCATATGCCCTGGCGATGGGGCCAGCGTCCAAGGCCACCCCTTCGACATAAGCGTCCCAATTGCCTCTCTTAATGGTTCGCTCTGCATGCAGATGGTGCAAATTGCCTTCATGAAGAACCACCACGCCCGGCTCGGCCAGGGCCTGCTCGTAGATCTCCGCATGGTGGGCATTATTGCCCATCTGATAGAGCAACAGATCAAACGCCTCTCGCCGCTCCTTGACGTCAGAAAGCCTGACGCCAGGAAACTTGACGTTAGAAAAAACGTGGATGTCGGCGATGGCGCGCAACGGAGGAAGCAAAGCCGCCGAATAATCGGCAATCCCGCTGCGCACCGGCGGCAGCGGAGAAAAGAACCCAATCTTCATCTAGCGCAGCAATTCCATCGAGAACGCGCCCAGGGGCAGGGGCACACGAAACAAGAGCGGTGTTCTGGCAGCATCTTTGCCCAGAAAGAGCTCCAGGGAGTTCTTGGAGGCGGGCCCCTGAATGCTGACCAGAAATTTATCGGCGGGTTCTTGGCCGGACGCCGCCGCCACGTTGGCCACGCCTGCATATTTTAGTTCCACCCGATAAGCAGCGCCAAAATAGATCTCTTGGGGGGCTGGAATGCGTCCCGCCGCCAGCTCTTGGCGGAGGAAATAAATGAAGGTGAGGGCATCCTTGGGGCAATCGCCGATGGCTACGGTGCTTTTGCCGCCCTTGCCGGTGCGGCGCTCGAGAGTTCGATTCTCCTGGTCAAAGGTAGAGACTTCCGACGCCAGCCTGGCGCCATGCTTGAGATTCTTTTCCAGCTTTTCGGCGCAAAACGCCCCCGACGAAAGCGCGTTGACCACATCAACTACAGCGAATCCCGGCACCGAGGCCTCCAGGCGAAACTCGAAACGGCGACGGGCGGCAGAGTTCCCGTCCACGTTATCGGCCGTCAGTGAGGCCTCGCCTAAGGAAAGACCGCTGGCCCAGTTTACCGAGTAGCGAAGTGTCTCCGAGGCGCCCCAAAGAGCCGAAACCATGAAAAGTAGCGAATACAGCAGACGGCTCATGATGCAGTACTACGCGCCGCGGCAGACTTGCGTTTCGACGCGCCGGCTTGGCCTTTGCGCCGCGGCCGCCCGGCAACCTCATAGTAGACGTCGAGGGTCTCTTGGGCTGCCTTTTCCCAGCTAAACCGCGCCGCGTTCTTTTGGCCCAGCCTCTCCATGCGCTGGCGCAGTTCTGGATCGACCAGTAAATCCCTCATGGCCAGGTACATTTCCTGCCTGGAATTCGGATCAAAGAGCAAGGCGGCGGAGTCGGCCACTTCCGGCATCGCCGAGGTATTGGAACAAACCACCGCGGTGCCGCAAGCTTGGGCCTCCAGGATGGGGAGCCCAAAGCCCTCATAGAAACTCGGATATGCGCAAAGGTCCGCCGCATTGTACAGATGCAGGAGGTCTTCATCGTTCACAAAGCCAGTGAAATGGATACGCTCGTGCACGCCCGACTGCCGTGCCGCCTCGTAGACCTTTGGCGCAAACCAGGTCGGCTTACCGACAAACAGCAGGTGGTGCGGTAAGCGAGGGTTCTCCCGCAAAAGGTCCGTAAAGGCTTCAATGAGTCCAATTTGATTTTTCCTCGGCTGCAAGTCGCCTACCGATAGAACATAGGGCCATTGCACTCCAAAACGCTGCGAAACCCATGTGAAAGCCGCCGTCTTGGCGATGGGGCGAAAATCCGGAGAGACGCCGTTGTAAATCACGTGTATCGACTCGGGCAACACGTCGTAGGTGGCCAGAATCCGTTGCCGGGAGAATTCACTGACAGTGATGATTCTTGCCGCTCGCTTGACCGTGTGGGCAACCGTGGTTTTCAGCTGCACCCGTCGTGCGCGCGTGAAATAGTTCGGGCAGTCTAGATAGCTCACGTCGTGAACACTCACCACCAACGGGGCGCGGGAGTAAAGTGGCGCCGTGTATTGCACATGGAGCACGTCGGGTTTGTCCACGACACTTCGGCGGCTAAGATCGAATCCTAGCCGAACGAAAGGATTAACGGAGACGTGTTGCTTTTCGAAGCGGTTCGGCACCTCTGAGTCGGCATATTCCGAACACACGTACGCGATGAATTGAGAGTCGCGGTCCAGCCGGGCGTAATTCTCCAGCAGGTTCCGGACGTAGACCTCATTCCCCGTTAAATGGCGCCCGATCGTATGCGCATCGATCGCGAACCGCATGCACGTTTTCACAGTATATGCCAATGCCTACCGTACACAGGAGGGGAGCGTAGAACGGCCCCTCCCGTTACAAATTCAGTTCAGACAACACTTTATGGGCGCTCGGCCATGTGTATCGAGACTCGAGTAATGCGCGGGCCGAGAGTACCAGGCGGGAACGTCTCCTCTCATCATCCAACAAATCCAGTACGCTCTGGGCGAATTCCGAAGCCTGTTCCGCAATTTCCAGGTGGGTACCGGCTTTACAGTCGAGCCCTGCCGCCCCGAGGGGCGTGGACACCACAGCCGAACCGGCGGCCCAAGCCTCCAGAATTTTCAGCCTGGTTCCCGATCCGGTAAACAGTGGAACAACAGCAACCTTCGATTTCGCTATTTCTTCGAGTGCATCCACGACCGGCCCTACGAATTCCACTCGTTCCGGATTAGGGAATAGTCTTTGCGCCAATTCCGCCTCCTTACCGATCAAGCGTAAACGAAGACGAGAGTCGCCTAAATTCAAGATTGGCCAGACCTGCGTTGCAAACCATGCCAGACCTTCGAGGTTGGGCGTGTAAGCGAAATTCGCGCTAAAGGCCAGGCTTCGTTCCGGTAGCGTCTGTGGCCAGGCGTCAAGGGGGATCGCGTTGGGCACGACCCACGCCTTCACAACGCCTCTAAGGCGTGTCGCATTGTCGGCCGAAGGGACGAGAACCAAGTCGAATTGGGGAAGGAGTTGTGCTTCGAGTTTGGCGGATACTTCCCGGAAGCGCTGCCAGATCCAGCGTTGACTGAGTCCTGCACGGTATGCGGCCGTCTCAAAATACTCGCTTTCTACATTGTGGAGATCCAAAACAAGCCTAGAAGCGGTTTGCCGAAGAAGTGGCGCGTAAGGCGCCACCCAGAAGTGCTCGCACCAGGCCAGGTCGTAGCGATAGCTCCTGACGAAGTCGCCAAGCGCCTGTTCATGGCCCGCGAAGCGGTCAACCAAAGGCGACACGCCTTTTGCCGCCCGTACCATGTTTCGGAAAAGTTTCGCCTGAAGCGCTTTGGAGTGGCGCGGTAAAGCAATGGCGCAGTGCCTCGCAAAGAGGCCAGCCGGATAACGAGAGGCTGGATTCTCCTCTCCGGATACATGAAAGCTGAGTGCGTCCAGGGTAAAGCGATGGCGCAAGAACTCGAGCATGCAGGCGCTTCGAAGGGGTCCGCCCCCATGGATCGGGTAGGCCGGTTCTGGGAGGATCACTAGTGCACGCCGTTTAGCCGAGGGCACTTTGATAAAGCTCCTTCATGCGCAGGGCGGTCGATTTCCAGGAAAAGCGCTGCGCTTGCGCAAGGCCCGCCGCCCGACGTTCCGGAGCGGATAACGCGGCCTCGATGCAAGCCGCCCACTGGCCCGTCTGCGCGTAGATTGCCGCCTCGCCGCCGGTCTCCCGTAAGACGGGAAGATCGGTGCAGACCACGGGGGAGCCGCACTGCAGCGCTTCGAGAACCGGCAACCCGAAGCCCTCATAGCGGGACGGATAGACCGTGCAGAGGGCCCCAGAGTAAAAGGCTGCCAGTTGATCCTCCGGCACGAAGCCAAGGATCTTGACCCGTTCCCCCTGATCAAGAAGATACCCGGTCCGGGCTTTCCCGGCGAGCAGCAAGTCAAAATCATGCCCGCGCGCCCACAACTCGCGGACCGCTTCCACCAATACACCGAGGCATTTCCTTTCTTCGAGAGCGCCTACGTAGAGGACATAGGGTCGGATCCAAGCTCGTTCCGCGGTGGGGCGCAGGTGGTCTGCAGCCGCTAGCGGGACGGCGTGAATCCTGGACGGGGGCCAGCCGAAGTAATGGATCGCCTCCTGGCGGATTGCGTCCGACGGCGTGTGGACCACGGTGGGGATTCGCGTCCGCAGCAACCAGCCGCAGCGCTGGCGAACACGGGCGTTATCCGGCGAGGGCTCGCGCCAGGGAGAAAGGTCGTGCAACGTCAGGACGCTGGGGCAGGACGGCCAATACGGCACCGCGAAGTTGGTCCCATGAAAGAGCGTAGCCCGGCGGCGCTGGAGTTCCCGCCGCAGGCCCACCAGCCACCAGCGTTTGTTCAGACCCCGGGGCTTCGGTTCGCGTTGGTCGCTTAGGCAGATAAATTCGGCGTCCGGCCAGACTTGCGGGAGCGCACGAATTAGTTCTGTTGTGAAGCGGGAGATGCCCCCGGAAGGTATTTCCATCGGCCCTCCGTCGAGCGCGATCAAGGACCGGGCCTCAGGCATTGCCCGATTCGCGCATTCCCCGCTCGACATTGACCGGGATCAAAACGGCTAACCCCGCAATGAAGAAAATGACCAGCGAAAAAATAGCGAGACGGTAATCGCCAGTCCACTCCATCGCCAGTCCAAACACGAGCGGGCTGATCCAGGAAGTTCCCTTATCCGAGATCTCGTAAATCGAAAAGTACTCCGCCTCGCGACCAACTGGGATCAGTTGGGAGAACAGGGACCGGCTTAAGGCTTGGCTTCCCCCCAGAACGATCCCAATGATGAACGCGAGGATAAAGAACTCGCGCTCGCTATCCACCGCCAGCCAAATGTAAATCAGCGTGCCAGTCCAGACCAGGAGGCTGATGATAACGCTGGCTTTTGCGCCGATTCGCTTGGCCAGCAGGTTAAACCCGATTGCCCCCAGAAACGCGACGAACTGCACCATCAGGATGGCGAGAGTAAGCGAGGACATGGACATTTTCAGGCTGTCGCTCCCAAATTGGCTGGAAAGTGAGATCACGGTCTGGATACCGTCGTTGTAAAGCAGGAATGCGACCAGAAACAACAACGCCTGCGGATAGCTACGGATTTCTCGCAGCAGCTTCCCGATTTGGCGTATGCCCACGCTGAGGTAGTTTTCACCGTTCGGTAGGGCATGGGTGGTCTGGTTGTTTCTTAGCCCAATATAAGCGGGCACCGTAAAGAGGCCCCACCAGAGGCCCGCCGACAGTAAACTGATGCGGACCGCCAGGCCATCGCCGATGCCTAGCTTTGCGGCATTGGAGTATAAATACAGGTTCATACATAGCAGCAGTCCTCCTCCGAGGTAGCCTAGGCCCCAGCCTCGTGACGACACAGCATCGCGATCCTCCGGCAAGGCGATCTCTGGCAAGAACGAGTTGTAGATCACAATGGAGGCGCCAAAGCAGAGATTCGCGAGCAGAAAAAGGGCGCCGCCGAGCCAGTAGTTTGCGCCCTCAACGAAAAAGAATCCGAGAGTCGCAAGGGAGCCAACACCCGCGAGCAATCCCAGCATCTCCCGCTTGCGCTTGCCGTAGTCGGCAATGGCGCCCACCAGGGGCAGGCAGAGAACCTGCGTTAGGACCGAAAGACTTACTAGATAGCTCCAAAGAGAGCGGGGGTCAATCGAGAGCCCAAAGGGATGAATCCGCCCATCGGAGTCCGCCGCGGCTCGGGCAATCGAGGTGAGGTAGGGACCCAAAAACAGAGTCACCACTGTCGTTGTAAACGCGGAGTTTCCCCAGTCATAGAAGTACCAGGCTCTTTGCTGCCGGGAGCGCTCGGGCGCAGATAAATTCACAATCCTATTACCTTAGCGGTTCTGTTGGCATCATAGACTGCATGAGACTCTTTTCCACACTCATGCTCGGAGGATTTTTGACGATGACCGCCCTGGGAGCCGATTCCGCCTACGACTATACGATGAACGCCATCGACGGCAAGCCCGCGCCGCTGAAGTCCTATCAGGGCAAAGTGGTGTTGTTTGTTAACGTGGCCAGCCGCTGCGGCTACACGCCGCAATACAAAGGGCTGGAAGCGCTCCATCGTAAGTTCAGCGCCAAGGGTTTCACCGTGATTGGAGTACCGGCCAACAATTTTGGCTCACAAGAACCCGGCACCAATGAAGAGATCGCCTCTTTCTGCAAGCGTACCTACGACGTGACCTTCCCCGTGATGTCCAAGGTGGACGTGAAGGGCGAGAATATCACCCCGCTCTATAGCTATCTCACCAAGACGGGTGGCGATGTGAAGTGGAATTTCACAAAGTTCTTGGTCGGCAAGGATGGTAAGGTGCTGGAGCGTTTCGAACCGGGTATCGACCCCGAAGATCCGAAGGTAGCGGCCGCAATCGAAAAAGCATTGCGCTAGGTGTGCGGTTAAGGATGATTGGGGCGGACGCGCATATGGTCGTTCGCCCGAAAGTTTTTGTAGGGGAGAGGCACGGGCTCGCCGTTGTAGTAACGGTTCCAGTAGTCTCGGCCATGGCGAGAGAACACGTGCCCCGACTGTCCTAAGGTGATGGTGAAGTAGCTGCGGTCCCAGTCGGCCGTGTCCGCAATGAAGCGGAAAGCGGCGCCCACACGAGAGCTCACTTGCTTTACTGTGAGGGAGCCGCCGCTAAGCGGGTAAGGCCCAGCCTGCACGTAATTGTCGATGAATGGCAAACGGATTCTTTCGATCCACGATTGAAGCGGCAGTCCGGGCCGTGCCAGAAAGCGCCCGACGTTCACCGCCGGAGCAAGGACGGGATTGGAAACTTGGATTAGAGAGTAGCGTCCGTAGTCCCAATAGCGGGGGTTCTTGCCCTGGGTCTTTGCTCCCTCCTCCAATGCGGCAACCAGAGCCTCCACCAGGACTTGATCGAAATCGGGAAACCAATCTCTTGGACGCCGGTTCAAAAGGTCTTCCATGACCCAGGCGGCAAATTGGGTCTCCAGTTCTCCATTCGCGCCCGCCCGCCCCAAAATCGTTCGCCTCAGATGCTGATACGCCAGGCTCACAATCATGGGAGCGGCCTGTCCAACTTCCATCTGGCCGTTCCACTGCTCCAGCAAAGTTCGCGCTTCCGCAAAGCCCTCGCGGGCGGCGTTCCGTTTGGCGGCGGCTTGCGCCAGTTGCTTTGCCAAATGGTGATGAAACGCGGAATAAACATCCTTTTGGACGGCCGCCAGCTCTGCACTCTTCCACTTCGGCTGGCTCAAAAGGCGCGTCTGGATCTGGCGCTGCCGATAGGGGGCCGTAAAGTTGCCGGCCACCGGGTATTTATAGTTGATGGGAAAGGGGTTTTGGTTGGCGCTCACCAGCAACCCCGAAGACGGGTTGTAGGCCGTGGGCAAGTCTGCAAAGGGAATGTATCCGAACCATTCGTTTTCGGGTTTGGTCGCATCAAGAGGAAGCCCACTGGATTCCGTCTTGCGGATCGGCATGCGTCCCGCCGCCTGGTAACCGATATTGCCGTTGGAATCGGCGTAGATGAAGTTGTGACTCGGTCCGGGGAAGCGTTCAAGAGCCTTACGGAACTGATTCCAGTCCTGGGCGAGGTTCAACTCGACAAAGGGAAACGAGTATTGACCGTCAAAAGGCGCCCAGCGGAGCGCGAGGTTCGCGCCACCCCGTTCGACGACAGGGCCATGAGGTGTAAGCGTAAAGATCAACTCGACGTCCTTGGCACCCCGCACGCGAATTGTTTCCTTTTGCTGTCCGACGATCCGGTTTTCGTTAAAGTACAGATCCTGCACATCGAAGTGGAGGTTCGTCATGGACCAAGCTATTCGCTGGTTATGCCCAATGATGACGCCGGGCGAACCGGGCAGGCTTCCTCCAATTACGTCCAGGGCCCCTGCCTTCAAGTGATTGATATAGAAAGTGCTCGGCCAGCTTTGCTCCAGGTGTGGATCGCCGGCCAAGAGGGCTTTGCCAGAGGCCGCGCGAGAGGGGCCGACCGCCCACGCATTGGAGCCCATGGCGATCTCCGCTCCGCTGCGCAAAGGAAAGAGCTGCCGCAGCTTGTCCGGCTCTCCCCGGCGCAATGCACTGCCGAGGTCGGCTTCGGTTGGCCAGGTTGTCGACAACTGACGGTACATGTGAAGGCCAAGCAAAATTGTGTCGGCCATCGACCAAGGCTTCGGCGTGAAGTTCAAAATCTGAATCTCGAGAGGCAAATGATTCAGATGGGCGCTAAGCCAATCGTTCACACCCCTGGCATAGGCCGCGAACCATTTGCGATCCTCTTCGCTCAGGCTTTTCGCCATCTGCTGCGCCATAATTCGCATGCGTAATCGCCGGCTATCGATGTCCCGCTCCAAGACGCTGGGACCGACGATCTCCGCCAGTTCCCCGGACGCGAGCCGCCGCGTAGCCTCCATTTGCCAAAAGCGATCTTGCGCGTGAACGTAGCCCTGTAAATAAACAGCATCTTCGATGGAGGCCGCTTCAATGTGTGGGATCCCCATGCTGTCGCGCTTGACGCTAGCCGGCTTTTGGACGTCCAGCGCAAAATCTCCGCTGTAAACTGGAAAATTTTTCCAGACGTATTGGTAGAAGGAACCAAGTGCCACCAGCAGAAGAAGCCCTACGAAGGCATTGGTATATTTGAGAACGCGTCGCACCAACTCCGAGTGTAATGGAACCCACCAACAACATAGGATTGCGCCTGGTCTTACTGGCGGTCATCACCGGGATCAATGCGTTCTTCGCCGCGGCCGAGGTGGCGTTGCTCAGCGTGCGCCGGCCGCGCTTAAAGCAACTGGCCGCGGAGGGCAATCTGGGGGCCCAAGCCGCCCTGAGCCTGTTAGGCAATACAGAGCGGCTCTTGAGCGTAATTCAGGTAGCGATCAGCTTGACCAGCCTGGCCATGGGAGTGGCGGGCGAAGAGACCATCAACAGTTGGCTGCAATCGCAACTGCTGCCTTTGTTTCCCGCCGAATATGCCGGCGGAGTGCAAATCGCGTGCTTGATTGTCAGCTTTGTTGTCCTCACGCTGGTTCTGGTAATCATCGGCGAGGTTGTACCGAAAAACGTGGGCATTGCCGGCGCCGAAAAGCTCAGCATCATCAGCGCGCCGATACTTCTGGTCGTCTTTCGGCTCTTTGCCCCCTTGGTGTTCTTGGTGGAGCGCGGATCGAGCATCATCTCCAGGATGATCGGCGTGCCCGCAGATGCGGGCCAAGGCGCGCACTCGCCCGAAGAAATCCGTCATATCGTCGAATCCAGTCTGGACCACGGAAGCCTGACCAGCTTTGAAGCGCAAGCGATGGACCGGTTACTGGAGCTCCGGGAGGTGGTGGCCCGCGAGGTGATGACGCCGCGCAGCAGCATGGTTTGCCTGCCCGTACAAGCCAGCCTAGACGAAGTGCTGCACACCATGAGCGAGCATCATTACTCTCGCGTGCCAATCTACCGGGGCGAAGGGGACAACATTGTCGGCATTGTTCACTTCCGGGATCTGCTCAATGTTTGGCAGGAGCGCCGCCTTGCTAACGAGCGCCGCCGCCCGGTGCGTGCCTTCAAATTGGATAATCACATCCGGAAGCTGCCGGTCATTCCCGAGACCAAGCAGCTAAGCGAGCTGATCGACGAGTTCCGCCGAGACCATGCCCACATGGCTTTGGTGGTTAACGAATTTGGCGGAGTGAGCGGGGTGCTGACTCTCGAAGACGTCTTCGAGCAAGTATTCGGAGAAATCGAAGACGAACACGACTTAGTGAGGGCCGCCATTGGCGACGACATCAGCGTGGTTGAGTTGGATGGCGCAACGCCCACGCGGGACCTGGAGATGCACTATGGGATCGAGCTGCCCGCGACAGATTCGTTCGAAACCCTCGCGGGCTTTGTGCTTTTCAAGCTGGGCGTAATTCCCCAGGGCGGAGAAAGCGTAGAGGAGAATGGTTGGCGTTTCTCGGTGGTGACAATGGAGCGCAACCGCATTGCCCTGGTACGGGCGGAGCGCTTGGCTAAGCCCGAAGGCCTAGCGGGCGCTTAGCTCGGCAAGTACCTCGGCGGCGCTAGAACGCCCACCGTGCGTCTTGCTGATCTTGGACCAGACAACCTTGCCGTCTTTATCGAGGATGAAAGTTGAGGGATATGCCGTTTCTTGCGGCGCGTCCCAACGCAGGCCATATTGATTGGTGAATTTGTAGTCGGGATCGAGGACCATCGTAAAGTTCGCCGGCATTGCCTTGTCGGCGGCAAACTCATTGGCTTTATCTTTCAGAGTCTCGCCGGGACCCGGGTACACCATGACGACTCTCGCTCCCGCGGCGGAAAACTCGTTTGCCTTTCCCACAAACTCTTTCACCTGCCGATTGCAAAGTGGACACTGGTAGCCGGGAAACCCACGCAAGACCACAAGCACGACCGGGCTCTCCGCCGTGGCGCTAGAAAGGCGAAGGCGATCCCCTGTCAGAGTTTGCAGCTCAAAGTCGGGTGCCTTCTGGCCCTTTTCAGGCGGTACGAAGGTCAAAACGGATAAGGAAAGGAGTGCGGGCAAGAGTTTGATCATCAAAATTCAATTCTCGTTGGGGGGCAATTGGGTTACGGTAAGCGCCGCGCCGTGATGGATTTTTTTAGGTGCCTCGCTCTGCTTCGCAAATAGCCATATACTAGAGACGTCTGGCCTTGAACCGTATCCGCGTTTTGGTGGCGAAGCCTGGCCTCGATGGACATGATCGAGGAGCGAAAGTTATTGCCCGCGCACTGCGAGACGCTGGCATGGAAGTCATCTATACCGGCCTCCGCCAAACTCCGGAAATGATCGTCAATGCCGCGCGAGATGAAGATGTCCAGGTTATTGGACTTTCCATCCTGTCCGGAGCTCATATGGCGATCGTTCCCAAAGTTTTGTCGCTAATGCGCGAACTCGGGTTGACAGACACTTTGCTTGTGGTGGGTGGCATCGTCCCGGAAGATGACGCCAAGCAACTCGAGCAAATGGGAGTGGCGGCGGTCTTTCAGCCTGGCAGCAGTCTTGAGACCGTAGTGAACTTTATCCGCGGTGCGGTCAAATTTCCCGCCGAAGCCGCTCATTGAAATCCGGCTTCACAATTGAAAATTCAAGAGGAGAGTAATGCCTCTACAGGACAAACTCAACATTGCGGTGTTCGTCGATTATGACAACATCGAAATCGGACTGAAATCGACTCTGCGGCGTGAATTTCACGTTTCGCTCTGTCTGGATGCACTAAAAGAGCGAGGCGATATTGTTGCAAAATTCGCCTACGCAAACTGGGGGCGCCAGGAAGGCGCCGCCCGACAAATGGCCGAAAACGCCGTTCAGATGGTGCAACGCCTGCCTAGCCCCCGGGGCGACAAAAATGGCGGCGATATCAATCTGGCACTCGATGCGCTCGAGATGGCCTTCACCCACACCCACGTCAACGCTTTCGCCATCATCAGCGGCGACTCCGACTTCATTCCGCTTGTAAACAAGCTGAAGGAATACGGCAAGACGGTGTATGTGGTGGGCGGCAAGGCGTTCACGTCGACTATTCTGCAGGCCAACTGCCACGAATTTGTGGCTTATGAGAATCTGCTGCTCGATCAAGCGGCCCGTATGGATGGCGGCGAAAATGGCCCCCACATGGAGCAGTTGACGCGCGAGTTACAAGACGTGATGAGCCGGCCCGACGGTGGCCGGCAAGATCGTTGGGATCGCAATCGCGACGACCGTCCCCGCGACGGCGGAATGCGCGATCAGGGCCGGGACGACCGCCCGCGGGACTCTGTCAGGGACGGCGTGGTTCGAGACGGTGTGGCTCGAGACGGCGCACCTCGGGACATGGGTCCACGAGAAGACCGCTGGGCCGATCGAAGGGGACGGCGCCGCGAGGAGCGGGATCGCCGCCGCGAAGAACGCCAAGGACGTCGCGATGGCGGTCCCATGCTACCGGGAGGCCAGCCCGGCATTGGCGGCCCCGTTTCCAATGAGCCCCGGGTTACGTTGGAGGTCAACGCCGCGCTCCCGCTCGTCGAGCGCTCCCTGCAAACCCTCGAGCGCCGCGGCGTCCAGGCCCAGTTGGGGCTGCTGAAGAGCACCATGATGCAGCTGGATCCTACCTTTCACGAGCGAGGCTTTGGCGCTTCGAGCTTTTCGGATTTCATCGACAAGCTGAAGAAAGCCGAGTTGATCGAAGTGCATGGTTCGGGCGGCAAGTTGATCATCGAGCGCAAGGGCGGTGCCAACGCAAAGCCTCTGCCGGAACCCGACGAAGCACTTCCGCTGTTGCGCGATGCGCTCGAAGCCCATCGCTATGAGATGGAAATGGGCGATGGCGTCGATGCCTCCGAGTTAAATCAGTGGATCGTGGACGAACATGCCAGCTTCGACGCCAAGCATTTCGGATTTCTCGGCTTCCGGGAGTTCTTAAACTTCGCGCAGGACCGCGGCGTGGCCAAGCTGAAGATGGATGAAGAGCGCGGCATGGTGGTCTACCTCGGCCGTGAGTTTTTCCCCCCTCCCGCGCCTCCCGAGCCGAAGGAAGAGGAATTCTACTCCGAGTACGACGAAGTCCAACCGTACGTGGAAGGCCAGCCCAGCATCCTGGAGCCGAACCCCCCACCCGCCAAGCCCAAGAAGGCGTCGCGGCCACGCAAGGCCCCGGCCAAGAAAGACAGTGGGCCTAAGCCCTCTGGCGGCCGCACGCGCAAACGGAAGATCGACGGATGATCGAACGTATCTTTCCCCCCGGGGCGGTCACGCCCCGGGGGCCCTACTCCCCAGCTGTCAAAGCCGGTGGATTTGTCTTTGTTTCCGGCCAGATTCCCATGAATCCAGCCACCAACGAGTTTAGCTATGGCGACATCCAGCACGAGACTCGTCTGGTTCTGGAGAATATCAGCCGCATCCTTGAGGGCTGCGGCGCTACGATGCAGAACGTCGTAAAGTGCAATGTCTATCTCGCCGATGAGCGGGACTTCCACCCCATGAACGAGGTCTACGTCAGTTTTTTTGGCGACAGCAGACCCGCGCGCACCACGGTGGGCTGTCGCTTTGCGAATCCCAACATGAAGGTGGAGATCGATTGCATCGCCTACTTGGGCGAATAAGACTCTAAAGGAAGCGTCCGAGTAGGCTTGGCTTCCGCGTATTATTCGGATTGAGCCGGGATGCCAGGTTCTGGATTTCCTGCACATCTTCTTCTCAAGCGAAGAATCGCTTCGGCAGATTGACGGTGCAAGACAACGAGACGTAGAGCAAGAACATACTGGCCGTCTTGGCGATTTCGTGGATCGTCTTCCACCGCAGTTCGAATTGACGGCTGGAAAAGATTTCCCTTAAACCCTCGCTGCCGATCGTGTACACAGCCATTTCCTAGAACCAGTGTTGGCCAAAGGCAGATCGCGGCGATGCGGAAGAGCAGCTTCTCCAGCGCGTCCCCTTCGGCTCGATGGGATTATTCCGGTGCCAGAAGAACGCTAGGGTCGCAGCGGCAGCGGCGATAAGGGTGATGGGTAGAATCTCATACCAGCTCCGGCGCAGCGTCTGGAAATAGGGAAAGCGGCGCGCTTATGGGAGCGTTTTTCGTCCTTGAATATTCAGGGCCCGGGCTCGATCTAGATTAGCTTAGGAGCGTAGTTCGAAAAGCTAGCGAAGCTCTGCAATTGTTGCGCCCGTGCCGCCCTCGGCCGGTGTCGCTCCATAGTGCCGCGACACGTGCGGGTGCTTGGCCAGCATCTCGTTGATCGCCCGCTTCAAAACTCCGTAGCCATGCCCATGAATGATACGGACGCGCGCTATGGAGGCCAAGGACGCCTTATCCAGGAATCGATCCACGTTATCCAGAGCCTCCCCGGATGTTTGCCCGATCACATTGATTTCCTTGGTGGGCAGATCCCAAGTTGGTCCGGGTTCGAAACGCACATTGGCGGGCAGCTTCTTGGCCGCTGCCGCCTCCGTCAGTACCTCCAAAACTTCGTCCCGCGCTACCTGCATTTTCATGAAGCCGGCTTGTACCTCGATGCGGCCGTTGTCGAGGATCCGCAAAACCTGCGCCGCTTCCCGCACGCCGTCTAGCTTTACTTTTACGCCCGGTGCCAAGGCAGGTTCAGCCTTCTTGGTCTGGCCTTCCGCCCGTACCGCATCCGCGACTTCGGCTTGGAACTCGCGCTTAAACTTCGAGGCCTTCAATTGCGCTTGCTCGGCGGCTTTTTTAGAGTCCGCACTCTGCCGGATATTCTCAATCGTAAGCCTGGAGTTCTGTTCAAAGCTCGCCATGAGCTTCGCCATTTTCGATTCGAAATCCCGCACCCGTTGCGCTTCTTTCTTCTCGAATCGTTCGGCGAGTTCCTTCTCGCGAGCTTCCAGTGCGGCGCCACGCGCGCGCCAATCCTCCTCCATGCGCTTGGCTTCTTCCAGCTTGGTGTGCAGTTCATTGAGGAAGCGGGTGATGTCTTGTTCCCGCGTCGTCATGGCTTGGCGAGCGCGTTCGATCACCTCGGGTAGGATTCCGAATCGCGCGGCAGTGTCTAAGCCTGCGCTCTTTCCCGGGGCGCCGACACGCAGTTCGAAGGTGGGCAGCAAGGTTTCCTCGTCGAAACCCATCGAAGCACTCATCACGCCGTCATGATTGACGCCGTAGATCTTGAGCGCCAGCAGGTGAGTCGAGGCCAGGGTGAAGCTGCCGTCCCGATGAAAGCGGTCCACCACGGCCACGCCCAGCGCGCCACCCTCTTCAGGGTCCGTAGCGCGGCCAATCTCGTCGAGAATCACAAGCGAATCCGGCGTCACCCGGTCCAGGAGTTCGGCGATGTGGCGCACGTGCGAACTGAAGCTGGATAGGCTTTGTTCGATGGATTGGTTATCGCCGATGTCCGCCAGGATTTGATCGTAGATCGGGAATACGGCCTCCGCCGCCGGGACGGGTAGCGCACTTTGCGCCATCAGGGCGGCCAAGCCAACCGTCTTCATCGCAACGGTCTTGCCTCCTGTATTGGGGCCGCTGATCAGCAGCGTCCGCACATGCTGGTCGAGTTCTAAGGTCAGAGGCACCACGCTGCCGCGCTTTTTTCGCATCACGTCTTCGAGCAGCGGATGCCGCGCGGCCTTCAGCCAAAGCCGACGCGCGGCGTCAGGCGAGAATTGCGGTATCTGGCAACGAAACTCCGCGCCAAAGCGAGCCTTGGCGAACACGAATTCCAGCACGCCCAGCGTCTCTACGGCAACCTTGATCTCGGCATGCTGCTCCCGCATTTGGGCGGTGAGCTCACGCAGGATGCGGTGGCACTCCCTCATCTCCTCTTCCAGCAGTCGCACCAAGTCGTTGTTTAGTTGGATCGTCTCAAGCGGTTCGACAAACAGCGTCTGGCCGCTGCCGCTGGCCCCGTGCACCACGCCTGGAACCCGCCCTTTGAAATTCGTCGCCACGGGCACCACAAAACGTTCGCCGCGCATGGTGACGTACTCGTCCTGCAACACCCCGTCGTCCCGGTGCGAGCGCATAAAACGCTCCAGCGAGTTTTGGATATGTTCTTTCTGGCGTCCTAAGTCTTGGCGCAAGCGCTTCAGCGCTACGCTGGCGTCGTCGGCCAGACTACCGTCCGGAAGTATCTTCCCGTCCAAAACCCGAAGGAGCGGACGAAAATCGGCGATCTTGCTGGCTTTCTCCCACAGAAGCGGAAATCGGTGTACGCTCCCGCCCAGGCCCGCTCGGAATTCGGTTGCCCGTTCAATCCACTTGCGCACGGCCAGAATCTCGATGCCTTCGAGCACGGCGCCTTCAATTCTGACCTTTTCCACGGGCTGCGTTACGTCCTCCAAATCGCTGAAGCGCAGCTTAGGAAGCCCGTCCTCTCCATCCCCGTCCGTCAGGTATTCCAACGCTTCCCGCACTTCGGCCAGCTTTCCCTCAAGCCAGCCTCGGTCCGTCGATGGCGCCATCGCCTCCAACTCCCGCAATCCGGCGGCAGAGTAGACATGCCGCCTTAAGAGGGCTCGCAGGCCCTCATAGTCCAATAAATCGGCGCTCCAGTGTTGTTCCGGCACAGCTTAATCGACCCAGTGCTTAAGAATTACTTCCAGTGTGCCACTGGTTAGCTGCACTTCGGTCAAGTCTTCCCGGCAAAACCAGCGCACGTCGCTCGCGTCGCTTCCTGCGTGCATCTCCCCGCCGGCCCGGCTGCAAATCCAGTCGATCACGACGTAGTGGTATTCGACCTGGCCCTCTTCATCGTAGAGAACCCGATCAAAGACCTCGGCTAGGCGATCAATTTTCAGTTCAAGGCCTGTCTCCTCAAGTACCTCCCGGAGCAATGCCGCCTCTGCTTTTTCTCCCAACTCAATGGCCCCGCCGGGTAGGCTCCACCAGCCTTTGAGCGGCTCGTTGCCCCGCTGTATCAGGAGCACTCTTCCAGTTTCATAGATCAGGGCGCCAACGCCGACGATTGGGCGGGGTGGATAGCGACGGCTACTGCTCACTGCGAAAGCCGGCTCCCCCTGTTTTTACTCGTGTCCGATAAAGGCTGGTTTTCGCCGTGACATACAATGTCAGGCCATCTGGGTCTCCGAAAGCCACGTTTGAAGGTTTCTCCGCCAGAACAAGACGATGGATAGGCTGCCCACTGGGCGAGTAAACCTGCAGGCTTCCCTCCGCGACATAAAGATTACCTTTCTCGTCGGTTTCAATTCCTGCCGGCACTCCCTCGGTCTTGTTCACCAGTACCCGCTCTCCCGACGCTTTGCCGCGACCGTCAAGATCGTAGGCGTAGACCTTGCGTTCGTCGGAATTGGTCACATAGAGAATTCGTCCGTTCGGTGCCAAAGTGATGCCATTTGGGCGTCCCTTGGGCTTGGCGATCACTTCCAATTCCCCTTTCGGCGTCAAGTGAAAGATTCCATGAAAATCGAGTTCCTTTGCTTCGGTCTGCATCCCGAAGGCGGGATCCGTGAAGTAGATATGGCCGTCCTTGCGCACCACCAGATCGTTGGGGGCGTTTAGTCGCTTTCCTTCAAATCGCTCGGCCAGAACTTCAACGTCTTTATCCTGTCCCACCGGTACCCGAATGAGGCGACGGCCTCTGCTCTCCGCTATCAGAAGCCGATTCTCGGAGTCAATGGCCAATCCGCTGGGTCCTGCCAAGCCCTCGCGATACAGGCTCACACCCTTTCCCGGCACGAATATCTGCACGCTGCCGCTGGCGACGTCCGTGAAGATAAGGCCATTTAGCGTTTTGCTCCACGCTGGACCGTCCGTGAAACGCAGATTGGCTGCGTTCTTCTCAAACTGAATTTCGCTAAAGTCCTGAGCGAATGCCGCGAGCGCCCATACAACGGCCACGATTCTTCCGCATCCCATGGGCTTGATTCTACATCCGAAGAGTGAGAGATTAGAAACTACCATATGTCGATCAACTCTAGGGTGATTCTGTTTGCCGCCGCGATCGGCATGCTGGAGGCAGCTCCCGTGGATGATGTTTACGAAAAGTCGATCACCGATTGGCGAATGAAGGTTGAGGATACTCTTAAGTCGGATACTGGGTGGCTTACGGTGGCCGGGTTGCATTGGTTAAAAAAGGGCGAGACCACCTTTGGCAGCGACCGGACCAATGGCTTCGTTTTGCCCGAAGGAAAAGCTCCTGCAAAGGCCGGGGCGCTTCAGTTTGACGGCAAACAGGTTTGGTTGGTGCCCGAACCGGGGGCTGGCGTGGTCGTTAATGGGATACCCGCCTCAAGACAGATCCTGGTTGACGACTCGGTTCCCAAGTACGATGTCGTCGTTTTGGGCGACCTTTCCTTTTTTGTCATCGTCCGCGGCGATAAAACGGGGGTGCGGCTTCGAGACAAATCGAGCAAGTACCGCAAGGAGTTCACTCATCGTTCCTGGTACCCTGTGAAGCCCGAGTACAAGGTGACCGGCAAGTTTTTTCCGTTTGCGCAGCCAAAGAAGCTTAAAGTACCAACCGTGATCGAAGGCGTAGTCGAAGATCATGAGAGCCCGGGCGAGATTGAGTTTTCTCATGCGGGGAAGACCGAGAGAGCCCAGGTTCTGAAGGCGGGAGACAACCAGCTTTGGTTGATTTTTCGAGACAAAACCAGCGGCAAGAATACTTATCCTGCTGGTCGCTTCCTCTACGGAGATCTAGCCCAGGACGGCACCGTCACCTTTGACTTCAATCGCGCCTACAATCCGCCCTGCGCGTTTACGCCCTTTGCAACTTGCCCTCTACCGCCCCGGCAAAACTACTTTGAGGTGGCGATCGAGGCGGGTGAACTGTCCTACCACATTGAGCCCTAACGTTCGCTGCCGGAAGCTCATTGAATCGTAGATGCTCCCTGCACTCCCATGGTCATATCGGCGACGTTTCGGTTTTTGTGTTCGTCCAGGTTGATTACATAGGTCTCTTTGGATTCGAGCAGAACCGGAGAGTGGGTCGCGCATATGATGCGGAATTTCTTGTGCTCCACCAGTTCGAGGAGCATTTTCAGAATCCGGTGCTGATTCGAAGTGCTGAGGGCCATTTCGGGCTCATCGAGTAGCAATACAGTGCCATCGGGCAGGCTGGGAAAGTTCTCTCGGAACATGGCCAGCATCACCTGTCCATGGCTCGCCATCTGCAGAAACTCCACCATTTGGGGATTGTCTTGGAAAAGTTCCATCTGCACGCGCGGATTGTGCTGCTCCGCGTCGAAAAGGTAAGGGCGGCCCAGATCGACTTTTCCGGCGTCCAGGCGGTAAATGAATCCATCAACTTCTTTTGCCTGGAGTGCATAGTAGATCGAATGCAGAAGAGTACTTTTTCCGGATCCGTTATCTCCCGACAACATGATAAGCGGATGCGAGAGGTCCACAATCATCGGCATGTGAAAATTCAGATTAATGAAGACCGGGTGGGCCAGGATCTTTAGATACATATCTCTCTAGAATGCCTTTTGCGAGCCTCCAGCGCTAGCTAGAGAATCGTTCATGTGGGATTTCTTCCGGTTCCAGCCCCATCCGGCGAACCTCTTCTATCGCCGCCAAATACTCTCCCAGATTTTGGGCACTGGAAAGAATAGAGGAGGCTTGCCTGCGTCGCCCGTCGGGCTCCGCCAGCTCCAGTCTTGCCAACTGGATTTCAAAGGAGTCGGGCTTTTCGGTAAGCAAAAGAAAGCAGCCGTCGCTTAGCCCTAGACGCTTCCTTAGTTTCGCAGGCACTACAATGGTCCCGCGCTTCCCCATCTGCAGGAACAACTCTGGCATTCCTTCAGAATATCAGAATAATTGAAAATCAGACGAGCCCAAATCGTTTTAGCAGGGCAGAGTGATCGGGGTCGCGTCCCATGAAGGCACGGAAAAGGTCAGTTGGCTCTTCACTATTGCCTTTTGCGAGTATGTTGCTTCGATACTGCCGACCGGTCGCCTCGTTCAGTAATCCCTCTTCTTGAAAGCGGGAGAATGCATCCGCGTCCAGTACCTCCGCCCACTTATAGCTGTAATAGCCAGACGCGTAGGCTATCGGTGAGGAAAAAAGGTGGCTAAACGCTAGGATCATGCCATAGTCTGTGGGTAGGGGCATAGGCGTGAATTTCTGAATTACTGAATTTGCGAATTCTACCGGATCCATCTCCGTCTTGGGATCGAAATCGATATGAAGGGCGAGGTCAACGGTGCCGAAGGCTAGTTGGCGCATTTGGCCCGACGCCGCACGAAAATTTCGCGCGCTTCGCATCTTGTGGAAGAGTTGATCCGGAATGGGTTCGTTCGTCTCATGGTGCCGGGCGAACAGATCTAGTGCTTCTCTTTCCCAGCACCAATTTTCCATAATCTGGCTGGGTAGCTCGACAAAATCCCAGGCCACATTGGTGCCGCTGAGGCTTCGAATTTCCACTTCGCTCAGGCAATGGTGGAGGAGATGGCCAAACTCGTGAAAGATAGTCTCCACCTCGCGATGGGTGAGCAAGGCTGGAGTCCCGGCGACAGGCTCAGTCATGTTTCCACAAATTACCCCCAAATGGGGCTCAAAACTCCCATCTGCGTTAGGTCCTCCCGTTCGCAAGGCTTCCATCCAGGCACCGCCTCGTTTGGATTCCCTCGGGAACCAGTCCGCATAAAAGGCGCCCACCAAACGTCCCTCAGACCAGATTTCGTAGTAACTGACCTTTGGATCGTATGTCTTGGCATCGAGAATCTGCTTTACCTGAATACCGAATAGCCGTTCACAAATCTGGAAAAGCCCCTGGACAACCCTTTCAACTGAAAAATAGGGTCGAAGCGCCTCCTCGTCAAAATCAAAGCGGGATTGGCGTTGTTTTTCTGCGTAGTAACCGATATCCCAAGGTTCCAGGCCGGATTGGAATTCCTCAAGCTCCTCATGTTCGGCGGCAAACTTGCCTCTGGTAGCGGTTTCTAGCTTGTGGAGAAACTCGCGTGCAATCGCGCCCCGCTGGGCCATGCGATCCGCCAAAACGAAGTCGGCAAAATTGAAGAAACCCAATAGGTGAGCCTTTTCGCGGCGTAGGGCGAGGATTTCCCTCAGAATATGGCGGTTGTCGAACGGCGCCTCGCTGGCCCTTCGGTTGTAGGCTTCCCAGATTTGACGTCGGAGGTCGCGATCATCTAAATAGGTCATGACCGCCACATAGCTAGGACCTTGGAGGGTAAAGCGATAGCCAGCTTTACCTTTGGATTCGGCGTTGGCGCGGGCCGCCAGCTTGGCAGATTCGGGGAGGCCGTTTAGCTTTGCTTCCTCTTCGACAATCAGTTCGAAAGCGTTGGTTGAATCCAGCACGTTCTGGCTAAACTTTGTGCATAACTTCTGTAGCTCGACATCGAGATCAAGCAGGCGCCGCTTAAATTCTGGAAGGAGATTCGCGCCATGCCTGCGAAAAGAGTCCTGTTGCTTGTTAAGAAAGCGCTTTTGGACTGGCGATAGGCCCTCTGAGGGGACTGCCTGTAGTGCGGTCCAGAGCCTTGGATTCAATGGTATGGCTGAGGAGAACGCGCTCACTTCTGGCTCGATGACTTCGATTGCCTCCCGTAGCTCAGGAGAATTGGAGACGCATTCCAGGTGTCGCACCACGGCCATGGCGTGCTCGAGGTTTTCGGCGCAACGGTCGAATACGAGCATCGTGTTCTCGAAAGTACGAGGGCCGGAGAAATCGCCCAGAGCGTCCAAACTTTCCTGGCTTTCCGCTAGGAGTTCGCGGATTGCCGGCACGATGTGGGCAACCTCGATCTGTTCAAACGGAATCTCGAAGGGCAGACGCAGCAGAGGGTTCATAAGCTTTTCCAGATATCTTTCATGATTTCAATTGCCTGGTAACAATGGGCTCGGGGGCAGTCGTAATGTGTAACGGCCCGGATGAGGTGCGGTCCAAAGGGACTCATTAGAACACCCTTTTCCTTGAGGCGTTCACAGATTTGGGCCGCCGCCACCGGAATTCCCTGCGTAGAGAAGAGCACGATGTTAGTGCTAACCCGATCCGGTTGTACTGAGATACCGGACAGCTTGGATAGTTCCGTCGCCAAGAACTGTGCGTTCGCGTGGTCTTCGGCAAGCCGGGTACGATGATATTCCAAAGCATAGAGACCTGCGGCGGCCAAGATCCCCGCCTGGCGCATGCCGCCACCCAGGCGCTTTCGATAGTGCCGCGCACGTGCGATCAGGCGCTTCTCGCCCACGAGCATACTACCGACGGGGGCCCCCAGCCCTTTCGATAGGCAGAACATGGCCGTATCCACGTTTTGCAGGAGCCTTGCCGCCTCAAGCTGGCTAGCAACGCAAGCATTGAAAAGGCGGGCGCCATCCATGTGCACCGGGACCCCCAAGGCATGGGCACGGTGGCAAATTTCGTCAATGCGCTCTAAGGGGTAGTAATGGCCGCCCCCGATATTGTGTGTGTTCTCGATCTCAATCAGACCCGTCGGAGCCCAGTGCGGGCCGAGGGGGCGATACTCCCGCTCCACGCTATCCCAATCTAGAATCCCGTCGGGCGTGGGAATGGCGCGCGCAATACAACCGGCAAACCAGGCCATCATCGACAGTTCGTAGTTCAAAATGTGGCTACGGGAGTCGCAGATGATCTCCTGTCCGTGCTCGGTGTGAAGTTTCAAAGCAATCGTGTTGCCCATGACGCCTGTGGGCACGAAAAGGGCCGCCTCTTTGCCTACCAAGGCGGCAGCAGTCTCCTCTAGGCGGTTTACGGTGGGATCTTCTCCGTAGACGTCGTCGCCAACCTCGGCCCGCGCCATGGCCTCCCGCATTTCCGGCGTGGGCTTGGTAACGGTATCGCTGCGCAGATCAATGAGTTGCATGGGGAAGGAACTTTTCAAAGACCTCGTTGGAAAACAGCACGCCACGCGGCGTCAGGCGAATCCGGGCACCAGATCTTTCGATCAGCCCATCGGACTCCAATTGGCGAACTTCCTCGGGGTACTCGCCAATATCAACCACGCCTTCGCTGAGGCGCAGCCCCACCCAATAGCGCTCAGTGGCGGGGTCCGCCGCTTCTGAAACTCTAGGAAGCGTCGCGGCCCCGGCATACCGCATCGGATCTTCCGGATTACGCCACCGCAGACCGCCTGCATTGGAATGGGCGTCGGCTCCAAAACCAAGATACTCCTCCAGACGCCAGTATTTTAAGTTGTGGGCACTTTCCGAACCGGGAAGGGCGAAGTTTGAAATTTCATATCGGAATAAGCCCGCCTCGCGTAGGCGCTCCACGGCCCGTTCGTAGAATTCAACCTGAGCGGCTTCCGAGGGGATGTCAGTCGCTCCATATCGATTTCCGTTCAGCAAGACTTCGGCCCCTAAGCGGCTATCCTCGTCCACCTCGAGTATGTAAACGCTCGCATGGGGCGGGGACAAACGAAGCAGCTCGTCGAGGCTATGATTCCAGGATTCCCAGGTTTGTCCCGCGAGTCCCGCAATGAGATCGAGATTGATATTTTCGATACCGCCCTGCTGCAGCCAGGCAACATCCTGCCTCACGATTTCGGCACTGTGCTTTCGCCCGGTCCGGCGTAGCTCCGGCTCTACGAAGCTTTGCACTCCAAGACTCACCCTGTTGATGCCAAATTGCCTCCAGGCGGAAATCCGCTCGGGATTCAAGGTACCTGGAGCGCACTCCAGGGTAGCCTCGCACCAAGGATGCCCGGGGATGCGATTGAGAACTTCCTGGAGCCCCGGTAGCGGCCACAGACTCGGCGTGCCGCCTCCGATATATAACGATTGCGGAGTCCAAGTCCATTCGGCTTCGGCCAATTCGCGCTCAAGACGGGCCTGATAGAGGGGCTCCGTTTCTTTTGGGAACACCCCGGACGCAAAGTTGCAATAGGTGCACTTCTGCGCACAAAAGGGGTAGGAAACATAGACCCCGGGCATTAAAGCGAAACGCTTTCTCCCACCCGCTGGCCGATCAGGTCGGCAATCAACTGTTTGAGAGTTTGTGTGGTGGCGGGCAGCACAAAGGTGCCGGCAGCAGCATTCCAATCCAGCTTGTAGCTTTTCACGCGCGCGCTCACCCAAATCTGCCGGACCGGGGAATTCGGACTAACGACAAATTTTTCAGGCGGATCCTCGAATTCGATTTTGAGGGCGCCGGCCTGGAAGTCCGGTTCGAACTCCCAACGGTCCGCAGCGTCGAGCAATGCCTTGTTGAGGTCGGTCAAGGCGAGATCGCAGTGAAGTTGGAATTCGGAATCGGTCAAGTAGGGTACCTGCATCGAAAGGTAGCAAACTTTCCCAGACCATCCTAAAAGAAGTCCTTTCAAGGAAGGTATTGGTACAGTACGAGGGTACGCCTTTGGAGACGATGAACGCGCATGGAGTGTGTATTCGCCACTCCGACCTGCCTGGCAGCAGCCAGTTGTTCGTGGATTATCTATATGATTATCCGCGCGTAGCCTCTTTTTTCCAGCACGATCCATCCGATGCGGGCTCGCTGGACCGTGCAGAAGCGGCTCTTGCCTACCCTGCGGAAAGGCGGGCCAGAGTAGTAGAGGCGCTACGGCGTTCAAATTCTGGCAATCCAAGCCTGGACCTGCTATCCCAGGAAGGGACGGCGGCCGTGCTGACCGGGCAGCAGGTGGGTCTATTTGGAGGTCCCGTTTACACCTTGTATAAGGCCCTGAGTGCGGTCGCTCTGGCTCGGGAACGGAGTGCCGCAGGCCACCCGACGGTGCCGATTTTTTGGCTCGCAACGGAGGATCACGACGTTGAAGAGGTACGGAGCGCGGCTTTATGGGGCGAAACGGTAACCGTCAAGGCCGCCTCCGACGGTCGTCCGGCGGGGTTGCACGTCTTGGAAGGATTACCGGAAAAGCTATCGCTCTCGGCAGAGGTTGGTGCCCTTGCCAAGCGGCACTACTGGAACGGAGCCACTTTCGGCCAAGCGTTTTTGGGCTTGCTAAAGGAGCTGCTCGGACCTTTGGGGATGCTCTTTGCCGACCCACTCGAACCCGAGCTACGCGCCGTTGGCGTTCCGTTTCTTGAAATGGCCGCTGAGGCCTCCCCGCGATTGAGCGAAGCGCTGGCGACTCGAAGTCAAGCTCTTGCAAAAGCGGGCTACCATGCGCAGGTGCATTTCGAGCGCGGGCATACCTCGTTGTTTTTTCGTCTGCAGGACGGCGTGCGACGCCAACTTAAATTCGATGGGGAGCGTTATTCAGATCGAGGGGAAACTTGGAGTAGCGAAGAATTGCCGAGGATGGGAGCCGAATTGTCTCCGAACGCGCTGCTCCGGCCCGTTTGGCAGGACTGGCTCTTTCCGACGGTGGCGCTGATTGCGGGACCTGGTGAGCTTGCCTATTTCGCCCAAAGCGAGGTAATCTACCGCGAGTTACTCGGAAGGATGCCCGTGATGCTGCCGCGGGCGTTCTTTACCGTGGTGGACGGGAAGTCGGCAAAGATTCTAAGCCGCTACCGCCTGCGTCATCAGGAAGTGCTGCGCTCGGAGGCGGAAGTGCGCTGGGCATTTGCATACCGGCTAATTCCTCCGAGCTTGATGGCCCGGCTGGAGGATACGGAAAGTCGGGTGGAGCGGGCAATTCAAGAGTTGGAAACTGAGCTGGAGGCCTTCGACCCCACGCTCCGGGAGGCCTCACAGAACTCCCGCGCCAAGATTCGCTTTCAATTCGCGAAGAACAAATCGAAGATCGTGAGAGAAGTTCTTCGCAAGGACGAACAGGCCCGGAGACAGGCGGCCTATATTAGCTTCCGATTGGCCCCCGACGGGCACTTGCAGGAGAGGCACTATTCGATGTTGGCTCTGCTGAGCGATTTTGGACTTGACTTCGTCGGGACAATCCTCGAGAACATTCATCATGGCTGCCACGATCATCATGTGCTGGTGCTAGGCTGAGAAGCTAAAACGCGAAATACGGAAATACTGTGGCTCTAAGAAAAAACCTAGTTAAAGAGGCCCTAAAGCAGGGCAAATGCCAATATGGCACTGGCTTTGGCCAACTGCGGTCCCCCGAGGTATTGAAGCTACTAGCGGCGGCTGGATTCCACTGGGCCTTCATCGACACCGAGCACGGCGGCTTCGATCTGGAAACCGTGCAGGACCTATGCCGCATTGCACCGTATGTGGGTTTCACTCCCTTGGTGCGTGTGGCCGACCTGCAATATGCGTTGGTGGCGCGGGCGCTGGACGTCGGCGCACACGGCGTGATTTTTCCGAGGGTGGAATCTCCGGAACTATTGCAGCAGGCGATTTCATGGACGAAGTTCCCGCCCGCCGGCGTGCGCGGTTATGGCTTGACGCCGGTGAACTACGACTATGCGGCGGTGACGATTCCCCAGGCGATTGAGCACTACAACGCCGAAACGCTGGTGGTGCTGCAAATCGAGACGGTGGCTGCGATCGAGAACATGGACGCGCTGTTGGATGTGCCTGGCGTGGATGTGGTGATGATTGGACCGGCGGATTTAAGCGTGGCGCTGGGCATACCAGGCGAGTTTCAGAACCCGAAGTTCATTGCGGCTTGCGAGCAGGTGCGGGACGCGTGTCTGAAGCGGGGTATCGCGCCTGGTACCCACAACCGGAGCCTGGAACTGATGCAGTTCTGGAAGGAAAAGGGCATGCTATTCATCGGCTGCGGCAATGAGACGGCAATGTTGTTTGAGCGGGCGAGCCAAATTATCAAAGGGATTGCGTCGGCTCCAGGTCCGGCGGGGGCTCTTTAGCATTCGCGATCATATCGCGATAAGCGAGTTTCAAAAGCGGCGGGGCGATCATGGTGGTGGCGATCGACATGAAGACCACAACCGCGTAGACGTTGTTCGGAATCACACCGAGGCTGCGTCCGATCTGGGCGACGACCATGCCAACCTCTCCGCGCGGGATCATCCCCACGCCCACTCGCGCGGCATCCTGGAAGCCAAGGCGAAAGGCACCCAGACCGCAGCCTAACAGCTTGGACACAACGGCCGCGGCGAGAATCAAAGCGCACACCCGCAGGGTCGATGGATCGCGGAAAACGCTCAAATCCATGTGGAGGCCAATACCGGCGAGAAAGAAGGGCACCAAAAATTCGGTAACGCCCTGCACTTGCTCCTTTGTTTCGTGGCTAACGCTAGAGGCCAGCGCCATACCCGCCAGAAACGCGCCAATAATGGCGGCGACGCCCGCCTGGCTGGCCAGAATGGAAAGCCCAAACAGCAACAGGATCGAAAGTATGAACTGGCTCTTGGAACTGGTCATGCCACGGTCGACCCGAGGCACGATTCGTTCAAAGGCCCGCATGCCAAACTGCGCGACGATGATTGTGAAGCCAGCGGCGAGTACGGCTGTTGCTGCCAGTTCGATGTAGTTGACGGATCCCTTGGCCAGCCCGGAAACACCGGCTAGGACGATAAGGCCCAGCACGTCGTCGATAATGGCCGCCGCCAGAATCAGCTTGGACGCCCGCGCGTTCAGCAGACCAAGATCGGCCAGCACCTTCGCGGTAATGCCGACACTAGTAGCCACCATGCTGGCACCGACGAAGGTGGCCTCGATGCTGGGGTAACCCAGCGCGGTCATGATCTGACGCCCCAGAAAGAAGGGTACGATCACTCCGAGGATGGCGATGAAAACAGCATCCCAGCCTACCCGCGTGAGCCGGAAATCCTTCAGTTCAAGTCCGACCTGAAACAATAGGAAAAGAACGCCCAGTTCGCTGAACACGCTCAGGAACTCGTTCGGTTGCACCCAATTCAGGACGCTGGGGCCGATGACAACTCCCGCGATCAACTCGCCGACTACGGCGGGCTGGCCAAGTTTTTCGGCCGCCTCCGCCAAAAACTTAGCCGCGCCAAAGACGAGCAGCATCTGAATTAAGAGCCCAATGGTTTCCGAATTCGACGCAAGAATGAAGGCCATTCTTTTAACCTTATCGAAGTAGTGGGGGAATCTAAAGACCGAGTGGCGATCTTAGAAGTTCGGGACGTATCGAAACGTTATCAGGCCCAAGGCCAAACTGTAGCCGCCCTGCGCGGCGTGAGCTTGAGCCTGGAGCCCAAAGAGTTTGTTGCGCTCATTGGCAGGAGTGGCTGCGGGAAGTCGACCCTGTTGAACCTGGCCGGCGCAATGGATTTCCCCACCTCGGGAAGCGTCAAAGTCGATGGCGCCGAAACTGGCACGCTGGACGACGCGCAGCTTACCGCGCTACGGCGCACAAAGGTGGGCTTTATCTTTCAGAACTTTCAATTGTTGCCGACACTCAGCGCCGTGGAGAATGTGGAGCTTCCTCTCCTGTTGGCGGGGCAGGAAAACCCAAGGCCAAGAGCGTTGGAGGTGCTGGATTGGGTAGAACTTTCGCCAGAGGCGCACCGAATGCCGCACCAGCTTTCGGGGGGCCAGATGCAGCGGGTGGCCATCGCGCGTGCGATGGTACACCAACCCAAGCTGCTGTTGGCCGATGAGCCGATCGGGAACCTGGATACGACAACCGGAAATCTAATCCTGGATCTGCTGGGCCGGGCCACGCGGGATTTCGGAACCGCGATTCTGATGGCCACGCACTCCCTTGATTCGACGCGCGTGGCCAATCGCACCCTGGAAATGCGAGACGGGCTGATGGTGAACGCCTAACCGGATGGGACGTTTGCTTTTCCGCCTCATCCTTCGCCCATTGTGGTCCGAGCCCGGGCGGACGCTCCTAACGCTATTCTCGATCTCCATTGGCGTCGCGGTGATTTTCGCGATGGATCTGGCGGGCGATGCCGCGGCGGGCAGCTTTCAAAGCAGCTTGGAGACTGTAGGCGGCCGGGACGATATTGAAATCACCGCCACAGGCGGGGTGCCGGTGGCGACGTTGGGGAAGCTGGCGACGCTGCCCTATGCATTGCGGCTATCGCCGCGTATTGAAGACTTCGCGCGCCTGAACGACCGAAAGACAGTGCCGCTGGTGGGAGTGGATGTGATCGGAAGCGCGCTCGAGTTGAGCGATGGCCGGGTAGCGCAAAAGCCTTTGGATTTGCAGCCGGGAGAACGTGGCGCCTATGTGAGTGAGGGACTTGCTGTGGCAGGCCAGACCGTGCAACTGCAAGTGAACGACACGCCGCTTGGATTGCGAGTGCTAGGCGTTCTCGATTCCAAACAGCTTAATGGCGATGTGGTGCTGCTGGACATTGAGGATGCCGAGACAGTGACAGGGCGCGCCGGCCGGCTGGATCGCATCCTGATCGAGCTACCCGAACAGGAAAAGGTGCATGTCGACCGCTGGGTAAGCACGCTCGAAGGACACTTCGATGCCGGTTTGAGCATACGGCCGATTGGGGCGCGGAAAGACGAAAACCGAAAGATGCTGGCGGCTTTTCGCTGGAACTTGCGAGTTCTGAGCTACATCGCGCTGCTAGTGGGCGCGTTTTTGATTTACAACACGATTAGCGTGTCCGTGGTGCGGCGCCGAGCGGAAATTGGAGTGGTGCGGGCCGTGGGCGGGACGAAAACTTTGGTGACGACGGGTTTTCTGCTGGAAGCGGCTTGGTTCGGCGTGGTGGGTGGCCTGCTTGGCCTTGTCCTAGGAAGGGTGTTGGCGGAAGGCGCAGTGCAGTTGGTGGGTTTGACGGTGCAGGCTTTGTATGTATCTTCGACGCCAGCGCCGATTCGCTTTGATTTGGGCGCAGCGGCGCTCAGCCTGGCAACGGGAGTAGCGACTTCGCTGGCAGCGGCTTTGGCTCCGGCCCTCGAGGCCGGGCAAGTGCCTCCAACGGAAGCGATGGCGCGAGGGCGGGTGGATACGGTGGCTCGCGAAACCAGCGGCACACAGGCTTGGATCGCCCTCGCAATGGCGGCGGTAGCGGGCGGATTATCGCAACTTCCTCCCATCTGGCGGCTTCCCCTCGGCGGTTATCTTTCAACGCTGGCACTGATTGCGTCTTCGGCCTTGCTGGCGCCATGGTTGGTAAGCCGAGGCAGCGGGCTGCTGGCTGGGCGCTTCGGCGTAGAAAGTTTGCTGGCTGGGCGGAGCTTAAAAGGGGCCTTGCGCAGGTCCAGCGTCCTGGTGGCAACTCTGGCCACTGCCGTGGCCATGATGACCAGCGTCGGCATCATGGTAGGCAGCTTTCGGGAGACCATGCTCACGTGGCTGGACCGGCAGATTCGCGCGGATTTTTATTTGAGGCCGGCAGGAGAGGCCGCCATGGACCGGCACCCCACGATCGCAGAAGAAGTCGCGAGCAAAATCGAGGCGTTGCCGGGCGTCGAGGCGGTGGATCGTTTTCGCGCTTATTCGATTCGCTTCCGGGGATTGCCCGCGACACTGGCGGCGGGCGACGTGAAGGCGCAAATGCGCTACGGACGAACCACGCTGCATGCCGGAAACATGGCGGAGGCGATCCCCAGTATGCTCTCGGGCGAGGGAGTCATGATTAGCGAACCCTTTAGCGAAAAGCATGGCTTGCGCCTGAACGATCGCATCGAGCTGCCGGTGGGGAGCGCCCGCGTTAATTTTCGCGTGGTGGGAATTTTCCTCGACTACTCGAGCGAAAACGGTTACGTGATTCTGGACCGGAATGCGATGCGCCGCTATCTGCCAAACGACGAGCCGTCGAACCTGGCTGTTTATCTAAAGAGCGGCACGGATCGAGCGAAGTTGAAACCGCTGATCGAGGCCGCCTATGCGCCTAGGAGGATCGTCGTATTTGAAAACGCGAGCCTGCGGCAGGAAGCCGTTCGAATTTTTGACCAAACTTTCGCCGTCACCTATGCGCTGGAGGCAGTAGCCATCTTTGTCGCCGTGGTGGGCGTGGCCGGCGCGATGCTGGCGCTGATCATCGACCGGCGAAGAGAGATCGGCCTGCTTCGCTTTTTGGGCGCTTCGACAGGCCAGATTCGCAAGCTCGTGCTGTTCGAGGCCGGCTTTATTGGTTTGTTCTCCCAAATTCTAGGCGTAACGGTGGGCGCCGTGTTGAGCCTGGTGTTGATCTTCGTGATCAACAAGCAGAGCTTCGGGTGGACGATTGAATTTCATCTCCCCGTCGCGGCACTCCTTAGCGCCTTGCTCTTCGTTTGGACGGCGACGGTATTGGCAGGACTGTATCCCGCGCGCATGGCGACCAGCCTGAATCCCATTGAGGTGTTGCACGAAGAATGAGACGCCGCGATTTTATTGCCACCGTGCCCTTCATGAAGGCGCTTCCCGGTTGGAAGTATGAGTTTCCCCGGGATCATTTTGCGCACCCGGAGTTCCAGACTGAGTGGTGGTACTACACCGGGAACCTGGCGAGCGCGCAAGGCAGAAGATTCGGGTTCGAGCTGACCTTCTTCCGTCAGGCATTGGAGAAAGTAATGAAGCGGACCAGCGTCTGGGCCACGCGCGACGCCTGGATGGCGCACTTGGCTTTAAGCGATATCGAAGGAAAGCGTTTCCTCCACGCCGAGCGATTGAATAGAACGGGTCCCGGGATCGCGGGTGTGGATGCCGAGCGGCAGCGGATCTGGAACGGCAATTGGCTTTGTTCGCTCACTCCGGAAAGGCACCGCCTGGAGGCGGTCGACTCGCGTTTTGGGTTCTCCCTCGATCTGAAGCCGGCCAAGCCGCCCGTCATCCATGGCAAAAGGGGCCTGAGCCAAAAGGGCCCGCTGGTGGGGCAGGCGTCGCACTACATTTCTTTCACGCGGCTGGCGACCTCGGGTGAAATTCGCTTGGGCACCGAGCGTTTTGCCGTGGAGGGCGATTCCTGGATGGACCACGAGATTTTTTCTAGCGAGCTCGACGCGGACTTGGCGGGTTGGGATTGGTTCTCGATTCAGTTGGAAGATGCCACCGAGTTGATGCTGTATCGCTTACGAAGAAAAGACGGGAAGACCAGCGAGTTTTCCGCCGGGACCTTTGTCGATGAGGAGGGAGGTGGCCTCCATTTAGCGCGGGAGGAATTTCGTCTGACGCCACGGAGGCGCTGGAAGGAGTATCCGGTGGAATGGCAGATCGAAGTGCCTAGGCTCAAGATGGAGCTGACGATGGCAGCGCGGTTCGATCAACAGGAGCTACTCAGTCCCTCAAAGTTGACGCCCAGCTATTGGGAAGGCGCGATGGCGGTTTCGGGCAGTCATCGTGGAGACGGGTATCTGGAGATGACCGGCTACGATCAGGCTCTCCGCTTTAGTCCGGGCGGGACGCGCACGGGTGCAGTCCGAAAGTGATGTAATGGGCGCGTCAAGATTATGCTTGCGCGTTACCTGTTTCTTTTCTCCTTAAGCCTGCCCGTAATCGCCGATCCCGGGGCAGCCGTCGCGCTCATTGGCAAGAACTGCCAGCAATGCCACAGCGAGAAGTTGCAGCTGGCCGGCGTGAGGCTGGCGGGTACGGAGGATGTTCTCCGACACAAAGATAAGCTGCTCGCCGCGATCACTTATACCGGCAGGGTGAAGATGCCACCCACGGGGGCACTGGCTGCCGCGGACATTGCCTTGATCAAAGAGTGGATTGCCAGCGGCGCGAAGTGGAATGACGCGCCAAAGGTGGAATCGAAATGGTGGAGTTTTAGGGCGCCCGCGGCGCCAAAGATTCCCGCTAACACCAACCCCTGGGTGCGCAACGATGTGGATCGATTTGTACTGGCCAAATTAGGGCAAGCCGGCTTCGCACCGGCCCCGGAGGCCAACCGGGCTACCCTGATCCGCCGGGTGAGCTACCTTCTACACGGCTTGCCCCCCACCTATGCTGAGACGCAAGCCTTCCTTAGCGACCCCGCTCCCGACGCCTACGAAAAGCTGATCGACCGTTTGCTGGCAAGCCCCCGCTATGGCGAAAAGTGGGGCAAGCACTGGCTTGACCTCGTGCGCTACGGCGATACGTCGGGTTTCGAGCAGGACCCCTACCTGCTCTACGCCTGGCGTTACCGGGATTACGTGATCAAGGCCTTCAATGACGACAAGCCCTACGATCAGTTCATCAAAGAACAGATTGCCGGCGATGAAATCTACCCGGAAGAACCGGAACGCCAGCAAGGGACGGGGTACTTTACGGTCGGTACCAATCGGGACATGCTTTACAAGGTGGAGGACATCAACCGGGAAGAGCAGTTAACGGATTTCGTAGACACCACATCGAGCGTCTTCCTCGGCCTCACCGCCTCCTGCGCGCGCTGCCACGATCATAAGTTCGACCCGATCCCGCAGCGCGACTACTACCGCATGCGGGCCATCTTTGCGCCTTTGATGAAAAGCCGGGTCTTTCTGCATTACAACAATGCCCGCGGCTACGACCTAAGCGAGAATACCCGGACCTTCCGTCTATACGAGATCGGCGCTCAGTTGGCGGCCCTGCTCGAACCGCATCGTAAATTCATTCGGGACCAACGCCTGGAAAAGCTAGGGCCGGAAGTAGTGAAAGCGTTTGCGACGCCGGACGACGAAAGGACTCCGCAGCAGAAAGTCCTGACCGAGATGCACATGAAGGCCGTCGAGCCCACAGACGATCTTGTGTTCAGCCGGCTCTCGAAAGACGAACAAGAGCGTCTAAATAAGCTCGAGCGGCGGCTGGTGGGCCTGTACAAAAACTACGGACCGGGTCCCTTTTCCCCTGGTGCGATCGACATGAGCCGCGAGAGCCCAAAGGTATTTGTCCCAGGCAAAAATGAAGAGGTTGGCCCGGGATTCTTCAGCGCGCTCGGCGGCGGAGACGTTCCGGAAGCGCCGGCCGCGGCGGAGACCAGCTATCGCCGCAAGGCCTTGGCGGAGTGGATTGCGAGCCCTTCGAATCCGCTTACTGCGCGCGTGATGGCCAATCGCGTTTGGCAGTATTTGTTCGGCAAAGGCTTGCTGGCCACCTCGAGCGATTTCGGCACGCGGGCGGGAGAACCTTCTCATCCGGAATTGCTGGATTGGCTTGCTGTAGAGTTCCAGAATCGCAAGTGGTCCATCAAGGCTGTGCAGCGTCTGCTGCTCACCTCCGCCACATTCCGGCAAGCCGCCAGGCCCAGCCTCCAGGCGCTGGAAAAGGATCCCGAGAACGCGTTTCTTTCGTACTTTTCCAGGCGGCGACTGGAGGCCGAAGAGGTGAGGGACAGCGTTTTGCAGGGCGCGGGTACGCTAAACCTGAAAATGTTCGGGCGTCCGGTCGTGCCGCCGCTCGAGGCCGAAGAGCTCTATGGAATGAGCCAGCCAATCAACAACGCCTGGATCGTCACCGAGGATGCCCGGGAACATACGCGCCGCTCGATTTATATGATCAGCCGCCGAAATTTTAGAATGCCCTTGCTGGAGGCCTTCGATCGTCCCGAAGGAGTGCTGAGTTGTTCGCGACGAGATTCGTCGACGACGGCGCCGCAGTCCCTTTCGCTGCTGAATGGCGCCTTCACGATGAAGCAAGCACAGGCACTCGCGGTCAAGGCGGCGACTGCGGAGGATTCGATTGCCACTGCGTGGCGCATGACCCTCGGACGCGATCCCCGGCCCAACGAACGCGCCAACGCGGAAGCGTTCTTGGCCAAACAGCAGACACAGATGCCAAATCGAGAGGCGGCGCTGGCGGAACTGGCCCGTGGCCTGTTCAATATCAACGAGTTTCTGTATGTCGATTGAGGAAGAACATGTTGAATCGTAGAGAAGCAATCTTGAAGGCGGGCAAAGGCTTCGGCAGCCTGGCGCTGGCCAATCTGCTGTCGCCCGGAGTACAAGCGGCGGCCGCTCAAGCCAAGAGCGTGATTTACATCTTCAATCATGGCGGAGTGAGCCACGTCGATACTTTCGATCCGAAGCCGACGCTGGCCCGGCTATCCGGCACAACGATTCCAGCCAGCTTTGCGCAGGGCTTGAAGACCTCGCGTATCGATTTCCGCAAGGCCTTGATGCGCGGCTCGCCCTGGAAGTTTCCTCGACACGGCCAATCGGGGCTGGAGATCTCCGAGCTGTTTCCGCATATGGCCAAGCACGCGGACGATCTGGCGGTGGTCCGATCTTGCCATGGCGATGCTTTCGATCATGCCCCGGCGATGTTCCTGCGTTGCACGGGCTCCCAATTTCCGGGGCGGCCCTCGCTCGGCTCGTGGATTGTCTACGGCCTGGGCCAAGAGAACCAGAACCTGCCCGCTTTCGTGGTGATGAGCGATGGCGCGATGAAGTCCGGCGCGGGGGCCTACGGCTCGGGCTATCTGCCCGCTGCCTATCAGGGAACGATGTTTCGCACCGGCCAAAGCCCGGTGCTCAATCTGAAGACGCCGGAGGGCGTTAGCCCCGCGGCGCAGCGCAACACGCTCGACTTTATCGACACGATGAACCGCCAACACTTTGCGAGCCGGGAAGAGGACTCTACGTTGGACGCGAGGATCAAGTCTTACGAACTCGCCTTCCGGATGCAGAGTGAGGCGCCCGACGCCGTGGATATTTCAAAGGAATCCGACGCCACGCGCAAACTCTACGGAATCGGTGAGGCGTACACAGATGACTTCGGGCGGAAGTGTCTACTGGCCCGCCGGATGGTGGAGCGGGGCGTTCGTTTTGTCGAGCTGTTTTTTGGAACGAACCTGGGTGATGATTGGGACGACGCCCATAACGACTTGCTAGGATCCCACAACAAGATGGCCAAGAAGTCCGACCAGCCCATTGGGGCTTTGCTGACAGACCTGAAGGCGAAAGGATTGCTCGATTCGACGCTAGTCGTTTGGAGCAGCGAGTTTGGCCGCACCCCGCTGGCCGAGGGCGCCAACGGCCGGGACCATCATCCATATGGATTCTCGCTGTGGATGGCCGGCGCCGGCATCAAGGGTGGACGCGCGCTAGGCGCGACGGACGAATTTGGCCTCCGCGCGGTGGATCAACCGAAAACCATCCACGACATCCACGCATCGCTATTGCGACTTATGGGAGTGGACCACACAAAGCTTACTTACCGCTTCCAGAGCCGGGATCAAAGATTGACGGACGTGCATGGCGAGAACGAATTTACCGATTGGCTTTTGGGTTGAGTGCCCATTTTGTGAAAAACTGAATCCAATATGGATCGCCGTACATTCCTAAGCGCCACCGCAGTGGCGGGTTTCGCCACGAACTTAAATGCCGCCTCGCGCCTGCCCATCGAGAAAGCTGTTCTCGGCGGCATGCTGCCCAAGGAGCTTCCTCATTGGAAGGCAAAGTTTGAGGTAGCCAAAGCCGCTGGTTTTACGCACCTGGAGATGGGTACCGCGGCGGAGGCGAAAGAAGAAGCCGAGATCGCCAAGGCCGCCGCCGATACGGGGCTGAAGATTCATGGCGTCATGAATATGGCTCACTGGAACAATCCTTTGAACTCGAGCGATGCTGCGGTGGTCGAGCGTGGGCGCGAAGGCATGCGTACTAGTATTCGGAACGCACAAGCCTGGGGCGCGAGTACGGTATTGTTGGTGCCCGCCGTGGTGGGTCCGAATGCCGGCTACGAGGACGCGTGGAAGAAAAGCCAGGCTGAGATCCGTCAACTGCTTCCGGCGGCCGAAAAGGCGAAGGTTGTGATCGCGGTGGAAAATGTTTGGAACAAGTTCCTGCTTAGCCCGCTGGAGATGGCTCGCTACGTGGATGAATTCAAGTCCCCGTATCTGAAGGCCTACCTCGACGTGGGCAACATGGCGCTCTTTGGCTATCCGCAGGACTGGATCCGGTCGCTTGGCGTAAAACGCATTGCGAAGCTGCACATCAAGGATTTCAAGTTCAAAAGCCGTGTGGCGGAGTTTACCGACCTTTGGGACGGCGAGATCGATTGGAAACAAGTTCATTCCGCCCTTAGCGAGATTGGGTATAGAGGCGTGGCCACCGTCGAGCTGCGCGGAGGCGACGCGGCGTACCTTCAGGAAGTGAGCCGGCGCTTTGACCGTATCCTAGTAGGAGAATGAAGAAGTTCCTGCTCGGTATTCTTTGCGGCATTCTGTTTGCCGGCTTGGCCTCCGTGATCGTGGTCTTCGCGCTGCTTCGCGTGGCCACGAAGACAGCCCCGGAGACCCCTTCGGAAGCCATGCTGGTTCTACGTTTGGAAGGCGCTATTAGCGAACGGCCCGGTGACGAGTTTCCCTTGCCCTGGCTGGACGCCCAGACGCCGCTTTCGATTCTGGAGATTCGCCAGATGTTGGCGCGGGCCGCGGGGGACTCCAAGATCAAGGGGATTGTCCTGGAGCCAGCCCGCCTGGCGATCGGATGGGCCAAGGCGGAGGAGATCCGCGGACAGCTCGCCGAATTCAAAAAGAGTGGTAAGCCGGTTTACGCTTTTCTGCGAAGCCCGGGTACGAAGGAGTACTTTCTTTCGACGGTCGCGGATCGGATCTCCATGGTCGAAGAGGATATTCTCGATCTAAAGGGCCTGCGGGCCGAGCGTATGTATTACAAGAACACGCTTGACAAGCTAGGCGTGCAGATGGAAATCGTCCATGCAGGCAAGTTTAAGGATTTCGGCGATTCCTATACGAAGACTTCGATGAGTCCGGAGAGCAAAGAGTCGCTGGGGGCCATTCTCGACGGCATGTATAAGGTTCTGGTTAGCGGGATTGCGCAAGGCAGAAAGAAGAGCGAAGCGGAGGTCCTGAAGCGCATTGACGAGGGCCCGTATTTGGCGAAGAAGGCGCTGGAAGCGAAACTAGTCGATCGTCTTGAGTATGAAAACCAACTCTTCGAAGAGTTAGGCCGCAAGTTGAACATTTCGTCCAAGGACCGCGTTAGCGCCCGTGAATACCGCAAGCAAGTGCGGGGGGCATGGGTGAACCCAAAGAAGGGCAAAGTTGCCTTTCTGGTAGCCGAAGGGGATATCATCCGAGGCGAGCTCGGCGGCTTTGGCGACGAAGAGATGATTGCGAGCCGAAAGTTCATTCGAGAAGTCGAGGACTTAAAGAAGGATTCCGACTACAGCGGCGTAATCTTGCGGATCGATTCGCCTGGAGGCGATGCGATTGCCTCCGACGAACTGCTAGCCGCCCTAAGGGAGCTAAGCAAAGCCAAGCCCGTGGTGGTTTCCATGTCTGACGTGGCCGCTAGCGGCGGCTACTACATGGCGGTAACAGGGGACCCCATTACGGCCTACCCCAGCACCATTACGGGTTCGATTGGTGTCGTATACGGTAAGCCGAACGTGAAGGGTCTCTACGACAAGCTGGGCTTGACCAAGGATATGTTGAAGCGGGGCCAGAATGCGGATATTGACGTGGAAGATCGGCCGCTCAGCCCGATCGCGCTGCTGAAACTGCGTGAAGGAGTGGACGAAAGCTACCGTAGCTTCCTCGCGCGGGTGGCGGAGGGGCGAAAAGCAAAGGTTGAAGAAATAGCCCCGCTGGCCGAAGGGCGCGCTTGGATTGCCAGCGATCCCAATGCAAAGCGCCTGACGGATAACTTGGGCGGACTAAACGCGGCAGTCGGAGAATTGCGCAAGAAAATGAAGCTGGGGGATCAGGAGGAGTTGCGGCTTTATCCCTACCCGGCACCAGACAACGCCTGGCGCAAGTGGTTTAGCGAGGGTGAAGTTGGCGCTCAATCGCGGCAACAGCTAATTCAGTCCGCGATCGTAGGACAAGACTCAATCGAGAAACTAAACGCAGTGCGGAGAGCGCTGAAGCCTGCCTTAACGCAGGGCGGCATGTTGCGCTGGATGCCCTTCGCGATCGAAGTGAAATAGGCGCCTACCGCGCTCTTTTAGAACGCGGCGGCGGAGCTGATGCCGGCTTGGCCTAAGGCGTTGGCCATCTTTTCGAGCGCCGCCTTATGGATTTGCGAGACGCGGCTTTCGTTGATGCCCAGCATGTTGCCAATCTCTTTCATCGTCAACTCGTTGGCGTAATAAAGCAGTACGACGCGTTGGTAGCGCTCCGGCAGCGTCTCCAGCGCGGTGCGGAGCAGGCTCTTCAGTTCTTCTTTGGCGCACATCGTATCCGGATGAGAGTCGGGATGCGTGGGAAAATCCGGCGCCGGCATATCGTCGTTTTCTTGGGCGCGGGTAGAGGCGGAAACTAGGCCGACGTTGCGGAGATCTAGCATCATTTGACGCCAACGGTCGACCTCAACGCCCATTCGCTGCGCAATCTCGGCTTCCGTCGGATTGCGCTGTAGCTCGCCGGCCAGATCGCGGGTGGCTTGTTCCACCTGTTTGTGGCGGCGGCGCAGGTCGCGGCTGGCCCAGTCGAGTTGGCGCAGACTGTCGAGGATCGCGCCCTTGATCCGATGCTTTGCGTAGGACGAAAAGGCTACGTTCTTGTCGGCATCGAACTTGGTGGCTGCATCGAAAAGGCCCATGATCCCAGCGTGAACCAGGTCGTCAAGATCGACGTGTACCGGAAGGTTCTCGTGAACCCGAACGGCAATGACCCGCACCAGGGGTAGGTGTTCGAGTACGACCCTGTCTCTTTTGGCGAAGCGTTCTTCCTCTTCGCGCGTCACCAGTCCGTGGACGCTTGGCTGGGCGGACGCGTTGTTGACAGCGTGGTCCCGCGAAACTTGCGGTACCGAAAGTATCTGAAAGTCTTGTGCCACCGATCTCAGAGGCTGAACTGGGCCGGGAGATTGCGGACGGGGGTTTAAGGGAATCGGAGCCACGGGCGGCGCTTTAACGCCATTCTTCTTTTGGGGCTGGTAGGAGGTTGCAGTGAGCGAAGCGGTTGCGGGCACGAGGTTATGTTCCTGTTCGGATGGGTTTTGTGATTTCTTGAGGGAAAATTGTGGCTCAAGCGCAAGCGACCCCTGTACGTCTGTGGCCCTACGGCCGATATTGTCAGTTGTAGGCGGTTTGCGCATGACTTCCTTTCGTTTTCCGTTGCCGCGGCCCGCGCTTATCTTGCCGGTTTCCGCGACACCGGAACTAATGCACAAAGGGTGCCGTTCCGATTTCTCTTTCTTGGTTCCAAACTGAAGCGCCGCACTGCCCATTCCGGAAGCCCTTCCTCGTTCTAACTTTAGTTCCTGCAACACATTAGGCGATCGGCCCTAACATCGTGCGGGAATTCCCCTTCAGCCGCACCTTTTCCACCGACCCGTTTCGGGAACCGTTCTGAACCGAATTTCCCATTTTGGGACGTAAGGTTCCAGAACGATACCGTACTGGATGGTCTGCCTTAGTACTGATGCGTCAAAGAGTAGCTTTAGGCATTATCGTCTAGAACTGTCCCACCTAAGGCTCTGATAACACTGGATTTTTACCTTAGAAAGCTACTTAGCGGAAACTAGGGTTTCTTGCCGAAGTGCTTCACCAGGAAAACCCCTAGAAAGATGACCGACATCGCCCCAATCTCATGCCATCCGAAGCTTTCTTGGTAGAAAAGCCAGCCCAAAACCACCGCGACAACCGGATTAACGTACGTATAAAGGGATACTACCGCTACTGGGAGGCTCTCCATCGCAATCAAATAGGCGCTATAGGCGACGATAGACCCAAAGACCGCGAGGTATAGGACGGCTACCAGTACGTGGGGCTTCCAATCCGCGTGCCAGCTAGGGTCTACCACGCATATAGCGCCTACTACTAGCCCTACTGTCACTTGTTGGATGGCTCCGATCAGAATCGGATTGGTGGAGCTCTTTTGCCGTTTTTGCAAGATCGAGCCCAGGCTCCAACCAAGGCAACTCAGCTGGAGAATCGCGAATCCCTGGAGGGTGGCGCCAGTCCATCCCTCGCTCCAGCCCCGCGGTCCGATAAGCCAGACTGCTCCCAACATTCCAACCAACATGCCAACCAGCGTTTTGGGGCTAACTTGGTCGCCGCCAGCGACACAGGCCTCCATTCCCACCATCCAGAAAGGAGCTACGGTAATCATGAGTGCGGCCATACCGCTGGGCACGAGAGTTTCGGCCAGGCTCAAACAGTAGTTGCCGACGCCGAGGGTCAAGAGTCCGGTCCCGATAGGCCAAAGCAGCTGCTTTCCGTTGGGAAAGCGCCAGCCGCGCCATAACGCCCAAAGAAGAATAAGCGCTCCCGAAAGAAGGAAGCGCACCGCAACCAGAATTTGAGGGGAAAGGCCTTCCAGGGCGACGCGTATCCCAAGGTAGGTCGTACCCCAAAAGAAGCAAACAGCCGAAAGGGCGATCCAGGCGTTTTTCAGCTCGGCCGGGCGGTCATTCAAGTTTTTAGGGTAACGCGGAGTAAAATCGAAGCTTGATTATCACCGTCACACTCAACCCTGCCATCGATCTGAACATTTCGGCGGACAAGTTGGTGTTCGACGATCGAGCCTATATCCTCAGTACCTTTGACAGCGCGGGGGGCCGCGGAATCAACGCCTCGCGCGTCATTCATGCTTTCGGAGCCAAGACGTTGGCGATCACGCTTTCCGGGGGGGAAAGCGGCAAGGACTTCGAAGAACTCATGCGGCAATACGGTTTCCCGGCCGAATTCGTACCCATGCGGAACGCCATTCGGCGAAACCTGGCCATCACGGATAAACAAGGGCTCAGCGTGAAGCTTAATGAAAAGGGCCCGAGCCTGGATCCCGCCGAGATCGACCTGGCCGAGGAGGCCATTCGGCTGCGCCTGCCAAAAGCCAAATGGTTGATGCTTTGCGGCAGCCTTCCTCCGGGAGTACCCAGCGATTTTTACTGCCGACTAATCATGGCTGCAAAGCAGCAGGGCGTAAAAACCCTGCTCGATACCGATAGCGACCCCCTTACCATGAGCATGGAGGCGGGCCCCACCGTGGTGACGCCAAACCAGCCGGAAGCCGAGCGCCTTCTGGGACGTGCACTCTTGACGCGGTCCCACTTTTTTGAGGCGGCACAGCGGATTCGCGATATGGGTTCCGAGCACGTTGTGTTGAGTCTGGGCGCTCGCGGCGCGGTGGGTTGTACCAAGAACCAGGTATTTGAAGCGATTCCTCCTAGGGTAGACGCCGTTTGCCCCATAGGCGCCGGGGACGCCATGGCCGCGGCGTTTACGTGGGCCATGTTGAAAGGAAAGACCTTCTCAGACTCCGTACGCTGGGGCGTGGCCGCCGGTACGGCCTCCGCCAAACTGCCGGGCATTAGCTTCGCGTCGCTTGAGCAGACGAAAGAAATTTATCAGAGTGTCGAAGTCAAGCCCGTTCCCTAAACGCCAAGGACCCTTCTGCCCGCTTCGAGAACCGCCATTATCTTGTCGACATCGTAAACGGCGCCTGCCCAGGTGCCCCCGCTCACATCTTGTAACGCCGCCCACAAACGGGAATCATCCGGCAGCAAGGCATCTGCGCGCAATCCTGGAGGCATCGGCCGTTCAGCCGGGTTCGCACTAAGCAGATTGACCTCTCCCGAAAGTTTGGCGCGGTCCACAATGATTTCAATGATGTCTCCATCCTGTACCTTGCCAATGGGCCCTCCCGCGAGCGCTTCCGGAGTGACGTGCCCCACGCAAGCGCCGGTAGAAACGCCGCTAAATCGCGCATCGGTCAGTACGGCGACGTGTTTACCGAAGTCCAGGTGCTTGAGAGCACTTGTCAACTGGTAGGTCTCTTCCATGCCGCTACCCATGGGACCGCGGCAATTCAGTACGAGGATGTCGCCGGCCTGGATTCGGCCCGACTTGATGGCCTGGATCGCGTCGGGTTCGGTATGAAAGACCTTGGCGGGACCGCGCTTGCGGTAAACGTTGTCCGTATCCACGACGCTGGGGTCGATCGACGTACTCTTAATCACCGCGCCGCCCGGCGCGAGGTTTCCGCCCAGGAAACTCACCGTTGCGGTCATGCCGCGCCTAGTTGCTTCATCGGGAGACAAGATCACGTCTTTGGGATCGATGCCGTCGCGGGAATGGAGCAGCCGCCGCAAATGTGCGCGCCGTTCGCTTTGCTCCCACCAATCGAGGCTCTCTCCCAAGCTTGCGCCACTCGCCGTTTGTGCCTCCAAGCGCAGCAGCCCCGCATTTCGCAGATGCAACATCACTTCCGGAACGCCGCCGGCGAGGAAGACCTGAGCCGTTATATGATTACGCGGACCGTTCGGGAGAGCATCCACCAGGCGCGGCACTTGCAGATGGACGCGGCGCCAATCCTCCGGCTTAGGTTGGCGCAAGCCTGCATGGTAGGCCAAGGCGGCCAGATGCATGATGACGTTCGTGGAACCGCCAAAGGCCGCATAAACCACCATCGCGTTCTCCAGCGCGTCGGCGCTAAGGATGTCGCGCATTCTTCCGCCCAGAGAAATCAAGCGCAATAGCGCCTTGGCCGATCGCACCGCCATATCCGTCCAGACAGGCGTCCCCGAAGGCGCAAGGGCAGAGTGCGGCAGGCTCATTCCCAAGGCCTCCCCCACCACCTGGGCTGTGGCGGCCGTGCCCAAGAATTGGCACCCGCCGCCGGGAGAGGCACAGGCACGGCAGCCCATCTCGGCGGCATGCTCCAACGAAATCGTGCCGTGCGCATAGCGAGCGCCGATCGTTTGCACTTTCCCGGCGTCCTCACCGTCCTCCGGCGCTAGCGTGGTGCCCCCAGGAATCAGCACACAGGGCAGGTCCCGTGTCGCCGCCAAAGCCATCATCATGGCGGGAAGGCCCTTATCGCAGGTGGCCACGCCCAGCACGCCTCTCCGCGTGGGTAAGCTACGGATCAATCTTCGCAACACCAATGCGGCGTCATTGCGGTAGGGCAGACTGTCAAACATGCCCGGGGTTCCCTGCGAGCGGCCGTCGCAAGGGTCCGTTACGAAACCGGCGAAGGGGACCGCGCCGGACTTCTTTAGCTCCGCGGCGGCGGCCGCCATCAACAGATTTACTTCCCAGTGGCCGGTATGGTAGCCGAGCGCGATTGCCTGGCCATCTTCCGCGCGGATGCCCCCGTGCGTGGACAACATCAACACTTCAGCGCCACCGAGCAACCTTGGGTCCCAACCCATGCCCGCATTCTGGGTCCAGCCAAAAAGATCGCCGCTGGGCAGGTTAATGAGCATCTCCGGAGTTAACGGCAGGGAGCCTTCGGGACCTTTCGCCTGGGTGGGCACGTCGAAAAGCGTGCGGTCGGAACTTTCGAGGATGCCTCGGATGGAATCGGAAATCGCCATAAACACCTCATCGTATCGGATGCTCCAACCTGATACGATTTGGGGCGATGGGTATCACCCGAAGAAGCTTCACGACGGCCATATCGGCCGCGGCATATTCCCGCATCCTTGGCGCCAACGACCGTGTGCAGGTCGGTTTCATCGGCTACGGGCTAATTGGTGCGCAACATGTATACGATTTCAAGAACCAGCGGGATGTGGACTTGGCTGCGATGTGCGATACCTATCAACCGCGGCTGGAGCAAGGCGTCCAGGCTTGCGGCGGCAAGGCGGCCGCATTCAAAGATTTCCGCAAGATGCTCGACAGCAAGGACCTACAAGCCATCGTGGTGTCCACACCGGACCACTGGCACGCCATGATGACGATGATGGCGTGTGCGGCGGGCAAGGATGTATATGTCGAAAAGCCGATGACGCTTTTCGTGCGCGAGGGGCGTTGGATGATCAATGCGGCCCGCAAATACAAGCGGGTGGTCCAGGTAGGCACCCAGCAGCGAAGCGGAAAGCACTACCAACTGGCCAAGCAACTCATCGCCGACGGCGCCATTGGCAAGGTCCACAGCGTTCGGATGGCCGCCTTCCGGAACATTGTTCCCGGATTCGGCGCGCCAACCGCCAACGAGGCGCCTACCGAGCTCGATTACGAAATGTGGCTGGGCCCCGCGCCTAAGAAGCCTTATAGCCCGCACCGCGGCCTCTATCATTTTCGCTGGTTCTGGGATTTCTCCGGCGGCCAGATGACGAATCTCGGCGCCCATCAGATTGACATTTTGCAGTGGTATCTGGGCTTCAAGGGTCCCCGTACCGTCTATTCCAACGGAGGCCGATTCGTGCTCAGCGACGACGGCGAAACCCCGGATACGCAGGACGCCGCGTTGACCTATAACCAACTGACTGCGCTCTGGAGCCATCGTGAGGGCAGCCAGGGCGATGCGGCTGGTTCGGGCTTGGAATTTTATGGGACGAAGGGAAGCTTGAAGATTGGCCGCGAGAGCTTTCAGATTTTCGGCGACGATAAACGTCCTCCGGAGAACGCGATTCCCACCTTCCGCGGGCATCCCACGGGCGGCGCGGTACGGCAGGAAGTGAAGCTGGAGAAGCTCACCGAACCCCGCCAGGAAAAGGGCTCCTCCGCCGAACAATTCGACTTGCACGTCCGTAATTTTCTCGATTGCATCAAGACGCGGCAGCGCACGATCGCCGATGTCGAAGATGGGCACCAGACGGCCGTCGCCTGCCACCTTGCCAACATCTCGCTGCGCCTGGGGCGCGCCGTAAAATGGGACGCCGATAAAGAAGAGATCCCCGGGGACCGCGAGGCGAGCGCCATGCTGGAGCGTCCCTACCGCAAACCCTGGGACCAAGCATTAAGGAGCATCTCCGCATGATTCCCCCCCGCACCTCCATGGGCATTGCCTCGACGAGTTTCTTAACGGCCTTGCGGCCCCAAGATCCGCTCGCGTTTTTGGACTATTGCCACTCCCTTGGGGCGGGCGGAATGCAGATGGGGCTCTTTCGCTTGGATGCGGCTGGCCGTAAGGCTTTGCGTGAACGCGCCGGCCAATACGGAATGTATCTCGAGGTCATGGTGCCGATCGCCGCCGAAGATCCAGAGCCTTTTCGCCAGGCTTTGCGCCAGGCCAAGGACGTCGGCGCGACGGTGGTGCGGGCGGGCTGCTTGGGCGGACGGCGATATGAGACCTTCAAGACGCTTGCCGACTGGAAAACTTTTGTCGCCAGGAGCCAGGCCAGCATTAAGGCCATGGTGCCGATCCTTGAGCAGGAAAAAGTCACCATGGCGCTCGAAAACCACAAGGACTGGACCAAGGACGAATTCCTTGCGATCCTGGCGCAATACAAGAGCGAGTATTTTGGCGTGTGCATAGACACCGGCAACAACATTTCCTTGCTGGATGATCCCTACGAGATCGTGGAAGCTCTCGCGCCGTATGCCACCTCCACGCATATTAAGGACATGGCTTGGCAGGAAGCCAAAGGTGGTTTCGAAATGGCAGAAGTACCGCTGGGGGAAGGATCGCTCGATATGAAGCGGATTCTGAACACGATCCACCAGGCCCGCCCCAACTGCCGCTTCAATCTGGAAACCATTACTCGCGATCCCCTCTATGTGCCCTGCCTGGACGCGCAGTATTGGCTCACGATGTCGGACCGTAAGGCGACGGACCTCGCGCGAACGCTCTCGATGGTGAAGACAAAGCGCGCAAATTTGCCCATACCGCGGACCTCGGGCCTCGATAAGCGCACGATTTTGCGTATGGAGGAAGACGCCGTTCGGATCTCGCTCGCCTTCGCGCGTACCCAGCTCGGCTTGGCTTAGTCCGTACGCCCGGTGGGCCAGCCGCTACAATGATAAGTTTCTAGGCCTACCCGTGCTCACCGCGATCTACCCTGGTTCCTTTGATCCCATTACGAATGGGCACCTCGACCTTATTGAGCGTGCTTCTCGCCTCGCGGACCGTCTAATCGTCGGCGTGCTGGTGAATTCCAATAAGAACCCGATGTTCTCGATTGAAGAGCGAGTGCATCTGGCGCGGGAGGCTACCCGCAAAATCCCGAATGTGGAGATCGAGCACTTCGATGGATTGCTGGTCGAGTTCGCCGAGAGGAGCCGGGCTCGCATCATTGTGCGAGGCATCCGCGCGATCTCCGATTACGAGTTTGAGTTGCAAATGGCTTTGATGAACCGGCGGCTGAAACCTGGCCTAGAAACGGTTTTTTTGATGGCTGGTGAGCAGTATTCGTTCCTGAGCTCGCGAATTATTAAAGAGGTCGCCCGCTTAGGTGGCGAGATCGGCGGCATGGTGCCGGCCGAGGTGGAATCGGCTCTTCGAGTCAAATACCAAAAGTAAGGGAGTTTAACGCTTAAACAAATGCCTGTCGCCCCGCCTGCCGCTCTTGCGGAACGAATTGCCCGAATCAGTGTAAGCGCCACGATGAAGGTGGCCGCCGATGCCGACCGTCTGCGCCGCGAGGGGCACGACGTCGTGGATTTCAGCGTCGGGGAGCCGGACTTCCCGACGCCGGCAAACGTCAAGCAGGCGGCGATTGACGCCATCCACGCGAACTTCACGAAGTACACCCCGGCCGGTGGCACCGCCGAGCTGAAGGCCGCAATCTGCGAACGCCATCGCATCGATTACGGAACGAACTACGCGCCTGCGGAGTGTGCGGTGACAGTTGGCGGAAAGTACGGGATTTTTACTGTCGTCCAGGCTCTGATTGAAGAAGGCGATGAGGTGATCATCCCTGTTCCTTATTGGGTGAGCTTCAACGACATTGTCAATTACGCGGGCGGCAAATGTGTGTTTGTGGAATGCAAGGAATCCGATGGCTTTGCCTTAACCGCCGAAGCCCTACTCCCGCACATTACCGCAAAGACTAAGGCGATCATCGTCAACTCGCCCTCCAATCCGAGCGGAGCGGTGATTCCAACCGCCGAGCTGAAGAAGATCTTCACCCTGGCCCAGGACCGGGGAATTTGGGTGCTGGCCGACGAATGCTATTGCCGCTTTCTCTACGAAGGCGAACCCTTCAGCATGGCTTCCCTGCCGGGAGGAAAGGATTGCGTAATCGTCATGGGTTCTCTGTCCAAGACCTATGCGATGACCGGCTGGCGGGTGGGTTTCTTACTGGGCCCGAAGTTCGTCATTGACGCCTGCGGAAAGCTACTCACTCACTCCACTTCCAACCCCAACTCGATTGCGCAAAAGGCTGCGCTGGAGGCCGTTCGGGGTCCGCAGGATTCCATTGGCCTGATGCTTGCCGAATTTCGCAAGCGTCGCGACTACACCCTGCAACGCTTACGTGCGATGCCGGGCGTAACGGCGCAAACGCCCCAAGGGGCCTTCTACGCCTATCCCAACATTAGTGGGGTCTTTGCCAAGGGAGACATTCATACACCAATGCAATTCGCCTCGAAGTTGTTGGCCGACTCCTTTGTCACTGTGGTTCCGGGCGAGGCCTTTGGCACACAGGAGCATGTTCGCATCTCCTATGCGACATCCATGGAAGAGCTGGCCAAGGGGCTCGACCGCATTGAAGCCTTCATCAAGAAGCTAAGCTAATGGAACTCGCGCCCGCCGTACGCCGTCTGCAATCCAAGCGCTTCGAGAAGATTTGGGGCACGCAGGACCTCTCACCGATTTTTCCGCCGGCCGGCGAAAAGATTGGCGAAGTCTGGTTTGAAGATGTTGAGCGCTTGCCGCTGTTGTTTAAGTTCATTTTTACCTCGGAGCGGCTCTCGATTCAGGTTCATCCAGAAGACCAATACGCACGGACCCACGAGAACTCCCTTGGCAAGACAGAGATGTGGCACATTCTCCGCGCTGACGAAGGCGCAACCCTGGGCTTGGGTTTCGTGCAAGAATTCTCCGCGACCGAGGTCGTGGAGGGAGCGCGGTCCGGCGCGATCGAGACCATGGTGGATTGGCGCCGGGTAAATCCGGGAGAAACGTATTTCGTCCCCGCTGGGGTCGTGCATGCCATTGGCGCGGGCGTGGCGCTGTGCGAGATTCAACAGAATTCGGATGTTACCTACCGTCTTTATGATTATGGCCGGCCTCGGGAGCTGCACTTGGAGCGCGGCATGGCGGTCAGCAATCTCACGCCCTACCGATCCAGCACAAAGCCAGAACTAGTGGAGTGCCAGTATTTCCGCACGGAAAAGCTCCGTCTAGACGCCGCGCTCTCGCTCGCGGGTCCACGCACGGTGGTCATCTTTCTGGAAGGGCGCGGCAAGATCGCGGGCGAGCCTTTCGAAAAGGGTGAGATGTGGCGCGTTCTGCGCAATGCCACCATCGAGCCGGCTCGCACCACCAGCCTGCTTTATGTCACCTGGCCCGAATAAGGCCGAAGCGCTGTCTTAGAACGGAACGTCGTCGTCGCTGATGCCCGGATCGAAGTCGTCGAAGTTCCCGCCGGCCTGAGCTCCTGCGGCCGCCCCTGCCTGGGTGGGCGGGTTTACGCGTTGCGCGGCGCTGCGCGGCGCGCTTTGCATGCCGCCAAAATTGCCGCCGCCTTCCCCGTCGCCGCCGCGGCCTCCGAGCAGGATCACGTCTTCGGCAACCACCTCGGTTGCATACTTCTTGTTTCCGTCTTTGTCGTTATAGCTGCGCGTCTGCAGACGGCCTTCCACATAAACCTGCTTGCCCTTTAACAGGTAGGGCGCCAGGTTTTCATTGCGCCAAAGCGTGACATTGTTCCAGTCCGTTTCGTCTTTCCATTCGCCCGTCGCATTGTCCTTGATCCGGCGCGTCGTAGCAATGGAGAATCGGCTAACCGCCACACCCTGTGGCGTATACTTCGTTTCGGCGTCACGCCCTAGATTGCCGATCAGAATAACTTTGTTGACGCTGCGAGCCATACTGCCTTAAGCTAGCACAGCTATGATCTGCGTTAGTGCCTTTTACCCCGCTGCGGGCGAGAGCCGGTTTGACCTCACCTACTACCTGGAAAGCCACATCCCCCTTTGCAGAAATCTTCTTGGTCCGTTGGGACTTTTGAAGGTGGAAGTCGACGAAGGGCTGGGTGGGTTCGCACCAGGCTCACCAGCCAATTACCGCATGATTGCCCGGCTGTACTTTCAAGATCTGGAAAGCTTCCAGACTGCGGTTGGCGAGGTGGGTGGCCAAATCTTTGCAGACATCCCCAATTACACGGACATTCCGGTCGAAATCCAGGTCAGCCGGGTTCTAGTGGACTAAAAAAATTCGCCGTTGCGCCATGCCGGGCCAGATAATGGTGTCGTGGAAGGACATCGCTATGAAAGGGTCGCGGACACGATTCGAGAGGAAATCGTCGAAATGATCGCCTATGAGCTGGATGACCAGCGGCTGCAGGGCATCGAGGTCGTCGACGTTCAGGTGTCTCCGGACATGAAAAAGGCGATCATCAGCATCATTACGCCAACTGCGGGCGAAGAACAGGAGAAGGTTCTCCACATACTTCGCGCGGCGAAAGGATATCTGAAAAGCGAGTTGGCCCAACGTGTGGACCTGTACCGAACTCCGGAGCTCTATTTTGATGCAGCCCTTAATCTAGGTCCAAAGAGCAGAGTCCGTCAAATTTTAAAGCGGGTGCGCCGCGGCCGGGCAAAAGATAGCGATGAAAAGGCAAAATAGCATCTATCTCATCCATCAAGCGGGTTTGCCTGTGCTACTTTTGAGTCTAGTCGGCTCGTGGCTTTGGGCCGCGCCAGAAGCTTCGTTTCTTCGCTACGAAGCCAGCCGGGACTGTATGGGCGGCGTATTCACGGTTACCGCTTACGGGCGCGACCAGAACCAACTGCAAGGTGCGGTGAATGAAGCTCTGGAAGAGGCCGTCAGAATTGATGCCTTGCTTTCGAACTATAAGGCGTCCAGCGAGTGGTCAAAAGTAAACAGAGAAGCCGGAAAAGGTCCCGTGCGCATTTCCAAAGAGCTGTTTGATTTATTGGAGGCCTGCCTGAACTATAGCCGCGCCAGCGATGGAACCTTCGATATCACGGTGGGCCCGCTGATGAAAAGCTGGGGCTTCTTTCGAGGAGAGGGCCGTTACCCTCATCGATCGGAGATCCGCGCCGCCATGGCGGGAGTCGGCTACCAAAAAATTCTGTTGGACCGTTCGGCGCAGACGGTGCGCTTGCTAAGCGAGTTGACCGTCCTCGATCCCGGTGGCATCGGCAAAGGGTACGCCGTGGACCAAATGCTGGTGAAGCTTCGGGAAGCCGGAATCCGGGATGCGTTCATCACCGCTGCTGGATCCAGCATGTACGGGTTAGGCTCGCCCCCGAACGAAAAGGGCTGGCGTGTAACGATCAATCACCCTGCCAAAAAAGGGGTGAGTGTCGCCGAGCTGTACCTGAAGGACCAGTCCATGGCCACGAGTGGGAGTGCCGAGAAGCATTTTTCAATGCGCGGCGAGATCTATAGTCACATCATGGATCCTCGCACCGGCTATCCCGCCCAGGGCATGTTGTCGGTTTCGCTGGTTGGTCCGAAGGCGATCGACACCGAGGCGTGGGCGAAGCCGGCTTATATATTGGGCCGCGACGCCGCGGCCCGGCTTAAAGCGAAAGGAATGCGTGTGCTGCTCTGTCCCGAGGGACCTCGCGGGCAGAGATGGGAAACGACATGCGAATGGCTCCAATGAACTCCCGATTTTTAGATGCCTGCCGCCGCCGATCCACCGACGTACGGCCGGTTTGGTTTATGCGGCAGGCGGGCCGCTATATGAAGCAATATCGCGATATCCGCGCTAAGAACGGCATTTTGGATATCTGTAAGCGGCCTGAATTGGCCGCTGCGGTGACGCTCCAGCCAATTGAAATTCTCGATGTGGATGCCGCCATCATTTTCGCCGATCTTTTGCTTCCCGTCGAACCCATGGGATTGAAGCTCGAATTTCGCGCGGGCGAAGGCCCCCACATCGATAATCCCGTCCAGACCTCTACCGACATCGATAGCCTTTCAACCTCGAATACCGAAGATCTTGGCTACGTTGGCGAATCCATTCAGTTGGTTTCGCGAAACCTTGCTGGAAAGGTCCCTGTCATCGGCTTCGTGGGCGCACCCTTTACTCTGGCCAGTTACATGATCGAGGGCGGCCCCTCCAAGAACTACATCAAGACCAAGCGCATGATGTACGCCGACGAGACGCTTTGGCGCCGCCTGATGGGGAAAATCGTAGATGTCCTGGGGACTTTTGCCCTGATGCAAGTATCCGCCGGCGCCCGCGCTATTCAGGTTTTCGACTCCTGGGTGGGCGCACTGGCCAGCGACGACTATGTCCGTTACGTCCAACCTTACTCTCGAGCTTTAATCGAACGCATCCGCACATCCAGTGTGCCGGTTATCCATTTCGGGACTGGGTGCAGCGGCTTCTTCCGCGAACTGCACGCCGCGGGCGGAGACGTCATGGGTGTGGATTGGCGCATGAATATCGACCAGGCGTGGATGGACATCAGCTACCGTTCGGCCGTGCAAGGCAACCTGGACCCGGTGGCGCTCTTCGCACCCTTGCCTGAACTCAAAGCGAAGGTCCACGAAATCCTGAAAAGAACCGGCACGCGTCCCGGGCACATCTTTAACTTAGGCCACGGTATTCTTCCCGAAACGCCTGTAGAGAATGTAAAAGCCGTGGTGCAGATGGTTCGTGAATTCAGACCTTAAACAAAAACCGAGCTTGATCATTGGCGGCGGGATCTCCGGGCTCGCCACCGCTTATTATTTGTCAAAACAAGGCCGCTCCTCGATCCTGTTGGAACCTGGACGTCTTGGCGGTGTGCTCCAGACCAAGCAAATCGAGGGCTGCCTGCTCGAGGAAGGCCCCGATAGTTTTCTAAGCTCCAAGCCCGAAGCGATGGAACTAATTCGCGAACTCGGCCTGGCCGATGAAGTAATCGGCTCCAACGATCATCAGCGCGCCACTTGGATAGTGCGAGGCGGAAAAATGATTCCCCTGCCTGATGGCTTGATGATGATGGTGCCCACCAAAGTAATGCCGCTGGTCAAGAGCCCGCTTTTGGGTTGGGGCACGAAGATCCGGATGGGCCTGGAACTTTTTCGCCGGCCGGGGCTAAACAAGGCCGACCGTAGCGTTGGCGAGTTCATTGAAGATCATTACGGCGCAGAAGCCGTCGAGTATCTCGCCGAACCGCTTCTCAGTGGGGTCTATGGCGGCGATCCCTATAAGCTCTCGGTGCAATCCGTATTGCCCCGTTTTGCCGAGATGGAAGCTCGCTATGGCAGCTTAAGCAAGGGCACTTTGGCAGGTATGGCGCAGCGTTCTGGAGCCAACGTCAAAGCTAGTGGCGGTGCCACCCTATTTCGCACTTTGAAGCGGGGTTTGGGCTCGCTGGTGGTGGCCCTGCAAAACTCGATCTCCCGCCACTGTGAGGTGATCCGGGACGCAGCCCAGCGAATTGAAAGGATCGAAGGCGGCTATCGCGTGGTTGCGGCGGGCGCAACCTTTGAGACCTTCCACCTGACAATTGCGACGCCCAGCTGGGCGGCCGCGCAGCTTCTTCGGTCGCTGGACGAAAAGCTAGCCGCCCTTCTGGGCGGCATTGATTACTCCTCCTCCTTAACCGCCGGTTTGATATACGACCGAGCTCAGGTTCCGCGGCGCTTTGCCTCCTTCGGTTTCCTGGTTCCGCGCCGGGAGCGCAAACACATCGTGGCGTGCACCTTCGTCGATCAGAAATTCGACCATCGCGTGCCGCCCGGCAAGTTGCTGCTGCGATGTTTTTTAGGCGGTGCCGGACACGCTGGCGTACTGGATTGGGATGAGGCGACCATCAAGGAAGCGATCCGCTCGGACCTGCGCGAGCTTCTTTCACTGGACGCGGAGCCCCTGGCGTTTTCCGTGTCGCGCTGGCCGCGCTCGATGGCGCAATATGAGATAGGCCATGCCGAGCGCTTGCGGGAGGTGGACGCCGCGCTTGCTCTTTATCCTTCTCTGCATTTGGCCGGTAACGGCTACCGGGGCATCGGCATTCCCGATTGCATCCGCAGCGGCAAAGAAGCCGCCTGCGCGCCTATTCTATAAGCCGGCCCATCGCCGGTTGCGGTCTTTCAATGTGTCCCAGCCGATTAAAGAACTCGTAGGCATCGCCGCGGTACAGCGTCTCTTCGTACCACAGCGGCTTCCGTCCATCGAGGTAGCCCGTAGACCGGTTTACCAGGCCCGCCGTCCCGGGCTCCACGCCCAGCAGCGACGCCTCCTTTTCGCCCACATTCACCGCCCGAATCACCTGCTCCGCGCCCGCGATCAGAAGAAAATAGCGTTCCGACCAGATCCGGTAGATACTGCCTTCGAGATCTTTCTTCTTCAGCCCAGGACAATGCCTTTCCGCAAACCACCGACGTTCCAGAATCACCGGCAAACCGTTGGCCAGGCGAAGCCGCTCGATAAAGTAGGTCTTTTGGCCCGGAGGAATCTCCAGGCTGGGCGGCGCTTCGAGGGACTTCTCAAAACGAAGCACTTTGGTCTCGGGCATGCCTCCGTTAGCTTCTACGATGTCGGTGAAACTCACCAAACTGCGCAGGTTGTAATCGTAGGTGGTCTGCGCAACGAAGGTGCCGATGCCTTTGCGGAATTCGAGCAACCTCTCGCTCACTAGATTGGCTAACGCCTTGTTGGCCGTGATCCGGCTAACGCCGTATCTTTCGGCGATCTGGCGTTCGGTTAGAAACTGCACGCCGGGGGGAAATTCGCCGCTTCGCAACAATTCCCGTAATGAGTGGTTCAATCGCTGATAGATCGGTTGTCGGATCGGCGCTTTCATCGTCGGCGAAGCTATGGCTGAGTATACGCCTTTAGCGTGGGATCGCCGCGCGCTGACCGCTTTCGGCGCTTTCAAAAATGGCCTCAATCGCACGCATGTTCGCGCGGGCGTCCTCCAGGCTTACTGGTACCGCTCCCTTGCCCAGGACGGCGAGGCTGAATAGGTCGCCTTGGATCGTGTATTGATCCGCAACCGGAAGTTCCTCCCAGTTTTCGCCGTTCACAAAGATCCGGCAGGGACGGTCAGGCGGCGCGTTGAAGGGAATTTCAATTTCGATCTTTCCCCGCGTGCCGAGCAAAATCATCCGTTGAAAGGGGCTGAGCTGTGTGGAGCAGCTGAACACACATTGCCGTGCGCCGGGAAACTCGAGGATGGCGCTGGTCAATCGATCGGTTGCAAACTGCGGGTCTTTGTCGATCATGGCCAGTGCCGTTTCCGGCTCCGCTCTGAAGAGCATCCGCGCCAGGGTTACCGGATAGCAGCCAATGTCCAAAAGGGCGCCCCCTCCCGAATCGGCCTGGTTTCGAATGTTGCCCGCATCGCGGTTGGAATAGCTAAACGCACCGAAAACCAGCCTCAGTTCGCCAAAGTTCTCGCTACTTGCCAGGTCCCTCGCCCGAAGCCATTGGGGATGGGTGCGAGCCATGAACGCCTCGCCGATTTGTACACCAAAACGATCGCGGGCCTGAATGAGGGCGTCTACGTCCGATGCCGTCAGGGCGATTGGCTTTTCGCAGAGCACGTGTTTACCGGCCTCCGCAGCGCGAATCGACCATGGCACATGCAGATGATTTGGCAAAGGGTTGTATATGGCGTCGATTTCGGGGTCCGCGAGCAACTCCTCATAACTTCCGTAGATCTTTTCGACTCCGAGGCGCTCGGCTACTTCCTTCGTTTCGGCGGGGCGCCGGGTCCCGATCGCAGCTACGACGCTATGTTCGCCTTTCTGCATGGCCGGAATTACCTTTTCGCGGGCAATCTTGGCGTTTCCTAGCACGCCCCAGCGGACCTTGTTTGGCATGACGCCTCCTAGACTAGAAGTGTGGATATCGTCCGCGTCACCGATCATCTGGACCCGAACGAAGTTCTTGAAGGGTATCGCAAAGGTCTCTTCCCCATGGGTTACCTAAACACGCCGGTCTATTCCTGGCATTTGCCGGAGAAGCGAGGCGTGCTGCCTCTGGATCGCTTTCACGTGTCGCGCTCCCTGGCACGTACGCTAAAACAGGGTCGTTTCTTGGTTACTTTCGACCAGGCTTTCCCCGCCGTTATGGAGGCTTGCGCTAAGCGAGCAGAGGACGACGATGGCGGCAATACATGGATTACGCCTCGAATTCAAGAAGTCTACGGGCAGTTGTATGCCCGCGGTTATGCGCATTCCGTCGAGGTGTGGGTGGATGGAACACTTGCGGGCGGCACCTACGGGATCCACTTGGGCGCAGCCTTCTTTGCGGAGTCCAAGTTCCATACGGTGGCAAATATGTCGAAAGTAGCGCTAGCTCACTTGGTGGCCCACCTGAAAGAACGAAATTTCAGCTTGCTAGACGTGCAGTATTGGACACCGCACCTGGACCAGTTTGGCGTTGAGGAAGTAGACCGTAACGAGTACTATCGCCGCTTGCGCGAAGCGCTGCGTCAGGAGAGCAGCTTTTCCTAGCGAACGGCCGCTTGAGGTTCTTTAGTTGACCGAGCCTTCGATAGCGGATTGCGCTGCCGGCCTGTTTGGCAGCTCACCTTCTTCAAACTCTTCCACGCCTGCGGCCGTAATAAGGTAGCGTCCGTTGTCGGTTCGAGTAGCGAAGCCTTTCTCCCGGAGGTACCAAAAAGTGAATTCGAGGTGTTCCTTTTCCAGCCCCAGCACCTGCTCCAGTTCGTGGGAAGAGACATAGGGCTGTGCCGTGTTTCGTTGCCGCTTCCGGTACAAAACGCTCATCACCAGCGTGCGCTTCCTGCGCTCCGCGCTAACGCCGTCGCCTTCCTGCTGGTTGCGAAAGGTGCTCCAGTGCCGGCGCTTGATAGAACTTTGCCGCACATCATAGGCGGCGCGCTTTTCCGGGCTTCCCAGCACGTCGTAGGCGTGCAGGAGCTTGTGGAACTTCTCTTCGTCGCCGGTTTGGGTGTTGTCTGGATGGTAGCGTTGCGCCAACATACGGTAGACGCGGTGTATTGTGTCGAAATCGGCCTTGGCGCTGATCTGAAGAACTTCGTAGAGGTCTTCCTCGGGCAGCGAAGACTCTCCCTCCTGCGCGGCCCCCTTAATTTCAATCCCTGCCCGGTAGCAGCCTTCGCTCACTACGTTCAGCCAACAAACCGTGCCTTCCCACTTCTGGGTCTCCCCGCCGCCGCTGGAGATCTCCGCCAGGAGATCCATCCCGAGAGGGAGCGGCTTATTCACCTCGACGCAGACGCCTAAATCGCTTCGATTGATAAGTGTCGCTTCGATCTTGGCGGCAAATCGGCCATTTGGCTCGGTAATCAGCGTAATGCGTCCCGTTGCCGCTTTCCGCTCCGCAGCCTTCTTGCGCCGTTCTCTCATATAAGCGACACATCGGCGGCATGAGGCCGGAACAAGAGATCTATTTCGTAATGACGATTTTGTCCAGTTCTTCACCCTTAGAGGAGACCTGGCGGAGTACAAGCTTGGTCGAGTCGACATCCAGGACGCTAAAGGAGTGCACGTTGGAAACGAACTTGGTCGTAAACTCCTGCCAAGATTCGGGTTTGTTGCTTTGGTCTTCGTTGTAGAGGTTGGCCCCGCCCGCCCCGGTGACGATGTAAAGCACACCCCCGAGCTTCGTGTTTTCCTTGCCGTCAAAGGACTTGTCCAGACTCCACTTCCCCGGTACCTTCTGCTCTTTTCCCAAAACGAAACCCGGTTCAACCGCAAACTTCAGAGGGAAGGTCCGCTGGTAGTTGTGGACATGGCCAGAGAAGACAACCGACACGCCTCCTTCCTCCAGTAAATCCGCTATCACGCGCATTCGTTGTTCATTGAAATGAGCCTTCGAGGAATTGAAGGGCGGGTGGTGGAAGGCGACGATCTTCCATTTCGCCTGGCGAGCCGCCGCAAGGTCCGCCTTGAGCCAATTGCGAAACTCCGGGGTCGTCCAGTCGGTGTAGGAGTTCGAATCCAAGACGGTCCAATGGGCCTGTCCGTAGTCGAAACTGAAATTTGCTTTCTGGAAGGCATCTTTGCCGGCTGCGGCGACAAATCGTTCGATTGCAGCGGAGGAACCGGACACCTTGGGCGTATTCTTTTGATTCAAAGCCAGCGCCGGTCCGTTCCGCGGCTGATTCCAATAAAGATAATAGGCCAAAGCGTCGGGCGTTTTGTCAAAGTCGATTTCCGTGCCAACGTCGTGGTTACCGACGACGCCAGCAAGCAGGGTGGAGCGAAGCAGTGGGGACCCGGCTTTTGGATCTGCAGTCTCGTGGTTATAGACGGGCCAGAATTTCTCCTGGTACTCCGAGACGCGCCCGCGGCTGTACACGATATCGCCTGTGATGAAAACGTAGTCGGCCTTTTCCTTTGCGCTGTAGTACGCTACACCGCGTTGCCCCTCCGTGTTTGCGGAACAATCCCCGAAAATGATCGCCCGCGAGGCCGTCTTGGTGTCTTTTCTTGACATCGCGCTCGCTTCGAAGATCGGCTTGTCGTCTACCTTTAGGCGGTAATCGAAGCGGGTGTTGGCCTTTAGACCAATTAGCGGCGCCACCATTACGCGGTGGGCCGGTGTACCTTCAAACTCAACCCGCCGCACCTGGCTTGCTTTCGCTGTACGCCAAGGCCCCCCATCCCGATACTCGACCGTCCACTTGGCGTCCCGATCGTGGCTAAGCCAGTGCAAGTCCAAATCGCCTCTACTGGAGTTAACTCGGTCCCCTAATTGCAGATAGGGCTTCTCGAAAAAGTGGGGGTCTTTGCTGTCCGCCCCTTGAAGGCTCCAGAGGCCCAGGACCAGCAGAATTCGAAGGATGACCATGGTTTTCATCTTGCAATAGAATACGACTGGCATGTTAAGACGAGATTTCCTGACGGGAATGATGGCGGCCCAGCAGACGCGGGACCTGCCGGCGGAACGGCCCAATGTGATTTGGCTGCTGGCGGATCAGCACCGAGCTCAAGCGGTTGCGATCAATGGAGATCCGAATGTACGAACCCCGAATCTCGACCGCTTAAGCGTGGGGGGCGTAAATTTCACCCACGCAGTTAGCGGCATGCCGCTTTGCTGCCCGTTCCGGGGGAGCCTCTTGACCAGCAGGTACCCCCATGAATGCGTGCCCGGTCACGAATATCCTCTCCCCGACGGACAGCCCACGATTGCGGAACCCTTTCGGAGTGCCGGCTACCGCACAGCTTGGTTCGGCAAATGGCATCTGGCGGGATTGAAGGAACGCGAGGGCCGGGCGGGAACTCGTATCGTGCCCGTCTCCAAGCGGGGCGGCTTCGACAAATGGGTGGGCTATGAGAACAACAATAGCCAGTGGGATTGTTGGGTGCACGGGGGCGACGGGAAGGACGCGTTTCTCGAGCGCCTTCCCGGCTATGAGACCGATGCGCTCATGGACCTGGCAATCCGCTATGTTCAGGAACAAGCGGCAGAGCAGCGTTCGGGTAAGGGGCAACCCTTTTTTGCTTGCCTCAGCGTGCAGCCTCCTCACGACCCTTACGGCGCTCCCGAGCAGTACATGGCTAATTACAATGCCGCACGGCTGGAACTGCGGCCCAATGTGCCACGCGGCGGCAGGACGGAGGCTACGGCGCGCCGGGATTTAGCGGGCTATTACGCCATGATTGAGAACTGGGACGCCAACATTGGACGCCTGCGCCGCGCCTTGGACCAAGCGGGAATTGCGTTTCGGACCCACCTGATGGTTTTCTCCGATCACGGCGATATGCACGGGAGCCATGGAATGTTCCGGAAGATGACCGTGCACGAAGAGAGCATCCGAACGCCGATGATTCTGGGAGGCGAACAGCAAACCTACGACGGGCGGAGCGTTGGCAGACCTAACGCGCCGCTGAATCACGTCGATATTGCACCCACCACGCTCGGTCTGTGCGGCATCGGCAAGCCCGCCTGGATGCGCGGCCATGACTATTCGGGCTACCGTCTCTCTAAGCGTCCTAAGGGCACCGAGCCGGATAGCGCCTTCCTGCAGTCCGTCGTACCCACTGGCCACAACAACAGCGTCAATAAGCCGTGGCGTGGATTGCTAACCCGAGATGGCTGGAAATACGCATGCTTCGAGGGCGTCTCTTGGTGTCTTTACAACCTCAATGACGACCCTTTTGAGCAGGCCAACCTCGCCCATAACAATGGCTTGCGCGCCGAGCGGCGGAAGATGATCGCGAGGCTGAAAGAATGGACCGCCTCTACCGCCGACAAGTTCGCTTACCCGGAAGATTAGTGTCGTTTTCTGCTAGATTGACTAGAGACCCCGCTCAGTTCGTCAACATTTCTTTTTTTTCTTTTTGAGGACACCGCCATGAAATTAAGGCCGCTGCATGACTACGTGCTAGTGAAGCGCGTCGAGGAAGCCGAAAGCAAAATCGGTAGCCTCTACGTTCCGGATTCGGCCAAGGAAAAACCTCAGAAGGGCGAGGTAGTCGTCTGTGGCGCGGGATTCCAGCTCAAGGACGGACGGCGCGTGGCCCTGGACGTGAAGGCTGGAGATCAGATTCTGTTTGGGAAGTATTCTGGCTCCGAGACGCAATTGGGTGACGACACCTATCTCATCTTGCGCGAGAGCGAAATTTTGGCGGTGCTGGCTTAAGGTCCAGTGTTCCGTGTCGATTTGAGGAGATCCTAAGAAAATGAAGACGATGTTTTTGCGGCTGAGCTTCCTGGCTTTCTGCACACTGGCCGCGTTTGGCCAGGCCAAAGTGGCCATTATCAACTCGCAGAAGGCGCTGTTGGATACGGCGGAAATCAAAAAGGCGCAGGCGGACCTCGAGGCCAAATACAAGCCGCGCACGGACGCTCTTAAGAAGCTGGATACGGAATTGCAGGACATCCAAGCGCGTCTGAGCGCAGGGGCCGGTAAACTTACGCCGCAGGTGGAAGCAGATCTGCAAAGCCAGGGGCAGCGAAAGCAACGGGACCTGCAACGGATGCAGGAAGACCTCCAGACCGATGTAGAGCGGGATCGTCAGGAAATTCTTACCCGGGCCAGCCAGCGGATGCAGGAAGTGATCAAAAAGCTCGCCGAGGAAAAGGGCTACGACGTGGTGATCGATACCTCGAATGCGATCTACTTTAAACCCGCTCTCGAAGTAAGCGCCGACGCAACTGTGGCCTACGATAAGGCCAATCCCGTTGGCAAGCCGAATCCCGGCATATAAAAGAGAAGCAGAGGTTCATGTCCTCCTACCTGGATCAATATGGAGCAGGCGAAGAACGGCGCAACAAGCTAATTGTCCGCGCCGTTCTTTTGTTGGTGGCGACGGCGCTAGTGTCGGTTGCCTCCTACTATCTTCTGCGCAATCGCGGGGAGCAGGCCCGGCTGGAAGGGTTTCGGGCCTTGTTGGAGAAGAAGGACTTTCAGGGCGCCTACGCCTATTGGGGATGCACCGCGCAAAAACCCTGCCCTTATTACCCCCTAGAAAAGTTCTTGGAGGATTGGGGACCCGCCAGTGGGCATACCGACTTTGCATCGATGAAACCGGTGCGCCGGGTTACCTGCAAAGACGGTTATGGACAGGGGTGGAAGTTCAAAGATGACGATATCGTCCATCTTTGGGTTGTACGAGAAGACCAATCTCTTAGCTACGATCCATGGCCCAATTGGCGGCAAACCTGGCTCGCCGCCGCCTTCAATGATTGCAGCGGACTAACGCGTACGATCCCGTCGGTAAAACCTCTCTAGCGAAACGAAAAAGGGGCACGCGGCGCTTGCGGGTGAAGCGAAGCGGCGTGCCCAACCAGGAGATCTTAGTTCGTGCGGGAACGTGGCTCCGGTTTATTTCATGAAGCCCATGTTGCGCGTGGGGAAGTTGATCAGGTTCGGGAAGACCTGATCCAGTTGCGCGGAATTGACGCCAAACCACGTAGCCAGCGTCCCGCCGTACTGATCGACGGACATCGTAGGCAGCCAAAGGCCGCGATTGCCGACGTCGTCCGGACCCTCGATTGCCAAGTTCGGGAAGGTTCCGTACATCCGCCCGCCGTTGACGCCTCCACCCATAACGATGTGATGGCCGCCCCAGGCGTGGTCCGTGCCGGCGTTGCCGTTCGGCCCGAAAGTACGATTGAAGTCCGATTCGGTAAAGGTGGTGACGTTGTTTTCCAGGCCCAACTCGATGGTGGCATCGTAGAAGGACGACATGGCGCCGTTCAGCGTAGTCAGCAGCCCTTGTTGCGCAGCCAGCAGCCCGTCGTGATTGTCAAAGCCACCCTGGGAGACGAAGAAAATCTGCCGGCTTACGCCCAGAGTCTGTCGCGCGCGCATGATGCGTGCCACTTGCTGGAATTGATTTCCAAGACCGCTGCCGGGGAAGACGGTGGTGAGTCCGCTGGGGCCGGTAAGTACGCTGTTGAGCACCTTACCGACCTGGATGCCATTGTTAATGGTCCGGTTCGCAGCTTGCACCAGGGTTAAGCCGGACTGGAAGTTGATGACTTGTTGGAACGCGTTGTCACGAGCGGTAGCGGTGGCGGAGCCATCGGAGCCGCTGAGCCCCAAGCCCAGGCCTCCGTTCACGATCGCCGGGGCCGTCACCTGGCCCATTGTGAACAAAGCGCCACCCGCCGTGGAAACGGACATCGGCAGGAGCGAGCCTGCGTTCGAGGGTTGCATTGCGTCGGCGGTGCGGCCACCCCAGCCGGTGCGGGAGCCACCTTGCCAAGGAGCCTGCTGCCAGGCCTGCTGTTGATCCGAGTGCGAGTAGAGATTGGACGGTACCGGAGCACCGGACCGCACCTGTTGTTTGGTGACAGGGCGGACCAGCGGACCGGCGTTCAGCGCGACTGTGGCTTTGTTCTGGTTGTACAGGGCCTGAATGCGCGTCAGCGCGGGGTGGAAGCCGAAGGGATTGCCGCGATCCATGATAGGTAGCAATTGCCCTTGCGGAATACCGGTGGAGGCTCCGCGCACGGCCGAGTAGGCATTGTAGCCGGCGCCCATGGGGACCACTGTGTTGTTGGAGTCGTTTCCGCCGAAGAGGAAGACGCATACCAGGGCCTTATATTCGCCCGTCTGTGCAAGGGCGTCGAGCAGACCGAAGTAGCCGGCGCCGGCTGTGGCCACAGAGCCGCGAAGCAGCGAGCGGCGGCTGATGTTGAGTTTGAATTGATTCATTTCCGTATTCTCCTGAGCAGTCAATTTCTTGCGGATCTTCTAGTTGGCCACTTGGAAGTGGGCGGAGGTGAGGGCCAGATAAAGCGCCAGCCTTGCTTTCCTGGCGGGGTCGGTGGTGGTGGCAACGGTGTCCCGGATGCCCTGCTTGAGCAGTTCGGGCGCGGTGCCGTTCAGTAAGTGATTGTTGATCGCGGCGATCAGGGCTTCGACGTCGGTGGCGAGCGCAATGTAAGGAGCGAGCGTAACCTTGGCTTCTGCGTTCGGATCCTGCTTGAGCAGATAGTCGATGTAGTTCACTCGCTCTAGAGCCGTGACGGGAGTCAGAGACTGGAACTCTGGACCGTAGAACGCCGAACCCGGGGTGCGGGAGAAGGGCGAGTAATAGCTAAACACACTGGGTGGATAGAAGACCTTTTGGCCCATGTTGGAAATGTCCGATTCCAAGGGGTTATCCAGAACGATTTCTCCATCAAGGGCTTTGATGACCCCGATTACATAGGTCAGCGGATCCTTGAGGTGCCCCGCGAAGCTGCCAAAGGGATTGGGCGCGCTCGGATTGTCACCGACCCGTGCCTCCGCGTCGAGCAGAATGGCCCGCATAACTGCGTAGAGGTCGCCCCGCTGGCCTTGGCCATTGTTGTTGAAGGCTTGCACAACGCGCAGCAAATAGGCGCCGGAAGGGTTCGAGGTCACATGGCTTTGAATTAGGCGCAGAGCGATGAAGGGACCCACATTGGGATGTTCAAAGAGAATCTGCATCGCAGAATCGACGTCCTGCATTGAGGTCTGGCCCGCGGGAATGTTGCGGCCCAGCACCCGTTTAGCGCCGGTGTCGTGGTTCGATTCGACGGCAACCATGGGCAGGCCGTAGTTTGTATTGTTGTGGTTGTTGGAACCCTTGCCCTTACCAGGCGGGTAGGTCCATCCCGTGAAGGCGCGAGACAGGTCGAGGATGTCGTCTTGGTTGTAGGTTGAAACGGGGTTTCCTGCCGCATCGCGCAGCAGGGAGCCGTCCGCGCGCAAAAACTGGGTGCCAATCGTGAATAGCTGCATCGATTCGCGGCCATAGTTCTCGTTCGGCTGCGTTTTCAGCGTGGGATTCGCCTTATCGTTGTTCACCATGTCGAGGTAACGGCCCATCGCCACATCCAACGTGATGTCCTTCAACAGGTCCTTGAAGTTGCCGAGAGCGTGACGCAGGAGGATGCGATGGTAGGGCACCAACGCCGCTGTGTTCTCTTCCTCGGCGGCAGACACGACCAAGATTTTGTGCAGCGAGAATGCTACGCGTTGGCGCAGCTGATCTCGCCGCGTCATCGCATTGTTGAAGAATTCCGCCTGCATGTCGTACACCGGAATGTCTCCGTTGGGCGTTGGCATGGTGTAGTTGGACTCGTTCAAGTTCTTCTGTTCTTCCAGCCACGCGGCAAATCCGATTTGCATAACGCGGTTGATCTCCGAAGGAGTGGCGCCCCAAGAAGCTTGTTCGAGGAATCGCTTGGCGGCGGTGTAGGTTACAACTGCGTTGGACGGTCCAAGATTGACGACGCGTGGCAACGAGGTAGTCGGACCGGGGGCGATATTCGATACAGTGAGGGCGGCAATTCCACCCGGGGCGGGTTTCGCTTCTCCGCTTACGTTGATGCGGGTGAGTGAAACCACCGTGGCCGTCATCGGCACGCCACCCAGGCTTACCGTAGCGCCGGGCGCAAATCCATTGCCGGTGATCACGAAGTTGGTGGGTCCGAGTGCAATGGTGGTTGGGGCGATTGAGCTGATGACGGGTACGGGGTTCTGCAGCGTCACGGTGGATTCTGCCTTCGCGTTCGGATCTTTCTTTGAGCGAACGCCGACCTTTACGCTTCCACCCACGGCGCTAATGTTCAGCGGGGCGGTAAACGTGCCGTCGGTCGCAATCGTTCCCGTGGTGGCGTTGCCGCCTACGACGTTATTGACGAGCCAATCCACGTCTTTCATGGAAGTGTTTTTCACCGAAGCCGTGAACAGACGGGTCGCCCCCCCGCGCACGGTTGCCGTGGTGGGAGAGATGGTAACGGAGACCGGTGCCATGATGGTGAAGCATTTCTGAGACGAGGCTCCGGCAGAAGGGGATGGATTCTGCGCCACAATGCACTGAGTCCCCGCAGCTGAGAAGGTGGCGTTGGCACGGAGCTCGGTGGAGCTAACGAATTGCGTGGTTAGATTGTTTCCTTGCAGTTTTAGTACCGCGCCAGGTGCAAACTTTGTGCCTGTTACAACCAGCGGATAAGTGCCGGGGTTGAACTCTGTCGGGGCTACGGTCGAGATGGTTGGGATGTTGTTCTGCAGGTTCAAGGTAGTTTCGGCAAACTTTGTTGTGTTGGCAACACTAGTGACCTTGATCCTGACATTGCCCCCGCTAGGCAGGATTGCAGGAGGCGTGTACAGGCCGGAAGTATTGATGGTGCCAATGGAGGCATTCCCTCCGGTGACGTTGTTCACGGCCCAGGTCACCGCCTTATTTGTGGTGCCATTGACGGTCGCGGTGTACTGCCGCGTCTGGTCAAGGCGGATCGTGGAATTGGTGGGGCTAATTGATATTGTTACTGTTTGCGCAAGGACGGGGAGTGTCAATGCTAGGACGGCGAGGGGCGTTAAAATGCAGTATTTCCGTACCATAACTCTTGAAGGTGATCGTACGGGTAGGGGTCCTTCAGAAACAAGGCAAAAAGATACCTACCGATTACCTACGGTGACCCTTGGGGACGCTCGATAGGCGCCGGTAAGTGCCGTTGCGGCAAGAACTAAGGTGAAGTTTGGGACGAATGGGGAGATGGTGGGGACGGGCAGATTTGAACTGCCGACCTTCCGCTTAGGAGGCGGACGCTCTATCCAGCTGAGCTACGTCCCCGAGGGGTGCATTTCTGTTAGCCAGTGTAGCGCTTCAATCCCTTTTTCCCTATGTCCTTCCGGTAGTGAGCACCCGAGAAGTGAATTTGCCTTGCTCCGGCGTAAGCCCTGTTCAGAGCTTGGCGAAGCGTTTGGTCCACTGCGGTTACTCCTAGAATCCGCCCGCCGGCGGTGACCTTGCGCCCCTCGATTTCCTTAGTGCCGGCTTCGAAGACCATCGTCCCTGCTTGCTCGGCGGCTTCAATCCCCGATATTGCGTCTCCGGTCCTGACGGCTCCCGGATATCCGTCGGCGGCAACGATTACGCAGGCGCTGGCGCCAGGACTCCACGCCAACGGCGGCGCTAGTTCCAGGCGTCCGCTTGCGGCGGCGTGTAGGCAATCGACAAAGCCGTTTTGGAGGCGTGTCAAAATTGTCTGAGTTTCAGGGTCCCCCAGTCGAACGTTGAACTCGAGGGTTTTGATGCCTTCCCTCGTCATCATCAGTCCGGCAAACAAGAACCCGACGAAGGGTTTGCCTTCCGCTCGCATTCCGCTTAGGGTCGGACGAATCACCGTTTCCAGAATGGCTTCTGATTCCGCGGACGACAGGATTCGGTCGTCACAGTAGGCACCCATGCCTCCCGTATTGGGCCCTTCATCGTTATCGTACGCTGCTTTATGATCCTGAGTAGGTGGGAATGCCACGGCCGTTGTTCCGTCGCAGATCGCGATGAAACTGACTTCCTCTCCGCGCCAAAAGTCCTCTATCACGACTCTCGTTCCGGCTTGGCCGACTAATTGTCCCGAAAACATGGCTTCCAAAGTCGCCTCGGCTTCCGGCTTTGTCTTGGCAATTACGACGCCTTTTCCGGCCGCCAATCCATCGGCTTTGAGTACAACCGGCAGGGCGAATCGACTTAAGCCGCGTTTGGCTTCCGCAGCGTCGTCAAAGATCTGGAAGCGTGCCGTTGGGATGCCATGTCTGGCCATAAATTCCTTGGCATAGGCTTTACTGCCTTCCAACTCCGCCGCCGCTTGGGACGGCCCGAAAATCTTCCTTCCCTGGGCGGCGAAACAGTCGACAATGCCCGCAACCAAAGGCGCTTCCGGTCCCACGATGGTAAGGTCGGCATGGACGAGGTCGGCAATTTCCAGAAAGTGCTCTGGCGTCTGGCTGGCAAGAGGAATGCATTCGGCTACCCGAGCGATGCCGGGATTACCAGGGGTACAAAACACATTGTGACCTTCCTGGGCAGAACGCCATGCGATGGCGTGCTCCCTGCCGCCAGAACCTACAACGAGAACATTCAATTGGAAATAGCCTCCCACAGCTAGAATAAAGCGGTAGGGTTCCTCATTGCAGGTTTCAGCGAAGCATTCCCACTTTGACGTAATCGTTGTAGGCGCGGGGCACGCCGGCTGCGAGGCGGCGCGCGCCTGTGCCCGCATGGGCCTGAAGACCGCGTTGGTCACGATGAATGCAGACCTTATTGCTCAGATGTCGTGCAATCCAGCGATTGGGGGGATTGCAAAGGGTCATTTGGTGCGGGAGATCGATGCGCTCGGCGGAGTGATGGGAGAGTTGACCGACGCCGTTGGGATCCAATTCCGGTTGCTGAACACGAGCCGCGGACCGGCAGTGTGGAGTCCCCGAGCCCAGTGCGACAAAAAACAATACCGGTTGCGGATGAAAGAGATACTCGAGCGGGAGGAAAACCTCCGTATTCTCCAAGCTGAGGTCGCTTCGTTCTTGATCGTCCCTCCATCCGGGCAGGGACGTAGAAAGATTTTAGGTGTTGGGTTAGCCGATGGCCGGGAGCTTCGCTCTGGAGCCGTCATAGTCACCACGGGAACGTTCTTGAAGGGGGTCGCCCATGTTGGCGAGTCCAAGTATGCCTGCGGCCGTAACGGTGAGGCACCGAGCAATCTACTCGGAGACGCTCTTCGAAGCCTTGGGTTGGTTTGGTCCCGACTGAAGACGGGAACTCCCCCTCGTCTGGATGCCCGCAGTATTGAATGGACCCGCTTTGAGGCGCAGAATGGGGACGAAAAGCCGACGCCCTTCAGTTTCTTGACGGATCGAATAGATCGAGCGCAAATCCAGTGTTTTCTGGCATATACCAACGAACGCACGCATGCCGTTCTGCGGGACGCGATTCCTCGCAGTCCTCTGTATAGTGGACAAATTGAAGGAATCGGGCCTCGGTATTGTCCCTCAATAGAGGACAAAATAGTCAAGTTTCCAGACAAGCTCCGGCACCAGCTCTTTCTCGAGCCGGAGGGTTTAGATACCCATGAGGTCTATTTGAACGGCTTGTCCACCAGTATGCCTGTCGATGTGCAGATGGCCATGATTGCGTCGATTGAGGGACTGGAAGTTGCAGAAATGATTCGGCCGGGCTATGCAATTGAATACGATGCCATCGATCCCAGGCAATTAGATCATAGGCTGGAGGTGAAAGAGATTGAGGGTTTGTTTCTTGGCGGCCAAATTAACGGTACGTCGGGTTACGAGGAGGCAGGCATACAGGGTCTCCTGGCCGGCATGAACGCGGCGCAGTGGCTGAAGGGTGCCGAACCGGTAGTGCTTCATCGCTCCGAGGCCTATGGCGGAATTCTGGTAGACGACCTAGTTAATCAAGGCGCGGACGAACCCTATCGGATGTTTACCTCACGGGCCGAACATCGATTGCGGCTTCGCATTGACAATGCAGACGAGCGTCTGACACCGATCGCGACAAGAATTGGCTTGGCTAGCACGGAACGGAGCGTACGCTTAGACCAGAAATTGCAGACGAAGGTTCGTGTGGCAGCACTGTTGGATTCAACACGCATTTCTCCAGCCGTTCTTCCAGGCATTTCGCTGTCTGGTGAAGAACGCCCGCTCCTTTCGCATTGGCTGAGAAGGCCCGAGGCGTCCATTAGTACGCTTCACCCTTATTTGGAATCCACTTTGGGCACCTCGATCTCAGGTGCGATTTTGGCAACCGTTGAGACTGAGTTGAAGTATGCAGGCTACCTTGCCAGGCAGGAACGAGAGCTAGAGCGTGTTGCGGGGAACGAGCTCTTTCCAATCCCAACGACTTTCCGGTTTCGTGATGTGCCTGGCCTATCACGAGAAGTAACGGAAAAGCTGGAACTCGTTAGGCCATCCACGCTGGGGCAGGCAGGACGGATTCCTGGTGTAACCCCAGCAGCGGTTGCGATTCTAGATGTTTACTTGAACCTGAAGCGGGAATTGCCTTGCTAGATGATTTTGACGCAGAATTCTTGCGTTGTTGCCCGGAGTACCCTGAGATTCTGGAATCTATAAGGGCTCATTATGCTCTGCTGATCCAGTGGAACGCCCGACTTAATTTGACGCGAATCACAGATCCTCGAATGGCCGCACGACGGCACTATGCTGAAAGTCTGAAGGTCGGCGGTTGCCTACTTGAGACCGAAAACTCTATTGTCGATCTCGGTAGTGGTGCTGGGTTTCCCGGGATCCCTCTGGCGATTGCCTTTCCGGGAAGATCCTTCTCGTTGGTTGAATCGGACCTTCGGAAGTGCGTTTTTCTTAAGGAAGCTACTCGGGCTTTGCCCAATGTCAGGATTGCCAATCAGCGCGATTCTTCCTTTTCAGGCAATCCGGATTGCGTTGTTTCGCGAGCCGTTGCTTGGGATACTCTGTCTAGTTTCGCATTTCGAATGGGAACTCCTTTGGTTTGGATTACTTCAGAGGCCGAGTTCGAGAAGAGCAGGAGTTCCACGTGGAACGTGGAACAGCGTATCGACTTACCAGAATCAGCGGGAATTGTGGTCCGAATGTTCCACGAGGCACCTCACTCCGAAGTGGTAGGATAGGCCCGTGGGTAAAACCATTGCAATCACAAACCAAAAAGGGGGCGTCGGTAAAACCACCACCGCGATTAACCTAGCCGCTTCCTTAGCCCTAAATGAGCTTAGGATACTCCTGATAGATAGTGACCCTCAGGGCAACGCTACCACTGGAGTGGGTGTTTCCAAACAAACCCTCAAATCGACCCTTTATGATGTCTACAACGGCACCATCACCGCCCAGGATGCGGTCGTTCAAACAGAATTCGACGGCCTGTTCCTACTGCCCGCAGACAAAGACCTCGTCGCCGCCAACATGGATCTTATCGACCAAGAAGCGCGGGAATTTAGGCTTCGAGACGCGCTCAAGGATCTAAAAAACGACTTCGACTTTCTTATCTTGGATTGCCCGCCCGCCCTGGATCTCTTAACCGTCAATGCTTTAATGGCCGCTGATTCAGTTATCGTCCCCATCCAATGCGAATTCTTTGCCCTCGAAGGTGTTTCTCAACTAATTGACACCATCCAGCGCCTCCGCGAGACCTTCGACCATGAACTCCCCTTCGAAGGCATCCTTCTCACGATGTTCGACGATCGAACGAATCTCACACGCCAGGTCGCCAACGACCTGAAGGAACATTTCGGCAAGCAAGTCTTCGAGACGGTCGTACCCAGAAGCGTCCGGCTAGCGGAAGCGCCCAGCTTCGGAAAGCCTGTCATTGCCTATGACGTGCGATCCAAAGGGGCCGAAAGCTACATCAAGCTCGCAAAGGAAATTATTGCCAATGAGCAAGCCGCTCGATCCGCGCAAAGCCTTGGGTAGAGGACTAAATTCATTACTCCCTTCCCGTCCTGTTGCACCCGTAAGCGTTGCCGCCACTCCACCCTCTCTTCCCACTGCTGGCCTAACCCAGCTCCCACTCGACCAGATCGCTCCTAATCCTAACCAACCTCGTAGCGCGTTTAACGCCGAGCGGCTTCACGAACTGGCGGAGAGCATCCGCGCCAACGGCATCATTCAGCCGATCCTGGTGCGAAAAAAAGGCGACGGGTACGAAATCGTTGCGGGCGAACGCCGATGGCGCGCCTCCCGCCTAGCTGGTCTTGAGGCGGTTCCCGTCGTAATCCAGGACGTCGCGGACGATAATCTACTGACCCTAGCGCTGATCGAAAACATCCAGCGTGACGACCTCAACTCTATCGAAACCGCCGTTGCGTTTGATCGGCTTAGCCGGGAACTGAATCTGACCCACGAGGAAATCGGGCGCCGCACCGGCAAGGACCGCACCACCATTACGAACTTCCTCCGTCTGCTTCGGCTGCCCCAAGATTTACAACACATGGTCGCGGAACATCGCCTCTCCATGGGACATGCCAAAGCGATCCTAGCCCTTCCCACCGAAGACCTGCAAAGAAAAGTGGCGGAGAAAACGGTCTCACAAGGGCTGAGCGTCCGTGCCGCTGAGCGCCTTGTACAAAGCTACAACGAGCCTCGTGATCCAAATCCTGATGGACCTGTACAGATTGATCCGAATGTGAAGGCCGCAGAAGATGCGCTGGAGCGTACCCTAGGCACGCGAGTGCGCATCATTCCTAAAAACAACAAGCGGGGCCGAATCGAGATTGAGTACTACTCCCCGGATGAGCTGGATCGCCTGTATCAAACGATAATAGGGGAGAATTGAGAGAGGAAGCAATGGTGCCGGCGGTAGGACTCGAACCTACGACCTAGGGATTATGAGACCCTCGCTCTACCTCTGAGCTACGCCGGCGAACGTTACTCTTTCAGGCTAGAATTGAAACCCGATGCTTGTCAAACAGGGAAGGAAGCAATAACGCCCTCTTGGAACCGGTGATTGCCTTCCAGAACGTCGAGAAAAGCTATGCGATCTATGACTCGCCGTCGGATCGCCTTACGGAACTTCTCACTCTGCAGTGGCACAAAAAACATCGCCTTTTTCGCGCGCTCGATCGCGTGTCGTTCGAAGTGAACGCCGGCGAGACCTTTTGCGTTATCGGCGAAAACGGTTCTGGCAAAAGCACTTTGCTGCAGATCGTCGCCGGCATCCTGACACCCAGCTCCGGCGAAGCACGGGTCCGAGGACGTGTAGCGGCCCTCCTGGAGCTTGGGTCGGGCTTTAACCCGGATTTCACGGGCCGCGACAACGTTTATCTCAACGCGGCAATCCTTGGACTTTCCCACCAGGAGACAGAGCGCCGTTTTCGCAGCATCGAGGACTTTGCAGAGATCGGCGATTTCTTAGACCAGCCCGTCAAAACCTACTCAAGCGGGATGGCGGTTCGGCTTGCCTTTAGCGTTGCGATCCACGTCGATCCGGAGATTCTCCTGGTCGACGAAGCACTCGCCGTAGGCGACATTTATTTTCGCCAACGCTGTATGCGCAAAGTCCACGAACTGCGTCAACGCGGAGTGACCATTCTCTTTGTCAGCCACGCTATGGGCGACGTCAAGGCGATCGGAGACCGTGTGCTTTGGCTGGAGAACGGACGCATACGCGCCCTGGGGAAGCCCGATGAGGTGGTCGGCCAGTACCTCGGCGCTATGGCCGCCAAGGATTCTGTTTATCTCGACCACCAGGGCGAGCGCCGTGCGGATACTGCCGAAGCAGCCACCACGGCCCCCGAAGTGATCGAGCATATCCCCAACGTAGACCATCGACACGGCGACGGACGCGCCCACATCGTGGGTATTGCCGTCTTCAACCAAAATGGGAACTCTTGCCACATCCTGCAACCGGACTCCCAAGTCATCGTCCGGATCAGCGCCCGGGCCAATGCCTTCGTGCCCGCACCAAACATCGGGTTTATGCTGCGCAACCACATGGGTGTTGATTTTGCCGGCACCAACACGCTTCGCGAAGGACATAACCTTCCCGCCCTGTCACCGGGCGACACGATTACTGTGGATTTTCACGTTCACCTGCCAGAGCTCTACCCTTCGCATTTCTCGTTCTCTCCCGCCATCGCGGATGGCAATTTGATCGAATACCGAATGTGCGACTGGATTGATAACGCACTTACGCTACAGATGGACCACGGAGACGGGCAAATCTATGGCTACCTTCATCTTCCCTGCCGCGTAGAAGTCAACGCCCGCCTCCAAACCGTGCAGCCGGAGCTTCGGCATGGCTGAGCACGCCTCCGAATTCACTGGTGAGCGCATCATTCCGGGGATGGTAAACGCCGATCTCTGGAACGAACACATCTCGCGATACCACTTCGCGTCCCGGCTTTGCCGCTTCAAAAAGGTAATTGACCTTGGATGTGGCAGCGGCTACGGTTCCGCGGAACTTGCCAGGACGGCCGACTCCGTCGTTGGCGTGGATGTGGATCCCACCACTATCTCGGAAGCAGCCCGCAACTACCGCCTGCCCAATCTCGAATTCCGCACCGCCACTGTCGACCAACTTCCGTTTGAAAACGGCTATTTCCACACTGGCGTTTGTTTCGAGGTTATTGAGCACATCGAAAACTTCCGGGCGCTGCTAGCGGAAGCCCGGCGCGTCATTAACCCTCATGGCCAGCTTGTCATCTCCACTCCGAATCGGCTCTACTACGCCGAAAGCCGCCGCGATGCAGGACCAAACCCGTTTCACGTGCGGGAATTCACGTTCGAGGAGTTCCGCACGGCCTTGGCAGAGTTTTTTCCCCACCAAACATTCTTTGTGCAAAATCACACCAGCGGTCTGGTCTTTCTTCCCCTTGAAAACAAAACCGGAACGGAGATCAAGGTGGAACGCGAGAATACCGACCCCGCCGCGGCGCACTTCTTCGTCGCAGTCTGCGCCGCCAAACCGCTGTTAGGCGCACCGTCCTACGTATATATTCCGCAAGCCGCCAACGTACTACAACAGCGGGAAACACATATTCGCCGATTGGAGGACGAGCTCGAAACGAAGGATCAATGGCTCGCCCAATCAAAGCAGGACTTGGCCGCGCTTGTAGAACAGTTCCGCGCCCTTAATCTGGAGTTGGAAGCCAAGAACCGTTGGGCCCTGGAGCAAAATGAAAAAGTTTTGGCCGCGGCAGCCGCTCTGCACAAGTTGGAGGGGGAACTGGCAGACCAACACCGCCGCGGTGCGGAGGTCGTCGCCCAGTATGAAACCCGCATCCAGCAGTTGGAAGAAGAATCCGCATCCCAGCTTGCCTGGGCCAAACAGCTAGAGACCGACCTTCTCGACGAAGCCGACTCCCTTAAGAAGCACCTTACAAAGTTGGATATCGAACTCCAATCGGCCGGCACTAGCCTTTCTCAATATCAAGCCAAACTCGACGAGGCGGAGGCCACCGTAATCGAGCGTACTCATTGGGCCCAACGGGAGCAAGCTCTCCGGGAAGAGTTGGAAGCGCGGCTCAGCTCTGCCCAAGCCTCCCGTTGGGTCAAGATCGGGAGGGTCATCGGCCTTGGGCCGAAGCTCACATGAGCGTCGTTTGGCGAATCTTGAGGCAGCTTCCGCTACTGCTCCTTAGCCCTTTCCTGCTTTTGCTGCAAGTCCTATCGCTCGCCCTAGGCGATTTGGCGTGGTCTGTCCTGGGCCGCAGGAAACTTCTCGCGGATCAACCGGTAAACAACCACGCCGCCAGCGTTGTCATACCAAACTGGAATGGCCGTGATCTCCTCGAAAAATACCTGCCCAGCGTGGTCGTCGCTTTAGGCGATAATCCAGACAACGAAATCGTCGTCGTAGACAATGGGTCCACGGATGGCAGTGCGGACTTCCTTCGCCAGAGCTTTCCCAAAGTAAAGCTCGTCGCCCTGGAGAAAAATCTCGGCTTCGGCGGAGGCAGCAACGCCGGTTTTGCTGCGGCCCGCAACGATATCGTCGTCCTGCTCAACAGCGACATGCGCGTCGCTCCAGATTTTCTAGCGCCTCTCCTATCGGCATTCTCCAAGCCAGACATTTTCTCGGTCGCCTGCCAGATTTTCTTCACCGATCCCGCCAAACACCGGGAAGAAACCGGACTCACCGAAGGCCGCTGGCAGAATGGATTCCTGCGTGTTCGTCATCGAATCGACCAGGACCTCAACGAACTCTTTCCGTGCTTCTATGGAGGCGGCGGCTCCTGCGCGTTCGACCGCAAGAAGTTTCTCGAGTTGGGCGGCTTTGACGAAGTCCTTGCTCCTTTCTACCTGGAAGATACCGATCTTGGCTACCTTGCTTGGAAACGCGGCTGGCGCAACCTTTACCAGCCCCAAAGCCACGTCTGGCACGAGCATCGCGGCACCATCGGCAAGAAGTTTTCCCGAGCCTATATCGAGAATGTCCTCCACAAAAACTTCCTTCTCTTCGTTTGGAAAAATATCCACTCGCCAAGCATGCTGGCGGAACACTTCCTGGGCGCCTATCTATCGGCGTTGCTCAGCATGATCTGGGGTAATTCGCTGGAACGCGCGAACTTCGCCGGCCTCCTGCGTGCCACTCTTCAACTGCCCGGCGCCCTGCGCGCCCGCTGGCTCGCCCGCCGTCTATCCGCCATCGGCGATGCCGAAGCCTTCCGCCGCCCCATGGGCGCTTACTATCGCGACCGCTACCAACCTCCCTCGGAAAGATTAAGGGTTCTGATGGTCTCGCCCTACCCTTTGAGTCCGCCCTCCCACGGCGGCGCGGTCTTCATGCAACAAACCATCCGGGAGTTGTCCAAGCACGCGGACGTTCACTTGATTGCGCTCCTCGATGACGAGACCGAACGCCAGGCTCACGAAGAACTGGCGCCGTTCCTCAAGTCCAAAAACTTCATCGTCCGCATGACCGGGATCAGCAGTCCGCCTTTCACCTATTTGCCAAGCGCCGTTCTCGAGTTTTCGAACGGCGACCTCGAATACCTCATCCACCGGACGATGTATGTCGAGAAGATCGACGTCCTGCAGCTTGAGTACACCAATCTGGCGCAATACGGTTGCCGCTTCCAGCGCATGGTCTGCGCCCTCTTCGAGCACGACGTGTACTTCCAGTCGATCTCGCGCCAAATCCGTAGCAACAAGAGCCTTCTTTACCGCATCCCCGCCTTTCTGGAATACCTAAAGGCTTTCCATTGGGAGCTCAAAATGCTGCCGATCTTCGACCAAGTCCAAGTCTGCACGCCGGCCAACGAGGCCTACCTCGCGAGCCTCAAGCCCAAACTGAAATCTAACCTCAAATCGGGCCTCCGCGCCGCGATCGAAGTGAGTAGGTACAAAGGCCCGGCAGCCCCGCGCTCCGGCCACCAGTTGTTATTCGTTGGCGGCTTCCGCCACTTGCCGAACCTTGAAGCCCTGCAATGGTTCTTTCGCGAAGTCGTGCCCATCTTACGAGCCCGCGGGGTGCCCTTCGAAGTCGTCGCCATCGGCAACGAGGCTCCCCCTCTCTACAGCTTTGTCAACGCCGACGAGAGCATTTTGCAATTGAAAGGCTTCGTGGAAGACCTAAGCGAATATTGGAACAGCGCGGCAGTGTTCTTGTGCCCCATCCAAAGCGGAAGCGGCGTTCGAGTTAAGCTCCTCGAAGCCTACGCCGCCGGCATCCCAGTGGTATCCACAACGGTCGGTGCCGAAGGCCTCGCCACCACAGACGGCGATCTCTGCCGTCTCGCCGACGACGCCATGTCCTTCGCCACAGCCATCGAAGAAACCCTTCGCGACCCCGCCTCCGCCTTCACCATGTCTCAGCGCGCCCGCCAACACGTCGAAGCCGAATGGGAAGCCATGCTCGTCACAAAGCGCCTGAGTTACGGATACCGACAGATCCTTGACGCCAAAGCCTCACCACATTAAGACTTCGCGCTGCCTCCGACGATCCCGCTACTTACCGCCCCCTAGTTCCTTCTTAAGCTCCTCCGCCACCTTCTCCGCCGTCTTGTCCAGCGTCTTGGGCTGCATATCTTTCGGCTTCTCATAGATGCTCCACACGATGTTCCGCGTCCGCCGTTCCACTAGAAAAATGGTGCCCTTCCCGCGCCCAATGCTGCCCATGATCTTCGGTGCTAGCTTGAAAGCTTTCTCAGCTTCCAACTTGAGTGCCTCGTCGCTGCCTGGCTCGGGCTTCTCTTTACTTTCTTCGACCGCCTTTTCGTCGAACTCGCGGAGCCGCTCCTCGAAGGCCGCGCCCAAACGGTCCGTAAAGTAGGCATCCGCCTTGGTCGGGTCTGTCACCACGCGGATCGATCCGATGCTCCGCAGGCGATTCGCCAGATAGTGATCGAAACTACCTGTCATCGGCATCAGGTAGACCCGTTGAATCTGTCCAAGCTCCACATTTCCCTGGCCGAAGCCGTCCCCTGAGAAAACCAGCATCGCTACCAAACCGCTAATTTTTACCAAACCGCTCATGAGATTCTAGAGTTTCCTTTTCTCGTGTACAACAACCAACGAATTACCGTCATCATTCCCTGTCTGAATGAAGAACAAGGTATCGAACTCGTCCTTAGCCGCATGCCGAAATTTGTCGACCAGGTCATCGTCGTCGACAACGGCTCCACCGACCGGACCAGCGACGTGGCCCAAAGTCTTGGCGCTCAAGTCATCCGCGAGGACGCCCGTGGTTACGGCCGCGCCTACAAACGCGGATTCCAGTTCGCCGATGGCGACGTCATTGTCACGCTCGACGGGGACCACAGCTATCCGCCCGACGCTATTTCGTACCTTCTCGAAGCCTTCCGGCATCTCGAAGTCGATTTCCTCAATGCCTCTCGTTTTCCGGTCCGCGACCGCCATGCCATGAGCCTCAAACACAAAATCGGCAACTTCATCCTATCCGTCGCGATGAGCCTACTCTACTTCCGCTGGGTACAGGATTCGCAGAGCGGCATGTGGGTCTTCCGCAGAAGTATCCTCTCTCAAATGACGCTTGAAAGCGACGGAATGGCGTTTAGCGAGGAAATAAAAATCGAAGCCCTGAAGAACCCCCGCATCACGTTCGCAGAATTTCCCATTCTCTACACCTCACGTCTGGGAGAAATCAAGTTGAACCCTTGGCGCGATGGCTTCTACAACCTCTGGTTCCTGCTCAAAAAGCGCCTCGGCATATGAAGAGTGTCTCTGTTGTCATCCCTTCCTGGCAGGGCCGGCAGCACCTCGAGACCCTCCTCCCTACTATCCATGGCGCGGCCGAAATCATCGTCGCCGATGCCAATTCCCCGGATGGCACCCGTGACTTGCCAGTCCGCTATGTCGAGCTTGACGCGAATCGCGGCTTCGCCTACGCCGTCAATCGGGGCATCGCTGCCGCGAAACACGACGTCATTGCGGTCCTGAACAACGATCTCAAGCTCCACCCGCACTGGCTCACCCACCTGCTGCCCCATCTCGAGACCGCTCCCTTCGCCTGCGGCAAGCTCTGGCAGTGGGAAGGCAACTTGCTGGACGGTACCTGGGACCTTCTTAGCCTTTCCGGCCTTCCCCTCCGCGCCGGGAACGGCAGGAAAGACTCGGAAATTTTCAGTACACAACGCCGCGTTTTCTTCGCCCCCTGGACGGCTATCTTGCTTCGCCGGGACTATCTCGAAGAGGTCGGGCCGTTAGACGAAAACTTCCAAAGCTACCTCGAGGACGTCGATTTCGGGCTCCGTTCGCTAGCGCGGGGATTCCAGGGCGTCTACGAGCCAAAGGCCCAAGCCTGGCATCGCGGCAGCTCTACGCTCGGTGCCTGGCACCCGCGGCAGGTTGCATTAACCTCTCGTAATCAACTGCTCCTTATCGCTAAACACGGCGGAATGGACTGGATCCGGCGCTGGCCCCGTGAGGTGCTGGCCGGCCAGTTACTATGGGGCCTAGCCGCAGCCCGGCGCGGGTGCCTAGTTCCCTGGCTGGAAGGCAAGAGGGTTGGTTGGGCAACCCTACGGCGCTCCCGCAGCCCGGTCCCCGACCAGTTGGAAAAGTTCCAAAACGAACTCTTCTCTCTGACCCATGACGACCCTTTCTGGCGCCTCTATTGGGCTTTAACCCTATGAAACTACTAGGGATCGTCATCGTGACCTGGAATTCGGAAGATGTCATCGACAGGTGCCTGAATGCCCTGAAAAACGAACCCAATGCCCAGATCGTCGTCATAGATAATGCCTCCGCCGACCAAACGGCGGAACGAGCCAAAAGCCACCCGGGAATCCAAGTTGTAAGAAACGAAGCCAATCTTGGTTTTGCCGGCGGAGTGAACCAGGGCGTCCGCCTTCTCGAGACACCCTACGTCCTGATCCTTAATCCTGACTGCGAAGTCCAATCGGACCTGGCCGCGATGATCGAGGCTGCCAGGGACGGCGCCGCTGGAGGAATCCTGTTGGGAGCAGACGGCCAACCCCAGAGAGGCTTTCAGTTCCGCCGCTTTCCCACACCCGCAGCCCTAGCCTTTGAAGCGCTTGGCCTCAACCGCCTTTGGAAAACGAACCCAGTCAACGTCCGCTACCGCTGCCTCGACGTGGCCATAGAGGAAGAAATCTCCGTCGATCAACCCCCCGGGGCCTTTTTCCTGTTTCGCCGCGATGCATTTGAAACAATTGGCGGCTTCAATCTCTCCTATTGGCCAGTGTGGTTTGAAGACGTCGATTTCTGCCGCCGCCTCGTCAACGCTGGCTACACAATCCGCTTTACGCCCTTCGCCTTGGCTCGCCACCAGGGAGCGGCTAGTATTTCCAAAATCCGCTGGAGTTCGAAGGAGTTGGCGTGGTATGGTAGCCTTCTAAGGTACGCTACCCAGCATTACGGGTGGCTTTCCCGGCGTCTGGTCGGTTTGGCTGTTGCCGCTGCGTCCGTCCCAAGGTCATTAACGGGGATCCAATTTCGGCGCCAGAGTGCACACACCCTTGGTGTCTACGCTAGAGTTCTGCTTCTAGCGCTCAAGGTCGTTGTGTATGGCCGAGTGGACGTTAGGCACTCCGATGACCTGGATATTTTAGATGATGCATAACGGCCTCGTTTCAGTTACTTTAGTCACCTTCAACAGCGGACGATTCATCAAGCGTTGCCTCGAGTCGGTGCTGGCCCAGCGCTACTCGCTCAAGGAAATCATCGTTGTCGATAACGCGTCCACCGACGGCACCATCGACATTCTCGACCAGTTCGCCGACCGCGTTCGCATCATCTATAACGACACAAACATTGGCTTTTCGGCCGCCCAGAACCAGGCGATTCTGCTATCGAGCGGCGAGTGGGTACTCACCTTAAATCCCGACGTGCTCCTGATGCCCAATTTCATTCAGAGCCTGGTCGACGCGGGCAATCGCGACCCCCAAATCGGCACCGTCTGCGGCAAGCTTCTGGCCATGATGGCCACCTTCGACCTCCCCGAAAATCCCCTGATCGACTCGACCGGCATCTATTTCAATCCCATGCTGCGCCACCTGGACCGTGGCAGCCAGGATGTCGACAACGGCCACTATCTGAATTTCGAGTACGTCTTCGGCGCCACGGCGGCCGCCGCCCTCTACCGACGGGAGATGATCGACGACATATCCATCGACGGCGAGTTTTTCGACCACGACTTTTTTGTCTATCGCGAAGACGCCGACGTCGCTTGGCGCGCCCAGCTATACGGCTGGAAATGCCTATACACGCCGCATGCTCGCGGCTATCACGTCCGTACCGTGCTTCCGGGCAATCGCAACGCGCTTCCCGCTGCGATCAACATGCATTCCGTGAAGAACCGTTTCCTGATGCGCATTAAGAACATGACGCCGAATCTGTACCTGCGCAATTTTTTCCCGATCACCTTTCGGGACGTCCTGGTTCTTGGATGCTGCATATTGAGGGAGCACTCGTCTTTAAAGGCGTTTTGGCTGCTTGCCCGGCAGTGGCCCAAAGTCATGCGGAAGCGCAAGATCGTCATGGCCAACCGGAAAGTGAGCGATGAATACCTGGCGAGCTGGTTTGAATTCCAGCCGGTTTCCAAGCCCGCTCCCAAAACGGTTCGGGTCCCGGCCCGCGCGAAAGTTGCCCGCGGCTAGTTGTGTGCGCATTGCCCTGTTGGGAACCCGCGGCATTCCCGCCCGCTATGGCGGTTTCGAGACCTTCGCCGAGGAATTGACCAAGCGGCTGGTTGAAAGGGGTCACGCGGTAGCGGTTTATTGCCGTGAAGAAGATCCTCCTAGCCCTTTCCTGGGTATCGAACGGCGCTATCTTCCCACCATTCGCCACAAGTACTTCGACACCCTGGCGCATACGGGGTTGTCCACCTTGCACCTCTTGCTAAACCGGGCCGACGTCGTTCTCTACTGCAATGGCGCAAACGCCATCTACACCTGGCTCCCGCGCCTCTTCGGAATGCCCGTAGCGCTTAACGTGGATGGCCTGGAGAGAAAGCGCAAGAAATGGAACCGGCTCGCGAAATCCTGGTATCGCTTTTCTGAGTGGCTTTCCACATTTTGCCCTACGCGTATCGTGACGGACGCCGCTGAAATTGAACGCTATTACCAGGTGAGCTACGGCGCCGCCTCCACCTTCATTCCCTACGGTGCGGAACTGGGCCGGGTGCCCTGGGAGCCCATGCTCAATCTAACTCCTAACCGTTATTTCCTTTATGTCACCCGCTTTGAGCCGGAGAACAACCCGCTGCTGGTGCGGGAGGCCTTTGAGCGGGTGTCAACCGAGCTTAAGCTGGCCCTGGTTGGCGATGCCCCGTATGCACCCGACTACATCGCCCGGGTGCGCGCTACGAAAAATCCACGTGTAGTCTTACCCGGTGCGATCTACGGCGAGGGCTATAAGATTCTCCAGTCCCATTGCTACGCCTACGTCCATGCCACCGAAGTAGGTGGAACGCATCCCGCGCTGATTGAAGCCATGGGGCGGGGGGCGCTTATTCTGTATCTGGAGACTCCGGAAAACACCGAGGTCGCCGGGGGCGTGGGGATGCCTTTTCAAGTATCGAACCTGCACACTGTAATGGCCGAGGCCTTGGCCCTCTCGCCGGAAGAACGAGCCCGCCGACAGCATCTAGCCGTCGCCCGGGTGCGGGAACGATACTCTTGGGACGTGGTAACCACGCAGTATGAGAACCTCTTTCGCCAGCTATGCCCAGAACATGGTTAGAAGTTTCTCTCGATCAAATTAAGCGCAACTATCGGCTCATTGCGAGAACCGTCGGCAGCGGAGTGGCAATGATGCCAGTAGTCAAGGCGGACGCTTACCGTCACGGGGCGGTAGCGGTAAGCCAAGCGCTGGAACACGAAGGCGCCGAATGGCTAGCAGTTTCCAACATTGAAGAAGGCAAGGCTTTGCGGGAGTCGGGTCTTCGTTCGCGTGTGCTGGTCATGGCGGACCGCGTAGAGAGCGATTCCCGCGCTTGGTCCGAGTTCCGGCTTACTCCGGTTGTACACGATCTGGAAGATCTAGCGCGTTTGCCCGCAGGCCTCGCCTATCACCTAAAGATCGACACCGGAATGCACCGGCTTGGTAGCTTAGCGTCTGCCGAAGAGATCTCCCGCCAAGTGCAAGGAACTAACCTCGAAGGCCTGATGACCCACTTCGCCTCGAGCGCCGACTATACGTCGGAGCAAACCCTGCAGCAGCAGGAAGCATTCGCTCACCTCTGTTCAAGACTCAGGCCAACCTTTCTACATGCCGCGTCTACCAACTCCATTCACTTTGGCCGGCGGGAAGCCTGGGGCAATCTGGTTCGTCCCGGTTACGGTATCTACGGTTACGTTTCCCGTGCCAAGGGCAAGCCGCCGGCGGAAACCCTGGACGTGGCCCCAGCCCTCGAATGGAAGGCCACGATTCTGCTTACCAAGGAAGTGCCTGCGGGATCACCCATCGGATACGGCGCGCAATGGGTAGCGGCGCGACGCACACGCCTGGGCATTCTGGGCGTCGGCTACGCCGATGGGCTGCCGCACCGGCTATCCAATAAGGGGCAGGTGATCGCCGGCGGGAGATTAGTGCCGATACTCGGCGCCGTCTCCATGGACGTCACAACGATAGATTTGACCGAGGCGCCGGAATTGCGGGCGGGCGATGCCGTAACCCTGCTGGGTTCCCAGGCCGACGTCTCCATCGACGCACGGAAAATTGCCCGCGACGCGGGAACCATCGCGTACTCCATCCTTTGCGGGATCTCGACTCGCGTGCCACGGTATTACATATGAAGATCACAGGTATCGAAACGACCGTCGTGAATGCGCGGATGCGCAATTGGATTTTCGTCAAAGTACTGACGGATCAGCCGGGACTATGGGGCTGGGGCGAGGCCACGCTTGAATGGAAAACCAGGGGCGTAGTCGGTTCGATCGAAGATCTGAAACCCCTGATCCTTGGGCAGGATCCGCGGAGGATCGAGCACATCTGGCAGATCTTGCACCGGCAATACTTTTGGCGCGGCGGCATCGTAACCATGTCGGCGATTTCCGGTATCGACCAGGCGTTGTGGGACATCAAGGGCAAGGAATTGGGAAAGCCGGTCTGCGAACTCCTTGGCGGCCCCGTTCGGAATTCGATGCGCCTCTATGATCACCTGGGCGGAGGCAGCCTGGAAGGCATGTATCGAACGGGATCGCCGGACGACTTTGCAAGGCTAATACAGGATTCGCAAGCGCGCAGCTTCACGGCCGCCAAGGGCATGCCCATCCCGATTTCGGAACCTATCGAAAGCGCTTCCACGTTGCGACGAGCCGCGGACACGGTAAAGGCGATGCGCGACGCCGTGGGGGAAAACTTCGATATCCTTTTGGACCTTCACGCTCGCTGCACCCCAGCCGCGGCAATCCAATTCGGCAGACTCCTGGAGCCCTACAACATCTTTTGGTACGAGGAACCATGTTGGCCGGAGCATAGCGACGCCTTAGTGGAGGTGTCGCGTGCGCTGCGTTTCCCGATTGCCACCGGCGAACGGCTGGTAGGTCGCTGGGAGTTCCGGGAGCTACTCGAAAAGCGGGCTGTTGCAATCATCCAACCCGATGTTTCTCATTGCGGGGGCATCACTGAGGCACGCAAAATCGCCTCCATGGCCGATACCTATTCGATCACGGTGGCTTGCCATAATCCCCAAGGTCCCGTATCAACGGCGGCCAGCCTGCACCTTGGCTTTGCTACATCAAATTATTTAATCCAAGAGGTCGTGTGGAATGATGTGCCTTGGCGCTTCGATGTAGTCCAGGGCGGCTTCGACGTCAGCCGCGGCAGCGTTAGCCCTCCAACTGCGCCGGGTCTAGGAATCGAAATCAATGAAGTGGAGGCGCGTAAATACGCTGCCACCGAAGAAGTATTAATGCCAGCGTTTCGCCGCGATGGCAGTGTGGCGGACTGGTAAGCCTAGGCGAAAACTCGATAATTCAAAAATGGACGTCTTGCAGCTTCGCTACTTTGTCGCCGTCGCCCGGGCGGGCAGTTTTGTTCGCGCGGCCGAGGCCGAACGAATTGCGCAGCCGTCACTGTCGCAACAAATCAAGAAGCTCGAAGATTCCCTGGGCGTCTCTCTCTTTGACAGATTAGGGCGCACGGTTAAGCTCAATGCCTATGGCGAACGCCTATTGCCGGAAGCCGAAGCGATTCTGGCGAGGCTGGAGAACGCCAGACGCGGTCTGGAATGCCTGAAAGCCGACGATTCCGGCCCGGTCAAAGTGGGCGTAATCCCGACGCTCCTTCCGTACGCCATGGTGCGCCCATTGGCGGCGTTCCAAAAACAGTTCTCTCTGATTCAGCTCAATTTATTGGAAGACACAACTGAAACCCTAGTTCACCTTCTCCGGCGAGGCGAATTGGACGTGGCGCTACTTGCGTTGCCAATCAAGCAGCAGGAGCTCGTCTGCTCCGAATTGTTTCGTGAGCCACTTTTGGCTGCCGTGCCCCTGGGACATAAGCTGGCTGGCGCGGATCGTATTCAACTAGCGTCGCTGGGACCTGAGCGCATGTTGCTGCTGCGCGAAGGCCACTGCCTTCGCAACGACGTCCTGACCGCTTGCAACAAGTCTCACGCGCAATTCCAGCATTTCTTCGAAAGCGACCATCTGGAGAGCTTACTTCGAATGGTGGCGGAAGGATTTGGCGTTAGCCTGATTCCAGAGAAGGCCGCAGCTGGGAGGAACGACTGTACCTTTTTGCCCTTTGAGCCAAAAGCAGTTCGGCGTATTGGCTACGCGTTTGCGAAAGCCCATACCGCGCTGCCATCGAGAACTACATTCCTAAAGTTTCTCAGGGGCTGGGATTGGTCCTAAAAGGAGAACTTATGATGGGGTGGGAAGATGGAGCGGGAGACGAGATTCGAACTCGCGACATCAACCTTGGCAAGGTTGCACTCTACCAGCTGAGTTACTCCCGCTCGAAGGGAGGAAAACGAGTTTAGGGACTAAAGTGTCCGTTAACACGCCAACTTTCAGTATGACGTATAGTCCGCTCTCTGTCAATCCGGAGCTGCTGTCTTGACCGCGACCGTCTCTTGCAGACGCATGAAGCGCCGGTTACAAAACAAATTTGTCGATTATGGAAACAAATGGGAGAAATCTCCTATGTGCTTGAAATGATTAGATTTATAAAGTTCCAGAAATTCGTCCAAGACCTCATTTCCTTGTGCTAGACTCGGTAATCGCAGGCATACAACAGTCGTCTGGAGTCGTGAAGCGGATCACATCCCGGGCCTGATAGATCTCCATTGAACAGAGCTTCCCCCTTTGTTTTCCACACCTGTGGAAAACCTGAGGGAAATCTCTGTTTTCACGAGTCTGTCTCGCCGGGTTGAGCCAGCGGAACGATTTGCGACGCTGTTTTGCCTGCAAGGCCAGCCGCCCCTTGGCCCGAAGTCTAGTCAAGTCCAGGCGGGAATGTCGCATCGCAATGAACTCTTGGGAATTAGTTAAACAAACGTTGGCCGCGTCCTTGAGCGCGAACAGTTACGAGAACTGGGTGGTGCGGACTGCCTGGAGCAGGGAACAAGGGGACACAATCTACGTAGCGGTGCCTGATGAACAAACCAGTCAATGGCTGGAGAGTGAATATTCCCAACAGGTGAGCTCCGCGTTCCAGCACCTCAATTTGCCGTTTCGGAAGGTTGTCTACGAAGTAGTTGCAGATTTGCCGGCTCCTCGAATCGGGGTAGCATCCAGTGCAGCTTTCAGCCAGTCTGTTCCGCTGGCCGTGAATCAGGGCGCGATGGCCAAAACAGCTTACCCTGAATCGACCTCCACCAATTTCGACGCCCTCTTCACTTCGATCGGACCGCAAATCAATCCCAAGTTTACTTTCGACAATTTTGTGGTCGGATCTTGCAATCAGTTTGCGCACGCCGCGGCCAGAGCCGTCGCCGAGCGGCCGTCGCGCAGCTATAACCCTCTCTTCATCTATGGAGGGGTAGGGATGGGTAAAACCCATCTGATGCATGCCATAGGGGCGGCGCTCAGCAGCAATCACGGCGGCATGAAGATTGCCTACACAACCAGCGAACGCTTCATGAACCAGCTAATCCAGTGCATCCGTATGGAAAGGATGCCGTGGTTCCACCAATACTACCGGCAAGCGGACGTCCTCCTGATCGACGACATCCAGGTCATTGCGGGCAAAGAACGGACGCAAGAAGAATTTTTCCACACCTTCAACGAGCTCTTCGACAATCAAAAGCAGATCGTAATCAGCTCAGATTCCCCTCCCAAGAACGTTTCCGGTCTAGTAGAGAGACTCCGCTCGCGCTTTGAATGGGGCCTGATTGTGGACGTGCAACCGCCCGACCTTGAAACCAAGATGGCGATTCTAGACAAGAAGGCCGAGAGCGAAGGCGTCTATCTGCCAGAAGACGTCCGCATCCACCTTGCAACGCGGACCAAGTCTAATATTCGTGAACTAGAGGGAGCGCTGATCAAGCTGATCGCATACTCCGACGTTTCGCAGACGCCCATTACGCTCGAAATGACGAAGCAGTTGTTGAAACACATGACTACCGGCGCCGAGAAGCCCATCAGTATCGAGGCAATTGTCAAGGCCGTGTCCGAACACTTTGGCTTGCTTCCCCAACAGCTGAAACAGAAGTCAAACGAACGCCGAATTGCGTACCCGCGACAGATCGCGATGTTCCTTGCCAAAGAGCTAACGGTCGCCTCGCTACCCGAGATCGGAAAGGCCATCGGCAACAAACACCATACGACCGTGCTGCATTCCGTCAGCAAAATCGAGGAGCTCCGGCAGCGGGACTCCGATTTGAACAAGCTTATCCACAAGCTAATCGACTCATTCCAATAGCCTTGCGGAGTTATGCACAACTTCGCTTCTTCTTTGCCCCATTTGGACAGGTGGAAAACAAGCCGGGAGCCGAGTTTATCCGCTAGGCCAGACCCGGCTTTTCAAGGTGAGACGTAGCCACAAGCGTTTTTGTTTTGTATAATTTAGAGAGATATTCACATATCCACAACACCGGTTACTACGGTTTTCTAAACTAGACTCTAATTTGGTTACCTGTAGTAAAAACCAGTTCAGATTCGGAAAGCGGCCACAGAATGGAATTCACCGTTAAGCAGTCCGACCTTGTGCGGGAGTTGAATCTCAGCCAAGGCGTGGTAGAAAAGAAGACCACCATACCGATTCTTTCGAACGTATTGATTGAAACGGGCGATGGAGCGATCCATCTTACGGCCACCGACCTTGAACTCGGGATACGCTGCTCCTGCCCAGCCCGGATCGTCAAGGCGGGCTCCGGCACGCTGCCAGCACGCCGCCTGCTGGACTACATCAGGCTCCTGCCGGACGCCGATGTGAACTTCAAGTTGATGGACAATCAGTGGGCCAACATTGTCTGCGGCCGGTCCCGGTCTCGCATTGCGGGAATGTCACGTGAAAGCTACCCGCAGTTGCCTACCATGCCGGACCCTCTTGGTACCATCCCGGCGGCTACCCTCGCAGCAATGATAGGGAAAACGATTTTCGCGATATCGTCCGAGGAAAGCCGCTTTACGTTAAACGGGGCGCAGTTGCTGATGAACTCGAGTGCCCTCACCATGGTGTCCACGGATGGACACCGCCTTGCGTTGGTCGAATACAAAGTGGAAAACCCCGACGTTGAGGGAACCTACAAGACATTGCTTCCAAAGAAGGCGATGAACGAACTACAAAAACTGGCGGCCGATGCCGACTCCAACGCCGCTTTTACCTTCTCTGGAGACGACAATCATCTTTTCTTTGCCCTCGGTGACCGGATGCTCATTAGCCGCAAGCTTACGGGCAACTTTCCCGATTTCGACCGTGTACTACCGAAGTCGCAGACACACCAGGTTCAGTTGGGAAAGGAAGACACCCGCTCCACAGTTCAGCGGGTGAGCCAATTCTCCGAAGAAAGATCCAGGGCCATCCGCTTGCAGTTTGCGGAGGGAGAACTGAAGATTTTTTCTTCAATGTCGGAGACTGGAGAATCGGAGGAAACGATTCCGGTGAGCTATAACGGCCCCGCGACCGACATTGGATTCAACGCCCAGTACTTGCTCGACTTCCTAGGCGCGAATTCTGAGAACGCCTGTACCTTTTTGTTCAACGACGCCCAGAGCGCCGGGGAACTGCGGCCGTCTACGCAAAACGCGGACCAGGACAAATCGAAGGAAGTTACCTATGTTTACCGGTACGTCGTCATGCCCATGAGAATTTGACGTCTACAAGAGATTGACGGGCGCAGCAGTTTGCCCACCCTTAGAAACACTCCAAAATGGCAGATCCGCAAGTTTACGATTCAACCAGCATCAAGATCCTCGAGGGGCTCGAGGCCGTACGAAAGCGCCCCGCAATGTACATCGGCTCCACCGGGGAGCAGGGCCTGCATCACCTTGTCTACGAGGTTGTGGACAATTCCGTCGACGAAGCGTTAGCCGGCTATTGCACGGAGATCAGCGTCGTGATTCACACGGACAACTCCATCTCTGTGTCGGACAATGGACGCGGCATCCCTGTTGATATCCATGCGGCGGAGGGCGTAAGCGCGGCCCAAGTGGTGCTTACCAAACTGCACGCCGGCGGGAAGTTCGATTCCAATAGTTACAAAGTATCCGGCGGGCTGCACGGGGTGGGTGTGAGCTGTGTGAACGCGCTATCGGAAACATTGCACCTGGAGATTTGGCGCGGCGGCCAAACCTGGGAGCAGGACTACGAGAAAGGCTTTCCGCTGGCTCCCTTAAAGGCCACCGGTAAGGCAGGCAAGAAGACCGGGACCAAGATCACTTTTAAGCCCGACCCAACGGTGATGGACGCCGTGGAGTTCAATTTCGACACCATCTCCACCCGGCTGCGGGAGAGAGCGTTTCTAAACAAGGGCCTTAAGATAACGATTCTCGACGAGCGTACCGATCCTCCGAAGGGCCATGACTTCTTTTACGAGGGTGGTATCGCAGAGTTCATCAAGCATCTGAATAAGGGCAAAAGCGTCTTGCACGATAAGCCCATTTATTTCGAGGGCGACCGTGACCTACCGAACAACGCCGGCAAGGTCTATATGGAAATCGCCCTGCAGTACAACGACGGGTACTCCGAGGCGTTATTCACCTTTGCCAACAACATCAACACGGTGGATGGAGGCGCGCACCTGACGGGGTTCAGAACGGCTTTGACGCGCACGATCAATTGGGCCGGCGAGCAGGCCAAGCTCTTCAAGGACGTCAAGGAAAAGCTGACTGGCGATGACGTGCGCGAAGGATTGACGGCCGTCATCAGCGTTAAACTGCCTCAGCCGCAATTTGAAGGGCAAACTAAGGGCAAGCTCAATTCGGATATTTCCGGGCACGTTACGCAGTTGGTCAACGAGAAGCTGCAAGAGTATTTCGACAAGAATCCCGCGGTCATGAAGAAGATCGTTTCCAAGGCGATCGACGCCGCCCGGGCGAGGGAAGCGGCTCGCAAAGCAAGAGACCTGACGCGGCGCAAGGGTGCGCTGGATGGCGGCGGCCTGCCGGGGAAACTGGCTGACTGCCAGGAAAAGGACCCGACGCGCTGCGAACTGTTTTTGGTCGAAGGCGAGTCGGCCGGAGGCACCGCGAAAGGCGGACGAGATCGCCGCTACCAGGCTATTCTGCCGTTGCGCGGCAAGATCCTGAACGTCGAAAAAGCGCGCTACGACAAGATGCTGGGCCATGAAGAAATTCGGGCAATGATCACGGCCATCGGCACGGGAATCGGCAAAGACGATTTCGATATCGCCCGATTGCGCTACGGCAAGATCATCATCATGACAGACGCCGACGTGGACGGAAGCCACATTCGCACCCTCTTGCTGACGTTCTTCTTTCGGCACATGCAGCAACTCATCGACCGGGGCCACGTCTTCGTAGCCCAGCCGCCGTTGTATCGCATCAAGAAAGGCAAGAGCGAAAAATACATCAAGAACGATGCGGATTTCACCAAGGAGATCCTGCGGCGGGCCAGCGAGAACATCACGCTCGAGTTTGGCGCTCACAAGCTCCAGGGCGCCGAAATGCGGAACTTCCTGGGCTCACTCGACGAGCTGCAGCAAGTTGCCAAGAAGGTCGAACGCCGCATCCGCGAGCCTCGAGTCATTGAGCAGCTTCTTTCGCCCGACGTCCATGTCGATACCAAAGACCAGTTCTTGACGGAAGAATCGCTTCAGAAAATCCAGGCACTGCTCAAAGAGCAAAAACTGGAATCGAGGATAGAAAAAGACGAAGAACACTCCACTTTCTATCTCTCCTACTTGGACCCCACCAATGTCGAACGGCGCCTGAGCCACGACGTGGTTCTCAGTGCGGACTATCGCCGCATGCGGACTCTAGCCAAGCAAATCGCGCCAATGAACACGCCACCCTTCTTTCTGGTCCGGGAGAACGGAAACCGCGAACAGATCGATAACTGGCGGAACCTATTTACGCGCGCGAAAGAAGAAGGCATGAAAGATGCCAACGTGCAGCGCTACAAAGGGCTGGGCGAGATGAATGCGGAGCAACTGTGGGAAACTACCATGAACATTGAGGCCCGCACCCTGCTTCGAGTCGATTTGAGGGATCTGGTGGAGACCGACGAGATCTTCTCCACGCTGATGGGCGAGGATGTTGAGAGCCGGCGCAAGTTCATCGAAGACAATGCGCTTGATGTTCGTAATCTGGACGTCTAGAGGCGAACGACAATCTTGCCCAAATGCCCCGCACTTTCCATGTAGCGAAGGGCGGAGCCTAGCTCGCTGAGGTCAAAAACAGAATCCACCACCGGCGAAAGCCGATGTAGCGCGATTGCCGAATTCATTCGTTCAAACATCTCCCTAGAACCGACGTAGATGCCCTGCATCGTGACATGCTTGTGCAGAATGGGCGCTATGTTGAGTGGGCCAAGGGTGCCGCTTAGAATGCCGATCACACTGATCCGGCCACCGCCTTTAACGGCACGGAGCGACTGCTCCAAGGAGCCCACACCGCCAACTTCGACGACATGATCGACGCCTCCCTCCCGCGCGACTTCTTTGCCCCATTCCGGATTTGCCTTGTAATCCAGGACCCAATCGGCGCCCAAAGACAAGAGCTTCTCCCGCTTCGCGCCGCTCGAACTGGTCGCAATGACACGGGCGCCGGCAGCCTTCGCAAACTGCAGTGCGAAAATACTGACCCCGCCGGAACCTTGCACGAGCACGGTTTCGCCTGGGCGCAACGATCCGCTCTCGAAAAGCGCGTTCCAGGCGGTAACGGCGGCACAAGGGAGAGTTGCGGCTTCCAGGTAACTTAAATGCCCGGGAATCGCGACCAGGCCTTGCTCATCAAACGCCACCAACTCGCTGGCCACCCCTTCAATGGCGCCGCCCAAAGCAGACGATCCGTAAGATTCCGAATAGCGTCCCGCGAGCCAATTCTGCATGAAGATCCCCGCCACGCGGTCCCCCGGCTTCCAACGGCTCCCGCCTTCCACCACTTCTCCGGCCCCATCGCTCAGCAGCACACGAGGCAATGGCATCTTGGGGTTGTAGCGTCCAGTGGCTACCAGATAATCACGATAGTTCAGGCTAGCGGCGTGAATTTTGACAAGTACCTGGCCCACCATGCAATTAGGTGCAGACACGGAGGCGATCCCTACGTTCTCTAGTCCAAAGGCCTCGCTAATCCGCGCTTGTCGCATAATGTTTAGGATGCTAAAGATGTTGATTCCGATCCTGCTGATGTCGAACTGTTATGGGCAGGTCTGCAAAAGTTCTACGCCCGCCTGTGTGGAACGGATAGCGCTGGGTGGGGCTTACTCCACTGTCTATCGCAGCCACCCGCTCACCTCGGAGAACAGCAAGATCGAACGAGCGATGATCATCATCCATGGCCAGGGCCGTAATGCGAACGACTATTTCCAAACGGGAATGGCCGCCGCGTTCTTGGCCGATGCTTTAGAGAACACACTGGTGATCAGTCCTCGGTTTGCAGGCAACACGGGGACGGGATGCAAGGACAAGCTCGAAGACGGCGAAATTGCTTGGGATTGTGGAGACTGGAAGAACGGATTGGAGAGTCTATCGGCCAAGGGTGTGTTCAGTTACGATTTGCTAGACAAACTGCTCGCGATGTTGGCCGATCCGAAGATTTTTCCGAATTTGAGGGGCATTGTGGTTAGCGGTCATTCCGCGGGCGGCCAGATTGTAAACCGCTATTCGGCAGTTAACAAGGTTCATGAGGGGCTGCGGGTGCCGGTGAGGTATGTCGTTTCGAATCCCTCGAGCTACGTATATCTCGACGATCAACGGCTTCCCCGCGATTTCACCTGCGATACCAAAGGCGAGTGCAAGGAGACGTTTCGGGCCTTCGGCGACCGTCGCAACTGCACAACCTTCAATAACTGGATGCACGGTTTGGATAATCTGAAGGGCTACGCCGCCAGCTTGAGCGCGGACCAGATTCGGAAGCAGCTAATCTCCCGGCCGGTCACCTATCTATTGGGAGAGCTGGACACTTTGCCTATTGCCGGATTTGATACCAGCTGCATTTCGATGGCGCAAGGGCCCTCTCGTTTTGATCGCGGCAAGGCGTATTTTGCGCACGTAAAGACTAAGCATAAGGCAGAGTTTCACACACTCGTTCCCGTGCCGCTCTGCGGACACAACAATCGGTGCATTTGGACCGCCGACGTAGCTTTGCCGGTACTTTTCCCGAAATTTTAGAGGAAAGAAGGAATGGCGTCCCCACGGGGATTCGAACCCCGGTTATCGCCGTGAAAGGGCGGTGTCCTAGGCCTCTAGACGATGGGGACGTAAGAAGCGCACAATCTTTGATGTTAGCAGATTGCGGACGAATTAGAGAGTCTTGAGGTAGGCGAGGAGGTCATCGCGCTCCTCGGCGCTCAGCAGCTCCTCATAAGCGGGCATTCCATTGCCGCCCGCGTTGACGATGGCCCGCACGTTTTCTTCCGTGGGCTTCTTGCCATTCATCATCTTGTCCTTCTTAAAGAGTCCCTTCAGGCCGGGCCCCATCTTTTTCTCGTCGGAGTCCGCATTGTGGCAGACGCTGCATTGCTCGAAGACTTCTTTACCCTTTTCGGCATTGCCGGGCTTGGCGAAGGCCAGCGAAGGGGTGGTACCGAAGCTAACTAGACTGACGGTTAGCAACGAAGCGGCGCTAAAAGCGGCCAGAAAGGTCTTCTTCATACTTTCCAATTTTACAATGTCCATATGCGTCCCGTCATCATGCTGTTTGCGAAAGCGCCGGTGCCGGGCCAGGTTAAAACACGGTTGCAACCGCTTCTGACACTCCACCAGGCGGCCGAACTGCATGCCTCCCTGGTAGCAGACGTTTTGGCCTGGCTGGAGGGTTTCTTAGAAATAGCCGATGTTGAAATTCATACGGACCAGCCCACCGATGCATGGGAGCAGTTTATATACCCACAAATCCAACAGAGCGAAGGGGACTTGGGTCAACGAATGTTGGCGGCAGCGGAGCGAGCTCTGGCCCGGGGACACAGGATGGCTCTCATTCTTGGCGCCGACGCGCCGAACCTGCCGAAAGCGCATCTGGAAACGATTTTGGCGTCGCCTGCGGACGTCTGTATCGGGCCTTGCGAGGACGGAGGCTATTACGCTATCGGCATGCGGAGAACGCATCCTGCCATGTTCGATGGGGTGCAGTGGTCTACAGAATTGGCCTACGCGCAAACTCATATCGCGTGTATTACAGCCGGACTGAGCGTGGCCGACGCGCCGGTCTGGTACGACATCGACCTTCCCGTAGATCTGGTACGGCTCATGGGCCAAAGAAATCCACCCCGAACGGATGCCTGGCTGAAAAAACATGGATTCATTTCCAGCAACTGGAATCCATAGACCATGGCTATCAAGGAAGGCGCGAAAGCGCCGGAGCTCATGCTGGAAACGGATTCCGGTGAGAAGTTGAATCTCTCCAGTTTTAAGGGAAGGCCGGTGGTCCTCTACTTCTACCCAAAAGCCGACACGCCAGGCTGCACGACCGAGGCATGCGACTTTCGTGACCTTTCGGCGGATTTTGCCAAGCACGATGCTGTCGTCATTGGCGTCTCACCGGACGAAGTGAAGGCTCAGGCAAAATTCAAGACCAAACATGGCCTGCCATTTTCGCTGCTGGCGGATGTAGATCACCAGGCGGCTGAGAACTACGGCGTGTGGGTGGAGAAAAGCATGTACGGGAAAAAGTACATGGGCGTGGAGCGCACCACCTTTCTGATCGACAAGACCGGGACGATTGCGAAGATCTGGCCCAAGGTGAAAGTGGCGGGACATGCGGCAGAGGTCTTGGCGGCGCTAGGCTAAGTTCGTGGGCAGGATAGCCGTCTCGGCGGAAGGCATTGCGACAACGAAGCGCATGGTCGCATGGGCTGATGTAGATGCAATCCTTGCCTACAAAATAGACGCCTATGTGGTGGACCAGATTCGCCTGGGCTTGATTGTGGATGGAGGCAAGCCCTTGGAGTTAAGCGAGGCAGACGATGGCTTTCAGACTTTAGTCGAGGCGTTGCCGGACCACCTGCCAGGCTGCGAAAGTATGGGGGAGTGGTGGTTTAACGTGGCTTTCCCCGCCTTTGAACGATGCGAACGAGTTATTTATCGGCGAGCCGTCTGACGAGGTGGTCCGCCGGTAGGCCGTATTGAGATCCTCAGAATGGATCGCTATGGGCTCCCGACTCAGCTCCGAGTCGTTGAGACCCTGGGTCGAGAGCACAATCGGCCAGGCGGAACCCATCAGGGCCAAGCAAGAGCTGAGGAGAGAATTTGCCCGGACTCGATCGGACGATGAGGACAAAACAACGCGCAGGGTGAAGATACTGAAAAAACTGCCCAGGCTGAAAATGTCGGAACGTCTAGATTGCCAATTGGGCGAGAGATTTCCTGGATGCGACGCTTCGGCTCTATTAGCTGGGGGAAGGTCTATTTGCTTTGGCGGATTGGATTAACTTTAAGCTTGGCCGCGGGAAAAAGCTCACTCAATAGAATGCGCACGTCGCCGCCGCTAACCGTGATCTTGCCGCCGTTGGATAGTCCAACAATTTCCTGGTGCCGGGCGATGTGTCCGCCAAACTCTGCCGCGACGGGAGTAAGCGAGATCGTCTCTCCACGCGGTCTCAGTTGCCCGCCGCTCAGGAGCTTGGAAAAATCTTCCATTGGAAGCACCAAATCGACGCCGGCGCCCGGTAGATCTTCCGCCTTCACCTCATAGATGATTTGGTTCACGTCGCTCACAACCGGCTTCATCATCGGGAAGAAGATTACATCGTAGATGTCTTCCTTGCCCGTGAAAATCATGGCCATTCTTTCCAGGCCAGGTCCTATGCCAGTGGTCGGCGGCATCGCATGTTCCATCGCCTCGACGAAATCGTAGTCGAGAGGATGAAACTCGCCTTCGTCGCGATCCTCGGGCCGGAAGGCGCGCTTCCAAGTGTCCAGCAGCGCTACCGGGTCGTTTTGCTCGCTCCAGTTGTCTCCGCATTCCATGCCGGCAATAAAGATTTCGAAACGCTCGACGTAGCGGGGATCTTCCGCCATCGGCTTAGCGAGAGGAGAGATTTCGATCGGATGCCCATAGATTAGCGTGGGCTGGATAAGCGTCTTTTCGACTTTTTCTTCGAAGCATCGCACGAGCGCATGGCCGATCGATTCTTGGGGTTCGCTGACATGCCGGTTGGCCTCCTCGAGGCTCGATATTGACCGGAAATCCACGCCGGTTGCCGCGAATACGGCGTCCGTCATGCGGATGCGCGGCCAAGGGTTCGCGAAATCCACCTCGTGTCCCTTAACGGTGAACTGCGTGCGGCCGAAAACGTGGACCGCAATGTGGCGGAACATGTCTTCGATCAACTGCATGTTGTACTCGTAGTTCTCGTAAGCCGTCATGGTTTCCACCATGGAGAACTCGGGATGATGGCTACGATCGATTCCTTCGTTGCGGAAATAGCGGCCAATGGTGAAAACTCTGTCGAAGCCGGCCGTGACCAGGCGCTTTAGGTAAAGTTCGTGGCTGATGGCCAGGTACATGTCGGTGGAAAGCGCGTTGACGTGCGTAAGAAAGGGCTTCGCGGTACCGCCTCCGTATTGAGCCTGAATGATGGGCGTGACGAATTCAATAAAGCCGCGCGAAGCCAGAAATTTGCGAATTTCAAAAAGCATGCGGCCGAATTGCTCGAAATGCTCACGGTTCTCCGGGTTGAGAGTCGTATCGATGTAACGCTTGCGAAGGATCAGCTCGCGGTCCTTCAAGCCGACGTACTTATCGGGCAAGGGACGGAGGCTCTTGGAGAGAATGCGCAACGAGTCCGCAATCACGGAAACCTCGCCGGTCTTGGTCTTGCCGACTTTACCGTTAGCTTCCACGATGTCGCCGACATCGAGCAGGTTGAGATTTTCGTAACCGAGCGTTCCCGCTTCCGCGCTCGTGTCGGCCACTTCACCCCGGCGCAGGGCGATCTGAACTTGGCCGGTTTGGTCCTGCACGTGCCCGAACGCCATGCCGCCCATCTTTCGCCAACTGACCAGTCGACCGGCTACGGTTACGGCCTGCCCCTCCAGCGACTCGAAATTCTCGGTGATGCTCGCGGTGCTGTGCGAGCGGTGGCTCTTGGACGGGAAAGGGTTCAGGCCAAGCGCGCGGAGGTTGGCGATCTTTTCAAGGCGCACGCCACGGATCGTGGCCAAAGGCAGGTTCGACATGGGAGAGAAACTCTTAGGATAGCGAAGCGCCTCAAATCGCCAGGATCAATTCGCGCAGCAGCGCGATACGATCCTCGACGCGGTTCAAAAAAAAGTTCTCCTGCAAGGTGTGAGCGCCCTCGCCAACCATGCCAAGCCCGTCGAGCGTTGGGATCCCCAAAGCGGCGGTAAAATTCCCGTCTGAGCCGCCGCCGGTAGAAGCTTCTTCCAGATGAACGCCGAGGGAGGCGGCAATCGACTTAGCTTTGGCGAATAGGTCCCCAGTCGCCTTGGTGCGCTCCATCGGAGGACGGTTCAGGCCGCCTTCCACTGAAATCCGGCAGCGGCGGTCGAAGGGCTTCAGGCTTCGAAATCTCTTGTCCAAAGCCGCGAAATCCTTTAATTTGGCAATCCGAATATCAATTTCGGCCTCGGCAAATTCGGCCACCACATTGCTTCGGGTCCCACCGCGGATCACCCCGGGATTCACGGTTAGGCCTTTGTTTAGATTTGTAAAGCCCTGCACCACCTCTATCTGACGGGCGAGCTCCACGACGGCGCTGGCCCCGGAGCTAAAGTCGACACCGGCATGGCTTGCGACGCCCTTTACCTTGACACGGTAATCTCCTGTGCCTTTACGCGCGGTCTTGAGTTTCCCGCTCAGGCCGGCCCCCGGTTCAACAACGAGAACGGCCACGCTTTCCCGCGCCATTCTTTCACAGAGCGGGCGCGAGGAGTCCGAGCCAATCTCCTCGTCGCTGTTGATCTCCAGGATCACTCGCCGCCGAAGCGGCAAATCACGCTTCTGAATCTCCTTCATGGCGATGATGAACTGCGCGATGCCACCCTTGATGTCCAAGGCGCCTGGGCCATAGACGCGGCCGTCTCGAATGGAATACGGAAAATCCCCGAGTGTGCCGTGGGGATGGACGGTGTCGGAATGGGCAAGGCCCAGGATCTGGCCTGACTTCCGCCGCCCGCCAACCAGAAACTCAACGAGCAAATGAGGCCCAAATCCTGGAGCCTTTACTCGCTTCACCTTGGCTAGCCCGCTGGTCTCCGCCTCAACCAGATCGGCAAATCGAGAGATGGCCACTTCGTCTCGGCTGGGGGTTTCTAGCTCCACCATCTTTTGCAACAGGCGCAGGAATTCTTCCATCGGCGGCTATAATAGCTTGTTTGCATGCCAGAACTGGATATTCTTCAAATCCAAGACATCCTTCCCCATCGATATCCCCTGCTGTTGGTGGACCGGATTCTGGAGCTGGAAGAAACACGAGTCGTAGGAATCAAAAACGTGACGGCGACCGAGCCGCACTTCCTGGGGCATTTTCCCGAGTATCCGGTGATGCCGGGCGTACTGATTGTCGAGACTATGGCACAGGTGGCGGGGGTCCTGGTGCTCAGTCAAATTCCCGAACGCAAGAACAAAGTCGTATTCCTGACCACGATTGAAGAAGCGAAGTTTCGGCGTCCCGTGATGCCCGGCGATCAATTGCGGATCGAGATGACGGTCATTTCCAAGAGCATGACGCGCGCCAAGATGAAAGGTGCAGCCACGGTCAACGGGCAAGCCGTGGCGGAAGCGACCGTAATGTGTGTGTTGCGCGATAAACAGGCGACGACGGGAATTTAGGAGCGCGCGATGCCGGTCCATCCTTCGGCGATCGTACACGCGGGGGCGGAGATCGACGATACGGCCGAGGTCGGCCCGTTCTGCGTGATCGGCGAGGGCATATCGATCGGCGCGAGAACCCGCCTTATGGCTCATGTTTATCTTGAGGGCCAGACCAGAATTGGCGACGACAATCTTTTTTTCCCGTATTCGAGCGTTGGCGTCGCTTCCCAGGATTTGAAGTACCGGGGCGAAGCCGCGTTTACCGAGATCGGCGACCGCAACACGGTGCGGGAGTTTGTAACGATCCATCGGGGGACGGAGGGCGGGGGGCTCCACACGCGCGTTGGCAACGGGAATTTGCTGATGGCCTATACGCATGTGGCCCACGACGTGGAGATTGGCGACCACTGCGTGCTGGCAAACGCCGTTACCTTCGCGGGGCATGTGAAGGTAGGGGATTGGGCGGTGATTGGGGCTCATTCGGGAGTGCACCAGTTTTGCCGCGTGGGCCGCCATTCTATGATTGGCGGATACAACGTCGTGGTGCAGGATGTGCTGCCCTATTCACTGACCACGGGCCATGGACGCGACATCAAACTCTTTGACGTGAATAAAGTTGGCTTGGAACGCCGCGGCTTCTCAGCGGAGGCCATTCAGGCCCTTCACAGGGCCTTCCGCTTGCTAAAAGACCCCAAGCTCAATACCTCGAAAGCTTTAGAATCGATTCGGGAAGAGAGCCTTTCCGAGGAAGTCGCCGAGCTGCTGGAGTTTATCGCCAGCAGTGAACGCGGCATCATCAAATAGATGCCCAAGCGTTATGCCATCTTGTGTGGCAGCGGCCGTTTCCCTTTGCTGGCCCTAGAGGCGGCGCGCAAGCAGGGCGATGAGGCGGTAGCCATCGGGATTCAAGAAGAGGCGGATCCCAAGATCGAGAGCCTAGCCGCGGCTGCACACTGGATCTCGCTCGGCCAACTGGGCAAGTTGATCGATACGATGCACCGGGAGGGTTTGGGCGAAATCCTGATGGCGGGGCAGGTAAAGCACGCCAGCATCTTTTCGAATATACGTCCCGATTGGCGGATGGTAAAGCTCTTGGCGAGGTTGCGCACCAAGAACACGGACGCCTTAATTGGCGGGGTGGTCGAGGAGCTGCGTGGAGAGGGGATCGAACTGGTGGAGTCCACTCGATTGCTGACCTCGCTGCTTGCGACGGAAGGCGCTATGAGCAAACGAAAGCCCAACCCGGACGAGGTAGCGAACATCGCCTACGGAAGGCGTGTGGCCAATGCCTTGGCTGCGCAGGACATCGGCCAGAGCGTCGCGATCGCCGGCCAAGCTTGTGTCGCCGCCGAAGCGATGGAGGGCACAGATGCCATGCTCCGGCGAGCCGCCGGCTTGGTGAACGGCAAGGAGTTGACCTTAGTGAAAGCTTCGCGCCGCCGAAAGCACTTACTATTCGACGTGCCGGTTAGCGGCCCCACGACGATCACCGTGATGCGGGAAACGAATACAAAAGTGTTGGCCGTGGACGCGGCCAGGACCCTTTTGCTGGACAAAGACAGAATGCTGGAGGAGGCCAACCAGGCAGGGATCGTGCTTTGGGGTAATCAGGCCGAAGATTAGTACCCTAGTGCGGGTAGAGGTCCACCAGGAATAGGACGGCGGGCAGGGCGCCCAGGTTGACAATGGCGTGAGGCACGTCCGCTCGGTAGCTCACACTATCTCCCTTGGACAATTCCACAGCCTCCCCAGCGCTTTCCACGCGGACCTTACCGCGCTGCACGGTGAGGAACTCCCGAGTCCCCTTGTAGTGCGCGGCGCTGCGTAACTCTGCGCCCGGCTGGAGTTGGACTTCGTAGAACTCCACTTCCTTCTCCAGGTTCAAGGGGGAAAGCGTCCGGATGCTGAAGTGCTTTTCCGTGCGGTAGTGATACTGGCGGTCGTCGGAACGAATGATGTGGAGCGAAGAGGGCGCCTGCCCTGTCTCGACGAGCTCGGAGACAGTAACCCCAAAGGCCCGCGCGATGGAGAGCAGCACGGCGAGGGTGGGGTTTACCTCATTGCGTTCGATCTGACTGAGCATGGAACGGCTGACGCCGCTGGATTTCGCCAGTGCCTCTAGCGACCATTTCTTCTCTGTGCGCAGGTGGCGGATTCTTTCGCTGAGGCGCTCGCCGAGCTCCCCGCTCGATTCAGGCATTAATCCAATATACCGGACGCAAGATCCTCTTGACTGGACAAAGCAGATCTTTCATAGTGGAGGAGAGATCCGGCATATCGGACAGGAGAAAACATGAAGGCGCTGGTAAAAGCCAAGGCGGAAAAGGGGCTATGGCTGGAGGAAGTCCCCGAACCCAGTTACGGTATTAACGACGTATTGATCCGTGTCCATCGCACAGGCATCTGCGGGACGGACCTGCACATTTACAACTGGGATGCATGGGCCCAGAAAACGATTCCAGTGCCCATGGTGGTGGGCCACGAATTCGTGGGCGAGATTGTGGCGGTAGGCAGCAACGTAAACGACTTTCACCCGGGCGAAATCGTGTCGGGGGAGGGGCATGTCGTCTGCGGCCGCTGCCGAAACTGCATGGCCGGGCGGCGCCATCTTTGCGCACACACGAGCGGGGTGGGCGTGAATCGCGAGGGCGCCTTCGCCGAATACATCTCGCTGCCCATGTCCAATATCTGGCGCCACCACGAAGGGGTAGATAAGGACGTCGCGTCCATTTTCGATCCCTTCGGTAATGCGGTACATACGGCGCTGCAGTTCCCGATTTTGGGAGAGGACGTATTGATCACGGGCGCAGGCCCCATCGGGCTGATGGCGGCGGCGGTAGCGCGTTTTGCGGGTGCGCGCTTTGTGGTCATCACGGATATCAATGAAAACCGCCTGTCGCTGGCCAGAAAGCTTGGAGTGACGAGAGCGGTGAACGTGAAGGAAATGGCTCTGGGCCAAGTGCAGAAGGAACTGGGAATGCTGGAGGGCTTTGACGTGGGTCTCGAGATGAGTGGAAACCCTGCGGCGTTTCGGGACATGATCTCCCAGATGAGCCACGGCGGAAAGATTGCGATGTTAGGGATCCCTCCCGAAGATATTGCCATCAATTGGAACGACGTAATTTTCAGTATGCTGACGATTCGGGGCGTGTACGGAAGGGAAATGTACGAGACGTGGTACCAGATGTCGGTGATGCTCGAATCCGGCCTTTCGATCGACCCCGTGATCACACACCGCTTCTCCTACAAAAATTTTGAAGAAGGCTTCCGCATTATGAATACCGGCAACTGCGGCAAGATCATTCTGAATTGGGAGGAACTATGAGCGTTAAGGCGCAGGCTCTCTACGGCGAAATCCTCGCTTCAATTCGCGAACAGGGACTATACAAAGAAGAGGCCGCTATCGCCGGGGCGCAGGGCGAAAAGATCGTCCTGGCGGGTGGCCGCGAACTCATAAACATGTGCGCGAACAACTACCTGGGCTGGGCGGACCACCCACGTCTGAAGGACGCGGCGCGCGCCGCGCTGGACCGGTGGGGGTATGGCATGGCTTCGGTTCGTTTCATTTGCGGTACTCAGGAATTACACGAGGAATTGGAAGCGGCCGTGGCTAGGCTCCTGGGCACGGAGGCGGCTATTCTGTTTTCGTCATGCTTTGACGCGAACGCAGGCCTCTTTGAAACGCTCTTAGGCGCCGAGGACGCAATCCTTTCCGATGAACTGAATCACGCGAGCATCATCGACGGGGTCAGGCTCTCCAAGGCCCAACGCTTTCGATACAAGAATCGGGATCTCAACGATCTGGAGGCGCAACTGAAGGCCGCACAAGGGGCCAAGCTTAGAATGATCGCCACCGACGGTTCCTTTTCGATGGATGGCACGATTGCGCCGCTGCAAGAGATCGCGACGCTAGCCCGCCAGTATGATGCGTTGCTGATGGTGGATGAGTCGCACTCGCTGGGCGTGCTCGGCAAGACGGGCCGGGGCACTCCGGAACATTGCGGCATGGCGTCGGCGCCGGATATCTTGACGGGCACGTTTGGAAAGGCACTAGGCGGGGCAAGCGGAGGCTTTGTGGCAGCCTCCCAGAACATCGTCGAACTTCTACGGCAAAGGTCGCGGCCCTACCTGTTTTCCAATTCCCTGGCACCGATGATTGCGGCTGCGTCGCTCGAGGCGATTCGCATGCTGGAAAGCGACACATCGGCTGTTGAGGCTTTGCAAGCTAACACCGCCTACTTTCGCGCGGGTATGGCGGCACAAGGATTCGCCGTCAGTGGCGATGGCCATCCCATTTCTCCGGTGATTTTAGGAGATGAGCACAAGAGCGCCGCGATGGCGTCGTCGCTATTTGCCAGAAGCATTTACGTGCGCAGTTTTTCTTATCCCGTGGTGCCGCGTGGGAAGGCGAGGATTCGAACGCAGATTTCGGCGGCGCATAGCCGCGCCAGTTTGGAACAAGCGATAGCGGCGTTTGCCGCTAGCTCTTCTTGATGCGCCGCAGGGTAAAGATCTCGGGGCCCAAGGTCGCGTCGGCCAGCTTCTTCCAGTCGTCGTCGACGTGCAGGAACTTGCCGCTGATATGGTTGGACTGCTGCGAGGCCAGAAACAAGGCAAGTTCAATCTGCTTCGCCGGTTTAACGCCGCCCGTGCGGCGGATTGATTCGGCGTTTTCGATTTCTTTCCAACCCGCAGCTTCGCCCGCTTGCAAGATCTCGTCGGTGAGGGATGTGTAAGCTCCGCCAGGCGACATGCAGTTTACCTGGATGTTGTGGTCTCGAACTTCTTCAGCGAGACTTTCGACGAAACGGACCAGGGCGGCTTTCGAAGTGGCGTAGGCCGTGAAATTGGGACGCGGATTGCCTGCGCCGCCGCCTGTTAGGGCGATGATCTTGCCTTGGCGATCTTCGATCATCTTGGGCAGTACGGCGCGGCAGGAATTTACCACGCCGTTCAAGTTGGTATCCAAAGTATCCAGCCAGGCCTTGGGATTGTTCTTGATGAATGGCCCAATTGGACCTTGGACCGCCGCGGCGCAAACCAGGACATGAATCGAGCCATAGCGGTGCCGCATGAGTTCCACTACCCCGTTCAGCCGCTCAAAATCCCGGACATCGGACGCCAGTTTATGACTGATGCCGCCGGCATGTTTGATTTCCAGGTCCGTGAGATCCAACTCGGCGGACGTACGGGCCACCAGCCCAACTCGAGCTCCGGCGGCGGCGAATCCGATCGCGAGGCGTTTGCCAATGCCCCTTCCCGCACCCGTTATCACGACATTCATTCCATCAACCGGATAGGGAAGCATTTCATTTCGGGCCTGCAGAGGCAATCCCTTGGAGTTTAACCTAGCATTCGCTTGGGTTATACTCAGGGTGGAAAAATTCATAAAGGAGTTTGATGAGTAAAGAAGATTCGATTGAGATGATGGGAACGGTAATTGAGAAGTTGCCGGATGGAAAATTTAGCGTTCAGCTCGAACAGGAAAAGATGGTTTTGGCTCATTTGGCGGGGAAGCTGAGGCAAAATCGCATTCGGGTGTTAGCAGGGGATAAAGTAACCTTGGAGCTGTCTCCCTACGATCTGACCAAGGGACGAATCACCTATCGCCACAAATAGGTATTCACGGCGCAGCGGCGTCGCGTATAAAAATTGTTTCCAGCAATAAACAACTGAAAATGAGGAGCTTGCGTCGACAATGGCCAAGCTCGGGCACATGGAAAGCAGATGGGTAAGGATGCTTGGCCGCTAGCTTGTAACTCGTAGGAGAGCTTACAAATGGCGACCTTTGGATCTCGGAATCCGATACGTACGGAAGCCCCAATGTCCAGCGTTGGGAACCCGACGATAAATTCTTCCTGGACCGATCCAGGCTTAGCGGCACGCTTTGAAAAACTTTTGGTGGGACAAGCGGGAGCCGGAAAGCAGATACTTCCTTTCCTGCAGATGTACCAGGCGGGGCTCAGTCCCGAAAACCGCCCAGCCGGAGTTTTCCTCTTGCTGGGGCCCACTGGCACGGGCAAGACCCGGACGGTCGAGGCGTTGGCCGAAGCGATGCATGGTTCCAGCCGGAACCTGTTGCGTGTGGACTGTGGCGAGTTTCAGATGGAACATGAGGTGGCCAAACTGATGGGCGCGCCTCCGGGATACCTTGGACACCGCGAAACGCAGCCCTTGCTCTCTCAAGCACGCCTGAACGCGGTAGCCAGCGAGAGGTGCCCGCTCTCCATTCTGCTGCTAGACGAAATCGAAAAGGCGGCCCCGTCCATGATGAGAATTCTGCTGGGCGTTCTGGACCGGGGACAACTGCGGCTGGGTGACAACAACCTCGTTTCCCTGGAGCGGACCATCATTTTCATGACGAGTAATCTGGGCGCGGAATCGATGCAGCGGGAACTTGCGCCGACGATGGGCTTTGGAGCGATGGTTTCCGCACCCGAGCAAATGTTGCAGCGGCTGGAGGCGATTGGCCTGGCGGCGGCGAAAAAGAAGTTCTCGCCCGAGTTCATGAACCGCATTGACGCGGTGGTTACCTATTCGCCGCTGGACGACGAAGCGATTGACGCAATTCTCACCCTGCAGCTACGGCAAATCCAGGAGCACATCCAGTGCCGCCTTGCAAACCGCGCGTTTCGGATTCATGTCTCTCCCAAACTTCGCCGATTCCTGGTAGCGAAAGGAGTGAGCCGTGAGTACGGCGCCAGGGAGCTAAAGCGAACGATCCAAAGATTCGTCCTGCAGCCGCTGAGCATCGTGGTGACCAGCGGCCAAGCTTACCCTGGGTCGCTCGTGACGCTGGATCTCAAGGCTGAGGAGAAAATCTTGATCCGGATTCAAGAAGACTAGCTAGCGGGGTGCCCCGAAGTCGACGGTTTCCACCACAGTAGTGCGGCCTTCAGTAAAAACTTCTAAACGGAATGAGACGAAGGAGGCCGTACTACGGTAGATTACGCTTCCATTCAGCAACTGGGGCCCATCGAGGCGAACGGTCTTCTGGAATTCTCCTTCCCGAATGTGGAGCGCGCCAGCTTTGGAAAGCAAAATCGCGGGTGCCTGGCGATCCCACCTGACAAGGACGCCTTCGCCGTCCCGCTCGGCCCATAATCCCAGGCTCAGGCTTTGCCGCGCCATCTTTTGCGCATCGGTGCGGTTAAGAACAAGGGCGGCCTGGAAGCCAGCAATCACGCCGAGCAGGAGAAACACGAAACTCAAGGGAATCCAAACCCATTTGCGGCGGAACTTCGACGAAGCGGACTGTTCCGGGTTAGGAGGCATGGAAGCCGACGATTCCCTCTCCGGGCTCCATCCTGGGCCCGGGTTACTTTCGACGGCCGGAAGAGGTAGAGCCTGCACTTCGGAAGAGGCATCCGGCAAGGAGGTCGCAATTCCTCTTTGGCCGCCGAGTTCCCGCCGGCGGAAGGGAAACTCATTCGGGGACGGTTCTAGGCGGAAGTCGCCATCGTCTTCATAAAAGACCGCTGCGATGCTCGGCTTAGTGGCGAAGGGCCGAACGAGAAGAATAATGTTGGAAGGATCGTTGGTATGCCGCCGGAACAGCTCGACGTCCTCCCGCGACGGGCTAAGCGTGTTATCGCGGGTGTGACTTCGGTAGAATCCCACAACGTAAAGGCGCCGGTCAGACCCGTTGACAAAGCGCTGGACCGCGCCGGCGAAACGGGTGTCGTCGCCCTCGGTCAAAATGAAAGACGGTCCCTTGCGATAGTCGCAGGCAACTGGCTCAAAATCGACCACGTGAATCAAAACACGATCGGAAATTTCAACGGTTCCCAGCAGCAGTCCGCCCACCTCGGCGCCGCGCTTCGGCACCAGACCGAAGCCCCGCATGATCTCGACGGAGAGCCGATCCACGAAATCGAAGTCGAAGTGCACACAGACAGGCTTATCCTGTGCCTCCCAGACGAAGTGGGTGGACGAGGCGACGGTCGAGTTGTCCGGTGAATAATCCAGCGATTTATCCAGAAGGGCGGCTTCCCGGAGCTGCATGTCCAGAGAACTCAACCCGAGATTCGAACCCGGCTGCGAATTGGGAGAGCGCTGCGCTCCAACGTCCATGAGAGTCCTTTGTTCCGAAAGAATCCCGCCGGTCGCTGCGCTCCATCCAGCCGCCACAATAGCAAGCTGCCCTTCCATGCTACGCCGCAGCGCATAAGAGACTCAAGCCAAACAGCTTAATTCTCCTAAATCCTGGCTTGGGGGTAATATCGACAGATGGCCGGAATTCTTTATGTGGTGGCCACGCCCATTGGCAATCTCGACGATTTAAGCCTTCGGGCGGCCAAGGTCCTGCGGACGGTTGCCGCCGTTGCCTGCGAGGACACCCGCCAGACTGCCAAGTTGATGGAGGCGGCGGGAGCACAGCGGCCGCTAATCAGTTTGCATGAACACAACGAAAAGGAGCGGAGCGGGGAATTGGTGTCGCGGTTGTTGGCGGGGGAAGATTTGGCGCTTGTTTCCGACGCCGGCACCCCGCTGATTTCCGATCCCGGCTACCGGTTGGTCGAAGCCGCGATTGTGGCTGGCATCCGAATCGTGCCGATCCCCGGGGCCAGTGCTGTGCTAGCGGCTCTTTCGGCGTCGGGTTTAGCTACCGATGCCTTCGTGTTCGCCGGGTTTTTGCCACAGAAGCAGAAGGCGCGCAGAGAAGCGCTCGAGAAATGGTGCGTGCTCCCGGTAACGGTTATCTTCTTTGAGTCACCACATAGGGTTTTGGAGACACTCACGGATATCGGCGAGCTGTTTCCCGAGCGGCGATTGGTGGCGGCGCGAGAGCTGACCAAAATTCACGAGGAATTTCTGCGCGGCACGGCGAAGGAAATCTATTCCTTGCTAAAGACTCGCAGCTCGGTCCGAGGGGAGTTCACGCTATTGCTGGAGCGGCCCGCCGAGACAAGTGGAGAGCAAAACGCCGACCCGGGCCGGATTCGCGCCGAGTTTGCCGTACTTTTGGCGGCAGGATATGAACGCATGGAGGCAATGAAGGCCTTGGCCAAGCAATCTGGACTGTCCAAGAGGGCGGTCTACGTTCTTTTGGAGCGCAAGGGCGCGGTATAGGCTGGGCCTTGACCGTCTGGTGGCTGCGTGTCGTCGCCCCAGAGGGCTTTAGATTCACGAAGCGCGGACTCCAAAGCCGATTGATGCTGGACATCCGCGGCTAAGAACTCCATGCCTCGCCCCAACCAGACCGCAAGATCGGAATTGCACAGGCTATAAAAAACGTGGCGTCCCTCTCGGCGCTCGGAAACGATGTGATGTTGTTTTAGCGCCGATAAGTATTGAGAGACCCGCGCATGGCTAACCTGTAAAACCTGTTGCAGCCCGTTTACGTCCAAAGGCCCATGGCGAAGTTCATGCACGATTCGGATCCGGTGGGGGTGGCTGAGGATGCGAAGAAAATCAGCCATTTCCTCTGTGAGAAGCTTCCGCCAAGGCATAGTGTTCGGGAGGTCTCCTGAAAAAAATCTAATCAACTTGCGGACAAATACATTCTTCCGAATGTCTATATGTTATGATAACTGAATCAATCGATCTGCACGTGGATTTTTTACGGTTCCGCTAAATTTTGACGCATCGCTCCAATCAACCAGGTCGCTGCAACCAGATCGCTACGAGAAACTAGGAGAGACCACCCAAGGCAATGACAAAACAAGATTTCCTTGTGGGCCCTGAGGCAGCCCCGGTGCGGGCCATGGCGGGTTCCGTGCCCACAGGACAAAAGCATGACGACGGGCATCACCCATCGCCGCTTTCCCGGCTGTTTGGTTGGATGGATGCCGAGAGGACCGATATTTGGGTCATTGTCGTGTACTCCGTCTTCATCGGCCTACTCAGCCTGGTAGTGCCCATTGCGACCCAAAGCCTGGTCAACACAATTGCTTTTGGTACCCTTTTGCAACCATTGGTGGTGTTGGCGCTACTGGTACTGCTAGCGCTCCTGTTTTCCGGTCTGCTCCGGACGATGCGCCAACACGTGGTGGAGGTGCTTCAGCGCCGCGTCTTCGTGCGGGTGTCGGCGGATTCTTTGGAGCGGCTGATCCGGGTAAAGATCGACGCGTATGACGACGGACACGGTCCAGAGCTGGTGAATCGCTTCTTCGACGTGGTGACGCTCCAAAAGGGCGGGGCCACCTTGCTGATCGAAGGTTTTGAGCTGCTCATGACAACGCTGGTAGGCATGATCCTCCTGACGGTTTATCACCCGTTGCTCATGGCATTCGCGCTGATTCTGCTGGTGTTTGTCTTCCTAATTCTGTTTCCGCTCGGAATCGGCGCCGTTCCTACGGCCATCGCGGAAAGTAGAGCTAAATACTCTTTGGCCGCCTGGCTGCAAGAGATCGCCCGGCATCCGGCCACCTTCAAGTCGGCTCAGGGGACCCAGTTTGCGCTGGACCGCGGCAACGAACTGGTCGCGTCCTACCTAAAGCACCGGCAAAGCCACTGGCGCGTACTGCTACGCCAGATTGTCGGCTCTGTGACCATGCAGGCCATCGGTACGGCGGCAGTTTTAGGGGTTGGGGGATGGCTCGTAATCGGACAGCAATTGACGCTGGGCCAGCTTGTAGCGGCGGAGCTGGTGGTGGCGGCGGTTTTGAGCGGGTTTGCCAAGTTCGGAAAGCAGTTGGAAACCTTCTACGACCTTTTGGCGGCGGTGGACAAACTCGGCTATCTGACCGATTTACCTTTGGAAAGCGTGGGCCACGAGCGGATCGCCGCGGTGGGCTGCGCCCAAATCGAGCTACGGGGAATCAGCTTTTCCTACGACGGCCGCAAACCAATCTTGGAAGCGGTGGATTTGACCATTCCCGCCCGGGCTCGCCTTGGAATCTTAGGCGAGACCAGCTCCGGCAAGAGTACCCTATTGGACCTAATTTACGGTCTGCGGGAGCCGACGGCTGGAACCCTCCTCTTTGATGGCCACGACTACCGAAATTTGCGTCTCTACGACTTACGGAGCCAAGTTGGGATGATTCGAACGCCCGAAATTTTCCATGGCACAATCGAAGAAAACATTCGACTTGGAAGCACGGTGATGACTTCGGCAGACCTCCGGAGCATTCTGGCCCGCGTGGGATTGCTCGAAGTGGTTGAGAATCTTCCCGACGGACTACAGACTCAACTCACCACGGGGGGACAGCCTCTCACCATCGGCCAGAGCTTACGCCTGATGCTGGCGAGGGCATTGGCGTTAAAGCCAAGAGTGCTCATCCTGGACGAGATTTTAGACCTCCTCGAAGACACTCCAGAGCGGGACGCGCTGCTGGCGGACCTAAGCGACGATGAAAACGAATGGACCCTGATTGTGGCGAGCCGCTCGGCCAACGTGGTGAAGAAATTCAACACCGTAGTCACTCTCAGACAGGGGAGGATTGCCGATGTACGGGGTTGAAAAAGCGGAGCGACTCGACTTTCGCCTTCCCGCGCTAGCGAATGTAGGCCATAGCGGCGGGCCAAGGCTGTTGGCATTTCTCCTGGCCGGCATCTTCGCGATTTCCCTTCCCGCCGTGATCTTTGCGCCCTGGGTGCAGAACGTACCTGGGTTTGGCAAAGTTGTCGGAACGACGCCATTTGAACGCCAGCAATCGATCGACGCGCCCGTGGAAGGCCGCGTTGTGCGCTGGTATGTAATTGAGGGTTCGAAGGTAAAGGCTGGAGATCTGATTGCGGAGATTGCCGATAACGATCCGCTCATCCTCGAGCGGCTGAAAGAAGAGCGCAATATGATCGCGATGCGGGTGGACCAGGCCAAAAGCCGCGTCACCGCCCAGGAGGTAAGCGTTCAGCAGTTGGAGCTTTCGCGCCGTAACGCACTCGAAAGCGCCAAGAGCCGGGTGAAGGTGGCGGAGGATAACGTACGCCAGGCGGAAAATTCGTTGCGCTCCGCTGAATTCGCCCTGACGGCAAACGGACAGAATCTCGAACGGGTGAAGGCTGGCTTGGCTAGCGGCCTTTATTCTACTCGCCAGTACGAACTACAGGTGCAGGACCTTGGACGGGCGCAGGCGGAAGTCGACCGCGCCAAAGCGGCCTTACAGGCGGCGATCAATGAAAAATTCGCGCGCGATGCAGATTTGCAAAAGACGGAGACGGACTTCCAGAATTCAATCGCGACCGGCAATGCCACCCTGGCGGCGGGAAAGTCGGACGTGGCAAACTCCGAGGCCGAGATGCAGCGCGTGGAAGTGCGTGTGTCCAGACAGGCCACACAGACGATTCGGGCGCCGCGCAACGGCACGATTCTGCGTCTGGTGGCGCAGCCCGGGGGAGAACAGCTAAAGGCCGGGGACCCCATTGCAGTTTTCATTCCGGAAACCCAGGATCTAGTAGTGGAACTCTGGATGAGCGGAAATGATATTCCGCTCATCCACAACGGAGACAGAGTGAGGTTGCAGTTTGAGGGATGGCCGGCGATTCAGTTCGCGGGCTGGCCCAGCGTGGCGGTAGGCACCTATGGCGGGGAGGTGATGCTCGTGGACGCAACCGATAATGGCGAAGGCAAATTTCGCATCCTGGTGAGACCCGACCCGAAGGACGCGCCCTGGCCTTCGGATCGTTACCTGCGCCAAGGCGTCCGGACCAACGGTTGGGTGCTGTTAAATCAAGTGTCCCTGGGCTATGAGCTATGGCGGCAATTCAATGGATTCCCGCCAACTGTGACGCCGCAAATGGAAACAAACGCGAAATCGGGAAGTTCTTCGGGCGCGAAGAAAAAGTAGACATGAGATTCTTCCGCCTGTCCCTCCTTGGGCTCCTTGTGGCAGGGAGTACCCTTTTGAGTCAACAACAGTTTCGCCTTCCCACCCAGCGTCCGCTTTCGAACCGTTTGAGCGAGGTGCCGGCGGACGACCTTCGCCAATCGCTCTCTCTCGCCACGGTAATCGAAAGCGTCAACAAGCACTATCCTCCGCTGCGCGCGGCATTGCTTGAGAAGCCGCTCGCGCAAGCGGATCTGCTGGCGGCACAGGGCCGCTTCGATCTGATCGTCCGATCAAGGTTCGAGACCCAGCAGTTCGGCTTCTATGAAAACGAACGATTTTCCCTCAACGTCGAGCAGCCCACCACGCTCTGGGGCAGCACGATTTATAGTGGCTATTCGCAAAGCACGGGCACCTTTCCTAGTTACGATGGCAAGATTCAGACCAATACGGGAGGGCAATACGTGGCGGGAGCACGAGTGCCGTTGGCGCGAGACCGGGCCATCGATTCCCGCCGTGCGGAACTGGCGCAGCGGCAGATTGGCCTGAAGCTGGCGGATCTTTCCATCGATCAACAACGGATCGCCATTTTGCAGAGCGCCACCAGGCGCTACTGGGATTGGGTGGCGGCCGGCCGACGGCTGGCTATCGCCAAAGCTCTGCTAGAGGTAGCCGAAGGGCGAGATTCCATACTGAGAGAAGCGGTGCGTTTGGGGGCGCTCCCACAATTCGAGCAACTAGACAATCAACGGCTGTTGTTGCAAAGGCAGAATAATATAGTGGAGGCGCAGCGCGCGATTGAAAACGCCGCCATTGAATTAAGTCTATTTCTGCGGGACGGTCAAGGCCGGCCCGTGTTGGCCGCCGATGCGCAACTGCCTGTGGCATTTCCCGATCCCGCGGAGCTGACCGAGAGCGAGATTGCTGGCGATCTGGAAGCCTCCCAAACGCGGCGGCCCGACATTCTCCGGCTTATCTTCCAACGCAATCAGGTGGAGGTGGACCGGAAGCTGGCCAAGAATCAGCAGTTGCCGAACGTCGACGCCTTCGCCGAGTACGTCCGGGAAGTGGGAAGTGGTCCCGTCCTGCGCGGGCCAAACGATGTTCGGGCGGGCATCATTTTCGAATTGCCGTTCCAACGCCGCCAGGCGACGGCCCGCTTGCGGGCGGCCGAGGCCCGCATCCAACAATTCGGTCAGCGCGAGGAGTTTCAGCGCGATCAGGTAAGCGCCGAGGTTCGCGACGCCGCTTCCGCTGTCAAGGCGGCCTACCAACGCGCGCAGGTTTTGCACGACGAACTAAAAGTTACGCGGCAAGTAGAGGAAGCGGAACGCCTGCGCTACGAGCTTGGCGATAGCACGCTCTTTGTTCTCAACCAGCGGGAACAGTCCACTGCGGAGGCATCTGTGCGGGAAGCTAATGCCCTTGCCGATTACTACCGCGCCTATGCCGCTTACGAATTGGCCATCGCCAAAGGCCTCATTCCTAGCGCAACGCCGAGTACGCCGTAGCCTTGTAAAGGGAGATGGAGATCACGCGCGGCGTGTAGCCGTGCCGATCAATCGAGAACTGGCGCGCGGCATGCCATTCGGGGTCGGCCTGGAAGCGCGTCCAGGCAGCCTCACGGGCGGCCAGGGAGTCGAACGGCGTTAGATACGTCAGATTCGGAAGCGGCGTACCTGCGATGCCACTGAGATAAAGCATTGGATGAATGCCACAGCGATGAAAAATCGGAATCTCGGGGCCGGCAAAGCGATCATGAAGACCATTGGCTTGCCAGACGGAAGGTGCTTGGTAAGTGCGAAGTTCGAAGATCCGTTGCGTTGAGGCAGGGAGATGGGGCGGATACGGCGGCTGGTAATCGGGTGCCGCGTAAATGCTAACGGAGCGATTCAGGTAGGGATCATCCCGATCCCATGCTGCATGGTCGGCCAACAGGTTTTCATCGGCCTCCATCGCAATAGCGGCACGCCGCCAATCGGTCCACGTGGCGAACGAGGTCCAAACCAGCACCTGTGGTTGGTGCGCGGACACGATCGCTTCCAGGATTAACGGGTGCTCTCGCTCATGCCGTCTGAGCGCCGGCAGGTAGCCCTCGCGCAGGTAAGTGTGCAGCCTCTCCAGCTGCTTTCCATTCTGCAGCAGGAACTGCTCGGCTACAAAGAGCGGGCCATTCTCATATTTGGGGTTCAGGCCGATCAAAGGAAGGCTTCTCACTTTCCGGGGCTAATCGTCGGTACGGGCGGCAAATGTCATCGAACTGTGATTGCATGCCCAGAACCTACTCGTTAGAGTACCTTTTATGGGAAGAAACGCCATTCTACGCTGGGTATTCCTCAGCCTTCTGAGCTCGTTGCTGCAAGCTGGAGACTTCCACACTCCCGCCGGCACCGAAACGGCGGTTCGGCGGCCAGGTGCGCTGACCGTGCTACCGGGCGGCCGTTTTGTGACTCCCTATGGGCAAACCCACATAACCGGTCCCGGTCCTTTTGGCATTGCTGTGAACGAAAAGGCGGATCTTATTGTTTCCGCCGACGGAGGGCCAAACCGTTTCTCGCTGACGGTATTGAAGCGTGATGGGACCAAGGCGTCGACCAAGACGATCCGCGGTAAGAGGTCCCGCAAGGAAGCACCCGGTGACGAGGACGAAGATCTTTTCCATAGCGTTTTCCAGGGGATGGCCTTCGACGGATCCTCCGCACTCTTCGTTAGCGAGGGGAACTCCGGGCGGGTCCGACACATTGATGTCGAGAGCGGAAAATCGCAGTTCATTCTTGAGCTAAACCAAGGTTCCTATCGGGACAGCTATTCTGGCGACCTCGTCTTCGACGCGAAACGGAATCTGCTTTATGTCGTCGATCAGGCGAACTTTCGCATCGGCATATTCGACACAGCGCGGCGTCGGCTAGTGGAGAGCGTCAAAGTGGGGCGCCTGCCCTTCGCTATCGCACTGTCTCCGGATCAGCGCCGGCTGTATGTGACGAACCTGGGAATGTTTGAATACAGTGCGCTACCGGGTGCGGACCCCAAAAAGCCTCGGGAGACGGGAATCGCTTTTCCGGCGTTTGGCTTCCCTTCGCGCGAATCCCAGGAAGGTACCGTGATCGCAACGCCGAATGGCGAGGTAAAGGCGGCACCATTGGGTGATCCGAATCGGGAGGAATCCAATTCCCTCGCCATCATCGACGTAAGTCTGCCGGGGCAAGCGAAACTGCTGAAGTTTGTCCGCACAGGGCTTCCTTTTGGCGGCCAAAGCATGGGCGGCAGTTCACCCAGTGGCGTGGTTGCTACCAAGGACAGGATCTTTGTCGCCAATGGTCATAACGACTCCATTACCGTGATCGACGCGCAGCGCCTGGAGCGTCTCGAAGACATCGCCATTCGCGTTCCGAAGCTCGAGGGGCTGCGCGGTGTCCTGCCGATCGGCCTCGCTTGGCATGAGGCCAGCAAGCGCCTGTTGGTCGCCGAGGCGGGCATTAATGCTATTGGCGTCGTCGATCCCGCGGCCAAAAAGGTTATCGGGCACATCCCCAGCGCTTGGTTTCCCACAGACCTTGCGTTGAACGGCAAACAGGTCTTCGCGGTGGCGGCCAAGGGCTTCGGCACCGGACCCAACGCGACGTCGACGGTCGCGCATGAGCGAAGCTTCCAAGCGGAACTGAGGCGGGGCGCCATCCAGATTTTCGATCTTCCAGGCGATGCCGAAACGGCCGCGATGACCGAAACGGTGTGGAAGAACAACGGCTTCCTCGAGCAGCCCGAGGGTCCAGGCGCATTACCCGCCGCCGTCAAGCACGTCGTAATCATCGTCAAGGAAAACCGCACCTTCGACGAGGTATTCGGGGATTTGGAAAAGGCTGGCAATGCCGAGATTCGCGGTGCTTGGCTCCTGGCCCGCTACGGCCGCTATGGGATCGTGCAGGCCGAACGAAACGCCCTTAAACCTCGCATCAGCACCAAGGGGATCGTGGTTAGCCCGAATCACATCGCCCTCGCCCGCCGCTTTGCCATTAGCGACAACTTCTATGCCGATAGCGAGGTCAGCGTCGACGGCCACCACTGGATCGTGGGAAGCTATCCGAACGCATGGACCGAATCGACGCTGATGGCGGCGTACGGAGGCCAGAAGGATTTCCGTTTGCCAACCACGGCGCCTGGCCGCTTGCTCTTTACGGGCAGTAATTCGAGCGTCCATCCGGAAGAGCAATTGGAGGGCGGCGCGCTTTGGCACCACCTCGAACGGCACAAAATCACCTTCCGCAACTACGGCGAGGGCTTCGAACTGGCCGGCGCCGATGAGGGCACGGGCTTGAAGCCCACCGGAGCCAAGTACATGACCAACATTCCGATGCCCGATCCGCTCTTCCGCAATACCGCGCGCGACTACCCAAACTACAACACCAACATCCCCGACCAGTTTCGGGCCACGCAGTTGATTCACGACCTGCAGAAGAAATTTATCGATGGCGGAGAAGAATTCCCGCGCCTCATTTTCATTCACCTTCCCAACGACCACGGCGCCAAGCCGCGCCGCGAGGACGGCTATCCGGTCGAGGCCAGCTATATGGCTGACAACGACTACGCCTTGGGACGCATTATGGACTTCCTGAGCCACACGAAGTGGTGGGAAAGCATGACGGTATTTGTCACCGAAGACGATGCGCAAGGCGGGGTGGACCACATCGATACCCACCGGACCGTGTTTATGGCCATGGGCCCCTACGTCAAGCAAAACTACGTCTCGCGCGTCAACACCAGTATGCCGAGCATCTTGAAAACTGCCTTTCGGCTGCTGCGCATTCCTCCGCTGAATCTCTATGACGCCGCCGCTCAGGATTTGAGCGACCTGTTTACCAACATCCCGGACATGACCCCCTATACGGTTCTGCCCGTCAATCCGCAGATCTTCGATCCCGCCAAAGCAAAGGAGCCCTTGGATGCCGCACCGGGGCCCGCGATGGACGACCCCACGTTTCTTCGCCGGCAGCATGATAAGAAGAAGCCATGAAATGGCTTCCGCTCTTTTGCGCCGTGCTTTGCCTGGCACAAACCAAACGAATTCCGCCGCCCGGGGTTGAGATTCCGCGCCTGCAGCGCCAATTTCTCGAAATGCGCATTCGGGAACTGGATGCTGCGTTCCAGCCACTCGCCAAACATCCGCTCGCGGTGGATATAGCGGTTTTGCGCGAGGCCGTTGCCAGCGCCCTTGAATACAACGAGCTCTTTAAGGAAGACGAGGTCATGAAGGGGAATCGTCTCCTCGACGAGGCTTTCATTCGCGTGCGCCAGTTGGCGACGGGTAAGGCGCCTTGGGACGCAGCCAGTGGCCTTGTGGTGCGCGGCTATCGCTCCGAGATCGATGGGAGCGTTCAACCCTACGGCCTGGTGATTCCCGCCGAGCCCCGCCGTCCCTGGCGCCTGGATGCTTGGTTCCACGGTCGCAGCGAAACTCTTTCGGAACTGAACTTCATTTACGACCGGCTCACCAAGCCCGGTGAGTTCGCGCCTTCTAGCGCCGTCGTCCTTCATCTCTATGGCCGTTACTGCAACGCAAGTAAGTTTGCGGGCGAGACGGACTTGTTTGAAGCCCTGGCCAGCGTCAAGCAGCACTATCCGATCGACGAGAACCGGATCTTCATACGCGGTTTCTCGATGGGCGGCGCTTCGGCCTGGCACATCGGCGCACACTACGCAGGCCTATGGGCAGGCGTCGCTCCTGGCGCAGGCTTCGCCGAGACAAGCGAGTATCAAAATCTCTCCGCTAAGGCCCCCCGCCCGTGGTACGAAACGAAACTCTTCCGTCTCTATGACGCCACGGAATACGCTCTCAACTTCTTCAACACGCCGGTGGTCGCCTACTCCGGCGAAAAAGATAAGCAGATCCAGGCCGCCCAAATCATGGCCCGCCACCTTGCCACCGAAGGCATGGAACTCGCCCATGTCATCGGACCCAATACAGAGCACAAATACCATCCCGACTCCAAGGTCGAAATCGCCTCCCGGCTGGATTCGATTGCCCGCACGGGTCGCGACCCCTATCCCCGGCAACTTCGCTTTGCCACGCACACTCTGCGCTACAACCGGATGCGCTGGCTGCGCCTAGAAGCCCTCGATACACACTGGGAAAAGGCGCGCGTGCAGGCGGAAATCACCTCTGCCGGCGACATCGAGATCCAAGCCACCAACGTCTCCGCGTTTTCGATCGAGTTTGAGGCGGGCGGCTGGACTGGCCCCAAGCACCGTGCCCCCGCCGTCCTCTTCAATGGCCAGCGGATCGGCACGCTCAAGCCGCTCAGCGATCAAAGTCTCCAGGGCAGCTTCTCTCAATCCGGCGGCGCCTGGCGCGCCGGCCTGCCCCCAGGGATTCGCAAGCGCCCCGGCCTCCAAGGCCCCATCGACGACGCCTTCTATTCGCGCTTTGTCATGGTCCTCCCCAGCGGCGAAGCCGCCAGCCCCGAGGTGGCGCAATGGGTGAAGTTGGAGAGTGACGCGGCCATTGCGGATTGGCGCCGTATCTTCCGCGGCAAGGCCCGCGTTAAGAACGACGTGGACATTAGCGCCGAAGACATGGCCTCGTCGAATCTGGTCTTATGGGGCGATCGCCAAAGCAACAAGCTCATCGCGAGACTGGCTGATCAACTTCCTCTCGCGTGGTCTGGGGACGAATTGAAGTTAGGCGCCTCGAGCTGCTCGGCGAAATCCTGCGTGCCGGTGATGATTTATCCCAATCCCTTAAATCCCGAACGTTACATCGTTTTGAACAGCGGCCCCACCCTGCGCGGCGAAGCCAACGCGAGCAATTCCCTGCAGACCCCCAAGCTCCCCGATTGGGCGCTCATCGACTTGGCCGAAGCGCCAAGTCCACAGCGCCCTGGGCGTGTCGTCGCGGCGGATTTCTTTGACGAAGCTTGGCGCCCGAAAGGCAAGTCTTCGCCGCGTTGAGCCCCTTCGGGCCAAGTCACTGGTCGCACCAAGACTATTTCTCTAGTCTTTTCAGCTTTTTCGACCCTTTCGCGTGCGTATCTACGGCGTTACTTTAAGTCTCGCGATACATCTAGTTCGAAGCAAGGCCATCACCGGGTTTCGACCGACGACGAGGATGTCCCCGCTTCTGGATGTTTGAATGTTCTTTCAATCGCTTGCGATCGTGACCCTGTTAACGGTTGCATCCTTCGCGCAGACCAAAGTGGATCTTTCCCGGCAGAGTAAGGAAATCAATTTTTCGGGCGCGGACTCTACCCGTCCCTTCCGGTCCGGCGTCGCTTTGCCGTCTACCTGTGCCTCCGGCGAAGTCTTCTACGTAACCGGCGCGACTCCGGGTACGAATTTGTATTCGTGCACCTCTACCAATACCTGGACACAATTGTCGGGCTCAAGTCTGCTGACCCCGATCGGAGAAGCGGGCAATGCCTTAATCTCCGACGGAAGCAATGCGGCCTGGGCTTCATTGGGAGGCGATGTTAGCGGCGCCGCCACGGCCCTGACCGTCCAAGCTCTCCGGGGCATTTCCGTATCCGCAACGGCGCCCTCGCAGGGACAGGCCTTGGTCTACAACTCCACGGAGAATCGATGGGAGCCGGGTGCGTTGGTCTCCCCGCCCGTCGCCTGGCCGATTACCCGAGTCAGCGATACCGTGCTCGAGATTGGAACCGGTCCTGGACTTCGCATCGGCGGAACCTATTGCCAAATTCCCGCTAGCGCCGCGCAACTGACCATTGCTTCTGGCACCGGAAGCCTCTTCGTGTTCATCCGCCCCAATTGCGAGCTCGTGGTCGCCCACAACATCGCGGTGACGTCGTGCACTTCGTGTACAGCGGCGGTGGGAACCGGCTTTGAGCCAAACTCCTTCCCCCTCGGCCAATGGGCGGTCGAAAATGACATTCTGGCCGCATCTGGCGTTTCTGCGCTGACGCAGTTTGCCATCCAGCCGATCTTGGCCGGTCAGAACGTCCAGATCACGGACGTCTCGGGCCAATTGCAAATCAACACTTTCTCCAACGGCGTGGAGCTGGCCGATCGCGCACTGAGCCAGGAGTGGAACAATTCGGCAACCAACCCGACCCTTCGCTTTCATCTGGCCAGTTGGGTCTCCGAGAGCGGCGTCGCATATCTCGAGGGGACCGCGCTCGCGTCCGCTAACCCTATTGCGGGGATTGTCATCGCTGGCGAGGGCTCCTCCGGAAAGGCCCGGATTGCTATCGCGGGCATCGCGGCTTGTGAGTTTGAGAATGCGGTCGCTGCGCTGGATTGGGTGGTGCCGGGCACCGATTCCGCCGGTAAATGCCGTTCGGCTGGCGCAACCAAGCCCACCTCGGGCGCCATCGTGGGGCGGGTACTTGAAACGGGAGCGGTTGGAACCTACTTTGTGCAGCTTTCGGTGCAGCAATAGCCTGCGAGAGGACTTTGGAATCCATGCTTAAATACAGCGCTTGTTTCCTGCTTGTTCTTGTGAGCTTCGCGGAAGCCCAGTCCAGTAACTTTCAGATTGTCCCCGCACACTCCTCGATTCGCCTACGGGGCGGCCTGGTGTTTCCCCGCGGACGCTCGATTTTTCCGCCTAAACAGATTCTCAGTGTCAAGTCGAGTTTGCCTGGCCTCCAGCCTTGGACAATTGCTCTCACAGGTTCGCTCTCTACGGCTTGCGAGGGGGCGCCTTGCCTGAAGATTTCGGAAGAGTTCAGCAACACTGCTATCAGTTCGGGCAGCGGCAGCCGCCGAATTGCCATTAATTGGCTTGGAGGCGCGGCTTGGCTGTTGGCGCCTGGGGTCTACTCCGGTACGCTCACGCTGACTCCTGCTGGAGGAGGCGCGTCCGCTGCCGCAACGCTTACTCTCGAAGTCCTCGGCACTGCGGTCGATCCCGCGACTCCCGAGGTCAAGGCCACCTCTTTCACCGAGGTCGGATGCGACAACTCAAACCCTCTCGAGTTTTCCTTCAACGCGCGCTGCACCATACCGGATGAGGCGCCTTCGTCGGATCCCAATCTGACGCGTCCGTCCGTGGGCCAAGCCATCACGGACCCTACTTTCGGGGGAAAGATTCGGCGCATGACAGGGCCTGGGTGCGGCACCGTCTACGGTTCCACTACGGCCTTCAGCGCCCTCAGCACCTACAACATGAACAACTGCGGCATCTTCCGCACCTCGGACGCTGCCTTAATACGCCAACAACTCCCCGGGAATCAGTTCTACCGTTTCATGAGCGCCCTGGACGACCAAGCCTTCACTTACATGAACGGGAGTCAAATTCGCTCCTACAACTGGATCACCAACCAGAACACCCTGCTCGGCGACATGAGCGTCGCGCCCTACAACTTCACGACGCTCTACGCCGGCGGTACGATCGGCGCCACCGATGACGACTGGATCGCATTTTACGAAATTAACGCCGGACCGAACCCCAAGGTCTGTGCTGTGGATGTGGTCGCTTTAAAGGCTGCTGGTGCACCCAACGCTAGTAATACGTACTGTGGGACCTATCAGGGGCCTCGCGACATCACCCTGCTGGACTGGGTTGGCGTCACGCCAATAGATCTGGGCACTGGCAGGCGCTTCGTCTATCTCTCCGCAATTCCTCTCAGCGTTGTTTTTCGAGTCGGCAAGCCCGGCTCCGGAGAACTGATACAGCAAAACATCGTTCCCGAATGGCCGGGATGGGGGCAGAACAACGACAACGGACTTTGCCAGCCCGGTGAGCTCTGTTACAACGCCAACAACTTCACCCACAGCGCGATCTTTCGGGACCGCGACGGGCAAGTAAAGCTGTTTGGGAACTTTGAGGATATTTGGTTTAACCGGGACTTCCTCAGCGTTTTTCGCTTGAACTCGGGCACCCGGCTGCTGCGGCCCCGTGAGGAAGGTGGCGGACAGAACTTCATTGGTCAAATCGGTTGGGACCGTCAACCGGGATGCTCCTCCAAGATCCACGGCTGCGTTTTGGCCTCAATTCCCCGCTGCTGCGACTTCATCTCGCCCATCAACTCTGCCGTGGAGGGACAAGCTACCACCGTCACTCTCGATCAACCCGTGCCTTGGACCGTTGGGACAACACGATTGATTCGCATACAGAACGCTCCTTCGGCATGGTCTTGCCTCAATGGTGCCTGGACAGCCACCGTTAGCTCGCCGACCCAGTTGCAGATCCCTGCCAACTGCCAGGGCTCCAGTGGGTCTGTCGTACCGGCTCTTTTGGGGGACGCCACCCCATTTCCGAACACGGCGCCCAATCGAAGCCAGATTCAAGTGTGGCGCCCCGGCCGCCAGGTTCATCGCATCGGTATGCACCGCACGGTCACTTGGAACGATCTTCCCGCTTTCAACATCTCGGCCTACGAGAGCACCCCCCGCGCCTCCTTAAGCCGGGACGGTCGCTTTGTCGCCTTCACTTCCAACTGGGGCTCGCTGGACATCGATGGTCCCTCTGTTTACGTTGCCGAAACGGGCTTAGGACTGGCGCGCGAGAGTCTTCTCATTAAAAACGTCGTGCCCGGCAGGACGCGAGCGGCCATCAGCTACGACATCGCCAGCGGCCGTTCCTGTTCCATCGAACTGAGTACGGATCCTATCTTTGCCACCCTGACAGAGTTGGCTTCCGATAGCGGCCCCGCGACGTCGCGGACCACGCACCTGGGGCGGTCCATCCCTCTGGCCGCCGATTCTCAATACTGGCTCCGGCTCACCTGTGGTCTGGAAGTGGAAACGACTTCGTTTCGCACGCTTCCGGCCGGAAGTGAAGCCGTCCGCCCGATCCAGACTCAGGTCGGTCCCTCCGGCGATCCCGATTTCGTTCGCGCCGCAATTGAGTATCGGGCCGTGGGAGGCTCCTCCTTTGCCAGCACCGCCACACTCGCGTGTCAGCAGGGCTGCACACAGGCTTGGTCCGCGTCTTTAGGCTCGGTCAACGAATACCGTGTGGTGTACTTCAACGCCGACGACACGCAACGGCGGGAAGGTCCCCTTTGGTCCCTTGCGGTCAACCGTTAACGCGCCATCGAGGAGGGCTCCTCTTGAGCCCTCCTCAATCCGAGACAAATCGTCAATTCCCCGGAGCGAAGCATCTTGTAGCGACGTCCCTCCAGCGCCTTGAAGAACACCTCGTCACAATGCGGCCCGTGTAGTTCTATGCAGATGTTCCGCACGCGATCCATCCAGGCCGCACTGCCTGAGTCGAACACTTTGGTTTCGCCTCCCTCGATATCGACCTTCAGCAGATCGATCTGTTGAGCCCCGGGAACCAACTCGAGCAAGGAAGGAAGATCCCACGCGGGAATAGATCCCTCAGCGGCACTCGGAGAGTCTTCGACGCTAATAGCCCACTCCCGACCTTGTCCCGGTTCCTCGGCTCGAATTCGCAGGTGGGTACGGTGGGACCAGACCGCTCCTTGAACTGCCTGGGCGCGAGAGCCGTAAGGGGCTAAATTGCGCTGGCATTGCGCGAAGTTGTTGGCGTCCGGTTCCACCGCCACCACCCGAGCTTCGGGAAAGCGGTTTAAGAAATAAATCGAAGATGCCCCCACGTTGGCACCCAGGTCAAAAATCAATTTGGGCGGGTCGGGTAGTTTTACCGCTTCGTATTCGCGCTCTATGAAGATCGCCCGGTAAACTTCCATATCGCTGCTCCGGCCCCGGCGAACAATCAAGGGATACGCCACTCCGGCCGGCTGAAAACGCATTTCCCCATGCAGGGGCACGCCTAACGCAAGCCGAATCCGGTCGTACTTGTAGCGGACGGTATTGCTCCAGCCCGTGTGCCGAATGCACCAGGCAAGACTTTGCAGGCGACCGATCATAACCTTCAGAGTAAGATGACGGTCCGCAGCCGAAGCGGCGTTTTCGTCCGCCATTCCAGCCGCAGGCGCTTGGCCGGCGCCTGGTGGTAGAGCGCGGACGACACTTTGGAGTCTTCAAAACTTGACAATCCGGAGCTATCGGTTTGGAGCAGCGCGCCGCAGGGCCATTGCAGTTGCCGCATCGTGGGGCTCCATTCGCAGTCGACGGGGACCTGCCAGAATTGTTCCACTCTGTGTTCTGAAGATTCCGCCTCCACCAGGTCCTCCACCACGATCCGCTTGGGTTCGCTCCAGTCGATTGTTCGTTCGATTCGAAACCGCCGCTGCGGGTCCGACAGAGAAGCCCTCCATCGTTTAGCCCCTTCCTCCAATTGCAGCTCCTCCATGCTTCCCCTCCAACGATCTCCCGCCCAACGAAAAGCGTGCACTGGGGTGGCTTGGTCGAAATCATCGACGCGGACTGTATTGTGCGCTCGGTTCGAGCGATAGTCGTTGCGCACAGCCGCATCGCCCACGTAGGTATAGGTGCCTCGATCCAGCAGCAGATCGATTCCACCTCGCCGCAGCGTGAAATGAAGGGCGTGCGCGTGGGAGTGTCCGCCCGTTCCGCGCGCGATTCCATGCGCGCAAAACACGATCTGAGTTTCCGCATCTCCCGCCACCACTACCCCGGCGTCCGGGAAATAGGCATTCCTTCTGCCCGGTTCGTAGCGCGCTCCCAGAAACTCCGAGGCTTGAGTGAGTGATTCCTTAGCGAAGCTGCGCCGCTCGCCAAAAGGGTGATCTAAGCGACCCCCATCGTCGTCGCCAAGCAGCACGATACTTCCGTCCTGGTCACATAGGGCGGCCAGAAACTCGCACATTTTTCTCAGCTTCCCGTGGAACGAATCTTTGGGCGAGGCCAGCCGCGCATAAAGCAAAAAGAAGTCGACGCAGTAGATCTGGTAGTAGCTGCTGCCTTCGAAGTGAGACCCGTCGGCGTCCACTTGGGCGCTCATGCAGCGCTCTGTCCACGCCGCACCGATGCTTTTCCACTGCTCCGACATCGGGGATTGGGGCCAAAATCGGCCCAGCAGGTACAAAGCCACCGCTTCCCCAAGCAGATGTGTGTTGGGCGCGAAATAAACGCTTAAATTCCTCTCAATGTGGCATCCATGCCGGTAAAGACATTCGAGCATTCTCTGCCGAAGGCTGTGATCGAGCTTGTCGCCGACGCTTCCTAGTATGCGCACCCACGAAATGGCCCGGATTGCCACTTCGAGCGCGCTGGCCCAATTAATTCCCTGATGAAACGGGTTGCTTTCGAGCCACGAATTCAACTGCCGTTCCAGCTCCGCTATGTGGCCGCTTTGCGCCAGCACAACCAGATGTTGGTGACGGTTCAGTTCCCATATCGCTTTGTGATCGCCTACGATCGCAGCGTTCAAGTAGGGAAGGCGCCGAAAGTATTCGAGCCCGCTCGTCTTACCGCCTATAGGGTCTCGGCGCCAATCGATATCTTCTTTGAGCAGAATCTCAGTACCCAAAAGTGGGATTTGGCCGTGCGCGACTTTTTCGCTCACCTCCCGGTCTACCTCCGACACCGGAAGCAGTCGCTCGAATCGAGTGACATCAAAGCCCGGCTGAGGCGGCTTGTAATAGCTCAAAAGATTCCAAGCTTCCTGGCGAAGCCTGAAAAAGATCTCTTCCGGCGACCGCTTCCATCTCATAAGAGTTCCCGGTAGATCGCCGTAATGGTCCGCGCCGCGGCCTCCGGCGAAAACCTCTCTTGCACCGAGCGCCGGCCCGCCTCCGCTAGTCTCAAACGCGCGTCCTTGTCCACAATGAGGGCCCGCAGCTTTTCCGTTAAGGCGGCGACGTTGCCGGCGGGAAACAGGTGGCCGTTTATGCCGTCTTCGATGATCTCGACGTTGCCGCCAATGCGGGAAGCCACCGCAGCGCACTCCGAGCTCATTGCCTCCAGCAGCGCATTGGAAAGCGCCTCACTTAACGACGGCAAAACAAAGATGTCGATCGCCGCCAGCCACGTCTGCGTATCCCGAGTCTGCGGAATCAACACACACACTTCCTGCAATGCCAAGTCGATTCGCAGCGCCTCAATTTGGGGTTCCGCCGGACCGGAGCCCACCAGCGCCAAGCGGATGCCGGGATGCTCGTTGCGAAGAACCGCAAAAGCGCGCATCAGAGTGGGTAGATCCTTTTCGACACGGATGCCGCACACGCATCCGATTACCAGGGCAGCCTCCGCAAGCTCCGGCGGGCGAGGTCGTGGGTCCAAGGACTCAGGGGGTGGAAACTCGTCCGGATCCACGGCGTTGTAAAGCAAGCGCAGACGGGAGGCATCCATCTTCTCGCGCTGGATCAGGTCTTGCCGCACTTCGTCGGAATTAACGACGATTCGATCGCTAATGCGCTCCGCCTGCTGGAGCATCCAGCGGTAAGGCTGATGCAACAGGGAACGAAACATTCGCAGACTAGTCACCAGTGGAATCGGTTTACCTGGTGCAAAGGCTGCGGCGAAAAAGATGGCGGTTGGGTAGTCAAAGCAATGAACGAGCTGGATCTCTCGATCCCGAATCCAGCGCCGCGTCCGCCACGCTTCCGCCACACTTCGCCAGGAAGCAAAACTGTTCACCTCGATTTTGTGCACCTCGACGCCAGCGTCGTCCAACTCCTGGCGGCGCAACCCCTCCGCTACGAAACACCCTACCGTAACGCGATAGCCCCGGCTCTGCAGCAACCGGGCAACTACGCAAGCTTGGCGCTCTGTGCCCCCAATGCCCAGCTCTCGCAGACCAATCAGAATTCTGGGCTGATCGGTGCTCACGCCAACATGCCCCGCCGCAAAAATCCGGGCCTCATATTCCAGATCAGTTCCCGGTGTTGCGGCCACAGCACGAACGCATAGAGCAAGAGCAGATGTAGCAGCCCCAGGCAAGCCGCCATCCACGCCAAGCCCCACCAGCTATCAGGGTTGAAGGCGTAAAGCATTGCAACAGCAAGGCCCGCAGTGAACCCGGCCGCCACCAACGGCCGTATATGTATGTCCCGCAGAAGAGCAAGGAAGGAGATTCCGATCGCGCGGCTCACAATCCAGGAGGGCCGCAGGCCTCGGTTCAAAAAGAACGAGATCGCCCACCACGCTGCGGCAAAGGCCAAGGGTTGGGTGGGGAGAAAAATCCACCAGCCCACCAGTAGCACGCCCGCCTCGGCAACCAACCCGAAATTGTAGCCCCGATGCTCGCCCATACCAAATAAAGTAGCGATCGAATTCTGGTGAGCGGCCGCGCCGAAGGTGTATCCGAATACCAGCCAGGGGATCAACGGGAGACACCGCTCGGCGATCTCCGGCCCTACCCAAAGTGTGAACAGCGAGCGTCCGAAAACGAGTAAAAATACCGCCACGAACAGAAAAAGCATAAATGTGTAGCGATTCAGATAACGCACGGTCCGTTCCATGGCCTGTATATTGTCCTGTGCGGCCAACTGCGCCGTGGCGCTTGTCGTGACGGAACCCGCCTGCGAGATCAATTCATAACAGCTAGCGAGTAAGCGCAGCACCAGGCTGTAGTAGCCTACACTCGCTGCGTCCTTCCAGATTCCCAAGAGGATTACAGGCCCGTTATGAAGGAATTGGCCCGCTAAGCTCCCCAGCAGCGTCGGCAATCCGTAGTGTAGCAGTTGGCGGAACAACTCGCCGTCAAACACGGAAAAACTGGGTCTGAAGGCCGGCAGCCGCCGTCGAAAGAAGAAAATCAGCAAGGCAAAACCGCACCAGATCGAAACAACCGTTGCCCAACCCAACCCTTCCAGTCCGCTCCGCCAATGCAAGGCGAGCAAGCAAAACGCCATCCGCAGGGCATTAACCGTAATGTTGATCCGGCTGAGAGTTCCGAAATCCTGAAAGCCCTCCATTGCGGCCCGGCCCACGTTGAATAGCAACTGAAACGCCATGGTGATCCCCGTCAGCCGCAGCAACAAGACGTATTCACGGCGCAGATTCTCCGGTACGCGAAACCAGCCAATCGAATATTCCGCCAGAAAAAAGACTGCCGTTGCAGCCAGCACGGCGACGCCCAAGAAGTAGACAATGCTCGCGTTGAGGATGCCATGCAGGCGGCGCGTGTCCCCTCGCTCATGGTATTGCGCCACATATTTGACGGTGGCCGAGCGAATCCCCAAGTCCGCGATTCCCAGGTAATCGAGCACGCTAAAGACCAGCGCCCAAACGCCGTAGGCCTCGATGCCCAGGCCTTTCACCACCAGCGGGCTGAGGATAAAGCCACTTACCAAAGAAGCGGCAAAAGAAACTCCATTCCACGCCAGATTCGCCGCAAAGCGGCTTGAGCGGGATCTCATGCGGAGACGGGATACTCCTCAAACCACAACTCCAGCATCAGCAGCCACCATAGCCACTGCGAGTTGTCGCGGCGTTTCACCTGATGCTCCTCCACCATCCGCCGCAGAAAGGGTTCGGAAACGATGCCGCGGTCCAGGAAGCGACGGCTGAAGAGTGAATCTTGAACCAGTGGGCGCAGCGAACCGCGAAACCAATCGGCCAGGGGAATGCCAAAGCCGCTCTTGGGCCGAGTCAGAAGCTCCGCCGGCAAACGGTCCTGCATCGAGGCGATCAGGTTGTACTTTCCGCGCCCGTTGCGCGTTCGCCAGGAATCGGGAAAGCCCGCCGCCGCGCGCGCCACTTCGGGGTCCAGGAGCGGACAGCGCACCTCAAGCGAATAAGCCATCGACATGCGGTCCACTTTGACGAGCATATCGCCGGGTAGATTCACGTTGGTCTCCCAAGCGTAGGCGAGTCCCAAAGTATCCTGGCGCGCCGCGGCGAGATAAGGCCGGAACATAGAATCGAGAAACGCGCTCTCCGCCGGAAACAGATAGTCTTCCGTCAGTAATTGCCGACGCAGGTAATAAGGCGCGAAGTTGCGCTCCAAGTACCTCTCAAAGCCACTGGGACGGCTCATCATCCGGAGGTAATTCTTTCCGTAGGCACTGTAAGGAAGCAACTCGGCCACTCCGCCGAGGACGGCTCGCATCAGGCCCGGCACTCTGCCCATGGCCTCCAATCGCGGAATTTCCCAAAAGCGGGTGTAGCCACCGAAAAGTTCGTCTCCGCCATCGCCACTGAGCGCCACCTTCACATGGCGTGCCGCAAACTCCGAGACGATGCCCGTCGGAATGGCCGAAGAGTCGCCAAAGGGTTCGTCGCAGTGATGCGCGATCCGATGGGCCATCGCCGTTGAATCGGGCTTCACCAGAATCTCGTGATGTTCCGTGCCGTACTTTTCGGCCACCATCCGCGCCCACGGCAGTTCGTTCATTCCCGCTTCTTCGAAGCCGATGGAGAACGTCTTTACCGGCTCCGTCGTTTGCCGGGCCATGGAGGCCACCACCAGGCTCGAATCAATGCCCCCGCTCAAGAAGGCGCCCAGGGGCACATCCGCCATCAAGCGCAAGCGCACGCTTTCGTCAAAGGTTTCGCGCAGCGCCGCGAGATTCGCCGGACCATCAAACTCGGGCGGCTCTTCCAGCAATGGTACCGGCGCAGTCCAATAGCGCTCTGTCCGTAAGTTGCCGTTCGCGCGCCGCTCCATCCAACAGGCTGGAGGTAGCTTTGCGACCCCCTCGAAGGCGGAAAGCGGATCGGGAATGAAGCCGAATTGAAAGTAGACCCGCAGCGCATCCCGATTCATCGCCAAAGGCACACCCGCCGCGCGCAAACACTTGATCTCGCTGCCAAAGAAAAAGCCGGAGGGAGCTTCCGAATAATAGAGCGGTTTCTTTCCAAAGCGGTCTCGGGCTAGAAACAATGTCCGCTCTCGGCTGTTCCAAATCGCGAATGCAAACATGCCTCGCAGACGGGAGACTGCCGCTGGCCCAAATTGTTCGTAGAGGTGCAGTATCGTCTCGGTGTCCGAGTGTGTCCGGAAGCGATGTCCATAGGCTTCGAGTTCGCGCCGCAGTTCGAGATGGTTGTAGATCTCTCCGTTGAAGACGATCCACATTGTCGAATCTTCGTTCGGGATGGGCTGGTTGCCGGTGGAGAGGTCGATGATGCTAAGGCGGCGCATCCCTATTGCCAGGTCGCCTTCCCGGTGGAAGCCCTGGTCGTCCGGGCCTCGATGCCGAATCGCGCCAAGCATCGCTTGGATGGCCTCGTCCGGCGCAGGGGAGGGCTGGCCCCAGAAACCCGCAATTCCGCACATAATTCGATTCTAAAGCTAGACTGGTAAACGACTTATCAAATGACGTCAGAAAACATTGTGGTTGTCGGTCTGGGTTATGTCGGATGCGTTACGGCAGCCTGCCTGGCCAGCCTGGGGCATCGGGTGGTTGGCGTCGATCGAGACGCCTTCAAAGTGAAATGCGTCAACGACGGCTTGGCGCCTTTTTACGAGCCGGGCCTGGAAGAATTAGTGCTCGAGGGCCGTAATGCGGGGCTACTTTCCGCCACCACGGAGATCCGCAAGACCCGGGGAGAAATCATTCTCGTCTGCGTCGGTACTCCTTCTGAACGCAATGGGAACCTGGATCTGTCTTACCTGCGCCGCAGCGTGGAAGAGGTAGCATCCGCGCTCCGGGAGCAGGGCCGCGGCGCCATCCTGGCGGTACGCAGCACGGTTTATCCCGGCACGGCCGAAGAGATCGTCATGCCGCTGCTGAAGGAAATACCCGGCACCTTCGTGGTCTCGCATCCCGAGTTCCTGCGGGAAGGCTCGGCCGTCAAGGATTTCCTCGATCCTTCGCTTATCGTTGCCGGGGGCGAAGATCCGGCGGCGGTGCAGCGGGTGGCCAGCCTCTACACAAAAATCCCCACCGTGCCTAGTCTGGTCAGTCTGCGGACGGCTGAAATGATCAAGTACTCCTGCAACGCCTTCCACGCCGCGAAAGTCGCCTTCGCCAATGAAATTGGGAGCCTCTGCGGCCGCTTGGGGATCAACGGGGAAGAGGTAATGGCCACGCTGTGCGCGGACACCAAGCTCAATGTCTCGGCGGCGTACCTGAAGCCGGGCTTTGCGTTTGGGGGCTCCTGTTTGCCGAAAGATCTCCGGGCCATCATGTACCGTAGCCACGCCGCAGGTCTCGAATTGCCTCTCTTGGCCCACGTGCTCCCCAGCAACGAAGCACACCTAAAAAGAAGCTTGTCCCTTGCTTTGGATTTAGGCGATGTTCGGCTGGGTATTGTCGGCCTGGCCTTTAAGGAAAACACGGACGATCTGCGAGAAAGCCCGGTCGTCTCGCTACTGGAAGGCCTGATCGGTAAGGGGCGGAGCATCCGCGTCTTCGATCCCCACATTCGACTGGACAGCATCTACGGCACGAATCGAAATTATCTCCTCAACGCGGTGCCTCATATCGGCCGGCTAATGACTGAGAGCCTGGAAGCGCTGGTTGGGGAAAGCGACGCTTTGATTGTGACCCAGGCGCTGAAGCCCGAGTTGAATCAGCTTGTCCAGGCCAGCGGCAAGAAGATCTTGAACCTTGCAAAGGCTCCCAATTACAACGCGGCCTAGGGCTTCGAGAGGGGATTGAGCGTTTCCGGCGGGGCCGCGGGCGCTTGCCACTCGGCCACGATAACGTTGCCGTCCCGCGTGAAAGCTAAGCGGTTCCCGTCCGGCGAGAACGCGGGTTCGCTAGCGAACTTGCTGCCATGAGTCAGTTGCACCAGCCCGGTTCCGTCCAGATTCACCAGGAAGAGTTCGAAGCGGTCGGCCGCGCACCCGGGCAAATTGGCGCTAAACACGATGCGCCGGTTATCCGGCGCCCATACAGGAGCGAGCACTGTACACCCGAAGCTCGAAACTTGCTTCTCATCTTTGCCTGAGAATCCCATCACATAAATTTCGCTCGGCACCAGCCCCGCTCTCTCTTGCTGCAGATCGTCCTTCACTCGCTTCTCGGCCGCAGCGCTGCGGGCGCGCGTGGAGCGAAACACAATGCGGCGCCCGTCGAAACTGACGCTTGGGTCTCCATCGTAGCCGGGGCTGCGCGTAAGTTGCCTTTTGTTTAGACCGTCCAATTCCATAGACCAGATTTCGAGGTCGCCGCTAGCCTGGCTTGAATAGACGATGCGCTTCTCGGCCTCGGAATATTCGGCTTCACCGTCATAACCACTGGCGCCCGCGATCCGCGCCAGTTTGTTCTTTTCGCTCGATACGAAAATATTGAACGCGGCCGGCACACTCCCCAAACTTGCGGGTGCACACTGCCCGCCCACCTCATGGGTCGAATCGAAAATCCAAACTTTGCCCTTGCCGATCGGGGTTGCCTGGCGGACGGTGCCTTGGCCGGTCGACGCAAGCCGTCGTTCTTTTGTTTCCAGGTCCAGCCAATAGGCTTGATCGCAACCTTCGGCGGGCTTGGAAACAATCAACATGCGCCGGCTATCGCCGCTCCATTGCGGCCGCCGGCTAACGCCATCCGTCGTCAGATTCCGGGCATTCACAAGAAATTCCGGGTGTACGGGAATGGCCGCCCCAAAGCGGCCCGTCTGAGCTAGCGCAGGGATTGCCAGGATAAAGAAAATCAGATATCGCATCGGCTACCGCAGAAGGTCCTCAAGTTGCACTTTGGCGTCAGTCTTTTCGTCACGGTACTTCACAATGATAGGCGTGTAGAGCGAGATGCCCCAATCCTTTCCAATTCCTCGATTCAGTTGGCGGGAACCCGCTACCACCACCGCGCCTTCCGGCACAATGAGCGGGCCGTCGCCGGAAGCAATTACCTTCTCGTTCACCAAATCGTAAATCGGCGTCGAGCGATTCAGAATTACTCCGCTCCCCAATACCGATCGGCGTTTCACCACGGTTCCTTCATAGACTCCGCAATTGCCGCCCACCATCACTTCATCTTCGATAATGACGGGCAGCGCGCCAACAGGTTCCAAAACTCCGCCAATTTGTGCCGCGGCCGAAAGATGGCAATTCCTGCCGATCTGCGCACAGCTGCCAACCAAAGCATGGCTATCCACCATGCTTCCCTCGCCCACCCAAGCGCCCACGTTAATGTACATCGGAGGCATGCAAGTCACTCCCCGTCCTAGAAAGCAGCCGTCCCGGATCGAGGAACCGCCCGGCACAATTCGCACCCCATCCCCCACGCTCATCCTCCGAACAGGGTAGGTGGCCTTATCGAAAAAAGGTTGGCGCTGGGTATCGACGCTCATGTCCACGATCTGGCCCAGCCGAAATCCAAGCAGAATGCCTTGCTTTACCCAACTATTGGTTCGCCATCCGGTAGAGGTAGAGGCGTCCGGCTCCGCCGCGCGGTACTCTCCGGCATTCAAACCCGCCTTGAAGGCATGAAATAGACGATGCTCGGCCTCACCCAGTTCGCTGGGGGCCATCGCGAAAGCCGCTTCGATCCGCTCCCGCATTAAAGCAGCCCCGTTTTCTTTAAAACGCCGCGAATCTTGGTCTGCGCGTCCTGTCCCGGCGGCAACATGGGTAGGCGATAGGCTGGCTTCAGGAGCCCCATCTGCGCCATGGCCCATTTGACGGGCATGGGGTTGGATTCCACAAAATTGACGTCCATCAGCGGCAAGTACTTCTTCTGAATCGTGCGGGCGATCGCGAAGTCCCCCGCCAAGCAGGCTTCCGCCAGCCGCGCCATCTCGGTGGGGATTTGATTAGAGACCACGCTGATGATGCCGCACCCGCCTAAGGCAATAAGCGGAATGGTAAGCGCGTCGTCGCCGCTCAACACTGCAAACTTTTCGGGAACCGCCTGAATTACGCGAGCGATTTGCGCGATATCGCCGCTGGCTTCCTTCACCGCGACAATGTTCTTGACCGCCGCCAACCGCGCCAGGGTTGCCGGTTCTACATTCACGCCCGTGCGTCCCTTTACGCTATACACGATGATCGGCAAGCTCGTCGCCTTGGCCACCGCGCGATAGTGCTCCAATAGGCCTTCCTGGCTCGGTTTGTTGTAGTAAGGCGTCACGCTAAGCAGTCCGTCGGCGCCCAAGGCTTCGCAATCGTGCGCGAGCCCTTTCACCTCTTCGGTGCTGTAGCCCCCGGCTCCCGCAATTACCGGCACGCGCCCCTTGGCTTCCTCGATCGTGATCTCGACCACGCGCAAATGCTCTGTGTGCGTTAGTGTCGGGCTCTCCCCCGTCGTCCCGCACGGCACCAGGAAGTGAATCCCCGCCGCGATCTGGCGCTTTACCAGCTTGCGGAGTGTCGATTCGTCCAAAGCGCCATTGGACTTGAAGGGCGTAACTAATGCGGTACCGCAACCTTGAAACATATGCTTTTCCTAGGAGAACAGGATCTCGTCGAATTCGTAAAGTCCGCTCTTGCCATGGATCCAACGGGCCGCGTGCAGCGCACCTCGAGCGAATCCTTCGCGGCTCCGAGCCGTGTGGCGGATCGTGATGGTATCGGCGGCGGAATCGAAACCAATTTCGTGAGTTCCCGGTGCGGCGCCCGCTCGATTCGAACTCTCGTCGATGTGGCGGCTGTACGTCTTTTGCATCAAACGAACGGCCATTTGATGGGTCCCGCTCGGCGCGTCTTTCTTGGCGGCATGGTGGATCTCCCAAGCCCAGGCGCCATATTCTGGAAATTTTTCCATATAAGTCGCGAGATTCTGGATGGCTCGAAAAAACACGTTCACGCCAATGGAGAAGTTCGGGCTCCAAATAAGGCCATGCCCATGTTGCCGCACCAGCGCCTCTACTTCGTCCCTGCGATCCAGCCAGCCCGTGGTGCCGACCACCGTGTTCACCTTGAGCTCCGCAAGCCTTCGTATGTTCGGAACCGCTGTCTCGGGAGTCGTGAACTCGATAGCCACGTCGATGCCGGCAAAATGCTCCGGCGTCATCATCGCTTGCTGGGCGTTGTTGAATTCGTCCAGACGCAGCACTACCTCGCCGCCGTATTCCGGGGCCAGCGACTCAATCGTCCTGCCCATCTTGCCGTAGCCGACGAGAGCCAGTTTCACAATTCGAAAACCTCCGGGTCCGAGTCGGAGAAGAACTCCGCGTGCAGGCGTTCGGTCGCCTCGCTCAGGTCCTTTTGGGCGACGACGACGCTGATATTCCGTAAGCTCGCGCCTTGGCTAATCATGCGGACATTAATGGGATAGAGCGCGCGAAAAACGCGATGCGCCACCCCAGGCTGCCAGCGAATATTATCGCCAACTAAGCAAACGATGGCTTGGCCGGACTCGATCTCTACCTCACTGAATGTGCAGAGTTGTTGAGCGATGGCTTCCAGTTCCGACGGATTGTCGATCGTGAGCGACACGCTCACTTCGCTGGTCGCGATCATGTCGACCGAGGTCTCGTAACGATCGAAGACCTCGAAAATCCGCCGCAAGAATCCATGAGCCATCAGCATACGCGTCGATTGGATGTTGACCAGCGTAACGTTCTTCTTGGACGCGATGGATTTGGCGACGCTTGTGGTCTTCGGGCCTTCAGCCGTAATGCGGGTTCCGTCCACCTCGGGGCGCCGAGAGTTGAGGATTAGCACCGGAATGTTGCGCTCCATCGCTGGTAACACCGTCGAAGGATGCAGTACCTTCGCTCCAAAGTAAGCCAGTTCCGCTGCCTCGGCAAAGCTGATCGCCTTCACGCGCCGTCCCCCGGGCATCACCGTCGGGTCCGCGCTCAGCATTCCATCGACATCCGTCCAGATCTGAATCTCTTCGGCGCCAATCCCTGCGCCCACAATGGAGGCGGTGAAGTCACTTCCGCCTCGGCCGAGCGTGGAAGTGACGCCCTGGCGCGTCGCCCCAATAAACCCGCCCATCACGCTAAGCGGACCCCAGGCCGTACCTTGCAGGCGTTCATTGGTCTCGGCGTAAAGCGGTGCGGCTTGGGTGTGCCGCTCGTCGGTAACGATGACGCGGCGGCTATCGACATGCGCGGCCCCCAGGGCCCGCGCGACAATCCGGCTGGAAAGGCGCTCGCCAAAGCTTGCGATCGCATCGCTACTACGGGGCGTTAGCTCTCCCAGAATGGCGAGTCCCCGTATCAGCTCGGCTACTTCCTCGAAATGCTCGTCAATCTCAGAGCTAACGCCGAAGCCGTCCGCTTCCCGATGATGATAGGCGCGTAGTTCTTCCACTTTGGCCAACGCCTCGGCTCGCTGCCCGGACACCGCCAAATGCGCGCACTCTAGCAGCCGGTTCGTAGTCTTGCCCATAGCGGAAACCACCACCACCCGAGGGCGCGCGGCGCGGCTTTGGACGATGGCGGCGACGCGGGCGATCGCTTCGGCGGATTCCAGCGACGACCCGCCAAACTTCATCACGATCATGGCGCTAGTCGAGATACCCCTCGCTCTTCATCAACTCCGCGTTGAGCACGGCCGCGCCCGCCGCGCCGCGGATCGTGTTGTGGCCCAGCGTCACAAACTTCCAATCGAAGACCGAACAAGGCCGCAAGCGCCCCATGAAGACCGTCATGCCGTGGTCCCGTCCTATATCGCGGCGGGGCTGCGGACGGTCGTTCTCCTGCATGTAGACCAGCGGTTTTGGCGGCGCGCTGGGCAGCCCGCGTTCCTGTGGCAGTCCGCGGAAGTTCTCAATCGCGGACAGCAAGACCTCTAGCGTGGGCTTCTGCATCAATTCCATGTTTACCGTCAGGATGTGCCCGTCCACGGTGGCTACCCGGTTGCAGTGCGCGCTGATCTTCGCCTCGATCCCGAGTATCTTGAGTGGTTCGGCCTCCACTTTAGGCTCTTCGCCGCCAATGTAAGGAATCACGTTGCCCAGAATGTCCATCGAAGGGACCCCTGGATAGCCCGCACCACTGACAGCTTGCATGGAGGTCGTGAGAATCCGGGTAATGCCAAAGGGCCGCAACGGGGCTAGAGCCATGGCCAGCGGTACGGCCACGCAGTTCGGGTTCGTGACAATCGCACCCTTCCACCCGCGATTCTTTCGCTGCTTTTCGATCAGCTTCAAGTCGCCTGGGTTTACTTCGGGCACCAGCAAGGGCACATCGGCTTCCATGCGAAAGTTCTTCGAGTTTGAAACGACAATATGCCCCGCTTCGGCAAAGGCCTGTTCGATCTCGGTGGCTACCTCGGCGTCCATCGAAGAAAACACCAGCTTGGGCACGTCCGGACCGGGCTTGCACTCGTTCACGATCAACTTGGCCACGCTGTCCGGCATCACGCCGTCCAGACGCCAATTGGTAGCTTCCTGAAACACCTTGCCAGCGGAGCGGCCCGAGGCTCCCACCCATGCCAGTTCAAACCAGGGATGCTCGGCCAACAGCCGGGCGAAATTCTGACCCACCATACCGGTGGCGCCAAGAACTCCTACTTTCATGCGGGATGACATCGACTCTGCAGCTTCCTTACTATGTGCTGGTATAGGACCACGGCGTCCTGCAACTGGCGTTTAGAGATTCGTTCTTCGCTGGTGTGAGCTACGTGAATCGTGCCGGGGCCGATGAGGAAGGGTTCTCCCCAAGCGCCCGCAAATGCGGGGATATCCGTGGTGTAGGAAGCCACCATCGTAGCAAAGCCGTCGGCTTCAAATTCGCGGCCACCCAAAAGCACCGCTGGGATCCGCAGCACTTCCGATACCTCGGCCAGCCCCGTCGCGGCTCCGCGCACCGCCCGCACGGTCGATTCTCCATCGTCCACCAAGCGAATCAATAGCTCCGCCCGGGCCTCGTCGGGGATGACGTTCGGTGCGCGGCCGCCGGAAATCAAACCGATGTTCAGCGTGCTGGGGCCTAGTAAATCGTGCCAGGGCAGGTCCAGGCGCCGGATTCTCTCCAGCGCGTCCAGCAGTTTTTCAATGGCGCTTTCGCCTAACTCCGGATAAGCGGAGTGCGCCATCTTGCCGTGCGAGCGCAGTTCCAGGCGCAGGGCGCCTTTGGATCCCAAGGCAATCCGATTTTCCGTGGGCTCGCCATTCACGATGAACTTAGATCCGCGCCCATGCTGGCCCGCGTGATAGGCGCCGACGCTATTGCGCTCCTCGCCCACCACAAACAGAAAGGCGAAATTGCGATGGCCTTGTGCCAGCAAGCTTTCGCCCGCGCACAGCATGGCCGCAATGATCCCTTTTACATCGCAGGAACCGCGCCCCCAGATCTCTTCTTCCGTCTCGCGCGAGGGGAAGAAGGGCGGCACCGTGTCCATGTGCGTCGACAGCGTCACCCAAGGCTCGCCAAAAGTACAAAACAGATTGTCGCGGCCCGGCTCTACTTCGATCCGCTCCACAGTTCCGCCGAATCGTTGGGCAAGGTCTTGAAGGACCCCCTCCAGGTACAAGCTGACCGGGCGCTCATTGCCGGTAATCGATTCAATATCGACGAGCGTTCGGGTAAGAGAAATGACGTCGAGCGTAACCGGTGCGGACATTACCTTACAGTGTGGCGCGAAATGCACCATTCGAATCGGGGCTTGTCCACCCAGCCGCAAAGCCATGGAACACCGAAGGGCGGAACCTGTGTAGACGAGACCCAGCGTAAAGCCGCTCCACCCCGAGCCTACTTTGCTTGTAAGCAGACGCTCGCCGCGGTCCGAAAGCCTTGACGATGCCAAAGCCTGGCGCAGGATGCTGGGCAACCTCGCGGACTTCGCTATCTAACCCGTTCAGTCAGCCGAGCTCGGACACTAGTCGTCGCCGGGACAAGCCGGGCCGAAGTTCGATTAGCAGTATTGTTCGAAAGCGTCTTTCAATTTGACCGTCAGGGAGAAAGCGTCGCTGGACTCAATGTCGCGGCGGTGCAGCGCGAAAACCGGTTCTCCGTTCTTGAAGAGGAACATCGCCGGGCTGGACGGAGGATACATGCTCAGAATGTTTCGCAGATGATCGGTCGCGTCTTCATCGCCGCCAGCGAAAACGGTCGCGATTTTGGAGGGTTTCTTCGCATGCAACAGCGCCGCGCCAATCGCGGGACGCGCCTTGCCCGCCGCGCATCCGCAGACGGAATTCACAATCATGAGGGTGGTTTCGGCCTTTAGGGCCTCATCGACCGCCTCGGGGGTCCGCGTTTCTTCAACGCCGTGCTTGGTTAAATCCTGCCGCATGGGGACCAGGAGGTGTTCGGGATAAGCCATACTCTTATTTTCTCCGATGAGCGTCTACACGCTGAAAGATTCACGCTTTTCAAGCCACATGCGGCTTGTCGAAATGCTTGACCCGGCGAAACTAGGGCGAAAGCTGCTCGATGTCGGCTGTGGTAACGGCTTTCTCTCTCGGCTTCTCGCCGCCAAAGGTTTCGAGGTGGTGGGCCTGGAACACCCGCAAGGCTTCGATCCGCGCCAAACTGCAGACCTCGCTATTGTGGCGGTGGACCTCGAGCAGGGCCTCGGTCCACTGCCTGGGCCATTCGACATCCCTGGGCCATTCGACATCATTGTGATCGGCGATGTGCTGGAACATCTCCCGAGGCCCGAGCGGCTTCTGCACGACCTTAAAGCGGTCTTGGCGCCCCAAGGAGTGGTTGTCGCCTCGTTGCCCAACAGCGGCAACATCTGGTTCCGTCTCAACATCTTGTTGGGCCGCTTCCCCGAAGACGACAAGGGCCTTTTTGATCGCACCCACTTGCACTTCTGGATGCTGGACAACTGGAAACGCCTCTTTGACCGGGCCGGCTTAACCTTTGAGGTGGCCGAAGTCACTCCTGTGCCCATCGGACTGGTCGCACCATCGCTGCAATGGATGGAAGCCCTTTGGTATTATTCGGCTGTACTATGGAGAACTCTGTTCGCCTACCAGTTCCTCGTGCTGGCAAGGCAAAAGTAGTCGTTGTCATGCCCGCCTACAATGCGGCCAAGACCCTCCATATGACTTACGCCGAACTCCCTCACGATGTTGTCGATCTGGTGATCCTGGTCGACGACGGCTCGAAAGACGAAACCATCCGCATCGCCAAGGAGTTGGGCCTCGAACTCTTCGTCCACAACGGCAACTATGGCTACGGCGCCAATCAAAAGACTTGCTACCGCGAGGCGCTGCGTGCGGGGGCCGACATCATTGTCATGGTGCACCCCGATTACCAGTACGATCCCACGCTGCTTCCGCAAGTAATCCAGCCTATACAAGCCAATCAAGCCGACGTTGTGCTGGGCTCCCGTCTGCTGGGAGGCGACCCGATGAAGGGCGGGATGCCATGGTGGAAATACATTTCCAACCGCTTCCTTACCTGGGCCGAAAACCAAAGCTTTGGCTTAAACCTAGCCGAGTATCACACCGGCTATCGTGCCTACACGCGTCAGGCACTTGAAGAAGTGAACGTCGAGATGAATTCCGATAACTTCATCTTCGACCAGGAAATCATGGCCCAGTTCGTCCAGAACGGGCTGCGCATTTCGGAAGTCCCCGTCCCCACCCGCTATTTCCCCCAAGCCTCCAGCGCCAGTTTCGTCCAAAGCTCGATCTACGGTCTCTCGATCCTTTGGCTTCTGGCGCGCTTTTGGCTTCATAAGGCGGGCGTAAAGAAGCAGCGGCAGTTTCAATCGCTGGAACGGCGCTACCGCCGCGCGGCGGCCGCGGCCAACTAAGCATGAATCGTACGTGGAGGAGTTGGGTCCTCGATTGCGTAATCCTCCTCGCCATCAGCGCCTTTTTGATCCGCCCGAATTGGAAGCTGAAGTACGTCGAGAATTGGGGCTCGATCGAATCCACGTTTATAGCCGACGCCCGTATGCTCCGCGACCATTGGCCGCAACCCCTCTGGCAGCCTTTCTGGTACTTGGGCACGCGTTGGGATAACGTCTACCCTCCAGCCCTCCGCTACGGTACGGCGGCTCTCGCCAAATACTACCCAATGGACCCCGCCAAGGCCTACCGTCTCTATACGGGCTTCTTCTACTGCTTTGGGATTGCCATGGTCTACATCCTGGCTCGCGTGGGCTTCCGTCGCCGCTGGGGCGCGTTAGCTGCGGGTCTCATGGCGGCGGTGGTCTCTCCCGGCTACCTTTTTTTCCCTACCGTCGCCGCCGACGGTTTCGAGTTAGGCACAACCAAATTGAATGCGCTGGTTCGTTATGGGGAAGGCCCACATATGACCGCGCTCGCGTGGTTGCCTCTGGCGCTTGCCTTGGCTTGGCTTGGCTTTGATCGCGCCAGCAAGTCTTTCGCCATCGCCTCCGGTTTCGCCTGCGCTATGGTGGTGGCCAACAATTTCTATGGCGCCACTGCCCTCGCCATGCTCTACCCCTTCGTGGTGTGGGCGTTCTGGCTGCGCGACCGCCATTGGAGAATCGTGGGGCTGGCCTTGATTCCTCCCGCCATTGCCTATGGCCTTAGTGCCTTTTGGTTCACCCCGCAATACGTAGCGCTCACTTTGCGGAACATGCAATACGTCAGCGAGACCGGCAATCTCTGGTCCCGTTGGGTGGGTCTGGGCGTCCTGGTTGCCTACTTGTCTGCCACCAACCGTTTGTCGCGTCGCGGCAAGCTTTCCCCCTGGGCTGCCTTCTTGTCCGGCGCGGTTTGCCTTTTCACGCTGAATACCGTCGGCAACTACTGGCTCAAGTTCCGCATTATCGGGGAGCCCATGCGCCTGGTGCCGGAACTCGACATCCTCTACATCTTCCTCTTGGTCGCCCTTGGGATCTGGTTATGGGATCGGCGGACGCTCGCCGGCAAGCTGGCCGTAAGCGCGGCCCTGATCGCCATTCTGGCCGGGCACGGGAATTACCTGCGCCGGCACCGGGCCATCTTTCCTCCCGCCACCGATTACAAGCCCTCCCTCTACTACAAGATTCCCGCTTGGATTCACGAAAACTACCCCGACAGCCGTAGCTACGTCACCGGTGCCGTCCGCTTCTGGTTCAATACCTGGCACGACTTGGCCCAACTGGGCGGCAGCAGCGAACAAGGCTTGCAGAACCAAATCGTGATGCCTTCTCAATGGGAGATCGTCATGGGAGATGATCCGAAGATCGCCGTGCCATGGCTACAAGCTCTCGGAGTCGATTTGGTCGCCACGCATGGTTCGAAATCGAGAGAGTACTATCACGACTTCACCTACCCGAATAAATTTGAGGGCATGTTGAAGCCCGTCTTCGACGACGGTGAAGAGAACCGGATCTATGAGGTGCCTCGCCGCTATCGCAGCTTAGCTCGGGTGGTGGACCGCAAGGCCTACGATGCTCTGCCGCCAATTAGTAGCCAGGCGGATCGCGAAGGCCTGGAGCGTTATGTCGAAGTCCTCGAACGCGGTCCGGAAGCGCCCACCGCTACGCGCTGGAACGGGACCGACGCATTGGACATCCAGGCCAAGGTTGGTCCGGGCCAAAGCCTGGTCGTACAGGTCACGCAAGACTCCCGCTGGCGGGCCGAATCTAACCTCGGCACGCTTTCCACTCGGGCCGACGGCCTCGGCTTCATTCGCATCGATCCTCCTGCGGGAGTCGAGTGGGTAAAGTTGCGTTTCACCAAAGCCCCCTCCAAGCGTGCCGGCGAGATATTATTCCTTCTTACTCTGGTCGCCTCCGGGTGGGTGCTTTGGAAAGAACGAAAACAAAAAAACGGCTGATCCTTGCCGCCTCGCTCGCGGCCCTGTTTCTACTCAATCTCGCTCTCTACGCTCCCCTGTTTAGCCCTCAACAGCGTCCCTACAAAGGCTCGATTGCGGCAGGCTACGCCGGCATCACGCGCTTCATCGCCGAGCACCCCAACCCCTGGGGATGGAATCCACAGCAATACCTGGGGCAACCCACCCAATTCACCTACCCGCCCCTGATTCCCTACACAGCCGCCCTGCTCCACTGGTTGACCGGGATGGAACCCTTTTGGGCCTACCGGACGATTACCGCGCTGCTGGCCTGCCTCGGACCCGTCACGCTTGCCTTAGGCTTCTATTGGCTAACGGGCAGCCCTAGCTGGGCGTTGCTGCTGGGGACAGCCTATACGCTGCTATCTCCGCTTTATGCGCTATTCGAACTGATCGATCGGGACCGAGGACTCTACTACCTTCCCTGGCGTTTGCTCGTACTCATGAAATATGGCGAAGGGCCGCACCTCGCGGGTCTCACCATGCTTCCCATGCTGCTTGCGGCCATCGTTTGGGGCGCGCGGCGCCGCGACTTCCCCAGCCTCTTGCTCATGGCTCTCGCTCTGGCGTCGGCCCCGCTCACCAATTGGCTCTGTGCCTTTGCGCTCACGATTCTCGTCCTTATCCTTTTGCTGAGCGACTGGCGATTGGCCCCCCGCACCCTAGTTGCCGGTCTCCTCGGCTATGGGCTCTCCTGTTTCTGGCTCACGCCCGAATACGTCGCTATAACTCTCTTCAATTGGCCCAAGGATGCTTACGGCTACAAGGCCGACCAGGCGCACTGGCCGTTATACGTGGGGCTGGCCATAACCTTAATCTGCATCCGCCTCCTGATGGGCTGGCTGCGGGCCACTTGGGAATTACGCTTCCTGACGCTGTCCGCTGCTGCGTTCTTCTGGATCACCGGAGCCTTCTACTTTCGGCTCCTCGATACCATTCCGGAAAGCCGCCGCTACTCTCTTGAGTTCGAGCTGTTTCTGATGGCCGCTCTCGCCGCCTGGCTGCGGCTCGGCTGGCACAGTCGCGAACTGGTGGACAGAACCTGCGCGATTCTGTGCGTTGGCGTGCTTGCAGCCGTTTCCGTCGGTCAGATAGCCGAGAGCGCCAAGCGCCGCTGGACGGATTGGGGAATTGTCGATCGCGAACAGACTCTCGAGTTCAAACTCTCCCAATGGCTCGTATCCCAGAAGCCGCGGGGCCGCATTTTTGCCACGGGCGGCCTCCGCTTCCGTTTGAACGCTTGGAGCCCGTTGCCCCAAATCGGGGGGACCTTCGAAAGCGGTTTACGAAATCGGGTCGCCGTCGATTTTTATTACCAGGTGCGTACCGGCGAGGGGTCAACGCCGGAGCGCGAAGGCTTGGACGCCTTGCGGGAACTTACGATTCTCGGGGCCGAACACGTCGCTGTGCATAGCTTGGAAAGCGAAGAATACTACAAAGATTTCAAGAATCCCCAAAAGTTCCAAGGCTTGGCGCCCATAGCTTTTCAGGCGACCCCGCACGACTGGATTCACCATCTCCCTTTCTCTTCCCTGGCCCATCTCGTGCAGCCTAAGGAATTACCCACCAACCAATACCTGGACACTCTTCCCCCCCTTTACGCCGCCATCGTGGACCCCGAGCGTCCTAAACTCGCCTGGATCGAAGAGCACCCAGGCCGCTACCGGATTGAAGGCCCGGTTCGGCCCGGCGACGAGATTTTTGCCTCTATGAATTTCGATCCCGGCTGGCGCGCCTACCAGGACGGCGTCGCCGCCCCCGTCAAAGCCAATCCCCTGGGCTTGATGCAAATTGAAGTGAAGCCTCGCGCCAAGACGCTTGTCGTGCTGGACTACGCCGGCACCTCGCAGCAAAAAGCTTTTGCGGCTCTCAGCGCCACAGTCTGGATTGTTAGCATGGCCCTATGGTGCCGATCGAGGTGGAGATCGAGGCTGCGGACTCCGGCTACGACGTAGTCATCGTCGGCGGTGGTATCAACGGTGCTGGCCTCGCCCGAGATCTTGCGCTGCGCTCTCACCTGCGGGGCGCCGGCCTTCGCATTCTCCTCGTCGAGAAAGCCTTTTGGGGTTCCGGCACCAGCGGTAAGAATTCCCACCTGATCCACGGCGGCCTCCGCTACTTGAAATACTTCGATTTCCGCCTGGTTAGAGAAGCGCTTAAGGAGCGCAGCCGCCTGCTCCGTCTGGCCCCGGATACCGTGCGTCCTCTGCGTTTTGAAATGCCGCTGCAAAGTTGGGGCGACCGTCTCTTCTATGGTGCGGGCATTTTGCTCTACGACCTCCTCTCGACGGGCCATCGCATCGGCGGCAGCCGTTATCTGGGCAAGACCTTGAGCTATTGGGACGCGGCGAGTGATTCCGCACCATTAGTATTGGACAATGTCCGCGACGCGCAGCGCTTGGGCGCGCACTGCCGAGCCCGGGCTGCCGCCGATGCCATTGTCGGAGATAGCGTTCGTGTAGACGGCCGGAACATCGCGGCCCGTGCCGTTGTAGATGCGCGCGGTCCTTGGATGGCGACGGCGGGATTGCGCCTGGTTCGCGGCTCACACATCGTGCTGCCGCGCCTGTACGATGGCGAGCACGCCATCGCGCATTTCCACCGGGATGGCCGCATCGTCTTTTTCATCCCCTGGGGCGAAATCGCGCCTCTCACTTTGGTCGGCACCACAGACGTGGACCACGCCGGAGACGCCGATAACGTTTCTATCAGCCCCGAAGAACGGAACTATCTCTTGTCCATCGTGGGCGAACTCTTTCCCGGTGGCGAACGCGGCGAGCCGGTTGGGGAGTTCAGCTCGCTGCGGCCCTTGGTCCAAGCCCCCTCCAAGAGCGCCTCTTCCACCAGCCGCGAGCACCGCATAGAATTCGACAGTCAAGGGGTCCTGCGTATCGAAGGGGGCAAATACACTACTTACCGCTCCATGGCCGAAGAGGCCGCAGACAAGGTTCTTGCCCGCGTGCGGCCGGACCTCGTAGGATTTTACCCAACGCGCGAAACTCCCTTCGGCGTTCCCACGAAACGGCCCCACGACCTCGAAGGCCGCCTGGCCTGGGCCAAGCGCGAGGAGGGATGCCGTTCCACCGGCGAATTCTTGACCTGCTCCACAAACTGGGCCTGGCAGAAGCGATGGACTTCCGTCGAGCTGCGGCACATTGAAGAGGCGTTGCGGCTTTGAGGCGCCTTCTGCTCACGTTGCGCCACGCGGCCCTCTCCACTTACGCAGACGGCTTGCTTGAAATAGCCAAAGGCGCGGCTTTCTCCGCGCTGCTTGGCTTCTTTCCCGTGCTTACCACCCTCGCCACCGTGCTGGTTCAAGCCAACGCCCAATGGGTGTCGCGGACGATTTCAAACTTCTTGTTCGAGGTGGTGCCCCCCGGCACCGAGGACTTGGTCCAGTATGCGTTCACCGCCAAAGGCGCTCGCCCGAACGCCCTGATCGCCCTGGCGGCCCTCCTGTCGATCTGGGCCGCCAGCGACGTAGTCGTTAGCTTGATGACTGGCTTCCAGGCCGCTTATGGAACCACCAACACCCGTGGCTTCTGGCAACAACGTTGGATCGCCGTGCTGCTCGTCTTCTCCACCATCCTGCCCGCCATCGGCGCCTCGGTGCTTCTTGTCTTCGGTGAAGCCATCGAGTTCGTCATTTTACGCGCGGCCGGCCTGCTGGGGCAAGAAACGCAACTGCAAGGCGTCGTTGCCTTCGTCGGCCGTAGCGCCACCATTGTGCTCGCCATGGGTGCGCTCACGCTCGCCACCAGTTGGCTCTATCGTTTCGCGCCCAGCCGGCCCAGGGGTTGGAAGCGCGTTTGGCCCGGCGCCTTTGTCGCCACGGTCTTAGGCAGCTTCGCAACCCTTGCCTTCGGCTGGTACGTGCGCAATATCGCCACCTACAACATCATGTACGGCAGCATTGGCGCCGCCATCGCGATGCTGGTCTGGCTCTATTTGCTGAGCCTGATCGCCCTCTTTGGCTGTGCCTTCAACGCCCAGGCGGAAAGACTTCGCCGGGAAGGTCTCTTAAGCTAGAAGGGTGAAGGGCAAGAAGTCCACCATCCTAACTTTTAAGGCGCCCAAGAAGCGTAACCCCGCCGCGCGCATCGTGAATCAAAAAGCGCCTGTCATCGCGGACGGTCCAAAGCGCATGGGCACGCGGAAGGCCCGCGAGCGGGCGATTCTCGAGGACCAACAATAGCGATGTCGTTTCGATTGGCGGGCGACTACAAGCCCCGCGGCGATCAGGAGTCCGCCATTGCGGAACTCGTCCGCGGCCTGAACGAAGGCGAAGCGCACCAAACCCTCCTTGGCGTCACCGGTTCCGGCAAGACCTTCACCATGGCCAAAATCATCGAGGCCATCGGCAAGCCCTCCTTGATTCTGGCCCACAACAAGACCCTCGCGGCGCAGCTGTACCAGGAATTCAAACAGTTCTTCCCCTCCAATGCCGTCGAGTACTTTGTCAGCTACTACGACTACTACCAGCCCGAAGCCTACATTCCCCAAAGCGATACCTACGTCGAGAAAGAATCCACTGTTAACGACGAGCTCGATAAGCTCCGCCTATCGGCCACCCGCAGCCTCTTTGAGCGGCGGGATGTCGTGATCATTTCCAGCGTCAGCTGCATCTACGGTCTGGGCTCGCCGGACGCCTACTACGGCATGCTCCTGATGCTCGAAAAGGGCCAGAAGATCAAACGCCAGGAGATCATCGCCAAGCTGGTCGACATTCTTTATCAGCGCAACGATATTGAGTTTAGCCGCGGCGCCTTTCGGGTGCGCGGCGACGTGATTGAGGTCTATCCCACCTACGACGACAATGCCTTCCGGATCGAACTTTGGGGCGACGAAGTGGAGTCACTTTCTCAGATCGACCCCCTGACCGCCGAAGTCAAGCAAACCTACGTCCGTCTGCCCATCTATCCCAAGAGCCACTACGTACTCACGCCCGTCACCAAAGAACAAGCCCTCGTCACGATTGAAGAGGAACTGGTCTCCTGGCATGCTGAGCTCGAGCGCCAAGGCAAACTCATCGAAGCCCAGCGGATCTGGCAGCGCACAAAGTTCGACCTCGAAATGATCCAAACCATTGGCTATTGCCATGGCATTGAGAACTATTCGCGCCATTTCACCGGCCGCCTGCCCGGGGAAGCTCCCCCCACCTTACTCGACTATCTCCCGCAAGACGCCGTCCTCTTCGTCGACGAGTCCCACGTCACCATGCCGCAGATCTCCGGCATGTGGGGCGGCGACCGCAGCCGCAAGGAAAATCTGGTCAAGTACGGCTTTCGCATGCCCAGCGCGCTCGACAACCGCCCCCTCACCTTCGAGGAGTTTGAGAATCGGATTCATCGCGCTATCTATGTCTCGGCTACCCCAGGCTCCTATGAGCTCACCAAATGCGGCGGCGTTATCGTAGAGCAGATCATCCGCCCCACCGGCCTCATCGATCCTCCCGTCGAGGTGCGCCCCATCAAAGGGCAAGTCGACGATTTGCTCAAGGAAATCCGCCTGCGCGTCGCCGCTAACGAACGCACTCTCATCACTACGCTCACCAAACGGATGGCTGAGGACCTCGCTGAGTATTACCAGGAAGCCGGCGTAAAGTGCCAATATATCCACAGCGAGGTTACGACCCTCGATCGCGTCAAGATACTAAGGGATCTTCGCAAAGGTGAGTTCGATTGCCTGATTGGCGTGAACCTTCTCCGCGAGGGCCTCGACTTGCCGGAGGTTTCTCTTGTCGCCATTCTCGACGCGGACAAAGAGGGCTTCCTCCGCAGCAGTGGCTCATTGATCCAGACCATTGGCCGCGCCGCTCGCAACGTGAATGGCCGTGCCGTGCTTTATGCCGACGTCATGACGGATTCCATGAAACGGGCCATCGAGGAAACCAATCGCCGCCGCGAAATTCAGAAAGACTACAATGAGCGAAACGGCATTACCCCGCAATCCATAGTGAAGCCCATCGACATGAATTTGGTGCGCATCGTGGAAGCCGACTATTTGACGGTACCGATCGAGGACGAGCAACCCGACGAGGTCCAGTCCCTCTCTGCCGACGAGCAAGAGCGCTATTTAGCCGATCTCGAAGAAAAAATGCGGGCCGCGGCCAAGAATTTCGAGTTTGAGAAAGCCGCTCAATACCGCGATCGATCGAAAGCCTTGAGGAGCAAGATACTCTATGCCGCCAGCGCCACGGACAGCTCTAGTGGGAGTGGGCCCAGTTAGCGTTTCTTGGGTGGCAAAACTACCGGGGCTCCGGGAGAACCTTGATTTCGTGAAGAGCGGATCGCTGCGTGTGGCCAGCCGCATTGCCAACTCCATCCGCGCCGGCGCGGCCGTGGACACCTACGAAGACCTGCGCAAAGCCGAACTCATCCTGGTTTCCGTTCCGGAACCCGATCTGCCTAACACGCTGCGGGACATGAAGGCTGCGGCCCTCCGCTGGGACAACGTTTCGCTTGTCCTTTGCGGCAAACAGTTCGGCACCCAGGACCTTCTCCCTTTTCGCGAAATCGGAGCCACCGTCGGCAGCCTCGATCTTATGGATGGCTTCGACGAAAAGCGCTTCCTGTTTGAGGGAGACCGCGGTGCGCTGCTGCGTCTCCGCCGCCTCGTGGAGGAGGAAGGCACGGCGAAGATTGTCGAGCTGGAAGAACGGCGTCGCGCCGTCTATGAGGCCGGCCTTACCTTTGCCAACGGCATGACCTTTCAGATGATTGCCGCCGCGGTGGAAGCCATGCGTTCGGCCGGTCTTAAAGACAAGCATGCCGAAATCGCCGTGGAAAACGCCGTCGTCCGCGCGCTCCGGGGCTACATGTCCGGCGGCCGCCGCGGGTGGAGTGGTCCTTTGGCCGACGGCGACCGCGAGGAACTAACCCGCCAATACCAGGGGCTCCTCGAAACCAAGCCTGATCTTGCCGAGATGTTCCTGAAGATCGCGATCGACTTTCTGGCCGATCGCGGCCCCGAACTAGGACGCGCGCCCGAACGCAAATGACCTAACGGGCCGCCAGGATACCCGTCGCATTGGCAACCGCGAAGCTGATGCCCTGCAGATTTCGCTCGCGCGGCACGCCCGGAATCTCTCGCGGGTAGGGCGACGCGGCATACCGATTCGCCGCCAGAGCCCGAAGTTCATCGCGTTCCAGGCTCCTATCGGCGATGATTCCGATCACCCCGGCCAGCGATCCTGGAAGGCAAACCGCACCGTCCGTTTCGAAGGCGCTCACCCAGATTGCCCCACGCCGTACCAACTCCGCCAGTCTCGGTCCATGTTCGGGATTCTTTGTGCCCAGGCTCAAGTTGATGTAATCCGCACCCTGCTCCAGCGCCCACCTCAAGCCCCGCTCCAAGATCTCCAGGTTAGTGCGCAAACGCCCGTCAAAGATCTTGACCGCCAATACTTCCGCGTCGGGTGCGTGGCTCAATATGGCGCCCGCCACCGCCGTGCCATGGCCCGCATAGTCAAACCAGTCCGTCTCCAGTCCCGCGGAAGTGGCGTTGAAGCCGAGTGCAGGCTCCTTTACGTGCGGGTGGTGCGGATTCAGGCCGCTATCGAGAATCGCAATTCTGGCCATCCGGTCATTCCAATTCCAAAACCCGATCCGCTAGCGACGCCAACTGCCGCCGATGCGTAATCAAGATGAGAGTGGCCTTGGGCAACATCGCCCGGATTCCCTGCGTCACGATTCGCTCGCTCGCTTCGTCCAGGGCCGCCGTGGGCTCGTCCAGAACCAGGATGGTCGGCCTGCGCAGCAGCGCTCGCGCAATCGCCAAGCGCTGCCGTTGCCCGGCACTCATCGTGAGACCTCTCTCCCCCGCGTTCGCCTCCAGGTCAGGAAAAGTTTCCTCGAGGCCAACCGCCCGCAATGCCTCCCGCAATTCCGCCTCGCTCGCCTCGGGCCTTGCATAACGAAGATTCTCGGCGATGCTCGCCGGGAAGAGCCACGGCGTCTGCTCCACTACCGCAACATGTCGCCGCAGCGCCGCCAGCTCCACCCGCTTTAGATCCTGCCCATCCAGCAGAATCTGGCCCAACTGCGGGTCGTAGAAGCGAAGCAGCAAATCCGCCAGCGTGCTCTTCCCGCAACCGCTCGGTCCCAGCACCACCCCCAAGCCGCCCGCAGGCACTTCCCAATTCAAACCATGGAAAATTCGCCGTGAGCCATAAGCAAAATGCACGTCTCGCAGTTCGATCCCGCCGCGAATTTCGAAGCTAGCCGGATTCTCCGGCGTACTTACTTCCGGCCGCGCGTCAAAAAGCGCTTGCACCCGCTCCAGCGACACCTGCGCCGTCACCAGATTCGTATACATGCCCATAAGAGCCTGCACTGGGGAAAGCAGCCTCATGTGATAAGCCAAAAATGCCACCAGAGTCCCCACCGTCATCGTTCCGGCGATCACCTGATTGCCGCCTACCCAAAAAACTGCCGCCGTCGAGCCGGCTAACAGCATTCCCGGCAACCCAGAACCCGTGTAGGAAACCAGCTGCATGCTTAACAATCCCGCGACGTAGGAATCGTTGCGCTTGGCGAACTGCGCTATTTCCTCGCTCACGCCGTCAAAGGCCGTCACGATGCGATGACCCAGCAAGGTGTTTAGAAGAAAACTGCCGATTTCGGCGGCCCGTTCCCGAAGAACGCGGATCTTGTCCACTAGCAGTCTGCGGTAATACCAGGCCACAAATGCCGCCACCGGCAACACCGCCACCCCCACGCCAAAGAGTCGCAGATCCATGCGAATCAGGATCATCACGCTACCAGCCAGAAAGCCCAGATTTCCCAGTAAACTCAAAAGAGCATCGGCCACCACGCGCTGAATTTCGCTTATGTCGTTATTCAACCGGCTCAAAATATCCCCGGTCTTCCATTCCGTGAAGAAGCGGGGAGACAGCGAATGCAGGTGTGTCAACAAGTCTCGCCGCATGGCGAATAGAACTTTGGCCGAGATCCGCGTGTACCAATAACCCGCCGCCACATTGAACGCGAACGCCAATAGGCTCGACACCACCATCAGCGCCGAAACCCGCGCCAAGGCCCCCGTGTCCCTCCGCAGGAGCGCCTCGTCGATCAGCAACTTCGACAGGTAGGGCTGCACCAGGCTCAGCGCTGTCGAGGCCAGGCTGATCGTCGTCACCAGTAATAGCCCGCCACGATGCGGCATGAGGTAACGCAGAGTCCACTGAAAGCGGCTGAAGGTATTCAAGGAGGGTGTTTAGGCGCTCACTTTGTAGTAGCACATGTATCCCGCCTCGCAGTGCTCCGGCTCCGCGCGCAGGCTCCGTGCGCGTTCGATCACCACGAGACGCTCCTGCTGCGCCCGCACCCGAGCGACAATGTCGTGCGCCATCTTTACGCTCGCCAGCTTCTTAAACGGAGAGGCCTCCCGCCCCACCACCTTAAGCGAGGCGATCCCCATCGCCGCCAAATCGCTCACGGCGCATAGTCCGCACGGTCCGTAAGGAAGTCCCTTCGCCGTCGAGCCGCAGCCATTGCCATTCAGATACCAAACATAGCGACGGTATTCATCCAGGTTCGCGCGCAGCCACCTTTCCCTCCGGCTGCTCAGCCGCGGACCATACCACTCAAAGCTCGTCGCCATCTCGCTCAAGCTCGTGCAGAATGCGCCCACCGAATGATGGTGCGTCGTCGCGCAAAATCCCTCCTCAAACGCGCAGCCGTCGTTCAGAAGAAAAACCTCTATTTCCACCTCTCTGCCCACTGCGCTTGTAATGCCGCGAATCTCTTCAAGCGTAAGGGACCGTGGCAGGATCACGCGCGTCGGGCCAAAGTTCAACAAAAAACGAATCGCTTCCGCGTTCAAACTGGCCGCCACGCTCGATACATGCAGGTTCGCGCGCAGCTTCATCTCGCTTAACCGCAGCAACAGGTTGATGTCGCTCACGATCAGCGCGTCCACGCCGCAGTCTTCGCTCAGTTCTTGCGCCAGCCGCAGCAGGAGTGGGATTTGCTCCGCAGTGTAGTAGGGCCCATTCAGGGTGACAAAGAGTTCCTTACCTGCCCGATGGACAGCCGACGCCAGGCTTTTCAATTCCTCCACGCTGTTCAGCCCGCTGCCTTTCGGTGAGCGCCGGCTGATCCACATCGCGCCCGTATATCGCTCCAGCCATTCTTTGGGCGTGATTCCGCAGTAAAATTCATCCGCTCCGGAGGCCAACAACATTTCCAGTTCCGCTTCTTCGCGAATTGGGGCTAAAATTTTCATGATTCCACCAGAGGAACTCTCGGTTGAAACACCAGTCTGGCCACACTGCCGTCGGCCCAGGCCTTGCGCACTTCCTCCATCATCGCGCGGGAATGCTGATAGAAGTACGTGTTGCCCTTCAGCCAAAACTTCTGGTCCAGATTCTCAAAGGGCGAATTCGTGTACGTGTATTCCAGCAGGTGGCTTTGGCATTCGTGCCGGCACGGCGCCCCCGGTTGGAACTTGTCCGCTCCCCGGTAATGCAATCCGGCCGCCATGCATACGCGGCTCGTCGAGATGAAGCCGAATGGCGCATACAAATGCGCTCCCATGCCCTCGCCGCCTAGTTCGAAGCGATTTCCCTGCGGCAACTGATCGAATTCCACCCGCGCCACCCCCAAGCCCCGCAAGAACTGCGCATAGCTTGCATTGCCGAGGTTCGAACGGCGCAGCGCGTCCAGCGTGGGATTCTCCGCGCCTTCAATCCCATAGAGTCCGGTTACCCTGGGGTCCCGCAGGCTCTTATTCAGCAGTCGCCCCTGCACCGGAACCAGATGCGGAAAATCCCTCCGCAAAACGTGCAACACGCCCCAATCGGCAAAAACGACCTCGGTGCCCGCCCGCAACAACTGAAGCAGCGGCCGCAAGGCGGCCAGTCCCCGATCCGAAACGTAAGGCGTCAAGAATGTCAGCGGCGCGCCCGTCTCCACCATGGCACCCACCGCCTCGGCCGATGGCAGCAGGTTCTCGCAGAACTCCGTGCCAAAGTAATAGCGGCCGGCTTCGAGGTCCGGCAGCGCCTCGATCGTTTCTCGCATCCAGGCCTGGAGTTTCGGGGATCGTTCCCAGCCCGCTGCATCTCGCAATCGCAGGCCGTCCCGGACTTCAGAGGCGCTTCCGACCTGGATTGCCAGTTCCATTAGCCCGGAACAACAAGCATGTTCGACGTCATGTCCGCGTTCACCACTAGCTCTTTCGTCATCTTTAACGTAGCGGCATCGTAGCTTTCCAGCGTGTTTCCCGCTCCAAAAATGTAGAGAGACTTCCCATCGGAAGAAATAGAGAAATCGAAGCGGCTCCGCCCGTCGAACTCCTGCTTGCGCAGCATCTGCTTGGAGGCGATGTCAAAGGTCCAAAACTCGCAGCGCCGGTTGGCCCCCGCGCCATTGAACGCCACCGTGTAGCCCAGCTTGCGGTCTGGCGTCAGACGGAGCCCCATAATGCCAGTAGTCGACGGGCCCACGGGCGTAAACTCAAACGTCCGTTTCACGAGATCGAACTTTGCGAAACCGAAGGTGCTGCGATGCACGATCGGGTCTGTAGAGTTGAAAAAGCCGAACACCGTCCCCGGTTCTTCGTAGGGGTCGTCGCCCGGACCGAGATTGACCCGCTCCACCCCGGGAAACAGGGGTTTCGACAACTCGATCTTGTCCACTTCCTTGAACGTCTCCGCATCGTAGATGTAGACGTTATCCCGAAAACTATAAAGGAACTTGCCGTCGGGTGAGAAGCGCAGCCCACCGCCTCGCCCGCCTCTTCCCTCCATTTCCTTCGGCACTTCCACTTCCTTTTCCATCTTCCCGCTGGCGATATCGATCACGCCCCACTTCATCTTGTTCACTTCAAAGCGGTCGATCTTCTTTTCCACCATGTAGAAGGTCGTGTATAGCTTCTTATCGTCCGGTGTAATCGCGAAGCCGTTCGGGCGGTACCGCTTGCCTCCGTCGTTCAGCACAAACGAATGCTCGATCTTTCCCGTCGCCAGACTGACGAACTCAAAGCCGCAGTCCTTCATCGAGTGCACGATCAGGCGCTTCTTGTCCTCGCTCAACATAAGCGAGCGCGGTACGTCGAACTTCAGCTCAATCTCCGAGGCCACCTTCTGCGCGGCCTCGTCGATAACAAATACCTTCTTCTGCCATGCGCCAACGTAGAGCAGGCCTTTCTTGCCCGTCTGGGCGTGACCCGGCGTAGCAAAAGGCGCCGCCGCTAGCGCGGCCATAAGTTGACGTCGATTGAGGGAAGGCATGGCGGGCGAAGCTCCTTTTTATGGAAAAACCAAATCGATGTTGCGCCAGTCTTTGGTAGCGGCGGCGCACTTGGAGGTCCAATCTGGATAGTTGTTCAAGTGGTCCGGCACCTGCGCGGGCCAATAGCAACTGATGTAGCAATCGTAGAGGTCCCGCTCCACTGGCTGGCAAAGCCCCGCGGTACCGCCTGCGGAGTCCACTTCCCAACCCGGCGAGAAAACGATCGAGCAACCCATCGGATAATGCGGACGCTGCGCGGCGTTTCCGCCCTGCTGGAGCGCGACGAAGTCTCCGTCCGTCGCCGCAATATGGTCCTCAATGCGGCGTGCTTTTCGATTGACGGCGCGTAAATGTTTCATGCGGCCTTTCGCTGTTCGAAATGGTTCAGAAAGCCAGGGTTATGCGTGGCGATCTCGCCGTATATTTTCAGGCATAGATCGGTCCATCCGCGGATCCAGTCGCAATAGTGGAGATTGGCGTGGCCCGTATCCCCATAACGGACGAAGGCCTCGTGGTAACAGCCGCCCGCGCAGACCGGCCTCGCCCAGCAAGTATGGCAATCGTACTTCGCGTTGATGTGGCCGTGGGCGAGAAATTCCTGCTGCTTCGGTTGATCGAGGCCTGTCGAGATGTGGCCCAGCTTATGATCGTCGGAATCCACAAAACGATGGCAAGGACTGATATCGCCCGAAGGCCCGACACCCAGTAACCCCAGTCCCGCCCCGCAGGGATGCGATTTCGAAATCCCTTGGTGCAACTCGCTTAGCGTGTCGCTGACATTGGAGAATCCGTGCAGTTTGTCCTGCAACGCATAGTCGCGGTATTCATAAGCCAACTGTTCAAACTGCGCCAGCACCCCGTCCAGCCCCTTTGCGTCAATCGCGTAGAGGCGGTTGGGCGACGTCGTTACCGGAGCAAAGCCCACCTCGTGAAAACCCAGTTCGTCCTTCAAATGGCGGTAGATGCGAATGACGTCCGTCACGCCGTTGGTTAATGTCACCCGCGCGGCAATTGGACGTGTGGCATGTTTCGCCAACAGCTCGCGCACCTTCGGCGCAATCACATCGTAGCTGCCTCGCCCATTGGCAAAAACCCGCAACTGATCGTTGAGCTCCGCCGGCCCGTCCATCGAGACCGTCACGCCAATGTGATTGTCCGAAAGATATTGAATGATGTCCGGCCGCAGCAGCGTCGCGTTCGTCGTCAGGGAGAAATCGATGTACATCCCCGCGTGCCGCGCCCCTTCTCGCGCATAGTCCACAATTTGCTTGAGCAACGGGAAGTTCATTAGCGTCTCCCCGCCAAAAAACGTGATGTGCACCGCCCGGCGTCCTTGCGACTGTTTGAATAGGAAGTCGACGCTCTCTTTTGCCGTCCCCCATTCCATGAACTTCGCCTTGCCTTCCGGTGTCGCCACCTTGTCTTCGCCGTACTCGTAGCAGTATTGGCAGCTTAGATTGCACTGGTTCGTTAGGTTGATAACGAGCGTCTGCAGCGGAAAGTGCGCGGGCGGCTCTTCCACCGGATCTTGCCAGCCCCCTTCGGGCCGTAGCGCCCGGGACTGCACCAGCTCCTCGATCGTTTCCTTGGCATCCTCGCGCGAAGCGCCTTGGCTCAATAGCCCCTCCAGCAACTCCTCCGGCCCCTGCGGCCGCGATTGCACCGCCTCAATCGCCAGCTTCGATAAAGGGTCTAAGGCAAAAATGCCCCCGCTGGGAACCAGGTAGACGAAGTCCTGCCCGCCTGCGGAAAACGAATGAAATTCGGACACTTGCAGTTGCATGACCGCGCTTACTGCGCAACCTCGGGTTGATCCCAACGCAGGTATTGCGGCACCGTCACAATGAAATAACACTTCGCCGTCAGCGCCTTGCCGTCCTTCTGCGGCGCGGCGTCCTCGCCTTTGTAGCTGGCCACGGCCCAGACGTCGCCATAGTTGTTCCGGCTAAACTTCCGCTTCGGGTTCGGGCCCTCCACCGCGGGCGTGAAATAGCCCTTCTTATCTAACGAACCTACAAACTGAATATCGTCATCCCCGTAGACGGCATAATACTCCTCCATGCTCCACTCGACGTCCAGCGGGCCCAGGCTCACATCGTCCGTCGTATTCGCCTTTCCATCTAGCCCCCGGTGATACCCGATCGCCACGAATTGCGCATAGCCTTTGGGGTGCGTTGTTCCCCCTAGCCGCGCAATGGCCGTGTTGGTCGAAGTCTTGATGTAATCCACCGTGTCGTAAACGGCCAGCGCGTTGGGCAGCACAGACCTTCGCACCGCGAGGTCTCGGTAACCCAAAACCGCGCCCGGCGCCGCCTCGGCCTCGAATTCCAAAACCGATGCGCTTTGCGAGGGGATCGACTTCACGCTCACTCCCGAGCCCAAGTCGATGTCGGCCGTCGTTAATCCCGTCGGCAGCCGGTCTCCGAATACCCGAATCGTTGCGGTTTTTCCCACGCGTAGCGCCGTCCGGCTCACGTTCAAAATCGTAGGACGCTCCTCTGCCCGTAGCAGCTTAACGTCATATCCAAACTCGTCATAGGCTCCCCAAAACCAGCGGCCTTCCATCACCGCTTGATCCCGGCTCACCAGCATCACTTCCCGCGCGCCCTTCCCGTCGCTCGCCTTGCTCGATCCGCGCCAGGAGTACCCCGTGTAAACGATCGATTTGCCCTCGCGCGTCACCGTCTGGCCAGTGCTCGTATTCGTCATCCGCGTGCGGGTCACCCACTCATTCGGTGTCGCCCCCGGTTCCACGGAAACTTCGCCGACAAAGTTCCCCACGCCGGGCTGGGTCGCGCTCAGCAACCACCGCCCCGCCAGCTTGGCTTGCCTACGGGAGGCCGACCAATCGGCCCATTCCTTCGTATGCAGCGGATAATCCTTCTTAATCTGTTCGATCGCCTTCTCTACCGGCGTACGCGTATCTGCGCCAGGAACTGGCGGCGCCCCGCCCCGATTGCCTTGGCCCACAAAACTATTCCAGTTCACCACCGGAAAATAGCCAATGTGCATGTTTACCAGGAGATCCCAATCCGCCGCGCTGCGGCGCCAGTTGCTCGGCTGCCCGTATGGATGACAGGAGACACAGGCTTCTCGCACCGCATCCGGAAACTTCTCCTGATCCAAGTGCCGCTTCTCGTAGAAGTAAATAGCCGGCTTGGCTTCTTCCGGCGCCAGCCCGTGCGCATCGCTCAAATACTGCACGATTTTCCGCGCTTCCTCGGGCGTCACCTGCAGCCCGTGCAGGCGCACCATGCGCTTAATGGCTTGCTGCCAAGCCTCCGGAGCAGCTCGTTCCCACGAGATCCGCGATAGATGTCCTTTTTCGTCTTTGCTGTGGCATCCGGAACATTTGGCGATCACCAATGCATCGCTCACGGGGATGCCAGGTTCGGGAGGGGGGGCGGTACTTCTGCCCGGGGCCGACGGGGCCGGTGTCTGCGCCAAAGCGCCAAATACGAAAGCGCCGACTATGATCAGCGTCCGCATAGTGTTTCAGGTATAACATAAAGCCCAAAGCCATGAAACTCACCCGCCGCGATTTATTTCGCAGTGCTGCCCTGTCCGCCACTTTTGCTTCCGGGCTGCTGGAAAAAGCGAATGCCGAATTAAAGAAGATGAAAATTACCCGGATCCGCTACTACGAGAGCCCCATCACGCGTCCCATGGTCAATCAAAGCTTCCACGTCGTCACCATCGAAACGGACGCTGGGTTGACGGGCATCGGCGAAGGCGGCTCCCCGGATCTCGTTAAGCAATGCGCCGTTCAGTTGATCGGCGGCGACCCCTCCCGCATCGATCACCTCTGGCAACTCATGTTCCGCGGCATGTTTTACCCCGCCGGACGCGAAAAAACGCACTCCATCGGCGCCCTCGACCTCGCTCTTTGGGATCTAAAAGGCAAGGCCCTCGGCGTACCGGTCCACCAGCTCTTGGGCGGCTTAAGCCGCGATTACGTCGAATGTTATTGCACCGGCTTTCCTAATCCAAAGAAACTCTCCCTCACCGAAAACGCTCGCGCCTGCGTCGAATTCGGCTTCCGCGCCTTCCGCACCAGCGTCGCCGACCCCGGCCAGGGCCGCCCCTTCCAGAACCGCGAAATGGTCCTCAAGACCCTTGAGCAATGCCAACAGATTCGCGCTGGCGTTGGCCAAGCGGGCGATTGGGCCATCGACTTCCACACCCGCATCGACTTTCCCGACGCCGTGAAGCTCAGCGCCCTCATCGAGCCCCTGGAACCCTACTTTGTCGAGGACCTCGTTCGCAGCGAAAACAATAGCGTCTACAAGCAACTCCGTCCCATGGTCAAAATCCCCATCGCCGTCGGCGAGCAACATAGTCACAAGTGGGATATCAACGAGCTGATCGAGGGCCGCTTGATCGACTACAACCGCGTCTCTATCCCGAACTGCGGCGGCATCACGGAGTATCAAAAACTCGCCGCCCTCTGCGAAACCCACTACGTCGGCCAAACCCCTCACTTCACCGGCCCCATCGGCGAAGCCGCCCTGGTCCACTGCAACGCCGCCTTCTCCGGTCCGGTGCTCATGGAAATGACGGGTGCCGCCATCGACCTGCCGCACTCTTCCTACCTGCCCCAGTGCTTCGACTTCAAAGCCGGCAAGCTCTATCCCAATGACCGCATTGGCCTCGGCGTCACCTTCGACCCCTCCAAAGTGAAGATGTTCTGGGAAGTCACCCAACACAACCAGCCCATCCAGCTCTACCGCCGCCCGGATGGCAGTTTGACAAACTGGTAGGCGATGAATCGACGGTCCATTCTTGCCGCGCCCGCCGCCCTCGCCGCTCAATCCGGTGGCTCCGCCTCACTCTTAAAACCCAAATCCCTCAAGCCCGGAGACACCGTTGGCCTCGTCTCCCCCAGCACCTATGTCGTCGATCCCGACCAGCTTGCCGCCATGCGCCTCACCGCCGAAATGTTCGGCTTCAAGGTCAAGGTCGGCAAACAGGTCGGCCTCCGCGAAGCCCGCCCCGGCGACAGCGCCGAAGCCCGCGTCGCCGACCTCCACGCCATGTTCGCGGACCCGGAAGTTAAGGGCATCATCTGCGTCCGCGGCGGTTATGGCACTCCGCAGTTGTTGGGAATGCTGGATTACGCCTTAATCGCGAAGAATCCAAAAATCCTCCTCGGCTACAGCGATATCACCGGTCTCCACCTCGCCATTCACCGGAAAACCGGCCTCATCACCTTCCACGGACCCACCGGCCTCAGCCCCCTCACCGACTATTCCCAAGCCTGGGTCAAGCGCGCCTTCATGCCGCAACCGATGGGCACTCTGGGCAATCCGGTCGAGCGCAATCCCTTCCGCCCGCAGCATCCCCTCCGCACCATTCGCCCGGGCCGCGCGCGCGGCCGCTTAATCGGTGGCAACTTGACGCTCATTAGTTGCCTGCTGGGCACCCCTTACGAGCCCGACGTCCGCGGCAAGGTCTTTTTCCTCGAAGACGTTGGCGAAGAGCCCTACCGCATGGACCGCATGCTGCAGCAGCTTCTCCTGGCCGGTAAATTCGACGAGTGCGCCGGCGTCGTCTTCGGCGAATGCGTCGATTGCGGCCCGAAAAAATTCGAACCCAGCATTACCTTCAATTACACCCTCGGAGAGGTCCTTGATCGCGTCTTCTCCCAAGTCAAAGTGCCCGTCTTCCACGGCCTCGTCATCGGCCATACCGCCGACCAGATCACGCTCCCCCTCGGCGTCATGGCTGCCATGGATGCCGACCGCAAGGAACTGGTAATCGAAGAAGCGGCCACCGTCTAACTTGGACGCGGATTCTCACATCCCCTACGAGGCCCTCGCCCGCTACCTCTCCGGCAGCGCCGAACCCGATGAACGCGAAAGCGTCGAACGGCACCTGCGGGATTGCGAATTCTGTCGTAAGGATAGAGACGACGCTAAAGCTTGGGCCTCCAATATCGCCGCCCTCCCTGGTGCTCCCGCTCCGCCGAAGTTTTTCTGGCCCCCGCTGCTGCTCGGGGCCATCCTGCTCTCCTCGCTCGCCTTATTTCTTTGGTGGCGCTTCGCTTAGCGCCTAGCGTTTATGCCAACGCCACAACCTGACGTACTACTTCTCCAATCTCATGAAACTGACCAATATGAATCGCGGCATGCCTCCCAATCGCCAGCCGCGCTTCTTTGTTCAACACCAGCCACGCTAGGAATCCCGTGAGCTGTTCTTTCTCCGCCAGCCCCGCGTCCACCTTCACCACGGCCACCTCGGGCAGTTCCGCTGTCTCCGCCCCCCGCGTCACCAAGACCGGCCGCCCAATTCCCATCAGTCGCGTCGCGATCCCCGAAGACTCTCCCGCGCTCGGCCAGCGCAAGTTGACGCACACATCCAACCCCCACGCCATCTTCCACCACTCGTCTTCTTCGAGAAAGCCCCGCCTCACCACCCATGGCCGCGCTAAACATGCCGTCAAAGCTCTTTCCAGTTCCGCGCCCACAAATTCTCCTTGCACCAGCAGCCGTACCGTTAGCCCCTGCCGCCGCAATTCATCCACCGCCCCTAGCACGGTCGCAATTCGCTTGCTTTCCCGCAAATGCCCTAACACCCCAAACAATACCTCTCCTGGCGCCACCCCGAGTTCCCTCTCCCGGTATTCGTCCAATTCCCGGTAGCTATACTCTCGCGGCGGCACAAACAAATGCGGCACCACCGCAAGCCTCGCCTCGGGCGCATGCTCGCGCACCAGTTGCTCCGCCGCCGGATTGTGCACCACAATTGCCCGCGCGCGCTCTGCCAATCGCCGCAGCATCGGCCGCCGAAAGTACGCTCCATCCGCCGCCGATTGCCCCCGGCGCTCCCAATACTTCTCCGCCGTCTGCCGATGCCATTCCCCGTAGTTAAAAACAAATTCCTCGACGTATTGCTCGCGCGTCAACTGTCCCAGCAGCAAGTGATGCAGCACCGCATCGTGCAGTATCACGATTCCCGGCTTCTCAATGGCTCTCTGGTAGATCTCCCAGTGCAGGCCGTTATTGCCCACGTGGTATATCGTCAGATCCTCGCCTCGCTCGACGATTTCATGCCCCCGCCCCAGTTCCTCCAGCATGGCTTGCCCATAGGCCGCAACCCCACTCCGCGCCGGCGGTAGTGGGCAATGATAGGCAACCCGCACTAGGGCCGCGCCCCGCCAGCCGATTCGAGAAGCGCCTTTCGCGAACCAAACAGCGCCGTCCCCACCCGCACGATCGTGGACCCTTCTTCGATTGCCACCTCGAGATCGTTCGACATCCCCATCGAAAGCTGCTTCAGCCCGTGTTCTTCCGCCAGCGCTCTTAGCCTCTGGAAATAGGGCCGCGCCGTCTCTGGATCTTCGTCCCACGGCGGCATGGTCATAAGTCCCGTCAGCTTCAACTTCGGCAATTTCCGCAATTCCTCCACCAGCTCGCCCAGGTCCTTCGGGTCGCAGCCATGCTTGGCTTCTTCTTCCGATAGTTTCACTTCGATCAGCACTTCGCGCTCGCTCGCCGCCGCCTCGGCAATGCGCCGCCCTAGCTTCGCGGAATCGATGGTGTGCAGCACGTGAAACAGCTCCGCCGCCTTCCGCGCCTTATTCGATTGCAGGTGGCCAATCGCATGGAATCGCGCCCCTTCCAACTGTGCCACCGCGGGAAACTTCCCCTCGAATTCCTGTACGTAATTTTCCCCAAAATCCCGCATCCCCAACGCATACGCTTCCAGAATCGCCTCGGCCGGAAAAACCTTGCTTACGGCCAGCAGCAGCACTTCTTCCCGCTTCCGCCCTGCCCGCTCGCACGCCGCCGCCAGCCGAGCCTCCACAGCCTCCCATCGCCCCGCCAGTGTATCGTCTGCCATTGACCTCATTTTACGGTCCTCCCTTGGCAACGAAAGTGCATATCGTTGGCTTAGTGCATTCGCTTCAAGATGCCGCAACCATCGGCACGGCTATATCGGAATTCATCGCCTCCTGTGCGCTGCCCGCCCTTCTCGAACATGGCGAAGCGCCTATCCCCTTGCTTGAGAACCACTTCCAGGTAGAGGTCTCGCGTAAAGGAGCTTGGCTCCAGGCCTGGGACGCCCGCCGCATGTGGAGCCGCCGCATTCTCGCCGCCGCCACGCCGAATCGCCAACGCCTGGAGCTTTCCGCGTTTCGATTTGGAAAAAAGCCAGTCCGCGTAACCTTGGTCGATGTCGGGGATTCTCGTTCTGCGCCAGCCCTGGAAAAAGTACAGCGCTCCGCTTTCAGCGAAAAGTTTCGTCTTTTCCTCAACCGGCACTTCGGCTCGTGGCGCTGGGAAGCCTTCCATGCCGAGGCCAATCTCGAACATTCTCATAGCCCTCTCTACCCCACCGCCCTCTGTACGCGGGGTCAGGAGGCCGTCGCCTCACTCGGTGCTCCGCCTCGCGATACCGGCTTTCACAGCCTCACCTTCGCCCTGATTTGGCTCGATTGGGTGCGCCGCTGGCATGGCGAGATTGCCGCCTCCCGCCTACTTCTCTATCTCCCCGAAGCTCACGCCGCGCCTGTCATCCCCCTCGCGCGTCGCCTCCGCCTCTCTGTCGACATCTGGCTTTACCGGGAAGATGGCGTGGAGTATCAGCTCGACCCCGCCGATTCCGGTAACCTGGACTCCCGCCTGGCCCTTCGCCACTCCCGCCTTGCCGGCCCCGCTTGGTGGCTCGAACTATTAGCGGAGTTCCCCGAAGTCGATTCGATGGAAGAGCCCGATGGCGGAATCGGCTACCGGATTCGTGGCTTGGAGGTCGCCCGCCTCCGCCCGGCCCTCCCGAATGCGGTTCCGCAGCTCCTCTATGGTCTTAAGCGCCGTCAAAAAGCCACTCCTGACAAGCGCGCCGCCATACGCGATCTCTTTCTTGAGGTCTCCGCCGCCCGTCCTGCTCGGCCCTCAGATCGCCTGGATCCCCGCTACCTCGCCGAGCCGGAACGCTGGCTGGAAAGCGCTCTCCGCCGCAATCTCCAAGAGATCGACCCCTCCCTCACCGGCGAAGCCTACAGCCAAATCCTCGGCTCCCACGCCGGAGAGCGCAGCGCGGCCGACATCCTGGCCATCGACTCCCAGGCACGCCTTGCCGTCCTCGAACTCAAAGCCTCCGAAGACATCCACCTGCCCCTCCAAGCCTTCGATTACTGGCTGCGCATCTCCCTGCATCTCGGGCGTGGCGAGTTTCGGGATCATGGCTACTTCCCAGGCCGCGTCCTGTCGCCCCTTCCTCCTCGCCTTTTTCTCGTTGCTCCCGCCTTGCACTTCCATCCCTCCACCGCCGCCGTGCTCTCCTTCCTGCCCCCAGACTGTCCGGTTACCCGCATTGGCCTCAACGCCGATTGGCGGCAACGAATCGACTGTGTATTACGTATGTAAACTTGAAGAGGTAGGCGAGGAGGTACTCGATGTCCGGCTTGTTTCCCCAGTTACGCAAGGCCATTGCCACTCTTAATCCCAATGAGGTTCGAGAGATGGCGGAGCGCCGTCTCGCCATCAGCCTGGTCGCTAGCCATGCCACTTCCTACCAGGCCATGGCCGATTGGCTGTTGCCCGCCACCCTCAGCCCTGCCAAACGCGCGGAAGCTTCCAGAATGATCTCTCTGGCCGGCGAGGAAGGCCGCCCTGCCCAATTCGATCTCGAGATTTACGCCGAGGACGCCATTGCTCCCGCCGGCGCCTTTATCTTTTACCGCCAGGATCCCAAGCGCACCGTTCGTGAAGTTTTGGAGAAAAAGGAAGAACTCGGCCTCCCTCTTTCCCGGCTTTTCCCGCCTTTCCGGGAAGAAGTCTCCACGCGCCTGATCAACAAAATCGCCCTCGAGAACGCCACCTTCTCCCTCGCCACGGCTCTCCCCAACATCGCGCCCATTCTGGGGCTCGGCTGGGCCATCGGTGAGTTCGCCTCCGATGCGGTCATTCTGACCATGAATCAGGTCCGCCTCGCCTTCCTCCTCGGCGCGGCCAACGATCGCCCTGTTGGCTACGCGGAACAGCGCACCGAAGTCGGCTCCATCATTGCCGGCGCCTTCGGCTGGCGCGCCGTGGCCCGCGAGCTGATTGGCAAAATCCCCCTCGGCGGCGGCCTCCTCCCCAAAGCGGGCATCGCCTACGCCGGCACTTATGTCGTCGGTCGCGGCCTCGAGCGCTATTACCGCTTCGGCCACAAATATACCCGCGCCGAGCGCAAAGCCGCCTACGAAGACGCCTTCGAAAAAGGCAAACAACTCGCCGGCGGCCTTCTCGAGCGTGTCAAAGCCCGCCGTTCGGCCTAAGACCTGTCGCGACCTAAATCTTGGGAGCCAGGATTACGTCGAGATCCGTGTTGCGGAAATCGCGATCCAGAGTGAGCAAAGGGGCATCTTCGTCCTTGGCCAGAGCGTAGGCGAAACAATCACCCAGATTGAGTGGAAAATCCAATCTTGCTTGCGCGGCTATTTCCGCCTGACGAAGCGTCGGCGCCACCCAGCGAATCGGTAGCGCGGCTACTTGCTCACGCAAGTCGGAAGCCAACGTCGGCTGCCGGTCGCCTAAGAGGATTAGAACTTCCGCGTAGTTCACCGTGCTCATGGCTAGGCTGCCCGCATTTTCCTCCAGCTGCCGGACACACCAAGGGCCTGATGGCTCATTGAAGAGCACCGCCAGCACGACGGAAGTATCTACGACCAAAGGTCTTCCTCGCTGGCAAACCGTGGCTTAGCGGCAAGCGGCGCTCGCAGTCCCGCACCCAGCAACTCGCTGAAATGCGAACTATCCGGCTTGGGTTTCCGGGCCGCAAGTTCGTGCACCGCGACCCGAATCGCGTCCGATTTAGTCGGAATGCGGCGCGCTTTCATCAGACGCTGCAAATCACGCTCAAACTCGGGCGTCACGTTAACGTTAATTTGCTTCATACAGGTCATTATACAGATCGCGCCTGTATCCGCTTGTCCCGGGGCTTCGCTTAGCCTAGTTGCATGACATCTTCTCCCGTCGCCATCGTCACCGGCGCCAGCCGGGGCATCGGACGCGCCATTGCCCTCGAGCTTTCCAAGACCCACCTCGTCGTGGCCACCTTTCGCGGCAATAAAGAAGCCGCCGCCTCCCTCCGCGAGGAAGGCAATGGCGCCATTCACATCCTCCAGAGCGACATTTCCTCAGCCCCCGACCGTCGCGAGCTCCTTCACTTCGCCCTCAACCTCACTGGCTCCATTAATCTCCTCGTCAACAACGCCGGCATCGCCCCCAAGGAGCGGAATGACATCCTCGAAGCCACCGAAGACAGTTTCGACGATCTCATCTCCACCAACCTCAAAGGCCCCCACTTTCTCACCCAAGCCGTCGCGCGGGAAATGCTGAAGAACAAGTCCGGGCGCATCGCTTTCATCTCCTCTATCTCCGCCTTCACCTCCAGCGTCAACCGCGCGGATTATTGCATCTCGAAAGCCGGCCTCAGTATGTCCGCTCAGACCTACGCCGCCCGCCTCGCCCCGGAAGGCATCCTCGTCTTTGAAATCCAACCTGGCATCATCCGCACCGACATGATCGCCAAGGTCAAGGACGTCTACGAGGAAAAAATCGCCGCGGGCCTCCTTCCGCAACGCCGCATGGGCGAGCCTTCCGATATCGCCCGCGCCGTCCGCGCCATCGCCGACGGCATGCTCGACTATTGCGCCGGCCAAATCCTCCATGCCGACGGCGGCTTTCACCTGCGCACCCTGTGATCGGTGACCCTGTGATAACTTAGGGAATTCTTATGACCGCAACGAGTCCAAACGACGCGCCCAAAGGCTTCTTCGGCTGGTGGATAGTCGCCTTTGCTTTCCTCACGTTTGGCATCGCCGTCGGCATCCCCTACTACGGCATGCCCTTCTTCTACGACTACTACGAGAAGACCTTCGGCTGGACCCGCAAAGAAATCACCCTCGGCTTCCCCCTCGCCGCCACCCTCACCCTCTGGGTCGGCCCCCTGATCGTCCACCGCTTCAGCCCCCGCAAGCTCCTCGCCATTGGCACCGGCTGCACCGCCCTAGCCTTCCTCGGCTTCGGCACCATGGGGGGCTCGCTCCCGGTTTACTACGGCTTCTGGGTCCTCTATATCGTCGGGTACATCTTCTCCGGCCCCATCGTCCACCAGGTCATCGTCAGCCAGTGGTTCCGCAAGCATCGCGGCAAGGCCATGGCCGTCGTTTACCTGGGCGTTGGCCTCTTTGGCGGACTCTCGCAAAAGATGATCGCCAAACCCTTCACCGAAAACTACGGCTTCCAGCAAGCCCTGGTTCTCATCGGCGGCATTATGCTCATGGCCTGGCCCCTCGCCCTCATCTTCATGCGCGATAAGCCCGCCGAAAAGGGCCAGTTCCCCGACGGCGAGAATTACCAGCACGTCGACATGAAGGGCGAGCCCAAAAGCTTCTCCTACCTGCTCCGCCAAAAATCTTTCTGGCTCCTTCTCATCGGCAGTGCCTGCTCCATCGGTTCCATCGGTTCCATCAATCAGCACATGAAGTTCATCTTCAAAGAGCAAGGCTTCACCGAACAGGCCACCCTCAACGCTCTCAGTTCCGACGCCACGCTCTACATCCTCTGGAGTTCCATCGCCGGCCGCTTGGTCATGGGCTACCTCGCGGATCGCTGGTCGAAAAAGCTCGTGATGATGATCACCTATTTCCTCGTCGCCGGCACCATCCCCCTCTTGTTGCTCGTCGAACCCGGCAAGGACATGAACGTCTATCTCTTCAGCATCCTCTTTGGCTTCGGCATGGGCGCCGATTACATGCTCATCCCGCTCATGGCCGCGGAACAGTTCGGCGTCAACACCCTCGCCCGCGCCATGGCCATCATCCTCCCTACCGACACCATTGGCCAAACCTGGTTCCCCTATGCGGTGAGCACTCTGCGCGAAAGTTATGGCAACTACGGCGTCGCGCTCAATGTCGTCTTCGTCATGGCCGCCGTTGGCGCTCTCGCGGTAGCCTTACTCCCAGGGGACAAAAAAGATCATGAGGTACTTCCAATACAAGACGCTCAGCGAGCTGGAAGCTGAAGCTTCTTCCTTGGGCACCGCGCACGTCCGTTTTGAACACGATCCTTCGCGCGTCTCGCAAATCTTAGCTCGCCCCGTTTCTGTAAGCAGTCGCACCGTTGGAAATTCCATGTGCATTCATCCCATGGAAGGTTGCGACGGGGCCCTCGATGGCTCTCCCGGCGAGCTCACCATCCGCCGCTACCAACGCTTTGCCGATGGCGGCGCCAAGCTCCTTTGGTTTGAAGCCACCGCTGTCCGCGCCGATGGCCGCGCCAACCCGCGCCAGCTCTGGATCACCCCCGAAAACGTCGCCTCCTACCGCAGCCTCCTCGCCGACATCGAGGCTCGCCATAAGGCCCGCTACGGCACCGCGGACGACCTCCTCGTCCCCATGCAGCTCACCCATTCCGGCCGCTATTCGGTACCGCGAAAAACCATCGCCTATCACAACCCCTTGATCGACGAAAAATCCAAAACGCCCGCCGATTACCCCGTCATCACCGACGATGAACTCGAACGCCTCGAAGACGATTACGTCTCCGCCGCCGCCCTCGCCAAAGAAGCCGGCTTCAACGCCCTCGACATCAAAGTCACCCACGGCTACATCATCAGCGAACTCATGGGCGCCAAACTCCGCCCGGGGCGCTACGGCGGCAGCATCGAAAATCGCACCCGCTTTGCCGCCAACGTCCTCGGCAAGATCAAGGCCAAGTTCGGCAAACACTTCCTTCTCACCATGCGCCTAGGCTGCTTCGATAGCGTCCCTTACGTCGCCGATGCCGCCAACGGCAACAAGGGCAAGCCGCTCCCCTACGCAGTCCCCTACCCATACGGCTTCGGCGTCAATCCCAACGACCCTCTTAAGGAAGATACCGCCGACGTCAAAGCCGCCATCCGCATCTTCCAAAGCGCGGGCATCGAGTTGTTGAACGTCTCCCTCGGCTGCCCTTACTACAACCCCCACATCGGCCGCCCCTTTGAAAAACCCGACGACGGCAACTACGAAATGCCGGAACACCCGCTGATTGGCGTCGACCGCCATTTCCGCATCTCCGCCGAATTGCAGCAAGAGTTCCCCACCCTTCCCATGGTCGGCACCGGCTATTCCTGGCTGCAAATTTACGCCCCCAATGCCGCCGCCGCCATTATCGAGGCGAAGCGCATTGCCTTCTTCGGCTACGGCCGCGGCGCCCTCGCCTACCCCCACTTCGCCAAGGATATTCTCGAAAAAGGCGCGCTCGACCCCAAACAGGTCTGCCGCACCGTCACCTTCTGCACCTTCCTCATGCGCCAGAAACACAACGAGCTCGGCCAATTCCCCTCCGGCTGCCCCCCCTACGACAAAGAAGTCTACGGGCCCATCATTAAGGAAGCCCGCGAGCTTTTGCGCATTCAGCCACTTCAGTCGTAGCTGGGTCTAACTTCTTCCTCTAGGCCGCAGCAGCGATACAAGGAAGCCCTGAGCTCGCACGTCACTGCGAACCTCCGCCCAGGCTTCGAAGGCCGCTTGGGCCCGGGCGATCTCTTCGACGACCTCTGTGGAGACCCAATTCCGCCCTGTGTGATAGTCAGCAAGCTCCCGCTTTTGCTGCAATCCAATAAAGGTATCCGCGACAACGTACAAATGCGCCATCGCGGGATCGTCTCGCTTCTGAGATTGCGCGGCGGATCGAATTTGTTCACAGGCCTCCCTCATCTTGCGATGCTCGAAGGCACGACCCAACTCCGCGCGTGACTCCGTCTGAGAGTAGTTGGCGGTCATCTCGGAAACCAAAAGATGAAACAAAGCGTAGTAGGCGGTGGACATCGATCGGCGTAAGGCAGCCTGCATCATGTGGTCCCCGTGCTGCGTTGCCATCGACAGAGCCAACTCCAGCAATTCTTCCGCCAGTGTCATTGCTAAGGCCAAACATCGTCGGGGTTAGCAGCCTGCTCGGATGCGCTTCGGAAGGTGAAGTAGGGTGCTAGACCCCATTCTTCGAGGGGCCTTAGCTGGTCTACAATTTTCTCCCGAATCGGGCCTGTAGTCGACAAAATCCCGCTTCGCTCGCTCGCGCGATCCGAAATCACGACCCGGAAGAAGATTGCTGGCTCCCCACTCCAATCTTCTCCCAGCACATAAGTCATCCGCACGACATCGGGCCCCAGAGCCGGACGGATCGCGTCTACGGCATCCGCCAACTGCTTCTGCGCCACGAATCCTTTGGCCATCACCATACCCACATTATGGCGCGGCCTACTGCTGTTCCAAAACCTCCAACCGCAACAACGCCGCCAGCGCCGGGTCTCCCGCCGACTCCGCCATCTTCCGCCGCCCCTCGTCCTTCCCCACCCACTCAATCACGTCCCTCGTCGTCGCCATCCAAACCTGTGGCGCCTCCCGCAGCGCCCGGCTATACGCAAAGTAATGCAACCACGAATACATCACCCGCTTCTCGTCCGCCGTATTCAGATACTTCGTCAACATCTCCCGGTATGCGAAGTTCTTCTGCAACAATTTCGCCCCCGTAGGCAGTCGGTCCGGGGCCCGAAATTCCTCCACCTCCCGCAACGTCGCCGCCGTGTTCACATCGTCCGGCGGGCTATTCAGAATCTTCAACCGCAACAACACCAGGTCCCGCAGATCCTCCTGCGTCTCGCTATAGCTATCCGGCTCCACCGCCCTCGCCCGCCACGAGTTTTCGCGCAAGCGCGGCATCCTCGCTCCCTCAAACTTCTTCTCTGCCTCCGCCGCTGCCCGGTTAAACTCGTCCACTAGGCCGCCGTATTGAATATCCTCATTTCCCAGGCAACGCTTCTGCGCCCAGTGCCGCTCCAAAAACGCCGCATACCCGCTAAACAGCGCCCGCGCCTCGTTCAGTCCCACCTCGGACGCAATTTTTAGCATGGAGTTGTGATAAGGAGTGAAGGCCATCGCATACGCGAAATGCCGGTCCGGCACAAAGACCGTCAACCAGCGCAGCAGCGTCGTCACCGGCCTCTGCTGCGTCCTCACGAATACCGCCATTAGCCGCCCGTGCTCGATTGGATTCCGCGCCGTCTCTATGGCTTGCGAGAACAGGCGCGGCCCCGCCTTCTGCGCCGCCTCAAAATAATCCAGCGGATCGTCCACCAGCGCCACCCGGCAGCTCTCCGGCGCGCTCAATCTCCGCACTGGAAACTCCAGCGGCTTCTGCCGCCTCCGGTCGTAGTGCGCGTCGTAAATCGACCACGCCAGCAGCGCCGCGCTTTGCGGATTCTTCTGATGCGCCGGCGTACGCATCACCCAGTCCAGCGGCCCATTATTCTGCCGTACGGCGTAAACTTTGATCGGCTCCACCCCAAACGCCGTCGCCAGCAGATACGCCTCAAACGCCAGGGCCGCCTTGTCCTCCCGGTCGATCCTGGCCGGCTCCACATACCGCAACATCGTCGACGCCGCCATCCCCGGCGGCAGCATCCTCGCCAAATCGAGCCTCTGCGCCAGTTCCTTGGGCAACGGCTCCGCTGCCCAGGCGACACCAACCACAAGCTGCCACACGAAAGCACGCATTACCACGATCCTCGCTACTTCCTTCTAGCTATCGATCAGTTTGACGCGTTCCCCGTTCCAAGCGTGCAGCCGTTTATCCGTTTGCCTTCCGGATCGCTTCCGTCAGCTTCGGCACAATTTCAAATAAATCCCCCACCAGCCCATAATCCGCTACCTCGAAAATCGGCGCGAGAGGATCCTTGTTGATCGCCACCACCGTCTTCGCGCCCTTCATCCCTACCAGGTGCTGTATCGCCCCGCTCAGCCCCACCGCCACATACAGTTTCGGAGCCACCGTCTGCCCGCTACTGCCCACTTGCCGTTCCATCGGCAGCCACCCGTTATCGCAAATCGGCCGCGAAGCCGCAATCTCGGCCTTTAACGCCGCCGCCAGGTCCTCAATCAGGGAAAGGTGCTCTTTCTCTTTAATCCCTCGCCCCACGCTCACAATGTACTGCGCCGCCCCCAAATCCACGGCCCGCTGGGACTCGCGGAATGGCGCCTCCGGCCTTTGCCTCACTTGCGTCACGTCCGCCTGAAATACCACCGCCGCCGGCAATTCCGCTGCCGCCCCAAACGCCCCCGCCTGCATGGACAAAAACACCGGCTCCCCCACGGGCGCGATCTCCGCCGTCAACTTCCCCTGAAACAATTGCCGTGTCGCCACCACTTTTCCGTCGGCCACCCGCAATTTCGTCACGTCGCTGATCAGCCCTCGCCCGAAGCGCGCTGCCAGCTTGGGCGCAAAGTCTCTCGTCTGATACGTGTGCGGAAACACTACAAATTTGGGCCCGGCCGACTTGACATACGCCGCCACCGCCTCGGTATACCCGTCCGCCGTATACTGAGCGCACGCTTCATGCAGCAATGCGGGATCCACCGCCACCAGCGGCAGCCCCAATTCCACCGCCAGGAACTCCCCCGCCGCCACGGCCTCCAGAGACAGCTTGTGCCCCGTCTCCATCACCACCAGCACGCTCATAACACCCGAGCCTCGGTCTTCAATCTTTCCACCAACTGCGCCGCCACGCTCACCGCATCGCCTTCGAGCATTACCGTCTTTTTGGTCCGCGACGGCGCGCTCACCTGCAGTACTTCATACGCCGGCTCCAGCGCCACGCCCAAATCCTCCGGCGATCGTCTCTTCACTTCCTTCGTCTTCGCCTTCTTAATCCCCATCAGCGTCGCATAGCGCAGTTTCTTAATCCCCGATTGGATCGTCAACACCGCCGGCAGCGGCATCCCTACCTGCTGGAAGTACCCATCCTCCAGTTCCCGCTTCACGCGCAGGCTTCCGCCCTCGATCTCCACCTGCATAATGATCGTCCCGTGCGGCCACCCCATCAGCTCCGCAATCACCACGCCCGTTTGCCCCGCACCCAAATCTTCCGATTGCAAGCCCGTCAGGAACAGATCCGCGTTCTCCGCCTTCGCCGCCGCCGCCAGCAGCCGCGCCGTGTTGTAACTATCCCACTCGTGCGCCTTTTCCAACTGCACGTGGATCGCCCGATCGGCGCCCTTTGCCAGTGCTTCGCGAATAGTCGTTGCCGCCCGCTCGGGTCCCGCGCAAATCGCAATCACTTCCCCGCCCTGCGCGTCCCGCAATTGCAGCGCCTCTTCCAAGGCATACGCGTCCGGCTCGTTGATCTCGAAGTCCAGCCCGTCCTCGTCGATCCACTTGCCATCTGCCGCTACCCGGAACTGCGAATCGCGCGCCGCAACCTGCTTGATGGCCACCAGGATCTTCATGAGCTACAACTTCCTGAAAATGAGGCAGCCGTTGGTTCCCCCAAAGCCGAACGAATTCGAAAGCGCCGTGGTAATTTTCACGGGCCGCGCCACCTTTGGGATGAAATCCAGGTCGCAGCCCTCGCCCGGCGTATCCAGGTTCATCGTCGGCGGGGCGATTTGGTCCCGCATCGCCAGCAGCGTGATCCCTGCTTCCAGCGCGCCGGCCCCGCCCAGCAAGTGGCCGGTCATCGACTTCGTCGAGCTGATCGGCATCTTGTAGGCATGCTCGCCGAAAGCCTTCTTAAAGGCCAGCGTTTCAATCACGTCGCCCGCCGGCGTCGACGTTGCATGCGCATTCACGTAGTCGATGTCCGTCGCCGCTATGCCCGCATCCTTCAGCGCATTCAACATTACCCGCCGCGGCCCGTCGCCATCTTCGCTCGGTGAGGCCATGTGATACGCATCGCCGCTCATTCCATAGCCAATCACTTCGCCGTAAATATATGCCCCGCGAGCCTTGGCCATCTCCATCTCTTCCAGGATCAGAATGCCGCTGCCTTCGCCCACCACAAAGCCGTCTCGATCCTTATCCCAAGGCCTCGATGCCCGCGCCGGGTCGTCATTCCGGGTCGAAAGCGCTTTCATCGCCGCAAAACCGGCAATCGTCAATGGCGTCACCGTGGCTTCGGCCCCGCCCGCGATCATCGCATCCGCATAGCCGTGCTGGATTAAACGAAAGGAATCTCCGATCGCATGCGCGCCCGTCGTACATGCCGTTGCCACCGCCGAATTCGGCCCCTTGGCCCCCGTTCGGATCGACACCTGGCCCGACGCCAAGTTCACGATCGAGGCGGGAATAAAGAAGGGAGAAACACGGGACGGCCCGCCCTTCAGCAGCTTCTCGTGCTCACGCTCGATCACTTCGAATCCGCCGATACCGCTGCCGATGTAAACGCCCACCCGCTCGGCGTTATCCTCTGTGATCTCGAGGCCGCTTTCCTTCAGCGCCATGTCCGTCGCCGCGATGGCGAAGTGCATGAAGCGCCCCATCTTCTTGATTTCTTTCTTCTCGATGTACGTCGCCGGGTCGAAGTTCTTCACTTCGCCCGCAATCGTGCACGGATGCGCTGTCAAATCAAAGGCGGTGATCGTGGCGATGCCGCTCTGGCCGGCCAGGAGAGACTTCCAAACCGTCTCCCGGTCATTTCCGACAGAACATATCAATCCAATTCCTGTAACGACAACTCTACGCGGCAAGGAAATCGCTCTCTCTGCTGTGGGGATGAAATTTTCGGCGAAAAGGATTCGCCTCGCTCACTGCTTCTACCGCTACTTCTTCTTTTTGCCTTCGATGTAGTCGATCGCCGCCTTCACGGTCGTGATCTTCTCGGCGTCCTCGTCCGGCACATCAATGCTAAATGCCTCTTCGAAAGCCATGACGAGCTCGACGATATCTAGGGAGTCCGCGCCCAAATCGTCGACGAAGCTGGCGGTATCGTCCACCTGCGCCTCATCCACACCCAGTTGCTCGACAATGATCTGCTTTACTTTTTCACGTACGTCCATGCTGTTCCTTTTTGGAGAACCTCCACAAAGTTCCGATCATAGCAGAGCTAAGCTGAATAAATGAGACATCTTGCCTTCCTTCTTTTGCTGGCCCTCCCGCTACTGGGTGGCGCCCATCGCAAAGCGGGCTGGATCGAAATTCGTCTCACGGGCTCCCCGCGCGAAATCGGCCTCCAGCATGGCCGCCAGCTTCGCCCCGAAATCGAAGACGGCCTCCGCGCCATCCGCACCATCATTGAGCACGACACCAAGAAAGACTGGGCCTTCTACCGCCAAGCCGCCGAAACCGTCCTCTGGCCCCGCGTCGAATCCGAATACCGCGCCGAGCTCGAAGGCCTCGCCCAGGGCCTCAAGGATAAAGGCTCTAAGCTCGACCTCTGGGACGTCGTTGCTCTCAACGGCTGGATGGAACTCGCCTGGTACTACGTTCCCGTCTACAACCAGCGGCACAGCATACCCACCCCGCCCTCCGTCACCGCGCCCGAACACTGCAGCGCCTTCCTCGCCACCGGCAGCTTCACCAAGGACGGCAAGATCGTCGCCGCCCACAACGCCTGGGTCGACTTCGCCATCGGCCAGCGCTGGAACATCGTCTTCGACATTCGCCCCGCCCGCGGCCAGCGCATGATCATGGACGGCTATCCGGGTCTGATCCACTCCGGCGACGACTTCGGCATCAATGCGGCCGGCATCCTCATCACCGAAACCACTATCTCCGCCTTCCAGGGTTTCGACGAATCCGGCATCCCCGAGTTTGTCCGCGCCCGCAAGGCCCTCCAATATGGAACCACCATCGACGAAGTTGCGGCCCTCTTCAAGGAAGGCAACAACGGCGGCTACGCCAACGCCTGGCTCATCGCCGACAACAAGACCAACGAAATCGCCCGCCTCGAGCTCGGTCTCAAAAACGTCACCCTCGAGCGCACCCGCGACGGCTACTTCGCTGGCTCTAATTTCCCCCTCAATGAAAAGCTCCTCGCCGAAGAAACCAAAGATTTCGACCCCCAGGACCTCTCCACCTCTCCCACCGCCCGCCACCTCCGCTGGGACCAACTCCTGAACGATCACAAAGGCAAAATCGACCTGCCTCTGGCCGAAGCCTTCCTCGCCGACGACCTCGATTCCTTCACCGGCCAGCGCGATCCCAACGAGCGCACCCTCTGCGGCCGCATCGATCTCTCCCCGCGCGGCAGCGGTGGCTGGCAGCCCGCCTATGGCCCTTGCGGCGCCGTCCAAAACAAATCCGCCGACTCGGCCCTCATCTCCCAAATGTCCCTCCGCGCTGCTTACGGTCCCCAATGTGGTCCAGACTTCTTGGTTAAGCCTTTCCTTGCCGCCCACCCCGACTTCCGCTACCAGGAATCCGTCCTCCGCGATATGCCCCGGCAACCTTGGACTCTCTTTCAAATTTCCAAATAATTTTTGAGCCCCACCGTAACCCCCCGCAGTGCGATTCCGACTAATCTGTCATATCCCCGTTACGACGGCGGGCACTCTGCTTTCACCCGAAAACGAGCGCCCGCCATCTTCTTGTCTGCCACCTTCGCCCATGCCCTTCCAGGCCAGTGCGGTCAGTTTTTGGGCTGGGATATCCGCCGCGACCCTACCGCAAAATAGACAGATGGAACGACGACCATATTCAGAGCCGTCGAACTGATCAGCCCCCACAGGATTACTGTCGCCATAGGCGCTTGCAGCTCGCTCCCGGGCTGGCCCGCACCTAGGGCGATCGGGGCTAGGGCCAGTCCCGCCGCTAGGGCTGTCATGAGAATCGGGGCCAGCCGCTCGCTGGCGCCGGCCCGCACCGCTTCCCGGAAATCGGGCTCCTGGTCTACTTCCAGCCGGTGCCGGATATGGGACACCAGCATGATCCCATTGCGGGTGGCCACGCCAAAGAGCGTAATGAATCCGATCAACGAGGCCACCGACAACACCCCGCCCCCCAGCAGCACTCCCCCAACTCCTCCCACCAGCGCTAGCGGCAGGTTCAGCATGATGATCAGCGCGTCCTTCGTGGAACCAAACGCCACCGCAAGGATCAGCAAGATGCCCACCACCACGCCGCCGCCCAGGATCGCCAGCCGCCGCGTGGCTTCGGCTTCGCTTTCAAACTGGCCGCCGTATTCCACGTGATAACCCCGCGGCAGCTTTACCTTCTCCCCTACCGCCTTGCGAATATCCTCCACCACACCCAGGAGATCGCGCCCCGCCACATTGCATTGCACCACAATCTTTCTTTGCACCCCTTCGCGGCTGATATAGTTTGGTCCGCGATCCGCGGCCACGCTAGCCACCGCCCCTAGCGCCACCTTGGCGCCGCTTGGGGAATCGATTATCGTGCGCTCCAGTTCCTTCAGGTCCAGCCGCTCCGCCGCGGGATAGCGAAGCACGATCGGGAAACTCATTTGCCCGTCGAAAATCCGGTTCACTTCCATGCCCGCAAAGGCGGTCTCTAATCTCGCGGCTACCTCACCGGGCTGCAGCCCGAATCGCGCCGCTTCTTGGGCCCGCGCCACGATCCGCAAGATCGGGATCTCCGCTTGCTGTTCCCGGCTTAGATCCACCACTCCCGCCACAGGCGCCATCGCTTTCTCGATTTGCCGCGATAGATCGCGCAATACCGCCAGATCGGCTCCAAAGATCTTGACCGCTATGTTCGCCCGCGTTCCGGAGAGCGTATGGTCGATCCGGTGCGAAATCGGCTGCCCGATGGTGACGTTCGTCCCCGGCACTAAGGTCACTCGGTCCCGGATTTCGGCAAGAACTTCCGCCTTGGGACGATCTTTCATCTGCAGTGAAAGGTCGATCTCGGCTGACTCGACCCCCTGCACGTGCTCATCCATCTCGGCCCGTCCCGTCCGCCGCGCCGTCGAAACCACTTCCGGCACCTCCAGCAGAATCCGCTCCAGCGCCTGCCCTAAGTCCTCGGAGTCCGCCAAGCTCGTGCCCGGCAAAGTCACAGCGCTAACCGTAAGCGTTCCCTCATTGAACTCGGGCAGGAAGATGCGGCCCCGCTCCGCCAGGCTCAGCCCCGCCGCGATTACCAACACCGCCGATATCGCCGTGACCGGCGCCGGGTGGGAAATCGACCAGTCCAGCACGGGCCGGTACCATCGTTTTAACCAGACCACCAGCCTGGGTTCCTCCGCCCTCCGCCCCCACCCTTTCCCGGTTAAGAGCAACGAGCAAAGCACCGGGGTAATTGTAAGGGCTACCAGCAGAGAGGCGCCCAGGCTCACCAGGTACGCAAATCCCAGGGGCGCAAGCAATCGCCCCTCCACGCTGGTCAGCGCGAACAGCGGCAAAAAAACCAATGCCACGATCAACGTGGCAAATACGATTGATCCCCGGATCTCGACGCTGGCCAGATAGATTACCCTCAGCGCGTCCAGCCGTTGCGGCTCGGGTCGTAGCGAGTTTTCCCGCAGCCGGCGCATGACGTTCTCCACGTCGATAATCGCGTCGTCCACCAGTTCACCCACCGCGATCGCGATTCCCCCCAGGCTCATGCTGTTGATCGTGAACCCAAACCAGTTCATGGCGATCACCGCGCTCACCACCGACAGCGGAATCGCCAGCAGCGTGATCATCGCCGCCCGCAGATTCATCAGAAACACCACTACCACTACCGCCACCAGGAACGCCCCGTCCCGCAACGCCTTGCCCAAGTTATCCAGCGCTCGCTCGATAAAGTCCGACTGGCGAAACACGTTCTTGTCGATCTTCATGCCGGGCGCCAAACCCGCCTGAATCTCCTCCAAGGCCCGGTCCAAACGGCGCGTAAGTTCGAGCGTGTTTGCCCCGGGCTGCTTCTGAATGCCCAACACCACCGCCGGCCTGCCGTTATGCGATCCTCCGCCTCTCCGTAGCGCGGGTCCGATCCGCACCTCGGCCACATCGCGCACCAGAATCGGGCGGGCACCCTCGGCCCGGATCGCGATTTGCCCGATCGCCTCTTCGTTGCCGGCCCGGCCGATTCCCTGAATCAAAAACTCCTGGCCTCCCGTCACTCGAAATCCCGCTGCCGAGTTGCGGCTGCCCTGCCGTAACGCCTTCTCCAACTCTTCCATCGAGACGTTGTATTCCCGCAGCAGCTCGGGAGAAACCAGCACCTGAAACTGCTTCTGCTCCCCGCCAGTCGGGATCACCTGCGCCACCCCAGAGACGGACAGCAGTCGCCTGCGGATCACGGCATCGGCCGCCGTGCGCAGTTCCATGGGCGAGTGACGATCCGATTCGAGCGTGATGAACAGGATCTCTCCCATGATGGAAGTCGTCGGGGCTAAATAGGGCACCCCCACGTTCGGCGGCAGCGACGTCGACGCCAAAGCCAGTTTCTCGCTCACCGTCTGCCGTGCCCGGTGGATCTCATAGCCCCAATCGAACTCCACCCAGATCACCCCCACTCCCACCGCCATCGCCGAACGCACTCGCCTTACCCCCGGCGCCCCGTTAATCGACGATTCAATCGGCAGCGCCACCAGCGCCTCCAGCTCCGTCGGGGCCACCCCCGGCGCCTCCACCAGAATCGTCACCGTGGGCGCGGTTAGATCCGGCAACACGTCTAGCGGAATCTGCCGGGCGGAAAAGCCCCCCCATACCAGCAGCACCCCCGCCAAGAACAACACCGCCGCTCGATTGTGCAGCGACCATCGGATCGCAAAATCAAACATGGCGCCTCCCTTTAATGAACGTGTCCATGTGTCGGAATCTGGCTCGACATGGCGGCCAACCGGATCAAATGGGCGCCCCTGCTTACCACTCGTTCTCCCCGCGCTACACCCGCCAGAATCTCCACCATGCCCCCCGCCCGATTTCCGGCTGTGACCGATCGCCGCACGAAGGATTCGCCCCCAGACTGCACGAAAACGATGGGCCTTCCTCCGTCGTCCACCAGGGCGGACTCGGGAAGGACCGGCCCGGTCTTGCCCGGCGCAAAGAGCAGGCGGACATACACCGTTTGATTAATCGCAACCCGCCGGTCTCGATTGTTCAGCGCGTAGATAACGGGGAAAGTTCGGGATACCGCATCCACCACGCGTCCTACCCTTACCAATTTCGTCAGCCGCATCACTTGCTCCACTCCCGGTATCTCCAGTTCCGCCCCCGACAACGTGGCCACCCGGGGGAATTCCGATTCCGGCACGATCGCGGCAACGAAAACCTCGTCTAGGTCCACAATTCGAAACAACGCCTCGCCTGCCTTCACGTTTGCTCCGGGTGCCGTCTTTATGGCCTCCAGGATTCCGCCAATCGGCGCTCGCACCGCGAAGCGTTTGCCGCCCAGCGGACCGTCGTCCGCCGTGCGGGAAGATTCATACTGCGCCAGCCGCGCCTCTGCCGCCCTGAGCCTGGCTGCGAGATTCGCCTCGAGCGTTCTTGCCTCTTCCAGTCTCCGGGCGGGGACGGCGCCCGCGGCCGTAAGCCGTTCCGCACGCATCCTGTCTCGGCTCGCCAGTTCCAAGGACTGCGCGGATTCCGCCTTGGCTAACTCCAGCGTCGGCAAATCCCCCGCTGCGTTCGTGGGCAGCACCAAGCTTGCCAGGATCTGCCCCGCTTCAATGGACATGCCGACGATGGGGGCGCGGTCAAAGACCACGCGCCCGTCGAAGGGAGTCGCCACCTCGGCGTCCCCTCCGGAACGCGCCATTACTTCCGCCGGTACCCGGATACTTCCTTGCAGGGCTCGCTCGGTGGCCACGACCGTCGAGAAATCCAGGATCCATTGCTGTTCCTTGAGAAACGTGATTTCCTCCTCCTCCCCACCCGGCGTCGCCTTCCGCGGGGTACCCCGGGCCGCCACGCTCACCCCGCCCAGGTCGTGCACGTCTTCCCGCCCGTCGCTGATCCAGACAATCGCCATTCGCACTTCCCCCCTGGCCTTTGGCTTCACCTCCACCCCAAAAATGCCCGGCCGGCCCGGCGCTTCCACCCGAAAGACTTCCGCCTGCCCTCCCGCCCGCGTCAGCCGGACCTCCACCACCCCTCTACTCACCGACTTGAAGTCGCTCATACGCGTTAAATGCACCGCGAAGCGGCTTGCCACTCCTTCCTCCAGCGGAGGATACTCTACAAACAACTCCGTTTTTTCGGTCCAATGGGTGACACTCTCGACTTCCAATTCCGGCTCAGCCGTAACTGTCGCCTGCTCCGGCCCTCGCTTTTGGCATGCCTCATTCAGCAGCATCAGACTCAGAATCGTAACCTTCAACCTCATCGGGCAAACTCCTCTCCTAGGGCCGCTTCCAGCGCAATCTGCGCTTCCTTCGCCGCTGCTTGTAACTCGATTAGCCTCATCCGCCCCAACCTCTTCATCCGGTAGGCGTCCAGCAACTGAAGGATGCTGATCTCCCCTTCTTCATAGGCCGCCGTGGCGATCCGCACCATTTCTTGGCTGGCCGGCTCCACTTCCCTTGCGTAGCGGTCCCGCGCTTCCTTCCGCCTTTGCAGCGATTGCAGCTCGGCACTCACCTCGGCTTCCACCCTCCGCGCAAGCAGTTCCAGGCGAGCCGCCGTTCTTTCTTGTTCCGCTTGGAATCGAGCCACTTCGCTCTTGCCTTGATTGAGGATTGGAATCGTCAGGCTAACCCCCCCAACGGCTCCGTTGGCGATGCCGGCCTGCCCTACTTCGGCCCTTTTCAGCCCCGCGAAAATCGTGGGTTCTGGCACGCGCAAGCGTTCCGCGGCTCGTTCTTCCCAGTGATATTGCTCCATCCGCTTGCGCTCGGCCTGAATGTCCGGCCGCGCCGCCAACGCCTTCTCCACCAGTTCCGCCGCCTCGCTCGGAATCACCGGCAACTCCAAACTTCCTGCCGCCCGCAACATCCCCGCCGTCTTCGGCAAAAAGGCCAGCAACTCTCCGCGCTCGATCGCCATGCTTGCCTCTCCTAGTCCCCATTCCGCCCTCAGCTCCGTCCTTTCGCGTTCGGCCCTCATCCGGTCCACCTTCGAGCCTTCTCCTTCGCGCTCGCGCGCCGCCAATATCTCGATCACGCTTTCCATTTCCTGGGCCGCCTCCCCTAACGCCTCGGCCCGCAACTGCGCGCTCAACAATCGGAAAAACGCGAGCCGCAACTGGCACCGGGCCCGCCACAGGTTAAACCGGCCCTCTTGCTCAAGCGCCTGCGCCTGCACTACACCCGCTTGGCGCAGCAACGGCCTTCGCCCACTTGTCGGCAGACTCTGCGACGCTTGATAAAACTCGGTCCTCCCGGCGCCCTCCCGGCTCACGGAGATCGAGGGATTCGACAGCGCCGTTTTCCCCCGGTATTCCGCCGCCCCGATCGCCATCTGGGCCCGTGCCTCCCGCACAATTGGGCTCTGCGACAAAAACAATTCCACTACTTGCGCCTCCGTCCAGTCCTGCGCCCGCAAAGTCATTGCGAATAGCACACTGAGACGAGGGGCACGGCTAGGCAAATGCATAAAGCCACCTCAAACGAAATCTAAATTTTGGCAATAGGAATCACGCGCGCTCAGAGCGAGCGCTGAGGCGAGGCTTTAGGCGGGAGGAGATCGGCCCGGGAGCGACGCGAGGCCCGGGGGATCGTGGCTTCGTGCGGCGGGCGCTTGGGCGCTAGGCTCATGGATCTCTAGTGAGAATTCCCAGGTTTGACAAGACAGTGCAATCTCAAATCGGGTACCCGCCGTCCCGTCACCCGCTAACCAGTCCAGGAAGCGGGCATCGGAATCATGGTCCTCTTCCTCTAGTTCGGGCCCATGCCCGTCTTCGAGTGCCAAATGGGCGTGCGCCGCACCCCGCGCGTGCCCATGTCCAGCATCCTCATCGTCGTGGTGGAAATGAGCGAGCGGAGCCTTGCTGAATACAATCAGCAGGACGCTTGCCATCCCGATGTGGCTCAATCCACGCACGTGGCCTTTAGTTTATAGGAATTCCTACTCCCCAATCCCCTCAAACAACACGCTCGTCAAATACCTTTCCCCCCGCATCCGGCAACACCACCACGATCGTCTTCCCCTTCGTCTCCGGCTCCTTCGCCAGCCTCACCCTAACCGCCTAACCCGCAATTCCGACTACTTCTTCATATCCCCGTTACTACGGCGCGCACTCTGCTTTCACCCGAAAACAAGCGCCCGCCATCTTCCTTTAAATACATTCTCTTCTTCCCTTCGTCCTCGCATTGCGCCCATCTGCCACGGGTCATCGCGACCTACGCAATCAGGAAGCGCGAACTAAACTAGTCTTTCGCGCAGGCCGAAATAGCCTTTAGCACGTGGCCCAAGTCGGTATTTGCGATCCGGTATCCCTGGTCCCGTTCCTCTTCGAATACCAGGGTGAGGCGACCACAAGATTTGCCAATGCGGTCTACCAACAGCGTATCCATCTCCACCCGCTTTGTGCCGAGAGGGTTATTCTTGCCACCTAGGTCTCTGGTCGTTAGAAACTGATATCCAAATTCCCATCTTTTCTCGGCTGGAGTGCCGAGTATGCTGGCGCGCATCTCTTGCCAAGACCGAGGTCTTAACTCTTCAAACAAGACCTTTTGAACAGAAGGCATCACAATTTGGATAAAGTTCACTGGATCGCTTTGGAACCATGCAGCCGCCATTCGATCAAGCGTGTCCTTGAAGGCGTGACCCCCGCGACAGCGGATTCTAGGCAGCGGACTGGTCGAATCCGACACAAAGGAGTCGACCCCCAAAGCATAGGCCCAAGCCTCATCCAGTGACCGGCGTCGAGAGATGTCGACCTCTCTAGACCGCGTGTCTCGAATTCGCGCAAAAGCCCTGCTCCCGAGGATCTTGGAATAGGCGATCTCCAAAGTTCCAAGTCCATAACGATCCCCAGAACCGACATTCTCGAGCTCTTCAAGCCTTCCTTCGATGACGGGAATGGCCCTCTGCCCCAAGGCAACCAGCGCGTCCGCAGCCTCGAGTTCAGGCGCAACCAGACCACAACTGAATAGCCCCATCTGTCGATAGATAGCAGTCGGCCCTTCCGGCTTGACGGTTAGGAATTGGACTAGATCCTTGGCTCGCTTCTCCGCTTCCTCGCACCAAACGACGTTCGGCGACAAGATTAGGCACAAACTGGCGAGCAACAATGGAGCATAGGTGCGCACCGTCTGCCGCCCTCTCCCCCTACTCCCCAATCCCCTCAAACAACACACTCGTCAAATACCTTTCCCCCGCATCCGGCAACACCACCACAATCGTCTTCCCCTTCATCTCCGGCTCCTTCGCCAGCCGCACCGCCGCCGCCGCCGCCGCCCCACAGGAAATCCCACACAGTATCCCCTCCTCCTTCGCCAGCCGCCTCGCCATCTCCACGCTCTCTTCGTTCGTCACCTGCTCCACACGGTCCACCATGCTCATATCCAGCGTCCTTGGAATAAATCCCGCCCCAATCCCCTGGATCTTATGCGGACCCGGCTTCAATGGCTCCTGGTTCATCGCCTGTGTGATCACCGGACTATGCGTTGGCTCCACGCCCACGCTTAACAACGACTTCTTCCGGTCTAGCTTCCAGTACTGGCTCACCCCGCTAATCGTCCCGCCGGTGCCCACGCCCGCCACGAAAACGTCCATCCCGCCCTCGGTATCCTCCCAGATCTCCGGTCCCGTCGTCTTGCGGTGAATCGCGGGATTCGCCGGGTTCTGAAACTGCTGCAGCAACACGAATTTCTCCGGCTCGCTCGCCCGAATCTTCTCGGCCTCTTCAATCGCCCCCCGCATGCCCGACGGCCCCGGCGTCAGCACCAGCCTCGCCCCAAACGCCTTCAACACCTTGCGCCGCTCAATCGACATTGTCTCCGGCATCGTCAGTGTGATCGGAATCCCCCTCGCTGCCGCCACAAACGCCAGCGCAATGCCCGTATTGCCCGACGTCGGCTCTACAATCTCTTTGCCGGCCCCCAGCAAGCCCCGCTCCTCGGCGTCCCACACCATCGCCGCCCCGATCCGGCACTTCACGCTATAGGCCGGGTTCCGTCCTTCGATTTTGGCCAGCACCGTCGCCCCCGCGCCCTCTGTTACCCGGCTCAGCTTTACCAGCGGCGTCTTGCCGATCGATAGCGAATTGTCGTTATAGATATTCATGTCTCGCTCAGATCTCCCAGTTCGCAATATACAAGCTCTGCTTGGCCTGCCATTCGTCGGCCAACATTTGAAAACTCGTCTTGTCCACAATCTCGCTCATACTCTTGTCCACGCGGGCCCAAAAGTCCTCGAAGCCATTATTCTCGCCCCGCCGCTCCACCGGCCCATCGATATGCCGGATCACCTCGCCCACTGTAATCTGCCCCGCCGCCCTCGCCAGCAGATAGCCTCCATCCGCCCCCCGCCTGGACTCGACAAACCCGCCCTGCTTCAAGTTCGACAGAATCAGCTCCAGAAACTTCTGCGGAATTTTCCGCCTCTTTGCAATATCCGCAATCCGCACCGGCTCCGTCCCCGGCTGCATCGCCAAATCGAAAATCGCCTCCAGCGCATACTCCGCTTTGACTGATATCTTCATCTCCTAATACTTCCATAAACTACATCGCCCGCTGCGGTCGAGCTTGTTCCCTTCAATTGCGCCTCCAAAACGGTCGATATGACTGTCGTGAAACAACTCGACCTTTTTGAGGTCGATCAGCAAAAACCTGGGCCGCACGGAACTGGCGGTAGCATAAAATCAGGCGCGCAGCCTGCCGCTACCCCCCTCATGCCAAATCGAAATCTTGGTTTCTACGAATTCTTTGCCGGAGGTGGTATGGCCCGGGCTGGCTTGGGTTCAGAATGGAAATGCCTTTTCGCCAATGACTTCGACGCCAGGAAGGCTGCCAGTTATCGACGAAACTGGGGCGGGGAACACCTACTTGAGACTGACATCAAGGACGTGCATACAAACGATCTTCCAGGGAAGGCCAATTTGGCATGGGCCTCCTTTCCATGCCAGGATCTCTCCCTGGCGGGCAACGGGCTCGGTTTGGTCGGGGCGCGGAGCGGGACTTTTTGGCGCTTCTGGGATCTGGTTCGACGTCTTCGGGCGGAAGCTCGGGCGCCCCAATCAATTGTTCTGGAAAACGTCGTTGGCGCTATTACTTCGCATGACGGGAAAGATTTTGCCGCTATTCTAGAGGCGCTTGTCGCGGGCGGCTATAACGTCGGAGCTCTTGTGATGGACGCGGCTCATTTTCTGCCGCAATCGCGCCCGCGACTATTCATTGTTGCCCTCGATGCTTCCCTCGCAGTCCCGAAAACGTTATTCGCGAGCGCTCCCAGCGACCTATGGCATCCCACTCAACTTCGAAATGCTTACGACCGCCTGCCTGCTGAAACCAAGCGATCGTGGCTGTGGTGGTGTTTGCCCAAGCCAGAAGGCCACAAGACGACCTTGAGAGACTTGATCGAACAGCAACCGCATGGTGTGAAATGGCATACTCCCGAAGAGACGAAAAGATTGCTTTCGATGATGTCGGAACGGAACATAGAAAAAGTCGAAAATGCAAAACGGCAGGGTACGCTTGTTGTTGGAACGATATACCGGCGCACTCGGGCCAACGAACACGGAGAAAGACGGCAACGGGCCGAAGTCCGCTTTGACAATGTTGCCGGTTGCCTTCGGACACCGGTCGGTGGCTCCAGCCGCCAGACATTGATCGTTATCGAGGGCCAGTATGTTCTCACTCGACTGATTTCGCCGAGAGAGGCAGCTAGACTAATGGGTCTTCCAGACACCTATCAACTCCCGGCGAATTACAACGATGCGTATCATCTTGCCGGTGACGGTTTAGCTGTCCCCGTCGTTAGATTCTTGGCGCACCATCTCCTCGAGCCACTTTTGGAGCCGAACCTGAAGCGCCCAATGCCCAGGCCTATCGTCGAACGCACTGTCGTGGCATAACCGATGGATCGAGATCTTTTCGCGCGGCTGACTGAGTTCGCTAAAAACAAACGCTTCGTCGGCAAAAAGGGTGCCATTAGTGTTGCCCTTGTAGTCACCCAACACGCCCGTCAAAAGGGCTTGCCTCTGAATCCCACCTCGCTCCTCACGGTCGGTGGCGGTCAAGTCCTAGGATTGGGAAAAGGCGCAGTCCAAGCCGTTCTGGAAAAACATGGCATCCATAAGGTCTTGGCCCAAGAGGGAGGACGAACATCCCGAGGCAGCCTGAATGCAATGCGGGAGTACGTGTTGGCCCTGAATGCGCTGGCTGCGGCGGGTCTTGCGGACCTCGATGCGATTGAAACTTTCTGGGTCCATCAAGCCGAAGCTTTTTTCGCCTCCAAGCCGATCAAACTGGAGGTAGATGCTTCCAAAGGGCTCCGCACCATTATTAGGTCTTTAGTGGATCAGGCGGTGGATCGTCAAAAGCAAGGCCAAGGCGTATTCCACTCCGGGGCTCTCTTGCAACATCTCGTTGGGGCGAAACTCGCCTGTGCCATGGGCCCTGAGAAAGTAACGCAGCATACGTTCACCACGGCGGACGCCCCGGGCCAGCGGGCGGGCGATTTTTTGGTCGGTAATGTCGCGATCCACGTTACCACTGCCCCGGGGGAAGCGGTTCTTCGAAAGTGTGAACAAAATCTGAAAGCTGGCCTCCGCCCAATCCTAGTGACCGTTCGCCGCCGGATGGAAGCGGCCGAATCTTTAGCTGCCGACATTGAAATCGAAGAACGCATCGACATTTTTGAGATAGAACAATTTATTGCGCTCAACATACATGAATGGGGAAGATTCGAGGAACAAGAACGCAAGTCTAAAGTGATTGAACTCATTGATCGCTACAACGAGATCGTCGATTCGCTCGAAACAGACCCTAGCCTTCGTATCGAATTGAAGGACTGATTTCTGCTTGCCGGACCTCCACAGTCAACGTAGCGACATAATGCGGGCAGTCAAAAGCCGGCACACCCAACCGGAAAGGGTTGTTCGCTCGACATTGCATCGTGCAGGCTTTCGCTTCCGGCTGCACCTACACGATTTGCCGGGTAAACCGGATCTCGTCCTGCCCAAGTGGCGCGTTTGCATCTTCGTTAATGGGTGTTTTTGGCACGGACACCGATGCCTCCGGGACAACCGGGTTCCCAAAACCAATACTTCTTACTGGCGAGCCAAGATTGATCGCAATCGTGTCCGAGATCATTCCGCCAAGCGCATGCTTCGTGATCTCGGCTGGCGCCCTATTACCATTTGGGAATGCCGAGTTAAGCGCTTGGCCGCTTCGCCGTCGGCGATCAGCGCTCTGGGCCGGCGCATTCGCAACAGTCATGTTCGCGGCGGGCACGAGCCAGCATGAGTTTCGATAAATTCTAATGCATGCTCCCTCGCCGCGCCTTTCTCCTCACCCCTTTCCTCCGCGCCGCCTCCCCCGTCAAAATCACTCGCCTGGCCACCCACCTCTGCCGCCTCTCCAACCGCGAATACGTCTTCGTCGAAGTCCACACGGACTCAGGCATCGTCGGCCTCGGCGAAGCCTCCCTCCCCGGCAAAGCCCAACTCATGGCCGAAGCCGTTGCCTGGCTCGAACCCCACCTCAAAGGCCTCGACCCTTCCGGCGTCGAAGCCCACTGGAACCGCCTCTATTACTCGACCAACCGCTGGCGCGACGGCAGCGTCCTCATGACCGCCCTCTCCGCCATCGACATCGCCCTCTGGGACATCGAAGGCAAACGTCTCAACGCCCCCGTCTGGCGCCTCCTCGGCGCAAACAACGAAAAGCCCCTCCGCGTCTACTGGAGCCACTGGTCGAACGATTTGCAGGTCCGCTCCCCCGAAGCCCTCGCCGACCTCGCCCGCAAAACCGTCGAAGACGGCTGGACCGCCGTCAAATGGGTCATCCCCCGCGCCTCCACCGAACGCGAGCGCTTGGATCAGGTCGTAGCCGAAGTCTCCGCCATCCGCAAAGCCGTCGGCCGCAAACTCGACATCTGCCTCGAGATGTACGAGACCTACTCCATGCGCAGCGCCCTCGATCTCGCCCGCGCCGTTGCGCCCCTAGGCGTCATGTTCCTCGAAGAACCCGTCTGGCGCGAGAGCAATTCCGCCTTAGGTCAAATCGCCGCGCAATCTCCAGTCCCCCTCGCCGGCGGCGAAGGCCTCCTCCACCGCTGGCAGTTCAAGGAGCTCTTGGAGGCCAAAGGCGCCATGATCATCCAGCCCGACATCATCCATTGCGGCGGCATCACCGAAATCCGCAAGATCGCCGCCCTCGGCGAGGTCTACGGCGTCGAGATCGCCCCCCACATGTGGTACGGCCCCATCGCCCACATGGCCAGCGTCCAAGCCATGTCCAGCGTAAAGTCGTTCCTCTTCAACGAATGGGACGGCGCAAAAGCCCGCGTTTACCACGACCTCACCAAAGGCACCCTGCCCCTAGTCGAAAAAGGCCACGTCAAGTTGAACGACCGCCCCGGCCTCGGCCTCGAAATGGACCTCGCCGACTGGAAACGGCGCTTCCCCTACTAAGCCAGCGGATTCCGCCAACGCAATCCGACGAAACGAGCGAAATCGCTATCCGCCGAGTAAAGCTCCGCCCCATGCTCTATCGCCAGCGCGGCCAGATGTGCATCCGATGTTAGGTTTCCCGCCGTACCCACCGGCACCAATAAATCGCGTAACGTCTGAAGATGCCGGCCCCTCGCTTCCACTGCAATCACCAACGGCTCGGCCAACCAAGCCTCAACGATTTCGAAGGCCGCCTCGGGCTCCAGACTCTTCGCAAAAATCCCGGGTCTGGTCGTTAGCCGTATGAACCCCAGGATCACCGTCCATGGAATTCCAATCGTTTCTGTACCGGATAATGCCGCTTCGAGCCAAGCCTTCGCTTTTCCATGCAAAGGCGCGTCCGCATTGATCGCGTAGAGCAGTAGATTGAGATCGACAACGATCACTTTTGCATCGAGAGTTTTCGCACCAACTCTTCGTCCTCGATCGCCGCCGCAACGCCCAGCGCCTTGTCCCAACGGAAATACTGCTCTTTTCCAAGCGAAACCGTTTTCTGAACGAATCGCCGCTTTTTCTGGCTTGGCTGCGTCAAGCCTCTCCGCACAGCCGAATTAAGCGCTTCCTTGAACGAAATACCTCGTTCCTCCACGGCCCTTTGCAAGAGGGCCTGCACATCAGGCTCCAAGGTCACCGTCGTTCTCATGCCTGCATCATAGCATCACCCAATGTGCTGCCTTGATGCGCACCTCGCACATCCAACGCGTTCCCCTACAATCAATAGCAGTGCTTTCCCTCGAGGACCAACTCACCTACCTCCGCAAAGGCTTCTCCGAAATCATCCGCGAAGAAGACCTCCTGGAACGCCTAAAGCTGGGCCGCCCCCTCCGCGTCAAAGCCGGCTTCGACCCCACCGCCCCCGACCTCCACCTCGGCCACACCGTCCTCCTCCGCAAAATGAAGCACTTCCAGGACCTCGGCCACACCGCCATCTTCCTCATCGGCGACGTCACCGGCCTCATCGGCGACCCCACCGGCCGCAACGCCATGCGCCCCCCCATGACCCGCGACGAAATCAATGCCAACGCCGAAACCTACAAGTCCCAGGTCTTCAAAATCCTCGACCCCGCCAAAACCGAAATCCGCTTCAATTCCGAATGGCTCGGCAAAATGGACATCTACGACATCGTCCGCCTCGCCTCGCGCTACACCGTCGCCCGCCTCCTCGAACGCGACGATTTTTCGAAGCGCTATAAAGAAGGCATCCCCATCTCCATGCACGAGCTCATCTACCCCCTCACCCAGGGCTACGATTCCGTCGCTCTCAATTGCGACCTCGAGCTCGGCGGCACCGACCAGAAATTTAACCTCCTCGTCGGCCGCGCCCTCATGCAGGATTACGGCCTCGTCCCCCAAATGGTCGCCACCGTCCCCTTGCTCGAAGGCCTCGACGGCGTCGAGAAAATGTCAAAATCGAAAAATAACTACGTCGGCATCGCCGAAGCCCCCACCGACATGTTCCGAAAAATCATGAACATGCCCGACGCCCTCGTCCCCCGCTACTACGAGCTCCTCACCGACCTCCCCCTCGCCGACATCGCCACCCTCGACCCCCTCACCTCCAAAAAAGATCTCGCCCAGCGCATCGTCGCCGACTTCCATTCCAAAGAAGCCGCCGATTCCGCCGCCTCCAATTGGGGCTCCATCCCCCCGCCCGAAAATCACGCCGTCACCGCCGACCCCCGCCTCAAATCCATCCTCGTCGCCGCCGGCCTCGCCTCCAGCGGCGGCCAGGCCGAAACCCACATCAAATCCGGCGCCGTCAAAGTCGGCAACGCCGTCACCCTCGAAACCATCACTAACCCCACCCACCGCATGCCCCCCGGCGAATTCGTCGTCCGCCTCGGCAAAAAATACCGCTGGATTCAACTCACGGAGCCCACTCAGTGAAAAGACGCAATATCGAGTGGAAGCTCAAATCCCGCACCCTCCGCCTCGGCCAGCGCACCCTCATCGTCGCCCCCATCTCCGTCTCCCCCTCCGGCCTCGACGGCCCCAAATCCATGGACCCGAATCGCGTCTTCGCCCGCGCCGTCGAATTCGAAGAACAAGGCGCCGACGTCATCGACATCGGCGCGGAGCCCACCCGCCCCGGCACCTCCCGCATCTCTGAATCCGAAGAGCTCGAACGCCTCCTCCCCGTCCTCAAGCGCCTCCGCGGCAAGCTCAACGTCCCCATCTGCGTCAGCACCTACAAAGGCAGCGTCGCCGAGGAAGTCCTCGCCCTCGGCGCCGAAATCATCAACGATCCCAGCGGCCTCACCTGGGACCCCCTCCTCGCCAAAAGCGTCCTCCACCACGATTCCGGCCTCATCCTCAACCACATGCGCGGCACCCCCGATTCCTGGGGCAAGCTCCCCCCCGTCAAAGACGTCATGGGCGTCATCCTGAAAGACCTCGACGCCGCCGTCCACCGCGCCCTCCGCGTCGGCATTGAAAAATATCGCCTCGTCATCGATCCCGGCCTCACCTTTGGCAAGCGCAAAGAACAAAACTACGACATCCTCGGCCGCCTCGGTCTCCTCGCGCACCTCGGCGTCCCCTACATGGTCGGCCCCACGCGTAAGCTCTTAGTCGCCACCTCCACCGAACGCGAGCTCGAATTCGCCGGCGCCGCCGGCGTCACCGCCGCCATCCTCAACGGCGCCTATATCGTCCGCATCCACGACGTCGCCGCTTTGAAGCCCGCCATCGCCGTCGCCGACGGCATCCTCCAGCAATTAGCCGTGTAGCTAGCCGTGTAGTTAGCAGTGTAGTTAGCGGTATAACTCCGCCCACCTCCGTGCCAGCGGCCTGTATTGCGTCCCCCACCACGCCAGCGCTAGCGCCATCACCAAATCGTCGTGCTCCCCCACGCTCCTCCAACGCTCACCCTTCCTCCCCATCTCCCTCCGCATCCCCCGCAATTCCCCCTGCAATTCCTTCACAAAACGTCCCCCCGCCACCATCTTCAATTCCCTCCTCTCCATCGCCAGCGCCAGCCCCTCCATCAATTCGTTCTTCGGCGCAAAATACTCCGCGTTCCTCCAGTGCCCCGCCTGCCCACTCGTAAAAATCACCGGCGCCAGGTTCAACCAGCCCCGTCCCCCTCTCCCCCTCAGCCTCGCTCTTAGCGCCTCCACCACCGGCGCCCCCACGCCCGTCGCATCCACCGCCACCACCATCTCGCGCTCGCGCAGCGCCTCGCTCTCCACAATCTCGCGTACCTTCTCCACCACCCGCCCATAGCCCGTCCCCAGCGCCACCCTCTCCGCCATCACCAGCGTCTTCCTCGCCTCCACTTCGGGTTCATACGTCAACCGGTCGCGCGCCCCCACCGTCGCCACGCAGTCCTTCACAATCGCCAGCGCCGTATAGTCCTGCCGCATCCCCAGATCCACTCCCAGGTGATAGCGCACCGCAATCTCGCGTCTCACCACAGCCGCAATTCCGCCTCGTCCTCAATCTCGGCATCCCGCAGCCATTCTTCGGCAAACACCTGCCCCTCGCCCCCTACAAACTCGCACTCGTACTCCTGCCGAAACCACTCCGCCCCCAGCCTCCTCCGTTCGCTATCCAGAAATTCCGGCGCAATCCGTGCGCACTCCTCCGCCCGCGCCTCCACCCTGAACCATTCCTCGCCGCCCTCCATCCATTCCTTCCAAAAAAATCCCCGCGCCCCAAACGGCGTCGACAGCAGCCACAGCGCCCCGTTTTTCACCGCCAGCACCGGCCCCGCCGCATAATACTGCGCATCCGCCACCCGCGCCGCCTCGTCGACAACGAGTAAGTCCACGGCGGAGAATCCCCGCATCGTCGCCTCCACGCCCGGCAGCGCCACCACGCGGCTCTTGTTCTCCAGCTGCACCGAGAGCTCGTTCACGCCGTCCGTCCCCGCCTTCCCGCCGCCTCGTTTGGCCAAACACTCTTTCACTTTGCGTAAAAACTCTCCGCTCTGCCGCCGCGACGGCGACATCGCAAGTACCGTCGCCCCCGGCTCTTCCATCGCCGTCTGCAGCGCCTTCACCGCCGCCAACGACGATTTGCCCCACTGCCGGCAGCAATTCAAAATCACCCGCCGCGCCGGGCTCCGCAGCAATTCCGCCTGCTTGGCATCCACTTGGAGGCCCCACCGCCGCGCCAGCTCTTCCACTCCGCCTCCGCTCCGCGGCGCCTTCTTTTCCCAGGCCGCGCTTTCTATCCGCCCCGCCTCGCCCACCTCTTCAAACATCGATTCCACTCGCCCACCTCAGCCACTGCTCCAGCCCTACACGAACGGCAAATCCTGCCACTCTACCCTTAGCACCCTCCCCCGGCGCGATTGCTATATTCCTCCGCCTTCCCCTTCAAAACAAAGCAAATATTCCGCCCCCCGCCCTGCGACCCGTTCCCGCGACACGCTCCCGCCTTCCCCCAAGGCCTGTCCGCTCGCTAGGCGGTCAATCGCCCCGGAACTCTGCTTGCGCTCCATGTCGAATATGCACCACCTGCACCTCGCGCGGTCTCTCCAGCACTCGAAACAAGACCCTGTAAACATGGGCTTTCTTTCCGTACAGCAACTGGCGCAGCTTCCGGGTCTCGGGAGCAAAAGCGCACCTCTTCGGAAATCGTTCCAGTCCAACGTTAGAGCAATACGATGGCCGCCTGCAATCCATAGAACCAGCGTCTCGCCGCCTCCACCTCTTCCGCTTGAATGGAATCGAAAATTCCGGCGAAATCCCGCTAGGCGCGGGGCAGCATGCTAACGCAATAGACCATGCTCGGCTTCAAACTCGGCGAAAAACTCGCGCGCGTCCCGTCCCTTGCCCTCTGCCGCCTCGCTCAACCCCTGCCGGATGCCTTCTCTTGCCGTCGCCTTGGCCGCCAGGTCCAATAGGCGCTGGTATGCCTCGGCGTCCTGTACCACCACCGCCGCTTCGCCCTTCACGGTCAACACCACCGCCCGCTTGCTCTTCCGCAGTTGCTTTATAGCCGCCGCCGCGTTGCGCCTAAATCCACTCTGCGCACAACAATTCCGTTTGTCTTAGCACCATCTTCACTGCTTCTTCTTGCAGATCCGGTGGGTATCCGTGTCGCTTCAAAATTCTTTTTACAAGCACGCGAATCTTTGCCCGGGCACCTTCGCGATACTGCCAATCAATCGTCACACTCTTGCGAACCTGGCGGATCAACTCTCCAGCAATGACTTTAAGCTTGTCGTCACCCATGGCTCTCTTCGCGCTTTCGTTCGTTGCCAGCGCGTCGTAAAAAGCGACTTCCTCCTCATTGAGCCCGAGGTGCTCGCCTCGCTTGGAGGCTGCGTCCAAGTCCTTCGCTAGCCGGATCAGCTCTTCGATGATCTCCTGGGTTGCGATGGCCCGGTTGTGATAGGAATTCAGCGTTTGCTTCAGCTTCTCACTGAAGAGCTGCCCCTGGACCGCGTTCTTTTTGGAACGGAGCTTGATCTCATCATTTAGAAGCCGCTCGAGCAGCTCTGCCGCGACGTTTTTATGCTTCAGCCCTCGGATCTCCGCGAGAAATCGCTCGTCCAAGATGCTGATGTCTGGGCGCTTCAAGCCTGCGGCGGTAAAGACGTCGATGATGCCCTCGTCAGCAACGATCGCCTTTGCAACGAGCTGGCGGATAGCGGCATCCACCTCCTCGGGCGAACGCTGGCGTTCCCCACTCCGTTTGGACAGGGCCGCTTGAACAGCTTGAAAGAAAGCAATGTCATCCCGGATATCCGTAGCCTCATCGCTCGCAGCGCATAGCGCAAAGGCTCGGGAGATTTCGGCCACGACTTGGATGAAGCGCTTCTTTCCGTCCTTCTGTTTAAGGATGTGTTCCTGCGCGGCGGGAAGCAATGAAAGTTTCTGCGCCCCCGTGCCGGTGGTCCATGCGGACCAATCGACGCCGTGCAACATATCGCAAGCGACCTCGTACTTCTCCAACAGCACCGCTATAGCCTGCGAAGTGTCGAAAGTTGGATTCCCCCGTCCCCCACTCTCCGTATAGGTTGCGAGTGCCTGCTTAAGCTGGTCTGCCAACCCGAGGTAGTCTACGACCAAACCGCCTGGCTTGTCGCGGAACACGCGATTTACGCGGGCAATCGCCTGCATCAGGCCATGCCCGCGCATAGGCTTGTCCAAATACATTGTGTGTAGGCACGGAGCATCAAAGCCCGTCAGCCACATATCGCGAACGATCACGATGCGGAACGGATCTTTCGGGTCCTTAAAGCGGGTGGCCAATTCACGTCGGCGCGGCTTGTTGCGGATGTGCGGCTGCCAGTCTGGGCCGTCTGCAGCGCTCCCGGTCATGATGATCTTCACAACGGCGGAGTTCTTCTGCTCCGAATCAGCATCATCGTTCTTCGCCCCTGCCCAGAGTGGACGAATTTTGATGATGGCGTTGTAGAGATCCACGCAGATGCGACGGCTCATGCAAACCACCATGGCCTTGCCGTCTATGGCCTCTAGCCGTCGTTCGTAATGAGAAACTAAGTCTTCTGCAATCAAATGGACCCGTTTGGGGTCTCCCACGAGAGCTTCCAACGCTGCCCACTTTGTTCGCAGCTTCTTCTTGTTATCCTCTTCCTCCCCTTCGGTTATCTCCTCGAACTCATCATCGATCTTGGGGAGTTCCTGAGCGTTGAGTTTGAGCTTGGCTATGCGGTTCTCGTAGTAGATCGGCACCGTCGCCTTATCCTCTACGGCCTGCTGGATATCGTAGATACTGATGTACTCCCCAAACACCGCGCGCGTGTTCGCGTCAGTCTTCTCGATGGGTGTACCAGTAAAGCCTATGAAAGACGCCTTCGGTAGCGCGTCCCGCACGTGCCGGGCGAAGCCGTCGATCAAGTCGTACTGGCTGCGGTGGGCTTCGTCGGCGATCACCACGATGTTTCGTCGGTCGCTCAATGCAGGCATCTTCTCGCCCTTCTCCGGCAAGAACTTCTGAATGGTGGTGAACACCACGCCACCGCTTGCCACGCTCAAAAGGCCGCGCAGAGTCTCCCGATCCACCGCCTGCACGGGAGTCTGCCCGAGCAACTCATGGCATCGCTGGAACTGCCCGAAGAGCTGATCGTCCAGATCGTTCCGGTCGGTCAGCATAACGATGGTAGGATTTTCCATCGCTGGCTCGCGGATGATGCGCGACGCATAAAAAAGCATCGAAAAGCTCTTACCCGAACCCTGCGTATGCCAGACCACACCAGCGCGGCGATCCCCGGTTTCTTTACTTGCACGGACCGTCTCATCCGTCGCAGCAATCACGGCGTGGAACTGGTGATAACCCGCGATGATCTTGAACAAGCTGTCCGAGTCGGTATCCTCCTCGAACACCACGAAGTACTGGAGCAGATCCAGAAACCGTTTCGGTTCAAACACGCCGCGAATAAGCACGTCCAATTGAAGGATGGTGGACGATGCCGTCCCCTTCCCATCCACAGTCCGCCAAACCTTGAACCATTCCTGATTCGCTGTCAGGGAGCCTACGCGCGCTTGCAGCCCGTCCGAAACCACCAGCACTTCGTTGTACTGAAGCAGGGACGGAATCTCGTGCTTGTAAGTTTGCAGTTGCTGATAGGCACTCCAGATGGTGGCGTCCTCATCCGCCGGATTCTTCAACTCAATCACGCCAACCGGCAGGCCATTCAGAAAGACGACGAGATCGGGGCGACGATTGTGCCCCGCTTCAATCACTGTGAATTGATCAATGACCAGCCAGTCGTTCTGGTCGGGATCGTTGAAGTCCATCAATCGCGCGATGTCGCCCGCGATCGAGCCATCAGCTCGACGATATTCAACGACTACACCGTCGCGCAGCATTTTATGAAACGCGCGATTGGTACGTACGAGTGACGGTGTTCCAACAGTCAGGACCTTGCGAAATGCATCTTCTCTGGCGGATTCTGGCAGGTTCGGATTCAGACGGGCAATCGCGGACTGCAATCGTTCTCGAAGCACCACCTCGCTATAGCTGGTGCGTTCCGAGCCAGACTCGCCTGGAGCAGCTGAGAGTCCACTGGAGGTCGAGTAGCCAAGTTCCCCGAACAGCTCCAGAGCTGCCTTCTCGACCGTGCTCTCAAAGATCATTCGTCCTCCGCCTTCGGTTCTTGCAGATACTCGGTGAGTGCGTCCTGATACACCTGCCGATCCATTTGATACAACACTTCGCTCGGCTTATATTGCCCCGTAAAAATTGCTATCGCTGGGTGTAGCTCGTCAATGTAGTCATTGAAGGTGGGATTCGCAGAGTACGTGAGAGGTTCGACATTGGATTCCTTTGCGCTAACATGGCACTCTGTCAGAAACTTCACGACAGCGTCCGCAGCACGGGCGACGAACTCCGCATGGCACGACGTTAGCGGTACTCGGTCTGCCTCTGTTCCGTGCCCAATCTCTCCCTCGCTGTTCCGCAATGCACCAACGCTGTGAACAATTCCGACTAGACTACTTAGCGAGCTTTCTAGTCTATCCTTGGCCACACCCGGATTGGGATGACCGTTGGGGATAAAGATCACCGTCTTCAGTGTGAACTTGGCAAGCTGTTGAACTTTCCACTTGATATCCGCTTCGAGTCCGCACTCCTTGAGCAGCGTCTTACAGGTCATTTCAATCAACGACTTGGCATGGTCGAAGACGATGCCGGGATCTTCTTTGAGATTGCCCTCAATTCCTGCGATGGCGCGGTTGATTCGCTCAGGGGCTGTAATGTTCTGAGCTACGTATCGAGCGCCAGTCATTAATGGTACGATATCTTCGACAACCGGCATCTATCCCACCTCCTTGAGACGGATCTCGCCATTTAGCAACCGTGGCAACAACGTGTCGCGAAGTTTAGAAAGAGTGCGTGATTGGATCTTGCTCAGGACAATCTGTTCAATCAATGGGGAAATAATCCCGTCTAACGCCTCCAGCAAAGTCGAGGGCGGAACAATCACCTTCGCAGCAGTCAGATGCCCACGCTGTATGTGGCCCATCGTAGTAGCCTTGGCCGCGGCTATGGATCGGAATTCGTCGAGGTGGCGCAGGGTCCAGGAGAGGTAGAACCATTTCGGAAAGTCCGCCGAAGTTACCTTAAATAGATGTTGATTCAAGGCCCCAGGCCCAGCACACCACAACTCGACCTCGAGGCTACCAGACCAGGAGAAGAGAACATCGCCGTCCTGCACTACGTATTCGGACGGCAGGTCCGCACTGCACAAATCTGCGCCGATTGTGTCGCCTTTACGCAACTGGGCAATCTTGATGACTGGCAGAGTAGGCCCATAGTCAGGCGGATACTTTTGCAGAGCCAGGCCATTCAGAAAGGTAGCTATCTGGTCGAGACTACGGACTTCCCATCCCTCCGGGATGTGACCGAGTTCCGAATCTTGGAACGAAGCCGGAAAGAGTGCGGCGGTGGCCGGATCAAGGCCGCAGGGTTTACGGCCATCGAGCTTGACGCGGACGGGGTCAAAATCGACGAACCAACTCTGGAACAGTGCCCGCGCCATCGCCCCCAGCGTCGCGTTCATGCGCCGGTTCAACTCGATCTTGTCGTCTAGAGATCCGAGGACCGCAGCAATCGCTTTCTGTTCGGCGAGAGGCGGGAGTGGAATTCCGAAGGACTCAATATGCCCCTTGGTGATTGCACGGCGACTGCCCCCAGAATTGAAAGATTCTATATAGTGCTTGGTCGAGGGGTGGGTCAGAACAGACAGGAGATATCCTGGATCGCACTTGGTGTGGTCGGGCCGTATGATTGACACGTGCTGGTTCACGCAGGCCGGAAGGATGCTCTCCGGCACAATGCACGCTCTCCCAAAGGTTACTCCATCACCCGTAATATTTAGAAGCACGTCATGGGAAGCGACTTCCGCGTTGCGAAGCTCTGCGGCATGTGTCGGCGAGATATACGCCAATCCTTCAGTGTCAAATCTCCGATCAAAGACATGTTGGCTTCTGATTAGCGCGTGGCTAACTCGGGCGGTTAAGTAGACTTCACTTCCCCCTCGGGGAGTGGCACCGGTACCGATCTTCGAACAGATTTGACCCAGGGCCTTTACCTGCCAACCCTGCGGCACTTGCTTGATCGTCGGGCAGACGCTTGCTGGTTCACCCGCCATAGCCGAGTCCCTTCAGATTGGCCCGGATCGCGGCCTCTAACTTCGCAGACTCCGCAAACTGGCAGTTCAGCTCCGCTACCAATCGCGGCATCTTCTCCTCGAATGGATCGCCGTCATCCTCTACTTCCGCCGCACCGACGTACCGGCCCGGTGTCAGCACGAATCCATACTCTTCGATCTTTGCCGTCGTGGCTGACGTGCAGAATCCCGCCACGTCCGTATATGCGCCTGCGCCTTTATCCCCTCGCCACGCGTGATATGTCCCAGCGATCTTGGCGATGTCGTCATCGGCAAGTTCTCGGTGGACTCGATCAATCAGCGTCCCTAGCTTCCGCGCGTCGATGAAAAGCGTCTCCCGTTTCCGGTTGCGGTGTTTCCCGTCGTTCTTGTTCCGCGTGAGAAACCAGAGGCAAACAGGGATCTGCGTGCTGTAGAAGAGCTGCCCCGGCATGGCGACCATGCAGTCCACTAGGTCCGCTTGAATGATGGTGCGGCGAATCTCTCCTTCGCCGGATTGATTCGAGGACATACTGCCGTTAGCGAGAACAAAACCCGCGTGCCCGTTTGGCGCAAGGTGGTGGATGAAATGCTGCACCCAGGCGAAGTTGGCGTTCCCCTTGGGCGGCACTCCGAACTGCCAGCGCACGTCATCGTCCTTGCGGAACCAGTCGGAGTCATTGAAGGGCGGATTCGCGAGTACGAAGTCCGCGCGAAGGTCGGGATGGAGGTCGCGTCGAAACGTGTCTGCGTGCTCGGGCCCTAGATCGGCTTCGATGCCGCGCAAAGCAAGGTTCATCACCGCAAGGCGGCGCGTGGTGGAGTTGCTCTCCTGCCCGTAGATGCTGATGTCGCCGATCTTGCCGCCGTGAGCTTCGACGAATTTCTCCGATTGCACGAACATTCCGCCGGAGCCACAGCACGGGTCATAGATGCGGCCCTTGTAAGGGGCGAGGATCTCAACCAGCACGCGCACGACGCAGGACGGCGTGTAGAACTGACCGCCGTTTTTGCCTTCTGCACTTGCAAACTGGGTGAGGAAGTATTCGTAGACGCGGCCCAGCACGTCCTTGGCGCGGTTCTCTTTGTCTCCAAGTCCGATAGTGCCGATGAGATCGATCAGTTCGCCCAGGCGGTGCTTGTCGAGGCCTGGGCGAGCGTAGTCTTTCGGGAGAATGCCTTTCAGTCGAGTGTTGTCTCGCTCGATAGCAATCATCGCTTCATCAACCAGCTTGCCGATGGTGGACTGCTTGGCGCTGGCTTGGAGATACGGCCAGCGCGCCTCTTTGGGCACCCAAAAAGTGTTTTCGGCGCGGTACTCGTCTTGATCTTCGGGATCTGCCCCTTCGTTGTCGCCCTCGCCCGCTGCAAGCTTGGCGTGAATTTCCTCAAAGGAATCGGAGACGTATTTGAGAAAGATCAGGCCGAGAACTACGTGCTTGTACTCGGCAGCATCCATGTTGTTTCGGAGCTTATCTGCCGTCTGCCAAAGCTTTGCTTCAAAGCCTAATGTGGCTCCGTTGTTCTTTGATGTCACACCGGGCGCCATATGGTCATCTCCAAGCCTGTAACAATCCTAGACTGCCTGAGGGCTGTGTAAAGCACGCTCCCAAGCGGCAGAATTTGAGGATCTTCTCCTAGCGTCCTGCGTTTCCGTCGTATGCGCAGCATAAACATCGATTCTAGACGCTACGGCTTGCCTTTCAATCCGTTGACTGTCTTATCCCCGTATGTCCACCCTAAATCGCGAACAAAAATGCCACTGCTGAAGCTATCGTGAAGCGCTAGCCCCTCACTGCGTGGATCTCATACTACGTTTTCACCCGTAGCATCATCCAACCCTAAACTTAGTGATGACCGCAAGGGCTTCACCTTCCGCCAAACTTTTTATCTCCATTCCCTGCAACAAACTCCCTCGTCGTTCCCTCTTCTCCCCCTCCCCCCTCATGCATCCTGGAGCCGAGGAATTTTTATGTCCAATTCGCAACCTGTCGTAGTATCCGCTCCCTCCCTCAGCGCCCACGCGCTGCACGGGCAAATGGCCAAGGGCCACAAATCCGCTGCCGGC